>NZ_AJKI01000007.1 GCF_000259075.1 Marinilabilia salmonicolor JCM 21150
TTTGCCATCAAAGTAACGGCTGAAGACGGGGGCTTACAATATGCGCGAGGCCGAAGGCTTACAATGCAGTGGAACCGGATACGTGAAAACTGTACAGCCTGTCCCGATTATTTGCATCGGGATCCGGGTCTGCGAGGGGGGAGGCGGAGTAATCTGCTATCCTATCCCGATTGTATGGCATTATGACACGCATCATGAAATATATGATGACCATTTAGTTTTTATTGAAAAAATATATTATTTAGTCTATATTTATAACAATCAGACAAATAGAACTGTTTTAAAAAAATGATTTCCGAAACATCTGAAGAATCTTTAATTCTTCTTTGTTAGTAAGTCTTTTATCTATTAGTTGTTGAATAAAAGCATTATAACACTTTTAATAGAGTCATATTTATCGATATCTAAAAGACAAAATCATGAAAAAGGGCATCATTTTTTTAATGTTTATGGCTTCGTTGGCATCATGCAAAACATACCAATTGACTTGGGATTATCCGTCCAATGACACTCCTGACAGATTAAGGTGCAAACAAGTTGAAGCAAATGAAATTATTGTGAAAAGAAAATCAATTTTTTCGGATGAAGCATTGAAGAGAATTGATTTTTTTTATTACCCTGGCAAATATACAACAATCGAAACTGAATCATTAAGTGGGTCAAGATTGAAAATGATAAATAATTATCTAGGAGCAGATTCTATTTCTAATTATCTAGGGACATGTAAAGTCACTTTATGCAAAACTAAACATTATATTGAAATAGGATACCTTGTTCCAACAGTATTGACACTTACTATGATAAACCTTTTAGGATTTCCAATTATAAGTCATGAAGTGCAGTTAGAATTAAAAGTAGAATTAGTTGATACCTTAGGTGAAAATGAGAAAGAAATTTATGTTTCAGGTATTAATAAGTCATTTGCCGCATACTATTGGGGATATTCAGGTGTTGGAGCGATGAATGAAAATAGTGAATTGGGGGATATAACAGAAAAATTAGCTTTAAAAGATGCATTGGAAAAAATTAGCTTACAGTTAAACAAAAACATTGAGTAAGAAGATGAATAAGCGCTACACAGTTTACCGCCATGCTCCGAAAAATCAAATATCCATAATGTTAACCTTAATAAAATAAAAAGATGAAAAAAACAGTTTTTACATTACTTTCAATAATCTTCGCACTGAACATTTATTGTCAGACAGATATTGATAAAACTAAAATAGGTTATATAAATTGCATGCTGCCTTTAAGTTTTAATAAAGTCAAAGGAGCTAAATATGATGAGCTTAAGGAAATAACTATATCACAAACAAAGCAGTTGTTAAAATCATACCCAAATACGGATGCTAATTCTATTTCTTTAGTTGGTTTTGATGTATACGAATCTTCTGATCAAAATGTATTGATATTATTTCAGTCAATTAAGATTCAAATGGAGTTATCTGAGTTTTATTTAGATGAGATGAGAAATGAAGCAGTTGATAAAATTAATTGGGGTATTACAAATAATAAATTAAGCAAATGCTTTAAAAATGAGGTTACTTTGATTAATGGCAGTAAAGTCCATTATACTGATTTGTTAATAAGCAATGGTGCGAGAAATATTAATCTCAATTTTTGGAAAAAAGAATTTAAAAATATTACAAATGGAATTGCAATTATAGCAAATACCAATAATGATTATTTAGAAAATGAAAATGAATTAAAAAAATTCATAAACAGTATTATAATTGAATAATTTTGTATCCTTCCCTAAAAAACGGACAGTTTAAAACTAGACAAATTATGTAAAAATTAAGCAGGAAGACTCAGTTTCCATAAAGTAAAGATTGGAGAGTCTTGGCTAGATATAAATAAGAAATTTAGGGTAATACTGGAAAAAGGGTTTCAACTAAATTCATAATATTTACAAAAGAGACTTATCATATGGAATACTTTGGTTCTTGTTTGTGCAAAGGAATTAAATTTAATGTTTTAGGTGACTTTGAGAGTTTTTATTTATGTCATTGCAGATATTGTAGGAAAGATACAGGGTCAGCTCATGCTGCAAATTTATTTTCGACAACAGCTAAACTAAATTGGATAAAAACAGAAACTGAAATTAAAACATTTCAACCCCCCAAAAGTGACCATGTGAAAGCCTTTTGTACAAATTGTGGTTCAGCTTTGCCCAATTTACAGATGGATGGTAAACTGTTGGTTGTTCCAGCAGGATGTTTAGATACTCATTTAGAAAAACGACCTAATGGACATATTTTCATCTCAGATAAAGCATGTTGGGATGAGTCGCTGGAAGAAATAAATAAATTTGGACGTTTCCCTGAATAACCACTAAAAATAAAGAGATTTGCTCCTGTATTTTGATATTAGTTGACATTGAGGAACAACTGAATTGAGGTTAATCTATAAGCTAAAACGAAGGGTAAAGTGCTGTCTAATGTGCCAGCCGGGGGTCCATGGCATAAAATGGGGTTCATGCTCCCCGTCATCAGCGTTTGGCCAGGAAATTTCGCAACTGGCAAAAATGCACCGGCTACTTGCATGCAACTGAGACGGTGTGGTTAATTTAAAAAAACTGTCGTTCCAAAATATTATGACAAAGAAAAAAACAAAACAAATAATCAGAATCATGCTACTGGTGGGAACCATCGTTTCTATGTTCTTTGTACCATGGCTTTTGGTTAAGGCGTGGATACTTCCCTTGCCGGATACGGTTCAAGAGCAGTTAGATGAGGCTATTGGTCATGGATTTGACGGAATGATTGTTTACATAGATGAGGCTGGTAAAACACCGCAATATCTTGCATCTGGCTGGCACGATCGGGAATTTAGGATACCTGCAAAACCTCACGCTCTATTTAAAATTGCCAGCATCAGCAAGCTATATGATGCTGTGGCTGTTACCAAATTGGTTCGTGATGAACGTCTTTCTTTGGATAAAACCATCGCCGATTATTTACCGGAACTTGTGGGAAGAATCGAAAACGCAGAGAAAATTACTTTGAGATTGATGATTCAGCATAGAAGTGGCATCCCCAATTTTACAGATTCTCCTAATTTCTGGGCTGCTCCAACCGAGACCTATGAAGAAAGTCTTGCATTGATTCAAGGAAAGCCGGCCAATTTTAATCCTGGAGAAGATTATGAATATAGTAATACGAATTACCTTCTGATTAACAGGATTATGGATGATGTTTTGGGATATCCTAATTTTCAATTTATCCGTAAAGAAATTTTAGAGCCTCTAAATCTAAATAATACTTATAGTTCATTAAGTGAGGTAAATATGAATGAGGTGATGAGTGGCTATCATGTAGGACACCCTTTTGATTTAAAGGCTGACGAACACGGCATGTTAGCTACAGCAGAAGATGTGGGTATATTCATAAGGGCATTGAACAATGGATCATTGTTTAAGCCCGGAGAAAAAGAAATTTACTCTGCTATTTATGAATATGAACACGGCGGTTGGGTTCCCGGTTATCAAAGTTTTGCAAAGTATCATAAGGACATTGATGCTGTTTTTGTTGGATTCTACAGTACAACCGATTCTAAACTGTACAATTGGAATTTATCGGAAATTATTAATAGTAGAATAGTTAAGATAATTAGAAATAAAAGCTAAGCACATGCTGTCACAGCCAAAAGGGTTTCAGTGGTATGCGAAGGTTTGTAGCCCGCTTCAAATTTATATGTATCTTGATAGATGATTCGTCCGCAATCCCTTACTGGCTATGCCGCCAACAGTTACCGTAATTATTAAAGTGCTTTGGATAATCTATTCACCGCGTACAGGATATACATTGAAACAAATTCTGATTAGATTAAAGACAGTGAGAAATTGATTAGTATTATGGTTTCTAAATTAACGGAACTGAAAAAAACAGATTTGATAAATGAAATGGCTAAGGGGTAAGTCTACAAGATGTATTGATTTTTGATTATCGAATAACCGGATAATCAAATAATGAACAAGAGAATATTAGTTGGAATTTTTCGGGAATGATCAATAGGAAGTATCGTAATTTTGGTCATTATTGATGCTGATAATTTTGTTTTATGAAGAAAATTTTAAATTATTTCCTTCAGGGTTTACTCTATTTAGCTCCCTTTGGAATAACGACTTACATTATCTATGTTCTTTTTAGTTTTACTGATAATCTCCTGGAGGATATCCTGAAGAAATATCTTGGAACAGATATTCCGGGTCTGGGTTTAGTATTCATTTTCTTTTTTCTGGTGTTGGTGGGAATTATTGGCAGTAGCATTCTTGCCAGACCATTTAAAGTTTTCTTTAACAGACTCATTGAAAAGGCACCACTGTTAAAATTTATTTATTCCGCATTGAATGACCTTTTTTCTGCCTTTGTTGGGAAAGAGAGGAAATTTAAAAAACCTGTCATTGTTCTGGTTAATCCCATTTCCAATTTGGAAAAGCTGGGTTTTATTACAGAAGAGGATCTGAGCAAGCTTGATGAAAAAGAGAAGGTTGCCGTTTACTTTCCTCATTCCTATAATTTTTCAGGTGAGTTGTTTATTGTTCCAAAGAACCAGGTTCGGTCTATTGATGTAAATCCTGCGGTTTTGATGAAATTTATCGTTTCTGGTGGTGCTACCGGAATCTGAATGACAAATACTTCATTTTTTGTGAATATTGGAGACTGACGGTTTCAGGTTGGGATTATGGTTTTTATTAAACAGAACTGCTTGGATTTTAGAGTGGTTTGGTGCGTTAAAGAGGTTATGGTTTTGATGGTGATGATAATTTGGAGACGGGTATTAGAATATAGAGAATTTTTCACCTACGTTTGCAATTCCAAATCTATCATTATAGATTTGTTTTGGGGTAGGGTTAAGGTCAAAGGTCTGTCGGAAAGCTGGCAGGCCTTTCTTTTTATGCGGAAATATCCTTAGGATTTATTTTTTCTTCCCGGATGAAACTATTGAATTTAAAGTTTTCTTTATTCGAATAAAAATCCCATTTTTATACTTAAATTAATCTTTTTGTTAATCAAAAATTCTTTTGAACATGAAAAAGTTATTTTTACTGAGTCTTTCAGTGCTTCTTTGCGGAAGTCTTTTTGCACAGTCATTCGATTCCTCTAAGTTACGCGCAGGAGCAGGGTTCTTTTATACTTCTGAAATCCAAAATATGGGTCTTACATTGAACGGAGTTTATGAGATTGATGAAACATGGGAAGGTTCTCTGGGATTTACCCATGTCTTTGAAAAAGATAATTTAAATTGGAATATGCTGGATTTGGATGGTCATTATATTTTTCATGAAGAAAGTGATGATCTGAATATTTACGGTCTGGCCGGTCTGTCTTTTACTTTCTGGAAAGTCACCATTCCGGCTATGGACCTTGGCATGTTCGGTTCAACTGACGAACAGGAAGAAACCGGTTCTGAAATAGGTTTAAACCTGGGTATTGGAGCCAACTACAGAATTGCTGATAATCTTAACCTGGCCCCGGAATTAAGATATACCATTATTGATGGTTCTTATTTCAGATTGGGAGCAACTTTACAATATATGTTCTAAAATACAAACCAATTTCCGGAATCAGAGGAAAAATGGAGACACCGTGTTGGTTGTCTCCATTTTTTTATTCACCATGTACTATTTATTTAACATCAATAATTTTAAACTAATAATCCCTATAGTTGCCTGACATCAGACCGAATAGTATTGAATGATTGGGAAGTTTTACTTTTGTGCCGGGACCTTAAATGATTCAGAACTTTTATATACCTCGGTTGTTTTTTTGCTATCATTATTCTTCGAAATGTAAGTCTCGCCAATTCGGCATTCTTAAACAACCCATGTTTCTTTTTAACGGTGTTATAAATAAAATACAAACTCCCGTTTTTCTCAAAATCAATAAATGAGTTGTTTCTCACACTTTACAAACATAAGGGCTATCAATATGGTAATTAAGCCCTCTAAAACTTTAGCAGAATAAGTCATTTTCCTTTTTTAAATTTGTTATATAATTACTGCCATTCACTCAGGTGATGGCATTTAAGACTTTCTTTTAATGATCTTTGAAAAAAGCAAGTGGAGGTAATTTTTTTGCTATGACGGATATGTCAGAGCGGTTACCATCAAAACACAGGTACACAACTTGAGACTTTTTTGTGAAAAAAATATAGAAAGCTGTCAAATATTATTTTTTTTCATTTTGCCTATCCCCAAAAGATTGAAAAAATTTTCTGAGGACAGCCGTATTGCAAGCAGTTGGTTATAATTAACTTGTGCTCAGTATCTTTTTGTCTTATATTGAGCTAATTGCAGAAGAATCAGGTTGAAAGTTGTTTATTCAGGGTTTGAAAGGAACACTGGTTTTTTTAAGGTGTACAAAACATAGAAACGGGATTTTATTGGTTCCGGATTTTTATTATCTGATAAATTCAAACCGCGAATGCAACAAGCATGAATTTTGGAATGCTAAATTCTCACAAGAGCATGAATAAGATTCATCGTGAGTTCCATTCGGCCAATGAATTAACTAAACTTTGCACGGATGAAGAAACCCATTATTTTAATCATGTTCACCGTTTTTGTCGTCTCAGGTTGTGACCTTATCGACAAAATTAAAGAATTTCTGGGAGTGACGGTGCCCAATGCCACGGAAGAAGCAGTTGCTGTAATAGACCGGGGTATAGGTGAATTGAGCGTAGCATCGGCTGACTGGCAGGATGTTTTGACAGGGGTTTTGGAAGAGTTGCCTGAAGACGTTCAGAGTACTATTAAAACGGAAGTCTCAGAATTAATGCAACGTGGGATTGCCACCACGGGGACGGAACTCAGATGCAATGTTGATTTTTTGCGTATCCGGATGAGGCAGGGGCTGGAGAGAATTAAAGCCCGGATTCTGGGAACCGAGCTGCCACCCCTTGAGCCACAGCTTTGTCAGGTGGTGCCGTCAGCCATTGATATGTCCCTAAACCAGGATAGGCGGAATAAAATCGAATTTTTCGGATATGACTTTGATCGCACGGAAATTACTGTATTGTTGATTGAAGGAAATCGGCAGATTGATATTACCCGAAATCTTGACCGCCCATCCCATTATCATATGACGCTGAATTTGGGTTCATCCGGAGCCAACCTTACCGCACAGAGTAGTAGAATTATATTGAAATGGGGAGGAAGAGAAATTTCCTCCCTTGGAATTATTCAACCGGAACCCAATATTTGCCAAACCCGATTTGATAATTTTAGACCTTCTAATGTGTCGGTAATGCCGGGCCATGCAACCAAACCCGGGAAAAGCAGAGGAGATAAGGAGTTTGGTGGTCATGGTCCGTATATGTATTGCCAAGTAAGACTGATAAATGAAGGCACCCGGTTAAGAGCAAAGGTATATGTAACAGCCAGTGAAACCAAACGTGACTGGACCTATGGAAGAGGGGAGCGGACTTTTACAATTTATACCCCAGATCCCGGCTATGAGATTGAAGAGGTTATTTCTCCTGCAGTGGCTTCATATTCTTATACCGATAATGATCTTGCTGAGGATGTTTTTGCAGGGAGTGGCCCTGTTCAGAAGTTCAATTTTAATGGTGATGGTCCAGGATCCGACATCGGTAAAAATACCAAAGTGGAGATACAATTCAATGCTTTGCGTGTTCAACTAAAAGAAACCGGAAATTGCGTTTCCAGTGCGATGTTACGGAACATTCAATTGCAGGATGCCATTAGTCCTGTTTTAATTCGCAAAATGGAACGGACACCCCAAATTCGGTTTATGGCCCCATCTGAATACGAACTGAGAGATTCAATAATTCATTAATGATGTTGATAGTTAGGTGTTTGGGTGATAAAACTTGTTGATGCATAGGCGTATTATGAATGCAATACATTTTTTAACTATAGGATAAGTAGTAAAAATGAAAAAAAATTTTGCCATTTCCATTTACTCCATTATATTTGCATCGGGTTAGGGTTAAGGTTTGAAAGGTCTGTCGGAATGCCGGCAGGCCTTTCTTTTTTTATAAGCTTTTTGTTTCTTTCCATTTTAATCTATAGTCTTAAGGTTGGCTAAAGTTTAAAATAACGTTTTTGCAATTAGAGATTCTTCGGGCAAGGCCCTCGCAATGACAAAGACCCCGGTCGATGGAGAAGAAGTTAGCAGAGGGCAGGGCCGCGTTGCCGCCCTGCCCTCTGCTAACTTCTTCCATTTAACAGTAAAAAAATATCATGCTCATTTCACACGGCTGATTCTAAAACCCGGTTTCATGTAGTCAATTCATAGGATTAAAACTTCCGTCCAATTTGGTTTTTATAAATAATTAAGAGTAAAAATAGCTTTCTGAACAAAAGTTCATTTAAATTTGCGCCACTATTCACATGGAACCGGCATCTGATGTTAAATTTTGACAGAAATCCCGGGAACTCCACTTTGCATCTTAATTATTTCTTAAGAATATGAAGTACATTTTCAAGCCCAAACTTATCAGTTTGTGGCAGCATCGACTCATCGACAAAAACACCATTACGAAAGATGTTCTTGCCGGTTTGGTAGTGGGCATTGTAGCACTTCCACTGGCTATTGCTTTTGCAGTGGCTTCGGGAGTTTCACCCGAAAAAGGATTGATTACGGCGGTAATTGCGGGGTTTATTATTTCACTGCTTGGAGGTAGCAGGGTACAGATTGGAGGCCCGACCGGAGCTTTTGTAATAATTATCTACGCAATTGTTGAAGCACATGGTTTGGAAGGTTTGATGATCTCCACAATCATGGCTGGTATATTTCTCATAGCATTTGGATTATTGAAACTGGGTACCTTACTGAAATTTATTCCCCATCCGCTGGTGGTAGGATTTACCAGTGGAATAGCATTGGTAATTTTTTCTATTCAGGTTAAAGATGCCCTGGGCATTGTATCTTCAAATGTTCCTTCAGATTTTATTGATAAATGGGTGTTTTATTTTCAGCACATACCGGATGCCAATTTGAATGCTTTATGGATAACTTTTTTTACGATTCTTATTACTTTAGGCTTTAAAAAAATTACCGTCAGAATACCGGGATCCTTTATTGCCATTATTGTAGTTTCCGGGGTAGTTTCTTTAACAGGCATTGAGGTGGCCACCATTGGTTCTGTTTTCGGAGAGATTCCCGCCAGGTTTCATTTCGAGTTACCGGGCATCAGCTGGGAGAAAATCCATTTATATATTGGTCCGGCGCTGACCATTGCGCTGCTTGGGGGGATAGAATCCTTATTGTCGGCAGTTGTTTCCGATGGAATGATCGGGAGCAATCATCGGTCAAATACAGAACTTATCAGTCAGGGAATTGCCAATGTGTTAACTCCTTTTTTTGGTGGCATTCCGGCAACGGGAGCCATTGCCCGTACTGCCACCAATGTGAAAAATGGTGGTCGAACCCCTATTGCCGGGATGGTTCATGCGGTCACTTTATTGCTGATAATGTTGTTTTTCGGGAAGTATGCTGCTTTGATTCCTTTGTCGTGTCTTGCCGGGATATTGATGGTTGTGGCTTACAATATGAGTGAGTGGAAATCGTTTGTTTCCATCCTCAAAGGGTCTGTTTTCGATATTATTGTCTTGTTAACAACTTTCTTCCTGACAGTCCTGGTTGATCTTACCGTGGCCATCGAAGTAGGCATTGTGTTGGCTTCTCTGTTGTTTATGAAACGAATGGCTGATGTAGCAAAATATTCGGACAATGAAATTGATGTGGATGTGATTGAGAATTATTCTCATATTCCCAGGGAGATAGGGATCTTTGAGATCAGCGGACCGTTTTTCTTTGGTTCGGCCAAAGAATATGGGGAGTGGCTGAAATCTTCAGGTCAGAAATACGAAATTCTGATTATTCGGATGCGTCATGTTCCTTTTGTTGATTCAACCGGTGTTCACAATCTGAAAGAGGCTATCAGGAATATACAAAAGAGGGAGACCAGAGTTATGTTGTCGGGGATTAAACCGAATGTGGGTAAAGAACTGATCAAAGGTGGTGTTATTGACATTATCGGAGATAATAATGTTTTCCTGAATTTTGGTGAAGCGCTGGATGAGGCCCGGAAGGGTCCAGTTTTGAAGCAAGAAAAATTGAAAAGGGATCATATCTCATGAACCATCCTTATTTTGAATGAGCCAACAGTTCCTCGATGGAATTTATGGTTGAATGGGTGGCCGATAGTGACAAGGTCTTAACTTTCTAAACTTTTTTATCATTTTCCTCTAATCTCAAAGCATCAGGACTGTTCTAATTTCCCAAAATGTTGTTTCTTTGCAAAACACGGAAAAGAACTTTGATTTTTTATGATCGAAAAACTTATTTATCTCGAATCTGTTGATTTGGTGGAGTTCATGGGAGTGAAAAACACCAAGTTGGATTTGATAAAAGCAAATTTTCCAAAACTGAAAATTGTAGCGCGGGGTAACTGGCTGAAAGCCATGGGGGATGCTGAGGAAGTGGCCGATTTTGAGGAAAAAATCAATCAACTTCTGGAACACTATGAGCGTTTTAATGTTTTGAAAGAAGATGTCATCAACGACATCATGAAGGGACATACGGTGGTTCAACAGGAGAGTGCTGAAGATACCATTCTCTTTGGTGTAAATGGTAAACCCATAAAAGCAAGAACCGAGAATCAGCGAAAACTGGTGGATGCCTATGGCAAAAACGATCTGATGTTTGCTGTGGGCCCGGCCGGATCAGGGAAAACCTATACTGCCATAGCGCTGGCAGTGAAAGCCCTGAAAAGCAGGGTGGTGCGGAGGATTATACTGAGTCGTCCGGCAGTAGAAGCAGGAGAGAAGTTGGGGTTTCTGCCCGGTGATATGAAGGAGAAGATTGATCCTTATTTGCAACCTCTTTACGATGCACTGCAGGATATGATTCCGGCAGTGAAGTTGAAAGAGTATATGGAAAACGGCACCATTCAGATTGCGCCGTTGGCATATATGCGTGGCCGGACACTGAACAATGCGTTCGTGATTCTGGATGAGGCTCAGAATACCACGACCAATCAGTTGAAAATGTTTCTGACCCGAATGGGAACCAGTGCTAAGTTTGTGGTAACCGGTGATATTACGCAGATTGACTTACCAAATCCCATGACTTCGGGACTTGTGCAGGCCATGCGCATACTGAAAGGCATAAAAGGAATAGAGCGGGTAAAGTTTTCTGTGAAAGATATTGTTCGCCATCGATTGGTCCAGGATATTGTGGAAGCTTACGAGAAAGAATAACTCTATATTTTACAGACCTATGCAAAACGCTATTGTTGAGACAAATTTCAATTTTCCGCGTCAAAAAGACGTTTACAAAGGGAAAGTACGTGATGTTTATAACATCGATGACGACTATCTCGTTATGGTGGTGTCAGATCGAATCTCTGCCTTTGATGTGGTGTTGCCTGAAGGTATTCCGTTCAAAGGTCAGGTGCTGAATCAGATTGCTGCCAGATTTCTGGATGCTACCTCCGACATTGTACCCAACTGGAAAGTTGCCACCCCTGATCCAATGGTTACCGTTGGCCACTTTTGTGAGCCTTTTAAGGTAGAGATGGTTATTCGTGGTTATCTTACAGGTCATGCCTGGCGCGAATACAAATCCGGAAAGCGTGAGCTTTGTGGAAATCCATTGCCCGAAGGAATGGTGGAAAATCAGAAGTTTGAGAAACCACTGATTACGCCTACCACCAAAGCAGATGTGGGACACGATGAAGACATCTCCCGTGAAGAGATTTTGAAACAGGGACTGGTTAGTGAGGAAGATTATACCTTGCTTGAAAAATATACCATGGCATTGTTTCAGCGCGGAACAGAAATGGCTGCTGAAAAAGGACTGATTCTGGTGGATACCAAGTATGAGTTTGGCAAGAAAGATGGTAAAATCTATCTGATTGATGAGATCCATACGCCCGATTCATCAAGATATTTCTATGCCGATGGGTATGAAGAGCGCCTGAAAAAGGGAGAAGCCCAGCGTCAGCTTTCCAAAGAGTTTGTACGTCAGTGGCTGATTGAAAACGGTTTTCAGGGGAAAGAAGGACAGCAAGTGCCCGATATGAGTGAGCGCTACATCAGTGAGGTCTCAGAACGATACATCGAGTTGTTTGAGAAAATAATCGGTGAAAGTTTCCAAAAAGCCAATGCTGAGGATGTAGCAGGTCGCATCGAAAAGAATGTGACAGGTTACCTGAATGATTTACTTAAGTAGTGCCCGTCTATAAAGTCGGGAAAATTTGTAAAAAGTCATGTGTCTGGTCAGAAAGTGCCAATTGCAAGGCTTTCGAAGCCGCCAAAAACGGAGTTTGCTTGGGTAAATGAGTATTTTGGCGGCAAGCGTAACGACGCAAATGGTACTTTATGGACAGACACTAAGTAGTCTTTGCAAGAAAACACCAACTACTTCGTTATTTAGGATGTGTAATACCATTTTTAAAAATCTTTGGCTTTAGTATAAGAACTATTACACACCCTGAATTTTTGAATCAGTCATTTACGAAAAGTAAATTCCTTGGATTCAAAAACTTCGAAAGCCTCGTATTTGGCGCATTTTTATCAAAGACTGGAAAAAAGCTTAATTTTCTTGCTAGCACTAAGTAAAAGAATTGTAAACATAAGCAAAGACACCGCGACTGCCGTTGAAAGGGAGAACGGTGTTTTTGTGATTTTAAATAGAAGCCATTGAATCTTTCTACCAGTAAACCATTGTCTCTGGCAGGTAAATTACTGCCGGGAATGCTGCCCTTATTGATTTTTGTTGGTGTTGAACTTATCTGGGGCACAACTGCAGGCCTGTTAGCTGCTTTGTCTCTTGGATTGGTGCAATTTATCTGGTTTTGGTTCCGGGAGCACAGAGTGGATAAGTTCATTCTGGCCGACATCGGCTTTTTGATGGTGCTGGGAGGCCTTGCCATTCTCTTTGACAATGCTTTGTTGTTTAAGCTGAAGCCGGTATTCATTGGTGCTGCATTATTGTTAATAATCGGGTATTCTGCTTTTTCTAATGTCCGGTTGGTTATGCTGATGATGCAACGGTATTTTAAAGGCCTGGTCGCCGGTCCATTTGAATCCTGGCTGATGCAGGATATGCTCAGAGTTTTCTTTTGGTTACTGATGGCGTATACCTTGCTGACCTTTGGTGCAGCACTCTGGATGCCTCATGCATGGTGGGCTGCAATAAGTGGTCCCGGTTTTTATGTTTTGATTGGAGGGCTGGTATTCTATTCCTGGTTTCTTAATAAGAAACGAAAAAGCAACTGGAGCCGGGAAGAGTGGCTTCCACTGGTAGATGAAGAGGGAAAGGTGCTTGGACATGCTCCAAGAAGTCTTGTACACAATGGTAAAAATCGTTGGCTTCATCCGGTGGTTCATCTTCAGGTGGTAACCAGGGACGGACTTTGGCTACAGAAGCGTCCGATGCATAAAACAGTGCAGCCGGGTAAGTGGGATACTGCTGTTGGCGGTCATGTATCAAAGGAGGAAACCATTGAGACCGCCCTTTTGCGGGAAGCTTCCGAAGAAATTGGTGTGAATCCGGAGAATCCTGTTTCATTGGGACGTTACTTGTGGCGAAGTGGAGTGGAGAATGAGCTGGTATTTGTATTCGCATTGTTTCACGAAGGAAAAATCACCCCTCATCCCGAAGAACTGGATGGAGGAAAAGTCTGGTCATTTTCTGAACTCGAAGAAACCAGAGGAAAAGGGCTGCTTACTCCAAACTTTGAGGAAGAGTACCGCCGATATGGAGACGAATTGAAAAAAATGCTGGAGAGATAGTTTTTTTGATTTGAATGACCCCGGAACAGGGAAAGAGCGATGATTTAAAAAAGCAATGAGCTGTGGAGCTGCTACAGAATAATCATACAATTCTGTAGCAGCTCCGCGGGTTTATATCCTTTCTAACTCTCCTTTGTTAGTTTTTTCCACTCTCTTCCCAGAACTTCTGCTCTTCCAGTTTGTCGATCCGCTGGTTCAGGTATTTTATCATTCGGTCTTTATTTTGGGTGATAGTGGTGTCCTCTTCGATCATTGCAAGCGTGTTTTTATATCCATTGATGGCTTTTTCGGCATCTTTTAGCTGGTAGTCCAGAATCATCAATATGTCCATGCGGACAGACATATTTGTAGGATCAGATTCCAGAATTTCATTGTAAATTTTGAGGGCTTTATGCCACTGTGTGGCCCTTTTGTAGTTTTCTGCCAGTTCTTTGATAATCATGTTTCTGATGGCAGGTGGGGTGGTAATGATATCGAGTGCAGTGTGGAAATACCGCTCGCTCTCATCGGTTTGACCTATATTTCTGCAACAAATTCCCAGGTTGTAATACACCAGAAAATCATTGGGGTTTTGGAATGCTGCCTGTTTCAAAGGTATTTCGGCTTCCAGGTATTCGCCGTTTTTTCGGTAACTCATCCCCAGGAACTTAGTTGTGATAAAGGAAGAGTCCCCTTTTTGGTAGAGTTCATCAAATACTTTGATAGATTCTTCATACTCATTGAGTAGAAAGAATGTCTGACCATACAACCGGCGCAAAGGTTTGGAATCGTGAATTTCAGGATTGTAGTATTGATCGAAGAAGGAAAGGGCCTCACCGGGTTTTTCCAGATCCAGAAACAATTGTCCTGCTTTGAAAAGAGTGATGTTTTTTGGGGAGACTTCTACACTTTTCGTGTAGAAGATCAGTGCACTGTCCGGTTTTCGGGCCATCTTAAAAATATCTCCCAGTTGATTCAGAAAGAATGTATTGGTGGAGTCTTTGCTAATCAGATCGCTGAAAATATGCAATGCTTCCGTCAAATTGCCTTCCTTTTTCATTACGAGTGCTTTTCGTGGCAGGTAAACAGCGCTGTCGATTCCCTGCTCCAGCAGCAGGTTTACAAATTCCAGTGCTTTGGTGTTCTCAGAAATGCTGTAGTAAATATCTTCCAGTTCTTTGGCCAACTCGATGGAGGAGGAGTCACGTGCGTAGGCTTTTTCAAGGGTAACAATGGCGCTGTCGATTTTGTATTCTTTCATCAATCTTCTTGCGTGTGCTATATGCAGGGCAATGGTATCCGGCGAAAGCTTATGGGATATGGGTGTTTGAAGTGTTGAATCCATTGTGGGGATTTGGGTACTGTCGGGGTTCGTGAAGGCCACCTGAAGGCTGTCATTTTTCGTGAAATTTCCTGCGAAAATTTGAAATGTCAGGGTTAAGAGGACAATGATTAAAGAAAAACGATTCATAGTCAGAATTTTGTGGGTTAGAAAAAATCCCCGGGCCTGTATTAGGGATAAAGGCCCGGGGAATTCTTAAGAATTAAAATGTTCAATTTGGTGAAGATTTGCTTTCCGAAGATAACTGAAAATTTATGGGTACTGTATAATTAACGTTTACAGCTTCTCCGTTTAGTGAACCGGGCGTCCAGTCGGGTAAAACTGAAATTACCCTGAGAGCTTCTTCATCCAGAATGGGGTGGCCCGAACTACGCACTATTTCCGGTTCGGTCACTTTTCCCTTTTCATCTATAATAAATTTGATATAAACTCGTCCTTCTAACTTGTTTTGAACGGCTTCATCCGGATAATTTGTATTGTTGATCAGGAACATACCTAGTGCCTTATCTCCGCCGGGAAATTTTGGCATTTGATCCACTATATCGTAAACGTCTGTTTCTGAATCCGATTTTAGGACTTCTCCTGATTCAGCAACCCGGGCATTTTCTTCTGTTTGATTACAAGCCATAAAACCGATGAAAAAGGTCAGTAAAGCTATGGTTGCAAAAAGAGTTGTTCGCTTTGAGGTATTATTATTTTTGGACATCATAATAAATCGTTTTTTAATGAATGATTTGTGAAAACTGTTTACCAATTCCAGGCGGGCACCTGTACGTTGGTAAAGCAGCAACTTTTTGTAGTTGACCGGTGAAACCCCCTGATGCAATACGGCTCTGTCGGCCTGAAATTCATGAATTTCTTTCAGGTTTCGGCGCAGAATCCATACAAAAGGGTTGAACCACTGGAAGATAAGAACTGATTCCAGCAAAATTACATCGGCAGAATGCCATTTGACCGAATGGGAAATCTCATGGGCAATGATTTGGTTGATCTCCTCTTCGGTATAGTCGTTCTGTCCGATAAAAACCAGGTTGAAAAATGAAAACGGACTGAAACTCCCTGGCAGATATGCCACTTTGAAACGACCATGTCGGGCAAACACAGCCTTTCGTGACCAGAAACCAAGTTTTATCAATCCGTGAATTACTCTTATTAGAAAAAGCATGACTCCAATGCTATAAATTATCCTGGCGGTTGGCCATTTAAAGGCTGGTGCTGTAAAAAGTGTTTTTACATCGCCAGAGACAATCGTGACCGGAGCCATCAGAACTGCAAAGTCATCATTAACGCTACTTGTACTGAACAAGTTCAATCGGAAAAAGGGCAGGAGCAGAGCAAAGATTAATCCACTCAAAAGAAAAAAGCGGTTGAAAGTAAATGTTGTTTTACTTTTGAGAAATAACTGATAAATGAAAACTGTCCCGGTAATGAATACCGAAGACTCGTACAGCCAGTTTACATAATTAATCATTGTTCTTTGCTTTTTTTGTTCTCCAACTCTTTCCGTACATCAGCCATGAGCTCATCAAAATCTTTTAAATCCATCTTGTCATTTTTTGCAAAAAAGGAGACAAGATTTTTGAATGAATCTTCAAAATAGTTGTTGATAAAGCGTTTCATGAATTTCCTGGTGTATTCCTGCTTTGAAATAATCGGAAAATAAATGTGTCCTTTTCCCTCAACTACATGGTCCACAAAACCTTTCTTTTCCAAGATGCGCACGAGCGTGGATACGGTGTTGTAGGCCGGAGTTGGCTCAGGTAGGTGATCGATGATTTGCTTCACTGTGGCATTGCCCATTTGCCACAGGGGGTGCATCACTTGTTCTTCTGCTTTGGTCAGTTCTTTCATCTTTCAACTAAAAGTTTAGTTCAAATCTATAACTAAAAACTTAGTTGATCAAGTGTATTGTTGTTAAAAAAGCATAAAACGAAGATTGAGATCCAATAAAAGACGAATATTTTTACTTGTTCCAGATGTCCCAGGCAGCTCCTGCCTGAAGGTGCAGCATTTCCAGACCATTCTTTACAACAGCACCTTTTTGGCTACACTTCTGCATGAAAAGGGTGGTTTCGGGGTTGTAAATTAAGTCAAAAGCAAGATGCCGTGAAGTGATTCCGTTGTAGGGGATGGCAGGACACTGATCCGTTTTGGGAGCCATTCCCATGGGAGTGGTATTTATTATAACAGTATATTCTGTGAGAATTTCCTCGTTGAGCGATTCATAAGAAACATGTGAGGGATGCTGGGGAGTCCGGGATATAAAACGGTATAGCAAACCTAAATCTTTCAATGCATATGCAACAGCTTTTGATGCACCACCCGTTCCCAGAATCAGTGCTTTTTTATGATGAGGAAGAAGAAGTGGTTCTATGGAGCGCGAAAAACCAATAATATCACTGTTGTATCCTTTCAGACAGGGTTTTGAACCATCCCAGGTTATTTTTACAACATTAACAGCACCGGCTTCACGGGCTACCGGATCAACTTCGTTCAGGTACTCTATGACTTGTTGTTTGTAAGGGATGGTTACATTGAGACCGGCGAGATAAGGGTGCTTTTCAAGTAAACTGGGAAGTTCCCGGATGTTCTCAATGGGAAAATTGAGGTACCGCGCTTCTATATTTTCTGTTTTGAATTTCTCTGTGAAATATTTCTGCGAAAAAGAATGTCCCAGCGGATAACCGATAAGTCCGAAAGTTTTCATAAAGCAAGGTTTTTAGGAAAAACACTAAGAGCCACGAGCTAACAGCTACGAGCTAATAATCTTCTGTCTGAGTTTTATCAGCCCAAATCTCCGTGATGGCAATACTTACGATGCCTAAGATAATAAAAACAAGTGCAAGTACAAATTCGGTGTTGACCTCCGGCAGATGCCAGTCATAGGCAATTACTTTCACCTTATCTCCGAATGTCTGAGTGATTTCTGTTTTCCAGGGCCAAAGAATTCCCAAAGAACCCAGAATAAATCCTGAGAGCAGGGCAATGGTAGAGTTGGGAAAACGTTTCATCAACCACGAAAGGAACCGGCTGAATACAATCAGTCCCACTACCGCTCCAATGCCCACAGGCAAAAGAATCGAGAGATCAAAGTTGTTGACGGCATCAATCATGACCAGCTGATAGTTTCCCATGAGTACCAGCACGAAAGAGCCGCTAAGTCCGGGTAGTATCATACTGCAAATTGCTACCACGCCGCACAAAAACAAATAATAAAATGACCGATCTTCCCCTGCAGGGGTAAGGACAGAGATGCTAATGGCAATGGAGGCTCCCACTAAAAAAGAAATTACGGCTGCCGCATGCCATTTTCGAACGGTGCGTGCCACAAACCATACGGAAGCTAATACCAAACCGAAGAAAAAGGCCCATACATAGATGGGATGGTTTTCGAAAAGATATTCCAGAAGCCTTGCAAGGGAAAGGATTGCTGCAAAAACTCCGGCGAACAGATAGAGCAGAAAAAACATATCTGTATAAGCTGCAAACTCTTTTAGTTTTCCCTTAAGCAGCAGTTTAAAAGCGGTTCCGTCAAATGATTTGATGGCATTGATCAGTCGCTCAAAGATGCCTGTGATTAGGGCAATGGTTCCACCCGATACTCCGGGGATTACGTTGGCTGCTCCCATGGCAGCACCTTTCAGAAAAGGGAAAATAATTTTGTTAAGCATCTGAATAGTCTATTTGTTCTGCTCTATAAAATCATTTAACGTAGGATCTTCTTTGATGGCAGGATTTAATCCCGGAAATGCTTCCAGTAAATCGTCCAGGTAACCCGGAGCTGAAATTACAGCACCATTCAATAGTTCTGTCGCTTGCTCAATGTCTTCGGTTATAAGAATATGATAAGCTGCCAGAATATACTGAAAAGAGATGGTTTCGATAAATTTGACGCCATATTCATCCACAAACAACTCGATGTTGTAAGAAGGATTGAGCGCTTTGCTGAGTTTGAATAATGCTATGATGTGACGCAAATCTCTTCGGTTACTGAGAATGGCTTTAACGAAAAATTTTTTTGACAGTTTCCACTCTTCTTCCAGAACATAAGATTGTGCTTTAATGTGATGAAACATGCCCAGCTCGGAATCATGCATCATCTCTTTTTCCCTCATGGCCATATCAATGACAGCCCGACAGTTTTCGGGGTCTTGTTGCTCCATGTAAAATCGGGCAAAACTTTCCCAGGCATCTATATCCATTGGATCTATGCGTGTCGCCAGGTCGAAAAATTTACCGGCCATAGTGGAGTTGCTAAGCTGATTCCAACAGTCGGCAATGTAATGATGGCAACGGGATTGAAAAATGTCGTAGGAGATGCACTCCAGATAATTGTCCAGGGCTTCCTGGTAGCGATTTTGCTGTGCCAGACTATTTCCCTTATTGAAATAGGCTTGAGCATGTTCCGGATTGATGGCCAGGCAAAATTCAAAGGCTTCATCGGCACCTCTGAGATCACCCATTTTTACAAGCGTGATACCAGAATTGTACCAGGCATTGTCTGACCAAGGATTGATGTCCAGTACCTGCTGGTAGGTGTTGAAAGCTTTCTGGTCTTCTTCCACTTTATCATAGGCATAAGCCAGTTCAAACAAGAGGTTCTCGTTGGCCCAAAAAAGATTTTTCCGTTTTTCCAGAATGTCAATGGCGGCCTGATATTCATGAAACTGGTTGAGGTATAGGGTTACATCGAGCAAAACCTCCGTGTCATTCCCAAATGCATATTTAAAACCTTCTTCAAAAGTAGCTTTCGCTTTTTCGTTTTGGTCGTTGCGCAGATACACATATCCCAGATTCAGGTAAACCTCGGAGTTGGATTTCTCAATCTGCAGAAGATTTTCCAGCAGTGCCGCAGCTTTAGTGAGTTTCCCGTTTTCGATGTAGATAATGGCTTGCTTAACCTTTAATACTGAGGCCTCGGGATGTTGGCGTAAACCAATCTCTATAATGCGTTCAGCCTTGTTAAACTGAAGCTTATCTATGTAGAAATCAAATATATTTTCTATGCTGTGGACATCAAAAAAGAATTCCTGTCCCTTGTATTCCATTTTCTCAAACCGCTCAACAGCTTCCCTCACTTCATTAAAATGGCCAGACCATGAATCATACATACACACTTGTTTTTAATGGTGCAAAAGTACGCAATCTTTGTGTAATGCCAATGCATCTGATTCATTTTAGTACGTATGTCTTGTTTGCCTTGATAGTGTGCTGTTTATGATTACAGCAAGCTTGTTTTTTTTCTGCATATGGACTTTGTGAGATTACTTCGGGAATGGCCCTCACTATGAACCGCGTTCCGGCATGAAACGAGTATGGAGCTTTGACTTCTCAAAATTTCCACAAACGAGCATTGCAGCGATTTCCTAAAAAGAGAATGTAAATAATCAACCATACGAGTTCCATCAGACCAATAACTTAGATTAATTATTTTCTGATGAATGCATCTCTTTTGCCTTCTGCCTTTTATCTTCTGCCAGATAGTCAACCCTGTCTCACTCAGGCTGATGGGCTTTTCGCAACAAATCATTGACCGTTTTTACAGGGTTGAATGTTTCAACAGGGACCTCCACAAAAATTGTCAGCCAGTTGGCCATGGCACCATTCCAAAGTCCCGGTCTTTCCAGTGCTTTGATGCTTTCCCCGTTGATTGATTTTTCCGAAATAAAACCGGTATTCTGATCAATATATTGCAGAAGATCAAACTTATCTCCTTCAAAATTGCGGGTTATGCAAACCAAATCCACCGGATTAAAATGGGTGCTTCCTTCAAATATTTTCTTTTGTTCAGGATTGTACAGGTCAAGTTGTGAGCTTTCAACAATTTGCAGGGTTTCCTGACCATCAGTGTTGCGCACCCAGAAGGGGCCGCCGCCCGGCTCACCTTCATTTTTAACCATTCCGCATACTCTGATGGGGCGATTCAGAAAATGTAAAAGATATGCACCCTGCTCACCTAATGAACCATCTGCCAAATGCCCCGGAATATCGGTATGAAGTGTTTCTTTCAGGAATTTCCGGATGGAGGTAATCAAGTCGATGGATAGTTCATCTTCCAGCTTTTGAATGAAATGAAATACCTTGTTTCGAATTTGAAGTGCCAGGCCTCCCAGAGCTTGTTTGTAATCTGATACCTGCCCGATTTTATCGGATGGCAGCACATTATCAATGTTTTTGATAAAAATGATTCCTGCATCGCAATCGTTAAGGTTTTCTATGAGGGAACCGTGTCCTCCCGGGCGAAATACCAGTTTCCCGTCTTTATCACGGAATGGTTCATTGTCTGGGAATACCGCAACGGTATCGGTATGTGCTTTTTGGAAACTATAGGTGATCTGAAATTCTGTTCCCGTCTTTTTTTGTAAAGATTTTATGTTTTCGGCCAATTCCTGTTTGAATAGATCCAGATGCTCGGGACTTACGGTAAAGTGAACGTGGGCTTTATCTTCCTTGCTTTTGGCATAACTGGCTGCTTCGGCCAGGTGCTCAAGCATTGCAGTCCGGTCTCCTTCAGGATACTGGTGGAACCGAATCAGCCCTTTGGGTAAAAATCCGTAATTTAAGCCATCTTCATTTAACACCCTGGTAATAATTTCAACGGCCAGAGCTTCGCGCTCTTCAGGCGTGTCAAGATTTTTGCCGGAGAAAAACTGTTTAAGGGCATTGAAAAAAGCAAACCGGGGCAGGTGATTGATAAATTCTTTTGCCGGATGTTGATCATTCAGTTGTTTCAGGTCTTCCGGGTGCTCCAAAAATTGATACAGGGCTTTAAACATCCGGGTTGCTGCTCCCGAGGCCGGAACAAATTTGAGCGGTACCAGCCCCTTATTGATTTCTTCCTGGTAAAGGTTTTTCAGGGAATGAATAGAATTTTCCGATAATCCAATAATTCCATTGGTTAGCGTGGCAGGACGCTCTGCTTTGAGCGGTGGAAAGCCTTCTTTAAAGCGGTTGATCTGTTCTTTTAATGCCTCAATGGAAATCCCCTTTTCTTCAAGTTGCTTCAAATCTGTGTCTTGGATCATGTTTTTCGTTTTTTATTTGTCTGAAAATAATGATTTTTCCTGTTTTTTTCAAATAATGCTGGTATAGGAGCTTTAATTTATCTCAGGCATAAAAACAAAAATATCATCCAAAATTATGGTTCGATAAATTAAGTTCCATAAAATGAATGAGGGGGGGGGCAATTTTCCTGGGGCGTTGCCCCAGGCTATTGCTCCCAGATCGTTGGCCTGTTTGGGATGGTTTTAGAATGGACATATTTTTAATTCCTTAAAAAGTTCATTACCATAAGGAAATGCAATTTTTAACTACAGAATCTCGACCCGCGATGAAAAATAGGTTTGTATCTGGGCATAGTGTTCGCCCTGAAGGGGAACAAGCACCAGCATGGGGCAACGCCCTATCGCTTTGAGTATTGGTGTGGGATAGTGCCCTGAAGGGGCGAAAGCACCTAATCCCAAACATAGCTGTCGCCAAAATCAATATTGTAATTTTTCAAGAACTTGCGGAATTCATCTTTAAAAGTCATTTTTTTATGATGTATATCCTGATTGTCAATATACCTTTTTACAATATCAACTTCTTTTGGATTTACTGAAAAAATTCCATACCCTCTTTGCCAGGAAAATTTTGAATATTTTGGATCAACCTTTTTAGCCCATTGAGAAGATTGTTTTTTTAACTCCTCAACCAATTTTATTAGTATAAAATTTGACTATTACAGCCTAATGCTTTCAGGTCTTTGGACTGTTGAAGAATAGTTTTTAGAGAGAAAAACGATGCACCGGGAGAATTCAGACCAATTTAAAATCGATATTGGTTAAGGATCTTCGTCCTTTACGATGTTTAATTACCTGCTAAATTCAAGCGTCCTCAATTTAATTGACCTGACAATAGTTTACTATCTCCTTCATAAAACTCCTCTGCTGTTATCCGAATTTGTTGGTGTTTAAACATCTCAATTCGAAAACTCATAGATAAACCAGACTAAATTAAAGAAATTTTGCAGGAATTGTTCATAAATAATTTTTTAGGTAAAACATTACCTGATTATTTATGATTCGAACAATCATTTTTGTAAATTCCTGCATCTCAATAAAATCCAGCAATGAAGAATTGACCAAAAACGACGAAAACTGTAAATGTTTGAAAGTCAAATAACAAAAACGTTTTGAGTGAGAATTAAATTTCTATTTTCGCCACGTTTTCCAATGGGATAAACTATTCAAACAAATAGAGTAATCATTAATAGCTGAATGCTTTCGTTGGTTGTTTTCAAAGGGAGCATTTTAATATCAACTCTTTATTATGAAGCAATTATTGTTAAGTTTAGTTGGCTTAATATTGTCGCTGACGCCTGTTTTGGCCGAGGGCTATCAGGTAAATGCGCAGGGACAAAAGCAAATTGGAATGGGACATACAGGAACAGCATTGTTGCTGGGTCCATCGTCCATTCATTTTAACCCCGGTGCCTTATCTTTTCTTGAAGGAAAATATATGTTTTCCGGAGGTGTAAGTGGCGTAATTTCGCAAAATACTTTTGTAAAAAGACAACCGTCACTTTACAGTGCCGAAAGTGACAACCCTATGGGAACTCCGTTCTCTGTTTATGGTGCCATGCGTTTAAACGAAAAACTGGTGATTGGAATTGGTGCCAACTCACCCTACGGAAATAGCCTGGTTTGGGGCGATGACTGGGACGGACGTTATTTAATACAGGATTTATCTTTGCAGGCCATATTTGTTCAGCCCACCGTTTCATATGCCATCACACCTAAAATAAGTATCGGTGGTGGTCCTGTAGCTGTTTTTGGTGCTGTGGAACTCAATAAGGCACTTCCCCTTCAGTCGGAAAGCGGAGATGGACAGGTTACGCTGGAAGGAAGTACTGTTGCTTATGGTTATAATGTGGGACTTTTTCTGAAATTAACTCCTGAGTTGTCTTTTGGAGTAAATTATCGTTCCGAAGTGAATGTGGAGATGGAAGATGGTGAGGCTACTTTTTCAGTTCCGGAAAGTATGCGGGGAAATTTCCCTGAAGGAAACACTTTTTCAGCCGCATTGCCCATGCCCGCAAACCTGACATTTGGGTTGGGGTGGCAAGCCAGTGATAAACTACTCCTTGCTTTTGATTTGCAACATGTGGGGTGGTCGGCCTATAAGGAATTGAATTTTGATTTTGAACAGAACACTGTGGCTCTTCAGGACTCGGAAAACCCACGGAATTTTGAAAACTCCATGGTTTATAGATTGGGTGCTGAATACAAAGCGCTGGAAAACCTGAAGGTTCGTGCCGGTGTTTATTATGATGAAACGCCCATACCAGCTGATTATCTGACTCCGGAAACTCCGGGTACCAACAAAACAGGTATCTCTGCCGGTCTGTCTTATGCGCTCAGTTCAAAGTTATCGCTCGATGCTTCACTGCTTTATATATCGGGCGAAGAGCGGGAAGACGGATATGCTCCGATGGACTTTTACGGAACATACAATACTTCTGCATGGCTTCCCGGACTGGGAATCAGCTATACATTTTAAAATACCTTAAAAGTGATGATGATGAATAAGATATTATACTTTGCCTTAGCAATAACATTTCTAAGTTCATGTGACCAGGAGGCAGATGTTCCAACGCCCAAAAGTGGAGGAGCTGATTTTTCTGTATTTGTATCTTTGGGAGATTCTTACTCTGCCGGATATACCGATGGTGCACTGAGCCGGTATGGGCAGGAGAGTGCTTTTACGACTCTGATGGCAGCGAATTTGTCCGGTTTGGGAAATGAAGGCTATTCAGTACCGTTTTTACCTGAAGGAACCAGCGTTGGTTCATCGCTCGAGGGGAAAATGGAACTTCAGGTAACCCAATCCGGTCTGGCACCTGTTACCACCGAAGGAAATCCGGAACTTTTAACCGATCCTTCCACCTGGATTAATGAGGGGGCTCCATACCATAATATAGGGATTCCCGGAGCCAGAAGTTATCATTTGGTAGCTTCTGAATATGGAGATTTCACATCAGGGGTAGGAAATTTCAATCCTTTTTATGCGCGTTTTGCAACAGCTCCCGGTGTTTCCACCGCTTTGTCTGATGCATTGTCATTGACCCCGACTTTTTTCAGTCTGTGGATTGGCGGAAACGATGTGCTGGGTTATGCCCTGGCAGGTGGCGAAGGGGAGAGTGCAGGAATGGGGGGAGATGATATTACCCCTGCTCCGGTTTTTGGGCAAAGTTATGATTTGATGTTATCGGGCCTGACCGGGCAGGGAGCCAAAGGGGTGATTGCCACGGTTCCCGATATTGACCGAATTCCATTTTTTAATACCGTGTTGCCCGGTATGCTGGAATTGACAGCGGAACAGGCCACTGCGTTGAATGTAGGTTATCAGCAATACAATGATGCTGCAATGCAATACAATCTGGAAAAAATAACCTTTACTGAAGGGGCCAATTATTTCGTGGTGGAAGACGAAGATCATCCGCTGGGAATGCGTCAGATAGCAGCAGATGAGAAAATATTACTTACTGCACGTACAAATATCACAGCGGCAGGATGGGGATCTCAGAGTCCCGTTCCACAGGAATATGTACTGGACAAAGCTGAGTTAACCGCCATCGCTGAGGCTACAGTGGTTTTTAATGGCATTATCCGGGAAAGAGCAAGTCAGTTTGATTTGGCTCTTGTGGAAACCAACGATTTACTGGAAGCAACTGCCGATGGACTGATGGTGGATGGCATATCTTACAACAATGCCTATATTACGGGGGGCGTGTTCTCTTTGGATGGGATCCATGTTACAGCCCGTGGCTCGGCCATTTTGGCCAATGAATTTATTGATGCTGTGAATGAAAAATACGGAAGTACAATTCCGCAAGTGGTCGTAAACAATCAGGACGGGATTGTTTTCCCGTAATTATTTCCCAAAATACACTTCTGATTAATAAAAATGCCGGTTTTTGCCGGCATTTTTTTGATAAAAAAATAACAACTCTACCATTTTTGCTTTATCGTCCTTGTTTTTCTACCATGACACAACATCTTCCAATAAAGCAAACAGATGGTAAAATTGTTATTTAATATGATTTTTTAAGTGGTCGGATTTTATTCTTTATTGAACCTATTCATGGCCGAGTTCCAACTGTTTTTCAAGTCATCAAAAGCTTTCTCGGCACCGGATTTTAACTCTTCCCAGGCATCATCCGAGGCATTTTTTATTTCGGCCAGACGTTCTTTTAACTGGTCTCTTTTCCCCTGAAGTTGAGCCAATTCGTCCTGGTATTTAATTCTCATATCAGCCTCGCTCTGTTTGGCTTTTGCATCCAGTTTGTCGATGTCGGCCTGTAATTCTTTAATTTGGGCTTCAAACTTTTCAATATAAGCGTCCTTGTTTTTCATGACTTTTAGGTTTTTGAAGTTTATTAATACAACAACAAATTGAGGCATATTGTTTGATTGGTTTGTTCTGTGGGAAAAATTCTTTAAACCCCTCAAAATTTTCTATTTTTAGGGCCTTAAATAATGAATCAAATGCCAAGACATTATATATTTTCTCTTCAACTTGTTTTTTTATTGCTTACTGGTGGGGTGGCCGGAGCTCAGGAAATTACCTCTGGATGGGATTACCATTTTCCGCTGGAGATAAAGCCAAAAGTGAGTGGTAGTTTTGGGGAAATCAGAAGCAACCATTTTCATTCGGGGTTGGATTTAGCAACGCAAGGGAAGACCGGATTGCCTGTTTTTGCAGCGGAAACAGGGTATGTTTCCAGAATTGCTGTTTCTGCAGGAGGATTTGGAAAAGCTCTTTATATCGATCATCCTTCAGGATACACCACTGTTTATGCTCATTTAGAATCATTTTCTCCGGTTTTGGATTCTTTAGTTCTTGCTCTGCAATATCAGGAAGAATCTTTTGAAATCAATAAATATCTGAAACCCGGAGATTTCATGGTTGAAAGAGGAGAAGTGATTGCTTACTCAGGAAATTCCGGAAGCTCCGGGGGGCCTCACCTGCATTTTGAAGTGCGCATTACAGAGGGACAGAAACCCATTGATCCATTGGCATTTTCAACTCCGGTAAAAGATGATGTACGGCCGCATATTACAGGAATTAAGCTTTATCCGCTAAGTGCCGGTGCTACCATTAACGGACAGAAGCAGCCGGTATATTATCCGGCCGTGTTTTATGACGGAGCTTTTCATCTGAAGCACAATCCGGATATTAGAGCTACCGGAACCATAGGAGTGGGGATTGATGTACTCGATTATTACACCGGTTCGTGGCGTAAATGTGGTGTTCACAGCATCGGACTAAAAGTAAATGAGGAACCTGTTTTTTCCAGTGTAATGGATGGTTTTTTCTTTCATGATACTCGTTTCGTGAACAGTCATATTGATTATTCCGATAAAATGATTTCCGGACGCACGATTCAGAAAAGCTTTGTGGATCCGTACAACCATATTAATTTATACGAGTTTAATGCACAACGAGGGAAAATAGTTGTTGAGCCCGGTAGTGATTTTCAGTTTGATTATCTGGTAAAAGATATTTCAGGGAACGGTTCTTCACTTTGTTTTTCTGTGGAGGGGGATCGTTTTCTGGCTTCAGGACCGGTGGCAGATCAGGTCGGAATTTTTATTGATGCCGATGCTCCTTATTTTTATGAAGAATCCGGGCATAAGGTGTCTATGGAAAAAGGAACCTTTTATGAGGATATTAGCGGATTTGTCGGTGTAAGGGAATCATTTATTTCGGAGTCGGGAACCGTTTTTTCGATTTTTGATAAAACCATACCTGTTCATAATGGTTTTGAAATAAGGTTTCCTTTACCGGATTCGACAGAAACAAACGGATTGTGCGGGGCCGTTTTGGATGGAAATCTGATGCCACAGTTTGCCGGTGGTAAAGCAGATGGCTCAGAATTTGTAATAAACAGCAGACTTTGTGGCGATTTTCTTTTGGTCCGAGATAGCGTGGCTCCTTTGTTGTATCTGAAGAATCCTCCGGTACAAAATAAGTATTCCAACCGGGAAAAGATGGTTGTTCGTATGGAAGATGACTTTTCAGGAATTGCACAGTTTGCAGGGTATATTAACGACCAATGGGTACTTTTTGAGTATGATGCAAAAAATAATCAGCTGACTTGTTTTTTTGATAAAGTCCCATTCCTGGTAAAAGGAAATCATAGTTTAAGAATAGAAGTTGCCGATAATGCTGGTAATGTAGAATTGCTGGAAACCAATTTCAGGTATTAATACTTATGCGGAAAATTATATACATATTTTTGGTAATGACGGCTTTGGGCGGGGGAGGTGCGAAAGCACAAATTGATACCGACCGCATGACCATTATTGGTCGGAATGCCCTCTATTTTGAGGATTACATCCTTGCCATTCAGTACTTTAATCAAATAATTAAAGCCAAGCCTTACCTGTCTGAACCTTATTATTACCGCGCAGTGGGAAAATATCACCTGGAAGATTTCCCTGGAGCATTGGAAGATTGTGACAGAGCACTTGAAATAAACCCCTACATGATTGATGCATACAATTTGCGCGGAATTGTGCATCAGAAGCTCGAAAATCCCAAAGCTTCCATTGATGATTATAAACAGGGGCTTGATGTGGATCCGCTGAATATGAATCTGATGATTAATCTGGGTATAGCTTATATTCAGACCAAAGATTTTGAGAAGGCTACACAAGTGTATTCGGAGATTTTAGACGAGTCACCCAATATGGTCACTGCATACCTGAACCGTGGACTGGCAAGATTCTCAGCCAATGACACTGTTGGAGCACTGCAGGATTTTTCTCAGGCTGTGGAGCGTAATCCATATATCCCGGATGGTTTTGTGAACCGGTCGATGGTTTATTATCATCAGGGGGAATTTGAAAAAGCCCTTAAAGATGTGGATGCTGCTGTTCTATTACGCCCTGAAGAAGCTTCGCTTTATATGAATCGTGGAATTATCAGGTATCAGCTGGATAGTTTGCGTGGAACGATGGCGGATTTCAATAAGTTTGTTGAACTGGATCCCCGCAATGCCATGGGGTACAACAACCGCGGTATTCTCAGGGCTGAAATCGGAGATCTTGACGGAGCCATCAATGATTTCTCCCGGGTTTTGGCGCTCAGGGGC
The DNA here is from genome assembly GCF_000259075.1 of Marinilabilia salmonicolor JCM 21150. Classification (GTDB taxonomy): domain Bacteria; phylum Bacteroidota; class Bacteroidia; order Bacteroidales; family Marinilabiliaceae; genus Marinilabilia; species Marinilabilia salmonicolor. The sequence goes on from NZ_AJKI01000007.1 coordinate 29,233, forward strand.
GAGGATTTGCCTACTCTTTATTATCGGGGAATGCTTTATCAGGAAAAGGGTGATTTTCGCAAGGCTTTGTCCGATTACAATATTGTAGCCGATGCTTATCCTGATTTTTCGCCTGTGTATTACAATCGTGCAGAGGTTCGTATGGCATTGGGACAGGAAGAAGCTGCCCGGTTGGATTATAACACTGCCATGAAGTTGGAGATGGATCGAAGAGAAAATATAGGGAAGGAGGAGGAGCAACTGGCGTCAGGAAAAACAACCAAAGAGGAAACCTCCGAAAAAGGCAAACGAAAAGAGACGCGCGGAGAAAACGACCGCAATATCAGAAATTATGATAAAATGGCTGTGTTGGACGATTTTGGAACCGATCAGCCCGAAGAACTCACAGGTTCTTCCTTAAGAGGAAAGATTCAGAATCGTAACATAATGGTGGACCTTCAGGGACCTTACGGATTAACGTTTTTCCCGGGGGATACTCTGGTTCACAGAGTACGTTATTTTGAAAGGGATGTGGAAGAACTGGCGGAGAATTTCCATTCCGGACGATCTGTAGAAATAGCCAATGTTACAGGTGAAATAAGTCGGGAGGCATCAGCCATATTTTTTGAGAATATTGCCCGTCTAAGCGCACGATTGGAAAATACAGAAGATATTGAAGGCAGAGTGAACCTTTTGATGGAGCGTGGAATGCATTATCTGGCTGTTCAGAATCTGAATAATGCCATCGAAGATTTCAGCAGCGCTGTGTCACTGGACAGTACTTGTTATCTGGCTTTTTTCCAGAGGGCGTTTGCCCGGTATAAGATGGTTGAAACCGTGAAATCCTTTGAATCAGAAGAGGCACCATCTGTGGAAGAACTTAGGCTGTCAGGTTCCGGAGATGCATTGGGGGCTTCAGGCGGGGCGGACAAGTCTTCTATACTTGACTACAACCTAATTATCGACGACCTGAACAAAGTCATTGAACTGGCGCCTGAATTTGAGTTTGCATGGTTCAACAGAGCATTTATGAAAAGTCTTTTGCGCGATTTTGAGGCTTCGGTGGAGGATTACTCCAAAGCAATAGCGCTCAATCCTGACTTTGCCGAAGCATACTTCAACCGGGGTTTGAACAGGATTTACCTCGAAGAAACAACCAAAGGTACCATGGATTTGAGTAAGGCCGGTGAATTGGGTGTTTTTGAAGCTTACAGCATTATTAAACGGTATGGCGCATTTGAAACAGAAAAGGAATTAGAAGAGGAGGCCGCGTATGAGTAGTGAATTACCCGAAAATATGGATCTTGACAATGCGGAATTTCGTAATGCACTTCAGTTAATTCAATACACCAACTCTTCAGTGTTTTTAACGGGGCGTGCCGGAACGGGTAAATCTACATTTTTGAAATACATCTGTGAAAATACACATAAAAAACACATTGTGGTGGCACCCACAGGTATTGCAGCCATCAATGCCGGTGGGGTAACTATGCACTCCTTTTTCAAAATCCCGTTCAGGCCCATATTGCCTGATGACCCTGATCTGTCAACCAAAGATGGCCGGATTTTCGATTTTCTGAAGTACAATAAAGAGAAAATAAAACTTATCCGTGAAACAGATTTGTTGATTATTGACGAGGTCTCCATGGTTCGGGTAGATGTGTTGGATTTCATTGATCAGGTTTTGCGGGTATATACCAAAAATAAAACGCTGCCTTTCGGCGGGAAACAAATTCTGATGGTGGGGGATGCTTTCCAGCTGGAGCCGGTGGTGCGCTCGGATGACTGGAAAATTCTCAGTCGGTTTTACAAGTCTCCTTTTTTCTTTTCCGCCAGAGTCTTTTCCCGTATCCCGTTGGTTCAAATTGAATTAACCAAGGTGTATCGGCAAAATGACAAGGCTTTTGTTCAAATGTTGGATAAAATACGGGTAAATGCGGCGGCTCCAACTGATATTTCCAACATTAATGAACGTCTTGACCGCTCTTTTGAGCCTCCTGTTAGTGAATTGTTTATAACACTTGCCACACGTCGGGATACCGTTAATTATATCAATGATAAGAAACTGGATGAGTTGGACGGTGATGCTGAGACTTTTACAGGCCAAATACAGGGCGAGTTTTCCGAATCCAGTCTTCCTACACTGAAAGAACTGGTATTGAAGGAAAATGCTCAGGTGATGTTTGTGAAGAATGATCCCCAAAAACGCTGGTATAACGGAACACTTGGTCTGGTGGATGAGATTAGTGAAGACGGAATTTACGTGCGAACAGAGGATGATCAGACGCATTTGATAACCCGGGAAAAATGGCTTAATCTGCGGTATCGCTACGACGAGGAAAATAACCGGATTATTGAAGAGGAAATTGGTTCTTTTACGCAATTTCCGCTGCGGCTGGCCTGGGCCATTACGGTCCATAAAAGTCAGGGACTTACATTTGACAAGGTGGTTATTGACTTCAGCGGTGGGGCATTTGCCGGAGGACAACTCTATGTTGCACTGAGCCGCTGCAGATCGCTGGAAGGTATTGTGCTTAAAACTCCTGTTACCTCGCGTGATGTCATCGTCAACCCTCAGGTGACGCAGTTTGCCCGATCGGCTAATGATCAGCGGCTGATTCAGGAAGAACTGAATAAAGCGAAGGCTGACGGGGCTTACATCTCGGCGTTAAAAAGTTTTCGACAGGGAAACTGGCAAGAATCGGTGAAATATTTGGCAGAAGCGGTTAAATATCGGAAAGATGATTTGGAAAGCCCAGTTATTCAGCGTTTTATGGCAAGTGAAATGGTTTTTGCCACCAGATTAAAAAAGAAAATTGATGATTTGGAAGAAGAGTTGGCCTTGCAACAGAAGAATGTGGAGGAATTTGCTCGTGAGTACTTCCTGATGGCCAACGAGTGTGAGGTGAAATTCAAGGATAAAAGGAGTGCTCTGGCTAACCTGAATAAAGCTTTGAGCCTGAATCCCAGGTTTATTGATGCTCTGATCCGTCGTGGAAATATTCTGACGCAAACCGGTGACCTTGAAAATGCAGAAAGAGATTTTACGTCGGTACTCCAATTGCATCAACGTAATTTCGAGGCCCTACTTGGCAGGGGGAAGGCCCGTTTTCAGCTCCGCCATTTTTCGGGTGCTTATCAGGATTTTTTGGAGGCTTCCAATTTGCAGCAGTCCGATCCGGAAGTATATAAAAATCTGGGGGATGTTTGTGCCCGCCTGGGGGAAATGGATAAAGCTCAAACCTATTGGAATATGGCTGCCAGTCTGGATGATGATGATTATTCTGGTTAAGACTCTGGAGTTTTAAATACCGGAATGACAAGATTGAAACGGATAGAGAGAAGCCTGATGGCGATAATAATGCCGACGGTCAACAGCTCGTTGAGTGTGGATGGAAGATTGAGCCAGTTGAAAAACAAATAAAATAAAGCTCCTGTAATACAAGCGGTGGCATATATTTCCTTGTGAAATATTAACGGAAGGTCATTGGTCAGGGTGTCTCTGATTACTCCGCCGACGACTGCCGAAGTCATGCCCATAATAACGGCTACTGCAGGATTTACCCCAAGATTCAACGCTTTTTCCAGACCAATAATGGTGAATACACCTATTCCGATGGTGTCAAATAGGAATAAGGTTCGGCGCATTCGTGCAACAAACTTTTTGAAAACAAGGGTGATGGCAAATCCGCTGAAAATGGCAATCAGATAACCATAGCCCTGAAGCCAGGTAACAGGGGTGACACCAAGCAACAAATCCCTGATTGTTCCGCCTCCGATAGCGGTCACTACTCCTATGAACATAGCGCCAAATAAATCAAGCCGCTTTGTGCCTGCAGTTAAGACTCCACTGATTGCAAATACCATGGTTCCTATGTAATCGAGCCAGATTATGATGTCTATTTCCATTTCCTTTCGCGATTGTAACGGTTGTATTGGTTTCCGATTTTGGCCCGCAAAATTAATCAAAAACTCGGTCGGGGAAACAGGTTTCGTTTTTTTCTTCTAATTTTTCTAAAAGATGACTTTCAGCCTATTAACAACTTTTAAAGAACTTTTTCTTTAAATGAGATATATGGACATATAAAAATGTATATGTTTTTATACTTTTGTCTGCAAATTAATCAGAAGCTATGCAGAACAAGTATGTAATCATTGGCGGAGTGGCTGGCGGAGCCACCACTGCCGCACGTTTGAGGCGAATTGACGAGAAGGCCGAAATTATTATGCTCGAAAAAGGGGAGCATATTTCTTATGCCAACTGCGGATTGCCTTACTATATTGGCGGGGTTATTAAAGAGCGTGAGAAACTGTTGGTTCAGACACCTGAAAGTTTTGGTGGCCGTTTCAATATTGATGTGAGAATTTTTTCAGAAGTAACGAATATTGATTCAGAAAATCAGACAGTTAGTGTACGTGATTTGAAAAGCGGAAAAGAATATTCGGAGCCTTACGATAAGCTGGTTCTTTCGCCGGGTGCTCAACCGGTGAAACCCCCCATTCCCGGCATCGATCATAAAAATATTTTTACACTCCGGAATGTGGACGATACCGACCGCATAAAGGCTTTTGTGGATGATGAGAAGCCTCGTTCTGCAATTGTCGTAGGAGCCGGTTTTATTGGCCTGGAGATGGCCGAAAACCTTCATCACCGGGGTATAAACGTAACGGTGGTGGAAGCTGCTCCTCAGGTGATGAATATGATGGACCCGGAAATTGCTGCTCTTTTGCATCAGCATTTCAAGGAGAAAGAAGTAGGACTTTATCTGCAGGATGCCGTGCAGGAATTTCAGGACAATGGAAATGAACTCACCGTCAGGCTGGCCTGTGGTAACCGGCTGAAGGCTGATTTTGTGGTTTTGTCCATAGGTGTGAAACCGGATACCTCTCTTGCCCGGAAGGCAGCCCTTAAACTTGGACAACGCGGAGGTATTCTGGTGGATGATTATCTGCAAACTTCGCATGAAAATATATATGCGGTAGGTGATGCCATTGAATTTCCGCATCCCCTTACCGGTCAGTCGTCCCTCGCATTTCTGGCAGGTCCGGCTAACAAGCAGGGACGTATTCTTGCCGACAATATGGTTTACGGACATCAAAGAAAATACCGGGGATCTATAGGTACAGCCATTGCAAAGGTTTTTGACCTGACTGCCGGAACTACCGGTTTGAGCGATAAAGCCCTGGCGCAGGCCGGTATTCCACATCAATCAACCATTGTAAATGCAGGAAGTCATGCCGGTTATTACCCGGGTTCCACAAATATGGTGCTTAAACTGACTTTTAACCCTGAAAACGGTAAAGTATTGGGTGCTCAGATTGTGGGGTATGGTGGTGTGGATAAGCGCATCGACATTATTGCAGCAGTCATTAAAGAGAATGGTGATATTTATGATCTTCAGGAAATAGAACATGCTTATGCGCCGCCTTTTAGTTCGGCCAAAGACCCTGTGAGTCAGGCAGGATACAATGCAGAGAATATCATGAAGGGACTGTTTCTGCCGTTGTCTCCATACAAATTTCATGAATGGTCGCATTCCGACAGTTGCCTCATCGATGTTCGTACTCCTGATGAATATAGTCTGAATGCCATTGAGGGATCGGTGAACATAGAACTTGATCAGTTGCGTGACCGTCTGGATGAAATTCCCCGTGACAAAAATCTTTACATCTTTTGTGGGGTGGGATTGCGCGGATATGTTGCCACCCGGATTCTTAAACAACACGGGTTTGAAAAAGTATATAACCTCTCCGGGGGATTGAAGGTATATCAGTCGGCCATGGAAGAGCAGAACAATCCACTGAAATTTAATGTTTCGGAGGAAGCGAAACCGACCAATGATGAGGAAAAGGTACATTTGCCGTTGATAAAAGCTGATACGCTTCAGGTGGATGCTTGTGGACTGCAATGCCCTGGTCCTGTTTTAAAGCTGAAGGAAGAGATGGCCAAAATTGAACCGGACCAGGAGATGCAGGTTAAAGCTACCGATCCGGGCTTTTATAATGATGTGGCATCGTGGTGTAAAGTCACCGGTCACACGCTTGTGGGCCGCTCCAAAAAAGGAGCTGAAATAACAGCGGTGATCCGTAAGAAAAACGAAAAATCGTCAGCAATGAACGGGATGGAGCAGATGTCCGAAGGTATCAGAACCATTGACAAAGGAGACAATAAGACTATTATTGTTTTTAGCGATGATCTGGACCGCGCGCTCGCTTCTTTTGTTATCGCAAATGGTGCAGCTTCCATGGGCAAAAAAGTTACGATGTTCTTTACTTTCTGGGGACTTAATGTGATTAAAAAGCAGGATAAGCCCAGAACCCGCAAGGGGATGATGGATCGTATGTTTGGACTGATGATGCCCGGCCACGCCGGAAAATTACCTTTGTCAAACATGAATATGGGCGGAATTGGTCGCAGCATGATGAAACAACGCATGAAAAGCAAAAATGTGGATGCGCTGGAGGTAATGATTGATAATGCCGTTCGTTCTGAGGTGCAGATGATTGCCTGCCAGATGAGTATGGATGTAATGGGCGTTCACAGTGGAGAATTGATTGATGGTGTTCGCATTGGGGGAGTCGCCAACTACCTGGAAGAGGCGGAATCATCCAACCTTAACTTGTTTATCTGATTAAAGGTCTTCTGATTAACAACAAAAAAGGCCGTCCCTTTCAGGACGGCCTTTTTTATTCGAAATGTGCGGATTTCAATCTGCCGTCTGTCTTATTTATAAGGTAGTCCTCCCAAAAGCGAGGCTTTTCCCTTTTAACGGAATACATAATGTGGTTGCTTTTTTAAAAGGCCGAAGGTCTTTAAGCAACAGCCTGGGGCGTTGCCCTGGGCTATTGCTCTCAGGCCTTCAGCCTGTTTACACTTTACCAGTTTTATGTATAAGGTAGATCAAATTTTCTACCAAATTGATGCTCTTTTTTCGGGAGCCAGGTACATGGCGTCGTCAGCTTCAATATTAAAAGCTTCAACAAATGGCTGCATATTTGGTAAAGGACCATTTACACGCCATTTACCGAGTGAGTGAACGTCTTCTTTGGTACGACGCAATATCTCTTCGTCCCGGATGTTTTGTGCCCATACACGGGCATAAGCCAGGAAGAAACGCTGATCATCGGTGAAGCCATCCAGTTTTCCGGGTTCTTCTTTTCCTTCCAGACTCATTTTGTAGGCCTGATAGGCAATGTTTAAACCGCCCAGATCGGCGATGTTTTCTCCCAGGGTTAGTTCTCCGTCTGCTTTGATGGTATCCAGCACAGCAAAATTGTCATAACGGTCAATCAAAACCTGCGCTCGCTTTTCAAAATTGCCTGCATCAGCAGGTTGCCACCAGTCGTTCATGTTTCCGTCTTTATCATACTGACGGCCTTTATCGTCGAATCCATGTGTCATCTCATGGCCGATAACCATGCCAATAGCACCATAATTCACGGCGTCATCACCATAAGGATAGAAGAAAGGAGGCTGAAGAATTGCGGCAGGAAAAACAATTTCATTGGCCAGCGGACTATAGTAAGCATTTACTGTTTGAGGAGTCATGTGCCACTCATCTTCATCCACCGGTTTCCCGATTTTGTTGAGGTCGAAGATGAAATCAAAACGATTGGAACGTATCACATTTTCTGCGTAATTCTTTTTTGATACTTCCAGACCACTGTAATCGCGCCATTTATCAGGATATCCGATTTTTACTTTAATGGCGTCCAGTTTATTGTGCGCTTCTTTTTTGGTTTGGTCGCTCATCCATTCCAGCTGGTCAATGCGGCGGGCAAATGATTTTTTCAGGTTGCCGGTCAATTCCAGCATCCGTTCCTTGGCTTCCGGCGGGAAATATTTTTCAACATAAAGCTGACCCACTGCTTCTCCCAAAGCACCGCTGGTGGTATTTAAAACACGTTTCCAACGTGGTTCCATGCTTGGTTGTCCCGACAGGGTTCGGCCGTACATCTCAAAGTTGGCTTCCACAAAGTCCTGTGTCAGATAAGGGGCCATACTTCTCATGGCTACAGCAGTGAAATAGTCCTGCCACATTTCCGGGCTTACCTCATTGATCATTTTTGCAACTTCGGCCATAAATTTCGGCTGTCCTACATTAATTTTTCCAGGCTTGGGAAGTCCTGCTTCACTGAAATAAAGGGTCCAGTCAAATCCAGCGGCCATTTTTGGAAGTTCCTCAAGAGTGGTCGGATTGTAAGTGGTTTGAGGATCCCTGTTTTCCAGTCGTGTATTGGAGGCTTTTGCCATCCGGGTTTCCAGCTCTATTATGTTTGAGGTCTTTTGACTGGCAGTTTCCTCTGTTTCTCCCTTCAGCACAAAAAGAGTCGTCAGGTATTGTTGGTAGGCATCCCTGAGTTTTTTGCCGCGCTCACTCTCATCGAAGTAGTAATCCCGGTCGGGAAGTCCCAGTCCGCCCTGATAAAAATTGGCAATAACCATGTCACTGTTTTTCCGGTCGGGAGAACTGTAGAGATAAAAGAATGGGTAAATCTGTTGCTGATGCAGTGCAGCCGCCACTTTTACCAATGTTTCGGGGTTATTGATGGTGCCAATGAGTGCAAAAATATCGGAAAGTGGCTCCAGACCAGCTTTTTCTATGGCAAGAGTATCCATTCCGGAAGCAAAAAAATCACCGATTTGCTGAGCTACACTTCCTGTTTCAGCCTCGGTTTGAGCAGCTTCCTCAATGATTGTTTTTACTTTTTCGCGGTTTTCTTCTGCCAGCATATCGAAAGCACCAAATCGGCTTTTGTCGTCAGGTAGGGGATGGTTTTCGATCCATCCTCCGTTGGCGTAGAGATAGAAGTTTTCACCCGGTGTCAAGGTGGTATCCATGTTCTCCGGAGAGAACACGGCCCGCTCATCTTTTGCGGGCGCCTTGTCGCTGCCGGTACAGGCAGGAATTACCATAAGCCCTGCAGCTGCAAACATTAACGGTTTTAATAGATTCATTTGATGTTCATTTATGATTAATATTTGATACGGTTTTTTGTGCTTTTTCTATGTTGAGAAATTTCTCAAAAACTTTGATATTCAAAACTTATGAATAAACCAGTCCTCTTAAAAGCGAGGTTTTTCCCTTTTAAAGGATTACATAATGTTGTTGTGTTTAAGCATTAGCCTGGGCCAGCGTCCCGGGCCGTTGCTCTCAGGCTTTCAGCTTGTTGTACCTAACCTGTTTTATGTAATAGGCAGGTTAATTTTTAGGATGATAACCCCATATCTGCAGATTATTCCGGCTTCCAGCTAAAACTTTTTGGGTAGAATTTGTAAAAATAGCATAACCAATCTTTTTCACCAATTGAATGAAGAATAATTATTTTCCTAAAAAATCAGGATGTCCGGGTTTGTAGTGAAAAATATTGTCTAAATTTGTTTTTCAGAGATGCCCCTTTGTGTTAACATGTTGATTGTCAAAGTACTTTTGTCTGAGGAGAAATGATGTTGTGAGACCAAGGGGAAAAAATCAACCGGAAAAATTTTAAACCTGATACGAATGAAGTATTTCTACCTCCTGTTACCTCTTGTTTTACTGGGTTCCTGTACCGATTATCGCGATTACTCTGATGTGCCTTTTGAGGAGAAAATTCCACGGGATTGGGAGAACCCTCTTGTGAACCAGATAAATAAAGAATCTCCACGTTCATGGTTTGTCCCATTTGCCGATCCAGGTGAAGCAGATCCGGATAATATTTGGTCATCGTCCTTCATTCAATCGCTCAATGGCAAATGGGCCTTTAAGTTATCCCAAAATCCGGCGCAACGTCCTTTTTATTTTTATAAAGATGACTTTGATACAGAAGAATGGGAAACAATCCCGGTGCCATCCAACTGGGAAATGCATGGACATGACTATCCCATATATACCAATGTTCAGTATCCTCATGCTAAAACTCCGCCCGAAATTCAGGATCATTACAATCCTGTAGGATCTTACAAACGTCATTTTACCATTCCGGAAACATGGGAGGGTAAAAAAGTATATCTTCACTTCGGGGCCGTGAGTTCTGCCATGTATGTATGGGTAAATGAATCCTTGGTTGGGTATAGTGAGGACAGTAAAACCCCGGCCGAATTTGACATTACCCAATATTTAATTCCAGGAGAAAACAGTCTGGCGGTTGAAGTGTATAAATGGAGCGATGGCAGTTATCTCGAAGATCAGGATTTCTGGCGTTTGGGGGGCATTACGCGGGATGTATTCCTAATGGCCCGGGCACAGCAGCATATTAAGGATTTTCGGATCACTTCTGATTTGTCTGATGATTTGAATGATGGTGTTTTTGCGCTCGAGTTGAGTGTGGAGAATGCCTCGGTAGAAAATCCTGTAATGGTGGAGGCCAATCTTTATGACGGAACAAAACAGGTGGATAGTTTTATTGATGCCGTGGTGGAGAATTCTGTCCGATGGAGTTCTGTGCTGGATAATATTAAGCCATGGTCGTCCGAAATACCTCATTTGTATCAACTTGAAATCAATCTCAAAAAAGAGACAGGGGAAGTGCTGGAAACCATTGTTCAGGATGTCGGATTCAGAAAAGTGGAAATCAAAGGAAATAGTTTGCTGATTAACGGAGCGTATGTGAATCTGAAAGGGGTGAACCTGCATGAGCACCATCCGGTAAAAGGCCATGTGGTGGATGAGCAAACCATGCTTGAGGATATTAAACTGATGAAAAGCCACAATATTAATGCAGTCAGAACTTCACACTATCCTCAACCAGAGCGTTTTTACGAATTGTGTAATCAATATGGTCTTTATGTGATTGATGAGGCCAATATTGAGTCCCACGGAATGGGATACGGTGCTGAATCGCTGGCAAAAGATTCGTTGTGGATGTCATCGCATCTTTACCGTACGCGCAATATGTTCGAGCGCGACAAAAATCAGCCGTCCGTGATTATCTGGTCGCTTGGCAATGAGGCCGGCGATGGCATTAATTTTAATAAAACCTATGATTATCTTAAGTCGGTGGATGCTTCCCGCCCTGTTCAGTATGAGCAGGCACACGGAGGACGAAATACCGATATTTATGTACCCATGTATGCTTCCATTGAGCATATGGAACGATTTGCCCGGGAAGATGGCAGCAAGCCATTGATTCAGTGTGAATATGCGCATGCCATGGGCAACAGTGTCGGAAATCTTCAGGACTACTGGAATACCATTGAGACGCATCGGGTAATGCAGGGTGGTTTTATCTGGGACTGGTTGGACCAGGGGTTATTGACGACCAACGAATATGGTGAAGAATTATATGCTTATGGGGGAGATTTTGGCCCTGATACAGTGCCCTCCGACGGAAATTTCTGTCTTAACGGGCTGGTAGATCCCGACCGAAAACCACAACCTGCTCTGGAAGAGGTGAAAAAGGTGTATCAGTACATCAAATTTTATCCTGCGGATCTCGCCGAAGGTATTATTGGTATCCGGAATGATTATTCCTTTCTGAATACGGATGTTTTTAATTTCGATTGGGAGATTAAAGGAGACGGAGAAGTGGTGGATTCGGGTCGGATTGAAGCGTTGTCTTTACTTCCTGGTGAGAAGGAACAGTTGATTGTTGGTCTTGATTTTGATGTCAATCCGGGCACCGAGTATTTTCTGAATTTCCATGCCCGGTTAAAAGAACATATGGGCAGCCTTCCGGAAGGGGCTTCTCTGGCCAAAGAACAATTTAAGTTGCCTGTGTATGAGAAACCGGAAGAAAATGTCGTAAAAAAAGCTGCTTTAAATGTCGAAAAGCAAAACAATGATTCCTCGGCCGTTATTTCCTGGAAAGATTTCATGGTGGAGTTTGATATGGCAAGGGGAGAGATGAGTCAGCTTCAATACAACGGAAAACGGATGTTGCTGGAAAGTCCTCAGCCATCTTTCTGGAGGGCACCTACAGACAATGATTTTGGTAACGGACTGCCCCGAAGGTCGCATATCTGGAGAAACACTGAAAAATATAAGGAACTTAAATCTGCCGGAATAGAGGATGTGAGCAGAGGTAAGCAGGTTAGCTTTTTATGGAATTACTTCGACGAAAATCATCAACTTATCGGTACTTCTGAGGTGGTTTACGTAATTGACGCAGAAGGAAGCATCGATGTGAATCATCATTTTACAATGAACTCGGATACTTTACCGGAGATACCAAGGATGGGCATGACATTGGTGATGCCCCGTGAGTTTGATCAAATGGAATGGTTAGGGCGGGGACCACAGGAGTCTTACCGGGACAGAAAATCGGCTGCTTTTGTTGATGTTTGGTCCGGTTCGGTTGCTGAGCAGTACCAGGCCTACCTGCGACCTCAGGAGAATGGAAATAAGACAGATGTTCGTTGGTTGACCATTACCAATAAGGCCGGAATTGGACTTGTATTTAAAGGTAAACAACTGCTGGAGGTATCTGCGCATCATAACTCCATGGAGGATTTTGAGTCTCCAGTGAATTCAGACTATGAAAAAGTTGAGTATCCCGATGGTCACCGACACACTACTGATGTTGTGGCACAGAATTTTACCTCTGTGGATTTAGATCTGGGACAAATGGGTGTTGGTGGTGATAACAGCTGGGGAGCATGGACGCATAAAAAATACAGATTAACAGACAACCGGTATTCTTATGGTTTTGTCATCAAACCGCTTTATTAGGATAATGACTGACAGTTTCTTCTAATAGATGTATCTGGATTTTTAGTTTCTTAAAAATCATTGATATTTTTTGATGATTTCAAACATTTTTCTCTATCTTGCATTGTTTTTGGCCTCAAAAACAGGAATAAATGATACTTGAATGAGACCTAAATCTATCATTTATGAATCACAAAGAGAGAGTATTAACTGCTTTGAATCATGAAGAACCCGATCGGGTACCTGTTTTTTACTGGGCTGTTCCCGAATTCACACAAAAAATGATGTCGGAACTGGGTTTTTCTGATGTTGACCAGCTTCTTGAACACCTGGAGATTGATTTTAGATGGGTGGAACCCACTTATACAGGGCCCAAACTTGTTGATCAGAAAAAAGGAAAGAAAAAGGATATCTGGGGTGTTGAATATGATTTGGTTGGCCATGGAGATTTAAGATACTGGGAAGCTACGCGGTTTCCACTACAAGGTGTAACCGATCCGGAGTTGTTGGATAAGTATCCCTGGCCGCATGTTGATTTATTTGATTTTAAATCACTTACCAGGCAATGCGAAAAGTACAGAGATTATGCCATCATGACGGCACCCGGGTACTCTTCACCTGGACTTTTTCGCATCATTCAACGCTTAATAGGGCGTGATTCTTTCCTGGATGTTATGATGTACAATCCTCATTTCTTTAAGGCATTGGTCGATAAAGTAACCGATTTTTATGTAGATTTTATCGAGCACTTTTTCGCTGTAACCGGAGAAAAGGTTGATTTTATTCGTATTGCTGATGATTTTGGTGCCAGTAACGGACTGATGATCAGTAATGAAAATTGGAATAACTACTGCCGGCCTGCCATTGAGCGATTTTTAGAGTTGCCGCGAAAACTGGGAATAAAATACTATATGCACAGTTGTGGTGCCGTTCGTAAACTCCTGCCAGAGTTTATTTCCCTGGGTGCTGATGTATTAGACCCCATTCAGACTCGTGCTGAAGGAATGAACCCGTTGGGCTTGAAAAAGGATTTTGGACGGATGATTACCTTTTCAGGTGGATTGGATGAGGAATTATTGCTTCGAAAATCAACTCCTGATCATGTGCGGGAAGGGGTTCGGGAGCTGATAGATACAATGGCTCCTGGTGGAGGCTTCATTATTGGGCCTTCTCATAAAATCAAGGTTGAGACGCCAGTTGAAAACGTTCTTGCCATGTATAACGCTGTAAAAGAATACTCTGGCCAGTATCACTGATGATATTTTAACTCTGCCCTGAACTTTGAGAATCAAGTGGCTTACCTGTCAGGAGGATGATCCGTCCAGACCTAATAGGGGAGCCACTTTTTTCATGGCCTCAATGGTCTCTTCTATCAGATCTCTGAGATCCATCTCCAGCATTTCGGCTCCTTTTAGAATAATGTTCCGGTCAACTCCGGCCGCAAACTTTTTGTCTTTCCATTTTTTCATTACCGATTTTACTTTTAATTCATGGAGGTTTTTGTCGGGTCTGACCAATACAGAGGTTGTCACCAGCCCGGTTAATTCATCCGTTGCGTACAAAACCTTTTCCATAATATGTTCAGGTCTGGTATCGCTGCAAATGCCCCAACCATGACTCACAATAGCTCTGATATAATCTTCGGGCCATTGGTGTTCTTCCAGAATTTTTCGGGTCATCGTACAGTGTTGATCCGGATATTGTTCGTAATCCAAATCATGTACGAGACCTATGATGGACCACTTTTCGGAATCTTCTCCAAATTTTCGGGCAAAATAATCCATTACAGCTTCTACAGCAATAGCATGTTTGTACAAGCTTTCACTCTGGTTGTACTTTTTAAACAGGGAGAGTGCCTCATCTTTGCTTGGTTCCATAATATTTATCGTAAATGATGATTGATATAACTGTTAATCAGCTTTGAAAAACCGGCCATTAATTTTTGTATCATCAAATGCTCAGGTTTCAGATTGTAACCTTCGATGTTTTTTATTGGCAGAATTCTCGGTGAAGTTCCCGTAATAAAAGCTGCCTCAATGTCTTTGATATTTTCATGAGCCAGGGCCTCGAAGAGAACAGGGATGTTTAATTCCTGAGCTGTCTGAAGTGTTTTTTTTCGCGCAATACCCGGCAAAACCAACTGTTCCGGTGCGGTATATAGTTGATCTTCCATAATAAAAAAAACATTACTGCGACTCCCTTCCGTGATTTCGCCCTGATGATTGACCAGTAGTACCTCAAAAACACTTTTCTCTTCAATCATCTGATTGGCATTTTTACGCAATGTTGTATTGGCAATCTTAGTTCCCGGATTGTCTCTTTCACTGAAAAGCAATCCGCAGGAAATGCCTTTTTTGTATTGTTCCTGAGAAGGATAGGAATGGGGGATTACTTCTGCATTGTGAGATTGTATCTCTCCGGTATGAGGGTCAAAAAAAACTGATAATCGTACATTTCCGGTTTCAATATTTTGTTTAATCAGGAAACTTTTCAGATAATTTTCCATCATCCTGAAATCAAAATCCAATCTAATACCCGATTTTGCTGCGCCCGCTAAAAGTCGCTTTATATGGTCCTCCAAAAAAAGGCCGACTTTTTTTTCCACTCTGAAAACTTCGTACAATTCCCGGACGCTGTTATTATCCATCAATTCCTATTTTAATGGTAAATGTAATAAGAATCTCATTAATTTTTTAAATCGTTATTATTTCCTGACTTAATAAAACTCAGTTGTACTATAATTTTTGAATTACAATTTGATACACCCTAAGTGTTTCCTGATTCAGGATGAATTACAATTCTAATTAAAGAAAAAAAACCTTAAACAACTTGTAGATTTTAAAGAAATTATATTCTTAAGAAATTCAATATGATAGGAGTTGAAATAATTCGGAAAAACCATCAATGAAAATTAGAAAATTATTTAATGTGTTCGGAAAACCTTAATATTGCCTGTCGATTATCAAAAAATTATCAATGAAAGTTTCAATCTGAAAATGAAATTGTAACATGACCGAGAGTTTTGATCAAGCATGGGTGCTTCTGGGAGTAGGAATGGTAACCGTTTTTTCGGTGTTACTATTGGTCGTTATAATAGGAAATACCCTGATATTTTTTGTCAACCGTTTTTTATCGAAAGAAGCTACTGACTCATCCGGTGATAAACCATCTGTTGGAGAACTTCATTCTGCAAAAGTAGCTGCAATCGTTGCCGGAGTTAAAAAAGCTACAGGGGGAAGGGGAAATGTTATTGAAATCAGAAAGAAATAAAAAATATAAGATAGAGTTATGAGCAGAAAAATAAAATTCTCTTTGTTGTATCGCGATATGTGGCAATCGTCAGGTAAATATGTGCCACGGAAAGATCAGCTTGAAAAAATTGCCCCGGCTATTGTAGAAATGGGGTGTTTTGCAAGGGTGGAAACCAATGGCGGCGGTTTTGAACAAATCAATCTGCTTTTTGGGGAAAACCCCAACGATGCGGTTCGGGCATGGACCAGGCCATTTAACGAAGCCGGGATTCAGACGCATATGCTTGAGCGGGCCTTAAACGGCATCCGTATGTCGCCGGTTCCGGCTGATGTGCGCAAACTGATGTTTAAGGTTAAAAAACAGCAGGGTACCGACATTGCACGTTCTTTTGACGGGCTCAATGATCCGCGAAATATTATTGATTCCATTAAATATGCCAGAGAAGGCGAAATGATTGCTCAGGCTGCAATGAGTCTTACTTATTCTAAAGTACATACGGTTGAGTACTACATTAACCTGGCCGATCAATTTATTGAGGCAGGGGCCGATGAAATCTGTCTTAAAGACATGGCAGGTGTGGCCCGTCCCGCATGGTTGGGAAAAATAGTGAAAGGAATTCGTAAACAACACAATGAGGTACCCATAACATATCACGGACATTCGGGCCCTGGTTTTTCGGTAGCCACCATTCTTGAGGTGGCCCGTGCCGGAGTTGATTATGTGGATGTTGCCATGGAGCCTCTTTCCTGGGGGACAGGACATGCCGACCTGCTAACCATTCAGGCAATGCTGAAGGATGATGGATTTGATGTGCCCGAGATCAATATGAAAGCCTATATGAAGGTGCGTAAGCTAACTCAGGAGTTTATGGACGATTTTCTGGGATATTACATCAATCCTAAAAACCGGCACATGAATTCGTTGCTTATAGGTCCCGGACTTCCGGGTGGTATGATGGGCAGTCTGATGGCTGATCTGGAGAACAATCTGGAAAGCCTGAATAAGTGGAAAGCCAAACGCAACGAACCCGAACTTACACAAGACGACTTGCTTATCAAACTTTTTGAAGAGGTTGAATACATCTGGCCCAAACTGGGATATCCGCCGCTGGTAACTCCTTTTAGTCAGTATGTGAAAAATCTCGCACTGATGAATGTGCTTCAGATGGAGAAAGGACGGGAGCGCTGGAGTATGATTGCAGATAATATTTGGGATATGATTCTGGGAAGGAGTGGTCAGCTCCCCGGAAAACTGGCTCCCGAAATCATTGAACTGGCGGAAAAAGAAGGTAAAGAATTTTTTACCGGTCATCCACAAGAGCCTTATCCTGATGCATTGGACACCTTCCGAAAGGAAATGGATGATAATGGTTGGGAGTATGGCAAAGATGATGAAGAACTGATGGAGCTGGCAATGCACCCGGAACAGTACAGAAATTACAAATCGGGAAAAGCGAAAGAGGCTTTTGAAACAGATCTCGCAGAGCGAAAAGCTGAGACTGAGTCTTCTGCATCAAATGGAGAAGCTTCTGATAATGGATGTGCTGATTTTTCTCCCGCAAGAATGAATGTTAATGTGAATGGGGAAGAATTTGAAGTGATGGTTTCCTGCAATGGGCACGATACTAATAATAATACTAAAGTAACTCCTTCGAATGAGGCCATTCCTTCGCAGCCTTTAACCAAAGGAGAACCGGTAGTATCTCCGTTGGAAGGAAAGTTCTATTTTACCAAAGATTCAAGTGAAATGGCCATTAAAGAAGGAGATAAGGTAAAAGAGGGAGATATTCTCGGTTATGTGGAAGCAATGAAAACTTACAATGCGGTGCGTTTTGATAAAGCAGGAGTGGTTGCCAGAATTTTGAAAGAGAATGGCAGTGAAGTAGAGGAGGACGATGAGCTGGTTCTTCTTCAATAGATTTTCGGGAAACCGGTAAACGCTAAAGAATCTGAAAATTAAATGGAAATACTCAGACAATTGTACGATATGACCGCCATGGGAGAAATAGGGGAAACTCCCGGCGTTTTATTAATGATTTTAATTGGTGCTGTTCTACTTTACCTGGGGATTGTGAAAAAATACGAGCCACTGCTGCTTGTTCCCATCGGTTTTGGTATTGTGCTGGCGAATCTTCCCGGAGGCAGTATGGATGTGGTTCCATCAGAAATGGTGGAATTGCCGGGTCACCGATACATGAATCTTTTTGAAATTGCCAGCGAATACGGCATCATGAATTTTGTTTATTATTCTTTGATAAAAACCGGTTTTCTTCCACCGATTATTTTTATGGGGGTGGGAGCACTGACCGATTTTGGGCCCATGTTGCGTAATCTTCGACTGGCCTTTTTCGGGGCCGCAGCACAAATTGGTATTTTTGGCGTATTCTTTGGGGCAATAGCCCTGGGCTTTTCACCTAAAGAGGCCGGTTCCCTTGGAATTATAGGGGGTGCCGATGGTCCCACAGCTATTTATACTACCATTTTACTGGCTCCTCACTTGTTGGGCCCCATCGCTATTGCAGCCTATTCCTATATGGCCCTGGTTCCTGTCATTGTACCTCTGGTGGCCAACCGGCTCATGACAAAAAATGAGTTTCGGATAAATATGAAGAAACAGGATAAACTGTATCCGCCTAAATACAAGATAAAGAACATTAAAACGGTTAAAATTATTTTTCCCATTGTTTTGGGTGTTGCAGTGGCCATCCTGGTGCCTTCATCAGTTCCGTTGCTGGGAATGTTGCTTTTTGGTAATCTTATCAAAGAGATTGGTACAGCTACCTCACGTTTGTCTGATGCCGCCACCGGGCCCATTATGAATACAGCTACTATTTTTCTTGGGCTGGCCGTTGGGGCAACAATGACTGCAAAAGTCTTTCTGGACTTTAAAACACTGGGTATTATCGTAGGTGGATTTCTGGCTTTTGCCATCTCTATTGCAGGTGGAATCCTGGCTGTAAAAGGGTATAACCTGATAGCCAAAAAGAAAATCAATCCGCTGGTGGGTGCTACCGGCCTGAGCGCTGTCCCCATGGCTTCGAGAGTGGCCAATGAACTGGGGTTAAAGCATGACAGCAGTAATCATCTGCTTCAATACTGCATGGCTTCAAATATTTCAGGTGTTATCGGATCTGCAGTTGCAGCCGGAGTGCTGATTTCTATCCTGGGATAAAACGAATTGAATGTCATTTCGCCGCAGAGTAAGCATTTTTGAGGCTTTTACTCTGTGGCATTTTTTATTTATGTCGAAAGTATTGATTATCTTTGGCCTTTTCTAAAAATCGGTATCCCGAAACGTTGTTTTCAGGCTGCCGGAAACTAAATATTTCAATTTATTACCATGGGATTATTCGGTGGTTTCAATAAGGCCAAAAAAGAAAACCTGGACAAAGGACTGGCCAAAACTAAAGAGAGTGTATTTCAAAAGATGACCCGCGCCGTGGTTGGTAAAACCAGAGTGGATGATGATGTGCTCGACAGTTTGGAAGAAGTATTAATCACGTCTGATGTGGGAGTGGATACCACGCTTCGCATTATTGAGCGAATTGAAGAGCGGGTGGCCAGGGATAAATACGTTAATACCAGTGAGTTAAATGTAATCCTAAGGGAGGAGATTGCCTCTTTGCTGGCTGAAAATGAGGATGATACGGAAGGTGATTTTGAATTTCCGGCTGACAAAAAGCCATATGTAATTATGGTGGTAGGCGTCAATGGCGTTGGAAAAACCACTACCATTGGCAAATTGGCTCATAAGTTTAAAGCATCCGGCAAAAAAGTGATATTGGGTGCAGCAGATACTTTTCGGGCTGCGGCTATAGAACAGCTTGAGATTTGGGCCAACCGTGTGGATGTACCGTTGGTGAAACAGAAAATGGGTTCTGATCCTGCATCGGTGGCTTTCGATACTTTGGCATCAGCCAAAACCAAAGATGCTGATGTGGTGATTATTGATACTGCCGGCCGCTTGCACAACAAGGTAAATCTGATGAATGAGCTTACCAAGGTTAAGAAGGTAATGCAGAAAGTTGTGCCTGATGCTCCTCACGAAATAATGCTTGTACTCGATGGATCCACCGGCCAGAATGCCTTTGAGCAGGCCAAACAATTCACCAAGGCCACTGAAGTGACTTCCCTTGCCATTACCAAACTGGATGGTACAGCTAAAGGTGGCGTGGTTATCGGTGTTTCCGATCAACTTAAGGTGCCGGTTAAATACATTGGAATAGGTGAGGGAATCGATGATTTGCAGGTGTTTAACCGAAAAGAATTCGTCGATTCGTTATTTGGATAAGGAAAATGTTCGATGTTGGCTTGTAGTCTGTTGGTTCGTAAGATTTGAGGCAGATTTTTGGGAAGGGCACCTTTCTAACCTCCAGCCTCTAACCTCTAAATTCCAACTTCTAACATCTAACTTCTATTTTCCCAACATCTCACAAACTAACTGTAAATTAAATGACCAAGCAAGGCAAGAGGCGAGTGGACGTAATCACTTTGGGATGCTCGAAAAATCTGGTGGATTCCGAATTTCTAATACGACAATTTGAGGCAGGAGGTTTTTCGGTGGAACACGATGCCGACCAGGCCAAAGGTGAAATTGTGGTAATCAATACCTGTGGATTTATTGGCGATGCCAAAGAGGAGAGTATTGATACCATTCTTGATTTTGCAGAAGCAAAAAAGGAAGGTCGCATTAATAAGCTTTATGTGATGGGATGCTTGTCGGAGCGTTATTTCGATCAGCTGGGGAAGGAGCTGCCTGAAGTGGATCGGTTTTATGGCAAATTCAACTGGAAGGAGCTTATTTCTGATCTTGGAAGCACCTACAGACCCGATCTTGTGAATGAGCGTTCTCTCACTACTCCCGGGCATTATGCTTACCTTAAAATTTCCGAAGGTTGCAATCGCTCCTGTTCTTATTGTGCCATTCCAATCATTACCGGAAAGCATAAATCAAAACCCATGGACGACCTGCTGGAAGAGGCTACTCTGCTGGCGTCACGCGGAGTTAAAGAATTGCAGGTAATTGCTCAGGATTTATCCTATTATGGACTGGATCTGTACAAAAAGCAGATGCTGGCACCTCTGGTGGAAAAGCTTTCCCGGATTGAAGGAATTGAATGGATTCGCCTGCATTATGCCTATCCGGCTGCATTTCCCATGGATATTCTGGATGTAATAGCTAACAATTCCAGGGTTTGCGCTTATATGGATATTGCACTTCAACATATTTCTGATAACATGCTGAAAATGATGAAACGGCATGTTACAAAAGCCGACACTTTGAGGTTGGTCAAAAACATGCGGGAAAAAGTGCCGGGTATTCATTTGAGGACTACTATGATTACCGGTCATCCCGGAGAAACGGAGGAAGACTTTTCGGAGCTGATGGAGTTTGTTAAAGAAATGCGCTTCGAGAGACTGGGTGTTTTTCCTTATTCACATGAAGAGGATACATTCGCCTGGAAAAATTATCAGGACAATATACCACAGGATGTTAAGCAAGCCAGGGCTGATGAAATAATGGCCCTGCAACGCGATATCAGCCGCGAAATAAATGAGACAAAGGTGGGAACCAAAATGAAAGTGATCATCGATCGTAAAGAGGAGGATTTTTTTATTGGCCGTTCAGAGTTTGATTCTCCGGAGGTTGACCCTGAAGTGCTCATCCCTGTTTCCGAAAAGTTGAAGCCCGGAAATTTTTATGAGGTGGAAATAACCGGTGCCGAAGATTATGATCTATACGGAACAGTGATAAAGTGATGTTATTCAGTTTATTAAATGTTGAAATGAGTAGAGTTTTAAACGAATGAAACGAGCTTGTATAAAGAAATTTCGAGTTCTATTCGACCTTAATAAACAAATTTTATACAGATGAAAAAAGTTTTGGGATTTCTGCTTACTCCGGTTTTTCAATTATATATGATTGCCCTGATCATCGGTTTTTATCCGGTTCAGGTGATTGCCCTTAAGTTGTTTGGCGAGCATGCCCGTCGAAGATCTGTGGATTTACTCAATATTATGCTTTTGAGAGGTTTGTGGATTATGGGGGCACGGGTTCGCTATTTGGGATTGGAGAATCTTCCTAAAGATCGTCCGGTCATTGTGGTGGCCAATCATCAGAGTATGTACGATATTCCTGCGATCGGATGGATATTCAGGGACTATTATCCCAAGTTTATTGCAAAAATAGAGTTGTCCAAAAATATGTTTAGCATCTCCTATAACCTGAAACACGGGCAGTCGGCTCTTATCGATCGTGCAAATGGTTCTCAGTCTGTTAGAGAGATACTGAAACTGGGCAAATTGATTGAGAAAAACAATTATGCGGCCTGCATTTTTCCGGAAGGTACCCGAAGCAAAGACGGCCAGCTTAAACCTTTTATGTCTGCCGGTATTCAGACGCTTCTCAGGGGCGCCCCATCGGCCGTAATTGTGCCTTTTGTTATCAGCGGGCACCATAAAATCCTTAAAAACGGCAATTTCCCTTTACAGTTTGGTGAAAAAGTAACTTATCAGATTTTAAAGCCCGTTGAACCGTGCAATTACTCTTCTGACGAGATAACCGGGTATCTGGAGAAAGTGATTGAGGAACAGTTGCAATAAGGATCGGACAATTTATCTTTGACAATAAGAAAGCATCTGGTTTTGTTTTAATTATTCCCTAAACATTTTTGTGAGAAATTTCAACATCCGGTTGGTCGGCGGATCTTTTTATCTTTACTGTTAAAATTGACTACAATTTCATGAATTACTTTCTGATATTCATACAGCTGCTGGGTGGACTTGGCTTTTTCCTGCTGGGGATGGATCAGTTGAGTTCGGGGATGAAAAGTCTGGCCGGAAGACAAATGCGTCATGTGCTGGAGAAATTTACCGCTACCAAAGGAGGAGGTGTGGTTTTTGGAATTCTTTTGACAGTATTGTTTCAGAGTAGTTCGGCTGCTTCGGTGGTTATGGTGGGATTTGTGGATGCAGCCCTGCTGAGCCTCGGCCAAACGCTGGCAGTGATGCTGGGCACCGGTATAGGTACCACCATTACTGCCCAACTCATAGCTTTTAAGTTGGGAACTTATTCCCTCGGTTTTGTGGGTGTAGGATTCCTGTTCAAAGCCTTTGGGCGACGTCGATGGTCTTACAGCGGTAAAATAGTCATGGCGCTGGGTATTTTATTCTACGGAATGGATCTGATGTCTTCAGGTATGGAACCGCTGGGTAGCATGGATCGATTCACAAAATGGCTTGTTTATCTGCAAAACCCCGTATGGGGGGTGTTGGCAGGAACCATTTTTACGGCAATGATTCAAAGCAGTGCTGCCTTTATTGGAATTGTGATGACATTGACCGCCACCGGGTTATTATCCATTGCTGATGCTCTGCCGCTCATCCTGGGCACCAATATCGGCACCACTGTCACTGCCTTGATTGCATCCATGAATTCCTCTATTGGCGGTAAGCGACTGGCAGTTGCCAATACTTTATTCCGGGTTGCCGGAGTTCTTATTATGATTTGGTTGCTTGGATTTTGGGAGCATATAACCTGGGCAGTATCGGGTGATAAAGCATCAGGTGGAAGGTTTCTGGCCAATGCTCACACAATCTTCAATGTTTTTATGACGTTGGTGTTTTTGCCTTTTACGGGGATTATCGGAAGCATTGTTAAGAGAATTGTTCCCGAACGAAAAAAGGAAACTTTTAACCTCCATTATCTAAAGCCGGAATTGATTGGTTCAGGTGGGATGATGCTTCCTTTTTTGAAGAAAGAGGTTTCTGATATGGGACGACTCGTTATTCAGATGGTCGATGCATCCCTTACTCCGTTTTTTAGTCGTGAATCGAAAGTTTTGGATGATTTGCGGAGTAACGAAAAGATGGTGGACAATTACCGGGAAGAAATCAATCGCTTTTTGGTATCTATGAACGAAAAGATGTCAGCAGAGGAGTGGTCTGATGATATTTACCGCTTTTTGCATGTGGTCAATGAACTGGAGCAGATAGCAGATATCGTATCGGTAAATATTGCCCGCCAGGGGGAGAAATGGCTCGATGCAAATATCCATTTTTCTGAGGAAGGAGGTAGAGAGTTGTGTGATTATCAGCAGAGATGTGTCAAGCAACTGGCCAGAGCAATGCAGTTATTGGAAGACTGGGAGCCGGAAAAAGCCATGAAAATGAAACGAAAATACCGGAAATATGCACTGATGGCCTACGAAATGGAGATGCAGCATTACAAAAGACTCCTTGCGCCCAGCAGTCGGTCAGTTGAATCCAGTAAAGTGCATATTGAATTGCTGAATCTGTTGAGAATGATTAACAGTCATGCAACGAATATCGGCCGTATGGTTTTTATGGAAGAGGAAGGAAATTAAAACTTTTCAGTTTTCCCCGATAATCGTGAATTATAATCTCTTTCTTTCTGCTTTTTTCTTCGTGTTTTGTTAAATTTACCCTGGTTTATTCATGAACTTTCGTTATGAAATGTTCATTTACCAATAAATACTGGCACCCGCAAAGAAAATTGATGAAGGAAATAGTGAACTATTTTCAAATTAATTTTATTGAGGACGCCGGAATTTAGCAAGTAATTAAACATTGTAATAGAAAATTTATGAATAATTCAGGTTACACGCATATTAGAATTTATTCTTCAACTTTTGAACTTTAATTCAGAACTCATGAAGCGTTTTTTTCAGGTTTTATTGGGCATTATTACTCTTATTTTGTTGCTCTTATTGGTGTTGCCTTCTTTATTTAAAGGAAAAATTGAACAGAAGGTAACCGAAGTGATTAACGAAAATGTTACAGCCACTGTCTCATTCGACAAATTCAGCCTCTCTATGTTTCGCCATTTTCCCAATCTTTCAATGGGACTCGATGGATTGACCATTGTGAATAAGGAACCTTTTGAAGGAGACACCCTGCTGCATATTGGTGCATTTTCTGCCAGCATCGATTTGTGGAGTGCCATAAGCGGAAGTGGTATAAATATTAACTCTGTTTTACTGGATAAACCTCAGGTTTGGCTAAAAGTGAATCAGGATTCTGTAGCTAATTGGGATATTGTTCCCATGTCGGAAACGGAAGAGGTGGAGGAAGATACGGCTTCTGCTGCTTCCGATTTTGCCGTTCAGTTAGAGTTATTTGAAATATCAGATGCCCGGCTGGGATTTTCAGATCAAACCATGGATTTTGCTACCGTAATTGACGATCTGGACTTTTCCATGGAGGGTGATTTATCCCAGAAAGCTACCAATCTGGATATTAAAACTTCCATTCAGAAATTGAATATGAAGATGGAAGGAACCAGTTATCTGAAGGATGCGTTTGTGTCTCTGGAGGCCATTATTGGTGCAGATCTGGAAAATATGATCTTTACTTTTC
The DNA here is from genome assembly GCF_000259075.1 of Marinilabilia salmonicolor JCM 21150. Lineage (GTDB taxonomy): Bacteria > Bacteroidota > Bacteroidia > Bacteroidales > Marinilabiliaceae > Marinilabilia > Marinilabilia salmonicolor. The sequence continues at coordinate 54,470 of NZ_AJKI01000007.1, forward strand.
AGGACAATGAATTGCTGTTAAATGATTTGGGTCTCGGTTTTGAAGGAACTGTTGGAATGCTTGAGGAAGGGTACGACCTGGATGTGAAACTTGCCGCACATGAAACGAGTTTTAAAACGCTACTTTCGATGGTTCCCGAGTCATATCTTCAGGATTTTGAGGAGTTGACCACCGAAGGCTCCCTGAAATTGGAGGCAGTAGCAAAGGGAACTTATGTGGACACGGAGCATCTTCCGACATTTAATCTGGTGTTGAATGTTAAGGATGGACTGATCCAGTACCCTGATTTACCCAAATCCATTGAAGACATTCAGATTGATGTAAAGGTGGATAACCCCGGAGGGGCCATGGATCTCACGGTGACAGATATCAATAAGTTTCATTTCAAGCTGGGGGACAATCCGTTTGATGCTTCATTGTGGATTGGGACGCCAATTTCAAATGCCACCTATAAAGGAAGTCTGAAAGGTATTATCGACCTGGAATCTTTGACTGATGCTATTCCCATGGACAGTATGGAATTGGGGGGTGTTATTACTGCTGATATGCGCATTGACGGTGACTATGCAATGGTAGAAAAGGAACTTTATGAAGAGATTGAAGCCAACGGGCAAATTGGAATGAAAGATTTCTTTTTCAGTACTCCTGATCTTCCTGATGGATTTCATGTCAGTAACGCTGATATGCAAATTACTCCTCGTTTTATGGATTTGAAGACTTTTGAAAGTTCTTTTGGAAGCAGCGATTTTAATCTTCAGGGAAAGGTTGAAAACTATCTTTCTTATGTATTGAAAGATGGCACCTTAAGTGGAAATCTCAATCATCAGTCCAGGTTGATTGATACCAATCAATTGATGCAATTGGCAGGAGAAGATACTACTACCGTGAAGGAGGATACCACTGAAATGGAGCTTGTACTGGTCCCTAAAAACTTGAATTTTGTACTGAACAGTAACATAGACAAATTGCTCTACGACAAGCTGGAAATGACTGATATGACCGGAAAAATAACCATTGTGGATGGGCGTGTCATTCTGGATGGTCTCAGAAGCAAGATGCTTGACGGAAGCATGATTGTTTCAGGCGAATACAACACTGCAGATACTCTTAAACCTTTCGTGAATTTTGATATGGCACTTAATTCCATTGATGTTCACAAAGCTGCAAATTCCTTCAGCATGATCGACAGCATGATGCCCATTGCCAAACGTGCTGTTGGTACCATCTCAACCAACTTGAAATTTAACAGTCTGATGGGAGCTGATATGTCGCCCGTACTGAGTTCTATCGGTGGTGGTGGTTTGCTGGAATCACAAGGGGTTGAAATTTCCGGTGCCAAAGTGCAGACAGCCATGGCTACTATGCTGAACAACAATAAATACCGTAAGGCCAGGGCAGAGGATCTCAACATCAATTTCAAGCTGGAAAATGGGAACGTAATTGTGGAGCCTTTTACAACCAATTTATTCGACCGGAAACTGACCATTTCAGGTACACAGAGCCTTGACCAGACCATGGACTATGTGATAAAAATGCCGGTTTCCAAACAGGAGTTAGGGAATGTGGCCGGCCTGCTTGGCGCTTCATTACCCTCCGGGTCTTCAGATGTAATGGTGAATGTACTGGTGCGAGGAACCGTTAAAGATCCAAAATTGAGTTTCAAATTGGATGAAGATTTTAAAGAACAGGCCAAAAAAGAACTGGAACAGGAGGCTAAAAGAGCGGTGGAAAAAGTTCTTGAGGATCCTGAAGTAAAGGAGAAGGTGGATGAAGTTAAAGAAAAGCTAAAGAAATGGTTCTGATTAATTTATTAAAAAAAAAACGGCGGTTTTTTACCGCCGTTTTTTAAAATAAGCTACCCTGAATGATGTCATTCTCAACCGTTACAACTTCCTGATGGGGAACATACCAAATATATCCTTTAACATTAGTGTGTCCCATCTCTTTTATCTTGTTCATATAACCTCTTACCTGCATTTGATGCTTAGAGGTTTCAGCTTTTCCGAACTTATAATCCACTACAATGGTTTCTTTGTCAGACAACATTACTCTGTCGGGGCGGCGGATGTTTTTGTGTAGAATGGCTACTTCAGGTAATATTTTATAACTTCCATTAAACCAGCTTTCTACTTCGGGGTGATCAAGCCATTTTTGCATCTTGTCCCGGATGACAATTTGTTCTTTTTCATCAATTTTGCCTTCGAACCACAATGTTTTTAAAGCGTCATCTAAATCTTCACGGGTTTCAATCATTTCAAATAGGTGGTGCATAATTTTTCCGTAGGTAAGGCCAGTTTCTTCTTTTTCATCGTCAAAATATTCATCACTCTCCAGATGGATGGCAATGCGCTCACGAAATGGAAATGTCTCCATGGGAGGCAATGGACAGGTATTTAAAGGACGCAGATTTTGAATGTTTTTTTCCTTCTCAGGTTCCTTATTATTTTCCTTTTCCCTGAACATGGTGCCAAGGTCAAATGTCTGATTAACAGCATCCCAGTTTCCGGGTAGTTCGTTGTGGTCAGATTCTCGTGCTTCAAAGTGAAACCACAGCAAATCTGATACAGTTCCTAACTCTTTGGGAGGTGATTTTTTCTTCTGACAAAATGCTGATAATGATAATTCTGCCCGGGTAAAGGCCACGTACAGCAGATTCAGATTATCGATGTACTGATGCATTAATTCCTCCAGGTATTCATCGGCAAAATGAGACTCCACCAGTGATTTTTCATAATTGACAGGAACCAGATCCAGTTCGTTAAAGGGAGCAGACCGGGGTTTACACCAGAGCAGATTTTGCAGTCGTTCATCATTCAGATCCCAGTTACAAAAAGGCAATATCACGGCCTTAAATTCCAATCCTTTCGATTTGTGGACAGTCATCACCTGAATGGCCTCCTGGTTTTCGGGTCCGGCGATACTTTCAAACTGGATGTTTTTTTCCCATTCGTCGATAAAAAGATTGAGGTTGGCCGCCTCCTGAGCCGAAAAACTATTGATATTGTTCAAAAGTGCCTGAATGTAAATGCCTTGTTCGGTCCTTATGTTTTCGGGTAAAAGGCGTGTTAACTCATCTGCCAGGTCATAAAGTGGAAGTTGCTGTTTGTTTTCAATAAAGGCCAGATGTTCTTCCCAGGAAGTGGTCTTTTCCGCGTTGTGAAAAACATCGGAAGCATCGAAATCCGTTAGCTCTGCTTCCCGAAGATTGCGTTCCCAATGCAGACGGATAAAAGCTTCCAGAACTTTATCATCCGGAGAGAGAATGAATTTAAGATGGTTGATGATAAAAAGCACGGCAGGAGAGCTGTTCAGTCTCAGGGTTTCATTACTGATTACGGGCAAAGGAGACTTGTCAGGATGATATTCTCCCGACAAAAGCGCATTCGTTATGGCAATGCCTTCTTTTTTCTTACGCACCAACACACAAATGTCTGATGGTGAAAACCCGCTGCTCAGCAACTCTTTGATTCTGCCGATGCTGGCTTCAATGGTCTGGTCCCGGAAATCGTCTTTGTTGGCTGCCTCCAGAAACTGAAAGGAGACGTGGCCTTCGTTATGCAGGTTTTTGGAGGCTACTTTTTGAGCTACATCGTGATAAGCTTCCGATATTTTTGTTTCAAATCCTGGAGAATCAGAAATATGACCTTCCGATTTTTGAATCAGTTGTGCCTGCAGTGCTCTTGAAATGTGTTGAAAGAAACTGTTGTTGAAAGCGATGACATTGGCACTGCTTCGAAAGTTGGTGTCCAGGGTGTTTATGCTCGTCCCAAAGGTGTCAAACTCCTTTTCCACCTGCCCGGCAAGCAAAGTCCAGTCGGAGTTTCGCCACCTGTAAATAGATTGCTTTACATCTCCAACGAGCATGGCAAAGTTGTTCTGAGCCAAACTGTTGTTGATGAGTGGTCTGAAATTGGCATATTGCATCGATGAAGTATCCTGAAACTCATCAATCATGTAATGATGGTAACGGGTGCCGGTTCTTTCGTATATGAAAGGAGCATCGTCGTGACGTATGATTCTGGTCAGAAGGTGATTAGTGCCCGACAGAAGAAAAACATTTTGTTCGCGTGATACTTCCAATATTTTTTGATATACATCATTGATAATGCCTAACGTGTAGAAGTTCTTTACAATAGCTTTGGCAGTTTGAAAGTCCTTTCCCTGTTGATTTTTGAGCGACACATATTGCTCCAGGAGGTTATTTAACCCATCATTATAGGCCCCCTCTATGGCCTTGTTGATATGCCCGGAATTGGTCTTTTTTTGCCATGCTTCAAGGTTGTTGTGAAGGGCAAAAATTTGGGCTTCATCATATTTTACTTCTTCACTGAGTTTCTTAAATACCAGGATCTTACTACGGCTTCCTCCATTGAAATCTTTGGAAATATCCAGATCCCATTTCCTGATGATTTCCAATCCCTTAACTCCAATATTTTTAAGTGATTGTTCATGGGTTGAAATAATCTTCTGAAGCTTTGAAAGATATTGATTCATGAAGTTACGGTCGCTCAGTTTTTCAGAGAGTGGACCGGCAACGGATTGATAAGCTTCTTTGAAAATTTCCTGGGAGAAATTACTTATTTCATTGTTGATGTTCCAGCTTTTTCCTTCTGTTATCTTTTTCTCTGCAAAATCAAGAAGCCATTTTTTAAGCGTTTCATGGCCTTTCATGTCCATTTCCAGAACCACCCGGTCGATGGCCTGTGTCATTACCGACTTATGGTCCAGTTCAGTTCTGAAGCCCAGTTGCAGGCCTGCATCACGGGCAAATGCTCTTATTATTTGCTGAAAAAAGCTGTCTATGGTGCTGACGGAAAATCGGGAGAAGTCATGAAGCAGTAACCTGAGAATAAATCTGGCACGTTCCCTGATTTTTTCTTCTTTCAATTCTGTTTCTTGTATCAGTTCGTCCAGATAATCAGGTTCTTTAATAGCAGGATTACCCAACTCAAAGAGTTTTTCCAGTATTCGGCGTCGCATCTCCGCAGTTGCCTTGTTGGTAAAGGTAACTGCAAGAATATTACGATATTCTGATGGTTGTTTGAATAATAATTTTATAAATTCACGGGTTAATGTAAATGTTTTTCCCGAACCGGCGGATGCTCTGTAAATGGTAAGTTGTGACATAATTTGCCTGATGTTTTTCTACATGGTAAAAATAACAAAACAGGCCGGTTTCAGGAAAAAAGAACTCCTTATTTATCGGAATGGCACTACTCATTTGCCCCGGATGTAATCCAGTTTATGACTTCAGCATCGTCGGGTTTTGTTTTGGGAGGTATTACTTTCTCAAGTTTACCGTCGGGTCCAATAAGATATTTTTGAAAGTTCCATTGTACGTTACTATCTGCTACTCCGTTTTTGGTTTTTTGAGTAAGCCATTGATAGAGGGGATGCTGATCGTCGCCTTTAACACTGATTTTTTCCATCATGGGAAAGGTCACACCATAGTTTAACTGACAAAATTCTGCTATTTCCTCTGCAGTTCCGGGCTCCTGATTCATAAAGTTATTGGCTGGAAACCCGATAATTTCAAAGTCTTCACCACCGTATTGCTCATAGATGGCTTGTAATTGTTCATATTGCGGTGTTAATCCACATTTGCTGGCGGTGTTCACTACCATTACTTTTTTACCCCGAAGAGCATTCAGGTTGAATGTTTCTCCCTGCAGGGTCTTAACAGAAAAGTCGTAAAACTTTGTCTGGCTCTGGGCTGCTGCCATCCCCAGACTCAATAAAATAAGGAAAAGTGTGGTTTTCATCCGTTTAAAATTTTGTAATTATCCTACAAATTTAATTCAGTTATGCTTACTCCTGAATCAGTTTTCTAATCTGCACTATCGTGTGTAAACTAATACTATGGTCACACCAAAGTTTTGCTTTAAATTAACACTTGGATAGGAAAATAGTTCTCTCTTTTGCTATTCTGGCAATGTATTCAATGGTGAAACGAATTAGTGTTTGTCTATAAAGTCCAACTTCTGCGTTGTTGCTCAAAATCTAAATCCTCAAATACAATAGTATTCTGCGGTTTAGATTTTTCACACGCCTTGAATTTGAACTTTCTATTTCAAACACGTGAAAAACGCTATAGTTTATGGATAGGCACGAATTAATGTTATTAAGTGGTTAGCGTTCCTTTTTTGATTCTCCTGTCATTGTTTTTAAATTTGCTCAGAAACAGACAGCTAAAACCGGATAATTTTGAAGATAACTTTGCTTGGAACAGGCACTTCTATGGGCGTGCCAATGATTGCCTGCAATTGCGCAGTATGTCGCTCTGCAGATTCCAGAGATAAACGTACCCGGTCATCAGTGAAAATTGAATATGATGACCGGATTATTGTAGTAGATGCCGGACCCGATTTCCGGCAGCAAATGCTGGCTTCTGGTACACAACGTTTGAATGCCATTCTTTTTACGCATGAACACAAGGATCATACCGCTGGTCTTGATGATGTAAGAGCCTTTAACTGGATCAACAGAGAACCTTCTCATTTATATGGCGAGAAAAGGGTTTTGGATGCACTGAAACGGGAATATTCCTACGCCTTTAAAGCTAAGGATGAGCGGTATCCGGGAGTGCCGGAGTTGTTGTTGAACGAGATTGATTTAAACCCGTTTGTTGCTGCCGGTTTGACGGTGCAGCCCATTCGTGTTTTTCATCACAAAATGCCTGTGCTGGGATTCAGAATAGGGGATTTCAGTTATATTACCGATGGAAGTTTAATTCCTGATGAAAGCATGACACTGATTCGTAACAGCAGGGTTTTGGTAATTAATGCTCTCCGGATTGAGCCACATATTTCACATTTCAGCCTGAGTCAGGCTTTGGAGGTTATTGAAGAATTGCAGCCTGAGCGGGCATACTTAACCCACATCAGTCATCACCTTGGCTTTCATGAAGAGGTATCAAAAAAACTGCCTCCCAATGTATTTTTGGGGTATGATGGTCTTGAAATTGATATTTAGTGTTTGTCTATAAAGTCCAACTTCTGCGTTGTTGCTCAAAATCTAAATCCTCAAATACATTAGTATTCTGTGGTTTAGAATTTTCACACGCTTTGAATTTGAACTTTCTATCTCAAACACGTGGAAAACGCTTAGTTTATGGACAGACACTATTTAGCCTGAACTATTCATAAATTATCTATTACAATGTTCAACTACCGGCTAAATACAGGCGTCCTCAATAAAATTGACTTGAAAATAAATTTTTATTCCCTTCATCAATTTTCTTTGCGGTTGCTCGTATTTATTGGTATACTGTATTCAATATAAGAGCGGTTGGTTACATCACCTCTTAAGGGTTCTGAGAAAAAGAGTAACCGTGCTTAGTGCCAGGGCCATAAATACCAGTCCCACAATCCACAAGGCTTCGGAAAGTGACAATGTATCACTTATCCAGCCAAACAGGGGGGCCATTACAGCAAAGATAGCCCGGATAAGCAGACTGCGCACTGAGAGCACTGTGGCGCGAATGTCGGATGGAGTGATCTGATTAATATAGTCTTTTAAAACGGGGGTGGCAATTCCCCGTGCCATATAAAATATGGCAAGTACGGGCAGGAAAAATATGGCTGTATGAGTGAAGCCTGCTGCAATGAATCCTCCTGTAATAATGATGCTGGTGCTTAAAACAGTTACCTTTTTTCCCATTTTTCGTTCCAACTTTGATGAAAAAAGAGTTACCGTACCTACCAGAAGGTTCAGTCCGGTAGCTGTCCCTCCAATAAACAATTCGGTGAAACCAAATTCATGGAGTTTTAGCTGATAAACCCATGCCATGGTTAATGTGGAAGTGCCTATGATTGAGGAATAAATGAGGTTCCATCTCAATCGGTTGTTCTTTATTAAGGCATATTTTACCACGTTCAGAATATCGATGAATCCGGGGCGTTTTCGTTTTTCAATTCGCGGAGGTTCCAGTAAGGTTAGTGCTGCCGGAATTCCGATGAATGCAATACCGGTTTGAAAATAGAAAGGCAGATGAAGACTGATTTCAGCCAATGCTCCACCGGCCAGTCCTGCCAACGCTTCAGAGTAATTTCCAATGGAAAAATTGAGTCCTTCGTATTTTAGATATTTATGACTTTTCCCGTCGGCTTTAAGAGAATCGAAAAGCATAGCCGAATCTGACCCTGAGATAAAACTCTGACCTATACCCAATGTCATTTCGGCGGCCATGAAAATCCAGTATCCTGTGCCCACCGAATAAAAAATAAATCCCATGGTACCCAGTATTGTTCCCAATATCAGAGTGAATTTACGTCCCAGAATATCAGCCAGATACCCGGATGGAACTTCAAATATTACAATGCTGATGCTGTAAATGGCCTTGAGTTGAAATGCTTCTTCATGGGTAAGTCCGGAATCTTTGTAAAAGAGCATTATGATTGGCATGGTCAGCATAAACCATTTGGCAATCTTTATGATGTATAATCGGAGGATATTTCTGCTGAAAGTTCTGTGCATTGCATTTTATTTGCCCGCCAAAGGTAAAGAATTCACAAGTATTATAACAATTGGTTTCAAAAAAAGAGTTTTGCTTTCAATCAGTCAATAAATATTGTCGTAATAATAATAAAATGATAAAAAAAGTCCCCTAAAATTTTTTAATTGTAATTTAACCGTGTAATTTTGTAAAGAAAACAAAAGTTGACCTTGTATTTTTTTGTATTATGATAGATAATTTATTCATTCCCAGAGGGTACCGTCCTTTGTTGGATTTGAAACAAACTGAACATGCCATCACGGTCGTTAAGGATGCTTTTCAGTCCGGATTGTCTTCCGAGTTGAGACTGCGCAGGGTTACCGCTCCGTTATTTGTATTAAAGGGGACGGGAATTAATGACGATCTCAATGGAATAGAGCGGCCGGTCACTTTCCCGGTAAAAGATCTGGGAGACAGGGAAGCCGAGATTGTTCACAGTCTGGCCAAATGGAAGCGGATGGTTCTGACCGATTATGATATTGAGCCCGGTTATGGAATCTATACCGATATGAATGCCATCCGGCCCGATGAAGTGCTGGATAATACTCACTCAATATATGTGGATCAGTGGGACTGGGAGAGACACATTACGAAGGAGGAGCGCAATGCAAAATTCCTGAGAAAGGTTGTTCGGAGTATTTATGAGGTTATAAAACGTACCGAATTTATTCTTTATGAGAAATATCCGCAGTTGACTCCTTTGCTTCCTTCAAAGATCCATTTTATTCACAGCGAAGAGTTATTGCAGATGTATCCCGACCTGACTGCCAAGGAGAGAGAGGATGCTATTTGTAAAAAATACGGGGCTGTGTTTTTGAGTGGAATCGGGGGGGATCTCTCCAACGGAGAACCGCATGACGGCAGAGCTCCGGATTATGATGACTGGATTTCGGAAGATGGCGAAGGCTTTCAGGGGCTGAATGGTGATATTTTGCTGTGGAACCCGGTGCTCGAAAAAGCTTTTGAAATTTCCTCCATGGGAATCCGTGTTGATGCTGAGGCTTTGAATAATCAGTTGAAAGAAAAGAATTGTGAAAATCGCAAGGAATTCCTTTTTCATAAAAGATTGCTCAATGATGAATTCCCCCTGAGTATTGGTGGTGGAATCGGACAGTCTCGCCTGTGTATGTATTTTTTACGGAAAGCACACATCGGAGAGATTCAATCAAGTATCTGGTCCGATGAAATGAGAAGAGTTTGCAATGAAAACAATATTCCGATTGTCTGAATGTCGGTTTGTTTTAAATAATCACTAATTTCGAAGTATTAATCCCTGAAGTACCTGAGATAGGGTGTTTCAGGGATTTGTTTAACGCCGCTCCTACGGGCTCGCAGGAGCGGCAATATTAAACCTTGAAAACTATGAAGTATATCGTAGTATTGGCCGATGGGATGGCTGACAACCCAATTCCCGAATGGGACAATAAAACCCCGTTGATGGCGGCTCACAAACCGGTAATGGATGAGCTTTGTGCTCAGGGACAAACGGGATTGTTAAAATCGATCCCTGTAGGGTTGCATCCGGGTAGTGAAATCGCTAATATGAATATTTTGGGCTTTGATCCACGCAAATATTTTCCGGGACGGGGCGTTCTCGAAGCTGCTGCTTTGCAGGTTCCGATCCGAGATAATGAATTGGTTTTCAGGTGCAATCTGGTGACTATTGAGGATAATAAACTGATGAATCACTCGGCAGGTCATATTTCCAACGACGAAGCCGGTGAATTGATTACCTATCTTAATGCCAAATTGCATACTGAAGGAGTTCGGTTCCATCAGGGGGTCAGCTATCGTAACCTGATGATGCTGGAAGATGGGAAAACCGGTGTTTTTTGCAGGCCTCCGCATGATCATCCCGGTGAAAATCTGGAGGATTTGTTACCCGTTGCTGAAGGGGCAGCGGATAAAACAGCCAGGCGACTTCGTCTGTTAATAAAGCATTCGATTGAGATTCTGAGTAATCATCCTATTAACAAGAAAAGAATTAAAGAAGGAAAAGCACCGGCCAATGCTATCTGGCCCTGGTCGCCAGGTAAGCCCGGAGGATTTCCTACGTTTGAAGAACGCTGGGGGATTAAGTCGGGTGCGGTAATTTCTGCGGTTGACCTGATCCGGGGAATTGGTGGAATGGCCGGTCTGGAGAATATTTATGTAGAGGGAGCTACCGGTTTGTTTGATACCAACTATGAAGGGAAAGCAGCGGCAGCCGTTAATGCACTTCAGAAGGTGGATTTCGTATTCTTACATGTAGAAGCGGCGGATGAAGCAGGCCATGAAGGAGATAAAGATTTGAAAAAGAAGGTTGTTGAGGACTTTGACCGACGTCTTTTGAAACCCTTGTGGCAGGGCATTCAGGGGCTTCATGAGGATGTGGCACTGGCATTGTTGCCTGACCATCCAACTCCGTGTGCGTTGCGTACACATACCTCAGATCCGGTACCGTTTTTTATTGTTAAACCGGGATTAGCTTCGGATGATGTTCAAACTTTTGATGAATTTTCGGTAAAAGAGGGGGCGCTGGGGATGCTTTCTGATGGTGAGGTATTGGAGAAATTGTTTGAGTAACTTATTGTTAATTATTGTATCTTAGGTATATGCAATTTAAAAGTTTGGGAAATAACCGGCAAATCGTTTCATTGCCGGAAGCTGTTTTCAAAGGACTTGCCGATGATGGAAGTCTTTTTATGCCGGAGGAGATTCCGACCTTATCGGATGATTTTTTTGATAAATTACAGGAGATGTCTCTGTCCGAAATAGCTTTTTCTGTTTTGAAACCTTTTCTTGGTGAAGATCTGGGAGCTGACGAACTGAAAGAGATGGTGGAGAGCACTTTTTCTTTTCCCATCCCGTTGAAGCCGGTTGATGAACGAATTCAGGTACTGGAATTGTTTCACGGACCCACTCAGGCTTTTAAGGATGTGGGCGCACGATTTTTGTCGCGATTGATGAGTCGGCTACATCCTGTAACCGAAAAAAAAATGGTGGTACTTACAGCGACTTCCGGTGATACCGGAGGAGCAGTGGCACACGGATTTTACAAGGTTCCGGGTATCGATGTGGTGGTATTGTATCCCGATGGAAAAATTAGTCCTTACCAACAGAATCAGATGACCAGTCTGGGCCATAATATTCACGCCATTGCAGTAGATGGTGCGTTTGATGATTGTCAGCGTTTAGTGAAGCAGGCTTTTAACGATCGTAGTCTCAGACAGGATGTGGCGGTTACTTCTGCCAATTCAATTAATCTGGGACGTTTGCTTCCACAGATGGTTTATTATTTCCAGGGTGTTGCCCGTATCATGGAACAAAACGGGCAGAAACCCCCGGTTGTTTGTGTACCCAGTGGTAATTTTGGCAACATTACTGCGGCTGTGCTGGCCCACAGAATGGGACTTCCTGTGAAGCGTTTTGTTGCGGCAACCAATGTCAATGATGTGGTGCCACGGTTCCTGAATTCGGGAAATTATGAGCCAAAAGATACCATTGTGACTCTTGCCAATGCCATGGATGTGGGAGATCCCAGCAACTGGCCCAGACTTTTCGAATTGTACAATCAGGATACTGATAAAATAAAAAAAGAGATTGCGGCAACGGTGGTCAATGACAGGGAAATACAAGAGACCATAAAAACTGTTTTTTCAAAAAACAGCTATTTGTTAGATCCTCACTCGGCAACAGGTTATCTGGGTTTATCACGCGAGTTGAAAGGCGAGGAGTCCGGATTTTTTGTTTCCACCGCTCACCCGGTAAAGTTTTTGGAAACAATTGAGGCTGTACTTCCCGATGAAGCTCTTAAGATAAAGAGGGAGTTTGGAGATGCATTTGAGGCAAAAGGAACCCATGAAACCATGAATTCCTCTTACAAAGAGTTGAAGGAATACTTATTGAAGTTGTGAAATGTTGCTTTTTTTATATAAATTTAAGGTTTGGCCTGCTTTTTGTTTTCATTTAAACTCAAAAAGGCTATTTTTACAGCCGGAAGAAAAAGAGAAATCCAAACATTAAATTAGATTACGTTATGAAGTACTTATTGACAGTAAGTTTTGTGTTGTTTGCACTTGCAGGAAGTGTGTTTGCCCAGGATAAAACAGCGGCAGATTATAAGAATGAAGGAAATGACGCCCTGAGAAATAAAGACTATCAGAAAGCCCTTGAGCTTTATGAGCAGTCGGTTGCAAACTGGGAAGAAGGAGAACCTCTGGAAGATGCAATGCTTTACAATATGGCTACATCTGCCCGTCGTATTGAAAACTATGAAAAAGCAATTAAGTATTATGAAATGACAAAGGAGCAGGGCTTCCGTCCTGACATTTCTGCCTATTACATTGCTTTTTCGTACAATAAGCTGGATCAAGAGAAGGAAATGGAAAGCTTTCTTGTGGATGCCGTTGAGGAATTTAGTACAAGTAAATATGTAGGTCATATGAAGAAAATGCTTGTGACTTACTATCTTAAGAAAGGTTCTGAGCCCTATAATGAGGCTTCTCAGATTCTTGCCTCAGCGCAAAATGCGGATCCTTCTCAGTACGATGAGATCAATGCCCGTGCTAACGAAGCATTTTCGAATGCCAAACCCTGGTTTGAGAAAGTATTGAAGTATGATGCTGACAATGCCAGCGCTAAAGCTTCATTGCAGGAAATTAATAACAGACTTGCTCAATAAATCAGAGCATAGTTCTTGCATAAAAAGACGGGTGGTTCAATTTTGATGTTGAACTACCCGTCTTTTTTTATATCCTGCTTCTTTTACCTATCATATATACATAAAACAGATAAGATGTACACAGACTGAAAGCCTGGGGCAACGCCCATGCTATTGCTAAAAAACCGTCGCCTATTTTAAAACACAACCTCGCTTTGTTAAATTAGTAGTATGTATTCTCCGAAATGAAAAAAGTCGCGCTTTCAGAACGACTAATTTATTGACTTCGTCGAACTTCGTTTCATCAATTAATTTCTGATGACCGGCTTAAAGGGAAAGAATTTAATGCAATATTTATCATGTTTTGATAAATATTGCATACAAGGGGTTATCTATGTGCTTTGATAATCCTTGTCATAATCAGTTTGTTGTGAAACGGAGTTGTTTCATTAGGTACCAATGATGAAACTTTGCAGAATCAAATGGATGGGGTATAGAATAAAAAAGGGCTGTCTCACATTGGAAACAGCCCCATTAATTGATATCTGCTATGTTTTAATTTTTACTGGCTTGTTTTGATTGTTCTTCTGCATCGTCGGATTTTTTTCCGCCTTTTTTAGGAAATTTCACAATGCGGGTGGTTACCTGCTCGTTTTCCTTGTCAAATCCAACTTCAATGGCATCACCTTCAGAAATACTTGCCTGAATGATCACTTCTGCCATCTCATCTTCGAGGTATTTCTGTATTGCCCGTCTTAAAGGTCTGGCACCATATTGAACATCAAATCCTTTGGCTGCAATAAAATCTTTAGCCTCTTCCGATAACTCCAGCTTGTAACCCAGTGATTCCACGCGTTGATACAGACCTTTTAGTTCAATATCAATAATCTTACGGATATCCTCTTTTTCCAGACTGTTGAAAATCACAACATCATCAATCCTGTTGAGGAATTCGGGGGCAAAGGCTTTTTTGAGGGCTTTTTCAATAACACTTTTGGCATGTTCTCCATCGGTAGCCTGATTGGCGGTTGAAAAACCAATTCCCCGTCCGAAATCCTTCAGTTCGCGGGTACCTATATTGGAGGTCATTATTATTATGGTGTTTTTAAAGTCCACCCGGCGTCCCAAACTATCGGTCAGACGTCCCTCATCGAGTACCTGAAGCAGAATGTTGAATACATCGGGGTGTGCCTTTTCTATTTCATCAAGTAAAACTACTGAATAGGGGCGACGACGTACTTTTTCTGTCAGCTGGCCACCTTCTTCATAACCAATATACCCCGGAGGAGCTCCCACGAGTCTGGAGACACTGAACTTCTCCATATATTCACTCATATCAATTCTGATGAGTGCCTCAGTTGTATCAAAAAGATATTGGGCAAGAATTTTGGCCAGATGGGTTTTACCCACACCTGTCGGACCCAGAAAAACAAATGAGCCAATGGGGCGGTTTGGATCTTTCAGGCCGGCTCTGTTCCGCTGAATAGCTTTAACTATTTTCACAATAGCATCATTCTGCCCTATTACTTTGCCTTTAAGCTGTTCACCCATCTTTAGTAAGCGGGCCCCTTCGGCCTGAGCTACCCTTTGGACAGGAATACCGGTCATCATGGCAACAACTTCAGCTACTTTTTCGGCATCCACGGTTTCTCTGTGTTGCTGAAGTTCTTCTTCCCACTTCGATTTTGAGCTTTCCAACTCATCAATAAGTGTCTTTTCCTTATCCCGGAACGAAGCAGCCAGTTCAAAGTTTTGAGCTTTTACGGCTTTAATTTTATTCTCTTTGGTCTCTTCAATTTTCTCCTCCAACTGGAGGATTGTTTCCGGAACCACAATATTGCTGATGTGAACACGTGATCCTGCTTCATCCAGTGCATCGATGGCTTTATCCGGAAGATGACGGTCGGAGATATATCTTTCGGTGAGTTTTACACAAGCCTCGATAGCTTCACCGGTAAAGCTTACATTGTGGTGGTCTTCGTACTTCTCTTTGATATTATTAAGGATTTCGATGGTTTCATCCACAGAGGTGGGCTCAATCATCACTTTTTGGAAACGACGTTCCAAAGCTCCATCCTTTTCAATGTGCTGACGGTACTCATCCAAAGTGGTTGCACCGATGCATTGAATTTCTCCGCGCGCCAGGGCAGGTTTCAGCATATTGGCCGCATCCAGCGACCCGGTGGCACCACCGGCACCTACAATGGTATGGATCTCATCAATAAAAAGAATAATGTTCGGATTTTTTGACAACTCGTTAAGAATGGCCTTGATACGCTCCTCAAACTGACCACGATATTTAGTGCCGGCAACAATGGATGCCAGGTCCAGGGTTACCACGCGCTTGTCGAAAAGAACACGGGAGACTTTTTTGTCGATGATGCGAAGCGCAAGGCCTTCAGCAATGGCAGATTTTCCAACTCCCGGTTCTCCAATCAGTACAGGGTTATTTTTCTTCCTGCGACTGAGAATTTGTGCCAGCCTTTCAATTTCACGTTCACGTCCCACAATGGGGTCGAGGCGACCTTCTTCAGCAGCCCGCGTAATATCAATTCCAAAGTTGTCCAGTACCGGTGTGTCAGAGCCGGGTTTTCCTGCACCTGGTTTGCCTCCTTCATGGCCTCCGCCGCCACCTCCCTGTGAGGAAAACGGAGAATCCGCATCATCATCATCAGGCATCTGTGCTTTTCCCTGAGGCGACATTTGTTCGGCCAGTAAATGAACCTGTTCGTATTTTACATTATAATCATTCATGATTTCAGAAATTGTGCTACTCCTGTCTTTCAGCAAGGCCAGCAACAGGTGCAGCGTGTTAACTTTGGAGCTTTTTAACGCTCTGGCCTCAAGATGTACCAATTTTAAAATTTGTTCTGTTGATTTTAAAAGAGGTAACTGGTTGTTATTGTTCAGTGGTGTATGTTCTTTTATTTGTTTCTCGATATTGTCGCGCACATACTCCACATCCACCTTCAGGTGTTCGAGCATCTTAACGGCTTTACTGTTTGGGTGATTGAGTAATCCCAGCATCAGGTGCTCGGGAGCCAGGAATGGATTTCCCAGCCGTGAAGCCTCCTGACGGCTATAAGAGATTACCTCTTTTATCTTGGGTGAAAAGTTTAGATCCATAAAGTACCTTTTATAATTATCAGGTTGTTTAATTTACAAAAACTGTGCAATGTTTCATCAGATGTCATATTTACAGTTTTTGCTATGCTCAAAAATACTATAAAAAGCCTAAAAATCCCAAGAACAAAAGGGGATAAAAAACAAGGTCGGTTTTTTTTCGATTCGGGGGGAAATGCTTAATTTAGGGCGGCGAAAAAAATGGCCCTCAGCTATGGGCATTTTTTCATTTTCAGACTCATCTAAAGACTATCTAAATGGCTGATGAAGAAAGAATAATAAAGATTAACATTGAAGAGGAAATGCAATCGGCATACATCGATTATTCGATGTCTGTTATTGTTTCCCGTGCCTTACCTGACGTTCGGGATGGCTTAAAACCGGTACACAGACGTGTACTTTTCGGAATGCATGATCTGGGAATGTCTCCCAACAAGCCTTACAAGAAGTCCGCAAGGATTGTGGGTGAGGTACTTGGTAAATACCACCCGCACGGTGATTCGTCGGTGTATCATGCAATGGTTCGGATGGCTCAACCCTGGTCGATGCGCTACATGTTGGTGGATGGACAGGGTAATATGGGGTCGGTGGATGGCGACAGCCCTGCTGCAATGCGTTACACGGAAGCACGAATGAACCGGCTTTCAGAAGAAATGCTGGCCGATATTGACAAAAACACTGTTGATTTTCAGTTTAATTTCGATGACTCTCTTAAGGAACCAACTGTTCTTCCAACGCGCATACCGGCACTGCTGGTTAACGGTACTTCAGGTATTGCAGTGGGAATGGCAACCAATATGGCTCCACATAACCTGGGAGATTCGATTAATGCCATTGTGGCATACATCGATGACCCTGAAGTCAGTATCGAGGAACTGATTAAGGTTATTCAGGCTCCTGATTTCCCGACAGGTGGTACCATATATGGTTACCAGGGGGTGAAAGAGGGTTACGAAACAGGAAGAGGCCGAATTGTTATTCGTGCCAAATCGGAAATTGAAGCGGATAACAATGGTCGCGAGAAAATCGTGATTACCGAGATCCCATACATGGTCAATAAGGCCGATTTGATTGTTAGAATTGCTGATCTTGTCAATGACAAAAAGATTGAGGGTATTTCGAACGTCAATGACGAGTCGGACCGTGATGGAATGCGCATTGTAATCGACCTGAAAAAAGAAGCTATCGCCAATGTGGTATTGAACCATCTTTATAAATATACGGCGTTGCAGTCTTCTTTTGGAGTCAATAATATTGCCCTGGTTAAAGGTCGTCCGCAACTTTTGAATATCAAAGGTATTGTTCAGAACTTTGTGGAGCACCGCCACGATGTGGTCACCCGCAGAACCCAATTTGAACTGGATCAGGCAGAAAAGAGAGCGCACATTCTTGAAGGACTTATCATTGCCAGTGATAACATTGATGAAGTTATCAAAATTATCCGTGCAGCTCAAAGTCCTGATGAAGCCCGTGAAAAACTCATTGAGCGTTTTGAACTGACAGATATTCAGTCACGTGCCATTGTGGAAATGCGATTAAGGCAACTTACCGGACTGGAGCAAGACAAGCTAAGGGCAGAATATGAGGCACTTTTGAAAGAAATTGATCGATTGAAGGAGATTCTGGAAAAAGTGGAGCTCAGAATGGAAATCATTAAAAACGAAATGCTGGAGATTAAAGACAAATACAACGACCCGCGTCGTACAGATATTGTCTATTCTTCAGAGGAGTTTAATCCAGAGGATTTTTATGCCGACGAACAGATGATTATCACCATTTCTCATCTGGGATATATTAAACGTACGCCATTGGCTGAATTCCGAACTCAAAACAGAGGAGGAGTGGGGTCGAAAGGAAGTACCACCAGGGATGAAGATTTTATTGAGCATATTTACCCTGCGTCCATGCACAATACCATGCTCTTCTTTACCAAATTGGGACGTTGTTTCTGGCTTAAGGTTTATGAGATTCCGGAAGGAACCAAGAACTCAAAGGGCCGGGCCATTCAGAACCTGTTGCAAATTGATCCGGAAGATACCGTGAAGGCCTTTATTCGTGTGAAGAAACTCAACGATGAAGAGTATTGCAAAAATCATCATATTGTGATGGGAACCAAGAAGGGAGTTATCAAGAAATCCCTGCTGGCTGATTACAGCAGACGGCGCCAATCGGGTGTTATTGCCATCAGTATTCGTGAAGATGATGAATTGATTCAGGCTCGCCTGACCAATGGGAACAGTGAAATTTTAATGGCTACTCGTTCAGGAAGAGCGATTCGTTTTAACGAAACAAAAGTTCGAAACATCGGACGTACTGGTCAGGGAGTGAGGGGGATAACCCTTGACTCAGATACTGATGAAGTGGTTGGCATGGTTTGTGTGAAAGATACGGTAGATGATATTCTTGTTGTTTCCGAAAAAGGGTATGGAAAACGTTCCAATCTGGAAGATTACAGGATTACCAACCGCGGCGGAAAAGGAGTGAAAACCATGCGTATTTCAGATAAAACAGGCGATCTTATCACCATAAAGAGTGTTAACGACGACAACGACCTGATGATCATGAATCGCTCGGGAGTGACCATTCGTGTGGCAGTTGCGGATCTGAGGGTTACCGGGCGTGCAACGCAGGGAGTCCGATTAATCAATCTGGATAAAAAGCATGATATGATTGCATCGGTAACCAAAGTAATATCTGAGTCAAAGATGGATGAAGATATTGTGGAGTCTGGTCTTCTGGAGAAACAATCGGATGATGTTGATGATGAAAATAACGAAGAAAAATCATAATTTTAATTTGTAAATCCACTCAAAAACAAATAACAATGAAAAAGTTACTATTTGTAGCACTTGCGCTGTTTGTAGGAGCAGGTGTGTATGCGCAGAAAGGTAAAGTGAATGCTGCAGAAGCCTATATTGACAATGGCGATCTGGAGGCAGCCGAAGAGCGTTTAGAGGATGCTTATACGCATAAGCGTTCTGTTGACTGGCCCAAAACTTATATTGTAGCAGCTAAACTTGAAACTGCAAAATATAAGAAAAGTAAAGATATTCAGGATCTTAAGGATGCTGTTGATCATTATATGAAGGCCATCGAATTGGATAAGGCTGACAAAGGGCGCTTTGAAAATGAGATTAAAGTGGCATTGACTTTCTTTGTAAATGAACTGACCAATGCAGGTATTGAAGGATTTAACGAACAGAACTATGAAAATGCCATGGTGGCTTTTGAAAATGTGCTGAAAGTTAATAATCTGGAGATGTTTCAGAAAGAGAATCCAACTGTGGATACTGCTATTATTTACAACACTGCTTTGGCTGCTTACAACGCAAAGAATTGGGATAAAGCTTCCAAATATCTTGAGGAATCGATCGAATACAGCTATGGAGGAGGAGATGCTGTGTTGCTTCTGCATCAGGTGTATGGAACCATGCAGGATTCAACCAAAATGGCTAAAAATCTTCAGACTGGGTTTGAGAAATATCCTGAAGATGACCGTTTGCTGACTCAGTTAATTAATTATTATTTGGAAACTAAGCAGAATGATGCTGCCAAAGCTTATTTGAATCAGGCCATTGAGCAAGATCCTGAAAATCCGACTTACTATTATGCAAGAGGCGTTTTGGCGGATCAGGCTAAAAAATATGACGAGGCTATTGAAGATTACAAAAAAGCGCTGGAATTGCAGGAGGATTATTTTGATGCTCTGTATAACCTTGGCGTAATTTATTACAACAAAGCCATTGAGCAGATGAATGTTGCCAATGACGAAACTGACCATGCTAAATTCCAAAAGGAAAAGGCTAAAGCTGACGAGTTATTCAAAACGTCGTTGCCTTATATGGAAAAGGCTCATGAGGCCAAACCTGAGGAAGTATCGGTTTTGGAAAGTCTTAAAGGTTTGTATTACAGATTCGAAATGATGGATAAATACGATGAAGTTGATGCGAAAATTAAGGCTCTGAAAGGAGAGTAAACTTACATTCAAAGAGAATAGAAGAACAGCAGGCCAAATTTGGTCTGCTATTCTTTTTATATTTAAAATTAACATAATGTCAATTATAGGACAAAGGGAAAGTTAAGGAAAATAGTAAAATTAGATTTCTCCACCAGGTTCGCTATTATGGGACTTTGCAGAATATTCAGCAATGCGAAGCAAACTCATTAAAAATAGGACTATCACACAATAGTTACTTCTATTAATAACTCTTTGAATCATCCTGACCGACATAATAAAATTGATTTTTAAATGGGTTGTTACCGCTAACAATGAGTTCTGATATATAATTTTGTTTTATAAAACCGGGGATAAAAAAAAAGCTTCCGTCCGTTAGGATGAAAGCCTTTGATTCATTAAAAATAAAGCTTTTATTTCCAATTACTGGCCAAATCAAAAAGATCATAATCAGGCCATTCAGCAGTTCTGCTAATGCCTCGTTCCATCATTCTGCGAATATCGCTAGCCAGCATCGGTCCCTTCCAGGTGCTGCTGTTAAACAATACAACATATGAAATGCCATTGTCTTTTTTGACCATTAAAGCTGATGTGCCTGCAAGTGTTCCGGTACGGTACCAATAATTCTTCCTGACACCGCGCCATCCCATAGGATCAAGATATTTCTTTACCGGAGTGGTCATTTTTTCAACTGATTCGGCCGACAAAATATCTTCCGGAAGATTCATTCCGTCAATAGCCAGCATAAACTTAAGCAGATCAGTGGATGATGCAAGCCAGCCACCTGCCGGCCCCAGAGTCCGAATATCATTTCCTCCATAACTTCGAAGTACTTTATCGTCACTCCTATGGTCAATAACTTTATAGGTATCAGCTGGTTCGTAATACTTTACCTCCAGTTCGGCACGTTCGGTCAGATAACTGCCGCCCAAACGCATATCAAAAATTCCTATTGGATAAAGAATATTCGTTTTAATGTATGATTCATAAGAATCTCCGCTCGCTTTCTCAATCACTTTTCCCAAAATTGCATATCCCAGATTCGAATATGAAGACATGGTTCCCGGTTTAAAGTGTAGTCTCTTCCCCAGCATATACTGAATGATATCGGTGGCATCAACCGGAAGTTCTTTGTCCAAACCTCTTGCAACAGCGTGCGGAATAAACATTGGATCACCCCATCGATTGGTCCAGCCTCCCGAATGGTTCAGAAGATGCTTAACTTTTATATCTTCTACGTTTCGGTCAATGTAAACATCATAAGGAGATTGGGTCAAGATGCCATCTGGCCCAAATACATAATCATCCAGGTTCAGTTTACCGTTTTCCACCAGCTTCATGATGCCTGCGGCGGTAATCAATTTGGAAACACTGGCAACTCTGAAGAGATGATATGGCTCTGTATGAATTCGATTTTCCATATCGGCCCACCCATAACCTCTTGAAAATACCAACTTGCCGTCTTTGGCAATGGCGACAGAAGCTCCTGCCATGTCATTGCGACGAAGAAAAGAATTAACGGATTGGTCTATGGATTCAAAAACTACATCATCAGAGAAGAATCCGGAAATCCGTAAAGACGAAACATTTGGCTCCGGTGGTGTAAAATCGGTACCAAATGATTGGATAGAGGGACCTGTAATATATTTGGCTGCCAAACCTGCCGAAACTCCGGCAAGAATGAGTAAAATCTTAAATTGTAATTTCATAAATCTGTTCTATTACCGAAAACAATTTAATTCTCTTCGGAAATAATGAAAACTTTTTCTTCTAAAACCCTTGATAGTTGGACGTAAAAATAGTCTTTTTGACAAAAGAACACAAAATTACTCCTTGCTTATTACGAAATTGAGTTAAAAAAGTTTCTGTTTTTTGATAAAATCAAAGAATTACGGTGAAATGAATTTAATTCTCAGAGAAAAGATTAAAACAATATTTTGACAAACGGGCAAACTAAAACAAGCATAGTTAACATAACAAACGTCTTGTGGATGCAATATTTTAATGCTTGACCAGTAGTTGGCAGGTATTGGAGTAGTTCTCCGGCAACAGGATGATTCGTAATGTAATGAAAGTAATAGGTTTTCAGCTGTTTATAGCGGTAATACGGATTAATTTATTTGTTTGCGACAGGAGAAAAGGCCACGGATTATCAATAGTAAAATAACAGGAAGACTTTCAAAAGGGAAATACTGAATTCCCATGGTCATAACAATGAAGAATATTACCAGCGCAACTCCCTGAGCATAACAAAAAAGTTTACGAAATTTACTTTTTACATTTGTAACCAATAAAATCCAGAATGGATTTGCCCACAACAAATTCCAATTGGGACTGGTAACCTGATGATTGGAAATCCAACTAAGGTAAAATATTACCAATCCCAGAAGGGAGACGGTACTGAAAAGAAAAAAATCAAAAACTTTTAATTTGCTTTTTCCCTCTCCATCAGCAAAAGACCAGAGGGCAATTAGAATTAACAATACCCATAATGTGGTAAGCGGAGACCACCAATCTGCAGTTTTAAAATCTGAATAATTGCTTAAATCCAATAAAATATTGGTCGTAACCACCATACTTTCAGTGCTATTGATGCGAATGCCTGAAAATTGAGCCATCAAATAATCTGGGAGAAACATAATGGAGGCAGAATCTGTTTGAGCATCGGCAGGAGCTCCCAGAATCAGGTCAATTCCAAACTTTGTCCAGGGTTGCTTATCCAGATAAGGATGAATGGCTTCCCGAAACGTTAAAGAGGCCGGAAGGTCTTCTGTGGAGAATTCCACCTGGTCGGTATCATATTGCTGCAAAACAATATCGGCCACCCTGGTGGCACAGTTGTCGTAGAAAAAATCATATTGATAAGCCCGGTTTTCCGGTTGTGCATTAACAATTAAAGCCCTAAACAATGATTTTTTTTGAGATTGCGTAAGCGCCAGTTCCTGTTCCCACACCGAACGATTGGTTATGAAATATTCACGCATAAAGCGTTTAAAAGGGGATACAGAAAGCAAATAATCCAAATTGCCATGTCCGAATTTCAGATAAAAAAAAGGCGTATTAAAATCAAAAGTGCCATAATTGAATACCAAATCTATATCGTTGTCCGGATCGGAGACTCTTATAGCAGTATGCCCAAATACGGAATATAGTTCTTCCCCCGGGGCGCAGGTCAACACTGAGATTATCGCATCATCTGAAAGTTGTTTCGACACATTACTTTGTGCTTTTATATTGACAAAAGTTGTAATTAACAACAGAAAAAGGAGAATAATTCTTAGTGGGGTTGTTACGGATGTAAACTTGAGATTTAACATGGTAAAATATATTATACACAAAAGTAAACAAAGCAATCACTGCAGGTTTTACTTTTGTAAACAAGCAGAAATGTATTAAACTTTTAAAGCACCAATAAGATCAGAAACCTTTGAAATGCCTCTTTCTTCCATATAATCAATGATACCTTCGACTATTTTTACAGTAACATCAGGTTCTCTGAAATTGGCTGTTCCCACCTGGATTGCGGAAGCCCCAGCCAGCAAAAACTCAATGGCATCGGTAGCCGAAGAAATTCCACCAAGACCAACGACCGGAATCTGAACAGCCGAAGCCACCTGCCAAACCATACGCAATGCCACCGGTTTCACACAAGGACCTGAAAGTCCACCGGTTACAGTGGACAACACGGGCTTTTGTGTTTTGGCATCAATGGCCATGCCCAGCAGGGTATTAATCAGAGAGACCGAGTCTGCACCTGCTTCTTCAACTCCTTTGGCTATTTCCACAATATCGGTGACATTTGGAGATAATTTGACCATCAGGTGCCGTGGAAACACTTCACGTACCGCTCTGGTGACTGCGATGGCTGAAGGACAACTGGTACCAAATGCCATGCCACCTTCTTTAACATTGGGACATGAAATATTTAATTCTATGCCCGGTACCTCTTCCAGGGCCGCTATCTTTTCGGCTGTTTCCACATATTCTTCCACTGTGGAACCGGAAACATTGACCAGAATACGGGTATCCCGATTGCTGATTCGAGGCCATATTTCATTGCAAAAAACATCAACTCCTTTATTTTGAAGTCCCACTGCATTGAGCATCCCCATAGATGTTTCGGCCATTCTGGGATAAGGATTACCTTCCCGCGCAGTTGCCGTGGTACCTTTCACAATAATACCACCCAATTCCGACAAGTCAATAAAATCTTCATACTCTTCTCCGTATCCAAATGTACCTGATGCGGTCATTACCGGATTTCGGAGCGTTAAATTTCCAAGGTTAACGGATAAATCTACCATTTTAAATATTTTGAGTCAAAAACCGGTCCATCTGTACACACACACTTATGCCCGTCTTGTGTCGGGGTTACACAACACAAACAGGCACCAATGCCGCAGGCCATGGTATTTTCCATAGATACCTGGCATTTGATGTCCCTTTCAGCTGCATATTTGGCCAATACTTTCATCATTGGCTCGGGGCCGCAGGTATATATGTATTCAAAATCGGGTTCAAATGTTTTCATTACCGGGTGATGAATTACATACCCTTTGGTTCCGCGCGTTCCGTCTTCGGTGGTTACCAATACCTCTCCTATGGTCTCATAGGAATTTAATTCTACCAGGTCGGCTGCAGTGCGACCGCCAATGAGAAAACGCGGCGTGATACCGTGCTCCTTTAGGTAACGACCGAGAAAAAGCAACGGAGCTACTCCGCATCCGCCCCCAATCAAAAGCACTTTATCACTTTCGGGGAGTGTGTAATGATTTCCTAATGGATAGACCAGGTTGAGCTGATCGCCTTCTTGCAGTGCACTAAGGGTACGGGTTCCAGGACCAACCTCCTGAATTAGTAACTTCAGTGTGTTGGAGGCATAATTCACATCATGAATGGATAGCGGACGGCGTAAATAGGTAGCGTTGGAGCCATCTACACGGGCTTCTACAAATTGCCCGGGAAACATTTCCGGCATCTTGCCGGGGTGTTTTAAGGTAAGAATTACAAATTCACGTGTATGCCGCTCATTGGCTACAATCGTGAAATCATCTATGTGTTTTTTTTGCATAAGGGCGAAATAAAACAAGAATTATTCAAAAAAGGTCATTGTCCTCCTAAATAAAGTGCTGTAAAGCGAATTAACCTTAATAAGCTTTCATTCTTTTACACTTTAAAGGCGTTGTAATGTCAATCGGTTTACATTTGTAAAAAACAGACCGGCTGTAACTTTGGACAAATATAAAAAAAAATGAGGTACAATTATGTTCTCAGAGACTTGCGATTGCCCATTGCTGGATTTTTTCGGCAATTCTGCAGATAGATGAGATAACCAGATGTTTAAAATGCATTCGATATTGAGCAATACAAGGTGTTTGAACTTCTTTTACCTACTCCGACGGGAAGAATGCTTCAAAAGTATTGTCATCATAAAAAAGAAGGGTTTTCACTATTTTCCTGGTTGTTTTGACCACAGACTCCGGCTTATTCACAGATAAATGCTCAGTACTTTCAGGATCTGAGTTGGGTCCGGATTTCTGATCTTCATCCTGAGTCTCCGCCTGGCCGGAGGTATCTTCTTTTGCAGTCTCTCTTTCCTTATTTCGTGTTGCATTGTAAAGAGCCTTTTCTTCCTCTCTGGCCGATGAAGCAAAAGAAGGAAATACAATTTTACCGTCAGTGCCTGACTGCTTAGTAGTTGCAATTCCCTGTCCGCTCAAGGCTTCGGAGCGTTTATAGGGGCCTTTGCCGGTAATTAACCAATCAGGACTGATATGCTCAAAATGTGTGAGGATTTTTTGAAGAAAATCGAGACTGGGTTTGTTTCTGCCCGAAATAATATGGCTTACGCTTGACCTTTGTACACCAACCAACTCTGCAAATCTTGCCGGACTGAGTCTTTCTTGTGATAGTATTTCCTTAATTCTTTCTTGCATGGTTCTTATTTCATTAACTACGTAACAAATGTAAAAGCTACTGGTCAATCACCACTACAAATGTATCATTGTTTTTTTAATATTAAAATTCATTGACCAAACCGGTATGGTTACATTTGTATACGATATATTGTGAGCTTATCGAAGAATCCAATTCTTCATTTACGGACCACTACCTCCTTAAAGTTAAATGTATATAATTATATGCTAACTCACTGTTCGTGCGATATTTAAATCAGTGTATTAAACGGTTAAAATCATGTTTTGTGAATTACAAGCCTTTATATTTACTGTGTTATGGGACTAGCACTCACCATGTAAATATCTGTCAATTAAATGATTTAGTCCCGTTCAATAACGAGTTGCACAAACACTTAATGTAATACAATTAAAGCACTGGTAATCAACCATAAAAGATTTAAATTGCTTCTCTGTTTAGACTGAATTGCATATTTATGCATGGCGTCTCAGGGTATTATAAAATAAAACTTCATATAACTAGATTAATGTACTGATAAAGTGAATTTTAAGGGTGTATGAATATTGTTTTTACAAGCATGAAAGGCTGTTATGTTTCTTGATCACAGGTGTAAACTTGAGAAAAATCTTCTTCTCTCCTACTTTTTTTATCAAAAACAGGTATTTATCATGATTATTCGAACTTGCAGAAGTCAGGATCTAAACCAAGTAATCAGAGTCAATGGATTTGACCGGAGATTTATATATGTGAGTCTAATGGAGCCTTAGAGTGAAGTGTTCCAATGTTTACAGATATTTGCGATATATGGGCCCTGCTGGTATCTTAGGGTAAGGAATTTCCGAAAACGACTGATTGAATAAATCAACAATATGGTGTAAATACCTCTCTTCAATGCGACCTAGTTTTATATATAGGGTCTGCAAGAAAACTAAGGTTTTGACCTTGTGAAACTGTAGTTGGAAAAAACTGAAGTGTGTGTATTCAATATTCTTATTTCTCCTGGCATCAATATGTGTGATGAACTAAAGATACCAATCTATGGTTTACATAATTAACGCCATAAAAAAACCGTATTTCGAATTGATTCGAAATACGGTTCGTAATAATGTGGTGACCCAGCAGGGATTCGAACCCTGGACCCCATCCTTAAAAGGGACGTGCTCTACCAGCTGAGCTACTGAGTCGCCTGTTTTAATTCAGCGGGTACAAAAGTAAAGTTTTGAAACTACAATCCAAAAAAATGCCGATAAAAGTTTCAATCAAAAGCTCACTTTACTTGTTTTTTGCATTAAATGCTTTTTCAACCTCTTTGATCCACTTTTCAATTCGTTCTTCGGTCAATGCGGCCTGATTTTCAATATCCAGAGCCAACCCCACAAATTGATCTCCCCGTTGTGCCAGAGAAGCTTCAAACTGGTATCCTTTAACAGAAGTAAAGCCTATCACTTCTCCTCCTCTTTTTTCAATGAAATCGGCCATTATGCCCAGCCCATCCACGAAATTCTCGGGATACCCTTTCTGGTCTCCTCCGCCAAAAAGTGCAAAGATTTTGCCTTTCAAACTGTCTTCATCAATGGTTGGAAGGAATTCATCCCAATAGTTGGGCAATTCTCCATCGAACCAGGTTGGAACAGCAAAGATGTAATTATCAAATTTTTCAAAATCTTTATGAGTTGCTTCGTCCACATCAACCTGCTCCACATTCTTTTCGCCGAGGTGTTTTACCATTTTTTTCACCTGTTGCTTGGTTTTATGGGAACGAAAACTATAAAAAATACCAATTTTCTTCATTTCTATCTTTGTTTTGTTTAAACCATCATTTGCCTTCCGCTAGTAGGCTGCTAATTCACGGGCAGCTTTTAGAACTTTCTCCGTATTGGGCAATGTTGCTGCTTCAAGGATTCGGTTAAACCCAACGGGTGTAAACTCAGCTCCAAGACGTTTGACTGGTGCATCTAGCAGTTCAAATGCTTCATCAGCAAGGATGGCTGCCAGTTCTCCTCCAAATCCGCCAAATACTTTATCTTCATGAACGACCAGTGCCCTGGATGTTTTTCTCAATGATTTAAGAATGGTTTCCTTATCCAACGGTATCAGCGAGCGAATGTCAATGACTTCCACCTCAAGGCCATCTTCTTTGCTCAGTTTTTCGGCTGCTTCCAAGCACATATGGGTAGTGTTTCCATAGGTAATCAGCGTCATTTTGTCTCCTTCGCGCCGAACACGGGCTTTACCAAAAGGCACTTCAAAATCATCCGGAACTACTGCTGCTGCCTTGGGCGAATTGTAAAGGGCCTTAGGTTCCAAAAATAAAGTTAATCCCTCAGATCGCATGGAGGTACGCAACAGACCTGCAGCATCATCAGCAAATGATGGATATACTACCCGGATTCCCGGGAAAGTAGCCAAAGCCCCTTCGGTTGTTTGCGAGTGATAAAGTCCTCCTCCGATGTATCCTCCCGAAGCCAGGCGAATGGTGATGTTGGGTGAAAACTGTCCTTTGGTTCGCCAGTATTCATGTGTGGTTTCCACATACTGCTCCATGGCTGGCCAAAAGTAATCAGCAAACTCAGCACCTTCAACCACAATTCGTATTTTCTTGTTGTAGCGCGACATACCATTGGCTGTTCCCATGATGTAGTCTTCTGCAATGGGAGCATTGAACACTCTATGCTTGCCAAATTCCTGCTGCATTCCCTTGGAGACGTTAAATACACCTCCTTTATCCTTGTTTGCTATGTCCTGTCCCCACAAATAAGTATCCGGATTGTGGCGGAATTCTGATTTCAATGTTCCGTTGAGCGCCTCGATGAGTTTAATGGAATTCCCTTCTCCTTTGGGAATACCATCAGGATATTTTTCACTAACATAGGGCTCAGGAATCACAAAATCGTGAATTGATTCAGGCTTGGGATCTGCGGCTTTAATGGCCTTCTTGTGCGCATCCTTTACCTCCTTGGTGACTTTCTCCTCAATTTCTTTTAACTCTTCTTCGGTGGCTTTATCGTACCGAAGCAGCATTCTTTTGTACTTAGCCAGCGGGTCGTACTCTTTCACGTAATTCAGCTCGTTTTCATCACGATACAACTCATGACGGTCGGAGTTGGAATGCGAACCTATCCGCACGCAGTTGGCATGTACCACAACCGGACGTTGTTCTTTTTTGGCCCAGGAAACTGCTTCTTCCATGGCATTCATGGAATCAAAAACATCTTTACCATTACAATAAATAATGCGCAGGTTTTTGAAGCCTTCAAAGTTATGGGCAACTTTCCGGTTGGCTGTCTGATCTTCCTTGGGTACGGAAATTCCATAACCATTGTCCTGAAAAACAAAGACCACCGGAAGTTGTTCGCGTGAGGCTCCGTTGATGGCCTCATACACATAACCTTCCGAAACAGAGCTTTCTCCCTGGGAACTGATCACCACCGCATCATTTTCCTTATAGGTTTTGAGGGCACGTCCCAGTCCGGAAGCATGTAATGTATGGTTCCCTGTAGCCGAACTCACATTGTGAATATTCCATTCCGGCTTAGCCAGGTGGTTGGACATATGTCGTCCACCTCCGGCCACATCTGCATCTTTGGAAATTCCGTTATAAATAACTTCCTCGGCAGTCATGCCTGCAGATACACAAGTTTGAAGATCACGGTAATAGGGAAAAAGGTGGTCTTTGTTTTTTTTGAAATTCTGACCAATGGCCAGTTGAATTCCATCGTGGCCGGCAGCCGGTGCATGATAGGACCACCCAATAGCCTGCTTAAGATAATTAGGGGCGCGCTCATCAAGTGTACGTCCCAGGAACAACAGACGATACCACTTCAAAAGTGTTTTCTTATCTGTTTTCTTTACTGAATATTTCTCAGGAAAATTACTCTTCATCAGTATAAAATTTATTTTTTAAAATCTGATAAAACCAACATGGGAAAGGTTTTCCTTGTGGTAACAAATTGGAACAATGCCATGCTTGTAGAATCAGAATCACTTTTATCAAAATTACATATCCTCAATAATTCGATCATAGAGCAGCAAATCGATGCTGATTCGGAAGGAAAATTAGATCTCCCGGTCAATATCAGCTTGTTCCAGATAATCGGCAACACGACGCAGGAACATACCACCCAACGCTCCGTCCACTACTCTGTGGTCGTATGAAAGAGACAGGAACATCTTATGGCGAATAGCTATCACATCACCGGTGGGCGTTTCTATAACGGCAGGTTTCTTTTCGATGGTACCGGTTGCCAGAATGGCCACCTGTGGCTGATTGATAATGGGAGTCCCGATAGTGTTCTTGAATGAACCGAAATTGGTAATGGTAAAAGTACCTCCCTGAATGTCATCTCCGGTCAACTTATTATCACGTGCTGCAGTGGCAAGTCTGTTCATTTCGGTAGCCATACCCACTACATTTTTCTGGTCGGCTTGTTTCACCACGGGAACAATGAGATTACCGGATGACAGAGCAACTGCAATACCGATGTTCACATTTTTGCGAAGAATAATATTGTGTCCGTCAACCGAAGCATTCACACCCGGGAAATCCCTCAGTGCTTTTGCGACAGCTTCCCCGAACATAGGCATGAAAGTGAGTTTTTCACCATATTTCTTCTGGAACTGGTCTTTAACTTTATTCCTCCAGAGTACCAGGTTGGTGACATCGGCTTCCACCATTGAAGTTACGTGGGGCGATACCTGCTTTGACATTACCATATTATCGGCAATCAGTTTCCGAAGACGATCCATCTCCTTAATTTCATCCCCCTCACCTGCAGTAACCTTCGGTGCCTGGATGGTTCTGGTTGCTCCCTGATCAGCCGGTTTTTCCTGTTTCTTAGGTTCAGCAGTTTTCTTTTCTGTCGATGTTTTGCCGGCATCTCCTGATTTCAGATAATTCAGCAAATCTTCTTTGGTTACCCGTCCTTCGCGACCACTTCCATCGATGGTATCCAATTCCTTAAAAGAGATTCCTTCTTCTTTGGCAATACTTCTGACGAGTGGTGAGTAAAAACGATCGCTCTCCTGTTGGTCTTCCTGATCTGAAGACTCACTCTTTTCAGGTGCTTTTGATTCAGCAGATGCTTTTTGTGATTCAGCTTTTGTGTCAGAAGATTCCTCTTTTGATTTGTCGCTATCATCTTCTTCCTCTTCTTCTCCTTCCAGCGCAACAATAGCAACAGGAGTTCCGACTGCTACCACATCATCTACCGCAAACTTGATTTCTTTAATAGTTCCGGCCACCGGAGACGGAATTTCCGAATCCACCTTGTCGGTGGCAATTTCAAGAATAGGATCATCCTCTTCAACGGTGTCACCTTCCTTGACAAACCATTTTGTAATGGTGGCTTCTTCTACACTTTCGCCCATTTTAGGCATCAATATTTCAAATGTTGACATATCAGTTGGGTTTAATTTTTGTAATTTACGAGTGGCAAAAATAGAACAATGTTTTATTTAAAACAAATCCAAATAAAAACAACAGTCTTTCATTGTTTTTCTCTACAAACTACTTCCAACGTATTTTTGTTCAACAAAACGGTATATTTTATTCTCAAGCATAAAAAAACCGGTATTTCCATATTCGAAAATACCGGTCAAACCTAAAATCTAATCTGTTCCGGGATTAGAGACTATTTCCAAAATCTTCTTTAAATTTTTCAACCAGTTTTTTAGGCCAGTCGCTCACGGGAGCCAGACGTCCCATAAAAAAGCGCAATACTTCCGGCTCATCAACAAATTTAAGTCCACCCACCAACTTTCTGTTTTCAAACAACCAATGAACGCGGTCAATGAGGAACTTGGTTTGTGATAAGGTAAAAACTCTTCGAGGAAATGCCAGACGCAGTAGTTCCATATCAGCCAGAACATCTTCCCCATTTTCGTCACGAACACTTGAAATGGTCCCTCTTTCCATTCCGCGACATCCTGAAATAATATACAAGGCCGCAGCCAATGCCCCGGCTGGATATTCTTTTTGCGGAATATGATCCAGAAACGACATGGCATCAATGTGACAGCCCAATGCCCCGGCAGGTGTAATTACCGGAATACCCATAGCATCAAGTTCTTTAACCGTATATTCAATAAATGAAGGCGACTGACTGATGACTGTTTCATCAGTAGTTTCCTGGAGTCCAACAGCCATTGCTTCGATTTCCCGAACTGACATTCCTCCGTAGGTAAGAAAGCCTTCATAAAGAGGTATCAGGTCCCGCATCTTCAAAAAGAGATCGTGGTTGTTGGTACAAATACCACCCCCGCGGGTAGAACTCACTTTGCGTGAAGAAAAATAAACAATATCGGCAATACTACACATCGTGCGAAGGATCTCGCGTATTGAGGTGTTTTTAAACTCCTCTTCACGCTGTTTGATGAACCACGCATTCTCCCCGATAAGACTTGCATCCAGAACAATCATAATTCCGTTTTCATCGGCCACACGTTTCACCTCACGCATATTCTGAATTGAAAAAGGCTGCCCTCCGATGAGATTTGTTGAAGCTTCGAGCCTGATGAACGGGATGTGCTCTGCTCCGTACTCCGAAATGAGATCTTTTAATTGCTGAATGTCAATATTTCCCTTAAAGGGATGGTTACTTTTTATTTTTAACCCTTCTTCTGTCAATATTTCAAATATTTTACCCCCATTTAATTCCATATGAGCTTTGGTGGTGGTAAAATGATAGTTCATGGGAATGATATCGCCGGGCTTTATAAAAACCTGAGAAACCACATTTTCAGCTGCTCTTCCCTGATGCACAGGCAAAATAAATTCTTTACCGAAAACATCTTTTAAAGCCTCCTCCATCCTGTAAAAACTCTGACTTCCGGCATAAGCATCATCGGCTTTTAGCATTGATGAAACCTGATTGTCACTCATTGCATTGGTGCCACTATCTGTCAGCATATCCAGAAATACATCTTTTGTATTCAGCAAAAATGTATTGTATCCACCTTTGGTTATGGCATCGAGGCGCTCATCAATCGGGCGAAGGTGGAGCTTTTGTACTATTCTGACTTTATGCAGTTCAACAGGAAAGGTTTCTTCACCAAAAAAACGGATAGAGGGTGTTGTCTGGTCGTTCATGGTTATTATAGAAAAGAGGTTTTGTAAAATGAAAAAATATTTAAAATATTAGGTTTAAAGAAATAAATTACAACTATTTGGTTTATTTTTCTTAAAAACCGTTACAAAGATAATGGTTTGATTGTGGGAAATATGACAAAAATCAATAAAAGTTTCAATTTTGAATATTTTAAACTGAATACAAATTAATTATACATTATAGTCCGCAGAAACTTATTTTCTGAAAAATAATGATGAATTTATTGCCGGTTATTATAACTTTTTTCATATAACGAAGTATACTATTATTAATAGTAGAACAATGGGTATTTATTGTTGGGATTGGGCCCCCGGCTTTTTAGGGTTAAAAACATGCGGGTATTAGTTACATTTCTTCTTCTGATTTGGGGGCAGCTGGTTTTTTATGGCCAGGCACAAAAACTATTTTTCAAATCCATTCCGGCACAGAAACAACTCTCCAGCCAGTTTACTACCAGTATCACACAAGATAAAAATGGATACATATGGATTGGCACCATTGACGGGTTAAATCGTTACGACGGACATGACATGCATGTTTACCGAAATAATGAAGAACAAAACACCGGGTTGGGCAATAACAATATTCAAACCCTTTATGCTGACAGCAAAAACAGGGTCTGGGTTGCAACAGCCTGGGGGGTGTCGGTCTATATTCCCGAGATTGATACTTTTAAAATGATCGCATCTGCAGAAAGCCCGAATGGTCTTGATTTTACTGTTATAAATCAAATAGCGGAAAACCGTAACAATGAGATTATGGTAGCTTCCGGGTCATCCATTTACCAATACAATGAACTAAAAAAACAATTTGTGCCTGTTATTGAATTGGAAGGAGGAGAAATTGCCTCCTTTTGTTTTGGCAGCAATAATGATTTATGGGTTGGACAAAATGAGGCGGGAGGAATTCATCATTTTCGGCACAATAAGAAATATGAAGAAAGGCAACTTCCCGGATGGATATCTGAGTCCCAGGCGAAGACGCTTAATGAATTTGAGATTACGGATCTTGTTTACAATGACAGCTTACTATGGTTGTCCACAAGGGGAAATGGCATAACGCAATTCAATTTCATCAACAAAACTACCAACAGGTTTCTCACGGAGGACTATAATGCCTTTGTTATTGATATTTACGTTGACAAACAGGGATTTTTGTGGACGTGTGATTATGCCGGACTAAAAAGGTACAATCCGGAGAAGAGTACATTTGTAGATTATTATGAAGAACCCGATGGTTCAAACAATGTGAAAAAAAACCCTATCGCAATATTTCAGGACAGACAACTTAATTATTGGGTCATTTATTCGGAGAAAGGGTTTGATTTTTCTCAGAAAGAGAGAGGTTTTCAGCTTTTTGACGCCACCCCGGAAAGTTATTGGCCCCTTGGGGACGAAAATGTTTATTCCATAGCAGAAGACCGACACGGAAATTTATTGACAGGGGGATTTAATGGGGGAATTACGGTTTTTCAATGGAGTGAAGGAACAGTTTCTCATTTTATGGCGGATTCCAAAAATCCTGCTTCTTTGGCAGAGGGCTCTATATTTGACCTGCACCTGGATAACGAGAATGATATGTGGGTGGCATCTTATTCAGGTGGACTTCAGAAGTATAACCCCCGTACGAATGGGTTCATCTCTTATTCACATGACAGCAATGATCCCGAATCAATAGCTGGAAATGACATCAGGGCAATAGAAGAAGATACTCATGGAAACTTCTGGCTTGCTGTTCATGGTGTCGGAATAGATTATTTCAACAAAAAGACCGGTACTTTTACCCATTATACTACCAAAAACAGCAATCTTTCCATTGAGTGGACAAACCATATTTTACTTGATTCGGAAAATAACTTATGGGTTGCCACCTCCAACGGCTTAAATCGGATGAATGCCGATACAGATACTTTTAAAGTATATTTATCTTATGGTAACGACAGCCGGAAATCAATAAAAAGCAATGATGTAATTTGTATTCATGAAACTCCGGACAGCACTATTTGGGTGGGAACAACCTTTGGATTGTATTCTTATAGTCCCGAAACCGATGATTTTACTTTTCATTCTGAAAATTTTAACAACCAGTATATTTGCAGTATTGAGCACGACATCAATGGCAATTTATGGGTCAGCACTCATGGCGGGATAAGGCAATTCAACCCGGAAAATAACCAAGTTTTCAATTTTGATAAATCCGATGGTTTACAGGCCAATGATTTCAACTTGAAATCATCATACCGCGACGGAAAAGGAAATCTTTTTTTCGGGGGACCTGAGGGACTAAATTCATTTGATCCAACTAAGATTAAATACAATCTTATTCCTCCAACTGTTGTTTTTACCGATTTAAAAATTTTCAATGAATCTGTTGATGATTATGGGAACGATAGTCCTCTTGCCCGGCATATCAGTTACGCTGACACCATAACATTAGACCATTCCGACAAGTTCTTTTCCATAAGCTTTACCGCTATCAACTTCATCAATCCTTCCAGAAATCGGTTTGCCTATAAAATGGAAGGCTTTGAAGACCGATGGCACTATATAGGAAACAAGCGCGAGGCTACTTTTACCAATCTTTTTCCGGGCACTTATACTTTTCATGTGAAAGCCGCCAACAATGACGGTATCTGGAATGAGAAGGGAAGTTCTATCATTGTTAAAGTAAAACCACCATGGTACATGACCATCTGGTTTCAGATCTCAATGATTGTATTGCTTTTTATTGTTATTTATCTTGTTGTTCGTATCAGAACCCGAATACTTAGGCATCAGAAAGTTGCGCTAACTGCTTTGGTAAAAGAAAGAACTAAACGACTCAATGAGAGAAATGTTTCACTGAAAAAGAGAACTGTCGAATTGGATGACATCAATCAGGAACTGGAAAAACAAAAACTTACGATACAAAAACAGGCCGATGAACTGAAGACGCAGGCGGAAGAATTGCAGCAAAGTAATGATAACCTCCAAAAACTGAACAACACGAAAGATCGTCTTTTTTCTGTTATTGCCCATGACGTGCGCGCTCCTTTTAATACGATCATTGGTTTTTCCAGTATTTTGAAAGAGCTGTTCAATGAGGGGGAAAATAACCTCTCAAGAGAATATGCAGGATATATTTACGATTCTTCCAATCAGGTGTTGGCACTAATGGAGAATCTGTTGTATTGGGCACGATCGCAAACCAATGAGATAAATTTGAATCCTGGGATTGTTTCCATTAAGGGGATCTTTGAAGACAATCTTAGCCTGTTAAAAGAAAGCATGATTAAAAAGGGGATTCAATTAAATTCTTCCGAGCTGGATTTTACCATCAAATTTGAAGCTGATTCTGAAATGATGCGAATTGTCGTACGCAATATTCTTTCCAACGCCATCAAGTTTACTCCTTATAAAGGCCAGATATCCCTAAAGTCAGAAGTTAATCACAATCAGCTAATTGTCTCTATATTAGATTCCGGACAAGGATTAACTCCCGGGCAGATTGAAAAAATAAAACAGCCAACTCAAATTTTTTCCACCCCCGGAACTCACGGGGAAAAAGGCTCAGGCCTTGGGCTTACAGTCTGTAAAGAATTTATAGAGCGACATGATGGAAAGCTAATTGTAGAAGGTTATCCCGGAAAAGGAAGTCGATTTGGATTTATTTTGCCCTTGCATCATTAATTTTTCTTTATCAGTTACCTCTCCGATTCAAATATTTTATATTTTTGTAGTAAAATTGCGGAAGTAGCTCAGTGGTAGAGCATCAGCTTCCCAAGCTGAGGGTCGCGGGTTCGATCCCCGTTTTCCGCTCATAAAAAAGCCCGGTATTTTCCGGGCTTTTTTATGTTTATCTATTTAACGTAGTTTTCAAACATTGGCTACTTTAATAATGTCCGCAAACACACCGGCAGCCGTAACATCAGCACCCGCTCCATATCCTTTGATCTGCATTGGGTGTTCAAAATAATGCTCCGACCAAATCAGCACAATATTATTGCTTCCCTCCAGATCGTAAAACGGATGAGACCTGTCCACCTCCATCAGTCCTACAACAGCTTTTCCATCAGACGTTAACCGGGCGCCATAACGAATTTTTTTACCTTCTTTCATGGCATTTTGCCTTCTTTCTTCAAAGGGCGCGTCCAGTTCTTTCACCTTTACCATAAATTCTTCAAGAGAAGGCATATCCAGATACTTTTGAGGCACAAACGGTTCCACCTGAACATCAGATTCTTCAATACTGTACCCCGACTCCCGTGCAAGAATCAATGATTTTCGAACCACATCGGTACCACTAAGGTCAACCCGTGGATCGGGCTCACTAAATCCTTTTTCTTTAGCTTCAATGATAACCTCCGACAGGGGCTTATCTTCCGAAAGAGTATTGACAATGTAATTCAGGGTTCCGGAAAGCACCGCCTCCAATCTTACAATTTTATCTCCACTGCGCACCAGATCATTAATCGGTGCGATAATGGGAAGTCCTGCTCCCACATTGGTTTCAAAAAAGAACCTGACCCCTTTTTCACGGGCAGTATCTTTCAATTTTTTATATGTGGAAAAGGACGAAGAACTGGCAATTTTATTGGCCGTAACAACTGAAACGTTGGCATCCAACAGCGACTGATATATGGAAGCCACTTCCCCACTTGCGCTGCAATCCACAAACACACTGTTGGCCAGGTTCATCTCAATAATCTTGTCTCTGAAATCCCCGACTGTCCCGGCAATGCCCTCTTTATCAAGCTTCTCTATTGCCGTTGATGCATCCATCCCTTCATTGTTAAGTATCATTCCTTTTCTTCCCGCAAGACCAATTAATCTGATTTTCAGCCTGTTCTCTTTCATGAGTTTTTCACTCTGAGCTGCAATTTTATTCAGAAGTTTACTTCCTACAGTTCCTTTACCCACCAGGAACAGGTTCAACCGTGAATAATCAGAAAGGAAGAACGATTCATGAATAACATTCAAGGCTTTCTTGATATCTCGTTCCTTAATAACAAAGGAAATATTCAACTCTGAGGCTCCCTGGGCAATTGCATATACATTTACCCCGTTTTTGCCTACACTGTTAAAAAGAAGCCCTGACATTCCGGTCGTATGCTTCATATTCTCACCCACAATGGCCACCACTGCCATTTGGTCATCAATATCTATTCCGCTGATGTGCCTGTCTTCAAGTTCTCTTTTAAACTCTTTCTCAATGGCTTTTCGTGCCTTTGATGACTGGTCACTTTCAATAACTATACTGATGCTGTTCTCCGAGGATGCCTGAGAAATCAAAATCACATTAATTTCCTGAGCTGCCAGGGATGCAAATAAGCGCATGGAGATGCCGGAGACACCCACCATTCCCATTCCGTGAACCGTGAGCAAGGATACGTTTTTTATAGAGGAAATCCCCTTAATCTGTCTGGGTTTTGGCGTCTCTTTATGCCCGTCAATCAGTGTTCCCGGGGCTTCAGGGTTAAAGCTGTTTTTTATGGTGATGGGAATTTTTTTCTGATAAGCCGGCAAAATGGTTGGCGGGTATATCACTTTGGCACCGAAATGAGACAATTCCATTGCCTCAGCATAACTCAGGTGTTCTATGCAGTAAGCCCTGCTAATGACCTTCGGATCAGCAGTCATAAAGCCATTCACATCGGTCCATATTTCAAGCATACTGGCATTGAATGAGGCTGCCAGCAAAGAAGCAGTATAATCCGATCCACCGCGTCCTAAAGTGGTATTGTCTCCCTTTTTATTACTGCTGATAAATCCGGGAAACAAAGATATTTTGTCAAGATCGGAAGCTATCGCCGGAAGCAGGTTGTTGGTGGCTTCCAGGTCCACCTGGCTCTTGCCGTATTCCACAAATGTTTTGATGTATTTACGACTGTCAAACCATTTTGCATCCAAAAAGGAAGAAATGATTTTTGACGAAAGCCTTTCTCCAATTCCAGATATGCTTTCCAGACTTTTTCTGCTTAGCTCCCGTATCAGGAAGACGCCTTTGGTAATGGAGTTGAGTTCATCCAATTCGGGGGCTACCAAATCAGAAACTTCCTGTTGCTTTTTTTCATCTGAAAACAGACTAACAATGGTATTTTGATGAATTTCAACAATTTGTTTGACCTCAGAGGCGTACTGGCCATCTCCTTCAGCGGCCATTGTGGCTGCTTTAATGAGTCTGTCAGTTATTCCCCCCAGGGCCGACACCACAATTACAACCTGGTCGTTCTGGTTTTGGATAATATCTTTTACTCTTCGAATATTGTCGGCTGAACCAACGGATGTGCCTCCAAATTTCAGTATCTTCATTCCTGATTTATTTTTCTATTACAAGTAGTATGGAACTCGCAAATGTAGCAAAAAAGAGATAAAATATGACAAATGTTATGACTTTAGGTAACCTGATTTGTTTAAAAATTGAAAACCAATAAAACGAGTATGGAACTTTGATTTCACAAAACTGCCTAGGATTGGGAAAACTCGCTAACGTTCGGTTTTCACCACTCAATACCGGCTATATCAAATTTTTTGGGAACAAAATTTCCGGTGCTGTTATCATATTGCCATAAGTGTTCAATGCCATGATATAGTAGCATTTCAGCAACCTCTGTAAATCCGGAAAGCAGATTTTCCGGTTTGTGAGCATCGCTGCTCAAAGTCATTGGAACATTGTTTTGAGACATCCATTTAAAATGATCTGATGAAGGGAAAGTGTACTCAGCCGCATCATAATATTTTGTATTTATCTCCACAATTACATTCTTCTCAGCAGCCAGCTTCAGGGTACTCCTCACCTCTTCCACGTACCAGTCGGAAGTTTCATCAAAAAAGAACCGGTTTCTGTTGTGCATTCTAATTTTATCCGGATGTCCAAGTATCCGGGGTGGTTCTTTTTCCAGCATTTCTTTTTGCAAATTGAAATACCGTTTTATAATTTTTCGGATGTCACCCCAAAAAATTTCGTCCACTCCTTTAACAAATTTTGGTGTGGCATCGTCAATGGAGAAAGGAGTCCCGTCATGAAACGCATCAACAAAGTGCACCGAGCCTACGGTATAATCCAGTAATGCATTCGGAATACGCGAATGCTGAGGCCCGGCACAGTCGGGAATATAATCAACCTCCAGAGCTGAAAGCAGATTAATTTGATTATGGTATTTTGTTTTAAGGTCAGCCAATTCCTTTAAATACAGTGGAAGTTTCCCGGAAAGCATATTCCAGTCTGTAGAAAATGGCACCGGAGCATGACTGGAAATCCCTATGGTATTCATTTCTAAATCAATGGCTTTAAGTACGTATTCTTCAGGATTACCCTGTCCGTCGCAATAAAACGAATGTCCGTGATAATTGGCCCAACTTCTGTCCATAAAATTACATTTTTCTGGTTCTGATTGCTTTGATTACAAATAAAGGGATAAAAGGCTTAAACCGCAAAAAGAAGGTCAGCTGCCTTTCCGGATTTCATCGAACTTATGCCTTTGAAAACCACAAACTCATTTTGCAAAAAAAACCTGAATATCAAAGATATGTGCACTAAAAGGAAAAACCTTGCTTTTAGGAGTACTGATTTATTTACAGAAACCTGATGGTATGGGGAAATCCAGTTTTACTGTTTCCTTTCAGGTTATTAGAAAACTTCAATGTGAAATCTTATAAATAAAACAGTTAAAAATAGTGGTAAGGTTCGGTTGCAATGACTAATTTTGCACCCCTAAATTCACAATGACAATGACATTTAAAGAAGAGATAAAACGCCGACGCACTTTTGGTATTGTAAGTCACCCCGATGCCGGAAAGACCACGCTGACCGAGAAATTCCTGTTATTCGGAGGTGCCATTCACGTTGCCGGGGCGGTAAAATCCAATAAAATAAAGAAAACGGCTACTTCCGACTTCATGGAGATTGAGAAGCAAAGAGGAATATCTGTGGCTACTTCGGTTATGGGATTTGAGTACAACGGATACAAAGTGAACATACTTGACACCCCCGGACACCAGGACTTTGCAGAAGACACTTATCGTACTCTTACCGCAGTGGATAGTGTAATTATAGTTATTGATGCTGCAAAAGGAGTGGAGGCACAGACCCGGAAACTCATGGAGGTTTGCCGGATGCGTCAGACACCTGTGATTGTCTTCGTTAACAAAATGGATCGCCCTTCACGGGATCCTTTTGAAGTATTGGACGAAATAGAAGAAGAACTCAAAATAGAGGTACGTCCTTTAAGTTGGCCAATTGGAAACGGACCCGATTTTAAGGGTGTTTACAATCTGTTTGATAAAAGCTTGTATCTGTTTACGCCCAACAAGCAAACCCTGGAGGAAGGTCTGAGTCTGGATGTTCATGATAACCAGCTATCAGAGGAGATTGGGAAGAATTCAGCCAATACGCTTCGCGAAGAGCTGGAACTGGTAGAAGGTGTTTATCCTGAATTCGATAAAAATCCGTATCTTGAAGGTAAGCTTGCTCCTGTGTTTTTTGGTAGTGCTTTGAATAATTTTGGAGTCAGAGAACTTTTGCATTGTTTTCTGGAAATAGCACCCCCTCCCCGTCCATCAAAAGCTGAGGAGCGGATTGTAGAACCCGATGAGGAAAAGTTTAGTGGATTTGTTTTTAAAATTCATGCCAACATGGATCCAAATCATCGAAATAGATTGGCTTTTGTAAAGATTTGCAGTGGGCATTTTCAACGAAACACCAATTACCAGCATGTGCGGTTAGGTAAACAAATGAAGTTTAGCAGTCCGACGGCTTTTATGGCAGAAAAAAAATCCATCGTAGAGGACGCTTTTCCGGGCGATATTATAGGAATTCCGGATTCGGGAAATTTCAAGATTGGCGATAGTTTGAGCGAAGGTGCTCCTTTGAATTTCAAAGGATTGCCAAGTTTCTCTCCGGAACTTTTCCGATATATTGAAAATGCAGATCCGATGAAATCCAAACAGCTCGCCAAAGGAATTGATCAGCTGATGGATGAGGGAGTTGCCCAGTTGTTTGTCAGCCAGTTTAACGGGCGAAAAATCATTGGTACGGTGGGTGCTCTTCAGTTTGAGGTGATTCAGTACCGGTTGTTACACGAGTATGGAGCCTCCTGCCGTTATGAACCCATTAATTTGTATAAAGCCTGCTGGCTGGAAGCTGAAGATCAGGCCGAATTACAGGATTTTAAAAAGCGAAAGAACCAGTATATGGCCACTGATAAGTCTGGACGTGATGTTTTTCTGGCAGATTCTTCCTATATGCTCGACATGGCCAAAGAGAACTTTAAGGGCATCAAGTTTCATTTCACCTCTGAGTTTTAAAAGATAGAATAATGATTACAGAAGGCTTTTGGTACACGTGGGTTTTGATTCCGGCACTAATATTTATTGCCCGGGTTGCAGATGTAAGCATCGGAACCATACGGATTGTTTTTGTTTCCAAAGGATTGAAGCTGCTGGCTCCCTTGCTTGGCTTTTTCGAGATTTTTATTTGGCTCCTTGCCATGACTAAAGTTTTTGAAAATCTTGATAACTGGTTTTATTTCATTGCTTATTCTGCCGGTTTTGCCACCGGAAATTATATTGGATTACTTATTGAAGAAAAGCTGGCACTGGGATACGTTAATTTACAAATAATCACGCAGAAATCGGGAATTGATCTGGCCCGTAAACTTTCGGATGAAGGTTTCGGGGTAACCTGGAACGACGCCAATGGATCGCGTGGTGAAGTAACGGTGATTTATTGTGTTATTAAGCGTTCCAATTTTAAGCGCGTTTCAGAAATAATCAAAAAATACAATCCACGGGCTTTTTATACCATTGAGGATATTCGTTTTGCAAATCAGGGCGTTTTTCCAATGCGCACCATTCAGCGTTCCGTGGGCTACTTCCCCTGGAGAAAGGGAAAATAGTGCGAACCCTATATTAATATTTCAGAATCTTTGTGCTACGATTGGCATTGTTACGAAGCCAGGAACGCACGATCTGACGACTGTCCCGGTTATCAGTTCCTCCAGCCAGATAATCTTCCAAATCATCGGGTTTATGAATCGGGTTTTCATTTTGAATCCATCCATAACCTTTTACCGAGTTTCGGGTAATCCATACGAATGATTGTTCCCCTGTTTCCCTTCCGTCGTCAAAAATCACAAAATTCCGGGAGGCAAAATTCAGGTGTTCCATCATTTTTTCAGCTCTGATGTTATAAGACTCCGAAGATTCCTCACCCACGCAGGCTCCATTACATAAATGCACCGAATGATTGAAACATGCTCCGGTTGATTGTTCCAACCCGCAAAGTCTGTGACATAATCCAAATTCGTCGGCCCAACCCAATAGAGCCGCGACTGCCGCATCTTTTGTTGAGAAGGAATCCATCGGTTGATTGACATTGTCTTTTAACCTGTCAATGAAGAATCTGTGAAAACCATTGCGGTCCTTGATTGAATAGATACCCCAGTTAAAAAGTGTACGGCGCCCGGCTCGGTTGAAGAGTGGTTTTTGTTGTTTAATTTCATCAGATTCCTTGAGTAAAGCAACCAATTCACTACCGGTAAGTTCAAAACTTACATCTACCAATTGTTCTTTCATTCTGAGGCTTCGTTTTCCTTTTGCTGAAAGATGAGAAAGTACCCGTTTGCGAATATTTTTGCTCTTACCAATATAGATTACATCTTTCTCCGCATTGTGAAAATAATAGATACCGGGGGCTTCGGGAAGTTGACGTAATTTAGCCATTTCCAAATCGGGATGAATACCTTTAATGTCCAGATCCTGTTCAGCAAAAATATAGTCACCTTGTTGATCAATCAATCGATTTAACAACAAAGCAGTTGCATGAGCATCGCCCCCTGCCCTATGCCTGTCTGAAAGAGGAATTCCCAAATCATGACAAATATTTCCAAGACTGTAGGATCGATGGCCTGGAATAATTTTCCTGGACAGACGGACGGTACAAAGTACCTCACGTTGATAATTGAATCCCAGTGACTCAAACTCCTTTTTTACAAAATTGTAATCAAATGGAGCATTATGAGCCACGAAGATGGTATCCTCAGTAATTTCAACGATTTTTTTGGCTATTTCAAAAAAACGGGGGGCATCTTCAACCATCTGGTTGGTAATGCCAGTCAGTTGACTGATATAAGGAGGAATATGGCATTCCGGGTTAACCAAAGAGACAAATTCATCAACAATCTTCTTTCCCTGCATTACATAAATGGCAATTTCTGTAATACGACCAATTCCGGCTTTACCCCCTGTGGTTTCTATATCAATTACTGAATATTTTGGCAAGTCCATGTTGCAAATTTATTAAATTCCACTGAACCTGATTGCAGGATGGATCATTAATCAGTTTTCTGTTTGGTGAGAAAGGCAGGCATCAGGCCAAAAATAAAGTCTGTTTTTATATTGGTTAAAACGAAGACCGGCGACATCAATTAGGCAGGTCAAAAAAGTCCCTTAAAACTTTATTTTTTTTGGTAACTGACCATCAGATACATCCGGGGAATAGCAATGGCTTAACCGTTAAAAAAGCCTCAATTGCTTGCATACGACAGCAGTTTAGGCTACTTTTGTATTAGAACATTGACTTAAGAAATGCCACGCCGGTATTATTGATTGTTAAACTCAACACTACAATTATACCGAGTAAAACTATCTGGGAAAAGGGCAGGCCTCAACCTTCGGGTTGTCTTCGGACACGGAGGATCCCCGCTTTTCAGGT
Source organism: Marinilabilia salmonicolor JCM 21150 (assembly GCF_000259075.1). GTDB lineage: Bacteria > Bacteroidota > Bacteroidia > Bacteroidales > Marinilabiliaceae > Marinilabilia > Marinilabilia salmonicolor. The sequence continues at coordinate 99,397 of NZ_AJKI01000007.1, forward strand.
GTACTCAAATCCTGTCGTCAGGAGTTTAAATAATCCAACCGGCGTGGCGCCTATTATATAAAAGGTAATTCGTTTATTCGGGTTACCTTTTTTTCTTATTTTTTTTGCCCCCCCTTTCTGATGTAATACAGCTGCAATAAAGAAAGGCTGCAATCGACTTATGAATAGTCAATTACAGCCTTTGAATCGTGCCCAGAACAGGACTCGAACCTGCACGGCCTTAAGGCCACCAGCCCCTCAAGCTGGCGTGTCTACCGATTTCACCATCTGGGCAGTAGACAAAATAAAAACGAGATTTATCAAATTTCATGATATATATCTCGTCAGAATTTAGAGCAAAAAAAGAAACTTCACTATGATTCGGCATAGCCTTCTCGTCCCTTTTTTCTGAGCGAAAAACGGGACTCGAACCCGCGACCCCGACCTTGGCAAGGTCGTGCTCTACCAACTGAGCTATTTTCGCATTTAAATAATTACTCATTACTGAATGAGAATGCCGATGTTTTAGTGAATTCTTTAATTCCAACAGCGTGTGCAAAGGTATAAATTTTTTGTTTCCACAAAATAGTTTTTCAAATAAAAATGTGCTCTCAGGTCAGGAAAAAAGGCTAATGACCTCATTTTCTGACAAAAAAATATTGAAAAAAAAACATTGGTGTCCGGTTAAAAAATTGAGATTGCTTCACTACGTTCGCAATGACGGACCTTTGCAGGATATTGGGGGTTGGTAGGGGGTGATTTTTAAGTTTTAAAAAGAATGCTTTATCCTGCCCATGCATGCCTGTATGATAATCGAATTTTCTTACCATAAGAAACTGTTTTTGTGGTTAGCTATAAAAATATCATACTCGTTTCGTTTTTTTAAAAGCATCAAAATGCTATATTCGTTGTAATTTTGTATGAAAAAGCTCTATACACATGACATTGGGTTAATTTTTAGCCATAAAGATTAACTCAAATGCTTTTTTTACGTAGAAATAAAAACGACTAATTTAATATACAGTAAAATGGCTGGCATATTTGGATCACTTTTTGGCGGAAAATTTCCGGACACCGTAAAGTTTGAAGCGGAGCAAAACCAATTACAGGATGATTATAAGAGATTTAAAGAGATCGAATCATCTGCTTTGCTTCAACGCTACCGGGAGCTTGATCAGGAGATTCATTCCGGTGAGTTTGAAAAACGAGTCAATGACTTAAAAAATAAAAAGTTTAAAGACACGGAAGAATTCAAACATCTGGAGCGATACAAGCAACTGAGCAAAAGCACTGATATTAAAACTTATCTGAAGTTTAAAAGCTCCGGTAAGGCAAGGAAAGTTGAAGAAACTCTCGAATCGGAGCGATACGAAAGATTTCGTGAATTGGAAAAGTTTGTCAACTCTCCCGAATTTTTCAAAGAAAAATCGGGACCAGACTTCAAAAAGTCTGATGCCTACCACAATTACAAAGAATATAAGAGACTTAAAAATGATCGCTCTGTAAAATGGACAGTTAAAACGGAGAAATCATCCCAGTATCAGATTTACAAAAGGCTCCGGGAAAGTGACAGAATAAACGAATATTACAATCTGCAAGCAGCTGTTGAAGCCCCAGATTTTAAGCAATTTAAGGCTGATATGGAGGACAAAAACCGATTCAGGAAATCAGATGAAGCTGCATTAATTAAAGAATTTGAAGAGTTAAAAAAACAACCGGATATTGTTTGGTATCATAAAGTAAAAGAGAAAAATCCATTTGAAGAACTTAAAAAATGGGAACTTACTTTTGAGGATAATTTTGACAGTGCCTCTCTGGATTCCGAAAAATGGATTACAGGTTACTATTGGGGAAAAGCTCTGATGAATGACTCTTATGTTCTTGAAGGTGAGCATCAGATGTTTAAAGATGAAAACATTGATCTTCGTGATTCCTCTTTAAGGATAAGGGTGCAGCCTGAAGTCTCCAAGGGAAAGGTTTGGAATCCAACCTGGGGATTCCGTGAAAAGGAGTTTGAATACACCTCAGGAATGATAAGTACCGGACAAAGTTTCAGGCAACAATTCGGACGTTTCGAAGCTAAAGTCAGATTTACAAATTCTTTTCCTGTGCTGAATGCATTTTGGATGGTTGGAGAGCGAATGACGCCACACATCGACATTTTCAAGACCATTTACCCCGGAGGACGGATGATAGAGGCAGGAATCATTTCAGATGTTCAGGGAAAAGGAATTACCGAATCAACGAAAAAAGTGAACGGGGCAAAATTCGTCAATAAATACTTTATTTACTCTTTTGAGTGGTCTGAAAACGAAATGGTTTGGAGCATCAATGGTGTTGAAATATATCGTCAGACGCACAATATTCCTAAAGAACCAATGTATCTGACCTTCTCTTGTACCTTGCCGGAAGAGCCGGGTGACAAACATCTTCCCTCCGAAATGGAAGTCGATTGGGTTAAGTGTTATCAACGGATTTAATACCAAACGATTACAAAGAATTAAGGCTGTAGTTCAAAAGAAGGGTTTTTCTAAAGTCCCCGAATGGGGGCAAATTTAATTAATCCACGGTACACGTGCCCGGGGAGGGATGTCAGGGACTAGCCTGCTTTATACATAAGGCAGGTATGATGTGAACAGGCTGAAAGCCTGATAGCAATATTGCCCCAGGCTATTTCTTAAAAATCTTTGGCCTTTTAAAAACGCAACAACCTTATATATTCCTTTTAAAGAAATACATATATATAACCAATAGAAATTAAGGTTTCTACTTAAGATGACGCAATTTTACAGCATTTTACTAATTGCAGGGGATGTTTTTTGAAATAGAACGTATGTATATAATTAAAAATACATCAGACTAAGAACCGTGATAGTAACAATCATATAAATAATGGTCAGCGGAAAACCTATCTTAAAGAAATCCTTAAAATTATAATTTCCCGGACCATAGACCATCAGATTGGTTTGGTAACCGATTGGGGTAATAAAATTGGCAGCTGCAGCAAAAGAAACCACCAGGGCGAACGGTTCAGGTTCCAGTCCGAGTGTTTTGGCAGCCGTCAGTGAAATAGGAAACACAATGGCAACAGCTGCTTTATTTGTGATGTAAGCCGCCAAGACCGCAGTCATCAGGTAAATCCCAAAAAGCAAGGTAACACGGCCGAATGGCAGAAAAACACTGATAATCAGGTCCGCAACCATATCTGCCACCCCGGTTTTGATCATGGCAGTTCCCAAAGCCAGTGACATGGCAATAATTACGGCAAGATTGTAATCAATACTTTTGGGCATATCCTTGGGAGATACAATTTTGAGTGTGGAAACCACAATCAGTACCACAAACAAACCAATAAATAAAGGAACCAGCTTAATTGCAGCCAGAAGAATGGCAAGCAATGTACCACCCAGTAAGGTGTATATTTTGTATTTTTCCGTGCGATTAAATTCCCGGATTTTTGAAATCAGATAAAAATCCTGTTCACTCTCGGCACGACTCATAAATGCCTCTCCTACCAAAAGCATCAAAACGTCTCCCGCTTTTAGTTTTGCCTCATCTATTTTTCCAACAACACGTTCACCATTTCTGTGCAATGCAAGCAGTGCAGAGTCGAAACGTCCTCTGAAATTTACTTCTTTAACTGTTTTGGTTATGAGAGAAGAATTGTGTGAAACTACGACTTCCACCACCTGTGTTTTCTTCAGTTTGGACATCATCCCGACTGATGGCAGAGTCAATCCGCAATTTTCCGATAGCAGCCGAACCACATTTTTGTTTTCTCCGGCAAAACGTAATAAATCTCCTTCCTGAAGTCTGAAATTATCCGAAAGTAGTTGGTATATCCTGTTGCCTCTGATTATTTCTATCAATACCAACCCATCCATATCGCGGATTTCTGATTCCTCCAGGGTCTGACCAACCAAATGACTGTTTCGTCGAACTTCAGCTTCAACAAGGTATTTTCTTTCGGCACTGGAATACTCTTCCATCACACTTTTTCTGTCGGGCAGCAGCTTGTATGAATAGAAGTAGAGATAGGCCATTCCAATGATCAGCATGGGAAAACCAACCCAAAAGAAATCAAACATCCCCAGTGAGGGCATATCCGGAAAAATCTTCTGATCAACCACCATACCATTAACGATCAGATTGGTGGATGTTCCGATCAGCGTAACACAACCGCCAAGAATTGCCGCATAAGAGAGTGGCATAAGCAGTTTGGACGGCGCAATATTGTTTCGACGGCTCCATTGATGTACATAAGGCATCATAACCGCCACCAAAGGAGTGTTGTTCAGAAATGCAGAGAATCCACCCACCCAGATCATCATCCTGGCAAGAAAACCTTTGTATTTCATGGATCTGGGAAATGCTTTTTCAAAAATGGCTTCTATGACAGATGTTTGCCGGATGGTATCTCCCAGAAGCAACAGCATGATAATGACTGCAATCTGTTCGTTGGCAAAACCGGCAAGAATTTCGGAAGGTGTCAGGATTTTAAAAATTCCCAGCACCATAATGGCAATGAAGAAGGTAAAAGCAGCCCCCATCAGTTCCCGGTAGAGGGAAATCAGTATAAATGCAAGTACCAGAAATACAAGTATTACATCAAATGTGGGGACACTCATAAGATCTTGTTTTCTCAGTTTTCAGGGGGTGCAAGTTAAAACTATTTTCGTAAAAATTAACAAATCTGTTTTTAAAACCATTCCCACTCATGGTGTTTAATATTGCCAAAAACTCTACCGACGAATAATTTCTCATCAAATTCTAAATTACTACTTTTGATGACTAAACTGATTTAAAGCAATTCACAGATATTTTTTCATCCAGCTTTTAATTCAATAAATCAATGCAAGAAAAGAAAGAATCCTTTGGCCGGTTACTTGAAGTAATGGACGAGTTGCGCGAAAAATGTCCCTGGGATCGGGAACAAACCAATGAATCGTTGCGAACATTAACGATTGAAGAGACTTATGAACTGGCCGATGCTATATTAGACGGCTCACAGGATGCCATCCGCAAAGAACTGGGAGACTTGCTTCTTCACATTGTATTTTATTCAAAAATAGGTGAAGAAAAGGAGACTTTCTCCATCAAAGAGGTTATTGACTCGCTTATTGAAAAACTCATCTATCGGCATCCACACATTTTTGGCGAAACAGAGGTGAAAGATGCACGTGAGGTGGAACAAAACTGGGAGGCACTCAAACTGAAAGAGAAAGACGGAAATCGTTCGGTGTTGGCTGGTGTGCCTAAATCGTTGCCGGCCATGGTAAAGGCCAACAGGATTCAGGACAAAGCCAGGGGGATGGGATTTGACTGGGAAAAACGTGAACAGGTTTGGGATAAAGTGCAGGAAGAGCTGGAAGAGTTGAAGACGGAAATGATTAAAAACGATCAGGATGCCATTGAAGATGAGTTTGGTGATCTCTTTTTCTCGCTTATCAATGCAGCCCGGCTCTATGGCGTTAATCCCGAAAATGCACTGGAACGAACCAATCAGAAGTTCATTAAACGCTTTAATTATCTGGAACGAAAAACGATAAAACAGGGCATAGATCTTAAAAAACTTTCCCTGGCAGAGATGGATGAGATTTGGAATGAAGCAAAACGGGAGGAATATTGAATTCTGAGTTTGGCGTGCTGAGTTTAATCAAATAATAAATAATCATTATTGTTTCAGAAACCTATTTTGGGGTGAAAGTGATTGCCTGGCATTGATTGAAAAATCATGAATAGTCGTGTCATTGGTAACATAGTGAAGCAATCTCATTTTTTACTGAACCTGATTGATGAGAATTTTTTATTACAAGGGTTTTTCAGCGATGATCAGGGAATTAGCAGCTCCCACCCCTATGCTCCAGGCTCTCTGCTCTTATAGCGCACTCAGTGACATGGTCATTTACCATTCCGGTGGCTTGCATATGTGCATAAACAATGGTACTTCCAACAAATTTAAAACCTCTTTTCTTAAGGTCTTTGCTTATTTTATCGGATAGTGGTGTTGCAGCAGGAATCTCTTCCATGGTTTTAAAATGATTTACAATGGGAGAACCATTCACAAATCCCCAAATATAGTTGCTGAAGGAACCAAACTCTTCACGCACCTTCAGAAATGCCTGTGCATTAGTCACAGCAGCTCTGACTTTTAACTTGTTACGAATAATCCCCTCGTCCTCTATGAGGCGATTAAAATCTTTTTCCGTATATCGGGCAATTTTATGAAAATCAAAGTTATCAAAAGCTTTTCTGAAATTTTCCCGCTTCCGAAGTATGGTAATCCAGCTCAATCCGGCCTGAAACCCTTCTAAAATTAGAAATTCGAAAAGTGTTTCATCGTCGAATACCGGCCTTCCCCATTCTTCATCATGGTATTTTACATATAATGGATCGGTCCCGCACCATTCACAACGTTTCATTTCTTTAAAAGACATCTTCTTTTTTTTTATTAAAAAATTTCTACCCTATCATCAATTTGGCATTTGGATATCTGTAAGCTCCGGACATAATGCGACGGCTAAAGATTACCACCATTGTTAAAGATCCGATTCGTCCGACAAACATGGAAACAACCAGGATGATTTTCCCTGCTACCGAAAGATCTCCGGTAATTCCTAATGTTAGTCCAACTGTTCCCATTGCGGAGATTTGTTCAAAAAGAAGCTCACGAAATGAGAACCCCGGATTGGTAATTGCAAGCAGAATGGTAAAGATAAATAGAAAAGTAAGTGCTACAGCAATAATTGCGTAGGTTTTATTGACCGAAGCCCAGCGAATAGTTTTTTTATAAACCTCCACATGCTCCCGCCCCCGGATATTGGCCCATGCAGCTTTTAATGCCACAGCAAAGGTGGTAGTTTTAATACCCCCACCGGTGGAACCCGGACTGGCACCGACAAACATAAAAAGCATAAAAAATAATAGTGTTGGGGTGGTTAGAATAGATGTATCAACAGTGTTAAAGCCTGCAGTTCGTGTGGTGGCTGACTGGAAAAAAGAAGCCACAATTTTACCTGCCAGAGAATGATCTTTCAACGTATTGTTGTATTCAAAAGCAAAGAATAATATTGCCCCTGAAACCAACATCCAGAATGTAATGGTCAATACAACCCTGGAGTTAACCGTTAATTTTCGCCATAAGATATTTTTTCTTTGGCGGTAGGCGGGGTTTGTAAAGACATCCTGCAGTACAATAAAACCTAGTCCCCCAACAACGATCAAAACCATAATGACAAGCTGCGCTCCATACTGAAAACGTACTGGTGCTTCAAATAATCCATTGGTAAAAAGTGAAAAGCCTGCATTGTTGAAAGCAGAAACAGAATGAAAAACAGAAAAGAAAATTCGTTCAACCGAGTCCTGAAAACCAACCTGATTGCCCCATAAAAAGTACAACAATACCGCACCGGCTATCTCAAAACTCAAACTGTAAAAAATTACCTTTCTCAGAATCCCCGTCAGACTTCCGATATGCTCTGTATCCAGCACATCCTTTAGTATACTGGATGTATATAAGCTACCGCTTTTTCGGTAAAAAGAACCAATAAAAGTTGCAATGGTAAGCATATTGAGCCCTCCAAGCTGAAAAAGAAGCATGATTATCAATTGTCCCCGGAAAGTAAAAAATGTGGCAGTATCCTGAACAATCAGGCCGGTAACACAACTGGCGCTGGCAGATGTAAATAAAGCGTCAACCCAGGATATGGTACTGTACGTCATTTCAGGCATTTTAAGTAGTACGGTACCCGTTAGTATCAGAATAAGGAATGAGAGTGCCAGAAAAGCACCGGGACTGATGTGCAGCTTGCGCATGTTCATGGATTCACGCCCTGTTTCCCGGAGAACAACCACCCAGAAAATGCTCTGAACCAGTATGAAGTATCCCTGAACCGACAAGCCGGCCAATAGAGACACCTGGAACAGCCAGGCTTTCCCGAAAATAAAATATACTATTGATTCACTGAGAATGAGAAGCATAATAAAACCTTCCCAGATATTTTCTCGCAGGAATTTTTTCGGGTTGAAATCAAAAAATACCCGAAAACAAAACTGTAGAAGAAAAAAATCAAGAACCCGATGTAATTGAAAAATAAGATCAGCAGTAGTTACATTATCGGGTGAGAAGCCAAAAAAATGAATGATAAAGTAGATACCGGCCAAACCGGCAATAATAGACAAGACATTCATTACGCGAAAAAAATTCGTCCTGATGTCGAACAAGAAAATATTGATTCGTTCGCGCAGGTTTCTTAACCGCCCCATTTACTGATTTATTTCGATAAATCGTTCAACATGATCTCTTTTCCCAAAAAGAACCAGAGAGTCGTTATCCCGAATGAGACTTTCTCCTTTGGGAATGCCATAGATGTGCTGTTCACGCACCATCTCCCCTTTTCTTTCAACTTCCACGCTTCTTTTCATTGTAATCAAATTCAAATGATAGCGACGTCGAAGATCAATGTCTATAAGTGAACGGCCAATTACATCGGGAGGGGCAGCAATTTCCATAATGCAAAACTCGTCCGGCAGATCCAGATACGAGACGATTGAGGGGTTTATCAATCTTTCTGCAACGTTGATTCCCACTTCATCTTCAGGAGAAAGAATCTCTTTTACGCCGATTTTTTCCAGTATAACACGCTGATTTTTCCCCCGGGCACGAGCCATTATCCTTTTTACACCAATGTCCATCAAAAGGGTGGTACAAAGCAGTAGTTGTTCAAAGTCCTCCCCAATTGCCACAACTACCGCATCAAAATCAAGAATACCTTGTGATAGTAAGGTCCTTTTATCGGTGGCATCCATTGCCACTGCCAGAGCTACACGGTCGCCCATTTCTTCAATAATGTGCTCACTGCGGTCGATGGCCATGACTTCAGCCCCTTTTTTAGTCAGTGATTTCGCAATGGCCATACCAAACTGGCCCATTCCTATAACCGCTATTTTCTGCGCCATATGTGATCTAGATTATAGGAACGAAAGTATCAAAAAATACTCCAAAGTGCAATTAGGAATTCATCATGAAGAATGATTTTACCTCTGCGGCATAAATACGATTAAAGATTTGTTCTATATTGCCGAAATAAACCTCAAATATTTAACTCATGGGTTCGGACATCATCATCAATACAGCCCGACGCTTTGGGACCGCCCCGGTTTTTATCACTGCCATATCTACTATTTTAGAGGCTATTTTATTTCTTCGTTTTGGTTATGCTGAAGGAACCATAGGTTTCCCAGGCAATTTGTTGCTGGTTATTCTCGGACATTAAATAACCATTCGCATTGCCTTGGCCATTTCTGAGTTATCGACCAATACCCGGGTATAAAATTGCGGCGAGTATTTTCAGAATTTGGAGGATGTATTATTTGTAAATGTTTCACAGGCCAGGACTATTGTTGAAGTAGGAATGAAAAGGAGGGATTGAGTTGGCAAAGGGTTGAAATCATCCGGGAAAATCAACCAAGCATTGGGATGAGATACCAAACAAAAACCAGAATTCCGGTAATCACAAGGAAAATGGTCAGGACAAGAGAGAATATTGTCCGGTTTGTAAATGTTTTGTTGTTCAGTTGCCGGGATATTTTTCTGTAACGGAGGTAGGAAAGCAAAGCAATAATAATTCCGATTCCAACTAAAACAATACCTATTACAGGTGAACTTTGGTCGGTTTTACCCGAATCCGGTTCTACCCAATAAGCCAGTTCCTGAAGAAACAGGGAGAATTTTATAATCACAAAACCGAACCCCATTAATGCAATACTGGTTCTTATCCAGGCCAGAAAAGTGCGTTCGTTCGCAAGATGCTCACGGGACATGGAAAAAGTATTCTTATCATTAGTATTGTCCATTGATTGACAGAAATGAAAAGTTCTCCTTTAATATTAAAAATCGTTTATTTAAGAATTTATCCGGGGTTTTATATATTTCCCCTGAAATGCTTTAAAGCCCTGTCAGGGGAAATAAAAACTCATTAAGCACCCAGCGTTGCCACCATCACCGCTTTAATGGTATGCATACGATTTTCAGCCTGATCAAATACAATAGATGCCGGAGATTCAAAGACCTCCTCGGTTACCTCCAGTCCGTCCAGCCCGAATTTCTGAAAAATCTCCTCTCCCACCTTGGTTTCGCGGTTGTGAAATGCTGGTAGACAATGCAGAAACTTACAGGATGGATTGCCCGTTAGTTCCATTGTTTTGGCATTTATCTGGTAAGGCTTCAACAGGTCTATTCTCTCTTTCCAGGCATCATCGCCCTCTCCCATTGAGACCCATACATCAGTATAGAGAAAATCGCATCCGGCAACCCCCTCTTCCACCTTATTCGTAATGGTAATTTGGGCCCCTGTCTCTTCAGCAATCTGACGGCATTGTGCCACCAGTTCAGCATCAGGTTGAAGAGATTCAGGACCTACAATACGTACATCCATGCCCATTTTAGCTCCTCCAACAAGGAGGGAGTTGGCCATATTGTTGCGCGCATCACCCAGATAAGCAAAGGAGACCTGATTTAACGGTACATTCGAATGCTCTTTCATGGTCAGAAAATCCGCAAGAATCTGCGTCGGATGGAATTCATCGGTAAGTCCGTTCCAGACAGGCACCCCTGCATATTCAGCCAGTTCCTCCACAATTTGTTGTCCAAATCCGCGATATTCAATTCCATCATACATACGTCCAAGAACACGAGCAGTGTCTTTCATCGATTCTTTATGCCCTATCTGCGAACCGGAAGGTCCAAGATAAGTAACATGTGCTCCCTGGTCATGTGCTGCCACCTCAAAAGCACAGCGGGTACGTGTGGAGGATTTTTCGAAAATCAGAGCGATATTTTTCCCTGAAAGCCTTGATTGTTCAGTGCCGGCATATTTGGCAACCTTCAGTTGTTCAGCCAAATCAAGCAAAAAATGCATCTCCTTTTGTGAAAAATCCAGTAACTTTAAAAATGATCGGTTTTTTAAACTAAAAGCCATTGTATTTATTTTAAGTGTTCATTTTCAGATCTATTCTTAGCATAATCTCAGCCTTAATCATACTTATGTAAATCCTTCTCATCGTACTCCATGGTAATTTTGGTCCCAAAGGATTTATCTTCCAATTTTTTGGATTCTGTAATAATACTTTGACGCCCTCCTTTTTCAATAAAAGACAAAGCAGCCCTGATTTTAGGGGCCATATTACCTTCGCCGAAAGTTCCTGTTTCAAGATACTTCGAGGTATCTGTATGATTTAAAAACTCCAGTTTTTGTTCATTGTCTTCTCCGTAATTAAGATAGACAAACGGTACGTCCGTAAGCACATAAAATTCATCCGCTTTAATTTGCGTAGCCAGTATAGAACTTGCCAGATCTTTATCCACCACAGCTTCAGAAGGCCGTACCAGTCCGTTTTCATCGGTATAAACGGGAATTCCGCCTCCACCAACTGCAATAACAATGGTCCCGGCACGGGCATTACTCTCTACCACTTCACAGTTCATGATGGATTTAGGCTCAGGAGAAGGAACCACTCTGCGATATCCGTCCTTGTTCTTCTTTTCCTCCTTAAAGATCCATCCTTTCTCTTTATTGAGCCGGTCTGCTTCTTCTTTTGTCATCATCTTTCCAATCCGCTTGGTCGGATTATTAAATGCTGAATCGTTCGGATTCACCTCCGTAAGGGTCATTAAAGTAAGAACATTTCTTTTAAGGTTGTGTTTACGCAAAACATTCAGCAGGCAACGTTCAATCATATACCCAATCCCTCCCTGACTGTCAGCAACACATATATCCAGAGGCATTTGCGGAACTCCATACTGATTTTCTCCTGCATCGTTGCGCAACAGGATATTTCCCACCTGGGGGCCGTTTCCATGAGTGAAAACCAGATTATATCCCTCTTTAACAAGAAAAATAAGATTCTCAAGTGTTTCGGTGGTGTTGGCTTCCTGCTCTTCAATCGTCCCCGACTGATTGTTTCTCAGCAGTGCATTGCCACCCAGGGCAATTACAGCAAGTTTGGTCATAGTTTAGATTTTGTCTTATTAGAACACTATTTTCGTCAAAAAAAGAAGGTTTAACAATGACCTTTATCAATAATTCCTAATAGTTCTGTGCCTTCTCTTTTTTGACCAGTAAACAGAATCGGAAGACAAGCGCTTGTTAATTTTCTGATTTTTGCGTTAATTTTGAAAAGTGCAAGCCATTTATACCATACATAGATAATTCATTTTATGAAGCAAAGCCCACGTTTTATTTTAGCATCCCTTTCTCTGTGTACAATGTTTGTCTTCCTGGTTTTAGCAGGATGTAAGCAACAACCAAAACAAAAAACACCTGTGGTTTCACAGGGGGTGGTAAATTATGCTATTTCTTATTCGCCCGAAATAAAAGCAAAGAGCTATTCTTTTCTGCTGCCTGAAGAAATGCAATATTTTTTCCGGACCGGACAGGAACGGATTTCATTTGCCGGAGATTTAGGAATTTACACATTGGACTTTATATCCAATCATCGTACCGACAGCAGTGCAACGCTGTTAAAGATTATCAACAAAAAAATGTATGTCCCGGCATCAGAGAGCAATGACCTTTTCATTTTTCAGCAGCTTAAAGAAGGAAAAGTTGTGTTTGAAAAAGATACCACTCGTAACATCTTAGGCTATAAGGCACAAAAAGCTATAATAAAATTACCAAAAAAAAACAGTGAGATCATTGTCTGGTACACGCCCGAGATAGCCACCCCCACTACCAATAAAAACACTCCTTTTGCCAAAATTCCGGGTGTTATGCTTGAGTACGCTATCTATTACAACGATGTATTATTTACACTGACCCCGATTTCTGTAATCGGTGACACGCTTTCTGAGTCCATATTTGAAGTTCCGGAAGATTATCAGGCATCAACTATTCAGGAAATTGAACAAACCATCTCAACAATAATCAAAAAATAAAACAATTAATAATGCTTTTAGCCGTTGAATTTTCGCCAACCTTTATGCTTCAGGTTAAACTTTATTTCTCTTAATAGCATAAAAGGCCCGTTCAATTATTATTTTTGCAGGAGGAAAACCAATTTTACATCATGAGTAACGGCAAAAAGACAACAAAAAGAAAAAGAAGTCAAAAATCAGGTCTCTCCAAATGGGAAACCAATCTGAAGAATTTCAAGTTTAGATTTATCTCAGGTCTGTTGCTGGTAGCACTTTCGTTTTACCTGGCACTGGCCTTCATGTCGTTTTTCTTTACCGGTTTTGCAGACAGAAGTAAATTTGACATTGCCTTTTGGGAGTTTATAAAAGATGCTGAAATTACCGTTGAAAACTGGACCGGCAAATTTGGCGCCTGGTTGGCAGATACTTTCATAAATGACTGGTTTGGGGTCGCTTCCACATCGGTTGTTGTGTTGTTGTTTATGACAGGGATAAAACTGGTAGGGGCCAAAATCATGAAACTCTCTACCGCCTTCGCCCATGCAGCACTTATTACCATTTGGATTTCGCTGACGCTTGGATTCTTTTTCATCGATTCGGTTAATGACAGATATTTATTGCTGGGGGGGGCACATGGATATTTTCTGAGCACCTGGTTACAGGCTGCTATCGGATGGGCAGGAACTTTTATTCTTATTTTAGTTACTCTTTTTGCTTATTTATCATTTAGTTTCGATTGGTTTATTGACCTAATTTCCCGTCCGTTTCACAAAAAGACTGTCGCCAAAGAGGCAAATTCAGGACTCGAATCTCAAAGTGATGAAGTCCGTTCAGATATTTCTTCTTCATCGGTCGAAGAAGAAAAGCATCAGCCAGCAAAACCACTGGATGAAGATCTATCTCTGGAGCGGGCCGTCAGCGGTCTCTCAGATGTGTCAGCACAAGCCAAACCAACTCATGAAACGAACGAAGGAGTGGCCACTGAAGTTCATGATGAAGAAACCCTGGAGATGGATTTTAAGCCTGAGAATACAGATAAATCTCTTGAGCATGACGGTGATGAAGATCTGGAGCTTAAAATTGAGAAAGCTGCCACCGAGGAGATGATGGAGCACAATAAAGATATCCCACTGGGGGATTATGATCCCACACTGGATTTATCATCCTATAAACTTCCTACTTTTGATTTGCTTGATGAACATGATGCTGGTTCAGGCCAGGTGGGTGAAGAGGAGTTGATCTCTAATAAAAACAAGATTGTTAAAACCCTTGAGGATTACAAAATACAGATTAAGAGTATTAAAGCCACTGTGGGACCTACGATTACCTTATATGAAATAGTTCCCGCCCCCGGAGTTCGCATCTCTAAAATAAAGAACCTGGAGGACGATATTGCGCTTTCTCTTGCTGCACTTGGAATACGGATTATCGCTCCCATACCCGGACGGGGAACCATCGGTATAGAAGTGCCTAATTCAGAACCGGAGATCGTATCCATGCGGTCAATAATTACTTCCCGTAAATTCCAGAACAGTAAGTTTGAACTACCCATTGCCTTTGGTAAGACCATCAGCAACGAGACTTACATGATTGACCTGACCAAAGCTCCTCACATGTTGGTTGCCGGAGCCACCGGGCAGGGTAAATCAGTAGGATTAAATGCGATTATCACCTCTTTGTTATACAAAAAGCACCCTTCGCAACTGAAGTTTGTATTGGTGGACCCAAAAAAGGTGGAGCTGAATATTTACAGCAAAATTGAGAAGCATTTTCTGGCCAAGTTGCCTGATGAAGAAGAGTCAATCATTACAGATGTGCAACGGGTGGTGGCAACCCTTCATTCCCTCACTATTGAGATGGATCAGCGTTATGATTTGCTAAAAAAGGCTCATGCCCGAAACATGAAAGAGTACAACCACAAGTTTGTGAAACGTCAGCTCAATCCTGAAAAGGGACATCGTTTCCTTCCGTATATTGTGGTAATTATTGATGAGTTTGCCGACCTTATTATGACTGCCGGAAAGGATGTGGAGATGCCAATTGCGCGAATTGCCCAGCTTGCCAGAGCTGTGGGTATCCACATGATTATTGCCACTCAGCGTCCATCTACCAATATTATTACAGGCGTTATAAAAGCCAACTTCCCCACCCGTGTGGCTTTTAAAGTTGCTTCTATGATCGACAGCCGAACCATCCTTGATTCTCCGGGAGCCAATCAGCTGATTGGTCGAGGCGATATGCTCATTACACAAGGCAGTGATCTGATTCGTGTTCAATGTGCCTTTGTGGATACCCCTGAAGTGGAAAAAATCAATGATTATGTAGGAGCACAACAAGGTTATCCTTCTGCCATGATATTGCCCGAATACACAGGTGGAGACAACGAAGGAGCAGAACCCGGAGAAGTTGATTTATCCAAGCGTGATTCCATGTTTGAAGAGGCTGCAAAAGTTGTGGTAGCCAATCAAAGTGGTTCCACTTCTCTCATTCAGCGTCGGTTTTCCATCGGGTATAACCGGGCCGGACGAATCATTGATCAGTTGGAAGCTGCCGGAGTTGTTGGGCCTTTTGAAGGAAGTAAAGCCCGTCAGGTGCTTATTCCCGATGAATACGAATTGGAAAAACTTTTTGATAATATAAGGTAGTTTGGAACGGAAATTGAACGTCGGATAGAAAAAGACAACATACAATGAAGAAGTTTATTAAATTGCTAAGCATTACCCTGTTATTTACGAGTGCAACGACCCGGGCACAAAGTCCTGAAGTGCTACAGGGCAAGGAGATACTGGATAAAGTCTCGGAAGTGACGAAATCATATAATTCCATCAAGGCTCATTTTACTTTTACTCTTGAAAACAAACAAGCTGATATAGAAGACAGCTATGATGGAACTATTTTGATCTCGGGAAATAAATATAAAGCTGATGTAATGAATGCAGAAAGCTATTTTGACGGTGAAACCCTTTGGACTTATCTTACTGAAGTTGGAGAAGTGAATATATCAACTCCGGATCCCAACGATGAAATGTCTTTAAGTCCTTCCAATATTTTTAGTATTCATGAGGATGGCTTCAGGTATATTTTTGCAGGAAATGAAGTAAAAGACGGAAAACAAATTCAGATTGTGGATCTTTTCCCGGAGGACAGAAATAAGCCTTTTTCACGCATTAAATTGTATGTAAACAAAGCCAGTAAACACATTTCCAAGATTATACAGATTGGGAAGGATGGAAACAATTACATCATCGAGATAAATAAAATGGAGACCAATGTCCCTGTTGATGCTTCACAATTTGTTTTCAAAACAGAAGAACATCCCGAGGTTGATGTGATTGACTTACGATAAACCATTTTTGAATTTGCGATATAGGGCTGTTGTGTTAATTTTGCCATTTCACTACAGCCTTTTTTATGTCAAAACTCATCTGCATCTGTAACAGAGTAAGCGAAGAAGCTATCAAAAAGATTGTAAGCCGATACCCGGAAGCAACACTTCAGGATATTGTAAACAAAACGGCTGCATCAACTTCCTGTGGTCGATGCAAAACGGAATTACAATCAGTATTTGAAAGGCTGAAGGAACAATCTTCAGGAAATAGACAGAATGTGCAGTTAACACTTCCATTTGACTTCTCAGGCAGTTAATGAGTACCTTTTTATTACCAAATATGCTCTAATCATCAGACATAAAAAAGAAGAGACTTCCGGAAGTCCGAAAGTCTCTTCATCAATCAACCAATTACTAAAAAGGATATTTATTACATAAGGAAACTCAGCATAATACCTGCTGCCACAGCAGAACCGATCACTCCAGATACGTTGGGAGCCATGGCGTGCATCAACAAGTGGTTGGAAGGATCACTTTTAAGTCCTTCATGCTGAACAACCCTTGCACTGTCTGGAACTGCAGAAACTCCTGCTGCTCCAATTAAAGGATTGATCTTATTTTCCTTTTTCAGGAATAAATTCATGATTTTTGCAAATAGCAATCCACCAGCTGTAGCTACAATAAAAGAAGCGGCACCCAGTACAAAAATCATCATCGACTCTTTTGTCAGGAATACACTTGCCTGAGTTGAAGCACCAACGGTAAGCCCCAGCAAAATGGTTACGATATCAATCATCTTGGTCCGGGCAGTTTCGGCCAAACGATCAGTAACACCACACTCTTTCATCAGGTTTCCAAAAAACAACATTCCCAGCAGTGGCAGAGCGGTTGGGGAAATAAACAGCGTCAAAATCATTCCGATGAGAGGAAACAAAATCTTTTCAGTCTTAGAAACAGCTCTGGGAGGTTTCATTTTTATCAGGCGTTCTTTTTTGCTGATCATTAACCTCATAATGGGAGGCTGAATAACAGGCACCAAAGCCATATATGAGTAAGCAGCAATAGCGATACTACCAATCAGTTCGGGAGCAAGCTTTGAAGAAGCAAAAATAGCTGTAGGTCCGTCGGCACCACCAATAATTGAGATAGCTCCGGCCTGGTGAATTTCAAATCCAAGCGCCATGGCACCGATAAAAGTTCCGAAAACACCGATTTGGGCAGCAGCCCCGAGAAGCATCAGTCGTGGGTTGGAAATGAGAGAGGAAAAATCGGTCATTGCGCCGATACCTAAAAATATTAGAGGAGGATACACCCCTTTCACCACCCCGAAATAGAGGTAATTGAGCACTGAACCATCTTCGTAGATACCAATCTGAAACCCTTCAATAAAGGGAATATTACCAAGAATAATACCTGTACCAATGGGAACAAGCAACAGTGGTTCGTAGTTAAATTGAATAGCCAGAAAAATAAAAAACAATCCGACAAGAAGCATAACGATGTTTCCAAGTGTAATATTGGAAAAGCCAGTGTATTGCCAGAAAGTACTCATTCCCCTTGACAACGCACTGCCACTGTCAGCTCCACCCTGAATTACATCCTGAGCAGATGCATCTCCCCCGCTAAGCACTGAGACCATGAATAGCAGAGCGAGAACGGTAAATATTGTAACAAATTTTCTCACGTTAAGAATGTTTGAAGGAAGCTATTGAGATAAGCTCCGGTGATTAAACAATCGAGATAAAAACACTATTCAAGAACGATTAAAACATCGCTTTGCAGCACCGAATCCCCTTCTTTCACTTTTACCTCTTTCACTGTTCCATCCTTATCGGCCATTACATTGTTCTCCATTTTCATTGCTTCCATGATCAACAAGGTATCGCCTTTTTTCACCTCGTCGCCTACTTTTGTCAGCATTTTGAAAATACTTCCGGGCAACGGAGCAAGAACCTGGTGGTCTCCGGTTGACGGCTTTTTCACAATATGCCCCTCTCCCGGTTTAGGCTTGACTTCCTGTCTCACCAACCTCGGTGTTTTAACTTTTTTCACCTCCTGCTCTAACTCAACAGAATAAGGTGTTCCGTTCACTTCCACTGAGGCAATATTGTCATCAATGTCTTTGATGTGAACGTGATATTTATTCCCATTTATGGAAAAATCAAACTTTTTCATGTTTACACTAGTTTATTAAAAGGTCAGGTGGAATAATGTCTGTAAGCATCAGTTGAATGATTTTCTGATGCTTACAGATTTATATCCTTTTGATTAATTTATCAGGCGAATGTGGTCATCCTACCTGTGGGTAGTTGGCAACACATTGTTAATGTTGTAAATTTTTGAACTCCATGGAGAGTATCTTCTTTCCACCCGTTTGATGGTAATGATTTTACTCTCATCATCATGAAGATCCGAAAAATACAAGCTTAGTGCCGTACCAATTGCAGCATTTACCTCGCCGGCAATAAAAGGTTCATCACCTTCGGTTCGTTCTACGTATTTGCCTTCTTTCTTCAATCTGCGCTTCAGTTGCATATTCAACACCTTAGGCATGAATTTGAAAACAAAAATGAGCAGAATCAGGGCTGTAAAAACGACTGAATATCCCACTGCTGTGATTACCCAAATTTGCGGCCAGTTTACTGCATCTAATAAATAGGACATAATTTAGTCTTTTTACAAAGGAATATTACTGTGTTTTTTAGGAGGATTTGTCAGCTTTTTGGTCTGCAAACTCTGGAATCCCCGGATTATACGGAAACGTGTATTACGTGGTTCAATAACATCGTCGATGTATCCGTATGAGGCAGCCTGATATGGATTGGCAAACTTCTCCTTATACTCTTCTTCTTTCTTAGCAATGAATTTCTTTTTTTCTTCAGGATCGCTAATGTCTTTCATTGCACGTCCTTCAAGTACCTCAATGGCTCCGGAAGCTCCCATAACTGCAATCTCAGCTGTAGGCCAAGCATAGTTCAGGTCACCCCGCAACTGCTTACAACTCATCACATCATGAGCACCACCATAAGATTTACGAAGGGTAATGGTTACTTTAGGAACTGTAGCTTCACCATACGCAAACATCAGTTTGGCTCCATGAGTAATGATCCCTGCATATTCCTGACCACTACCGGGAAGGAATCCGGGAACATCAACCAAAGTAAGAACAGGAATGTTAAAAGCATCACAGAAACGAACGAAACGAGCTGCTTTGCGCGATGCATCAGTGTCAAGCACACCTGCCAGGAAGTTGGGCTGATTGGCCACCACACCTACTGAGGCACCTCCCATACGACAGAAACCTACAATAATGTTTTTGGCATAATTACGGTGTACTTCAAGAAATTCTCCGTCATCCACAATCGTGTAGATTACCTCTTTCATATCGTAAGGCTGATTGGGATTGTCAGGAATGATTTCGTTCAGAGAGTCATCCAGGCGGTCGATTGGATCGGTGCATTCAGCCAAAGGAGGCTCTTCCAGGTTGTTTTGCGGCAGGTAAGAAAGCAATTTACGCATCAGCATAATTCCCTCTTCCTCATTCTCCAGCTCGAAGTGTGAAACACCTGATTTGGTGGAGTGAACACGGGCACCACCAAGATCCTCGACAGAAATATCCTCACCCGTAACAGTTTTCACAACTTTGGGACCGGTTACAAACATATAGCTGGATTCCTCAGTCATCATGATAAAGTCGGTAAGTGCAGGTGAATAAACAGCACCACCGGCACAAGGTCCAAAAATAGCAGATATCTGGGGAATTACACCTGATGCCAGAATGTTACGCTCAAAAATTTCAGCGTACCCTGCCAATGAAGTAACACCTTCCTGAATACGGGCACCACCACTATCATTGATGCCAATCACGGGAGCTCCAACTTTCATCGCCTGATCCATTACTTTGCAAATTTTTTGTGCAAAAGTTTCAGACAGAGAACCTCCAAAAACGGTAAAATCCTGAGCAAAAACATAAACCACACGACCATCGATGGTACCATGACCGGTTACCACACCATCACCCATGATTTTGTTTTTCTCCATTCCGAAGTTGGTACAACGGTGAGTCACAAACATATCAAACTCCTCGAAGCTGCCATCGTCCAAAAGCATTTCAATACGCTCACGAGCAGTGAACTTCCCTTTGGCATGCTGCGCTTCAATACGTTTCTCTCCACCTCCCAGTCGCGCTTTATTGCGCAATTCAATTAATTGCTTGACTTTATCCTGATTTGACATATTAAATATTGTTTTAAAGTTTCTTCTATTAAAATACCCTGATCCTAAAGTTGTTATTTAGTGTCTTCCAGAAAACCATGATTTTCTGGCCTTTGATAAGAAAGCGCCAAATACGAGGCTTTCGAAGTTTTTGAATTCAGGGAGTTTGCTTTTCGTAAATGACTGATTCAAAAACAAGAATAACGAAGTAGTTGGTGTTTTCCTGCAAAGGCTATTTAGGAGCTTCGCAAAGTTCTGTCAATACCCCAAAAGTTGATTTTGGATGGAGAAATGCAATGCTCAGGCCCTCAGCTCCTTTTCTTGATTGTTTATCAATCAGTCTGACACCGGCTTCTTCGGCTGCTTTCAATTTGTCATTCAAACCGTCCACGGCAAAGGCCATGTGGTGAATGCCTTCACCTTTTTTCTCAATAAATTTACCAATAGGACCTTCAGCATCAGTAGATTCCAGCAACTCAATTTTGGTGTCACCAACTTTAAAAAAAGCGGTCTTTACTTTCTGGTCAGCAACCTCTTCTACAGCGTAACACTCAAGACCAAATACCTTTTCGTAAAAAGGGATGGCATCGTCCAGACTCTTTACTGCAATTCCAATGTGTTCAATATGTGTTGGTTTCATGTAATAAATGTTTATTAAATGTTATATTAATTTGCTTGATTCGAAATTGAAAGTTCAATTGTAAGCTGGTAATTTCCGCATATGACTGAACCTTACTGCGTATTAAAAAGTTAATATAGGTTTAAAGAAATTTTTCCGCAAAAGTAGCAGAAATAAACAACTAACACCACAAAAAGCGAAAGAAAAAATGAGTGTTTTACAACATGCTTTTTTCGGTTTTCATCGTTGGTGTTTATAAATTCTTCTAAAAATTATGAACGCAGTAAATAATTGTTCAATAAATTCTTAATAAAAACTTTCCAGCCACTCTCTGAAGGTTTTCACGCGCTCTTTACTAACGATAATCTCCCGCTTTTCACCCGGTACTTCAATGGTGACTTTAAGTCTGTTTCGCGCGTAATTAACAATATCACCCATATATTTGAAATTTAATATTTCTTTGCGACTGGTGCGAAAAAACATTTTGGGATCTAGTTCTTCTTCCACCTGATTGAGAGATTGGTAAAGATAATAAGATCGTCCCTCATTGTTCAGAATAAAAGTATTTTTCTCTTCGCTGTAGAAACAGACAATATCAGAGGTGTAAACGACCCGCAGATGTTGCCCCACAGTAATGACGAAACGCTCACGATACTTCTTTTCCGACTTCAGGGCGCGTACTGCAGATTCTACTGTCTGTAGGACATCTACTGTTTGGATCTGAGATAAATGGATGTTTTGAAATTTATCCATGGCAGCAATCAAATCAGCGTCTTCAAATGGTTTAAGTAAATAATCAACGCTGTTTACTTTAAAAGCTTTGATGGCAAACCGGTCGTAGGCTGTCGTGAAAATTACAGGAAATTTGATTGGTGTCTCTTCGAAAATGTCAAAGCTTGTTCCGTCTCCCAGTTGAATGTCGAAGAAGCCAAGGTCCGGTTCATCGTTAACGTCCAACCATTTCACGGCCGATGCAACGGATGAGCACACATTTTGCACAGAAATATTTTTATCGTATGCTTTTAGCATGTTGATAAGTTTTTCTGCTGCCAGAGGTTCATCTTCGATAATCAAAACATTCATAAATGGGCTCTTTAATATTTAAAAGGTAATATCTTTTTGATACTCCCAAAAATAATGTATTAATTTAAGAGCCAAATAAAAAACACCTGATAATATGCTTGAATTAATCCAAAAGAGACGTAGTTGCAGAAACTTTACGGATAAAAAACCTACCCATGACCAGATCGACCAGTTGCTAAAGTCGGCTCTTTGGTCACCAACCTCTAAAAATAACCGCCCATGGGAATTTGTAGTCGCTGAGAAAACTGAAACCCTCGAAGCCCTTTCGCAATGCAAACCTCATGGTGCAGCTTTTCTGTCCGGTGCTCCTTTGGGAATTGTTGTTTTGGCGGATCCGGCAAAAAGTGATGTATGGGTGGAAGATTGTTCCATTGCCGCCATTATGATGCAAATGACCGCCGAATCGATGGGGTTAGGTTCTACGTGGATCCAGATTCGTTTAAGACTGGATGAAGAGGGGAATATGGCAGGAGATAATGTGAAAAAGATTATTAATGCTCCGGATGAGATGGAGGTTCTTGGCATTATGGCTTTTGGGTATAAAGCCAAAGAGCGCGAACCCTATACCGAAAACATTTTACTCTGGGACCGGATTCATTATGAAAAATTCTAGGTTAATTTTTCCATCAGTATAAAATTAATGTAAGTTATTGGTCTGATAGCCTGCCCCGATTTATCGGGGGAGCTCGCAATTCTTTTATACATGCACCTTCCCCGACACATCGGGGAAGGTACTGACATGTTTCTTTGTAAACAAAACGGCATAGCCAAAGGAGGAATCAAAGTTCCTTGCTCGTTTAATCAAATAAGCCGGACTCCATTAAGCCCGAAATAAATACTTTTGTATCATCTGAAACCTTGATAGGAATGTTTTTTTGAGTTTTTCCCAGACTAAAACTTCCTGTTTCCGCACCAAACTCATAGTTGAGTTTGGACGATATTTCAGCATTCAGATCTTCGTCAGCAAGAATCTGATTAAAGATATATAAAACGGTTAGCCGATGGGTATCCAACCCTATATCACTACCGCTGGAGAGATTCAAAATCTCATCTTTGGGCACTTCAAATGCAGGGGTTTCAAGTTGAACAGGTGCTTCTGTAATGTTATTCAGTACAATGTTCTGTACCATTCCTGAGAATTTGGCATCTGATGCATTTTCCTGCGTATTGTTAGCCGTATAATGAGCCTTCACCTTCACAGAATAATTTGATGCATTACTAAAAACCGCCTGATTATTTTCGTAAAGCTCCTGAAAAGTTTTTCCACTGAGACTGCCTTCCGGGAATACGAGCTCTGTACTAACGCTGTCGTATGAAAAATCAACGTTGTACAAAGCAACAGTCTTCTGAACATCCGAGACAGCCTCTTCTGCTTGTTCGCAACTGTTCAGCAGTAAAAAAGCGATCGAAAAAAGAAAAATGGTCTTAAAAATTAACTTCATTACTTTGTTTTTTTTTAGATTTTGTGGCGACAAAGATGAAAAAAAATTGAAACTTTATACAATGCCTAATTCAGATGAGAAGGCCAATGAAAAAATGAACATATGCTTTTATGATGGGTTTTAAACTAAAGACTCAGATAATAATCCAAGAAACCTATTACATCAGACCTAATATACTTATATAGCGCCCAACATATAAGGTCTGATTTATCAAATAATCAGGCCAGACCAAATCATTAATATTTTCATAATCAAAACAAAATTTATTGTTATGAACCTAAAACAACTGTTCCTTTCATTAATGATGCTGCTTTTTATGCCTGCATTTTTGGCGGCTGAAGATGCACGGCTGATGCGTTTCCCCGGCATTAGCAACGATAAAATTGTTTTCACCTATGCAGGAGACCTTTATACGGTCCCCATTAAGGGTGGGACGGCCCGAAAAATCACTTCTCACAACGGGATGGAGATGTTTGCCCGGTTTTCTCCCGACGGATCGAAAATTGCCTTTACCGGGCAATACGACGGAAACACCGAAGTTTTTGTGATTCCTGCCGAAGGAGGAGTGCCTGAACGTTTGACTTACACGGCGACATTGAGTCGTGATGATGTTGCTGATCGAATGGGGCCCAATAATATAGTAATGGCCTGGACTCCTGACAGCAAATACATTGTGTTCCGCACCAGAAAAAATACTTTTAACTCATTCAAAGGCCAGCTCTATAAAGTATCTGTTGATGGAGGCATGCCGGAACCGCTTCCCTTTCCTGAAGGTGGGTTTTCATCTTTCAATCCCGATGGAAGCAAGCTGGCATACAACCGGATTTTTCGGGAGTTTAGAACCTGGAAGTATTATCAGGGAGGTATGGCTGATGAAGTTTGGATTCATGACTTTGGCACTCATGAAACCAAAGCCATTACTAATAATAATGCACAAGACCTATTCCCCATGTGGATTGGAGAGGAAGTGTATTTCCTTTCTGATCGGGACAGGACCATGAATCTGTTTGTTTATCATACGCAATCAGAAGAGGTAGAAAAACTTACTGATTTTACTGATTTTGATATTAAGTTTCCTTCCTACAACGGGAACACCATTATCTTTGAAAAAGGCGGTCAACTCTATACTTATGACACCCAAACCAAAGCTGTGAGCAGTATTCCTGTCATCATTAATAATGACATGAATGAGTCCCGGGATGAATTGAAGGATGTTTCCGGTGCCATTGCATCGGCAAGTCTTTCTCCCGCAGGGGAGAGAATTCTTTTTTCGGCCAGAGGAGATCTTTTTTCTGTACCTGCAGAAAATGGCATCACTTACAATCATACGCAGACATCCGGGGTTCACGACCGTGATGCCGAATATTCTCCTGATGGTAAGTGGATGGCATGGCTTTCTGACCAAAGCGGAGAGTATGAGATATGGATAAAACCGGCAAATGGTGAAGGAGAAGCACGCCAGCTCACTTCAGAAGCAGATACCTATAAATTTAATATTAAATGGAGTCCGGATAGCCGGTTTATTGCCTGGAATGATCAAAACTATCGGTTAATGCTTACCAACGTGGCTTCCGGTAATACAAGCACCATTGCAGAGAGTAACTATTCGAGATTGAGTGATTTCACCTGGAGCCCCGACAGCAAATGGATCGCTTTCACCGATGGCCTGCCCAATCAGATGGATGTTATCAAACTGGCCAATATAGAGACAAAAGTTATTGAAAAGATCACAGAAAAGTGGTATGACTCAGGATATCCTGCTTTTTCGGCCGACGGGAAATATCTTTTGTTCACCTCTCAACGGGATTTTAGTCCCGTTTACAGCCGCACGGAATGGAATCATGCCTACATCAATACATACAGGGTTTATATGACCATGCTGAGCAAAGAAACCCCCTCTCCTTTTGCTCCCGAGAATCAGGATGTGAAAGCTGTTGTGAAAGAAACAGATGAAAAGGCAACAGGTGAAACTGAGAATGACATCGGTGTTGACATTGATTTTGAAGGGATTAAAAACAGAGTTGTGGCCTTACCCATTGATGCTGCCAATTATTACAACATCAATTGCGTAGATGGGAAAGTCTATTACATTCGTCGCTATCAGAATAAAGAAGAGGGAGCAGGATTGTTTGTTTTTGACCTCGACAAGGAAAAGGAAACACTTTTAGGAGATTATAATTATACGCTCTCCGCCAATAATAAAAAGATGCTTGTGGGGAAAAACAATACCTGGGATGTAATTGAATTACCCACTGCATCTGTCAACATCGAAGAAGCCGTTGACTTGTCGAACATGAAAATGCACATTAATTTCAAAGAAGAATGGCAACAGATCTTTGATGAAGCATGGCGTCAGATGCGTGATTTCTTTTATGTGGAAAACATGCACGGACGTGACTGGAAAAGCATTTATGAAAAATACAATGCGCTGGTTCCATATGTCAATCATCGAAATGATCTCAATTACATCATTGGAGAAATGATCGGAGAGTTAAATGCCGGTCATGCTTACGTAAATACAAGCGATAAAACCCAACCAAAACGTATTCAAACAGGATTGCTGGGAGCCACAATCGAAGCTCATGAATCAGGATATTTCAGGATTACCGAGATTCTGGATGGTGCTCCCTGGAGTGAAAAAATGAATTCTCCATTGCAAATGCCCGGAGTTGATGTGAATGAAGGTAATTACATAATTGCAATAGACAGAAATTCAACCAAAGATGTTGACAATATCTATGAACTTCTGATTGGTAAAGCAGGGCAAACTGTTGAATTGCTGATAAATGTGAAGGCGGAAAAAGCTGGAGCACGAAAAGTCCTTGTGAAGCCCATCAGCGATGAGAGTGAATTAAATTATTTTAAATGGGTAAATGAGAATATCCAAAAAGTAGAAAAGGCAACCGATGGGAAAATCGGGTACATCCACATTCCGGATATGGGACCTAATGGGCTGAATAAATTTGTTCGCTTTTTTTATCCTCAACTCGACAAACAAGGCCTGATAATCGATGACCGCGGAAACGGAGGAGGCAATGTTTCTCCAATGATTCTGGAACGTCTTGCCAGGGAAGCCTACCGAGCAAATATGCGACGTAATTCCACAGCAGTAACGCCCATCCCCGCACAAACACTGGTTGGTCCTAAAGTGGCACTGATAGATAAATATTCAGCTTCAGATGGAGATTTGTTTGCCCATGGCTTCAAAGCATTAGGAATTGGTAAAACCATTGGGACCAGAACCTGGGGTGGCATCGTTGGAATTACTGGTTCATTGCCCTTTGTGGATGGTACCGACCTTCGGATTCCTCAGTTTACCTCCATTTCAATGGGTGGAAAGTGGATGATAGAAGGAGTTGGTGTTGAACCTGATATTATTGTTGAAAACGATCCGTGGAAAGAATTTAATGGTGAGGACGAGCAGTTAAACAAAGCCATTGAAGTAATTATGGAGGAATTAAAAGACCGAAAACCACTACCGGAAATTCCCGAAGCACCGGTGAAGTAATCTAATCAGGAGGGAGTGTTAAGAAACTCCCTCCTTTTTTCTAAGAAAATACGAAAAAAATTTCCGCACTTAATCTTTTGTAAATCTTAAAATTGCCCATTATTCGGCAGTTTGGGTCCAATAAATAACCACATTTTTTACTGTAACAATTTGCACAGGAAACAATATTTTGCCTATATTTGCACCGCGTTTGAGAGAAACACCTACTCAAAACAGCAACGATTCCGTAGCTTAATTGGATAGAGCACCTGGTTACGGCCCAGGAGGTTGGGGGTTCGAGTCCCTTCGGGATCACAGAGTAAAGCCGAAATTCTGAAAAGAATTTCGGCTTTTTCATTTATAATGACCGGTTCCGGACTTCTAAACCCAAATTCAGACACCCTTCAAAAAAATATGATTTTTATCAGGACATGGGTTTTTCAAATAAAAAAATAATACGAAAAACAGCTGATTTAAAGGCATTAAAAAAACAACAGGCTCCTTCCATGTTTTATACATCAGATTTTTTATTGACAAATAAAATCTTTTGTATTACTTTAGCATTGGGTTAGGGTTAAGGTTTGAAAGGTCTGTCGGAATGCCGGCGGGCCTTTCTCTTTTTCCAGATCATTATGGATCGGTCTTATTATCCCCCCCCCTCTCAATATTATTTAAAAATCTATCAATGGATTTCCGAGACCAGGTTTTTATATCAGTAGCCGAACACCTTAGTTTCTCCAAAGCAGCAGGAGACCTTAACATCAGTCAACCGGCAGTTACCAGGCACATTCAGGAATTGGAAGAACGTTACCACATTAATTTATTTGAACGGAAAGGCAACAAAATATATCTTACAAAAGCCGGTGAAAAAGTATATAATTCCTTTAAACAAATTGCTGCTCAATACAGGGAACTTGATTTTGAAATTGGCCAGATGCAGAACAGCATCAAGGGAGAATTTAATATAGGTGCAAGCTCCACCATATCCCAGTATGTTATTCCTCGGATTATAGCATCTTTTCATAAAAGGTATCCTAAAATTCAGATTTTCCTGAGAAATGGCAATTCTTTTGAAATGGAAAACGCATTACAGGAAAACCAAATTGATATGGCTTTGGTTGAAAATTGTTCTTCACAACCGGGCATCCGTTACAAAAATTTCATGGATGATGAATTGATTGTTGTTACCGGAGCCAACAGCGTATATGCAAAACGTGAAGAGCTTAGAAAAGATGAATTGGTGCAAATCCCCATTGTATTGCGTGAACAAGGGTCAGGAACACTTGAAGTTATTAAGGAAGCTCTGACACGACAAAAAATAGAATTTGAGCGATTGAATACTTTTATCCATCTCGGAAGTACTGAATCTATTAAAAATTTTCTCTCCGTTTTTGATGGTCTGGCCATCGTATCTGAAAAAACCGTAAGTACCGAGTTGTATCTCAAAACCCTCGTGAAATTAAAGGTATCGAACTTCACCATCCCCAGAAAATTCAGGATGGCGTTTCGGTTTGGTCACAAGAGTAAACAGGTGGAACTCTTCGAAAACTTTCTAAGCAACTATAACTTTTAGTTATCGACAATAGATAATTAGCATTTGCTCAAGCTATAGTGGACGCCTATTTTTGTAATCAAAAATATAGGTATGCACATCGCAAAAGCAATTACTGAATCTGATTTCATCAAAGTAAAAGAGCAGATCTCTGCTAAACTTTACCCGGCAATAATAGGTCTTTGCCTTCTTCCGTTTGTTTCCCCTGCCATTGCCTTGTCGATTGGCATCATCCTTTCTTTAACAGGATTCAAGCATCAAAAGAGCAGCAAATACACATCTTTGATTCTCCAGACCTCCATTGTTTTATTAGGTTTTGGAATGAATCTGGAGGAAGTAATTGCGGTATCAAAAAGTGGTTTTTCAATAACCCTGATATCTGTTACTGCAGTAATGATTCTTGGGATTATTCTGGGAAAACTTTTTAATGCAGAAAAAAACATTGCTCTTTTAATTGCTACAGGTACTGCAATTTGCGGTGGTAGTGCCATTGCAGCAGTTGCTCCCATTTTGAAAAGTAAAGATCATCAGAATTCTTTTGCTCTGATTGTCGTTTTTGTGCTAAACGCTGCGGCATTGTTGATATTTCCGTTTATCGGTCATCAGTTGCATTTAAGCCAGGAAGTTTTCGGTAATTGGGCAGCCATTGCCATACACGACACCAGTTCTGTGGTAGGTGCAGGAGCTCTTTATGGGCAGGAAGCATTACATATTGCCACCACGGTGAAACTCATCAGGGCATTATGGATTATCCCCCTCTCCCTGGTAATGGTTTTGCTTATTAAAAGCAGTGATAAACAATCTATTCGGTTTCCATGGTTCATACTATTCTTTGTTATAACTATTGTATTTGCCAATATATTCCCTCAATTGCAAAACAGTTACGCTCATTTTAGCTGGCTTGGACAAAGAGGTCTGGTGGTGGCTCTTTTTCTGATCGGATCAAATATAACATTTGCCCAAATCAGGAAATCAGGATTAAAAAGTTTTGCACTGGGAATATCACTATGGTTGATCACTGCCGTGGGTTCATTAATCATTTTAATGCGATAAAATTATGCCTGACATCTGGGTTTTTCTGGTTATTATTTTTTCAAGTCTTATCAAAGGAATTACAGGGTTCGGATTTGCATTGTTCTCATTTCCCTTGTTGTTGATCTGGTATTCCCCAAAGGAGATAATACCGGTTTTGATGATATGCAATCTTATTGCCTCCATCTTGATTGTCGTTCAAAAGAAAGAGCACAAACTGTTGGACAAGAATGCTTATTTTCTGATTGAAGCAGGAGGATTATTTACCATTGCCGGCGTAATAGCCCTCAGTGCTTCCACCGGACATTTGCTGGTGAAATTATCCGGACTGTTTTTCATTGCGCTGACCATATACTCAAAGTTTTCAAGGAGAAAGAACTCCCCCCTGCCCTCGAGGCATTACCTCTTTGCTGGCGCATTTATCGGATTTTTAACCGGAGCTGTATCAGTAAGCGGTCCTCCTCTGGCACTCTTCCTGAACCGGGCAAAAGTAAGTAACCGAAAATTCAGGGAAATTTTTGCGGCTTTTAGTGTGGTAACCGCTGTTATTGCTATTGCCGGGTATTACCAGACAGGAATGATCTCAACAGAAACCTTAAAAATTTCCTTGTTGTTTACTCCGATATTGCTTACTGGCACCATTGTGGGAAAGAAATTGAACACCAAAATGTCTGTGAGCAGTTTCCAAAGAACCAATATTGTGCTTACACTGATAGCGAGTCTTTTGCTGATAGTAAACCCCGGATAAACTAAATCTCAGACATTGCCTTACTTTTTTACCTGATTAAACAAACAATTTCCACAGACTCCTCGTTTTTATTATTTTTGTAATCCCTGCCTGAAAACCGTAAAAAAACATATTTATATGAGAAAAGCACTGAGATCTGTGGGAGCAATGGCTCTTGTAGCATTATTGGTATTGGGTTCAAATAAAGCCAATGCCTGCACCAATGTATTGATTACAAAAAACGCTTCGGCCGATGGATCAACGATGATTTCCTATGCCGCCGATTCGCATGTTTTATTTGGAGAATTGTACTACTGGCCGGCCCAAAATCATCCGGATGATGCCATGTTGGATATTCATGAATGGGACACCGGCAAATACCTGGGACAAATAAAACAAGTTCCCCACACCTACCGGGTTATAGGAAATATGAATGAGAATCAGGTATCCATTGCCGAGACAACTTTTGGCGGACGACCAGAACTGCGCGACACCACCGGAATAATAGATTACGGAAGTTTGATTTACGTTGCCCTTCAAAGAGCAGAATCAGCCCGTGATGCTATCAATATCATGACTTCCTTGGTGGAAGAGTATGGATATTACAGTTCTGGAGAAAGTTTTTCCATAGCCGATCCTGACGAAGTATGGATTATGGAGATGATTAGCAAGGGGCCAAATAACAAGGGAGCTGTTTGGGTAGCCCGCAAAATTCCCGACGGATACATTTCCGCCCATGCTAACCAGGCTCGTATCACCACATTCCCGCTTAACGATGAGGAAAACGTTATTTATTCAAAAGATGTTATATCTTTTGCCCGGGAAAACGGATATTTCGACGGCAAAAACAAAGATTTCAGTTTTGCCGATGCTTATGCTCCCCTCGATTATGGCGCTATTCGTTTCTGCGAGGCCAGAGTTTGGAGTGCTTTCCGTCAGGTAAATCAGGAAGAAGCCGATAAGTATGAAGATTTTATTTTAGGGGAATCAGAAGAACGTATGCCCTTGTTTTTTAAACCACAAAATAAGGTGAGCGCCCGTGATGTTATGAACATTATGCGCGACCATTTTGAAGGAACAGCTTTGGATATGACTAAAGATGCCGGAGCAGGTGCCTACAAGGTTCCGTATCGCTGGCGACCGCTTACCTGGGAGGTAGATGGAGAAGAATACCTGAACGAACGTGCCATTGCCACTCAGCAAACAGGGTTCTCTTTTGTTGCTCAAATGCGAAACTGGCTTCATGATCCTATTGGTGGAATTCTTTGGTTTAGTGTGGATGATGCTGATGCATCGGTTTATGTTCCCATGTATGCAGGAATTCAGAGTGCCCCCCACGAATTTGCTGTAGGCAACGGAAATATGCTCGAATTTTCCTGGGACGCTGCATTCTGGGTGTTCAACTGGGTCTCAAATATGTCCTACAGTCGATACAGTTATATGATTAAGGATATCAGGAAGGTACAACAGGAACTGGAGGACAAATTTGAGCAAATGCAACCGGCCATCGACAACACTGCCAGTACCCTTTACGAACAGGATCCGGAACTTGCAGAGCAATTCCTGACTGATTACACACACAATCAGGCCCGTATTACAGTTAAAAAATGGCAGGAACTGGGACAATTTTTAATGATTAAGTACCTGGACGGAAACATCCATCCCGAAAAAGACGGAAAATTTTTGAAAAACGAATATGGCAATCCTCATTCCCCAGAATATCCGGGATATAATGAAGAATATTACCGGAATGTGGTTAAAGATGCCGGAGAAAAGCTAAAAATGAAAGAGGTTTCGCAGGATTAGTCAGCAGTAGTTCTTAATGGACGAAATCATCCATGGAATAACTCAAAACACCCATATAAAAGAGGCAGTGTTCGAAAACATTGTCTCTTTTTTTATCAAAAAGGCTATATTCACAGTCGCGAAAGAAAAAGAAAGTTATGAAGCTATCAGAAATAGGAGAATTCGGATTTATCGACAGATTTTCAGGCAAATTTTCCGCACTCAACAAAAATGAGGAGTACGGAATTGGAGATGACTGTGCTATTATGTCGTTGGATGATCAGTACAACCAAATTGTCACTACCGACCTGTTAATTGAGGACATTCACTTCCTGCGTTCTGCAATAACTCCTTTTGATCTGGGATACAAAGCACTTGCAGTAAATCTGAGTGACATAGCAGCAATGGGTGGGACTCCGACAGCTTCCTTTTTGTCCATTGCCCTTCCGGCAGAAACAGAAGTGGAGTATATGGATCAGGTAATGGAGGGGTACCGAAGTCTCAGCGAAAAATACCAGGTTCCCCTGCTTGGAGGCGACACCACCAAATCGCCCGATAAAATTGTTATCAATGTTTGTGTTACCGGGAAGGTAAAAAAAGGAAAGGAAAAGCTTCGTTCTGCTGCTGACAACGACGATTGTATTTGTGTAACCGGCCCTTTAGGCGATTCTGCCGGGGGACTAAAAATGTTACTAGATGGAATCAGCCCTGATGAAATGACAAAAAACCTTATTTCATGGCATAATCGTCCCGAACCGGCAATCAATGAAGGAATATGGCTGGGAAATCAGAAAGGCGTAAATGCTATGATGGATATTTCAGACGGAATCGCTTCTGATTTAAAGCACATTCTTGATATGTCAGGAAAGGGTGCCATCGTACATTTAGAGGACATTCCACTTTCTCCCGCCCTTCAATCAACGTTAAAAAACAAAGAACAGGATGTTTTAAAACTTGCACTTACCGGGGGTGAAGATTATCGCCTGCTTGTTACTGTACGTAATGAGGATTTTGAAGAATTGGAAAAAGAGTACAATCACCAATTCTTAACTTCCCTGACCCGTGTGGGTAAGATAACAGCAGAAAACGCGGGAGAAATCAGGTGGATGAAGGAAAACAAACCTTTTACACTCGATAAAGAGGGATTTAATCATTTTTCGGAATAAAACATCTCAAATGTAAAAATACTCGCGAATCAACCAAAAAAGAAAGGCCGCCACAACCAATACGATAATGGTTAAGCCGGCAATTTTGTTGATCCAAAAGAGCCTTCTCAAGTTTATTTTACTTCTGAAAAGTCCAACCACCGAGGTCAGCATAGTCCACCAAACGGCAGCACCCAAAAACACCCCTGAAATAATTATCAGATGTCCAACCAGTCCATACTCCGATTTGAGGACTCTGAATCCGGCAAAAAAGGCAATAAAAAGAAATATGGCAAGTGGATTGCTCAATGTTAACAAAAAAGTAGATACAAAATCACTTACCAGACTGTGCTTACCTGCTTTTTGTCTTCGCAGCTGAGCCACAGGATTGGTTCTGAAAATTTTGATACCAAGGCCGGTTAAAACGATAACGCCCCCCAGTTGAATCCACAGAATCTGCGCTTCTATAAAAGTTACGATATACGAAAGACTAAAGCCTGCGATTATGGCATAAATGGTATCCGACATAGCGGCACCAAAACCTGACAAAAGCCCTGAGGTTCTTCCATTTTGCAAAGTTCGTTGAATTATTAAAACTCCTATAGGCCCCAGGGGTAAAGAAGCAGAAAAACCAACCAGCATTCCGTCCAAAAGTGTGCTCCAATACATTAATCAGCTTTTTTTGTGGCTACAAAGATTGAAAAATACTATAAAACAACCTGTATATTTCCTCATGTTTTTATTATCAATTCCTTAACTTTGATAGAATAACCAGACCCACCCATGCATACAGAATTATAAATATCAGTCAGTTAGCATGATCTGTTAACACAAAATTAACACAGACTTAACGAGGGCAAAACATCACCGGGAATATTAGCAGTTAAGTTTGCACCCGAAAAATAAACTATTCTTCAACAAATGGAAACAATTTATTTAGTACTCGTAGGCGTACTTTTTTTGCTGGCTATGTCCGACCTTGTGGTCGGGGTCAGCAATGACGCCGTAAATTTCCTGAATTCGGCCATTGGCGCTAAAGTAGCTTCTTTCCGAACCATCATGATTATTGCTGCACTTGGTGTTTTTATTGGTGCAAGCTTTTCAGGGGGAATGATGGAGGTTGCCCGTAAAGGAATTTTCAATCCACAGTATTTTACATTCGAAAACATCATGATCATTTTTATGGCGGTCATGATTACGGATGTTATTTTGCTGGATTTGTTCAACACTTTCGGTCTCCCCACCTCCACTACCGTTTCAATTGTATTTGAACTGCTTGGTGCGGCCATTGGTGTTGCGCTCATCAAATCGATGAACAACCCGGATATGATATTAAGCGAATACATCAATTCTGCAAAAGCTCTGGCCATTATTTCCGGCATTCTGCTTTCGGTAGTGGTATCATTTACCGTCGGAATGGTTGTACAATACATTGCCAGAATATTGTTCTCTTTTAATTTCAAAAGAAGAATTAAGTACTTTGGCGGTATTTGGGGTGGTATAGCCATTACAGCCATTACCTACTTTTTAATTATCAAGGGAGCCAAAGGAGCGACTTTTATGTCGGACAATATTCAGGCATGGATCGCAGAAAACGACAAACTCATTATTGTCTATAGCCTTATTTTCTGGACGCTAATTCTGCAGGCTTTTTATTGGTTATTTAAAGTAAACATTCTAAAATTCACAGTGCTGGCCGGGACATTTGCTCTGGCAATGGCTTTTGCAGGCAACGACCTTGTTAATTTTATTGGTGTACCGCTGGCCGGATTTGAAGCGTTTAAAAACTTCATAGCAGACGGAGGAAGCAACCAGGATATGTTGATGACTTCGCTGGCCGGTAAGGTTAAAACAGACTCCTATCTGCTGGTAATTGCCGGATTAATAATGGTTGTTACACTCTGGACCTCAAAAAAAGCCAAGAAGGTTGTAAAAACTTCACTTGATCTGGGTCGTCAGTCCGAAGGAGAAGAACGGTTCGGTTCTTCATTTTTTGCCCGTTCCATTGTTCGCGGCAGCATCGCTGTCTCCAATTCGGTAAATAAACTGATTCCTGCCCGTGTTAATAATTTCCTGAATAAGCAATTTGACAGCTCATTTTATGAGGAAGAACGTCAAAAGGTAAAGAAAGAGGAAGCTGCATCCTTTGACATGATCAGAGCATCCGTCAATCTTGTTGTTGCCAGTATTCTTATTGCTTTTGCTACCTCACTGAAACTGCCATTGTCTACAACCTATGTGACTTTTATGGTGGCTATGGGTAGTTCCTTATCGGACCGTGCCTGGGGGCGTGAAAGTGCGGTTTACAGAATTACCGGAGTCGTCTCGGTGATTGGCGGATGGTTCTTTACCGCTTTTTCTGCCGCAACAGTCGCCTTTATATTTGCGAATCTGATGATGCTCGGGGGCATTTATGCTATTATTGCTCTGATAGGACTTGCAGCTTTTATGGTTTACCGAACACATGTTATTTCCAAAAAACAGGAATCAGAATCCAAAACTTATGGTGATCTTGAAATTGAAGAAGTTAATGGTGAGATTCTTTCTGAAAAGGTATTGGAAAAATGTCGAACCAGTGTTTCAAAAGTATTGAAAGCGATTTCCGGAAACTATGGCGACACTTTGCACTATTTCGAAGCAGAAGATCGTAAGCACTTAAAAGAAACCACAAAAGAAGTTTCGTCACTCAACAAGAAAATCAAAAAGCTCAAATCAAATATTTACAATACCGTTCGTAAATTGCAGGAAGAATCTATTGATTCAGGCTTGTATTATGTACAGGTTATTGATTACCTGAGAGAGACCACACACTCTCTGACGTTTATTACCAATCCTTGCTTTGAGCATCTGGACAACAATCACAAAGTAT
Source organism: Marinilabilia salmonicolor JCM 21150 (assembly GCF_000259075.1). Taxonomy (GTDB): domain Bacteria; phylum Bacteroidota; class Bacteroidia; order Bacteroidales; family Marinilabiliaceae; genus Marinilabilia; species Marinilabilia salmonicolor. The sequence continues at coordinate 135,573 of NZ_AJKI01000007.1, forward strand.
TTACTGAGGCTCAGTTGGAGGAAATCAATATTCTGGAGAGTAAAGTGCGTTCACTCCTTACCAAGTCCATAAATATGATAGATCAGTCAGATTTCACGCATCTGCAGGATCTTGTTGACGAGCAGGGGAAACTGATTGATCTCATTAAGAATCTCAGAAAAAAACAACTTAAGCGTATTAAGAAAGAAAAAGCAGGGACAAAAATCAGTATGCTCTACCTCTCGGTGCTGCATGAAACCCAAAACATGCTTCTGCACCTGATTAACTTGTTGAAAGCGCAGCGCGATTTTGTTGCTTCCCATAAAAAATAATCTGTTTCATCACCAAAGGAGCATATTTACACAGGGTATGCTCCTTTTTACTTATCTAAATTGTTGGAAGAATGGTCTCATTTAAACGATTGGTATTATTCCTTTTTGTAAGTATGGGTGTGGTTTATCCCGTAACTGCTCAGGAAGAGGAAAACACAGAATTCGAGCCTTCCGGAGAAGTTTTTGGAAAGATATTCACCAATTTTAATACTTCACTTTCAGGCCCTGATCAACAAACCGCTTTCGAGGTCCGACGTGCCTATCTCGGATATGAGTATCAAATTTCGAAAGAATTTTCGGCCGAAGTTAAAATCGATATTGGCTCCCCCAATGATGCTTCACAGTATTCATTATTGCGACGCTTTGGTTATTTTAAAACAGCTATGGTGCAATACACACCTTTTAATTTTATGCAGGTTACATTTGGGCTTCAGGATGCCACACAATTTAAACTCCAGGATAAATTCTGGAAACGGCGGTATATCAATGAGTCTCTGATGGGGGCTTACAAATACGGTTCCAGTGCTGACATAGGTGTCAAAGTAGCCTATCTTACCGAAATTGTTGATGTTGACTTTGCTTTGTTTAATGGTGAAGGCTACTCAAGTCTGCAGAATGACAATACATTTAAAGCGGCCCTGGGAGCCACATTCAGGCCTGTGAGAGGACTTATCACCAGAATCTACGGGGATCTTTCAAGTAAACAGATCAGTCAGGGAACCAGCTCTTTATTTGCCGGATATCGACAAGACTTCTTTTCAATAGGTGGCGAATATGCAAACCATTTTAACCGTAATTTTCAGGAGGATCATAACATTGAAGGTTTTTCCATACTTGGTGATGTAAAGATCCTTCCTAAAATCTGGCTTTTTGGACGTTATGACAAAATTGAATCCAATATCCCTGATGGTGAAACTGTGCCCTGGAATTTGTCTAATGACGAAACCGCAGTAACTGCTGGCATTGAATACATACCTGTTAAGGCCATTAAAATAGCAGCCAATTATCAGGATCATTATCCGGCAGCCAGAAATCTGGAAGCAGTTTCTGCCTTTTACATCAATGTTGAAGCATCCTTTTAAAAAAAACAGCATGAAGAATTTCACCGTTCTATCGGTTTTCATTGGAATCACTTTTCTAACGGGAATCCATTCCTGTCGGGAATCAGAATACACCCTCCCCAGTGAATTCAACGTCATTTCAGACAATGGAGGCGGTACAGGCACAACAACCTGGAAAGCTGATGAAAAATATTTGTTAAACGGTATTGTTTATGTAAACGAAGGTCAAACACTTACGATAGAACCCGGAGCTGTTATCCGGGCCAAAACAGGCCAGGAAGAAAACGCCAGCGCACTGGTGATAGCCCGTGGAGCAAAAATAATTGCCGAAGGAACCCGGGAATCTCCCATTATTTTTACAGTCGAAGGAGATGATTTAAAAGGATCCGTCCCTGCTGAAGCCAATGGATTATGGGGAGGCATCATTGTTTTAGGAGATGCACCGGTAAATACTGCTTCGGGGGAGCAAATGATGGAAGGAATCCCTTTTGAAGATGCCAGGGGAATGTATGGCGGCAACAATGAAAGTGACAACTCGGGGGTGCTCAGGTATGTTTCTATCCGCCATGGAGGAACTCAACTTAGCAAAGGAAATGAAATCAACGGACTCACGTTGGGAGGCGTAGGAAATCAGACTACGCTTGAATATGTGGAAGTAATCTCCAACCGCGACGACGGATTTGAATTTTTCGGTGGAACGGTAAACGGTCGCTATCTACTTGCTGCATTTTGTGGAGATGATGCATTTGATTTTGATTTGGGATACACCGGAAATTGTCAGTTTATTGTTGGACTTCAGGCAGGTTCCACAGGTGATTTGCTTGTGGAATTAAGTGACAATGAGGGGTATCCTGCCACTCGTCCTCATATTACAAACGGAACATTTGTTGGCCGCGGAATGGATGAAAACGGGCAAGCTGCACGTTTTGATAATAGTTCGTCAGGAATCATTTCAAATTCACTTTTTCTGCATCAGAAACAGGGCATATTCATTGAGTATTCAGGGGACCAGCTGGATAGTTATCAACAGTTTATTGATGGAAATATTCAGATTCTTAACAATGCCTTTTACATGACGGGGAACAATTCGAAATTAAATATTTTAGGGGTTTACTCTCTGAATATTGAAGATGTTACTGAGCAGGATGAAAACGTTACACAACACTTTGAAGAGGGGAACAATGTACTTGAGAATCCGCTGATAGATTACAATCCTCAGGAAATAAGTCAGATGAATCTGACGCCTGAAAATCTGGCTCCGGGAAATTTGTATTTAACAACCATTCCATGGTTCCGCAATGTTGATTACAAAGGCGCTTTAGGTCAGGCTAACTGGCTCAAAACCTGGAGTTTTCTTGATCTGGAAGGCCTGTTAATAGAATAAGAACGACCTTTCGGCAAACAAAGAAGCACCGACAGCGCATTTGCTGTCGGTGCTTCTTTGTATTTTTTTGGTTTGGTTTATTTCGAGATTAGGTTGATATCATTCATCAGTTTGTCACGATATGACTTCCCAATCGGAATTACTTTGGTTCCGCTATCCGTTTTAATAACCACCGAATTATCTTCAATAACCTTAATTTTACTGAAGTTAACGATAAAGGAACGGTGAATCCTCATGAATTTATCTGCCGGCATTTTATCGGCAATGGACTTCATGGTAAAATGAATGGTGTATTTGTCATTAAACGTATTGAGCACCACATAATTTTCCAGAGCTTCGATCCATAAAATATCATCATATTTTATGCGTACCAGAGAACCGTTGTTTTTAATAAAAATCTCGGTACTCTCTTTAACAGGACTCTCCTTTTTGTCGAACCGTTCACGGGCTCTGTTCACAGCCTTAATAAACCGACCAAACTGTACAGGTTTCAACAAGTAATCAGTAACATCGTACTCATAAGATTCCAAAGCGTACTTTTCCTGAGAAGAGTAAATTACAACCTGAGGAATAATATCCAACGATTCCAAAAACTCAATACCTGACATTTCAGGCATTTCAATATCCAGAAATATCAGATCAACTTTTTCTGCATCCGGTTGATTCAACGAATTTATTGCCTCAACTGCACTGGAATACGAGCCTGTCAGATGTAATCCTTCTGTACGGCCAACAAATTCCTCAATTATTTTTATTGACAGCTTGTCGTCATCAATAATGATACAATTCATAGATAGAGATTTTGGTCAAAAATACAAAATTATACTCAAATTATGCCACTGCAAAGAGATGAAATTTTTGAATTAACCGATGAATATAATCATTTAATCAATATCGAAGCCGGTTCTCGTCAAGAATTCCTTTTCAATTATATTCACACGTTTTACAGACTTCCTGATCCAATCGAGTAAAATACGGTTATACTTCTCTTCACTTAATTGTGGTCTATCGGTTTTCTTACGAATTTGCTCAGTAAAATGTTGCAACAGAATTGCCGCTGCAACTGATATATTTAAACTTTCTGTAAAACCTACCATCGGAATGGTTACAAAGTGATCAGCCATCTTTCTGACTTCTTCAGAAACGCCTGTCTTCTCTCCTCCAAACACAAGGGCAAAAGGACCACCAGTAATATCGAACTGATGCAATGAAACTGCTTTTTTGTCCGGAACAGTGGCAGCGATTCTGTACCCCTGGTCTTTTAAATCTAACAATGCACGGGTGCTATTGTTTTTATCAGTTTCACGGTATCTGTGAAGTGTTAACCATTTGGAGGCTCCAAGAGCAACATCCGGATTGACGTTGTAGGTGTGTCGGTTCTCCACAATATGCACATCCTGGATGTCAAAACAGTCACAGCTACGCAATACAGCACTTGCATTGTGCGGATGAAAAATATCTTCCAGCACAACGGTGATATAGTCCGTACGCTCCTCTAAAACACGTTTGAATAAATCAAGCCTCGGGACCGTCACAAATTGCGAGAGAAATTCGATTAATGCCTTTTCCATCACCTCATATAAAAAGGGGTATTTCACAATATGAAACACCCCCTTCTTATTCGTTTGACCAAAAAAGAATTAGTTTACAGCGTCAGTCAATTCACTTCCAGCTTTAAACTTAACAACTTTCTTGGCAGGAATTTGGATTTCCTTACCGGTTTGAGGATTACGTCCTGTACGGGCACTTCTTTCAGAAATAGAGAAAGAACCAAATCCAACAAGTGCAATCCGGTCACCTTTTTTCAATGCATCACCGGTTACTTTAATAAAACCATCGAGTGCTTTTTTAGCATCTGCTTTAGTCAATCCTGATTCACCAGCGATTGCTTCAATTAATTGAGCTTTGTTCATAATAAAATTTAATTTTTAGGGTTAAAAACTAAGTTTCCCATTCTTCTTTCCACAAATATAGACGGTTTTTGGTGTTTACCAAATTCCAACGCCTAAAAAATGCTTGAAAATGCGTTTTTTTTTGAACAAAGTTAAATTTTCGTACTTAAATGACTCTTTTTTCGCAAATCAGTGGTGGTGCTTCATGAGCTTACATCATACAACCTTTTTGGTTGTCAAAAATTTCGTTATGATAACAACCCATTGTTAATTTTTGTTTAAGAAAATATTAAATCTATCTTATTACAGGACATCAAATCTCAAACATAAATACATACTTCTTAATTGGTTTGTTCCAAACTGCTCTATTCCTTTATAATAAATTCCGATGCCCAACTTGAGTCTGTCCATAAACTTAGCGTTTTTCAAGTGTTTGAGATAGAAAGTTCAAATTCAAGGCGTGTGAAAAATCTAAACTACAGAATACTAATGTATTTGAGGGTTTAGATTTTGAGCAACAACGCAGAAGTTGGACTTTATAGACAAACACTAACTATCTGCGAAATACAACCATCCTCATTAAAATGGATGATATTTCTTGATATTTGAACATCTCCTTACTATAATTAATGAATCGAAGGTGGACGAAGTCAATAAGGCAGACTAAAAAAGTGGCAGCCATTTCCGGCAGAATTTAGCCGAAAAACACATAAAAATCAGAGAAAGGCTCTCAATTTACAGTCATATCATCATTGATCATTCTGGTCACATATTGCTGCAGATAAGCTTTAAAAAGCCTCCGGGCATCTTTAAAATCTGTTTTTCCTATGATATTATTCTCCTGCAATGGATCATTCATCAGATCATATACCTCAGTTACTTCTTCACCATTAAAGTAAACAGCATAATTGTTATACAAAAACTGATAAGATTCATTGATGTAGTTCACTACAAAACGTTCATCTTCACTTTGTGAAAGAAGATCGTTTCCAAAGGCGATATAAGGATAGGGATAATCAATGTAAGAAAGAACAGTCGGCATTATATCGGTTTGTTGTGCCAGACCTGAATCCATTCTGGCATCTATGTCTCCGGGTTTATAAAACACAAGGGGTATGGCAAAGCCCTCTACCGGAGTTTTATATTCATCATGAAAAGGGATGGTACAATGGTCAGCAGTTATTATAAACAAGGTATTATCAAACCAATCGGTTGCTGACGCTGTTTCAAAAAATTTCCGCAAAGCCATGTCAGAGTATCCCATCACTTCATGCAACGGAAGAGGACCTTTGGGAAAGGTATCCACATATTGCTCCGGAACAGCAAAGGGATGATGTGAGGAAACCGAAAAAAGTGTTGTAAAGAACGGCTCCTGCAATTGTCCCATATCCTTTGCAAAAAACTGGAAAAACGGTTCATCCCATATACCCCACATACCATCGAAGTCTTCATCATTATTGTATTCCGTTTTTCCTTTATAGGCATCATATCCGGCCATTTTCGTAAATGCATGAAAGCCCATTGAGCCGTTAGGCGCACCATGGTAAAATGCAGTCTCATAACCAATGCGGGAAAGCAACCCGGCCAATCCGTTAATTTTATTGGTGGAGTATTCTGAAACAATATAAGGTTGAACCAAAGAAGGAACAGAAGCAATAACGGAAGGTAAGGCATCAATTGACTTTCTACCGTTTGCATAAGCATGGTCGAAGGCCCATGATTGCTCAATCAGACTATCCAAAAAGGGTGTAAATCCCTCATAACTTCCACCTTCAAGGTCTCTGTTAAAGGCACCTATATGTTCCCGTCCGAAACTTTCCAGTATTATCAAAACCACATTGGGCCGATCCTGCTCAATATTGCTGCCGGAAGCGGATTGTTCGGGTTGATAAACCGGGGAATATATTTTTGACAGTTCTTGATCTTCAAAAAAATGAACCGGTTTAAAAGCTGTCTTACCCAAAGTTCTGAAAATGGAAAATGGCGTATTCAGCACAATGGCAACCTGCTCCGGACGTTCCACATATTTTGCAGCATTACTGATGTTTATGGGACGTGTACTATGCCGGAAACCTCCACGCATACCTCCGACAGATAAGCCTCCCACCAGAGCCATAATAAGAATGGACAGGCCCCAGTACCTCCATCCAAATGTTTTTAAGGCGGGCTGTGGCTTTATCCGATTGTACACGTAACCAAGCAAAAACATAAACGCAATCCACACCAAAGTGGCATACCAGTAATCAAAGATAAATCGAACCCACAGGGCTCCCATATTCTCTTCGTTTGAAAATTGTTCAAACACGCTGGCGGTGGTTCGTTTTAAGGTAAATCGATAATATATGGTATCAGCAACGTTCCCCGCCAAAGCAATACCATTTGTGACCAGAAACAGAATTCTCAAACCTTTTTGGTACCAGCTTTTAAACTTTATTTTCAATGGGAACAAAGAAAATAGTAAAAACAAGGAGTTTACATACAGGAGAGCACTGATATCAAAGCGAAGGCCCCCAATCAATAAATTTAGAAAACCTACAAATGATATTTCCCTAAACAAATCAGCATTAAACCAGAAAAAGGTCAAACGACTGATAGAAAAAAGAATTAAAATTAATACAAAACGCAGAATTAATACCACATATTCATTGAGTGACCAACTTTTATGCATTCGAATGAGATTTTGTAATTACCAAATGATGAAAACAAAGTCTGATGAAAACGTCCGTTCTTATGGACAAAGTGAAGCAATCACTTTTCTTTACCCGTATAGTAATAAAAAGAATTATGCACCTTTCATGGACCTTTTAAAATTTTTTCAGAATGCAAATTTACAAGAAAAAACCGCCTCTGAAACAAAAAACCTCTCCGTAACATTTCAAATGCTTCGGAGAGGTGATTAAAACAAAATGTGTACCGAAAATTATTTACTTTTTCTGGACTGATCTCTCATCTGGTCAATTCGTGCCAGAACTTCACGCAGGCTTTCTGCTGATGAACTTTTTGCCTGCTCACCCACCGTCTTCATACGTCCTTTTCCTTTAGAGGAAACAGATCGTTGCTCCATTGGTTTTGTTTTTTGAGGTCGAAGTTCAAAATTTGTATAAATCCGGGGTTCTGAAAAACTCTCAACCTGTTCATAGTCCAGAAAATCCAGATACCTCAATAGTTCCTCAAAAAACGTCGCCTTATCATCTCTGACTTTTATTCTGTAATGTTTCATCAGTATATCTTTTAGGTTTAAGGAATTTGCAATTTTATTATGGGTCCATCCCTACTGTCATTGCATCAAGAGCATTACATCGACAACTGAAAATTGCCCGCCAACTTTAGTTTCCTAAATGCCCTTATAGTAAATTTAAGGCAAAAAAACAGGAACATCAAGACCTATCATAATTTTATTTTTATTTTTTATTATCTTCCAAAATTGAAGTACAAATAAAAGTTATCGTAAGCACTTCAAAGATTGATCAAAAAAAAGTACCGATGTTTTGAAACTTTTCATAGCTGATCCTGATAATTTATTTGGTAAAACGCAAATATTTAAAGGAAAAAATAACCTCTGGTATCACTAATGCCAGGAGAACTCTAATTGTGAAAAGAGATTGCTTCCCGCCTTGTTCCTATCGGTCGCAATGCCCCTGTCCTACAGGTTTTAAGCTGGGGTGGCAGCGGTGATTTACGCTATGCCGAAAAACCATCCTACCCCCGTTCAATCACCTCCAAAATCCAGTCCATTGCGAACATAGTGAAGCAATCTCATTTTTTAACAGGACGCCAATAACTGGGATAAATCATTTCATTCAAACCAGTGGTACATTATCTTTGTTAATAAAGACAAGTAAAAGAACTATGCTTATTTAAAACATCAGGATATGAATAATGCACAAAAAACTGCCATAGAGCTGATTGACTTCATTCATGAAGGGGCAAGCCCTTATCATGTTGTAGATAATATTTCTAAAGAGTTGAAAAAGGCCGGTTTCGAGGCCCTTAAACTGGAAGACAGATGGGATTTAGAGCCCGGAAAAAAGTATTTCACAACCAAAAACGGTTCTTCACTTTATGCCTTTGTCACAGGAACTAAATCTCCTTCTCTTACAGGAACCCGGTTAATCTGTGCTCATAGTGATTCTCCTTCATTTAAGATCAAACCCTCCCCTGAGATGGTGGAAAATGACCATTATGTAAAATTCAACACAGAAGTTTACGGGGGTCCCATTTTAATGAGTTGGCTTGACCGTCCTTTATCCATGGCAGGAAGGGTAATAATTGAAGGTGAAAATGTTTTGCATCCTGAATCCCGGCTTGTGAATTTTAATCGCCCTATGCTTACCATTCCTAATCTGGCTATTCACCTAAACCGGTCGGTAAACGATGGTGTGGAACTGAACAAGCAAAAGGATATGCTTCCACTTTGTGGCATCATCGGAGACAAAGGAAGGAAGGGATATTTTAAGGAACTACTTTCCCGAGAAGCAAGTGTGGAAGCAGAGAAAATCATCGATTATGACATAACCCTAAATGAGTATCACCGTGGTTGTTTACTTGGACCGGAGAGTGAATTTATCTCCAGTCCCAAGCTTGACGATCTGGCCATGGTTCATGCAGGTTTAAAAGCACTACTGGCAGCAGAACCCGGAGAAGCAACCAATTTCCTTTGCATTTTTGACAATGAGGAAGTAGGTAGTCAAACCAAACAGGGTGCCGGATCTCCCGTTTTCAAAAACATCTTTGAAAGGGTTTTAAAACAACTGGGTGAGGATGATGAAGGAATTCAGCAAACGCAGCATAAATCGTTTATGATTTCAGCGGATATGGCGCATTCAGTCCATCCCAACCATCCCGAAAAACACGATCCCGTATTACATCCGCTTATAAACAAAGGACCGGTAATAAAGATCCACGCCAATCAGAAATATACCACCGACGGAGATAGCGGAGCCGTTTTTGAAACCCTCTGTCGTTTGTCCGGCGTACCATGCCAAAAGTTCGTTAACCGGAGTGATATGGCAGGTGGTTCAACACTTGGAAATGTTTTAACCACACAAATGGATATCCGGTCAGTAGATGTTGGCAATCCCATGCTGGGGATGCACTCTGTAAGAGAACTTGGTGGGATCCAGGATCATGAATATATCATCAGAGTATTTATAAAATTCTTTGAAACAGCATCCTGATTGGACGAAAAACGTTTATTTACCTCAAATACCTTACATGAACGAGCCTGAACCAAACAAAAAACGTAAATAATTGTGATAAGGCACTGAAATAACGTGCCTTATCAATCTAGCCAGGGGATTCTGAATCCTTATATCGAAAATTTTGTGAACCACTTAGTATCTCAGACTCACAACATTTCAGTCTGATCCAGAAATCAGTCTTGTGTAATGTTCGAAACGGTTTAATATTTGTCTCACATAATTAACAGGCTCCTCTCCCATCACATAACCAAATCTGACTACTTCATCATTGTAATACTCCGGATACATAAGATTGAGCACATACTGTTCTACATTGTCATCCCACACACGGGGATTGGCATTGTACTTTTCTGCCAATCTGCGGGCATCCTTTACGTGGGAATAACCACAGTTGTAGGATGCCATTGTGAATTTCAATCGCTGAACTGAGTCGGGTATTTCTTCCCATCTTTCCCATAACTGGCTGAGATAAGTGGTTCCTCCCTGTAAATTCTGTGATGGATCTGAGACGTCAGTAACTCCAAGCTCTCCAGCTGTGGCAGGCATTAGTTGCATTAATCCACCCGCACCTGCCCAGGATTTCTCCCCGGGATCGAAACCAGACTCCTGATAAATCAATGAACTCAGCAACCGCCAGTCCCACCCGATTCGGTTTGCATGATGTTGCACAATGCTATCAAAACGACTGATATTCGATCCGTTTTCACTGTAAAAATCTGAAGAGATTCGTTTGCTAAAAGACCGGGTATTCTTAAAATACTTGTTATAGATTACGTAATAGTCCACATCATCCTTCATCTGCCTCACCCAAAAATTAAGTGTATCCAACAATTCCGGTGCATTTTTTCGTACTGCCCAGGATATTCGCTGAGAAAAGCTAACGGGTGTTTCCACATCCAGAATAGGATAATAGGAAGCATTAATACGGGCTATATTATTGTCAGCAACGGTATAATCAATCTCTCCGTCAACCACCATCTTGATGATTTTTTGAGTGGAGCACTCCCCTGCAATTGTATCCACTTCAATACGTCCCCCAATTTCCTGTTGAAGGTTTGTCAAGCGACTGTAATAAGCTGAGTTTCTTCTCACATAAACAGGAAGGCCTATTAATTCAATGGGATCAGAAATCAGTTCTTTTTCTATTTCATGCAGCTTCATTTGGTGCCAGTTCTCGGGTTTCCTTTGAACCAATACCTGACGGGTTAAATAAAGATAATCCATAAAATCCACATATTTCCGTCGATGCTGTGTTACCGTCATGCCATGTGCCAGGATATCTCCCTCGCCTCGGTTCAGCATATTAATAAGCTCATCAATGTCTTTCGCCAATACCACCTCAAGTTCAAGATTCAGGTGTGCAGCCAAACGTTGCAGCAATTCATATTCATACCCCATGGGCTGTCCTCTGTACAGAAAGTAAGAGGTACTGCTATAGACCATAATGGCTTTGAGAACACCATCATCCATAATCTTCGGCAGATCTCTGCTTACTTGAGGTTTGGTTACTCGCACATTTTCTGACACTTCAACCTCAATGGGGGTGTTTTGATTACAGGAATTAAGAAAAAGGAATAATAGAAGGGTGAAAAAGTAGAATTTTCGCATAAAACGAAGTTTGGTTATGTTCAAATATACCAAAATCAACGGATATATGCAAAGATCCTGCTGTCACACACCTTCCTTGTTAAATTCATAAATCAGTGCTCCTGACTCGTTTCATCCCTCCTTATAATGGCCTTGTATGCAGCATCCTGTATTCTTGTTCGGATATTTTCTTTTATCAGTGTTTTGTTGTATTGATGTGGATGAATTCTGTTGGAAAGGAAAACATAAACCAATCCGGATTCAGGATCAGCCCAAACCAGAGTTCCGGTAAAGCCGCTATGTCCGAAAGAAGACAGAGCGGCGAATTTTGATGCAGGGCTCACTTTAGCGGTATCCGGTTCCGGTTTGTCAAAACCCAATCCACGGCGGTTTTCGGCACTATGGGCGGTGGTATAAAGATCAATGGTGCTCTCTTCCAGGTAGCGCTTGCCTCCATAAGTCCCTTTGTTAAGATACATTTGCATCATCCGGGCCATATCCAAAGCATTGGAAAACAAACCTGCGTGGCCGGCAACTCCTCCCATCATTGCGGCACCGGGATCATGTACCCAGCCATGGATCAATTGTTTCCGAAAAGCGTTATCCTCTTCGGTAGGGACAATCTCTTCGGAAGGAAATTTATCTGCCGGCAGAAATGCTGTCCGATACATTCCCAGGGGTTTATAATAAACCGAATCCATAAACACATCAGTTGTCTTTCCTGACAGATTCGCAACCAGCTGTCCCAGAAAAAAGAAGCCCAGATCACTGTATAGATACCGGTGACGTGTTCTCAGGGGGGATTCAAGTACCTGAAGCTTCATCGAATCCAGATACTGCCGGTTCATAAAAAAGTTATGAGCAACGGGAATACTAAATACTTCATCAGGTCTTTTTTGAAAAGTATCCTTTCGGTATCGTACTGTTCGGTTCAGATAGATGTAATCATCCAGTTTTATATTGTAAAGCCAGCTGTAACGACGCCCAAAGAGACCTCCTTTCAACCTGTCACGATCAATTGTTTGCTGATAAAACGGGATGTAGGAAGTCAGGCCGCTTTCATGCAATAGCAACTCTTTCAAAGTAATTCCCGCTTTATCGGTGGTATCCGTCTCCGGGAAATACATACCCAGAGTATCTTCCATTTTCCACTTTCCTTTCTCATAAAGATGCATCAATGCCGGAATGGTGGCCATAATCTTTGTTACCGATGCCACATCATAAAGATCAGAGGATTCAACCTCACGATTTTTTTCATAAGTGTGATGCCCGTAATTTTTGCTCCACACCACAACTCCATCCCTGGCGATCAAAACCTGAGCTCCGGGTGTTGCTTCAAGCCTGATGGCTTCGGTCATGATAGAATCAATATAAAGAAGTGAATCCCTGTACATGGCCACCTCTTCAGGGATACCAAATTTTAAGCGGGTAGCAGAACTTTTTCGTGAAAACTGTTTTACATTTGCGAGCCAATCCTCATGGGGTTGGGCATGCCCGATAATCAGTCCTCCGGCAACAGCCTGGGCAAGCAAATCCCAAACCGGCAGATAATCGGAAGTCGAAGTAAATAAAGCATCCACTCCATCGGGCAGAGAATGAAATTTGAAATAGTCACCACTGTCGGCTATGATGATGGCTATTTGCGCCTCCGGATACTTTTCAAGAATAATTGATAATTTGTGCTCAATGATAGAATCATTTAATTCACTCCCGTCAGCAAGCCAAAAAATATAATTTAGATCTGAGACTTCATTATTTGTAAGGGGAATATGGTTTTCAATCATTTGATGGAAAGTAAAAGTCGCTTCCTCTTTTACATCACTAATAATTCCTGCTTTTATATTCGTAAATCCGGCAGGTAAGAATGCTATGTCCCTTCTGTTAAAAAAACGAACGCCCTGTTCAAAAGCCTGCCTTCTGGTCAGATGAGCAATGGATTCAGGAACCGAATCCTGCGGTACAAAATCACATTTAACCTCTTGTAACTTCTCAAGAATCCTTTTGCATCCAATATCTAAATCATCTTCAACCAACAAATTGTTTTTGTATGCTCTCACTAACTTTTTAAAATCATCTTCCGGATTTTCGGATAAAAAGAAGATTCCCTTTGGTACAGTCTTTTCAAAAGTGACAGGTAACCCGGTATGGTTATCAACACGCCATGGACTGAAAATCTGCTTATTCGAATTATCGGACAAAGTTTCAAGTGCCTGGCTTCTTTCAAACAGTTGACCAGGCATTTTTACGGCTGGTATAGAGATGG
>NZ_AJKI01000008.1 GCF_000259075.1 Marinilabilia salmonicolor JCM 21150
GTAAGCATTCATTGAGGTAGATTGCATCAGAGTAAAATGGGACTGGTGTCACCACGTGAATCCGGAATCGAAGCCATTTAATAGCAAGGCAGTCTGACAAATAAAGCAAAACTTTGTTCTATACGGATATAAAAAATAAAACTTTTAGTTGTCCTGTTTCGTAGATGAAAAAGCCTGAAACTAAATTATACTTTTTTGCTTCGATTTTTTGTTATATCTGTCTCTTTGTGGTTATTCACTCCTGTTTGGCCGGGGTGTAAAGCACAGGCAATTGATTTGAGTAAGGACGAAAATCCGGATTCCAGCACATTGTCATATCCTGAGTGGCAGGATTCGGTAATTCATGTCATTGGTGACCACAATTATGCTCCATATGAGTTTTTGAATGAAAATGGGGAGCCGGACGGATTTACAGTGAACATCATCAAAGCGGTGGCTGAGGTTATGAAACTCAATGTGGAGATTGAGTTGATACCCTGGAGTGAGGTGAGAACCTCTGTTGATAAGGCAGATTTTGATGTGGTTTCAGGCATGTACCAGACTCAGAAAAGGGATGCCAAAGCCGATTTTTCCATACCTCATTTTATAAGCTCTTATTCCTTCTTTGTTCGTCACGGAACAAGGTTGAATAATGATGAGGATTTTAACGATAAAGTAGTCCTTGTTCAGGAAGGAGATTTGGGACATGATTACATGGTCGAAAAGTATCCTCAAGCCCGACTGATTACATTTACCGATTTTGGAGATTTGTTTATAGCGCTTTCCGAGGGGATTGGTGATTGTGCTTTTCATTCAAGGCTTCAGGGATTGAGGTTTCTAAAAGACAATGGTATTGATAATGTGGTGGATGTTGGAAAGGCGGCCATTCAGCAAAAATACTGTATGGCTGTGGCTGAAGGAAACACTCAGTTACTGGCTGTTTTAAACGAAGGACTTAGCATTATCAAAACCAATGGAACTTATGATGCCATCTATCAGGAATGGTTCGGAGTGTATGAAAACACCTCCTTTTCCTGGAGGAGAGTAATGGTGATTGTGCTTTGGATTATTGTCCCCCTGGTTTTACTTGTTTTGATTTTTATCTTTTGGTCATGGTCTTTGAAAAAACAAGTTCGAAGGAGTACATCTGACCTGCAGGAAGAACTACAACGCAGGCAGACGGTACAGCATGAGTTGGAACTGTCACAAAGCAAGCTTGAGAATCAAAATATTCAACTTCAGCAGCACAATCTCAGGATTGCCACGATGAATGATGAATTAAAGGTCGCAAAACTTCATGCCGAAAAAAATGACAATCTTAAAACCGCTTTCCTGGCAAATATGAGTCATGAAATACGGACGCCAATGAATTCAATTATAGGTTTTTGTGAATTGCTTGAAATTGAGGCTGAAGAGCCAAATGTTCAAAAATATACCAGCATTATCTCTAATAGTGCTCAGCGATTGATGCGTTTGCTGGATGATATTATTGATATTTCAAAGATTGAAAGTGGGGTTATTGGTTTTTCTTTTTCCAATGTTCGTTTGAAGTTTTTAATTTCGGAACTGACCGATCAGTATCGGTATATAGCAGAAAATAAAGGTGTTAAGTTTGTCCTGGCAACCGATGAGGCTTGTAAGAATCTTGTTGTAAATACCGATGCCAGTCGTTTGGTTCAGGTTCTAAACAATTTTCTGAGTAATGCCATAAAACACACTGAAACAGGCTCAATAACACTGGGATGCCGCATGGAAAAGAACCATCTCAGGTTTTGGGTTGCCGATACCGGAAGGGGGATTCCCCGGGAGGATTTACCGCATGTTTTTGAGCGCTTTTATCAGGCTGGTAACCATCATGCAGGCGGAACCGGTCTGGGACTGGCGATTGCCCGCAGTATTGTTGAATATCTGGGAGGTGAGATAGAAGTGGAAAGTCAGGAAGGCAAAGGCAGCCGGTTTGGTTTTACTCATCCGCTTGATTTGAATCCCAAAATTCTTTAGCCTGTTCTTATTTTCGGTTTTCTCGGAGATCTTAATTAATAATTGCTGATCAATACAGGTTACGGATAAATATTTCTGCTTGATTACTTTCTTTTGCGACCAAAAAAGTACTCTTTAATTCTGTTTTTTAGCTCCATCAACATAGGTTGGGCCCATTCTGTCACCAAGGATGGAACCAGTCGAACGGGGTGCAAATAGTACCCAATTTCAAGTAATCTTATTTCCAGCTGCTTCTCTGTGTATTTGGCTTTATAGGCCAGATGCGTTTTTTGAGCTACGAGGTCACGGTAACTTTTTATGTGTCTGTAGTCGTTATTTTCTTTCTGTTTTTTCATAATTGAGAAGATTCGTGTCTTTGGTTTTATGTGTAACAGACAATTTTTTATGAATCCCAACCGAGCCTTTTGTGGGAAGATATCCTTTTATTGCTTGATCGGGTGATTCCTTTTTACAACATTTTTTTACGTTAAAAAAAAAGAGATAGTGGACCTCAAACAATTCATGTTGGTATTAATATTTGGAGTCGTCATCCTCGAACTTAGGAAACATCAATTCAATAAATCGATGAACAACGTGACGCTCGATAAGCTGTTTTCTCAGCAGCCAGAAAATAAGGGCCGCTAATAAGAATACTCCTCCCATTATGGCAAATCCCAGAGCATAAGAATCTAACCAGGTTCCAAGCAATAAGGCCGCTGCCAGAGAAAAAAACATGAAAACAAAGAAAAACAGGTAGAGCAAAACTGTTTTCGTCATGAAACTTGAAAAAAAACGGGATAATTCCCCTGCAATATGCAGTTTTACCAGATCCACACGAATTTGTAAATATTCCTCAAGCTCCTTTTTTAGTTCATCAATTTCGCTCGTTATACTTTCCTTCATCAGTATGAATTTTATCTAAGTTATTGGTCGGATGAAGCGCACATAAAAGCACTTACCGGTGTTCTTGTTGTGGCAAACTTCACCATGCCGCCTCATCAGTATTTAGTTTGTTTATTTGGAGTAAAGGAAACAATTTTCTCCTTAATGATGATTGCCAGATGCAATGTGCGAATTTTTCCTAAAATAAAAAAGTTGCTCCGTTAAGAACAACTTTTTTGAAGTCTTTTCTTTTTAATTATTTGGCTTTTTCAGGAGCTTTCCTGTATTCTTCCATTAGTTTTTCAATTCGGTTTTCCAGATCCTGAACTCTCTTACGGGCATCCTCTTTCATTTCAGTACCTTTTTCTTTAAGTTTATCCCGCATTTTATCCAGTTCTTCTTCCAATTCGTCAATTTTTATTTTTATCTGACGTCTTGTGTCCTCACCTGTTTGTGGTGCATATAAAAGTGCAAGGGCAGCTCCGGCTGCGGCTCCCAGTATAAGTCCTCCTAAAAATAATCCGGTATTCTTCATAATTTATTGGTTTTTACAATTTAACATTCAATTAATTTAAATATAGAGTTTTTTTTTGAGAATGTCAAATATGAAAGTGCAATCAGTTAATAGGATAACCCATAAAAAAGAGGATTGTTTTTTAAAAGTCCGCATTTTTAATTATTAGGTTATAATTCCGCTTTGATGCATTCCGTTTTCCTTCATAAAAAGCGGATGGTATTTGAAGAATAGACCAGGGATTTGCCCTTTGATGATGGTTTATATTTTGCTGTCGTTTTGGAGCCGTACGACCAGGTTTAACATTATTTTTGTCCCGGTCATCCATCGATTGTTTTATCTTTACCATTCAAAAGTATTTTGATATGCCCAATCTGAATAAACCGATATCACCGCAGGAGAGGAAGGATATATTACAGAGTTATAAATCCTTATTGGAAGCATCTGAAGCTATTATTCAACCTGGAGATGTAAAAATGATTCGGGAAGCTATTGCTGTTTCACTAAGAAAAGCCACCCATATCCGGCGCATTTCAGGAACTCCTGCATTGTTGCACTCTCTGGAAATCGCCCGTATTGTAGTGGAAGAGGTTGGTCTGGGCAGAACTTCCCTTATTTGCTCCCTGCTTTATGACGTTCTTCGCAATGGTGAAATTACCATTGAGGAGATTCGGGAGCAGTTTGATGATCATGTGGTTTTGATTATGGAAGGGTTGCATAAAGTCGCTGATTTGTACAATCGGAATACATCCATCAAAAGTGAAAATTTTCGAAAGCTGCTGCTCACCTTTGCACAGGATGTGAGGGTTATTCTGGTAATCATTGCCGACCGGTTGCGCACGATGCGTACGCTGGAACGTTACGACCGGCAGAGTCAGGAGGTTATTTCATCGGAGGTTGCCTATCTCTATGCGCCAATGGCCCACCGGCTTGGTCTTTATACCATCAAGTCAGAAATGGAAGATCTGGTGATGAAGTTTACCAATCGTGAAATGTATAAATTCATTGCCAAAAAACTCAATGAAACCAAACGGGCCAGAGATAAATACATAAGTGAGTTTATTGCTCCGCTAAAAAAGGAATTGAGTGATCAGGGACTGGATTTTGATATCAAGGGGAGGACCAAGACCATCAATTCCATTTTCCATAAAATGCGGAAGCAGAATGTAGAGTTTGAGCAGGTTTATGACCTTTTTGCCATCCGTATTATCATAGATACTGACATTAAAAAAGAGAAAGCAGAATGCTGGAAGGTTTATTCTATTGTTACAGACAAGTATCAACCCAACCCCAGTCGTTTACGCGACTGGCTTTCTGTTCCCAAGAGCAATGGTTATGAGTCGTTGCATACGACGGTGCTGGGGCCGAATCACAAGTGGATTGAAGTACAGATACGTACCAAAAGAATGGACGAGATTGCCGAGAAAGGACTGGCTGCCCACTGGCGCTATAAGGGCATCAAAAGTGAAAGAGGATTGGATCAGTGGCTTACCAATGTGCGTGAGATACTTGAAAATCCGGAAGTTAATGCAGTTGATTTCATTGATGACTTCAGGTTGAATCTTTACGAGGAGGAGGTTTTTGTTTTTACTCCGAAAGGCGATTTGCGGCGGTTACCTAAAGGTGCTACGGTGCTTGATTTTGCTTTCGATATCCACTCCGAGGTTGGGAAAAAGTGTGTGGGAGCCCGGGTCAATCAGAAAAATGTTTCCATTAAATATGAACTGAGAAATGGCGATCAGGTGGAGATCCAGACCTCCTCGAATCAGGAACCCAAACGTGACTGGTTGAGTGTGGTTAGCACTTCCAGAGCACGCACCAAGCTAAAACAGGCTCTGCGGGATATTGAATATAAGGAGGCTGAAATAGGCCGTGAGATGCTTGCCCGTCGTCTGAAAAACTGGAAAATGGAGCTGACCGACCAATTGATTGGTCAGTTGGTGAAACATTTTAGGTATAAGTCGGTGCACGATTTTTTCCGGGACATCGCCGAAGACAATCTGGATGCTGTTGCTGTGAAGGATTATATCCTGAAAGAGAGAGAGAAGGAGAAGGAACAGGCTGAGAACCAATTGGCCGGGCGAAGTGCTGAGAACTTTGTGACGCCGACAGATCATGAGGAGGAAGTCGGTCATGATGTCCTTTTGATTGATAAAAATCTGAGCAATGTAAACTTTCAACTTGCCAAGTGTTGCAACCCAATTTTTGGAGATGACATCTTCGGATTCGTTTCAGTCAATGGTGGTATTCGTATTCATCGTAAAAACTGCCCCAATGCACCTGATATGCGTCAAAAATACGGTTACCGCATTGTCCCAGCACGCTGGACCGGCGAAGCCGGAGGTTCTTATCTGGCTGCCCTTAGGGTTACCGGAGAGGATGATATAGGTATTGTAACCAATATTTCTCAGGTGGTTTCAAAAGATATGGGGCTTAAAATGCGCTCTATTAATGTCAATTCACACGATGGGGTGTTTGAGGGAACACTTTCGGTATTTGTGAATAACAAGCAGTTGCTTAATACTTTGATGAAGAAAATAAAGAACATCAGAGGCGTTTTTGATGTTTCCCGGTTTGATGCTGTTTAATTTCCTCAATAGTATTGTTTATCTCCATTGCCCGGTAAAACTATTTTTTTTTAACGAGATTGCTTCGCTTTGTTCGCAACATCCTGCAAAGTCCCGTCATTGCGATCGTAGTGAAGCAATCTCATTTTTTTCCCCGGACATCAATGATAGTTTATTTCTTTTCCTGTTGATTTTATCCTCGTTTTTTTCTAACTTAATTGAAGATAATTCAAAAATCTAAGCTATGAAGGACGATAAAATTATAACACTGGCTACCCGCACATTCGGACATGCAGAGATTATTCGATCTTTACTTGAAAGTGAGGATATTGAATGCTTTCTGGAAAATGTGAACCTGATTCAGGGGGCTGTCTCTGAGGGAGTGAAAATCAGAATCCGGGAAACGGATCTTGAAAAGGCCGTACAACTCATGGAAGAGGTTGAGAAACCTGAATTGATGAAGGCTGAGGAGCGGAAAAGAGGGCGTCCCGGTCGGTCTCGTATTTTGTTACCCATTGACTTTAGTGATTATTCTTCCAAAGCTGCGGAGATGGCACTCGATTGGGCTGCACGTTTAGACGCAGAAATTTTGGTGTTGCATGTATATTACAACCCCGTAATAAACACTCTGCCTTTTACGGAAGCTTATGTGTACGATACGAGTATGGATGAAATGCTGATTGATCTGGAGGAAAAAGCTAAAGAGGATATGAAGGGTTTTATGAGCCACATGAAGAAACGTAAAGCTGAAAAATCTTTCGACAATTTGACGGTTAAATCAAAGCTTTTAAGCGGGGTGGCGGAGGATGAAATTATTCATTTCAGCGAGGAATATCATCCTACCGTTATTATTATGGGCACCCGGGGGAAAGATCGTAAGGCTTCTGACCTGATTGGGAGTGTGACTGCGGAAGTGATGGAAGGGGCTAAGGTACCTGTCCTTGCGGTTCCTGAAGACTTCAACTATAAAGGGATCGACCAGATAAAGAAAGTATTGTATGCTACCAATTTTGAAGAGTCGGATTTTGTGGCATTGGACAAATTGGAGAAACTGGTTAAACCGTTGGATGTGTCCATTACTTTTGCTCATGTTTGTGAGAAATCATCAGCCAAATGGGACAACCTGAAAATGGAAGGCTTAAAAAAATATGTTTCTGAAAAGTTTCCCAAAACTCAAATTGATTTCGATCTGGTGAAGAATGAAGACTTTTGGGTCGGAATGGAGAGTTATGTCAGAAGAAAAGATGTGGATATTATTAGCCTGACCACGCATCGAAGGAATATTTTCTCACGAATTTTTAATCCCAGTGTTGGCAAGAGAATGTTGTTTCACTCTACTACACCATTGCTGGTTTTTCATGCCAGATAGTCCGAAATAGGCCTGCTTAATTTATGAATTGTTGTTTTTCTCAGATAGTTGGGCATCGGAATAAATAGTTTGTGAATAAAGTTGGTTAGAAATGATAAAGCCTGTTTTGTATGTTTTTTGCCTGCAATACAGGCTTTTTTGTGTCAAATATCTTCCGGGTGTGAAACAAGTATGACAAGGTTTGTTACAAAAGAACCTCTATAAAACCTGATCATGGGAGTTTCATCCGATCTTAATGAATGAATTTTATATGGATGAAAGTGGTCATTTTCGAAAAAGTAAAAAAGCATTACATTCGCATGACCTCCCGCCCGGTAAAAACTTATAAACAATACACAAATGAAGGGATTTGCAAGTGATAATAATTCAGGGGTTCATCCTGATGTAATGAATGCAATTATTGAAGTAAATATTGAGCATGCGGTCGGATACGGAGGTGATGAGGTTACATCCCGTGCGGAGGTACTTTTTCAGAAGGTTTTTGGTGAGCAGGCTAGGGTGTTCTTTGTTTACAATGGTACAGGAGCCAATGTCATTGCGCTTCAGACGATGACACGGCCATTTAACGCAGTGATTGCTGCGGATACAGCTCACATAAATGTGGACGAGTGCGGAGCTCCTGAAAAGCATACCGGGTGCAAAATGCTGACCATTAAAACACCGGATGGTAAGCTCACGCCGGAATTGATCACGCAACATTTACATGGTTTTGGTTTTGAGCATCACTCTCAGCCTGGAGTGGTATCCGTTACTCAATCCACCGAAATGGGGACTTTATATACCATTGAGGAGTTGCAACGATTGTCTGATTTTGTGCATTCCAAAGGACTGTTTCTTTACATGGATGGAGCTCGGATTTCAAATGCTGCTGCCGCGCTTGGGTGCGAATTCAGGGACATGACTACAAATGTGGGGGTAGATGTACTTTCTTTCGGGGGTACCAAAAACGGACTGATGTTTGGTGAGGCAGTGGTTTTTCTAAATCCTGTTTTTGTGGAACACGCAAAATACATTCGTAAACAAACGACTCAACTTCATTCCAAAATGCGGTTTATTGCTGCCCAGTTTGAGGCTTTTATGACTGAGGAGTTGTGGCGAAAAAATGCAGAGCATGCCAATTCTATGGCTGCGCTTTTGGCTCGTGAACTGGAGTCGGTAAAGGAGATTCAATTAACCCAAAAACCTCAGGCCAACGGAGTATTTGCCATCGTTCCGCCACATATTATTGAACCTTTGCAGCAAAAGTATTTTTTCTATATGTGGGATGAATCCAGAAATGAAGTGCGCTGGATGACCTCTTTTGATACCACAGAGGAGGAGATTAAAGGATTTGTGACTGAAATAAAGCTGTTGGTAGAGAATAGGGAATAGTCAGTAGGACTAAACTAAGAGCTGACAGCCACGAGCTATCAGCTAAGAGCTAACAGCCAACAACCAAATGTAATGACCAGCTTATCTGAACAACATATTAAAGCAGAACGGAAAAAGATACTATACAGTGGTGTTTTTCCTTTGTTTATGTTGTTATTGATGTTTCTGGTACATTCGGTTCAGGTGCTGGAGGATACACACTGGTTTTTTCTGGGGGTTAAACCTTTGTCAGTGGAGGGGCTTCCCGGGATATTTTTGTCGCCATTTATCCATGCCGACTGGGGCCATCTGGGTGCCAATGCAGGGCCATTTCTGGTGTTGACTTCCGTGCTTTTTTATGTGTATCGGGATATTGCGCTTAAGGTATTTCTTTGGATTTATCTGCTGGCAGGTATCTGGTTGTGGTTTGGTGCCCGTGATGCATGGCATGTGGGAGCGAGCGGACTGGTTTATGGAATAGCTTCATTTCTTTTCGTCAGCGGTATCATCCGTAATTATGTTCCGCTGATTGCACTTTCCATGATGGTGGTATTTTTGTATGGCAGTTTGTTTTGGGGAATTTTTCCGGTGGAATGGTTGGTGGATTATTCATGGGAGGCCCATATGTGGGGTGCTTTGGCCGGGGGCGTAACTGCTGTGGTATTTCGCAAAGAAGGTCCGCAAAAACCACCCCCTCCCGTGGAGGATGAATGGGAGGAAGAATCTTGGGAAAAGATTTCTGATTAGGTTTTTTTTAGCACCAACAATAAACAAAAACGCCCGGCTTTTACCGGGCGTTGCTGCTTTTAAACCAATAAGGAGAATTAGCTTTTAGCGGTTCAGGCGACCTGACAGTACCCACGGGCTAACAACCTGTCTGAAACCCCGAACGGCATACTGGGTGCCCGGTTCTGCTTGCGCAGCAACAGCTGCAGAAATCACAGCTGCCAATTCTTCCTCATTCTCTTCTTCACCATTGTTTTCTGCTGCAGGAGCTGCTTTTGCTGCAGGTTTTGGCTCTTCCGGCGCAGTCAGCGTGCCGTTCTTCCGCATTTCGAAGAACTTTTTAGCGACCTGCGGCAAAAGTGCATAGGTGAGTACATCTTCATCCTGAGTGATGAGATCTTTTATTTCTTCTCTGGTTTTATCAAGTTCCGGGGCAATAAGATCGGCCGGTCTGCATGTAATCGCCTCTTCGTCTCCCAGAATTTTTTTCTTGATTTCATCAGAAATGGGTGCAGGAGGGGTTCCGTATTCTCCTTTTACCACACCTTTTGACTCCTTTGGAACCATCTTGTAACGTTCCCCCATCAGTACGTTGAATACTGCTTGTGTACCAACAATCTGACTGGAAGGAGTTACCAGCGGCGGATAACCAAAGTCTTCGCGTACACGGGGCACCTCTTCAAGCACAGCTTCGTATTTGTCCATGGCATTGGATTGCTGAAGTTGCGATACAAGGTTGGACAACATTCCGCCTGGTACCTGATAAATCAGTGCATTGGCATCCACTCCCAGCATTTTGGGGTTGAGAAGGCCAGATTCCAGCCATTTGTCTTTCAGTGGACGCATATAAGCCGCAAGTTCACTCAGCTTAACAAGATCCAGGCCGGTATCCCGCTCAGTTCCCTGAAGAGAGGCAACCAAAGGCTCTGTTGCTGGCTGGGAAGTTCCGCCGGCCATAGGAGAGAGGGCTGTGTCTACAACATCTACTCCTGCTTCAATGGCTTTCAGGTAAGTCATGGAAGCCACTCCACTGGTATAATGTGTATGGAGTTGAACAGGCACTTTAACGGTTTCTTTAATCGCTTTGATGAGATTATATGCATCATAGGGCTTCAGAAGTCCTGCCATATCTTTGATACAGATAGAGTGTGCGCCCATGTCCTCCAGCCGCTTGGCATCCTTGGCGAACATTTCCAGATTGTGCACAGGGCTGGTGGTGTAACTGATACATCCCTGAGCGTGTCCACCTTCTTTGATACACGCTTTAATGGCGGTCTCCATATTCCGGGGATCGTTCAATGCATCAAAAATACGGATGATGTCCATTCCGTTGGCCACCGCTTTCTGGACGAAATACTCAACTACATCGTCGGCATAATGCTTGTACCCAAGGAGATTTTGTCCGCGCAGCAACATCTGCAGCGGAGTTTTTTTGGCCTTAGCTTTGATTTTCCGCAGACGTTCCCATGGATCTTCATTCAGGAAGCGAATGCAGGCGTCGAATGTTGCACCACCCCAGGCCTCTAGTGAGTGGTAACCTATATCATCGAGTTGCTCAATCATTGGGAGCATCTCTTCGGTTTTCATACGCGTGGCAATCAGTGACTGGTGCGCATCGCGAAGAATCGTTTCTGTAATACCAACTTTACCCATATACAATCAACAGTTTTCCGGGGTTATCCAATAATTATCAATTCCTGACCTGCTGCAATGGCATCGCCTTCGGCTACATTTATGGCAGCAACTTTTCCGTCAACGGGAGAAGTGAGGTCGTTTTCCATCTTCATGGCTTCAAATACCAGCAGTGTCTGGCCTTTTTTTACTTCATCACCTTCGGCAACCAACATTTTAAACACGCTACCCGGCATTGGAGCAGTTACCTTTTCTCCCCCTTTGGATGAAGTTTTTGGTTTTGAAGATTTAATCTGACTGGGACTTACTCCACTTTTCATCTTTGGTGCAGACTTCAGGGTCTGGAAAGCACCTCCGGAGGTTCTTACCTCTTCTACATCTACCTCGTACTGTTTTTCGTTTACGGTAATCAAATACTTTTTCATGACAGGTTGTTTTTAATTGTTTTCATTTTTATTTTGGCGTAAAATTAGATGTGTAGAATTAAAGAAAAAAATCTTTAATAATCATTAACTACCACAATAATCTAAATATGTATATAAAAGGAAGTGACAGTAATATAGGAATATGTAAGCGTTTTGTCATACTAATTAAAGAAACATTGCAGTAATTCATGTTTTAAAACATGAAAATTGACCATTAAAGTGCAATATTCTAACCCCCAAACAGGAGGTTATTTTTGCATTTATTAACTAAAATACAGAAATATTTCTTTAATTGATTTCTGAACCTGTCGTAGTATTCCTCGTTGGCCTTGGCTATAGCTATAAGTAGTACCCGTCTATAAAGTTGGCTTTGAGACTGAGTAGTTATGTGTCTGGTCAAAAAGTTTCAGTTGCAAGGCCTGCGAAACCCTTAAAAGCGCAGTTTACTAATCGCAGCAAATGGGATTTTATGGAAGACACTAAGTAGTGCCTGTCCATAAACTAAGCGTTTTTCACGTGTTTGAAATAGAAAGTTCAAATTCAAGGCGTGTGAAACATCTATGCCGCAGAATACTAATGTATTTGAAGATTTAGATTTTGAGCAACAACGCAGAAGTTGGACTTTATAGACAAACACTAAGTAGAGTCTGTCCATAAACTAAGCAAAATTTGTTTTTAGTCATGTTTCTGGTCAGAAAGTGCCAGTAGCTAGGCTTGCGAAGCCGCCAAAAACGGAGTTTACTAATCGTAAATGAGTATTTTGGCGGCAAGCGTAACGACGCAAGTGGTACTTTATGGACAGAAACTAAGTAGTGGTTACCCCAATTAATTTCACGGGCGTAATGCAGTCTAAACAAAAGCTATTCCGGATGTCAGGTGCGGTGAAATTATTATTCGGTAAAAGATTAACTTTGTATTTTGTACGGAGAGATTAGTTTAGATCTTATTTTCGCGGATTTCTAAACTCTTTTAACAGGACATTTTTAATCATTCATTCAAACTACTTTACCTGATGGTGGAAATTATTACAATAGGCGATGAATTGTTGATTGGGCAGGTGACAGATACCAACTCCGCCTGGATGGGGCGTGCACTGAATAACGCAGGTTTTGATGTTCAGCGCATAACTTCTGTCAGCGATAAAAAAGAAGAGATTCAGGAGGTTCTGGAAAAGGCTTCTCAGAGGGCTAAAATTGTGCTTATGACTGGTGGACTTGGCCCAACGCGCGACGATATTACCAAAAAAACACTGTGTGAATTTTTTGAAACCCATCTTGTTTTTAATGAAGAGGTATTTAATGATATTCAGACATTTCTGAAAGGACGGGTTAAAAATATCAATGAACTGAACCGGGAACAGGCTCTGGTGCCTGAAAAATGCCAGGTCATACGCAACAGTATGGGAACCGCACCGATTATGTGGTTTGATTACAATGACAGTGTTGTAGTGTCGATGCCGGGAGTTCCTTCTGAAATGAAACAGGTCATGACCAACAGCATTATTCCCAGGTTGAAACAAAAGTATCTCCCCGGTATTATTATCCACAAAACCATTCTGGTGCATAACATTCCGGAGGCAGTTTTGGCAGAGATGCTCACAGAGTGGGAGGATGGCTTGCCATCAGAGATAAAACTTGCATATCTGCCTGCTCCCGGAAGAATCCGTTTGCGCTTGTCGGCACGAGGTGCTGATGCTGAACTTTTAAAGGCTAAGATTTTCAAGGCTGTGGACGGGTTAATTCCTATCATTGGAGACAATATTTATGGTGAGGAGGATTTGCCTGCTGCCGAAATTTTCGCAGGTTTTTTTCGGAATACCGGAAAGTCTTTGGCACTTGCTGAGAGTTGTTCCGGTGGTTATCTGGCCCATTTGATAACTTCAGTTGCGGGTTCTTCCGAATACTTTAAGGGGGGCGTGGTTACTTATTCCAACGAAATGAAGAATCGTTTACTGGGAGTGAATGAGGAAGACTTGAGCAACTATGGAGCAGTAAGTAAACAGGTGGTTGAGCAAATGGCACTGGGAGCTCTTGATGTTACCGAAGCTGATTATGCCATTGCTACTTCCGGGATTGCAGGACCGGGTGGAGGAACAGATGACAAGCCCGTGGGGACGGTGTGGATTGCCTGGGCTGCTGCAGGGAAGAGGGTTGTGAGTAAACAATTCAGTTTTGGAAAATATCGGGAACGCAACATTTTGCGAACTTCAGAAACGGCATTAATTGAATTGATGCAGTTGATGAAGAAAGGTGACCTTTAAATCAGGAGAAAAATCGCCTGTTTATTGCTTTGTTGGGGCCTTGAAGAAAAATATAAAAGAAAAAGTTTGTTTGTTTTAAGAAAAATGCCGTATTTTGCGCTCTGTTTGAAAAACGTATCGAAAAACGGTTGAGCAATGTCAAAAGTTTGTGAAATAACAGGAAAAAGCTTTCAGGTAGGAAACAACGTTTCCCACTCAAAGAGAAGAACCAAAAGGAGGTTCAATCCAAACCTTTTCAATAAAAAGTTTTATTTACCCGAAGAGGACCGTTGGGTTAGCCTGAAGGTGTCTGCCTCAGGGCTTAGGTTGATCAATAAGGTGGGTGTAAAAGCTGCACTGGAATCAGCCAAAAAGAATGGTTTTATTTCAAAATACTAAAAAACGGAGGGTAAATTATGGCTAAGAAAGGTAAAGGAAACCGCGTTCAGGTGATTTTGGAATGCACCGAACATAAAGAGAGCGGAATGCCCGGGACTTCACGGTATATCAGTGTGAAAAATCGTAAGAACACCCCGGATCGTCTTGAATTGAAAAAGTATAACCCTGTTTTGAAGCGTTATACTGTTCATCGTGAAATCAAATAAAACAGTAGATCATGGCTAAGAAAGCAGTAGCATCAGTACAAAAAGGTGCAGGTAAAGGACATACCAAAGTTATCAAAATGGTGAAGTCATCTAAAACCGGATCTTACTCTTTTCAGGAAGATGTAGTGCCAAACGATATGGTTAAAGACTACTTTAAAAAGTAATTTCCTGTGCTCACGTTGTGAGACGTACGATACATAAGCCCTCTTCGGTTCTCCGGAGAGGGTTTTTTTATAGATAAATTGTCAGAAATTATTTTTTCTCATGCAGGTACATTCAATCTAAAAATGTTCTAATATTACATCCGTATTTTTTATCGATGTACGCATGGAAAACAGGCACTTTGTCAGCATACTTTCTCAGCCGGACGACTCTACCTGCGGGCCTACAAGCCTGCATGCGGTTTACCGGTATCTGGGAGAAAACCTTTCCCTGGATGAGGTGGTGAAGAGTGTGAATTATCTTCCTGATGGGGGAACACTGGCTGTAATGCTGGGAATGGACGCACTCAGGAGAGGCCTTAAAACCCGTATTTATTCCTATAATCTTAAGATGTTTGATCCCTCCTGGGAGCATTTGCCTTCTGACGAACTGATAGAACGATTGGAACTTCAATTGCGCTATAAACAGGGGAAAAAGTTTTACCAGGCAACGCGTGCCTATCAGCAATATCTTCACATGGACGGTGAAATAGTGTTTGAGGATCTGAACAGATCCATCTTTGAACGTTATTTGCATCGTGGAATACCTGTTTTAACAGGCCTGAGTGCCACTTACCTTTACAATTCCAAACGAGAATATACTGACTATAAAGACCGATCTGTTTATCATGATCTGAAGGGAGAACCGATGGGGCATTTTGTTGTTCTTAGTGGGATGATGGGAGAGGACGTCTTTATAGCCGATCCCTATAAGGAAAACCCGATCTCGGGTGATAATTATTACCAGGTGAATATTCATCGCCTGATCAACTCTATTTTGTTAGGCATTGTCACCTATGATGCCAATATGTTGATTGTTATGAAAGAGTAGTTCTCCTGTCTTTTAAATCTTTCTTTTTTCCGTGAAAAAAATTATTGTTATCAATAAACCCTCGCATTGGGTTTTGGATGTTCCAGGTGTAGAGGTGATTTCTCCCAGAACTTACTTGAGTGATTCCGGCTTTTCTAAACTCAGGAATGTCAGAGTTTTTAACCTCTCTAATGATTATGCTTACCAAACCCGAGGGTATTATGTCTCTTTGTTGGCTGAAGCGCGGGGACACAAAGTGGTTCCTTCTGTCAAGAACATGCTCGATCTTAGGGAAAGGGCGCTGGTCAAAAGTGTTTCGGATGATTTGGACGCTTTAGTTCAAAAGAGTCTGAAGCGAATTCGGTCGGGAGAGTTTGTACTAAGCATCTACTTCGGACAGAATATTTCCAATCAGTATGCACGATTGGCCAAAGAATTGCACAAATTGTTTCAGGCTCCTTTTCTGCGGGCCCGTTTTGTCCATAACGGACGGAAATGGGAGGTATATTCTATTCGTACCATTCCCTTGAAAGAGGTGCCTGAACACCATCTGCCGTATCTGGAGAAATTTGCCATCGATTATTTTGAACGGAAACGATATGACCTTGCCAGACCCGGCAAGTATATTTACGACTTGGCCATCTTGATCAATCCTGAAGAGCCATCGCCTCCGTCCAATAAGAAAGCACTTGCAGCCTTTGAAGAAGTTGCTATCAAACTTGGTTGTTATGTGGAGTTTATTACCAAAGAGGATTATGATCGTATCGGTGAGTTTGATGCATTGCTTATCAGGGAAACCACTGCCGTGAACCATCATACTTACCGTATGGCCCGAAGAGCCCAGAGTGAAGGATTGGCCGTTCTGGATTCTCCCGATTCAATTTTGAAATGTGCCAATAAGGTTTATCTGACAGAATTACTACGCAATGCAAAAATACCTACCCCAAAAACATTGGTTTTGCTGTCTGATAATCCACGGGATGCTGACTCACTGGGGTTTCCATGTGTTTTGAAACTTCCGGATTCTTCCTTTTCACAGGGAGTTGTTAAAGTCAGCAGCAAGGAAGAATTTAAAGAAAAGGTAAAGGAGATGCTGAAAACTTCTGACCTGCTTATTGCTCAGGAATTTATGCCTACGGAATACGACTGGAGAGTAGGGATTCTCAATAATGAAGTGTTGTTTGCATGCCGTTACTATATGGCCTCCGGACATTGGCAAATCTATAACTGGAATAGTAAAAAGAAGTCTGAAGTGGAGGGGAATTTTGATATTATGGATCCTTCTGATGCTCCTCATCAGGTTCTTGAAACTGCCTTAAAAGCGACCAGACTAATCGGAAACGGGCTTTATGGAGTGGATATAAAGGAGTTGGATGGGAAACCCTTTGTTATTGAAGTGAACGACAACCCCAATATAGATGCCGGCGTGGAGGATGGATTGCTGAAGGACGAGATATACAGGAAGATTATTATGTTCTTACTGGAACAGATAAATGGTTCTTCATTCAGACAATTGTCGGATGATAAGAACCGGAACAAGCAGGAAAAGAATTCCTTAATTTAGATATTCTGAAAATGACTCAAAGACATCCTTTTCATCTTTTTGATGTTACCGGTATTGAGCTTGAATATATGATTGTGAATCGGGATACGCTGGACGTCATGCCGGCCTGTGATCGATTATTGCAGCAGGTTACAGGTGAGATTACTTCTGATTTTGAAAACGGAGAGATCGCCTGGAGTAATGAACTGGTCAACCATGTGGTGGAACTTAAAACAAACGGTCCGGTAGCATCCACAAATGGGTTGCACAAGCTTTTTCATGCCAATGTGTTGCAAATAAATCATCTTTTACTCGGGTTTAATGCACAACTGTTGCCCGGTGGTGCACATCCGTGGATGAATCCTCACACGGAGACACACCTGTGGCAGCATGAATACAATGAAATATATACCCTTTACAACAGAATTTTTGATTGCCGGGGGCATGGCTGGAGCAACCTGCAAAGTACTCATATCAATTTACCCTTTTCAGGAGATGAAGAGTTTGGTCGCCTTCATGCTGCCATTCGAATGGTATTACCTTTAATTCCTGCCATTGCCGCCTCCACTCCCTTTTTGGATGGTCGGTTTACAGGCTTTCATGACAGCAGAATGGAAGCGTATCGTCACAATCAACAGAAAATTCCATCCATTGCCGGGGTGATTATTCCTGAGGCGGTTTTCAGTAAGGACGCGTATTTCCGGACCATTTTTGCTCCCATAATAAAAGATATTGCGCCTTTTGATAAAGGGAACGTCCTGGACAAGCATTTTTTAAACTCCCGGGGAGCTATTTCCCGTTTTGATCGCGGTGCTGTTGAGATTCGAGTGGTTGATAATCAGGAATGCCCATTGGCAGATCTGGCCATAGTGGATGCCATTACGGGATTGATAAAGTTGACTGTAGAGAGGGAATTTGCTTCTTATGAGAATCAGATGGGATGGCACGAAAACAGATTGGCCGCAATCTTTGGGGAAACAATACGAAAATCGGGAGCTACCTTAATTGATGACGTTGATTATCTGAAATTTTGGGGGTGTAACGATAAAATGATCACTGCAGGGGGGGTGTGGCATTTTCTTAAAACTTCTCTTCAGTCTGTAATGAATCCGGAATATTACCGGGTCTTCTCGGAAATTGTGGATTCCGGATCTTTGGCCCAACGGCTGCTGAAAGCGATGGAAGGAGATTTCTCAATGGCTAACTTTCAAAGTGTTTATCGTGAATTGGCTGGATGCCTGGGAGAAAACAGATTGTTTGGTGTTTGAGGAGATGAATTGACTGGTTGATTGTGAAACGATTATGACCCTTTGAAAGGTTGGATGTCACCAGAGAACATATATAAGTTCTTGTATGCAAGTTCCATTCGACCAAAGTTTTAGTGGCGTTTTTAAAGATTTTTTGAGTATTTTGAGATAGTTCAGGGGCTTCTTTATGGTTATCTTTGCACCTTTATTAATCTCAAAATATTTTTTATGATGATCAAAAAATTTATTTCAATTTCCAAAACGCTGGTGTTTACGCGATGGGAACATCGTAGTTATGCCGCATTCAATACCCTGAATCGAGAGGTGAAAATTGGTATGTTGGCAGCTTCATACTTTATTTGTCTTGGCTATATGAACACCTTTGCCCAAACTGAAACTGATTCCATTACCAGTAAAATCCGGCTTGCTGAGGTTCAGGTGACAGCTCACCGGGCGCCCTCACTCTATTCGGAGGTGGGACGCATGATTACGGTAATCCCCCGTAGTGAAATTGAAGCCCTGCCTGTTCAAAGTGTCCAGGGGGTTCTCAGGTATATGATGAATGTGGATGTACGTGAACGCGGGCCACTGGGTGTTCAGGCAGACCTTAGCCTGAGAGGGGGTTCGTTTGATCAGGTAATGATTTTGCTTAACGGAGTAAACATTACGGATCCGCAAACCGGTCATCATAATTTGAATCTGCCGGTTGATTTAAACAGCATTGAACGAATAGAGGTTATTGAGGGGCCTGCGGCAAGGGTGCACGGGCCCAATGCTTTTAGTGGAGCAATCAATATAATTACGGCTACCTCTAAACAAAATAAGATTTCTGCAGGTGTTCTGGGAGGTGAGTATGGTCTCTACGATGCCGGAGTAAGCCTGAATCATAACATTGGCAATAGCACCAGTTTTCTTTCTGCAAGTAAAGGTGGCAGCAGCGGATATGTCAACAACACCGATTTTGATCTGATGAATCTGTTTTATCAGTTCCGTTATCAACAGGATCATGAATCAATTAACTTTCAGACCGGATATACCACCAAATCTTTCGGCGCCAATTCTTTTTACAGTGCTACCTTCCCGAATCAATATGAGGAAACAAGGACTTTTTTCTCTTCCCTGGGGTTTGAAACCGGAAATGTCATTAAGGTAAAACCATCTCTTTATTGGCGTCGTCACCACGATCGATTTGAATTGTTCCGGGATGGAGATGATGCTTCCGACTGGTACACCAACCACAATTATCACCTTACCGATGTTTACGGGGGAAATATCAATGCGACTTTCCCCTGGATGTTGGGGAAGACTTCGGTTGGAGGTGAACTTCGGTCAGAAAATATCTGGAGCAATAATATAGGCAACGAACTGGAACAACCGCTTGATGTTCCCGGTGAAGATGGCGTTTACTTCAATAAAAGCTACAGCCGTACCAATACTTCTTTGTTTTTGGAACACAACGTCAAAATCGGGAATTTTTCTGTTTCAGGGGGTGTAATGGCTAATTTCAACTCAGGGCTTGATTACCGACTTAACTGGTTTCCAGGGGTGGACGTTAGTTACTGGCTTTCTCCTCGTGTTAAGTGGTTGGCCAGTTACAACCAGTCGCTACGGATGCCCACTTTTACTGATTTATCCTACAACAGTCCAATTCATGTGGGGAATTCTGACCTGGAGCCGGAAGAAGCTGCGACCATTGAAACAGGCGTGAAGTACGTGAGCCCTGCGATAGCCGGACATCTGAATGGTTTTTTCCGGCGGGGCAAAAACCTGATTGACTGGGGGCGGCCTGAAGGACAGGAAGAATACACCACCACCAATGTGAATGAAATTGATGCCTTTGGAGTAGAAGTGATGGCCACCTTGTTTCCCTCTGAATTGGGTCTTTCGTTTGTGAATAAGATAGACGTGGGGTATGCCTGGCTGGATCAGGACAAAAATCCTGAACCGGGCTATGAGTCCCGCTATGTGCTTAATCATGTGAAGCATAAGCTGAATGTGAGCATACAGCATTTGATAATCGAAAATGTGACTGCCAGATGGAACTTTCTGTATCAGGACAGAGTGGGAGCATATCAAAACTCAACCTCCAATAATCTGGTGGATTATACACCTTTTTGGGTTTCAGATCTGCGGGTGACCTGGAACAGGAAGAACTGGCGCCTTTTCGCAGAGGCTGCCAATTTGTTTGATAAGGAATACTATGATATGGGTGAGTTAGCACGCCCCGGCCGGTGGATTAAGGCAGGTATTCAATTGAAACTTGATTATTAAAAAATTGGGGAGCGATTCGCTTTGTAAATCGTTCCCCAATTGCTTTCTGGCAGTGCCTTTGTAATATATTTAACCATCCTCCAAAACATTGCCATCTCTCTACCTGACGAACGTTGTGGGTCAATCTTCAACTTTTTCCCTGACATCAATAAAAAATAAAATACTTTTTTCTGTTGCGAATTTTGGGTAATTATGAAACAATGTTAATTTTGTACTGGAATGTGCATAAAACCGATTTTTGTTTTACCTAAACAAATGGTTTAAATGAATATTTACAGAATGCTTTATTTTAAGGAATAAGCAGAAAAAGAAGTGTTTCTTATTGCTGTAGAGACCTTCAGTTTAAATTTGATTCATTACAGGTGGTAAACATCATGAGGTTGTTGATTGTTTGTGTCTGTAACAGGTCGAAGATAATATTACGAATAATTGAACAATGGTTGATCCAAATACAGATTTGGTTGTTGAATTGGGAACCCGGGTTGACCGGCTGGTGCAGCTGTATCGTGATGCAAGGCGTGAAAATGAAAGGTTGAAGAATGAAGTATCACAGCTTACCGGTCAGTTAAAGGAAGTTGTTAACAGCAAAACAGACCTGGAAGAGCAACTTGGGAATACCAAAATGGCAAAGGTACTGGAAAGTGCACCCGAGGATGTTCAGCAAACAAAGAGCAGGATTAACCAGATTGTGCGGGAAATTGATAAGTGCATTGCACTGTTAAATCGTTAAGTACGTTAAATGGATGACAAGCTTTCCATACGAGTAAATGTGGCAGACCGTTATTATCCCCTGAGAATAGACAGGGATGATGAGGAGAAGATCAGGAAAGCTGCCCGTCTTATTAATGAGAAAGTTTTACAGTATAAACAACGGTATCACGACAAGGATGTCCAGGATTTTCTGGCCATGGCCTCACTTCAGTATGTTATTAAGATGTTAGAACTTGAAAACAAACATGATCATTCACCGATTGTTGATGCCGTAAAAGACTTAAACGATAAAATTGATGCAATATTGACTGAAGAGTAGATATTTTTATTTAGATAAGTTGCCCGCACTTTTCCTGAATGTATTGATGCTTTGTGCATTGATGCTTTATTGATTTTCAGGATAAAGGTGCGGTTTTTTTGTATCATTAGTTTAAAAACGAAACAATGGAAATAGTAATAGCAATAGTTGCCTTTCTGGCCGGTGGCGGTTTGACATGGGTGCTGCTCAATACAGCACTTAAGTCCAAATCCCGCAAGGTTGTCAGGGAGGCAGAAGCAGAAGCCGAAGTAATCAGAAAAGATAAGATACTTCAGGCGAAGGAGAAATTTCTGCAACTGAAAGCAGAACACGAAAAGGAAATAAATGCCCGCAACTCTAAGATCGTTGCAGCTGAAAACAAGCTGAAGCAGAAAGAATCCACCTTCTCCCAGAAGATGGAGGAGTTGCAGCGTAAAAGGAAAGAGACCGACGCAATTCGCGAAAACCTGGATCAACAACTGGAGCTGGTTGAGAAGAAAAGTGAAGACCTGGACAGAACTCACAAAAGACAGGTGGAGCAATTGGAAGCCATTTCCGGAATGTCGGCCGATGAAGCCAAAGAGATGCTGGTGGAATCGCTTAAAGCTGAGGCAAAGACCGAAGCAATGTCGTACATCAATGACATCATGGATGAGGCTCGTATTAATGCAAATAAGGAGTCTAAACGTATAGTCCTTCAGACAATTCAGCGTACTGCTACCGAAACAGCCATTGAAAACTCCGTGACCATCTTTCATATCGATTCTGACGAAATTAAAGGTCGTATTATCGGCCGTGAAGGACGGAACATCAGGGCTCTGGAAGCTGCTACCGGTGTCGAAATTATTGTTGATGACACACCCGAAGCGATTGTGCTGTCAGGGTTTGATCCCATGCGTCGTGAAGTTGCACGGCTGGCATTGCACCAGTTGGTGACTGATGGCCGTATTCACCCCGCCCGTATTGAAGAGGTGGTAAATAAGGTGCGTAAGCAGGTGGAAGAGGAGATGATTGAGAATGGTAAGCGCACAGCCATCGATTTGGGGGTTCATGGATTGCATCCCGAGCTGATTAAGTTGATTGGAAAGATGAAATACCGTTCTTCTTACGGACAAAATCTCCTCCAGCATAGTAGAGAAACAGCAAATTTATGTGCCATCATGGCTTCCGAGCTTGGCTTGAATGCCAAACGTGCTAAACGCGCCGGCTTGTTGCACGATATCGGTAAGGTAAGTGACGAGGATCCAGATTTGCCACACGCAATTCTTGGTATGAAACTGGCCGAGAAATATAAAGAGAAGCCGGATATCGCCAATGCAATTGGTGCTCACCACGATGAGGTGGAGATGACCAGCATGATTTCGCCCATTGTACAGGTTTGTGATGCCATTTCAGGAGCTCGCCCCGGCGCCCGCCGAGAAGTGGTGGAGGCTTACATAAAACGCCTGAAAGATTTGGAGACACTGGCACTTTCTTACCCCGGTGTTTTGAAGACTTATGCCATTCAGGCAGGACGTGAGTTGAGGGTAATCGTAGGTAGCGAAAAGGTCAGTGATCATGAGGCGGATCAGCTTTCAGCAGATATTGCCCGTAAAATTCAAACCGAAATGACCTATCCTGGTCAGGTTAAAATCACCGTGATCAGAGAAACCCGGGCTATCAATTATGCAAAATAGATTGAAGAAAGAATGAAAAAAAGCGGCACATGCCGCTTTTTTTTTGGAAATTTGTCTGGGTTTAATGGAAAATTTTTACAAATGAGAGAAATAAGACAAAAAAAAATGTTGGTAACCGGTGGGGCCGGATTTATAGGATCCAATATTATTGAGAAATTGCTTAAACAGGACAATGAAGTTTTCTGCCTGGATAACTTTTCCACCGGCAAATATGAAAATATTGCGCCATTTAAAGAGAATCCTGCATTTACACTACTTGAGGGAGATATCAGAAATCTTGAGGATTGCCGAAAAGCTGTGAACGGGGTCGAAATTGTTCTGCATGAGGCTGCTTTGGGAAGTGTACCTCGCTCAATTAATGACCCCATTACTTCCAATGATGTAAATGTGGGTGGTTTTTTGAATATGCTGGTGGCAGCAAGGGATGCCGGAGTGAAACGATTTGTTTATGCGGCAAGTTCTTCAACCTATGGCGATAGCGAGGTGATGCCTAAAGTGGAAGATAAAATAGGTAAGCCTCTTTCACCTTATGCCATTACCAAATATGTGGATGAATTGTATGCCGATGTTTTTGGCAGACTCTACGGAATGGAATTGATTGGACTTCGGTATTTCAATGTTTTTGGTCCCCGGCAGGATCCCAACGGAGCTTATGCTGCGGTGATTCCCAGGTTTGTGAGTTCGCTGATTGATGGTAAATCGCCTGTTGTTAATGGAGATGGTACCTTCTCTCGGGATTTTACCTATGTGGCTAATGTAGTACAGGCCAATGAACTTGCGGCTTTAGTAGAGCTACCGGAAGCGGTTAACACGGTTTACAATGTGGCTTGCGGCGAGCGAACTTCCCTGAATGAATTGATTGATCACCTGAAGAATCTTCTTTCGGAATATGATGTTAAAATAGCGGATGTGAGCATTCAGTATGGTCCTGAACGGGCAGGAGATGTCCCTCACTCGCTGGCTTCAGTGGAGAAAGCGAAAACCCTTTTGGGGTATGAACCCTTGTTCAAGGTTGGTGACGGACTTAAACAGGCCATTCATTGGTATTGGGAGAATTTGTCCGGAAAAGGATAGGGAGTATCAGTTTTTTTGAATATTAAATTCTATAACGTTATTCTATGGAAGAGTAACGCAATTGTTGTAAATTTGTAGCTTTTTAAACGAAAACTGACCTAATCATAATAAGCGATGGCAAAAGTAGCACTCATTACCGGTATTACCGGACAGGATGGCGCCTATCTTTCGGAGTTTCTTCTGAAAAAAGGGTATATTGTTCACGGAATCAAGAGACGCAGCTCTCTTTTTAATACCGATCGGATTGATCATTTGTATCAGGATCCGCATGTGGAGCATCGCAACTTTTTTCTTCATTATGGTGACCTTACCGATTCTACGAACCTCATACGTATCATCCAGGAGGTTCAACCGGATGAGATCTACAATCTGGCAGCCATGTCGCATGTTCAGGTGAGTTTTGATACCCCTGAATATACTGCCAATGCTGATGGAATTGGTACTTTAAGAATTCTGGAGGCCATTCGCCTGTTGGGACTGACAAAAAAGACGAGATTTTATCAGGCTTCTACCAGTGAGTTGTACGGAATGGTTCAGGAAGTTCCGCAAACAGAAAAAACTCCCTTCTATCCTCGTTCACCTTATGCTGTGGCCAAACTTTATGGTTACTGGATTACAGTGAATTATCGTGAGGCTTATGATATGTATGCCTGCAACGGTATTTTGTTTAACCATGAGTCACCAATACGGGGAGAGACTTTTGTTACCCGGAAAATTACCCGTGCCACGGCTCGTATTGCATTGGGATTGCAGGATAAGGTCTTTCTTGGTAACCTGTCAGCTAAGCGGGACTGGGGACATGCCAAAGATTACGTAAAAGCGATGTATCTGATGCTTCAGCAGGATAAGCCTGAGGATTTTGTGGTGGCTACCGGTGTTACTACCGAGGTGCGTGAGTTTGTGAAGCTTGCTTTTGCAGAAGCCGGAATTGGGGTGGAGTTCAGAGGAGAAGGCGTTGAAGAGAAGGGTTATGTAGTTATCTGTAATAATCCTGAATATCAATTGGAAAAAGGAAAATGTGTTGTTGAGGTTGATCCTCGTTATTTTCGGCCTACCGAAGTGGAGTTGCTGATTGGAGATCCAACCAAAGCAAAAGAGATAATGGGCTGGGAGCCTGAATATGATTTGAAGGGTCTGGTGGAAGATATGATGGAAAGTGACCTCATGCTGATGAAGCGGGATAAATTTTTGAATGATGGTGGTTACCGAACGCTCAACTATTACGAATAATGGATAAAAACAGTAAGATATTTATTGCAGGACACAACGGACTTGTGGGGTCTGCCATCAGGCGTGAGTTGGAAGCCTCGGGGTACCACAATCTGCTTCTTCGTTCCAGAACTGAACTTGATCTCCTGGATCAAAAAGCTGTGGAACATTTTTTTGAAACAGAAAAACCGGAGTATGTATTTTTGGCAGCTGCCAGAGTAGGTGGAATTTTGGCCAACGACACCTATCGTGCCGAATTTATCTACCAGAACACACAGATTCAGAATAATATCATTCATTATTCATGGAAATCAGGCGTAAGGAAACTTTTGTTTTTGGGGAGCTCATGTATTTATCCCAAGGCTTGTCCGCAGCCCATGAAGGAGGAACACCTGCTGACTGATGTGCTGGAATATACCAATGAGCCTTATGCAATTGCAAAGATTTCCGGTATGAAGATGTGTGAATCCTATAATCTTCAGTATGGTACTGATTTTATTTCAGTAATGCCCACCAATCTGTATGGCCCCAATGACAATTACAATCTGTTGGGATCCCATGTATTACCGGCTCTGATTCGAAAAATGCATCTGGCAGGAATGCTGATGAACAATGATTTTGAGGGCATTCGTAACGATTTTACAGTGAATCCCGTAGAAGGAGTGGAGGTGAGCGGAAGTGATGATGAACTTGCGGACACATTGGGAAATTTTGGTATATTTAAAGCTGATAATACAGTGGAACTGAAGCTCTGGGGTTCAGGGACACCACGCAGAGAGTTTTTGCATTCCACTGATTTGGCACGCGCCTGTATCTTTTTGATGGAGCAGGTAAGTTTTAAAGACATCGTTAAAGAGCGGGGTCTTAAAGAGGTTAGAAACACGCATATAAATATTGGAGTGGGAGAGGATCAGTCCATCGCGGACCTGGCTTCCCTGGTTCAGAAAATTACCGGTTTCGAAGGTCGGATAGCGTGGGATGACACTAAGCCTGACGGTACCTTTAGAAAGTTACTGGATGTTTCCAGATTGAATAATCTGGGCTTTAAAGCATCTATTTCGCTTGAGGAAGGTATTGAGGCTGTTTATCAGGAATATAAATCCAAATAATTTGAAATTAATAATCTTTGTTTTATGAAAATGAACCGTTTAAATCCCCTGTTGTTTTTAATTGCTTTTATGGTATCGTTTGGATTTGTTGCCTGTGGTGGTGATGATGATGACAATAAGGAAGAACCTGTAGATACTGAAAAACCGGTTATTTCCCTTACCTCTCCTGAAAATGATGGATCCTATAGCAAAAATGTTGGTGATTTTTTTATTTCAGGTGAATTTACAGATAACGTTGCTTTGGATTCATGCACTTTTTCTTTGAGCATTTTAAAAAGTATTGATGATGAACCATGGAGTTCTGATCCTGTAGGGATTTCTATTACAACAGGTGATAGCTATTCTTTTAACGAAGAGTATTTTGGCAAAATTGAAGGTGATAGTAAAGAAGGAATTTACACATTGACTGTTGAACTAATTGATGCCGCTGGTAACACTACTTCGGAAAGTATTTCATTTAATATTACCGAATAGTAAGTTTTTAGGCCTACCTTATACATAAGACAGGTAAGGTCTAAATATTGCCCGTCCATAAAGTCGGGAAAGTTTGTAAAAAGTTATTTGTCTGGTCAGAACATGCCAGTTGCAAGCGTAACGCAGCAAGTGGTATTTTATGGGCAGACACTAAAACAGGTTGAAAGCCAGAGGACAATAGCCTGGGCATTGCCCAGAGTTTAGCAGTATCCACTTCCTTCCGTATTTTATTGGCGCATAGCGACCGGTAAAGAGGGTTAAATCCTTAATGATATCAAAAGACATCTACACCTTTGGGTGTGGGTGTCTTTTTTGTTATATTAACGGCACAGATTTTTTTGCTTATAAAAAAACAAGAAAATGAATTTTGACAAAATAGTTGACCGCAGTGGTACAAATGCTCTGAAATTGGAATTCAGAGAACGTTTATTTGGAACAGAGGAGGTTATTCCATTGTGGGTCGCAGATATGGATTTTAAAGCTCCGCAGGAGGTGGTAGAGACCATCCGGAAAAGGGCTGCTCATCCTTTGTACGGATATACCAACAGGGATGAGGATTTTTTTCAAAGTATAGTAAAGTGGCAGAAAAAGAGGCATTTGTGGCATGTTTCACGCGACTGGGTGGAGTTTATGCCGGGTGTGGTTCCCACTTTGATAATGGCCATTCAGGCATTTACCAATGAAGGAGATAAGGTGGTAATTCAACCGCCGGTGTATCCACCGTTTTTTGATGTGGTAAAGGATCATGGTAGAGTGATTGAAGAAAACCCGCTCCTGGATACTAAAAAGGGATATCGGATGGATTTTGAACATCTGGAAAGAATTACTGCTTCTGATGATGTCAAGATGCTGATTTTGTGTCATCCGCACAATCCCGTAGGCAGGGTATGGAACCGTGAAGAATTGACCAGACTTGGAACTATTTGTCAGAAAAACAAGGTGCTGATTGTTTCGGATGAGATACATGCAGATTTGGTGCATGGCGATCAGCCTCACCTGCCGCTTGCCTCCATCAGTCCTGAATTGGCTGAGAATACCATTACCTGTATGGCTCCCAGTAAGACTTTTAATATTGCCGGATTAAATACCTCTTATGTCATTGTACCCAATGAGCGACTTAGAAAGAGATTGCAACAAAAGTTACAGGCATACCACCTTTTTACCGGCAATATGTTTGGTGCCGAAGCGCTGAAATCGGCTTACAAAGACGGAGAAGTCTGGCTGGAAGCACTTTTAGAATACATCAGGGGAAACATCGAATATGTGATGGATTTTGTGGAGCAGAATATGCCGGAAGTCCGGATTCATAAACCTGAAGCCACTTATCTGATGTGGCTCGATTTCTCCGCCTGGGGAATGTCGGACGCTAAGTTGAGAAAATTTATAATCGAAGAAGCTGGTCTTGGACTTAATTATGGGCCCACTTTCGGAACGCAGGGCAAAAATTTTCAGCGATTGAATGTGGCATCTTCCCGAAAAGTTATTGAAAAAGCAATGGCTCAATTGTTGGAGGCCCGCAATCAGGTTGCGCGATAAACGCTCCTATGGAGCGTTGAGGGTGTTATAGTGCCGTAGGCACGATGCTTATTGTTTTCTGGGATTTTAATCCCGGGGCTTTTTTGGGTCTTTGTTTGTTATCCCCTGGAATAAATTCCAGGATTATAAGATGGGGCGCTCCTATGGAGCTTTGAGGGTGTTAAAGTGTTTTTTGCTGTTGCAGGGGGAGATTTGTTTTGTTTTTCAGTGTGTTCATCCTGATTTCTCAACCCTCAACTTTTATTTTCTTCTGCCTTCTGCCTGACAAACTTCTGCCTGTTCTGTTATAAGATGGGTCGCTCCTATGGAGCTTTGATGGTATTATAGTGCCATAGGCACGACACATATTGTTTTCTGGGATTTTAATCCCAGGGCTTTGTTGTTGTTTGTGATTTTAGTTCCGGGGCTTTTTTTGGGCCTTTCTGTCTTTAATGAATTTTCGGTTTAATACTGGAAATAGAAAAACGGCGGCCAGTATGGTCAGTGTTCCCAAATAAAAACCTCCCGACATTAATTCTGATTCTCCAAAAAATACAAATGCAAGTAAAATTCCGTATATGGGTTCCAGATTAATGGTCAGCACTACAGTATAAGCCGACAAAACATCCATTACTTTTACACTTTCAGCAAAAGCAT
The DNA here is from genome assembly GCF_000259075.1 of Marinilabilia salmonicolor JCM 21150. Classification (GTDB taxonomy): domain Bacteria; phylum Bacteroidota; class Bacteroidia; order Bacteroidales; family Marinilabiliaceae; genus Marinilabilia; species Marinilabilia salmonicolor. The sequence continues at coordinate 29,064 of NZ_AJKI01000008.1, forward strand.
AGGCCGTACACACTACGCCAAGCAGCAGGAGAAAGAGCCAGTCGCTCCATACTGGGAGTTGTAATCCTGCTTCGAAGGTTCCGCTAAAGAGCATATATAAAGTGATGCCGGCAAATCCTCCCCCCATTTCATAAAAACTAATGACCAGGGGCCGGTGTCGGGTAATCATTACCTTGTTGAGAACAGTAAATAACCCGGCCAGAAATGCTGATATAAGGGCGGTTATAATGCCTGTAATGTGGTCGGGTTCGAATTGGAAAATCATATATAAGCCCACGATGATGAGGAAACCTGTAGCGACTTCCAGCCATACAAGTGGTCTGCGCACCAGGGCGGGCTCCAATAAACTTGTAAAGAGGGTCGTTGAGGCCAGACAGCCCAGAGCAACCGATATGGTGCTTATTTTGATGGCGTGAAAAAAGGTAATCCAGTGAAAGGCAACCACAAAACCAATTCCAATGAGTTGCACCAGGGTATTATGGTCCACAGATAATTTTCGTCCCCTGATTTGAAGTAATATCCCCAATGCCAGAAATGCTATCAGCATACGATACCATACCAGCTGAATGGCGTCCAGGGTGATGAGTTTCCCTAAAATGGCAGTGAATCCGTATATGAATACCACCAGGTGAAGTTTTAACAGGTTCTTTGTTACTGTTTGCATGCTGTGGAATAATTAGTGTTTGTCTATAAAGTCCAACTTCTGCGTTGTTGCTCAAAATATAAATCCTCAAATACATTAGTATTCTGCGGTTTAGATTTTTCACACGCCTTGAATTTGAACTTTCTATCTCAAACACGTGAAAAGCGCTTAGTTTATGGACAGACTCTAACTAGGTTGCAAATTTGTTGTTTTTATTTTGTTCAGGCAATGACCTTTACCCTTGTTTTGGTATAATTATTGATGATTTTATCAAAACCTAATTTTATCAAAACCTACAGTCATGAAAAAAATCAAATTACTTACCGGCATCTTATTGTTTTGCTTTCTGAGTGTTGCAAATTTTTCTGCTGCTCAATCCGGAGAGGTTGCTCAGGAGGTCGATAAAGATGCAAAGTTTAAAGGAAGTCCCCGAATAATTGCCTCGTTTCACGAGAAATATATGAATTATCCGGATGACGCCCGTTTGGAAATGCTTGAAGGAACAGTGGAAATTGAAGCGATTGTGACCACTGATGGGAAGTTGATGGAGCCTGAAATTGCGGTTGGTGTTGATCCCCTTCTGGACAGCGAAGCATTGCGCCTGGTGAGGTTAATGCAGGAATGGAAACCCGCGAAAAAAGATGGTCAGGAGGTAAATTCCCGTGTCCGCATTCCCGTAAAGTTCAGTTTGTCTGACGAAGAACGAGCATTCATGCAGACACTTAGGAACAACGGTCTTACAGATAAAATGCCTCTTTTTGTGATTGATGATAAGGTTGCCAAAGCCTACATCGAAGTCCCGCACTATAATGTGAAGTCAGTCAGGGTGTTAAAAGGCGAAAAGGCCTTAGAACAGTATGGGCCCGATGCAAAAAACGGTGTTGTAATTATCACTACCAAACGGGGGACACCTCCGGTGAGATAAGAATCAACTAAACTGATCCATTTCACTAAAAAAGAACCACGCTTCCCGCATAGCATTTTCGTCACTGTCTGAACCATGTATGGCATTATGCGTTTTCGATTTTGCAAACATTCTTCGAATGGTGCCTTCTTCTGCTTCAGCAGGATCGGTGGAACCAATCAGTTTTCTGAAATCGGGCACGGCATTTTCTTTTTCCAGGATGGCAGCAACAACCGGACCTGATTTCATAAAAGTCACCAGTTGCTTAAAAAAGGGTTTTTCTTTGTGTTCTTCATAAAAAATTTCCGCTTTTTCTTTCGGCATCTGGGTCATTTTTAATGCAATGATCCGAAAACCCGCATGTTCAATATGTGCCAGGATATCGCCCACGTGATGCTCTTTAACTGCTACGGGTTTAATCATTGTAAGTGTAAAGCTTCCTTTTTTCATTATCTTGTTTTTTGTTAGAAGTCAATTGCGTTCGGAGAAACTATTTTTTTAAGATTGCTTAGCCTTGTTGCCAATAGCGATTTTTTTAAGCTTTTCAACCAATAGTGTTCTAAACATTTTTATTTTTTTTCCGGACACCAATGATTAAAAATAGTAATTTTTCGGTAAGGACGGTAATTTATTACCTTTGCATTTTATATGTAATTAATGCCGATGGATTTTAATAATGAACATTTATCCCGTTTCAGGGAATTGATAGATAAATCTTCCTCCATTGTTTTGATTCCACACAAAAACTCCGATGGTGATGCGATCGGGAGTATTCTGGGATGGTGGAACTTGTTTCAGAACATGGGAAAAAATGTCACGGTGGTCGTTCCTGATGAAGTTCCCGAAAATCTTCGCTGGATGCACGGAGCCTCAGATATTTTGGTACATGAGCACAGTGGTGAAAAAGTTGTTGCAGCCCTTAAAAAGGCTGATCTGTTAATGTTTCTGGATTTTAACAATGTGAAGCGAACAGGGGATTTGGCTGATGACCTGGCCGCAGTGTCCATTCCTCGCGTGATGATTGATCACCATCCCGACCCTGAAGATGGAATTGCCGAGGTGCTCTTTAGTGAAGTTTCGGTTTCATCGACCTGTGAATTGTCATACCATCTGATAAATGCTTTGGAGTGGAATCATCATATTTCGCTGGAAGCAGCAGGATGCTTTTATGCAGGCATAATAACCGATACCGGGGTGTTGAGTTACAATTCTTCCAATCCCCGGACCTATCTGGCGGTTGCGGATCTGGTAAGTAAAGGGATTGATAAAAGTGTGATTCACAGGGAACTTTTTCAGAGCAATTCTTTAGGGCGGATGCGTCTTCTTGGGCACGTTCTTTGTAATAGAATGGAGTTGATGGAAGAAAATGGGGCTGCCTTTATCTCATTGTCGCTGGATGATCTGGAGAAGCATGGTTATCAGCCCGGAGATACCGAAGGCTTTGTGAATTATCCGTTGGGAATCAAAGGAATTGGTATTTCTGCGATGTTTAGCGAAAAAGAAAAGGATAAATTTGTGAAGGTCTCCTTTCGTTCGAGAAATGAAATTCCGGTAAACAGTTATTCGGAGCAGTTTTTTTCCGGTGGCGGGCATGTGAATGCAGCTGGCGGCGAATGGCACGGTACACTTGAGGGCGCAATTCAACGTTTCAGGGATACTATGCCGGACTTTGCACGAAAAAATAGAAACAAATGAGATTATTTCCATTTATACCTAAAATGCTGATTTTGTTTTCCATGATGCTTATCAGCAGTTGTTCCGGATCTCAAAACAGAAGCGAAAAAGGGAAAAAATCAGAAATACCGCTCGAGACTTACATTAACATTAATCGCTCATTGGTCTCGCGCGAACAGGATAAAATAAAGGCTTATCTCGATTCTGTGAACCTGGATATGAAAACCACCGGCAGCGGATTGTGGTATATCATTGATGAACCGGGAGAGGGCCTGCTCATTGAATCCGGGCAAACGGTTCGAATGGATTACCGCATAAGATTACTGGATGGAACGGTTTGTTACGATTCAGATAATAGTGGCCCTCGTGAATTTATGGTTGGTCGCGGAGGCGTTGAATCCGGTTTGGAAGAGGGGGTGCTATTACTCAGAGAAGGCAGCCGTGCAAGGTTTATCATGCCACCTCATCTGGCACACGGATTAATTGGCGATGATGCCGAGATTCCGGCACGGGCCATCATTCTATATGATGTGTATGTAACCGACGTCAGATAAAACAATGGATTTTGACAAGAACCCGGCAATTATGATGTTTTGAGTGTTCTTTAAAAATAACTTAATTTGTAAATCAAAATAATAAGCAATAACCACATGAAGCGAAATGTTCTGAACCTGCTGATTCTGATCAGCCTGATTGCCGGAAGTGTTTTAATGAATGCTTGTGACGAAGGATACCGTATCAATACCAAAGAAATGATCCGGGAGGAGCAGGAATTGATGGATGAGTATCTGGAGATTTTTGTGAATGACACTGTTGTTGAGACCGGAAGAACTTTTAACTATCTTGATTCTTTGGGATATGTGTTTTTTGAAACAAGGGAAGGAACCGATGATACCGTAAAAATCGGTAAGAAAGTCGGCATTCGATATGTTTATTATGTGATTGCAAGAGACTCAACGGATACTCCCGGGTTATACATAGATCAATCTAATTATGAACGACCGGAACCATTGGTTTTTACTGCTGGCGAGACAGACGTTTATAGCGGGGTTTTTCCAGGTCTGAATTACGCCGTCACAAATATGACTTATGACTCCAAAGCATGGGTGTTTATTTCTTCCAGCCTTTGGTCACGACAGGATTATACCCCGCGTGTACTTGAGCTGGAGGTGACTTATCTGGAAAAATAAGTTCTCTGAACGCAACCATCTGTTTTCTTTTTCATCTTTCTTTCGAAAATGCAGGTGATTATAGGTGTTTACAAATGATAACACCAACATCATCTCATTACAGAGTTTTTGAATTACATTTTGTTTAATTTTTCAGAGGAGAGAATTATGAGAAAGTTTCTTTTTGGATTATCCGTTGCATTGTTTTTGGGAGTTGGTTTTACTTCCTGCCTTGATGATGATCAGGAATCCACCCCTATGCGTTACCTGGAAATGGGGATTGTAAAAATGGGGGATACGGATGAAATTCGGGTGTTTACAGATTCAGAACTGTTGCTGGAGTTGGATTCATACCCCACAGGATTTGATTATGAAGAAGATCAGCGGGTGATGATTCAATATTCGGTTAGCAAACTTAATCAGGAGAGTGAAGATTACGACTATCTGGTTGACGTATCCAGTGTGCAGGAGGTGAGACTTAAGGATGTGATTGAGTTGAATGAGGAGAACAGAGACACCATTGGCGATGATCAGATTTACATCAATGAGGTATGGGTCAGCGGTGATTTTCTGAATGTGGACTTTTATTTTTATGGTGATGGTGAGGTTCATTACATCAATGTGGTAAAAGATCCTGAAGAACAAACCGATGATCCCTCAAAAGTGTATCTTCAGGTAAGACACGATGCCCGTGATGATGATATGCTTGAGCGTTACCGGGGAATTATGAGCTTTAAGTTAGCCCCCCTGCAAGTGGCTGATCTGGATGAGATAGAGTTGATCTTTAAAAATCAGGGATTTTACGCCATGCCTTACTCGCAGATTGAGGTAGATTATGAGTATGGTGAAGAGGAAGAATAAGTCAGATTAGAAAACATTTGAAAAGGTGTGCATTCCCAAAATGGAAGCACACCTTTTTTTGATTGATATAGTCAGGGGCAATGTGTTTTGGCATTTTTTTACCCTTGTTAGTAGGTGTATGGAGAATTTAGTGCTGTTAAGTTTTGTAAAAAAAGCAAATTTGCGGTATTATTGCAATTGAGAAATTCACACACAAAATTTAATAAAACTTATGGAACAGAAAAACAGTAATTACGGACTGGGCATGGGTGTATTCGGTGCCGTCTTCTTTATTTTTGGTTTTGCAACCACCTTTATTGTTACGATGACAGCCCCTGTGAAAGCCATTTTGGGATTACCCGAGTGGGCAGCGCAGTTATTGTCATCCGCCTTTTTTATTACCTATCCGATTCTTTCAATTCCTTCCGGGAAACTGGTTGCTAAAATAGGCTATAAATGGACGGTAATTCTTGGTCTTCTTTTGATGGGATTGGGAAGTTTGGTTTTCTGGCCTGCTGCTCAAATGGCTTCAGGATTAAATGAAGCCGGAGATGTTTGGTCCAGCGCAAAGATTGTTTCTTTCGGAATGTTTTTGGTAGCGACTTTCATTTTGGCTGCAGGAGTTGTTTTTCTTCAGGTGGCTGCCAACCCTTACGTTACCGCTTTAGGGCCTGAAAGTTCTGCTTCCAGTCGTTTGAATTTAACACAGGCATTGAACTCTATTGCAACCATGATTGCTCCCTGGATTATTTCCGTTGCTATCTTCCGTGGGCTGAGTGAAAGCTTGATGAGTGCGAAAGAATATGGTATAGCAGCTGCTGAGAGGGTTCCAATGCCATTTATTACCATGGCTGTGATTGTTATAGCAGTGGCTATAATCTTGTTTACAATAAAACTTCCGGTTCTCACTTCAGAGAAAAAAGAAGGTGCTAAAAAGAGTGTATGGCAATACCCGCATGTATTGCTGGGAGCTTTTGCAATCTTTGCTTATGTGGGAGCTGAAGTTGGTAACGCAGGTTTGATTGTAAACTACCTTAAAAATTCCGGTGGCATTGATCCGGAGGTTGCTTCAACTTATGCAGCTATTTATTGGGGAGGCGCAATGATTGGCCGATTCTTTGGTGCCATCATGTTCTCAGACATGAAGAGTAAGGTGAAAAAGTATGGAATGGTGGTTCTTGTACTTGGATTAGCGTTGCTTTCCGGTGCATTTGTTACTGCCGACGGATATTCTTTCGATTCATGGAATTTCAATGCCGGTCTTATTTTTATGGGGGTTGCTTTTGTGAACTTTATCATTATGCAGATAGGCTCCGGAAAAGCTGCCCGTACATTGGCAGTTTTTGCTATAGTTGCCGCATCACTGGCACTCATCACAACTTTGACTACCGGTCAGGTGGCATTGTGGACCATTATTTCAATTGGGTTGTTCAACTCAATTATGTTCCCCAATATCTTCTCTCTCGCTGTTAGAGATCTTGATGGAGAAGAAATGGCCTCTGCATCAGGAATTATTAATTCATTGGTTGTTGGTGGTGCCGTAATTCCTCCTATTATGGGTGGAATTGCCGATACTGTCGGTTATACATGGGCATTTGTAGTACCTGCTATTTGTTACCTTTACATTTTCTTCTATGCAGTGAAGGGACACGCCATTCGTACAGAATAGTACATTTTAAAAAACAGATATTAGCCGGAAGGGTAACAACTTCCGGCTTTTTAACTTTTTCAAAAAAATATATCAATGAAGAAAATTGCAATAGGAATTGACATTGGCGGTACTAACACAGTTATTGGTGCTGTTGATCAGGAAGGGAATGTGATGGTGAATCGTACCATTGATACCCCCAAGCACGGAGATTTTGATAAGTATATGGCAGATCTTTCATCTGAGATTAAAGAATTGATAAATTCTTTGAAGCTGATGAATGAAGAAACCGAGATTTTGGGAATTGGTTTGGGTGCCCCCAATGGTAATTATTACAATGGTACCATTGAATATGCTCCCAACTTGTCCTTCAAAGGGGTGGTTCATCTGGTGGATGGGCTTAAAAAACATTTTCCCGATTCTTATGCTATTGCACTGACCAACGATGCCAATGCGGCAGCCATTGGCGAGATGGTATATGGGGGGGCCAAAGAGATGAAAAATTTTGTAATGTACACCCTGGGTACCGGAGTTGGAAGTGGCATAATTGTAAACGGTGATCTGGTTTACGGTCACGACGGTTTTGCCGGTGAATGTGGACATACCACTCTTATTCCCGGAGGTCGTGTTTGTGGATGTGGCTCTCTTGGACACCTGGAGGCCTATTGCTCAGCTCCGGGAATGAAACGGACTGCATTCGAGTTGCTTGCTCATTACAACGCAGAAGATAGTTTGCTGGCGGATAAATCATTTAAAGAGCTTACTTCCAAAATGATTTATGATGCTGCCGAGAAAGGCGACAAGATTGCACTTGAAGTGTTCCAAAAAACAGGAGAGTATCTTGGTCAGGGACTGGCTGATACAGTCCATCATCTCGCTCCGGAAGCCATTTTCCTTTTTGGAGGACCTACTGCTGCAGGTGATTATATTTTCAAATCTACTTATGAAAGTATGAACCGGCATTTATTGCCAATTTTCAAAGATAAGATTAAGATTCTTCCTTCTAAACTTAAGTTGGGCGACGCTGCCATTGTTGGTGCCAGCGCCCTGGTATGGAAAGAATTGGAGAAATAAGGATGAGCCCGGTCTGAAAAGGATCTTTATTGCCAAACTCTTCGTTCTTTAAAATTTTTGAATCCTCATTAACATTGGGTTAACTCCGGTACAAAAATTTTAAACGCCTTGATTTTGACAAAAATCTACCTTTTTCTACCACACTCAAGAATATATTTTACTTATTCAGATGGAAAAATCGTTTCGTGAATTCACGGGACGATTTTTTTATGTGGAAGACACTCCATCCCGCATGCTCCATGCTGACCCGTCTTAAAATTTTGTTTGCGGATTAATGATTAATAATTTGATAATTCATTAATTATTGCAACGCTATAAAGCATCCCCATCACTTTGCCGGGTTTCTTGCAGCCTCTTCATTGCTTAATAATATAACTGGACACCACCGTATCTTTTCATAATTAGGTTTTCCATAATCTTTTTATTTAAGGTGCCACCCCTGACGGGGCTTTTCCGCTCATTGCAACACTATTGCTACCAACCTTTAGCTAACAGCCTCCAACATCCACCCTCTTCTTTTTTGTTAACAAATTACTAATTTTATCTCTCAATGGGATTTCTAACTTTCAAATTCTATATTTTTACCCCAAACATAATTCAAGCCGATGACCAGGATCTGTACTAAAGAGAACATATACAAACAAGCCACAAAGCTTTTTGTAAAACGGGGTTTTTCTGCTCCGGTAAATGAAGTTGTTAAGAAAGCCGGGGTTGCAAAAGGTACCTTTTATCACTATTTTAAGAGCAAAGATGAACTAATTGTTGAGTTGTATAAGGTTCTGATGTTTGAAATAGAAAATAACTGTGTGACGGAATACAGAGGAGAATCGGCCAGGGAATATTCGTTCAATGTGTTTGGAGCCATAGTGAAATGGTTCATCACGCATCCGCACAAGTTTAATTACATCGTAATATTTGAAACCAGCCCATACATCAAAGAGGTTGTGGGAACAGTTGATGAAACCCTGAAGGGGCCATTGGCAAACACCATGAAAAAAGTGGATATGGGAATGCTGAAAGCCTATCCTCCTGAGATGATTACCTTTTTTGATTTCTCTTTTACACGGGCTGCTGCCAATTACTTTTTGAGCTTTACTAACCCTAAACAATGCTTTGAAGAGCGTTTTCGAATGGTCTTTGATATGTATTGGGACGGGGTTTCTCAGGATTGAAACGAACCTTATCAATAATCCCGACCCTTTGATAAGGATTTAACACAATATTAATAAAAAATTTACCGACCATTTGGTCGGTTTTTCGCACTTTTGTATACGAAAATGAGGTTTATCATTGTATTGGAATGTGAAAAATCCTTAATTGATTGTTGTTTGAACCTGCCCAAATATCTGACAAAGATTGATTTGAATGCCAAAATAAAACGTAAAAAGCAACCTTTAACATGTTTTGTTACTTATGAGAAAATCAAGTTTTTTATTCCTGATGGCTTTTCTGCTGTTTGTATCGGCAGGGCTAAATGGCCAGGTTACCGTTACCGGTAAGGTCATTGACAAAGAAACCCGCGAAGCTCTTATCGGAGCGGCAATCGTGGTTCAAGGTACCAGTCAGGGTACGGTTACCAACCTGAACGGATCATTTAAGCTTTCCGTGAAACCGGAACAGCAGACCTTGCTGTTTGCTTATCTGGGTTATGTGGATTTAACCAAATCTATTAATCCCGGAAATGAAGAAACCGTTGACCTGGGCGTAATTGAGATGGAATCGAGTACAGTAGGACTTAATGAAGTTCTTGTGTTAACTTCTTTTGCGCGTGATAAAGAGACACCGGTGGCGCTCTCCACTATCGAACCTGCTACTATTGATGAGAAGTTGGGTTCCCTGGAATTTCCACAAATATTGAAGTCCACACCTTCGGTTTACGCTACACGGGGTAGTGGTGGTTTTGGTGATTCCCGGATTTATCTTCGAGGATTTGATACCAATAACATTGGAGTACTGATCAACGGAGTGCCTGTAAACGATATGGAAAATGGTCGTGTATACTGGTCCAACTGGTCCGGACTTTCTGATGTAACTAAAACCATGCAGGTGCAGCGTGGTCTGGGAGCTTCCAAACTGGCATTGAGTTCTGTTGGGGGTACCATCAATATCCTTACTAACAGTACTGATGTGGCTAAAGGTGGTTCTGTTTATACCGGAGTGGGAAATGATGGCTACCGCAAGCAAACATTTTCAGCTTCCACCGGTCTGATGGAGAATGATTGGGCTGTTTCTCTGATGGGTGCACACACCTATGGAGATGGTTACATCAATGGAACCAATTTTGATTCCTGGACTTATTTTATGAATGTATCAAAAATTATAAATGATCAGCATCGTATCTCATTTACTGCTTTCGGTGCTCCACAGTGGCACAATCAGCGCGGAACAGCTTCGTTGATTCAAGCTTATCGTGACGATGCCGACGGTATCCGTAGAAATCTGAGTTACGGAATCCGTGACGGAGAAATTTATGGTGGTGGATATGGTTACAATGAGTATCACAAACCTCAGCTTTCTTTAAATCATTACTGGAATATTAATTCAAGCACCATTCTTTCTACTGCTCTTTATGCTTCCATCTCTCAAGGTGGAGGGCGTCGTGTGGATGGAGAAAACGGAGATTGGCTGAATATTGATTACGATACCGGAAGTCCTACTTCCATGACACTACAAACACCCGACGGATTACTTGATTTTGAGGAAGCAGCCCGCAGAAATGCTGAGTCTGAAACCGGTTCTAAAGCAGTGGTGGGTATGAGTGTAAACCAGCATCAATGGTATGGCTTGCTCTCCACCTTGAATAAAGAACTGGGGAATATTAATCTTACCGGTGGTTTTGATGGTCGTTACTATATTGGGGAACATTACAAAGAGATTACCGACCTGCTCGGGGGTAAATATTTCCTGGATAATTTGAATCAAAATCGTCCTGAAGGTACGCCATTGAAAGAAGGCGATAAGTATTCCTATCACAACGATGGGGTAGTTGCCTGGGGAGGATTGTTTGGTCAGGCTGAATATATCGGCACCAACTATTCTGCGTTTTTGACGGCTGCAATTTCTCAAAAAAGTTATCAACGCATTGATTACTTCCAGTATGCTCCGGGGAATCAAAAATCTGATTGGGTACATTTTAATCCCTGGAGTGTAAAAGTGGGAGCCAACTATAATGTCACTGAAGAGCATAACTTCTTTGTAAACGGTGGTTACTTTACACGTGCTCCTTATTTTTCTACCATTTATCTGAATTATACCAATGAAGTTAACGATGGTGCGAAATATGAGCAGGTGCTTTCGTTTGATGCAGGTTACGGATTTTCTCTTCCCAACTTCAGGGCTCGTATCAATGGTTACTGGACCAACTGGAAAGATAAAGGGCTGGTGAGATCTTTTGCTGGCGAAACTGCGAATATTCCCGGTATCAATGCTATGCATACAGGTATTGAATCTGAAATTTTCTGGAAGCCTGTGCCTGAACTCTACATTAAGGGGATGTTCTCCTGGGGTGACTGGATCTGGGAAGATGACGTGAACTTCTCATTGTTTGATGATAATAACCAATTGCTGGGCGAGTATTACGCATATATTGGCGACGTCCACGTGGGTAACTCAGCACAGATGACATCATCGTTGAGAGTGGATTATGAAGCATTTCCCGGACTGAAAGTGGGAACTGATGTCAATTATTACGGAAAGAACTTTGCAGAGTTTGATCCTACCAACAGAACTACCGAAGGGGTGAAGGAAGACTCATGGCAGTTGCCCGATTTTGTAACGATGGATATGAATATGAAGTATGATTTCCACATCGGTTCTTTGGAGGCAACCGTTTATGGTAATGTAAACAATCTGCTCAACACAGAATATATTGCTGATGCCAGGGACGGATATGATCATAATGCAGGTACTGCATTGGTTTATTACGGCTTTGGTACTACATGGTCAACCGGACTGAGAATTAAATTCTAAAACTTCATTAAAGAAAAAGATTATTATGAAAAAACTATTATATATTCTGGCGTCTTCGATGTTTCTTCTGTGGAGCTGTGAGCCACTGGAGGATACCTACGAAGAACTTGACAAAGAGCAGGGTGCCTATAGTGAGAATGTATCAGTGACGCTTGCTGATGACGACTATAACACGGTATCCACCATTGCAGAGAAACTGGGTAATTCTGATGCTTCCGATTTTATCGATGACAATCTGGCGTTTAGTGAGCAATACCCGGCTGCAGATTTCATCCCTTCATTTCTAGGGGAGACTTACCTGGCTTTGAACAAAGATTCCAGAGCTAATGTGACATTTAATTACATGCAGGGAAATCCGGAATATGTTTCAGCTTATGTTCCCGGAGACAATTCTGAACTGAGTGTATATTCAGTAAGTTCTGAGGATTATGCCGCCATTGGTGGGGATGTTGCCGCTTATGAAATGTTTTTTGCATCCAATCCTCCCGAAAATAACCTTCCTACAATTCTTGACAGTCAGTTTCCAGATGCAGAAGAAGGGAAAAAGGTGTTAGCGCAATTCAAGTATGCCGAGGAGGTTTCTTCCAGCCCAACTGTTGCTTTCACAGTAACAAGTGAGGACTATCAATTAATCGTTGACTCTGTTGCAGCAGACCCTGAAAAGAGTCATTTGATCAGCAGTTATGGGAATGATGAGTATTATTATGGCGCAAATGCTCACTATGAAAACTTTGATGCTAATTTATACAGACGAGTTGAAGGTGGGCGTTATGAGCAGGAAGAATATTTTGATCTGACAGAAGAAGAAGGTGAGGCTTTAATTTCTCAACGTATTCAGGAGGGCATACAGATTTTGTTGCGAACCAAATATCCTGATGCCAAAGCTACTATTAATGGTAATCAAGTCTATTACATTGTTACTTATGATGTTTATGGTGGAAATTCCGGAACGTATAATGTTTCGTATGTAGTTGCAGAAGAGGGAAGTCCTGCAACTTTTGAATTGCTGGATGAACCTACCACTGAACCTTTGGCCTATTCTTCATCTCCTACTGTTTACGATGGTGTTTATTATGCATTTGATGGTAATACCTGGAAGCCAGAAGAGGATGTTTACTACCTTTCTTCAGAAGATTATAACCAGATGGGAGCACCTGGAGATGACGATGAATTTTCCTCTTCAGCTGCACCTGATACCTACTTGCCAATCTATATCCAAATGTTAAAACCTTTTGCTCAGGAGGGAGATAATGTTGTAATTGGTTACAAATATAATAGCGATTCTACGCCAACTCGGGCATCCGAATATGTGTTTAACGGTGCCGAGTGGCAAAATAGTTCTAGAATTATGGAACGCAGTGAACAATTCGTGCACAATGGCTCAGAATGGGTGTTTGATCCTACTGTTGTCTTTACAATGGCCACAGAAGATTATCAATACATTGTGGATTATGTGAAGACTGAGATTGATGGAGGTTCCGATTACCTGAACAGCTACGGAACTGGTGAATACTATTTTGGTGCCGATGCTTATTATGAAAACTTTGATCTCCGACTGGCCAACAGGACTGAGTATAACATTCCTGGATTCGAAGGCCTTTCTATCGAAGATGCTATAGCTCTTACATATGAGCGTTTGGGTGAAGCAGTTGAAGTAATGCTGATGGAGAAATATCCGGATGCAACAGCCCAGGTTAACGGTGTGGATGTGCATTACATTGTAACGGTCGATACTTATGAGAACGATCTTAGCCGTGGAAAATATACCTTTGATTTCCAGTGTGTGAAGAGCGGACCAAATCCTGAGTTTGAGTTAGTGGAGACACCTGAATTTTAAATAATCAGAACATAGTTTTGAGATTTTAAAACAAATTAATATCTTGCACACTCATTTGATAACAAATAGTAATATGAATAACAATCATTCACATATTTGGTGGCGGGAACTGGACTCATAACAGGTGGGACAGCCGTCAATTTGTGTGCAACAATATCAACAAAGAAACCGCAGGCTTTACCACCTGCGGTTTTTTTGTTTTTAAGAATTAATTTAATATTACCGTTATGCCAGAAAATTACTTTAAAAAATTTCCCGACAAAGAGGGATTCTACAAAGAGTATGGAGGAGCCTTTTTGCCTCCGGCTCTGGAAGAAGAGATGAAGAAGATTACCGATGCATACTATGCCATCAGTAAATCGCACAATTTTATTTCGGAACTCCGAAGCATCAGGAAACATTATCAGGGACGACCCACACCAGTTTATTACTGTAACCGGTTATCTGAAAAATATGGAGGTCGCATCTACCTGAAACGAGAGGATCTGAACCACAGTGGTGCTCACAAGTTGAATCACTGTATGGGGGAAGCCTTGTTGGCCAAGTACATGGGCAAGAAAAAGCTGATTGCCGAAACCGGCGCCGGTCAACATGGAGTGGCATTGGCCACAGCAGCTGCTTACTTTGGCCTTGAGTGCGAGATTCATATGGGAGAGGTGGATATTGCTAAGGAGCATCCCAATGTGGTGCGGATGGATATTCTGGGAGCCAAAGTGGTACCTGTGTCTAGAGGTTTAAAAACACTGAAAGAAGCCGTGGATTCAGCTTTTGAAGCTTATGTGAAGGATCCTGTCAATTCTATTTATTGTATTGGCTCAGTTGTGGGTCCGCATCCTTTCCCAATGATGGTTCGTGACTTCCAACATGTGGTGGGTATCGAAGCCCGTGAGCAGTTTCAGGAAATGACTGGCGAATTGCCCGATAGTGTGGTGGCTTGTGTCGGTGGCGGAAGTAATGCCATGGGAATGTTTTCGGGTTTCATGAACGACGATGAAGTGGATTTATTTGGGGTAGAGCCAGGTGGTCGCTCCATGAAAACGGGCGATCACGCTGCAACAATGGTTCAGGGAAAACCGGGAACCATCCATGGATTTAAATGCTATCTACTTCAGGATGAGGAAGGAAATCCCAGTCCGGTGTATTCTGTGGCCAGCGGATTGGACTACCCCGGAGTGGGACCGGAGCATAGTATGCTCAGAGATATAAAACGTGTCAATTATGATGTGGTGAATGATCAGGAGGCCATTGATGCTTTTTTTGAGCTCAGCAGACTGGAAGGAATCATCCCGGCGCTTGAGAGTGCCCATGCTGTGGCCTATGCATTAAAGCTTGCTCAAAAAGACCCCCGCAAATCTGTTTTGGTTAATTTGAGCGGTCGTGGCGATAAGGATATTGATTTTGTGGTAGAGAACTATGGCAAAGATTATGGAATAGGATAGAGTATTATTTTGTTTTACATAGAAAAGGCTGTTGAGAAAATGATCGCAACAGCCTTTTTTCTCATTTTTTTTATCGGTATGGGGTAACAAAACCTCTATTCACTATTCTCTAAGCTCTATTCTCCAATTTACCGCTGATTCTCCAGCAACATATCCATTTTGGAGGCCTCTTCTTTCATGTCCAGGCGTAAGTATATATTTTTTAGATATCTGATGTATTGCTGGTTGTCCGGATCTTCGGCATGCAACTTCTCAAAAAGCTCTCTGCTTTGGCGGAACATGGAAGAAATCTTTTTCAACTCTCTTTTCAGGTAAACGTAGGCCGTGTAATTTTGGTCTTTGTTGTATTTGGACATTTCTGCCTTATACCAATTTTCGGCTCTTTCGGTGATGTCCATGGCCTTCCATTCCATTGCCGGTTTAAAATCCGGGTTCCCTTCCAGTATCTTGTTGTTGATTTCGCGTGCTTCCTCCTCTTTCCCTGTAGCTTCGAGTGCTTCCACGCGCATAAACATGAATCGGGGATCGGTCAGCGAAGGCATTCTTTTTGCCCTTTCCAGTGCTTTCTCATACTCTTTACGTTTCATCTCAAAGGCAAAGAGTATTTGTGAAACTTCAGCTTTCTTTTCTTCAGATTCCAGCTGGTCGTAATGATCTGACCACAAATGGTATTCTTTGTCTGTTTTTCCAGTTTTGTTGTAAACTTCAGCCAACATCTCCACTGCTTCAATATCTCCTGTTTTCTCTATGTTTCTGCGGAGGATTTCTTCTGCTTTGGTGTAATTCTCCATCTCCATAGCGGCATTCCCGGCCATCTTCAGGTATTCCGGTTTTATATTGCTTTCTTTGGTTTGATGGTATTTCTCAAGTTGGTTGTATGCAGTTAACACTCCCGGATAATCCTTCGTCTCGTAGGCCTGACTCATGCTGGTTTGATATCCCTGTACCTGTTTCAGAGGGTTACAGGCAGCTATAAACATCATCAGCAAAACGGGTAAAATGAGATTTTTTGAGTTCATCGGTATCTAATTTTGAGTTTATCGTTCTTAAATAACTTATGCATTTCCTATGCCAAAAAGTTTGTGTTCCGGCAAAGGCAGCTAAATTAACATGGTATATTCAGCAAAACAAATGCCTGAATGTAAAAAAAGCAAGAAAAAGTTATACTAAATCCGTTCTGCGTGTATTGAAAGAACGTTTGAATGGATGACAGAGTTCAATTTTTATTGTTTAAGACGATAAAAAAACTTGATTGTCAAAAGCTTGAAATTATATTGAAAAATATCCATAGAAACGTTGGGTTGTATGGTACAAAAAAACTATTTTTGCACCGCACAAACGCTAAAATACACGGGTGTAGCTCAGTTGGTAGAGCACTGGTCTCCAAAACCAGGTGTCGGGAGTTCGAGCCTCTCCTCCCGTGCAGTATTTTAGGAGAGTTGGCCGAGTGGTCGAAGGCGCACGCCTGGAAAGTGTGTAAACCTCAAAAGGGTTTCGAGGGTTCGAATCCCTCACTCTCCGCTGGGAACATAAGCAAAAAGAAGTAAAGCCCTGTAAGTCAACACTTACAGGGCTTTTTTATGTGCACAACGGTGCAAAAAAGGGCTAAAAAACGCATATTTTTGGTGGACTTCCGGTGGACTTTATAAAACCCGATTTTAGTCCACCAGAAACGGTTTTAAATTGCGCTCAATCGCCCTGTATTACTGCCTTTCAGAAACTTTAAAAATGAACTCATAGCAATAGTTTTAACCTCAAAAATTAACTGTTATGAGTGGACTTGAGAACGTCAGAATCCTGTTCTTTATTAAAAGAACAAAACTGCTTAAGAATGGGGAAGCATCCATTTTTGTCAGAATCACCATCAATCAGGAGCGCACAGAGTTTGCCGCCAAAAGAAGTGTAAAGCCCAAACACTGGAGCGACATCCAGCAGAAGGTTAAAAAGAATGCGCCGGAAGGGGAAGCGATCAACGCAGCTTTAGATCATTTCAAAAAGCGCATAGCCTCAATTGTGGAGTACTTATCCTACGAAGAGGTAGAAGTTACTCCCCGGTTGTTGCAAGAGAAACTGCTGGGCAAGAAAGAACAAAAGCGCACCATCCTCAGTGTTTTTAGAGAGCACAATGAAAACGCAAGAAAATTAATGGGCATTGATTTTGCCAAAGGTACCGTGGAGCGATATGAAACCAGCTACAAGCATACCAAAGATTTTATTCGCTGGCGCTACAAGCGGGAAGACCTGGCTCTGGATGAGCTCAACCAGCAATTTGTAAAGGATTATGAGCTTTACTTTAAAACAGTGCGCAACTGCGCTCACAATTCCACCACCAAATATCTGAAAAACTTTAAAAAGATAGTCAGGATTGCCTTGGCAAATGGATGGTTGAAGAAAGACCCGTTTGCTACCATTAAATTCAAATTGAATCAGGTGGATGCTGTTTACTTAACCGACACTGAACTAGAGGCTATTCGCCAAAAGGAATTGCGCATTGAGCGCATTGACCAGGTACGTGATATATTTCTCTTTTGCTGCTACACCGGACTGGCATTTTCCGACGTAAAAACCCTCAAACCGGAACATCTGACAACAGACAAGGATGGTTTTCTCTGGATATATAAGAAACGTCAAAAAACTCATCAAATGAGCACCATTTTTGTCATCGATGCTGCCCGGCGGTTGCTGGAGAAATACCAGGACAAACCGGAATTGCTGGATAAAGGCATATTGTTGCCGGTTTTGAGCAACCAAAAGATGAACAGCTACCTGAAAGAAATTGCGGACCTCTGTGGCATTGTAAAACCTATTTCAACGCATACTGCCCGTCACACTTTTGCAACAACGGTGGCATTGGAAAATGACATGCCCCTGGAGGTGGTTTCCAAAACACTTGGTCACTCCAATATTAAAATGACGCAGCGCTATGCCCGTACAACGGAAAATCTGATTAAAAAGAATATGTTGAAACTTGCCGGGAGGTATTGATTCATGACTTTTGAATAAAACAAAAAGCGCAAATTTTCAGTTTTAAACAGAGAGATGCGCTTTTTTTTATTTCTATTGTTTGTTGATGGTTAATTGAGGGGAAGGGGGACATTCACTACTACCCACTTGTAATAATTGTTTTGGGTCTTTTGTTATTCTGCAAAGTCCATTTTGTTGCTATTCATTAAATAAAGGAATGAGGTCGCAATAGCCTCATTTTAATTATTTTATTTACATTTTATTTGACTTGGATTAAAGAATAGACTAACTTTTGACTAAGATAAGAAAAACATAAACTAATAAAATGAATCCCGGCAACTTACACCGCTATTTTATATTGCTGATCTTTTTCTTTTTTTCAGTCTGTAACTGGGTGTATGCTCAGAATGCAATGCTAAACACAAAAGAGATTAACCAAATAGCCGACAAATTTTATTTATTAAGCCAATATGGATGTAATATTGTAGTTATGGCAGGTCCTGAAGGACTGCTGTTAGTTGACTCAGGGACTAAAGAATATGCATTCAAAACCGACTCTGTAGTGTCAACTATTTCAGATAGCTCAATAAAATATGTATTAAATACTCATTTTCATTTTGATCATGTGGGAGGAAATATGAAGCTTTCCGAGACCGGAGCTACCATTATTGCAAATGAAGAAACAAGGAAACGTATGTTATCTGAGTGGAATATCCCTGAAATCCAGGGAATGAAATATCCGAAAGTTTTACCATATTCTGATAAATATTTACCAGTAATTTGTTTTGAAGATTCACTTAAACTATTTTTTAACAATGAAATAGTTCAGGCTATCAGCTATCCAAATGCTCACTCAGATTGTGATGTGATTTATTACTTCCAGGCTTCAAATATCATTCATGCAGGAGATTTATTTTTTTCCAACGGGTTTCCTGTTATTGACATTTATTATGGAGGAACAATCGCAGGTTACATAAGAGCAATTGATAGTATTTTGGAACTTTGTAATGAAAAGACAATTATTATTCCCGGACATGGTGTTATTTCTAATCGTCAAAAATTAAACGATTATCGTAATATGTTAGTTGAATCAAAAATCAGAATTTTTAAACTTATTAAGGAAGGTAAAACTCTAGATGAAGTAATTGCTGCAAATCCTACAAAAGATCTTTTAAAAGAAGGGGAATCATGGATACCCATTAATATTTTTGTTAATACTGTGTACCAGGATTTATCAAAAAA
The DNA here is from genome assembly GCF_000259075.1 of Marinilabilia salmonicolor JCM 21150. GTDB lineage: Bacteria > Bacteroidota > Bacteroidia > Bacteroidales > Marinilabiliaceae > Marinilabilia > Marinilabilia salmonicolor. The sequence goes on from NZ_AJKI01000008.1 coordinate 48,467, forward strand.
ATAAAATCGAATTAAAACTTTGCTTCGAATAACCGGTTATGTCAGTCTCAAACAATTCTTATTAATTTCAAAACAATTCTCTGGGCCGTCTTTACTGCCACTTTCCCGTTAATTAAAGTTTTTATAATTCAGAGTATTAGCCTGATCATTAAATCCTTTCCGAAGGCTTATTGTTGCCTGATTGTCACTATTCCAGTAGGTCTATGTGCAATCATATCATGCTTAATTTTGTTCAGAAAATATTTTTCTTTCCGTTTAAATATCTTCTTGTTATTCTAAAAAACTGGTTTTTAAAAGAATATGGTTAATCATCGGTTTGAATATTATTAGTCTTTCAGGGTGGATTTCACTTCCGCCTAATAAAATAGGTGTTGATTTCAGTAAAAGGGATATCAGGAGGTTTTCTTTTTAAGGGTAACGATCAACCCTTTATTGTTCTCTTCAAATGAAACTTTGGAATTCATATAATCAGCGATTTGCTCATGCATAATTCTCAAATAGGTGATGTATTCCTCGTAAGTTACATCGAATACCGACCCGTTTTCCTTAAGCCATGAAAATAAATTTGTTGTTTCAAAGACGACATGTACATCAGATTGTTCCAGGATTTTCACTTCACCAATAGGGCTGTAGCAATAAAAATTATAAAGGCAGCCCTGTACAAAACCTTTAAATTCTTTCTCTGCTGGCCAGGTTGTTTTAAACAAATTGCCAACATGGGTGGCTACCTCTTCCACTGTTTGTCCCATTTGTTTTGCGTAGTTTATTTCAGATAATAAGATAAAATTTGCCTGACCAACCATCCTTTGATACCGGGCACTGTCGGGAAGAGTGGGAACAGAAAATTCTGTCTGTGAAAAAACCGGATCGAACAGAAGGGTTAACATTAAAATAAATGCTGTCTTTTTCATGTTTTTTGTTTTTAGTTACGAACGAATCAAAGAAATAGTGAAATCAACACCGGAATTGGAATATTTTTGTTTTGGTAAAATAAATTGACTTTGCTGAACTTTGTTTAATGAGTTTTACGGATTAGGAGAGTGTAAGTTAATGTTGTACATTGCTTTTTGTCAATGAATTAAAGGTTAAGAATACGAAAAAATGCATTGGAACGTGTAATGCTCATTGCCACCTGATTGTGGTGAAAGATGAATAAATTAAGAGAGGATTCGGGTAGCGCCTTTGGTCAAAGTAGAAGCATATTTTTAGAAAGTAGAATCCGTGATAGCAGGCATAATTAAGCGCTTTTAATTTAATATCCAGGTAATTATTAAATTATCCAATATCGCATATCGCGATATACGATATTAATCATTACTCTCTATTAAAATTTCCTTCAAATGGAGGAGATTTAAGCTTAACTTTATTTTTATTAGAATAAATAACCACAGATTATTATTTTCTTTGCTATCAAGAAAGCTTTACAACAATTTTGAGCGACCTAAAGCACCATATTGAACTAATACAGCAATTCTTCAGATGTCGTGAAGATGTATTCGCCATTCGCTGGGAAAAAGGCAGCAAAAAAGGTTACATGCCGGCTTATAGTTATGACCCTTATGCGTACAAGCAGCATAAATTTAGTGGGGGTACTTTAGCAACATTTAAAGACAAAACAAGAAGACCCCTCACCCAACATGAAATAAAACTTCACCTTGAAGGAAAGCAGTTCATTGGAATTTATCCGCTTCTGGAAGATAACACCTCGTGGTTTCTTGCTGCAGATTTTGACAAAGAAAACTGGAAGAAAGAATGCATTCTGTTTCACAATAAATGCAATGAAAACGGAATCCCGTCATACATTGAACGTTCCCGGTCTGGTAAGGGAGCTCATGTTTGGATTTTTTTTGAAAAACCACTTCCGGCAATCGAATCAAGAAAATTATTTATCGGATTGCTCAAAGAATGTGGCATCATTTCCGAATTCGATAAATATTCCAGTTTTGACAGACTATTCCCAAACCAGAATTACCTATCAGGAAAAGGATTTGGAAACCTGATCGCTCTTCCATTCAATAAATTAACATTAGAACAGGGAAATAACTGTTTCATAGATGCAAATACCTTTGAGGCATTTGAAAATCAATGGCAATACTTAGAAAGCATAAAACGTCTGCCCGAAGAAAGGTTTTACCAACAATTTTCTAAATATATATCCGCCCCATTGGCCTCTAAACCATCAGTACAAAAAGAGAGCGGTAAATTAAAAATCAAGCTGAGCAATAAAATCATTCTGAATCGCTCCGGTTTAACCTCTGACCTAATAAACTATTTGAAAGAGAAACTGAATTTTGCCAACACTGAATATTTCATAAAAAAGAAGCTTGGCAAAAGCACATACAAGATTGACCGATACTTTAACTTCATTGAAGAAGAGGACGATGAAATTAAAATACCGCGGGGAATGGCCGGAAAGCTGATTACCTTCTGTAACAAGAAAAAAGTTGATTTTGAATTTATCGATAACCGGAATAAACTGAAAGAAGTCCATTTCTCTTGTGATATTCAACTTAGAGAGCATCAAAAGCAAGCAATTTCAGCAACAGCTAAAAAAGACTTTGGGATAATTGTGTCTCCACCGGGTAGTGGAAAAACTATAATTGGTTTAAAGCTTATTGCTGAGAAGAAACAACCTTCTTTGATCGTGGTACACCGAAAACAAATTGCAGAACAATGGATAGACAGAATACAAAGCTTCCTGGGAATACCTAAAACTAAAATTGGTACTATCGGGCAAGGCAAAAGTAGAATTGGGGATAATGTAACCGTTGCCATGATTCAATCCCTTTCAAAGAAGTTGAGCACAAAAGGTAACGAAGATTTGATGAATTCATTCGGAACAATAATCATCGATGAATGTCAACATATACCTGCAAAATCTTTTTCGGAAGCTATTAACAAACTTAACACCTTTTACTTATACGGCTTAACAGCAACCCCGTTTCGGAAACATACTGACGACAAACTAATCTCCATACAGTTAGGAAGTATCATATTTGAGGTTGAATCAAATAAAGTTCAAAACGCTCAGCAAGCCAGGATAATTGTAAAGAGTACCGAGCTTGATGTTCCATTCAATTCAAAAACCGACCCATTTGAAACCCTATCTCAAATACTCATTCACGATTCAACCAGAAATACCCAAATTATTAATGATATCAGAAGTGAGATAAGTAATGGGAATAAGTGTGTAGTCATTACCGAAAGAAAAGAACACATCAATACGCTTTACCAGTTTCTTAAACAACACCACGAAACAGTTACCCTTAGTGGAGCGGATTCTAAAGCATCCAGAGAACAAAAATGGAAAGTTTTAAATGAAGGCCATTACGAAGTTTTAATAACCACCGGTCAGTTCTTTGGTGAAGGAAGCGATATTCAAAATGTATCCAGGTTATTTCTTGCTTATCCTTTCTCTTTTAAAGGAAAGCTGATACAGTATATTGGCCGGGTTCAACGCTCCGAAATAACTCCAACCATTTATGATTACCGTGATTATAAGATTGACTATCTCAATAAGATGTTTCTTAAACGGAATGCGCATTACAGAAAACTGGAAAAGCAGCGCTCCCTCTTTGATAATGCTGAAGATCAGCAAGACACCAAGCCTTTTTATACTGAAATCAGAGAACGGATAAAACTCAAATTTGATCAATTGGAGTTTCACTATGGAAATGTTCTTTTCAACTACATCGACAAAGAGACCGGTGAAGTCATTGAGTTTTCGATCGACAATGACACCATCAGACCTGAATTTTCCATCTTAAAACCTTATTTTTCCAGGCAATTGGGAGTCATAAATATTGAAGCGGATATTTATGCTGAATATAAGGATGGGAGCTTAATTGCTCAAAATGCTACATCATCAGATATTGACCGTATAAATTCTGAAATAATTGACAGTGTTAGGTTTCAATTCTTGAACCGGGAGATAATTGGGGGTAAAAAGCGTAATAATCCTAATATTGTAGATTTAAATAGTCTTCAAAATGACAACCAACTATTTAATTCTGAAGAAGAACTTATTAACGAGATACTGAAAGATGAATCGGTTAAGCATTACAGACAGATTAAATTTTTGCTAAAGCACCATCTATCTCACATCCTTAAAATCAGATTTGTACTGTCTCCCTTTTCATTTGTATTTTTACTGCAAGGGGAAGAAAAATATCACATAGTTGTTGAAACGCTTGTCACAGAAGAGGCAACCTATATCTGGAGCTTTGAAAAAAGCCGTTTGAAAGAGAATCTTAACATCATTAACAAAGATCTAACCACCATCCGTAATAAAGGGCGTCAATTCTTTATAGAAAATCAGCCTGAAAATTTCAATAGAATATTTCATGACTACTCAGATGTAAAAAAAGGGTTCATTGTCTGGAAAGGGCAATTGGAAGAGGGGTTGGTTTGAATATATGGTTATGCAATGCAGTTTCATGTTTTAATTTAATATGCGTGGATTGCCTGTAAGAATATCCAAACCGCTATTTTTGAAATCCTTATCATTTGTGAGCAACACCATCCCCTGTTCAGAACAGACTGAGGCGATAGCCTTATCAATAAAATCTAATTCATCAACAATAAGAAAACTTTCAATTAATTGCTTATCAAAGGACCTTTCAACCACATTAAAACGGCTCAGAATATCATTTTTGATAATAATATAAATGTCCTCCAACACATCTTTTCCGTCTTGGCTGTTTCTAAAATCTTTAAATTTTAAAGCCGGATTTATTTTTTGATGTTCAATCCTCACAACACGGTTTATCACTTCCGATAATATTAAGAAATCAATAAACAGCTTATTTCCTTGTCTCAATAAATTGTTAAAAACACGAGCATAATTTTTTTCAAACGAAACCTGACCTGTTGGCCAAAACAGATAAATCAATACATTAGCATCAACAAAAACATCTCTGTCCCTAAGCTGATTGAAATCCTGCAATTTGTAATTCGCGCCCATAGTATCAATCTTCAATTATTTCATCAATACTTCTTCTAAGTGCTTCGGGGTCTCTATAGTAAAGCTTTGCTGTATCAACTACCCTTTTTAGCGAAACTTTCCCCGATTCAGAAATTTCAGAAACCTTGAGATTTTCTTTAATGTAATCTTCTGGAAAATCTTTGTATAATTGACCAACGGCAGTGTTAAGAAATGCAGTAGTGAGCATTTCTATATTTTGAAAAGAAAGGGTTACTTTCTTTTTATCTGAAAACGCTTTGGCAATAAGCTCAAACACTTTTTGTCCATCTTCGGCTTCTACTCCGTAAACATCCCCAATAGTGTTTGCTATATTGATTGTTATATTTTTCATATCTTTAAAATATATCGTTTATGTCAATTTCACTTTTCAGTGAATAATTGTTTCTATCATCTGTTCTGAATTGCAAATTTACAATTGTTCCCGGAAATTCGCCATTGAATATCCGTAAGTCTTCACCATTATCATCAAATTGATAAAAACCATCATTACTTACAATCTGCATTTTACCCTTATTTATTCCTATAAACTCTTTAAGAACTGCTAAACCAATACCACCTGAAACACCTTGCTTGGTGGTTTTTTTATCTTGCACGGCCCACTTCAAAGCCTGTGTAGCAGAAAGACTTCTTCCAAATCGTCTATTAATTTTTTCTCTAAAACCAATGCCTATGTCAACGATTGTAAATTCTATCTTGTTCTTATTAGGAAAGAATTGACCACATGTATAGATAAAATTAGTTTCACTATGAATCTGGGCGTTGACAAATATTTCATAAATGGCTTCTATGATTTTTTCTTTCACCCCGTCCGACATCCTCGGTAAGTCGGTGTTGTGCCCTTCAATAAGCTCCTCAATCACATAATTTTTGAAATACTTTCCGTCAGTGGGTTTTAGTTTTTGGAACTTGATGGTCGTATTGTTTACATCAAGTGCTCTTTGTTTTCCGTAATACGTCAGAAAATCATTTTTTAACAGGATGGTTTCAATTTGTGGACTGAGATAATCAAAATGAATATCGTTTAGATTGGCTGTAAACTTATCCAAAACAGCCCCAAGAGCTGTACTCATATTGGCAGCAAAAAAATTATGGATTTCAAGATGGATATTACCAAACAATTTATCCTTATGTTGTTCAAAAAGAGAGATTAAGCTTTGATAGCTTTCGAATGTATTATTTATGGAGACTAATCTACTCATACAGTTTTTTGCAATATTTATTCCACTCTCTCCGCGCTTCGCCTAAAGACTTTTAATGAATAAAAAACGCCAACATCGTATATATACATTACATGTTTAGTAATTTTAAAAAGCGGAATCCGAATTTAATAAAAAAATCAGAATATTAAGAGGTGAAGTTTTATGAAAAGAATGGTTCTGAACAATTAAATAAAGATAAACTGAAATTATTATCTTAAAGAGCAATCCGGGTTAGCGGCCATTCCTGCCTTTATCATCCTCTCTTTTCAAAAAGTTGTTCGTTTTTTCAGCAATTCTTTCCAGATAGTTCATCAGGTTTTCTTTTGATTCGGTAGGCGTGGTTTCCAGGCCTAACCGAAAGGAGTCAAGAGCCCGATAGAATCGGTCAAATTGATTTTTAAGAACTTGCATATCGCTGGTTTCTTAATAATACCCCTTAACCAATCGTACCCACCCATCTTGTGTTACTTAGATTCATCTCGTCTGCACTGCGAAACATGATCCAAAGTTCCACCGGTCTTTGAGAGTCAGGAACATGCAGCAAAGTCTTCCCCTGATGTCTTTTAATGGTTGTAACCTGATAATCTGCATAGACAAAGGACTCTATGTCCTTCATACACCAGATTAAATTATCGGAGGGGTGATTGAAGCCCTCGCTTTGATTTTCGATTGACCACTCCAGTAATATCCCCTCGTCGGTTTTTTTCAAACTTACCGAATTGGGAAGTGTCAGGTCTCCTTTGCTGAGAACAACTTTTTCAGGATTAATGTATTGATCGGGGTAATTGCCTTCAATGGCTTCTTTCAGATTCAATGAAACAGCTGAGTGGTAGGTTGATCGTCCGGTTGAAATGTCTTTCATGGTAATGCGAACCAGGTCATTAAGATATCGTACCAGGTTTTGCGCCAGTTTTAGTCGTTGTCTTTGTGCCAATTGTTTTTCAGATTTTTTGTCTTTGTAGATAACCGGGCGGGAGCGGAGGTAAGTCTTACCATACATTTCGTACATAATTACATTGCCAATCCGGCCCTGCCCGGGCCCGTTGATACCTTGTTTTAATCGTGCCATTGTTTTGTTTGTTAGTGTCTTACTCCTAATATTCGTGTTTTTTTGGCAAAATAGTTACCAGTAATTTAACGCAAAATGGCTGCGCCATTAGCTTATCCTTTTAATAGTTTGGTTCTGGCTTGTCCAGGTTAGGTTATTTAATGTTTTTCTTTCTCAAAATGCTTTGTCACCTGCCAGTTTCTGATCAGGTTCCTAACAACTTCTTGGCAAGTTTACTACAAATTAATTTATAAGTTATTAATAAGTCATTATAAAGTCAAATCAAACTCAGTTATAATTGAATTTAATTAGACTTTAATACGACTTTAAAACGACTTTACTATGACTTTAAAATGGAGCTGTTACAACGCAGTTTCGATGCTGTCCCGATACAGATGCGGAGGGGAACTGACGGAAATACATATGATTCTCTGTATATCTTTCCTGAATTTCCGCCATTTTTCCCGAATGAAATGTTAATTTTACCCGAATAATCGAAAAAACTATACAATAAATAGATGGCTAAGAAAAACGGAAACGGCGCAAACGAAACGCTCGAACAAAAATTATGGAGAACCGCAGACAGGCTGCGCAATAATATAGATGCTGCTGAATACAAGCATGTGGTGCTTGGTCTTATTTTTCTCAAATACATTTCTGATGCTTTTGATGTGCTTTACGAAAAGCTGAAAGTCGGAGAAGGGGAGTATGCAGGAGCTGATCCGGAGGATAAGGATGAGTACGGCGCAGAGAATGTCTTTTTTGTTCCTGAAAAAGCGCGCTGGTCATATATTCAGTCACAGGGAAAAATGCCAAACATCGGCAAACTGATTGATGATGCCATGGATTTAATTGAAGCGGATAATCCCACCCTGAAAGGCATACTTCCAAAAGTTTATGCACGTCAGAACTTAGACCCGCAATCGTTGGGTAGTTTGATTGATACTATTGGTACCATTGCGCTTGGTGACGAAAAAGCCAGAAGCCAGGATGTTTTGGGACAAGTCTATGAATATTTTCTTGGCCAGTTTGCGTTGGCTGAAGGTCAAAAGGGTGGACAGTTCTACACTCCGCAGAGTATTGTGAAATTACTGGTTGAGATGCTGGAGCCATACTCGGGGAGAGTTTATGACCCCTGTTGCGGAAGTGGTGGAATGTTTGTTCAGAGTGAGAAGTTTATTGAACGTCACCAGGGACGGTTAGACGATATTTCGGTATATGGACAGGAGAGTAACCAGACCACTTACCGGTTGTGTAGAATGAACCTCGCCATTCGCGGTATTGATGGTTCAAACATCCGGTGGAACACAGAAGGTTCTTTTCTCAACAATGCGCACAAGGATTTAAAAGCCGATTATATCATTGCCAATCCACCCTTTAATGTGAGTGACTGGAGCGGCGATTTGTTGCGAGACGATCCCCGTTGGCAATTTGGTACACCTCCGGTGGGTAATGCCAACTTTGCCTGGGTTCAGCATTTCCTTTATCATTTGAATCCCAATGCCGGACAAGCTGGTTTTGTATTGTCCAACGGCTCTTTAAGTTCTAACTCTGGAGGCGAAGGACAAATAAGGCAGAACCTGGTGGAAAATGACCTGGTAGAGTGTATTGTAATGCTGCCAAAAGCACTGTTTTTTAATACCGGAATTCCGGCTTGCTTATGGTTCCTGCGTCGCGGCAAAAAGAAACGTCACGGAGAGGTGCTTTTCATTGATGCCTCGGAACTGGGGTATATGATTAACCGCAAAAACCGGGTACTTGCAGATGAGGATGTGATGAAGGTGGCAGACACCTATCATAATTGGTTGGAGAGTAAAGACAAATACGAAGATGTAAAAGGCTTCTGCAAATCTGCCACGCTTGAAGATATTCAAAAGCACAAGTTTGTATTAACGCCCGGCCGTTATGTGGGCATTCCCGATGAAGAGGACGATGGCATTCCCTTTCAGGAAAAGGTGGATACACTAACCACTCAACTACGTGAGCAAATGAAGGAAGCCCAAGAGCTGGATCAGGAAATTAAAACACAATTGGCTAAAATCGGGATTGAGTTATGAGTATAAATGTAATTTCATTAGCCGATACAACAAGCTTTATCGTAGATAACCGAGGAAAAACAGTTCCTACGGCAGATACAGGAATACCTCTAATAAAAACGAACTGTGTCACTAATAACCAATTATTCCCAAGAATAGATGGAGCCTTCTTTGTCTCGCAAGAAATATTTGATTCTTGGTTTCGTGCTCACCCAATACCTGGAGATTTAATTTTAACCTTAAAAGGGAGTCAGAATGGTGCAGTATGTTTAGTCCCAGACCCTGTGGGGTTTGTTATTGCACAGGATATGGTTGCTCTTAGAATTAACAAGGAAGTAATTAATCCATACTACCTATTGGCCTCATTGCGGACAAGAGAATTACAACATCAAATCAAAACTTTAGATGTTAGTGGAGTTATCCCTCATTTAAAAAAGACAGATTTTGATAAGCTTATTTTACCATACCCAAAAAGAGAAATCCAAGACTATATCGGTAATCTCTATTATAACCTAAGTATTAAAATTGACCTCCTTCGCCAGCAAAATCGAACCCTGGAAGAACTGGCCCAAACCCTTTTCAAGCGTTGGTTTGTAGAGTTTGAGTTTCCCTGCCTTCCTTCGGGCTATCGCCCTCAGGGGCAGGTAAACCTGGAAGAAATTGCTAAAGTTTGTACTTATAGTCGCGTTGGTGGGGCACCAGCACCTGATGGGCAAAGCTGGTTTGTGTATGTCTTGCTTTGTGAAGATGGCTCTTTTTATAAAGGAATGACCAATGACTTGTATCGGAGGTTTTATGAACATTACACAGGTGAAGGGGCTAAACATACCAAAATACATAAACCTGTTAAAATCATTCACTGGGAACAATTTAACACACAGGATGAAACCAGGGCAAGAGAGGAGGAGTTAAAGACGGGTTTCGGTCGTACATGGTTGCAACGAGAATATGATAAGCTTCAAAAGTTTGGTCACACAACAAGCGATGGTTTACCTGCGCACCAAACGAAGTTGGTGCCTGCAGGAAAAATGGTGGAGAGTGAGTTGGGGGAGATTCCGGAGGGGTGGCACATTAGCCGTTTGCAAGATATAACAGCATTAGTCTCTAGAGGAATATCTCCTAAGTATATGAATGAAGGTGGCATTTGTGTTTTAAATCAAAGGTGCATCAGAAATAAGTCAATTGATTTTTCATTAGGTAGAAGACACAACAATGAACTAAAAAATGCAAAATCTAAATTTATTAAACCGTTTGATGTTTTAGTGAATTCTACCGGTGTTGGAACTCTTGGAAGAACAGCAGTAGTGAAAAGAATAGAAGAAGAACCAACAACCGTTGACTCCCATGTTTCTATAATTAGAGCCAATGAAGAAAGGATTAATAAATTTTTTCTATCATACCTCATAACAGGAAAAGAGCGAGAGATTGAACATATGGCAGAAGGTTCTACAGGACAGACAGAATTAAGCCGTGCTAAATTAAACGAAATGGAGGTATTAATACCATCAAAATTACTTCAAAATAAGTTTGGTGAGATATCCTTTTTCTCTAGTCAGAAAATAAATTCAAATGAACAAGAAATCCAAATCCTTACCCAATTGCGCGACACGTTATTGCCGAAGTTGATGAGTGGGGAGGTGAGGGTGAAAGTCTGAAATGTGAAAAATGTCTGAACCATGATTTTTAGGATTTTCCTGATTACATGATTTTTTTCTTAAATCAGGGTAATCAAATTAATCCTTTAAATCATGGTTCAGACAATGATTTAAAAACCTTAACAAATAATTTTGTAATTATGCAATACAAAGACCTAACCTACAAAATCATTGGTTGCGCAATGGAAGTCCATAAGCACCTTGGAAATGGTTTTCAAGAAGTGATTTATCAGCGAGCTTTGGCTATTGAAATGGAGTTGCAAGGCATCAATTTTCAGCGCGAATTTGGAATGCCGCTGCATTACAAAGGTCAGAATATTGGCACCCGTCGCGTTGATTTTTTTGTAGAAGATTGCATTATGGTCGAAATAAAAGCGCTTGTGAATCTTGAAGACGTGCATCTGGCCCAGGCAATGAATTACGTGGAAGCCTACAATCTGGAAATTGGTTTGCTCATTAACTTTGGAGCCAAAAGCCTTCAGCATAAGCGTGTACACAATAATAAAATCTTAAAATCAGGTAATCATGATAATTAAGAATTTAATGAATTAAGGCAAGCTTTATGACTGAGTACAACATATACTGCGACGAAAGCTGTCATCTGGAATATGACCCTCATAAATCAATGGTGTTGGGGGCTGTTTGGTGTGCCAAAGAAGATAAGAAACAGCTATTTGACAGGATAAAGGAGATTAAACAAAAGCATGGTTTAAAACCTGAATTCGAAATAAAATGGAATAAGGTTTCAAAATCTAAAGCTGACTTTTACAGAGAATTGATTAATTTCTTTTTTGATACTGATAAGCTAAACTTCAGGGGATTAGTTGTGGCGGATAAAGGAGAGTTGGAGCATGGAAGATATGATCAGACACATGATCAGTTTTATTACAAGATGTATTTTGACATGCTGAAAATCATCATTTCACCCCATGCATCCTATTATATCTATTTGGACATTAAAGATACCCAGGGCTTTGAAAAGGTTCAAAAACTACATGATGTAATTTGTAATAATCATTACGATTTTTCTCAAAGCGTTATTAAGCGAATTCAGGAAGTTCGCTCAGATGAAGTAAGTCTGCTTCAAATAACTGATTTACTAATTGGTGCATTGTCCTATTTTTACCGAGGATTGACTGAAAATAAAGCCAAAGTAGAGCTTATTGACCTTATTAAAAGGCGGAGTGGTTACAGCTTGATGAAAAGCACGTTGCCGTCAGAAAGAAAGTTTAACCTTTTTGTATGGCATTCGGGCTACAGGAGGGGCTGGAATTATGGAGGTTTTTGAACTGCCTGAGTTAATTGAATTAAATGCATTTGGTGGAAGTTTTGAAAAATATATTGAAGCTGTTTATCAAATTTTTAAAAATGATTTTATTGATACCAAGCCTACTTTTCAAGGTATCAGACTGGGATTGAAAAAATATCCGCTGGTTGATAATAAGGAATACACATTCTATCATATGACTCATGAAGGAAATATAGAAAGTGAACGAACTCCCGATGTTAGACGAATGGAGCGTATTGGATGGCCCAGACCAATGATTGATGACTCTGAACACAGTTATTTGAAAGTTTGGCGAAATACCCGAAGAGGTAAGGGAGGTACAAAGAGCCGTATTTTGATTTTACATGAAGCCGAACAATATTTAGTCGTGTTGGATGATAGGGGAAATTACATTTTGCCGTGGACTGCTTATCTGATCAGAGGAAGAAGACAGCTTCAGAAGCATCTCAGGGAATATGAGACTTATAAAAAAGCAGAAGCCGCCAAGCGAACTTAACGGCTTCGTTTCTCTTTCAACGCTTACACTTTACAGATGGTTGGTGAGATATTTTAAATGTATTTAAACACTCTTTTATTTTACAAAGATATTGTAAATCTTTACACATTGTCAAATTTTCTTTACAAAAATGACCAAACTAACCGAAAACGACATAGAACTATGGGCCATTGAAGAACTGCAAAGCCTGGGGTGGGAATACTTGCACGGCGCAATAATTGCACCGGATGGGGATCATCCCGAGCGCAGTAGTTTTGGCGATGTGGTTCTGAGAGGGCGGTTGCAATCAGCCATTGACCGGAACAATCCGGAAATTCCTTTAGAGGCCAGGCAGGAGGCACTGAAAAACATTGAGCGCATTGCTTTTCCCGATTTAATGGTCAATAATCAGGCGTTTCATGAGATATTGACAGAAGGTTTTCCGGTGACGTACCGTAAAGATGGTGTGGAACGTGGCAACAGGGTTCAGTTGGTCAATTTCGAAAATCCGGAACAGAACGATTTTCTGGTGGTGAACCAGTTTACGATCATAGAAAACAATACCAATAAACGTCCCGATTTAATTCTTTTTGTCAATGGCTTACCCCTTGTATTATTTGAATTAAAAAATGCCATTGATGAGCATGCAACACTGGAATCTGCCTATCATCAAATACAGACCTATAAAGGAGCCATTCCTTCTCTTTTTAGCTACAACGCCTTTTGTATATTGTCTGATGGAGCCGATGCCAGGGCAGGTTCTTTATCCGCTGGGTTTACGCGTTACATGGCATGGAAAACCAGTGACGGACTTGAGGAAGCATCCACATTGACCAGTCAGTTGGAAGTACTGATAAAGGGATTACTCAATCCCGGTACTTTGCTTGATTTTATCAGACATTTTATTGTATTTGAAAAGTCCGGCACACAAGATCCGATAACCAAACAACTCGCTTATTCTACACAGAAAAAAATTGCAGCTTATCATCAATATTATGCCGTCAACAAAGCCATTGAATCAGTAAAAGAAGCCTCATCTAACAGCGGAGACCGCAAAGGAGGCGTGGTCTGGCATACTCAGGGCAGTGGAAAGTCTCTCTCCATGGTCTTTTTTAGTGGTAAGTTGGTGCTGCAGCTCAACAATCCCACCATTGTGGTCATTACCGACCGCAACGATCTGGACGATCAGCTGTTTGATACATTTGCCGCCTCCAAACAATTGCTTCGCCAGGTACCTGTGCAGGCAGAAAGCCGTGAACACCTCAAAGAACTCCTGAAAGTGGCATCCGGAGGAATAGTTTTCGCGACTATCCAGAAATTTCAACCGGAGGACGGCACCAATGTTTACGAACAGTTGTCAGATCGTACCAATATAGTGGTAGTCGCCGATGAAGCCCACCGTACACAATACGGTTTTAAGCCCAAAGCGGTGGATGTAAAAGACGATGGTGGCAATGTGGTTGGTCAGCGCCTGGTGTATGGTTTTGCCAAATATATGCGTGATGCGCTGCCCAATGCAACCTACCTGGGTTTTACCGGCACCCCGATAGAATCTACTGATGTGAACACCCCGGCCGTTTTTGGTCATTATGTGGACATCTATGACATTGCCCGTGCGGTGGACGATGGGGCTACGGTACCCATCTATTATGAAAGCCGTCTGGTGAAAATCAACCTGTCAGAAGAGGGCCAGCAATTAATAGAAGAATTAGACGCGGAATTAGGCGACGGAGAGACAATTCAGGAATCGTCTAAAATGAAATGGACAAAAGTCGAAGCCATTATCGGCAGTCAGGCACGACTGCAAAAAGTGGCAGAGGACATCGTATTCCATTATGAAGAGCGCACCAATAGCGGTATTGAAGGTAAAGCCATGGTTGTGGCAATGAGTCGCCGCATTGCAGTGGATTTGTACAACGAAATCATTAAAATACGACCACACTGGCACAGTGACAAACTGGACAAAGGAGCCATCAAAGTGGTTATGACTGCTGCTTCATCCGACGGGCCGGAGCTGATGAAACACCATACCACCAAAGAGCAGCGACGGTCACTGGCCGACCGGATGAAAGACACTGCAGATCCTTTGCGGATGGTTATTGTCCGGGATATGTGGCTGACCGGCTTTGATGCACCCAGTTTGCATACATTGTACATCGACAAACCCATGAAAGGACACAATCTGATGCAGGCCATTGCCCGCGTCAACCGTGTTTACAAGGACAAACCGGGTGGCTTGGTGGTCGATTACTTTGGCATTGCTTCGGATCTCAAAAAAGCATTGTCATTTTATTCAGAAAGTGGGGGTAAAGGTGATCCGGCGGAGGCACAGGAGAAAGCTGTTGGTCTGATGTTGGAAAAACTGGAAGTCGTCTCACAGATGTTTTCAGAGAAACCGGCAGAGAACACGCAATATGCTATGGCAGCCGATGATCGGGAGTTATACGGCAAATCCTTTGCCTATGAGAATTATTTTGATGCGTCAGTCAGGCAAAAACTGGAAATTATCCTGGCAGCTGTTGAGCATATTCTTAGTCTGGAAGACGGCAAAGACCGTTTTGTGCGTGAAGTAACCGCTCTCTCCAAAGCCTTTGCCATTGCACTTCCTCATGAAGAAGCCATGGATGCTAAAGATGAAATCGCTTTCTTTCAGGCCGTCAAAGCCCGTTTGATGAAGTTTGAGCCAACAACCGGTGGCAAATCAAACTATGAAATAGAAACGGCTATCAAGCAGGTCATCGACCAGGCCATTGTCTCCGAGCAGGTGGTGGACATCTTCGATGCTGCCGGCATCAAAAAACCAGAACTTTCAGTTCTGGATGATGAGTTTCTGGAAGAGATGCGCGACATGAAGCACAAAAACCTTGCATTGGAGGTTCTTAAAAAGCTTCTCAATGATGAGATAAAACTACGTGCTCGTCATAATGTAGTTCAAAGCCGCTCTTTAATGGAGATGTTGGAATCATCCATCAAACGCTATCAAAACAATCTGATATCAGCCGCCGAAATCATCCAGGAAATGATTGATCTGGCCAAAGAAATCAAAGAAGCAGATAAAAGAGGGGAGAAGCTTGGTCTGTCCATGGATGAACTGGCCTTTTATGATGCAGTGGCCAGTAACGAGAGTGCCAAAGACCTGCTGGGTGATGATGTTCTTCTGAAATTGGCCCGTGTGCTGGTGGAGCGCGTAAAAGCGAATGCCTCCATTGACTGGACAGTAAAAGAATCGGTCAGGAAAAAGTTAAAGGTCGTCGTCAAACGCACCCTTCGCCAATACGGCTACCCACCGGATATGCAAAAACTGGCTACGGAAACGGTGTTGCAACAGGCGGAGACGTTGGCGGAGTTTTGGAATTGAAATATGACAACTATGGCAAAAAGATTTAAAGCAAGACCTTATAAAACCGTAAATGGGCATTTGTATATTCTTTCGAACATGCCAATTTTGAAACCGTCAAAGGTTGATAAAATAATGATTGTGCCGGATGCAGTGATGGATGCATTAAACGAAAACTCCTATAAATACATATATGATGATGCTTTTATTGAGTTATTTAAAGACATGCCGACATTTAAGGACGTGAAACAAGTCATTGAAAAGCTTGAAAAAGGAGTATTAGAAGAGCAATCATCTGTAGAAATAGACAATTGGACCAAGTACCCGCTAGGAACATCAGGGACTAAAATAAGATCCTATTTGTATGATTTTTTACCAGCTGATTATTCTGTGATTTTTAAAAATGATAGTTCTATAGTAGTTAAAGATCTTGTTTTGCAAAGAAGCAAATCTCCAAAAGGATATACATCATTTGTAAAAACTGATGGAGAAGAGTGTTTTAAATTTCCCAATGCCAGTATTAAAAGTATTGAAAGATTTTCAAAAAAATAATAAGTCTTTTATATGATTGATAATAACCGTATTCCCATTGAGGAAAGTTATCCAGGAGAGTTTGAAGATGTTTCGTTTGATGGCTATGGAGCTAAATGTCTTTCTGAAGGTGAAAAATATGTAGGTGAATTTAGAAATGGGGTATATAACGGGAGAGGCATTTATACATGGCCTGAAGGGAAAAAATACGAAGGGGAATTCAAAGATGGTCAACCCAATGGTTTTGGGACTGTAATTTATTCTGATGGTAGAAAGTATGTAGGAGAGCTTAGAGATGGTCAACGATATGGTAAAGGAACTTTATCCTTTCCAGATGGAAGTTGTTATGACGGGGAATTTAAGAAAAGTAAATTTCATGGTATTGGGATTTTGAAGCTTCCAGATGTTAGTTATTATGAGGGGGGCTTTAAAAAAGGTTTATGTCATGGTATTGGGATTTTAAAGCTACAAGATGGAAGCCGCTATGAGGGGGAATTTAAAGATGGTGATTACAATGGAAAAGGAACATTCATCTATGCGGATGGAGCAAAATATGAAGGCGAGTTTCGAGATGGTAAATGCAATGGTTTAGGAACTGTAACATTCCCAAATGGAAGATATTATAAAGGTGAGTTTAAGGATAACAATTTTAACGGAAGTGGAATTTATATCTGGCCGGATGGTCAAAAGTATATAGGAGAATTTAAAAATAATTTATTCAATGGTTCTGGTACTTTAACACATCTAGATGGTCGATACTATGTTGGTGAATTTGAGAACGGGAAGTATCATGGTAAAGGATATTTTATTCATCCTGACGGACTCAATTACTTAGGAGAATTTAGGGAAGGAAAAATAACTGGGTTGGGGCGTGGAACATTGATTCTGGAGGATGGAAGATCTTATGAGGGAGAATTTAAAGAAGGTAGGATCAACGGAACTGGAGTAATGTCCCACCCAAATGGAGATAGATTCGAAGGAGAATTTAAAAATAATAAATATCATGGGAAAGGTGCTTTTTTTTCGTTTGACGGAGAAAAGTATGTGGGACAATTTGAAAGCGGTGAATATAGTGGGGTTGGAACATTGTTTTTGCCAAGCCGCGAAACAAAAGTGGGTAATACAAACTATTGGTCATTAGCCGAAAATTATGAAGGTGAGTTTAAGAATGGAGGATATCATGGTAAAGGCACATTAGCTAGATCCAACGGAGAGTTTTACGAAGGGGAATTTTTGGATAATGAATACGAAGGAACTGGTGTTTTAAAATACCCAGATGGTAGGTGTTATGAGGGAGAATTCCAAAATTATGAATTTTGTGGTAGTGGAACATTAACTTATCCGGATGGGAAAAAGTACATAGGCGAATTCGAAGACGGTGAGTTCAATGGAAACGGTACCCTAACTTATCGGGATGGAAGTTATTATGAAGGAGAATTTAAAGACGGTCAGCTTACGGGGCAAGGAATGTTATACCATCCCAATAGGGGAAAATATGTAGGCGAGTTTAAGGCCGGTAAACTTGATGGAGTCGGAACACTTATGTATCTTGATGGTAGTCTTTACGAAGGCGAGTTTAAAAATGGAGAACCCCATGGCAAAGGGATATTGAACTTTTCAGAAGGGGGATATTACGACGGAGAATTTGTGGACGGAGAATTTGGGGGGAAAGGGTTTGTAGATTATTCTGATGGGAGTAGTTATGAGGGAGAATTCATGCGTGGTGTGTTTGATGGTATTGGAACTTTTACTGATTTATATGGTAATATTCAGGAAGGGGTCTGGCAGCTTGGGCAATACTGTGGGAGAATTCAAAATTCTGTTTTGGAGGATGAAAGTGAGGTGGACCATGATGAAACAAACGAAACATCCCACACTAATATTTCTTACTTATTTTTTGATACTGAAACTTCGGGCTTACCAAAAGATTATGATGCCCTAGTTACTGACTTAAATAATTGGCCTCGATTGGTACAACTCGCATATGTTGCATTTGATAGAAATGGCAATCGGATCGCTGCTGAAAATTATATTATTAAACCGGAAGGATTTGTGATTCCTGATGAAGCAGCACGAGTACATGGCATTACGACAGCCATTGCAAAAAGAGATGGGCTGCTACTTGAGGATGTATTAGAAAATTTCAGCTCTCTTATTGAAGAAGCAGATTCCCTCGTTGCCCATAACATAGCGTTTGATGAGAAAATAATTGGTGCAGAATTTATTCGCAATGGAATGGAAAATAGTATTCCTCTCAAAAGCAAAATTTGTACAATGATGTCAACGAAAGAGTATTGTGCTATAAATGGTCCCTATGGATACAAATGGCCTTCCTTGTCGGAATTATATTACAAATTATTTGGAACTTATTTTGATGAAGCCCACAATGCGGCAGCGGATATAGAAGCGACTGCAGAATGTTTTTGGGAATTGAGGAGTAGAAAACTCATTTAGCTTCTTCAAAATTCCTTTTTTTGTATTTTATCCAGATATTCTTTTATATCAAACCTTTTCAAAATAAGCCCCTTCGGTGCCCCTTTAATACTCCTGGGATGTCCCTGTTGGGTAAATTCGCCTAGGCGAAGCCAAACAATATCATCTCTTTGGTTCAGTTCAGTGTAAATTTGAAACAATGAATAGCGGCTGTTGAAATCTTTGATGATGCCATCGCCCCAAGTGGCAAGAATATTTACACACCCCCTTTCAAGGTCTTTTTCCGGAATAAGAGATTGTATTATTTCAGCATTTTCAAAAAATGGTTGTCGGCTGGGCTCCTGGCCTCTCTCATAGGGAAAGTCAATTTGTTGACGGGTAAGATTGAATAGTATGAAACTGTCATAACCATAAAACTTACTCAGGGAAACAATACGACTAATCGTATTTTTTTCAGCAGCAGTTCCCGGAATATCTGCATTAAAGCCAATGACAAAAAGCGTATGGTCTCCCTTTATACCGGTGGCGTAGTTGCAATCGTTATGTGCAGTCGGAATGGTGAAAAGTTTATCGTAGCTAAATGTGGTTAACGGATTGATTCCAGGTATAATTTTATTGCCCTTTTCTATGGCATCCCGGAATCGTTTTTTTAATAATGGAATATTGCTTTCTTGCCAAATATTTAGGTCAACACACCCTCCTGACATGCCAAACTGGCCGTAACGATCTATGCATTGATGACCATCTTCCATCCAGTTCTCGTTTTTTCTTCCTCTCTCTCTTTCTGGTAGAGCTTTCCCGGTTAGTTGATGGAATAACTGATACAACATCTTCTCAAATTGGTCTGCACTTTCCGGCACCGGGAGATAACTTACGGCAATAGACATATCCCGCCAAAGGAAAGGGTCTCCTCGAAGGCCGGTTTTTACTTCGTGGTTTATATGGAAGAGATCTGAGAGTGTTGTCATTGATAGTATTTCAGATATGGATAAATGTTTTATATTGGCCAATATATCTTTTTAAGTGGCACCAATGTTTTTGATTCATTATCGAAGTGATCGTAATACTGAATAATCAACTCAACAAGCATATCTGAATCCACCAGCGTCAAGGGCACATTTGACCTTTCTGCTTCATATTTTGCATCTTTTGAGAACCCACCAGTTGAGACATATAAACCTTTATCGCTAGCTCGCAATCCACCCAGGAAACTGCGGATCTCTTGTGATCCCATTGATCCTTGTCTGTGTTTTACTTCAACCAATATTTTTGGATTTTCTAATCCTAATCCGTCCGGAGAAGCAATAATATCTTTACCTCTGTCTGCACCTTTAGGACTTATTCTGGTTTTATATCCCATTGCTCTTAAAATGCCTGCCACAAGTTCCTGCATTTCTTCCCAATTAAGAGCTACAACCTTGTCTTTGATAAACTCGTGTGATTTAGCTATGAAATCATCTTTTATTACTTCCTGAGATTCTTCTTCTATTTCATCGGTTTCTTGTTTTACAGGTTTCCCTTCAAGTAATGAAAATAATTCTTCTCTTGTCTTTGGAGGGATATCAAAAATTGTCAAAGTGGCGCCCTGGATATTCCGGTGATGCTGACCCCCCATTCCGGTGATATTGACCCCCTGCTCAGTAATGGTTCAAAGAACGAGATGGACTGACAATATTACCGTTTTTTTCTTAAACTTTCACCTCTCAATTCGACTCTATGAGAAGTGTGGACAATTCTATCTAAAACAGCATCCGCAACCGTCTCTTCTCCAATGATATCGTACCAATTCTCAACGGGTAGTTGACTGGCTATAATTGTTGAAGCTTTTCCATGACGATCTTCAATTATTTCCAGAAAATCCATTCGTTGTTGCTGCTCTAAATGAGCCAGGCCAAAATCATCAAGTATCAGAAGATTAGTTTTTGCCAACTTTTCGAAAAAGTTGATTATGGTTCCTTCGACCCTGGATAATTTTGTTTTCAGAAAGAGTTTTTGGGCATTAAAATATGCTACTTTATATCCATGAACACAAGCCTGATGCCCCAGTGCTGAAGCTAAATAACTTTTTCCACAACCCGATGCTCCCGTTATGAGTATTGATTCTCCTTTCGTGAGAAAATCGCCGGTAGCAAGATTAGATATAAGTCCATTGTCAAGCCCTCTGGAGGCATCAATGTATAGTTCTTCAATAGAGGCCTGATATCGAAAACGTGCCGATTTACGAAGCCGTTCAAATCGTTTATTCTCACGATCCTGCTGTTCTGCTTGTAGCAAAACTTCAAGTCCTTCATTTAAGGTAAGTTCATGCTGTCTTCTGGTTTCCACCAAGGCTTTCCAGCTGCGCTCCATTCCGTGTAAACGCAAACTGGTCATTCGTTGTTCAAGTTGTTTCATTGTTATTAAAATTTAATGTTGATTGTTTGTAATAATCTTTCCCACGGATATTTTCATGTTCCGGCAAAGCTTCTTTCTTAAAGCTTTCAGGGATTTCCGTCATCTTGTTTTTAATGATATTATCGATAAATCTATAAGTATATTGCTCAACTTTCATTGCCATGGAACAGGCTTTTTTAAATGTCGCTTCAGGTGTCTTTCTTCGTAAACTCAATATTCCCTGACAAGAACGATATACCTGCTCGGGGTGCCTTTTCTGTGCAAACATCAAAGAGAAGAGTTCATGCAACTCTGGACTAATCTTCAATGCCTTTTGCAGATAATATTCAGGACTACGATCCAGGTAATGTTTGTGCGTGGAACACAAATGATCGGGGGTGCTTGAGTAGCCTGGATGATATACCCTGGGATGAACTGCAACAAGTTTTCCTTTGATATAAAAATAGACCATAGAACGTGTGTAGATGACTTTAACTTTTGAGCCAATATACTGATATGGAACGCTATAATGACGTTTATCCTGCTGAAGAAGGACATGGTTGTGCTTGCCAACTGTCAATTCTCGGTAATGTTTAATCTCAAAAGGCTCATCCGGTAAGGGTCTTAATAAAGGCTTCTCGGTGGATAAGAACTGTTCCTCACGGCAATACTTCTTTTGCTGCATTCGTGTTTGATTATGATCCCGGGTCTTTTCACAGATGGCTGCATTCAAGGAGTGAATGTCAAAGAATTGAACTTTTCGCAAGCGTGCAAAGACGCGTGTGTAAATCATTTTTACCTGGTTTTCCACGAGTGCTTTGTCTTTGTTATGGAAATATTTCCATAAACAAGATTATAGAAACAAAAACATTATGCAAACTATTCAAAACAAACAGTTGTTTCCTATACTATTAGGTCATGAATAGTTTGCATAATTTATAGCTATTTGCCAAGGTTTTCCAACCATTGTAACAGTCCTTTATTTTTTTGCCAGGATGGTATTTTCTTTGGAGTCGGCGATACACTTGTTTTTTCTATGGCCTCCCTTTTTTGCTTATTATCTATCCTTGCGTATATTTCAGTCGTTGTTACTGACCGATGCCCCAGAAAATCCCGTATACACACCAAATTAACTCCGTTTTGCTGAAGCATCATTGCTTTGGAGTGGCGAAGTGAGTGTGGGCTTATCTTCGGAGGAATCAATGAGGGGTTAATCTTTCTGGCCATTGCGGCATATTTTTTCACAATCACGGTTATTCCCATGCGGGTTAGCATATCACCTCTACCATTGTTAAAAAGAGGGTATAGGTTGGCATAATCATCCAATAGTTGATTTTCCTGCATGTAGGCTTTCAGTAATTTTGAGCTTTGTTCAGAGATCGGGACAATCCGTGTTTTATTTCCTTTGCCGGTAATCCTCAAGGTTGTCGGTTTCCCTAAGTTTACCCTTGCCGGAACGAGGCTTGCGATTTCCTGCACCCTGGCCGCACATTCATACATGAGGGATAACAGCGTCAGGTCGCGCCTGCCCTTTGGTCTGGATGTGTCAGGTTGTGCAAAGAGGAGTTTTACCCCGTCCGTTGTCAAGTAAACAACGGGAGGTCTGGAAGTCTTTTTGATTTTTATGGCCAGTATCCGTTGCCATTCGCTTAAATGGTCCGCCGATCTGTAAAGAAGAAATCTAAAAAAGGAATGTATTGCTGCCAGGCGGGCATTTCTTGTTTGCACGCTGCATTTTCTTTCTGTTTCGATCCAGCCGAGAAAAGCGATAACGCGCTCCTGCGTGATATCCTTAAAATCAATCCTGTCAGCGCCGACATTGTATGTGTCGCGCATAAAGATGAGAAAAAGCGTCATTGCGTCCCGGTAGGCGACAACTGTATTGGGAGAGCAACCCCGTTCCCCGTCGAGATACTTACCTAAAAAGTCTGTGAGATATTTTGCAAAATTGGTTGGTTTCATCAGTTCCGATATTTAAGTTTAGGATAGATATAAGAGCAAATGCCGTCTGTCTTGTTTAGCAAGTCCGGATACATTTCAGAAGTCATCCTCACGTACCCGTCTGTCGCGGCAAGAGACTGATGCCCCACATACGTAGACAGTATGGGCAGTATGTAATAAAGGTCGTTCCCTTCTCTCGAAAGACGACTCATGGAGTTGACACAAAAACTGTGACGGAGATCTTGTATCCTTGGCCCCACGATATCACCACGTTGCTTAATCCCTGCTTTTTTCAATATGGTCTTCCACCAGTAAGAAAAGGATTTTCCTACGCAGGCGCGGCCATTGAGTTTGACAAAGAAGTAATCGCTGTGACGGGGGAGCAATTCCCGATACTTGCGGTATTGTGCACAAACGTCAGCCAACGAACCGGATATCGGAACAATCCTGTCTTTCCCATTTTTGCACCCTTTCAGCACCAAGTAGTTTTGCTCCAGGTCCACATCGTTACAGTGAAGATTGAGCGCTTCGCCAATCCTGATTCCGGTTCCCGCAAGCATCCGTACCAGTACAGGGAGGATCATTAATGTGCTTCGGGCATGTTTGTCATACAATACCAGGGAATCACATGCCCGGTATATATCCCGAAGCTCCCGGTCAGAGTATATGTAGGGGATGAAAGTGTCGTCATGCTTCGAAGGCAGTTTTAGGGGAATGTATGTTTCGTAACCAATATTGAAGATGTATATGGAAAACTGCCGGAGAAAACAATTTCTGTGGCTCCACGTGTCGGTCGCCTCATTGGGTCGTCTTTGGCACCATTCGTCGGCCAACTCTTTTGTTATCGTGATGCTTGCAAGTCCTTTTCTGTTGGCAAAATCATCAAAGGCGAATAAGCTGTATCCGGTGGATATTGATTTAAAACCAAGATTCCTTCTCATACGGAGAAAGTCCCATATGAAAGGAGCGAGGATACCGTTCCGTTGTTTTAGATTACCCATAAAAAACCCCTCCTTTCTGCATATAAAAAGATTCGGGAACAGGTGGCACATCAAGGGCACATTGGCGCAGGGATTCAATATCTATCCTAAGGTAACACATGGACGATTGGGTACTTTTATGGCCGAGCAATTCAGAGATAACAGGGAGAGGCGTCTTGTTTTCCAAAAGAAAACCGGCCATCGTATGACGTAGAGCATGTGATCCGTGTTTCCTTTCACCTATATCTATACCGGATTTAAGTATTGCAGTGCTTGCTATCCTTGATACTGCTTTCGGGCATATCGACGCATTGGGAAATTTATCATACAGAAACACAGCGCGGCTTTCGGAGGCGGGACGGGCATACTTGATATAATCAATAATCGCTTCCCCCACTTCTGCGGGGAGCAGGAGTTCCACGGTTTCCCCTGTCTTGAACTGTTTGAACGATATCGTATTTGTTGACCATAGTATGTCCCCAAACTCCAGGGAACTGATGTCCGAAGCTCTCATTCCCAACCTTGTCGCAAGCATTAGCACGGCATAACCTCTTTTGCCGTTAGCCGTGGATCTGTCTACCGATCCAAGTATTTTAGATACTTCGTCCCGCGTGTAGGTCGACGGGAGTTTCGGTTGCTTTTTATAGTTGTCCCTTGGGACAACCAGGGATAAATCGGCGCGGGTCTTTCCTAAATCATACAGATACCTCAGAAAACTGCGGATCAGGGATAAGGTTAGATGTTTCGCCCCGGCTCGGCTTGGAAATAAACTTGTGGAATAATTCATGATCTCGAGAGGGGATATCTGCGATGGCGTTAAAATAGTGTGTCCGTTCAGATACTGGAAAAAATGGTGTAAATACCACGAGTGGTTTCTCAATGTCTTACTGCTTAGCCGCATCGACCTTTTATATTCGACATATTGAAGGATGAGCGACCCGATTTTACCTGTGAATTTTAGCGGTTCCCTACGGGAGATTATCTCGATCATTTTCCCGGTTTCGGCAAACTGGGCCAGACACAAAGCGCACCGTAAACAATGTTTTTGATGTTTTGACAGTTGAGAAATTGTTTTTGACCCATAGGTGATTTTCAGATATCCGGTAATAACATCTGAACTACATTTAACGATACCGTTACTGTCCATATACAACTTGATTTTTCTCCAAATCCAGTTATAAATAATTATCGTTTGTTTACTCCGCTTGATACCTTCCAGGTATTCAGAGGCTGCTTTTGTTAAATCTTCAAAAGATAAATAATCTGTATGCATAACATGTTCTTTTAAAGGACAGCGACATTGCTGACACTTTCCTAAATTTAGGAAGATTGTTATGCAAACTTTCAGAAGAAGAATAAATTGATTGTCAATACTTTAATTAAATTTGTTGCTATAATGTTTTTGTTTCTATAATCTTGAGGACTACATACACGCGTTGGCACAACGGCTGTTTGGTAATGGTTGGCAAAATCTTCTAAGACCTGGTTAATGACAGGCTCATATCGATCGGACTTGACTATGGCCGATTTAAGATTGTCTGGCACCAATAGCTCAGGAACGCCCCCAAAGGACTCTAAACAGCATCCGAGGGCGTAAATAAAGTCTTCCACGCATTGACTTCTAACAGCCATAACAAAAGCATAATCGGAGTAAGGAAGACAAGCCACGAAAACTTGACATATAACAACCTCACCGGTCTCACGATCTATATAATGCGTTGTTTTTCCGGTGAAATCGATATATATCTTTTCCCCTGGTTTATGGGGTATAACCATTGATGGATTGGCAACTTTCTTTTGTTGAGCTAAATGGAAGCAAAATTGAGTATAGCTATAACCTTCAGGATATGTCTGGCGATATTCCTCCCATAGAAGATGACGGGTAACACCTTTTTTCTTCAATTCCTCAAATAAATAAGGAATTTTACCGATGAAATGGTCGTAACGGATATTTTCCTTATAGGATGGATTGCCTGCATGTAAGCGGGCCTCTAAGGCCGGGTCTTCAAGTGCTAACAAAGATGGAATATCCACCTCTAGCATGTCTACTTTACGAAGATAGGACCTCACCGTATTAAGGCTCACTTTTAGAATACGGGCGATTTCCTTTTTCTTTTTGCCATTAGAGTGTAATTGCAAAATTTGTTTTACCTGACTCATACGTTTTGGTTTTCCGGCCATCTCATTTTTTCTTTAAAGGTTTTATAATCAAACCTCTAAATAACCAAAACCTGAACTGAGATTAAATACGATAGGGGGTCAACATGCTCCGGAATCTTGAAAGCCCGAGACTCTCAAAGGGGTTAACATGCTCCGGATTTCTTTGCCTGTGGCCACCAAAAATAACAAGGGGTCAACATGCTCCGGAATTTTCCGTATTTTTGACTTAAAGGGGGTCAGCATCCGCCGGAATGACATGCTTTTTTGCTATGAAAAATGGCGGATTTTTTGCCGGATTTGGGGGTCAGCTTACCCCGGATTATCCACGCCCAATGTGTTTTTCGCTGAGGTAGATAAATCATCACGTTGAACTTTACCAATCCACTTGATATCGCGCATGTGGAAGTATTCAGATAGTTGGTCAGTAAATTTATAGTCCGATACTATTTCGCCGATAGAGTAAGTCCGTTCTGAGGGGTTGTAGGTTAATACACAATCCCCTTTTTTAAACTCATTTAAAAATCTGTACACCTGCCCAGCACTACTTATTATTTGGCCATTTTTGTAACCAGGATAGTTTTTCCGAATGAGCTCTTTAAGTTTATCAAGGCTATCAACTTTCGTCAAATCTCCAGTTTCATTCCATCCAATAGCAATAATGTTTTTTGTCAGGAAATCGTCAACCAAAAATCCACCTTCACCGGCTCTTACCATCCATAGTTGATTCTTATTCATTAGTATGAAATTTATCTAAGTTATTGTCTTTATGGGAACTCGTCTGTTGGGAATTTATACATTGTCTTTTGCGGCATCCTTTGCCATACTCGTTAAAAAGTACATTGGAGAAAACATCCCCGAACTGTTTCAACGTTATTAATGCAGCCACAGGGTCAGAATAGATAAGAAGTTCTGCAGAGCCTTCCAGATTACCTAATAATGTGAATTCGTCTTTAAGAAAGTCAAAGTTGGTTTGAAGCTTCATAGATTAAAGGTTCAGTTTAAAGCTGAAAATGGAATGCCAAAAATAACAAAACATTTGAATTTTGGGGTTAATGAGCAGGGGCAGATAAAAAATCAGAAACCAATTTATCTATTACCGAGTTAATTAATTCTATCTTATCACTCCCAATCGATGTATTTTCTCTTTCCCTGAATTCGTCAATACTTATGCTATCGCCAATTATTGTATCAAAAGCATAAGGTTTACTCCAGTGTTCTGAAGTAGTGTAATCGATTCGGCTAACTCGTTTTACTGCATATCCACAAATAGAATTTGCCAACGAAAAGGGTATTTCCTTGATAAGTTTATTTCTGTGGGATAGATCGTAAGATGCTAATCCATTACCAGTGCCATTTTCAGTTCCTCTACCATCATGAAATGAAAGTAAAACACCTTGTTTTTCTGCGTAAAGGACCTTTAAAATAAGCCAGGCTTTTAAATGCTTTTCGGAGCTAAAAGTTTCATCTGTAATATCAAAAGAATCATAATTTAAGGATTGTCTTATTCTTGATTTAATTTCGGCTAACAGACTATCCGGGTTACTTGTTTCGAGAAGTGAATAAAAATTCTTTTCATGAAGATATTCAAAAAAGTTTTTGTCATTTAAATCTCTCCATGAAAACCAAGCGCCTTTCATTCCTGAACAATAATCAATATGTCCAATAGTAGGATAGCTTGTAAGATTTAGGTTTTTGAAAAGTCTGAAATGATTGGATAATTGGGGTTTATCAATGCTTCCATTTTTAATTAAACAATCAGAAAGGGTCTTGAATAACTCAAAGTATTGTTGAATTTTTTCGAATTTAATTTCCTTAGTGCCATTTGCCAGCCATAAAACAGAAAGGTCTCCATATAATTCCTCATGGTCTTCCCACATCTCAACTGTTTCCCGATGATTAATTTTCAAAATATCTTTATTTTTCTCATCTGAGTTATACCATTCATTAAGTGGCACACTCGATGTTGTTTTGAAATTGTTTTCATTTTCTTTGGTTTTAAATCTCAGTATATCTGCTTCATCTTTTGATTTTTCGATGATCTGAATAATATACCTCCAATCTACCACGTTATTTTGTAGTTGGTCACCATCAAGGTAATTTTTACGAGCTCTTATCTTATCAAAATAGTTTTTTCTTATACGTCTTAGGAAAGGGTTAAATAGCTTCGGCGTTTTAAATTTTTGCAAGTAAGCAATTAATGGTAAAATTAATTGAGTTTGGTCTTCTTTTTTTATAGATCGAAACCATGTTAGGGAAAAAGGTTCAGATACTACCTTTTTTATAGTGTTCAGGACTTTTTTATTTTTGGGTTCATTACTTAAATTAATAAGGTTTTGAAGAGCTAAAAAATAATCCTGTATAACATCGGTTTTTACACTGTTTTCCCACTTGCTTAATTCTGTGTTTTCTTTGTTGGTTTCATCAACTTTTGGTTTATTGGTAAAAAGTTCACGAGGATTTAGTTCATAGGAATTATTATTTTTCCATGATTTTTCTTGTAACAGTCGTATTTGCCAATACCAGATAAAAAAATCGTTCATAGCATCATCAGAGGTTTGTTCTTTGGGGCTTCTTCTGTTTTTCCAAAACCATTCCTCTCTATCTTCCCATTCTATGGATGCTTTTTTCTGTTTGCCACTATCTTTAATATTTCCTAAAATAATTGGCTTGAGATTTTCTGTTGCGGTAAGTGGTTCACCTGTTGTGTTAATCACTACGAAGGTTTCTTCTCCCCTGGTACGGTTTCCCAAATCATAATACAGCAATTGAAGATCATGAATCAAAAAATTTCCAAAAGCTCTTATTTCAAATTGTGGATTGGATTTCTTAAAATCTGTTATTTGATTGTCAATTGTTTTAAGCGCAGAAAGCATGCTTTGAATACTGGCATCCAATTCGTATTCTGAAAAATACCATGGTTGGCTTTTTATTTGTTCAGTTGGTGTCTCACTTTCCTGAAAAAATTCGCACACCAGATCACTTAAAAAGTATAATGTTGTTTCGCGAATTGCATATTGGAGGTAGGGTTCTTTATCGTCATCATGTAATTCCTCCTTGGAAATAAGAGTATTTATGAATTTATTATCGGTTTTTTTATTGATTATACCCAAAATAAGAAAAAGTGTTGTAATGCGTTGTTGGCCATCACATAATTGTATGTGATAACGGGGATTTTCATACCCATATATAAGACCCAGTGTCAATTTTTTTTCATTATTTTCTAAGAATGATGTCAACAGGTTATCCAGAAATCCTGATACCAATTCCTGATATTTATTGGCATCCTTATCCCAGGCTTTATCTCCCCAGCAATAATCTCGCTGCAAATCGGGGATGATTATTTTATTTTTTCCGGAAAACAAATGAGATAGTGTATATTCTTTACCGCTTATTAGCTTAATGTTATTGTCCATTTTTGAGAATTTTATAATTTGATGTTGTAATCTTTTTTAAAGCCTTCAATGAATGCTTTTTGTTGTACCTGGATTTCTTTTATTTTCCATTGGGAATTGGAGAAAACAGAAATTGAGTGTAGAAGGTTTCTACTTTTAAAACCTTTACTCACATCAAAATATATTATTTTCTTTTCCAAGAAAGGTCTGTTGTTGAATTTTGAATTTTCATTTTTATCAAGTAGAACCAGATTTCCAATGCAGTGCTCTGATGCCCCCGCTTCAAAATCAAATCGGTTCAAATATTCAGGGTTATTCTGAATTTCCGCAATATCTAAGTTTATATTATTTCCATCCTGGTATTTTTCCTTACCTTCCTCATTAGGGACTTTGTGGTAAACTTTAGATTTTGGGAAAATGTGTTCCAGGGATTGGTTATCAATTATGCTGAAATCAAATTTACGGCCTTTTTCATTGAAGAGTTTATTGTCTTCCTCTATATTTAATCGTAATAATTGTTTTAAAGCCAAGTCTTTTGCATAAAGGTAAACATAAGGGCCAGATAGGTGTTTTAAGGCTTCTTCTGCTTTAGCTTCTTTAGTTTCTTCATCTTCTCTTAAAGAATTGGCTCTCGTAATTTGTCTGTGAGTAGCCCCAACTAATCTCCATTTTGTGTAGTCATCTTTATAATTTTCTTCATTCTTCTTCTGTAAAAAATGGTCTATTATATTGAACTTGTCTTCAGAATTATTGGAACAGAACAGAGCTAATCTAAGATTGTTATGAATCTTTGGAATATTGAAAACATCTTCAAATGATTTCTGTAAATCTCGAAGTTCTTTGAAAACAAGTTTTGTTTTCTTTTTCTCTTCATTGTCGCCGTTACTTAATAACTTTTTGAAGTTGTCGAAAGAGAATTTAGTGTTTTTATCCTTAATGGTTTCAATGATTTCGGGTTTGGTCCGATAGTAAAAATCCAGAAGAAGACCTAATGGTTTTTCTGTATTGAAAAAATCTTTAACATCCTCTCTGTTCCACCAATAGAGCCATTTGTCCCATTCCCGGGCATAACGACTTCTAAGAGCATTTGTTTCCCAGTCAATCGAAATTATTTCTTTCAACTCATGGAGGTTATCGTCTATTGAGGTAGTAACCGTCTTTTCTTCGCGAACAGGTAATGATACCTTTCTCAGCATTTCTGCTTTTACCAGTTCCTCCTTTAGCATAGATGCCTTGGAGCCATTCATCATTGTAAAGGTCTTAGTGGCCTTATCATTATCGATAATAATGTAGAGAAGAGTTACTTTCTCCAATAGAAAATTATATATTTCCTCTTTCTTTTTATTTTCAAAGTTTTCGAGTTTTGATTTTATTTGATTTATGGCTTTTTTGAAATAATGAACATCTTGACAAGAGTCTTCAGGATCGAAATTCAGATAATCAAAATTATCATCTTTGATATTTTTGATAAATTCTTTTGATTTTTCCCGTATGTCGTATTTTAAGTTAATATTTTTGATGCTGTTATAATTTAATAGGCACAGCATGAAATATAATGTAGTGGTTCTTTGCTGGCCGTCAATTATAATTATTTTATCATCTTCTTCTGCAACTGTTATTCCTTGCAAGAAGTAAGGCTGTTCTTGATCGGCATTAATTATATCATCACAAAATTTTTCAACGGCTGATGGTTTACCGTCTATCTTAACCGCCCACTTATAGCCTCTTTGGTAGTTGGGAATTACAAAAATTTTGTCCTTTTGGAAAAGAAATTCGTTAATAGTTTTGAAGGAGGTTTTATGTTCCATTTTTTGATGTTTAGCTTCAGAATTAAGGCCCGGGAAGGGCATATATAAGATGGCAACCCTAACCGGGTCAGATTACTATTATTCTATTCCTTAATTCTGAGATGAAGTAAGTTGCTCTTCAATAGTTTTAATAAGGGTTTTTAATTCATTGTAAGCGTAGGCTTGGGAGGTTTCTTTGTAACCATACCAAAAATCATCTTCTTCAAATCCCGCAGGTTTGAGAATAGGATCTAGGAGTTGTTGAATTTTCTCCTGTGATGCTTCATCTTGAGTCCCCTTATGAGTGTTAACACCCAGGTATAATTGTTCTCCTTCTTTTTGAAGCAGAATTGGAAACGCCAGGTTTTCATGCTTAAATAATATACCTCCCAACAGGTTTTCATGTTCATCAAATTCTTGGAAAACCTCATATTCTTTCTCTAAAGATGATAAAGTGGTTGACAGAAATGACTCGGTCGGGATGGTTAGTTTAGTCACCTTTTTTATAAGAGTTTTTAGATTTTCATACCCATTTTCAACCGGTGTTTCTTTGTAGGCATACCAGTTTTCATTTTCATCAAATTCTTCTTTGGCTTTTAATGGTTCAATTTGTTTTGTGATTTCTTTCTTCTTTTTGTCTTCTGTAGCAATTCCATAACATAAAGCATCTTCATCCATTTCCATAACTACCTGAAATGGTTTCTCATTGTAATATAAATAAACTCCGATACATGGCAGGTTGTCTTCATTTAAAATATCATTGTATTTTTTAAGCTCACTAAAATCTTGGTTCAAATTCTCCAAGCAGTGCTCGAAGTATTTTTTTACTTCTAGTGATTTAATATCGTCGAGTTGAGTATTTAGCTCCGCTATAGCTTCAATTTTTTCATTCACTTTTTTAATGTTTTCAGCGGATTCTTTTCCAAATCCCAGTTCTTGTTCGATGTGTTTTTGCAATTTTTTGTTCATGTCTTTGTGTATTTTTCTTGAGTTAAAAATTCCTTCTAAATAATCAATGTATTGAGTTGTGGCTG
The DNA here is from genome assembly GCF_000259075.1 of Marinilabilia salmonicolor JCM 21150. Taxonomy (GTDB): domain Bacteria; phylum Bacteroidota; class Bacteroidia; order Bacteroidales; family Marinilabiliaceae; genus Marinilabilia; species Marinilabilia salmonicolor. Next base: position 81,120 of record NZ_AJKI01000008.1, read on the forward strand.
ATTTTAGGAAATTATCATTTATTTTGGTGCATCCTGGTAAAATCTCTTTTTGAAGCCAAGGCAGAATATCATCCTTGAATGTCAGGTGAAGGAATCTTTCTGCAAATTTTTCTTTGTAATCTATTTTGTTCAGTATCCAACTTTGATCTTCAGGTTCTTTATTTCTGTCCCTTGTCAGGTAAATCACAAAAATATTTTTGTCATGGCATGGTCTTTTACTGTTTTTGAGCACCTCAATGTAACGTGCTAGTTGGGATGGTTGGTCACTTGCATAATTGAATTTGTTTTCAATAATTAGGGCAAAATCTTCATCTCGGATTAAAAGATCAATTCTGTCTTTTTCTGTGGTAATTTCTGACTTCTTTATCTTGAAATGAAAGCTGGGTTTCTTCTTTTCCAGATGGTCTAAAAAGCTTTTCAGCACCCACCGGTTTTGTTTGTTTTCGTTCTGGTTTAACAAGCTGGCAAGAATACGGCTATTGTCATTTTCTTTTGGATTTGCCTGTTCGAATACATTGATATGGTAAGGGAGCTTATTTTTTTCTTCTTGATGGATATTATAGAAAGAATTCATCAAGTTTATATTATGATCAAATTTCTTTTTATCAATTTCAAAAGATTTATTTGAAATGTCGTTGACGAATGAAATGGATGCTGAGATCTTAATCTCCTGTTCTTTTGTTTTGTCATTCATTTAATTAAGGTTAAAATGATACATGTTATTGATTTTTCAACTTAAAATGATTGTTTGTCTAAAAGTATTAAAATATTATGTTCTTACCTTATATTTGACTCTATTTTTGATTATAAATAGTATAGAATGGTTTTGCCCAAAAGTTTCACATTAAAAAATCAATCCTTCTTAAGTTATGTTTTTAATTATTTGTGCTTTCATCAAGTTTCCATTTAGGGATAAGTGGGAATTATCAGAGTTATTTTCACTTTTTTTTCAGAATTTATCATCAAATTCTTACACCCCTGCATCACCAGCCCCTGCATCACCAGCCCCACATCCACCCAAATCTCCTCCATATCCAGTATATCCTGCCAGGAAAGATAAGTATGGTCATAAAGTTCATGAAGCAGCCAGCAGTGATGCTGATGTTTAAGGGGATGGTCAGACCGGAAGAGGAATTCGTTGTGGTTTTCTTCCAGGAACCACTGTAAAGAACCACTTTCACTATTCTCCCCGGGGGAAGTATTACCCTTCTCAAAATCATGTTTGGTAAATCCCATGGTTGGGTGTCCGGAATAGATGGGAATGCCCTCCATTTCAGGAATGTGGCTGTATTTATCAGAAGCATAAATGTCTAACTTGAAGTCAATTTCATAATCGGAAACGAATGGTTCTGTTTCGATTTGTTGTTGGGCGAAGGCACAGAGGGTTTGGGCCTGTTTGATGGCTGCCCTGTATTTTTGATTGAGCAGGGTGTTGATCTGCTCAATTTTGGTAACCTGGTAGGTGGTGAAAGGGAATTCGTTGTTTAGTTTAATTTGGCGGTCACGCAGAAGATTGCGGTAGTGATGGTATTCAGACCGGGTAAGATCGTTGTTGCTGGATTTGATCAGGAATGGAAGGAGGGGGTCGGTATCTTCTTGCTTTTTTGCCTGCAATGAATCTGATAGTATTATATTAGAACGCTGGCGGTTGGAAACCGCCAAACCTGAGCGCTGCAGGCGGTCACAGGCTATAAGGGTTATTTCTTTTAGCGGGTTTCCGGTGATTTTTAGGGTATGAAGATTATAGCAACCGGAAGAATCAAATTCTGAAAGCTTATTGTTTTTACAGGTCAATTCTTCCAGGTCAAAACAGTTTTTAGTTGACAGAGAGTTAATCTGGTTATTGTCCAGGAATAGGAAAGAGAGTGCCTGAAAGTCATCCAGATTTAGTTTTCCGGAAAGGTGTTTTTTGTTGCTCCAGTTGATCATGAAGCAGTCTCCATCGTCGTTCCATACTATTCCTTCCCAGGTTTCCGGATTATCACGGTCGTAGTTTGAGGAAATGATCTCTCCGTTTTTAAAACTCGGTTGGGTGGAGGCATGCTCCAGGAAGGTTTTTAGCTTTTCGGTCTCGTGAGGATTGAATGTGCTCATGGTTGAATGATTTTTTTCAAAAGTACAGGCAGGGTATGTCAATCCGCGGCACCCCTTTAAAGAGAATCGTCAGTCACAAAATGGCACAGGGTGGTTTTAGCTTTGTAAAAAAATCAGCGATATGAAACTACAAACGAACTATCCGTTACTGGGCTATCTTGAAGAAATAAACGATAAAGTAAGAAAGAGCCGTTTAAAGGATCCCACTTTTTCCGATTATGGTGAAGAGATGGGAGTTTTATGCGATTATTTTAAAGTGAATCGCTTTCAGGCTGCATTTCTGGCAGTATTGTTTGATAAGGGGCACGATGGTGAGAAAGTAGGTTTTGATGATATAGTTAGACATCTGGACTGTAGTGCTTTGCGGTTATTAAAATTTCAGGACGAAATAGCCGAACTCGTCGATCGAAATTTTATAGGACAAAAGAAAAGTTCTGACGGCTTCCGGCGAAAAAGAAAAGTTCCGGTGTATCGTTTGAACAATGATTTATTGGAGGCTGTGCTTAAGAATAGACCCATGCCGGAGTTGCTGAAAGAAACGTATGAAGATATTCTGGATGTACTCGGCGGTATTGCTGATTTGGAGCAAGAAGATGATCTGGAGGAAATGGACTTATTGTTGGCAACCCGTGATATTGTGGCAGATAATCTTGATTTTCCGCTACTGAAACATATCCAGGACTTGAAGCTGCCGTTGGATGAGCAATACATTCTGTTGACTTTGTTTTGGAGTGCCATAACCGGAGAAGGATCACGTAACCTTAACAGATTGGTTCAGGATGTACATGGTAACTCTTCGGAAAATATTAAGTGCAGAAGAGATTTTGTTTCCGGGAAAAACAAACTGGTGAAGATGGAGCTGGTTAAAACTTCCGATGCTGAGTTTTTTGATGATGCGGAAATTATGTTGGCTTCCAAAGGCCGCAATTTGCTAAAAGAGCATGGTGTGAAAATAATGGGGGGAGGTAAGCGGAGTGACGTGCTTCGCACGAAAGATATAATATTTCGGGAATTATTTTTCGAAGAAGAAACCAATCGGCAACTAAGTCTATTAGAACAATCATTGCAGGAAGAACAGTTGAAAGAAATCAGAACAAGATTGAAACAGCGCGGATTGGCAGAAGGGATTGCCACTCTGTTTTACGGAGTTCCCGGGACCGGTAAAACCGAAATGGCCAAACAGTTGGCCCGTGCAACCGGTCGTGACATAATGAAGGTTGAAATCAGTAAAACTAAGTCAATGTGGTACGGAGAGAGTGAAAAAATCATTAAGAGGGTGTTTGCTGATTATGCTGATTTTACAGAAGATTGCGAGCAATTGCCTATTCTGCTCTTTAATGAGGCAGATGCTGTATTTAGTAAGCGCCAGAGTATTAGCCAATCGAATGTGGTAAAAACAGAAAATGCCATTCAGAACATCATTCTTGAGGAGCTGGAAAACTTCAAGGGCATTCTGATTGCTACCACCAATCTTCAGGACAACCTGGATGGTGCTTTCGAGCGTCGTTTCCTGTTTAAGGTCCAATTCAGAAAACCGGGCCTAATCAATAGAGCCCGAATCTGGGAATCGAAATTGAACTCGCTTAGCAAGGAAGAAGCCAGAATGCTTGCTTCAAAATATGACTTTTCGGGTGGAGAGATCGATAACATTGTTCGTAAATGGGAAATCCACAGTTTAATTAATGGGGAAGCTGATGTTTTTTCTTCCATCGAAGGTTTTTGTAATGATGAGCGGCTGGGAGAGAAGACACGAAGTATTGGCTTTGGGAGATGAGGGAATGTTAAGGCAGAAGTGAAACAGTTAGAAGGCAGAAGAAAATGATGTTTAGGAATCATTGATGCTGTGTTTTCTGGAAAAGAGAAATGAAAAAGGAATCGGAAATGAAACCATCAAAGACTTTCAATAAAACAATGGATATAACAGTAATCGGAGATACGCATGGTTGTCATCGTCAACTTGACCTACAGCCAGGAGAAATGCTAATCCATACAGGTGATATCACCGCCTACGGATTAGAGCATGAATTCCTGGATTTTCTGGATTGGATGGAAGCTCAACCATTCAAGTACAAATTATTTGTTGCAGGTAATCATGATCTGTATTTGCAGAATAACAAAGAGCTGGTCAGGGCTTTGATACCTGATGGCATTATTTATCTGGAAAATGAGGTAGTAAAAATTAAAAAATTAAAAATTTACGGAACTCCGGCTTCCCTTTTTCAAGCAGGTATGGCCTTTAATTTTCATCCTGGCCAGGAAATTAAAAAAGAATGGGATAAGATACCCGGGAATATCGATGTTTTAATTACCCACATGCCTCCTAAAGGGATTTTGGATAATGGCTCTGGTTGTCCCCAACTTTTGGAGAAGGTTGACAGAATCCGGCCCAAATTACATCTGTTTGGCCATATCCATGAGGGCCATGGGAAGTATGAGGGTGGGGGAACGACCTTTTGCAATGCAGCGGTGAGTAATTCGCCAGATTTTGTGAGGGAAGCGGGGTATAAGATTGAGCGGGGAGGGTTGAGAGTAAAGGTTTAATGATGAAAGAGGAGTAAGTATGTCTTTTCCAAAATGTCTGAACCATGATTATATCTGATTTTCCTGATTACATGATTTTGTTGTTATGGACTCTTTTAAATTGTAATGATTTGGCACCAAAATTAATGAGTAGGCCGATGGGGAGGTTGTAAGCCTCAACATAATTCATGGCCTGGGCGAGGTGAACATCTTCAAGGTTGATAATTGCTTTTATTTCAACCATTATTTGTTCTTCTACAAAGAAATCGACGCGGCGTGTTCCAATAACGTGATCCTTGTAGTGAATTGACATTTCATGTTCACGTGAAAAATTGATGCCCCGGTTTTCGAGTTCAATGGCGAGTGCTCGTTGATAAATGACTTCCTGAAAGCCATTGCCAAGAATCCGGTGGACTTCCATGGCTGCACCAATAACATCGTGGGTTAGTTCTTCGTGTTGCATCGCTCTTTTATTAAATTATTTAGAAAAATCAGGTAATCCTTTAATCTTTAAAATCAAGGTTCAGACAATTTTTTATAAAAATACCATTCCCCTACAAACTTCCCAAAACTCCCTGTCACCACGAGCAAAAGCGTTACTAAGTATCAGGTCCCTATACTTATGTTTGAGTGAATCAAGTTCAAAATATTTTACCTGTGGAAGGTGCTTAATGGCACTTAAGGCTTTTGTGGCATTTTTACGCCTTTTTGTTCCTTCAAAAGTAAAGGGCAGTGAACAGATGGTTTGGAAATTCTTGTTTTCTGCATGAAGCACAAGCGTTAGCTCTTTGGCAAGGTTTGATGCTGTAAAGCCTCCCAGACCAGCCAGTAAAATAATTTTATCATTGCCTTCCATCAATTGAAGAACTTCATTGGTTAGTTGGATTTTTTTACCTGGTTCGGGAGGAAGATGGAAAGGATCCCCAAAAGGATAAATTACCTTACCGGTGGGAGGAATCTGAACGAATTGGATTCGCGGATCCAGTTTTTGAGGCTTATAGTATGATATGCACGTATATTTCCCTTTTGGGTTCTGTTTTAAGAAATGCTGAACAATATGGTAACCACCTTTACCCAAACCAATAACGTGAGTTGGTGAGGTTGATTCTGTTTTACCGAGTAACAACTGAGGTGAGGCAGAAATGGCTCCAATAGCCATGATCGTTTTTAGTGCTTTTCGACGGTTCATGATGTAGAGTTTTTTAAGGTTTGAGAAAAGAAGGTGCCATGTTTTTGAAAAGAATAGTCTTTCTGACTTTATCTGTTTAGGACGAACCTGATCTGGAGAATCCCATCTGTAAATATTTGATTTGGTGTTATTATACCCGGCGTTATTATAGTTGGATGTTTTTTGAATTAGGGATTCTTTAAACTTTAATTTGCTACTCTTAATACAAGTCCATAGCTTCCTGATGATATCTTTTGACTTCATGAATTAAGCTGTCCGGTTGTAAGACTTTAACGCGTGGCCCCTGGGATACAATTTCCTGCACAAAATCTTCAGTGATGAATAGTTTCATACTGAAAAGAATTTCTTCTTCTGTTTCTTTTACCACGTCCTGGGAATGATGGAGCTTTAAAGACCGTATATACTCAGCCTGAGGTTTTCGGAAAGCAAGGAGTACTTCTTCTGGTTTAAAGTTACCACCACTGATGATGCCAAAGCTGTATTTGAACATTTCGTTGACATCGAAATCTTCAGGTCGCTTAAATTTTTCATTGGTTATTTCCAAATCGGATAGCCGATCCAGGGCGAAGGTGCGGATTTCTTCTTTTTCGGCATCCATAGTTATCACATACCATCGATTGATAGACTCTTTCAAAGCCAGGGGTTCAACATAACGTGTACGTTTTTCATCTATCCAGTATTTTTGGTAGGTAAAGCTTACCCGCAGGTTGTTTTGAATGGCGTGTAGCAAACCGTTCATGTTTTCGGTACCACGAGGCCGCCTTTTTTCATAATCTATATACTGGGGCAGGCGATTGGTCATCTTGAGCGCATTGAAGGTATCAAAAGCCTCAAGCAACCGGGCATTGGCTTCGGTGTTATCCACTTCTTCAATGTACCAGGCATTTCGTGAGAAGTTGAATTTTATGGAGATGCCGTACAAGGATTCAATGTTCTCAATGTCACGCTGAAATGTGCGTTTTGAAATATTGAAGTCATATCCCTGGAGTTCCGATTCCAGCTCCAGTTTGTCTGCAATTTCTTCGAACGATGCATCACTCTTTCTCAGACGATTGATGATGATGGTGTGTCTTTGTATTGTCTCTCGTGTGGACATAAGCTATTTATTTGAATTTTGTATAAAGGTAGTGAAAGGGTGCGACAAGACGGGTCGTACCCGTGGGGTAATTGTTTTATTGGTGAATTGCAATTTGTTAGTACTAAAAGGCAGGCTCGTTCAACTGATCCTGAAGCATTTCTAAAAGAGAAGACTTATCGGTGAAGTAGCTTACGCCTAATCTGTCGCAAAGAAATTTGAACAGAGAATACCCGTTGAGTTCTTCTTTTGTTTTGACATAGCAGCCTTTATTTTCCAGAAAGCTCTTTATACAATCCATTTCAGGGATTGCCTCCAGAATTTCTTCGGTTGTTTTTGTTTGGATTTCTTTATTGATGTTGACCAGCACAGCACTTACGCCGGCCTCCTGAGTGGCCTTAGTCAGCTCTGACATATTTAATTTCAGAAGCAAGTTCTTAAACATTGCTTCGTAGTGATCACCTGGGTTGGCTTGATCTCCTGTTTTTTTTAGAGAGGATTCCTTCAAAAAATCTTTATCCAGACTGGCCATACAGTAGTTGAAAAAATCATCAGATTTTCTTCTGATTAGTTCATTCAGCAATTCCCGGGAGCCTATTTTAGACAGGAGATAGCTTTGATCAGTCTCTAACTCTACAAACATATTACTGATGTTCATTTTTATTTTGTTGTAAAGACTTTCACTAACAGGCCGTTTGTTATGTTGGAACAATCCTTCCCGGGGTTTATTGTCCGTAATTTTTAGCTCCCGCACTTCCAATGTTTGATCCGTCTTTTTTATTTCTTCCAAAAATCCCTGTCCAGCCTGGAATAAATGATTGTATTTCCTGGGATGGGGAAAATGGAAATCATCAACAGGGTAATTATGAAGGTAGTTTTGCTGGAAAAAGAATTGATTTTCAGATTTTATGATTTGAGCGGCCATTTGGGTGATTAACTCCTCTGATATCTCTACATAATTGGATGTGATGGCTTCCTCAATTTCAAACCACTGCATGTAGGTATTTTTACTTATTTTGAAGATAACAGGCTCCGGAGTGTCGATGAATAGAACAAATAATTCTTTATCAGTCATGCGATCCCAGGTCCTTTCTGTGTCAATTCCTTGATTCCAGAACTCTCCTGAGTAATTATTTATTTGGTTTTCTATTCTAAGAAGATCCTCAAGGTTTGTAACAAGGCGGTAATTGTCATCTAATATGGGATTGCCAATGTATTCTAGGTTGTCGGGTAAAGAGGAGTATTGGTTTAATCCTTCAATAATATATGTTTCCAGGAAAGGGTTTATCTCACTGCTCTTTTGATAAGCACTATCAATAAATTTCTGAAACGGTATGCTGTGAATGTAGCGGAAAGATAGAGAAACGATGTTTTCCAGAACTTCCTTTGAAGGTTTTGATGCCTTCAATATTTTTTCTGCTCCAAGTATTAGTTCTTGTGAGTAAAAGACCGGATTTTTGAGGATGCATTCTGAAAAAACTTCCGCAGAGACTTTACTGCGTAAGTTGTGATTGAGTAAATAACTGTTCACAATATCATCAGGCGAATCAGTTTCTATATTCTTTAGAACGATGTCCATGTTCGGCAGGTCTAGAATGATCTGTGGATGAGGGAAAGATTCGAAAATTGAACCCCAAAAAGATTGTTTGTTCATGGTTAGTGTTTTTAATTTTGTTTACTGGCAATGATGGTTGTTTTGATCCTGTAATCTGAGGAATGCCCCATTCCTGCCCCCCAAATAATTGAGGTAGTTTCATTAAGGAGGCTTTGCAGGTAATCAGTCATTTCACCAACCTCGTCCATGGTGACCTCTTTGCTTCCGGAGTGGATAAAGAGCAGCGCTTTATCGCAATTCTTCATTTTATTAGCAAAAGCATTTTTGACGGATTGTGCTGCGCTGTTTTCATTATCTGTAGTTCCTTCTCCTAAAAAGACTTCCGAGGAATCCTTAAATACAGTCTCCAAATCATGAATCTCCAAGGGCAATGGATGGGATTGATCAGTAATTTCGGAAATGGTTTTGATGATCCCTTCTGCAAAAGAAGCAAACTTTCCAGGCCTCGAGGTTTTTTCTACATTAGAAGGTAGGCCTACAGAGTCCCAATAAAAAGAGGCTTCAATAAACTGTATTAGATTATTTTCGTCTCCTGGTTGCATACTTCCTGTTTTGAAAAGCTCCGGAAGAATGGCAACAGTTAGTTGATTGTTTTCCTTTGCGAGTTGAGCCAGGAGGGCAGTTGCTTTGTGGTTCCATTTTTCTTTTGGTTCTGTTATGAGGAATACTATGCCGGTTCTTTTGGAAAATAATGCTTTCAGAGAATCCCTGTCATTTATCGAGTATTCGGTGATACTATTTAAATCCTCATCCAATTGAATTTTTCCCGAAATATATGGATTTTCAAGAGCTTTGGATTGGTGGTGACATAGATACAACTTTGTGTTTTTGATGTTGGCATCAATTAGACTTCTGGCGCTTTGACATGCAAAGTCACCGATGGCGATAACCAAAGATTTCGGATTGTCCATAGCGATCAATTTTGTAGTTTTTCCAAAGTTAGGGTTGCTGTATGCCAAAACATGACGTAGGAGGAGGGAGTAAAACAAAAAAAAACCGCCCCACTACACCTAGCAAGACGGTTTTTATAATTAGTTGCTGTTGAAACAAAACTAACACCAAACCCCCAAAGAGAAACATCTTAATTCTAAGAGTTTGAAGGAAAGACGAAGCAGTTGCACCGAAGATAAATCTTTAAATTACAAAAGCTTCTTTTGTATTCGCTTTTACAAGACTTAATCGATCCACCAGCATTTTCAAAGCCGGGTTCTGTTTAATCATTTTCGCCAATATTTTGTCTTCATACGACTTTAAGGGGTCAATTTTAATGGGAAACATTTTTTCTTTAATGAAATAGTCTGCAATATCGAAACCGAATTCCCGATCTAATGGAGAACAATACTGTTCAAGGATGCCGGATACCTGAACATCCATTCCGTTTTGAATAAGAACCGCAGCCTTCTCCTGCCATTTTTCCCAACCGCCCAGGTCAGGGTAGAGCATAATCTTTCTTCCTTCCAGAGCTTTCATCTTTGAATAACTCAAATTACTAAGTCCTCCGGTGGCCATCCAGCAGTAGGCCGGATAAAAACCGGTCATCAAAACAGCGGTTTTCTCACTTTCAACGATGGCAACATGTTTTGTGCCGGCTTTAGGCAATTGATGAAGGCCAAATAAACATTGCTCAAGATGATAATTCTTCAGTTTTAAGATTTTGTGCACCCACTGAATGTAAGCGACATCTCTTTTAACCCGTTTTCCTGTTTGAGGATCGTAGAGCATGATTTTTCCCGTTCGAATTTTGCCGTTATTATCCAATTGCCAGAAGACGGTGGCGCCCGGCCAATGCTTTGATGTTCCGATTTTAAATTCATCAATCAGGAAAGCAATTTGTTCCTTGTCAAAAAGCCGTCCCAGGAAGGAAATGAAATTGTTTTTATCGTAATGAATTAATGATTTACTGAAAATCTCATACGAAATAAATGACGGGTCAACAGGTCTGCCAGCATCTATAGATTTCTTGAGAAGAGGCTTAAATGAAATATTTTTCCCCAAGTTGTGCTGATCTTTAAAATACTCCGTTACTGAATAATGATAACCACATTTCACTTCCCTGTCACATCGCCCAACAATTTCGGGTAGATACTGTTTTTTCTCAAAATCGTAATATCTGACAAACCTTCTCTTTTGACAGGCCGGACAAAGGAATTTTCTGGATGATTTATCAAGGGTTATAGTGTATTCCATTATTGAAAATTTTATCGTAACAGGTGTAACAGGTGTAACAGTCGTAACAGTCGTAACAGGTGTAACAGGTGTAACGGGTGTTACGGATGAAACGGTTGTTACGGCTGTTACGAAAAGATAAATCAGCTCAATCCGGCTCGTTTTAAAACACGCATAACCCTTGTCTTATTGGTGTTTAACTGCTCTGAAATCATTTGGTAACTCAAACTGGGATTACTCTTTTTAAGCTCCACAATTTGCTGGTCCAGCTCTTGAACCTCTTCTTCGGTTCGAACTTTTAAGTGGTTAAATTCATAATCATATTCAATAAACCGGAACTGAACCATCGCATCTTCTTTTATTATTTCCGTCACCACCACGTTGGTTGTATCAAACCTGACAGCTGCATTTCGGACTTTGATTTGCTTTAAATACCTTTGATTGTTTTCATTGTTGCTTTCACCGATCGCAAAACAACTGTCCACAAAGTTGATCAACATCTTGGAACCCTGAAGGTCATTCTTTGTGAGTGGTTTGGTCAGGTCTCTTTTCGGAGTATGGGCCAACACCAGGATGGAAACATTATACTTCCTTTTTATGCTCTTCAGGCTTTTCATGAGTGGGAGAGCGTCCGATGCTTTTTCAGTACCTGTTCGCAGATAGGTTAGATTATCAATAATCAAAACTTCGCTTTGTTTACTGGATAAGAGTTGTTCAAGACTGATGTTAATGTATTGTTCCATATCCGCAACTCCCTCCGGGAGTTCACAATCAGGATTGATTTCAGCACGAAAGAATCGTTTACTAAAATGATAGCTCTTCTTTTCTTCTGAATATCTCAACTCAAACTGTTTGTCAGACAATTCGAAATCGCAATACAAAACCCGCATTGGTTTTCCGGTAAATCGGAAACCCTCAATGGGAACTCCTTTTGAAATGCTATCAGCAATCTGAACCGCCAGAATTGATTTCCCCACATTGGTATCGGCAAAAAGAACGCAGAGCTCATTCTCAAACCAAAACTCGTCAAAAAGCATTTTGGGAGCAGGCCTTAATCTGGCCTGCTCAACCCATTTATTGGCTTCTTGTATTATCAGGGCACCAGAAGCATTCTTTTCGCGTTCAAAATTCGCATTAATTGCATAATGATCTTGCTTCAAATGATCCAGGGAAATGAAGCCTTCAGGAAAAATATTGTTATTCATACAGCAACTCAATTAAAATCCAATATTTTACCTAAACTGCCTCATTTACCATTTTACAAGAGATGGATTCCAGATACTCCTCGATATCTCTGGCCTTATAGTAAATTTTCCGGCCTGCCTTTCGAAACTTGATGGTCTGATTGTCCCGCATATTTTGCAAGGTGCGTCTGCTGACATTTAATAGCTTACATACCATTTGTCCTTAAAACCATCATTCTTTGCCACATTAATACTGTCAATCTTCTCATTTAAGTGATCCAGCTTACCCAATAATTTATTGAAAAGATGCTCGTCAACGATTACAACTGTTTTGCTCATGGTTAAAATGTTTTTAGTTCGTGAATTTTGAGATTCCAAACCTAGGCAACAAGGCGCATTCGCGTTATAGTAAAAGATTGTACATAAAAGTACGAGGCGATAAAAATTAGTAGTGGATAGTATTGTATCGTATTTTATCTTTTTTACAAGTTTTTATTTGCAGGAAAGTAAATATTATTGAGCACATATTTCAAAAAATCCAAGTGCCATTTTTTTCGGGAAATGAAGTTTATTACGATATATTACGATTTGGTAATTGCCTTTAGTGGTGTTTTTTACGATATGTTTTGATATATTTCAAATTTTGTTTTTTGCATTTTATTTCTCTATAATTACCACCGGAATTATTCAAAATAACACCTTAAATATGGCATTTTTCAGGACTATTTTAAAACAAGATTTAGCCGGGAAATTATACCCGCAAAGTTCAAATGTTAATGCAGCTATGCAGTTACTTCGAAAAGAGATTAAGCATTCACCGGCATTGAATAACCAGCTGAATTTGGTGACCAGAAACAGACGGGCACATTATTACACCCATAAGGAGTTGGAGGTCATCCTGAAGCACTTCTGCATTAGTCAGGAAGAATTTGAATTGCTTTGAAGTTTGTTGACCAAACACAGGGCAAATATCGCAGAAAGCGGCTCAAAAGTACTGTTAGTACGAATAAACAGACCGCTTTTGAGCGCTTTTTCATGCTTTGGAGGACATTAAGAGATTATTTAACTTATATGCAGAGGTTATTTCACCGGCTTTTGAGTACTTGGCTCATTTTGCAGAGTATATTCAGAGTGCTTATTGAGTACTTTCCGGAATAACATGAGTGCTTTTTGACTACCTGGCCAGTTTTTAAGAGTGCTTTGACGAAATCATTACCAATATGAAGACATTAATTGTAGTACTTTGGGTAAGGTCGCTTGATTTTGGAGAGTATATTTTATTGTAACTGATAAGGTGATTTAATCCTCTGAATAAGTTGATATCTATACAACTTTCCTTTAATTGGATTGGATAATAGTTTTTTTATTTTTGTTTGGTGAGATTTTTTGAAAATTAGACAATAAAGGCAGAGCTTACCAAAGCAGGAGTAGGTAAGAAAGGGGTCTAAATATTTTAGTTATAAGTAAAATTGATTTATATTTGCGATGAAATTCCGAATCCAAAAGCTGGAACAATTTACAGGCGAACAAGCTGGAATATATTCCATATTTCTTGAAGATGAACAACAAACGATGTTTGAACGTTTTCTTAAAGAAAATATTAGTTTATTTAAAAGTGAAATAATTGACATAACCCAAAGAATAAGAGCAATAAATGAAAAAACCGGTGCCAGAGAGCAATATTTTAAATTTAAGGAAGGTATTCCCGGTGATGGAATTTGTGCATTGTATGATTTACCGGAGAAACATTTGAGGTTGTATTGCATACGTTATGGTAGTTCACTTTTAATATTGGGTGGGGGTGGATTAAAAGAAAAAGACATCCGGGCTTTTCAGGAAAATGAGAAATTGACAGAAGAAAATTATTTTTTGCGAGAGGTTTCGGACTTAATAACGGAGCGCATAAAAGACGGAGAGATAGAGTATACTGCAGATTACACACAATTAACAGGAAACTTAGATTTTAATACAGATGAGTAATAAAAATCAAAACAGCAATATTTTATCCGATATATTGTCGGAGATCACCCCGGAAGAGCAAGAGAGAACCAATAAGCGTATGTTGTTGGCTGCCAGAATTGATGATGTCCGACGGATAAAAGGCTGGAACAAGAAAGCGTTTGCTGAAATTATGGGACAACAACCATCTGTTATAACAAAATGGTTGAGCGGAACGCATAATTTCACTACAGATACTTTATTTGAACTGGAAGAAAAGCTGGGAATTAATTTAATACAGGTAGAAAAGGAAGGAAAAACTTCTGAGATTAATCTATTTTTTCAGTTAAAGGGGCAAGAAATTAATGAAGGAATTCATAACAGCGGTGAGGATATTCAGATTTATGGAGATCAATTTTTTATTTCACAAACCTCAATGGAGTGTTAAATAGGTTCTTATGACAGATTCTGATATTGGTTTTCGGTTGAAGAATATTGAATTATTGGATTTTAAACTGCATTATCCGGAAAATCCTTTACCGGAAAAGCGATTTTATGATTTCAATTTAAGTATCAATCAAAAATTAGATAAGGAAAATAAGCTGGTGAAGGCGGTTCCATCGGTAGATGTTGTAATGGTTGAGGGAGATAAGCGAACAGTTCAGGCCAGTATCAAAGTCAGTTGCGTTTTTGAGTTGCAGGAGGTTACTCCTTTTCTATCAGATGAAACCGGCGAAGTGGAGTTGGCGAATAGACTTATTGTATCTATCAATTCTGTAACCATCTCTACCGTCCGCGGGATTTTATTTTCAGAGTTGAAGGGGACCTTTTTACATGGTGTTAATCTTCCGTTGGTTGATCCCGCCCATTTTAAAGTTTGATATAATTTTCTGTTCTTTTGTTTCTTGACTTAACAAAATTCATCACTGCTTTTTTATATATTAAATACTCGTAAGTGCCTGAAAATATTGGACTAGATTTGAGTTTGTTCCTTGTAAATTCTGTTAATGAATTTTCTTCACAAGTGAAGTTCTTCCTGCTATGTGTTTTTTCTAAAAGTTGAATTTTCACAAAGACTCCATTTGAGATTTATACCTATTAGCTGCTTCAATCAAATCCGGATTTGGTTTACTATCTCCAAATATCGCATCAAAGAATATATTTCTCTATCCCTTTCACTGAGAATAATCCGGTTATTCTTTGCAACAATTTCTTTAGCTTGCTTTTTAACAACCCGGACAATAAAACTGCTTAAGGATTTATCTCCACTTAATTTTTGTGCTTTTTGAAAAATCTGTTTATCATGCGATGAAATCCTTATCTCAATTCTTTCATCTTTATTTAATTGCGTTTCCATAATACTTCATTTTTTTTACAAATGTATAGTGTTTTATAGTATTAGGTGGTTTTCTTCAATGAACCCCAAGAAACGAACATCCCAAAGAATTTCTTTAAAGTTTTAAAATAACAGAGTTATCTAAAGTTGGGATTACGACCAAAGTCGTTTAGCCCTTTCCTCAATTAACTCTCGGTACTCAACTTTTTTCTCTTCAGGTAAAAACGAATCATCTATAAAATCAAGCACTTTAGGCATGGCTTTTTGAAATCTCTTATAGATATTATCAATTTGCTTCTGGTTTAGTTTCAGACTATCAGCCAAATGCTTAAAATCACCGGATTTAAACTTACGCTTTCTGCCATTCAATGTTAACGCCAACTCTTCCGGATCATCTTTTTCTGAAATGACCAGCCGGGTGGATAAAAGATCATAAGCCGGGGCCAACTGGGTCAGTCCATTTTCTAAATCTATCAATGAGAAGTTTTTCAGGTGCATATCAGCATTCCCCGTTAAGAACGAAAACAGCGTTACCTCAAAAAACATTTGCGCATCAAACAATGGGTTCGATGAATGTTGCATTATGACCTTTCCAACCTGTTCCATGGAGCCTTTGTACTTGTCCTCAGTCAATCGCTCACTTAACTGGCACAAATCTTCCATGGGCAGTTTCCTTCTTCCAACACGATCAATTCTTTTGGTAATATAAGCCAGTTCTCCTGACTTAAGCCTGATTAAAGAATGTGGGACAACCTTAATCTTAAAGAGTTCGGCTAAATGCATGGTTAAATCTTCATTTTCCGGCAGGTTGGCAAATTGATGAGTAGGTGGTTTCAGGATGTAGTTACCCAAAACACCAACCAATATCAGTCGGTTCTCATGTCTCCTGCCTGGTTCAAAATGAAAAGATAACTTGGCTTGCACACCTGGTACCGTTACATGACTCTGTACTACCTTTTTCGCCAATTCATGCATTTGGTCTAATGAGTAGTCCAGAACAGGAGCCTTTGCTGCCCCAAATATCTTTCTGGAGCACCTGGCATGAAAGTCATTGTCACTTTCTTCTAAAGGCTGATAGCAATATAAACACTTGTTACTCATTATTCTCTTCATTAAACGGTACCACGGAAACTGCGCCAATACAATCTTTACAGCAGGCTAAAAGCAGGCCCATTCGGTCATTAGCCTTCAACTTCCAGTTATCTACGGCCACATCCAGCAACCAACCTTCCGGAATCAGACCATCAAAAAAGGGAAACATCGTATTCGATGAATAAGGATACTCAGATATTGGCAAGGTTTTACTTACCGGCCATTTCTCTTCTTTTGATAAATATTCTTTATCATATGAGAAACGATACCCTGTATCTGTCTCTTCAATAATTCCGGCAAAATCGTCCTGGTAAAAAACTTTTCCTTTTCTATGCATCATTCAATAGTTTACTTTCAACAGGGGCCAGTTCATGACCAAACAAAGCCAACACTTCATTCACTTTATCCATTCTCAAAGTTTCTTTACCTTGTTCCAGGTCACGGATAAAACGCAAACCCACTCCGGCACGTTCAGCCAAATCCTGCTGAGTGAGCCCAAGCTGCTTTCTGCGTTGTTTTACAAATTGTATGAGATTTTGCATGGTTTATACCTTTTGAGGTATAAATGTAGTAAATATTTTGAATTTATACCCGATGGGATATAAAATATTTTTTAATTGTGTATTTATACCTTATAGGGTATATTTATTTATTAAGAAAGCTTAATCGTAATATCCTTTTTTGATATTCTTTTTGGCATCGCCCCAAAAAGAATGAAAAAGTCTCTGACAATTATTGTTTTAAATTAAAACGGGAGCAAAGCTATATAGTGGTACAGTCCATTTTTTATTAAATCGCTGGCCATATCTAGTATATGGGCATGTATCATTTTTAGTAAATAGTGACATCTTATTCTTTATCAAATAATAATATCCTAAAAGAACTGACTGTCCTAATTGGGATTGACCTTGGCAGGTAAGCCTAAAAACAAGGTTGTTTTATCGAAAAATCGTCTTTGTTTGAATCTCGCGCGCGGAGCAAGAGAGATGAGTTTAGACGATTTCGATGAAAGAACCGTAGTTTTTAGAGCGCAAGCTGGCTAAGTCTTGACTTTCTTTGTCCCGAAATAGGTTTTTGTTGGTTTTGGAAAAGTAAAACCTTACAAAGCCATAATCGGGATCAGGGTTTTAGGGATGAAATCCCTTTTTAGCGAGTAATTTTGATAGTTCTGCAAGGAAGAATCTTTTCATTGCGTATCTGTTCAAAAAAAAATTAAGGCCAATTTTCCTACCCAAAAAATTCCCCAAAATTTTAACATTTAGGTTCGAATCCCTTTTTGAATAAATATTACCTTTGAAGTGAAATAGAGTTCATTTCGAAGTGAACATAAGAGGCATAATTAACATAATCCTGGTGGACTTCCAGTGGACTTGCCTTTTTGCTAAAATAAAGTGTTGAAAGTGAGTGCTTTAGGGCTTAAAGTTCATTTCCCTCACTCTCCGCAAAAAAGCCATCCTTTTAAGGGTGGCTTTTTTTGCCTTTAAGAAGGAAAGGTTGGAACAACGGTGGAGTCGGGGCTAGAATGACTTGTTCATTTCCACCAATTGGTTGTAGAGCTCATCCCGGGCACAACTTTTTCACCCATAACAGGGGTGACCAGATCAATGCCATTTTCTTCAGCCCTGTCGGAGACCATTTGAATGGATTTGTTCCATGGATGCAAGGCCAAATCAAAGGTTCCCCAATGGGTGGGGAACAGGAGCTTTGTATTCAGATCCTTACACAATTGAATGACCTGGTCAGGAAACAGGTGGGTTAGGGGCCAACCATTGTTCCAGCCATCTATTTCCACAAAAGCCAGGTCGAAAGGACCGTATTTTTCACCTATCTCTTTCAGATGCGCACCATACCCGGTATCACCACTGCTAAATATGTTTTTGTCTTTACCTTTAATCGCATAAGATGCCCAGAGGGTTTGGTTACGGTCAGAATTACTTCTTCCTGAGTAATGGATGCCGGGAAGAGCCGTAATCGTTATTGAGTCAAAGGTGGTTTCCTGATTCCATCCTAATTCGGTTATATTTCTCATTGGTACGCCCCAACCTTCCAATCTGGCACCTACTTCAAGAGGCGCAATAAAGTGAATGTCTCTCTTTGCCAGTAATTTAATGGTTGCTGTTTCCAGATGATCATAATGGTCGTGGGTAAGGATGACCAAATCAATTTCCGGAAGATCTTCCCTCTTTATTGGCGACTCATCATATCTTCGGGTAATTATTGGCAGGGGGCCGGCATTCCTGAATACAGGATCGAATAGGATTCGTTTTCCATCCAGTTCAAGAATTAAAGTAGAATGCCCAAACCAGTAAGTAGCAAAATCAGCCGGGGTTTCTGAGAAATCATTTTTAGTAAGCATTTGTTTCGGGAAGGAAGTCTTCGGGGCATAAGGTGAAGTTTTGAAAAATCTCGAAAATCCCGGATCTCCTCCGGTGGTTCTTTCCGGATAATGAGTCAGCTTCTCGGGACTGATGAATTCTCCGGTTTCTGTAGAATAATAGTTTAAGCCACCATATTTGGTATTTCGTTCTTCAAGGGAATCGATACTGCCAAGTTGTTCGTTTATATAGAAAGCAATACCTCCTGCAAAAATCAGAAGCACAATAAGAACCCACAATGCCGCTTTGAAAATTTTTCTCATAGTTGATAAGATATTATTTGTTTTGGTGTTGTTATTTTCAGTTCTGTCGAACATTTTAACCGGACACCCACGATTAAATGTGAATATCACTCAGGTCAGATCAATAACAGTAAAGCAGTTGTTCCTGTTCAAAAGTTTTTGAAATGGGCAAAAATCCTGTCAGGAAGTATATAGAGTCTGGTCATAAACTAAGCGTTTTTCAGGTGTTTGAGATAGAACGTTCAAATTCAAGGCGTGTGAAAAATATAAACCGCAGAATACTAATGTATTTGAGGATTTAGCTTTTGAGCAACAACGCAGAAGCTGGACTTTATAGACAAACACTACTTAGACATTCAGGAAGCTGTATGTCCCATTTGGAGGAGGTATTGAATTTCTTCAACAAATTTTATTTAGGAAAAATGGAAGGGAATAATTCGGTGGAATGGGCAATAAAGAGTTTGATTAAAAGTGCAAAGGCCCCGTGAGTTGGGACCTTTGCATTATCTGATTTTATTTTATCACAATTTCATCAACAAAGAGATATCCCGGCATGCCGGCACCTCCGTGCCATTCCGGCATTGATTTTTCTGATTTTCCAATGATTTTCACATAGCGTGCTTTGACAGGATCAAACCGGAGTACGTGATTCTTAATTCCATCACTGTCATTTTTTTGTAACGGATCATAATCACGTGAAGCTAACGTGCGGAAACTTTCGCCGTCATCTGACACCAGTACTTTAAACTGACGCACATCAAATATCCAGTCACCTTTTACAACGTTGGTTGTCAGAGCAGCTTCACGGATCGTTACCGGCTCGCTTCCCAGTTCAATAACAGCTTCCAAATCGTTTCCACGAAATGCAATCCACCTTCCTGTGCGGTAGTTGTTGTTGCCATTAAGACCGTCCACCAGTGTGGAGATGCCGTCATATCCGTATTGTTTGTCAATGGGTTGGAGTGATTTGATGGGTTTTGTTGTTGCCAGATTGAACGAGATCGATTCACTGAAAACTCTGCTGGACTCTCCGTTGAAATAGGTTCTGGCCATAACTATGGCATCTTTGTCCACCTTAATCACTCCTTTGTATTTGGGAGAATGTTTTACAGGAGCTGTTCCGTTAAGCGTATAATAAATATCTCCTTCTGTTAAAGATGAGAGGAAAACATCGATGGTATTGTCTTTGGCATTGGGAGCAAATTCAGCATTCAAATCAAAAATGTGTTTGGCATAATTGTAATCATTGATTTTATAGATTTCAATGAGCTTCAGTAACCTCTGCAGAAAGTCTTCATAGTTTCTGTTTTCAGGCTCCATCCATTGTACTTCACTAAGAGCTGCCATCCGCGGAAGAACCATGAATTGAGCATGTTCAAATACAGGGATGTATTCTGTCCATAAATTGGCTTGTGCCCCCAGGATATGTTTTCGTTGCTTTTTTGAGAGAACCGAAGGCACCGGCTCCAGACTGTAAACTCTTTCCACGGGAGAATAGCCACCAATGGCCAGGGGGTCACGTGCAACATCGGTAGATTGATAATGGTCAAAATAGACATGTGAATTGGGAGTCATAACGACGTCATGTCCCTGCTTTGCTGCTTCGATGCCACCGGACATTCCTCTCCATGACATGACGGTTGCATTGGGTGCCAGTCCGCCTTCCAGGATTTCATCCCAGCCAATCAGCTTGCGTCCGCGATCGTTGATTATTTTTTCCACCTGACTGATGAAATGGCTCTGCAAGCGTTCCTCTGCCGAGTGATGGTCATCAGCCTTAAGGCCAAGCTCTTTTATTTTTGCCTGACAGGTGGGACATTCTTCCCATCTGCTTTTGGGGCATTCATCTCCACCGATATGTATCATTTCGGACGGGAAGAGATCCATTACTTCATTGAGGACATTTTCTACAAATTTCAGTGTCTTATCCTTTCCCACACACAATACATCTTCCGAGACGCCCCATTGTGTCCATACTTCGTAAGGTCCGCCGGTACAACCCAGTTCGGGATAAGCAGACAATGCTGCCAGCATATGTCCGGGCATATCAATCTCAGGAATGATGGTAATGTGTTGATCTGCTGCGTATTTTACGATTTCTTTGATCTCATCCTGTGTATAGAAGCCTCCATACGGTTCTCCGTCGTAACGGCCGCTGTTGCGTCCAATTACTGTTTCTTTACGCATGGAGCCGACTTCGGTCAGTCGCGGATATTTTTTGATTTCTATCCGCCACCCCTGATCCTCGGTAAGGTGCCAGTGAAATCTATTGATATTGTGGAGCGCCAGCATGTCAATAAAAGTCTTGATCTCTTTCACAGAGAACATGTGCCTGGCCACATCCAGCATCATTCCTCGGTAGGAAAAACGGGGGGTATCCTTAATTACTGCTGACGGGAAACTGATACTGGAGCTCTTTTTAACAGGAAGTGATTTTCTAAGTGTCTGAATTCCGTAGAACACCCCTGTTTCAGAGGCTCCGGTGAGGGTAATGACGTCACCGGAGACATTGATTTCATAGGCTTCTGGGCTGTCTGATTTCAGTCCTGTTTGAAGAACAATGCGGCTACTTCCTCCCTTGGTGGCGATAATGGTTTCTATCCCTGTTTGTTGTTTAATGTATTGTTGCAAAAAACCGGCATTGCGACGCATTATCTGAGAATCGTCGCCCGTAACGATTTTTGTTTCCCGGGTTAATTCAAACGGAGATTCCTGGTTTTGAATGATTTCCATGGGCAATGGCACCACCCGGTAATCAGCGGTGTTTTGGGCATTGGATATTCCTGAGAGAATGCTCAGAAAGCCTAGTGCCAGTGTCTTTAAAATGCTCTTTTTGATCATGTCTGTTTTTTTGATTTTATTATTTTATCCATTGATGTCCGGTTGAAAAATTGAGATTGCTTCTCAACGTTTGCAATGACGGGTCTTTGCAGGGTGTTGAGTGTTGGTAGGGGGTATTATGTGTTATGGACAAAAATAATAAAAACAAATCGTGTTTTGTAAAAAAATAACAAAAGATGAATGAATTTTTGCAATTTATTGCTAATCTTATCTTGCTGCCACCGCCTCTATCTCCACCAAAGCCCCCAAAGGCAGATCTTTAACAGCAAACGCTGCCCGTGCAGGAGGATTTTCAGAGAAGTATTGTCCATAAACTTCGTTCATTGCTTTAAAGTTGGCAATATCGCTTAAAAGGCAAGTAGTTTTCACTACGTTTTTGAAAGTACATCCGGCTTCAGAGAGGATAGCGTCCAGGTTCTTCATCACCTGTTCTGTCTGGCTTTTGATATCTCCTTCTATCAGTTTTCCCGTTTCAGGATTGATGGGTACCTGTCCGGAAATATAAATCATGTTGCCGGCAATAACTGCTTGACTATAAGGCCCAATGGCTTGTGGTGCGTTTGGGGTGGAGATGATTTTTTTCATGGTTACTGAATTTTGTGTTTAGTCTGAATAATTCATGGATTTTCGTTATGAGATGCTCAAATATCAATAAATTCAAGAAACCACAGTCAAATTTGAAGAAGGAAATAGTGAACTATTTTCAAATTAAATTTGCTGAGGACTCTTGAATTTCGCTGGTAGTTGAGTATCGTAATAGATAATTTGTGAATTAATCAGGTTAGAACCTTACTTCTAATATTCGTGTTTTATTTGGCAAAATATTTCTAAAATGGCTACGCCAATTTTTGCTTGGCGTCCACGAATTTTACGAATTACACGAATTTATACCCTGCGGGCGAGTGTTGCTATGCAACACTTTTTTAAGAACAGCTTGCAGTTCAATTAATTCGTAACGCTCGGCTATGCCGCTTGCTTGCAATATTTCGTGGACGAAAAAAGTAATTGCGAAGCAATTAGCTTATCCAGCTAATTCTCATTTGATTTTTTTTACTTGTTTGGTTCTGGTTTAGGGTTTTGGGAATTTTTTCAGAGTTCTAAATTTAAGCGAAAGAAGTGAGTATGGCAACGATTGTTTCAAAAAACATGTGAAAGTTTTTGCATGAGAGTTCCATCCGACCAATTCCTTAGATGAATTCTATACTGATGAGGTATCTGTGATGAGCTGAAAATATACTTTGTTTGCTTTCTCTATATCATCACCTGGAATTAAGATGCGAACAAGAATCCAAATAAACAAGCTGGCGCCTACGAGCCAAGAGCTACGAGCTAACAGCAAACCGTGTTAAAAACTGCCAAATCCCGGGTTGTCACGGGGGTGACTGCGCTTTTCGTATTTCAGGTCGCGAAGCATACTGCTGTTTACCGAAATGGTGAAGAAATAAGACTTGTAGGAGCCCACCGGTACCAGGTTAAAACTCATGCTCCAGCAATGCAGATCTCGGTTGATACGTACATTCGTGTGCGAAATTTCCTTTCTGTCCAGGTTATATCCTGTGCTGAAATTAACGGACCATTTTGGTGTCAGCGTCACATTTCCATTCAGACTGATGTCGGCCGTAAATTTCTTGTCGTATGCCATTTTCTCGGTGTTGAACTTATCCTGTACAATCCTCATATTGTAATTCAGTGATAAGTTCCATGGCATAGAAAAAGGTGCATATTCGGGGGTGGGAGCGTTCGCTGCCGGTTGTTGTGTATCCCCCTGTGGCGGTAGGTTTTCGGGAGGCATTTCACCATCCGGGAAATCTGAGTTATCGCCTTGCTGGTCTTGTTGATCATTCTTCTTCTGGAAATCCTTGGACCCGAAATTCAATCCGAAACTCAGGCTCGCATTTTCAAGTCGTGCTATTCTTTTTTTATCATTCCAGAGCAGTGTGTTTACCCTTGTGGGATTTTCCCGTTCATCCAGTTTAATGGTATAGGGATCAAAAAGGGCATTGAAATTGACTGCGGTACCCAGTACTTTGGTTCTTCCACTCATATTGATTCTTGACCAGTTCATCGAGTCGGCCAGAAAATTATAGGAGGTGCTGAGGTTTAAGGACTCCAGAATGGGGATTTTTTTGAATCCGGTGCTGTCTTTCCGGCTTTTAATCTTCATCTCCAGGTTGTTATTGAGTCCAAAACTCATGGAGCCTGACTCACCCCGTCCGGGGACACCGTACATTGATCCTTCATAGATGGAGTAGTCGTGTCTTACAATTTCATCTCTGCCGGCATCGTAATATTCAAACCAGTCGTAATAACCGTATTTGGGATCACCAAAGTCGGGACTGTAGCTGAAGCTGACTGAGGGGGTCATCATATGGCGGATGGCCTGAATGCCCTCGCCAAAAAGCCAGCGGCTGGGGCGAAAAAAAGTATAAAGTTTTGTTTGGGTTCCCACACTGAAGTTGTAATCATAAACCCGGTTAAAGCCCTGTGTGGTGTCAGAAACGACTACCCGTTGTTGTTCTTCGTCGTAAGATTTCTCGATGGATTTAAAATACCACCTTTCTTTATAGTTGAAACTGGGAGAGAAGGTGAAGTGTCTGAGAAACTTAAAGTTCATGCTTACCGGAATGGAGTGTTGTATCCCGTTTTTCCAGTCCTGAGCAAGGTTGGAATCCATAAGTTCACTTTCTTTGGTGGAAATCCGGTTACTGGCATTACCTGTATAGCTCAGACTTATTTTTTCATACCAATTCTCTTTAGATCCCACTTTATTTTTGCTTTTGAACGGGTAGATCCGGTTCATGGTCAATGTCAGGTTCGGAATGGTCAGGTCAATAGTGGTATCACGACTGTTTTGTGAGTGCTGGGCATTGGCTGAGAAATTAAATGGCGTTCCGGGAAATTGTCTGGAATAGGAAATGCTGGATCGTTTGGTGTTGGTTGCCAGCTGTCTCGGGTTGATAATGCTTCCCACATTATTGCGGTCGAAAGAGCTGGTGGAGAAATTGACACTGGCCGAAAAACGACGGTAGGGGTTGGCTTTGGAATCCTGACTGTGCGACCAGTTGATGGACATATCCGTACTTTTGCTGTAGTCGGGCAGCTCTTTTTCGCTGGAGATATTGGTAATGTACTGAAAGTTGAAATTTCCGGAGAACCGGTATCTTAGTTTGTATTTGGACGACATGCGCGTCCCCCAGGAACCGTTGGTGTAAATGTCACCGGTTAGGGATAAATCAAAATAATCGTTCGCAGCCCAGTAATAACCTCCGTCACGCAGAAAAAATCCACGGTTGCTCTCTTCACCATAGGACGGAAGAATAAAGCCGGAGCTGTAGGTAGAAGAGCTGGGAACAAAACCAAATGGAACCACGAATGGCATAGTCACATCCTCAATTACCAGATAGGCAGGTCCGGTGATGATTTTTTTTCCGGGAATGACCTTTGCTTTGGTCATATTCAGATAAAAGTGCGGATGGTCATGGTTGGTACAGGTGGTGTATTTTCCGTTTCTCAGGCAATACACATTGTCTTCCAGCTTCTTAGCCCGGTCACTGACCACATATCCTTCACCTTGTTCGGTAACCACGTGTTCAATAATGGCTTTTTCGGTTTCAAAATTGTAACGAATCGAACGCATGGTATACTCTCCACTGGGATCTTTAAAGATTGGAAGACCCGTCTCTGCACCTGTTGAATCAATCCTTCCTGTGGCATATGCGAGACTACTGTCCAGGTCAAGTTCTATCTGATAGGCAGTAAGCAATACATCCTGGTAACTGACACTGGCATCACCATATAGAAACACCTTTCCCCCGGTAAACTTTACCGAGTCGGTAGCTGAATAGTCCACTTCAGCTTCTATTACAGGCGGACGGGACTCTTTGTTTTGTGTTGTGTCAGTTGCCTGTGATAAAGTGTCGGAAACAGCTACCGAAACACTGTCCTGTACCAGTGGGTTCTGAGCATTGGATTTTACTGAACTTGTCAATAAAAGAAGTAGGGCCGAAAAAAAACCGGTCCTGACTATAGAGAGGCTGTATCTGTATTGTGTTGGTATCAAGATGGATATAATTCTAAGCTGTCGAAAAAGGTTTATTGACATTTCAAAAATCAGCACAAAAATAAGGTAAAAAACGGTCTTTAGGGTGCTTTTTACAGCAAAATTGAGGCCAAGACATCGGATGGCTCAAAAAACAGTCGATTCGCAGAAGTTTTTTTATTTTTGGGATGGTATTTGCATTTAAAAGCTGCAAATTTGCATCAGTAATTATATTTTTCTGTTATGGAGAATTGTCAGGTACTTTCATATATTCGACATAAATCATTTTTATTTCTGGCTTTTGCTGTGTTGTTCCTATCGTCTTCTTATCACTCAGCAGCACAGACACAGGAACCTGTTCAGCTGAAAACGGTGATTCTGGATCCCGGACACGGAGGGAAAGACTCCGGAGCAGTGGGGCGCACCAGTAAAGAGAAAGATATTGTTTTGGAAATAGCTTTACAGGTAAAAGAATATCTGAATCAGTATCTGCCTCAGGTTGATGTGGTAATGACTCGGGATCAGGATGTTTTTGTTCCTCTGAATGAACGGGCAAAAATTGCCAATGAGAGCGATGCAGATTTATTCGTTTCTATCCATGCCAATTCCATTTCCACCTCCCGGATTTATGGTGCCGAAACATTTGTTTTAGGGTTGCACCGGTCTGAAGAAAACCTGGAAGTCGCTAAAAAAGAAAACTCCGTAATTGTTTTAGAGGAGGATTATAAAGCAAAATATGAGGGGTTTGATCCTAATTCCACTGAATCGTATATCATTTTCGAACTGATGCAGAATGTTTATCTCGACCAGAGTATTGGTTTTGCCTCTGCCGTTCAGAAACAGTTTCGGGAAAGAGTTGGACGACATGATCGTGGAGTCAAGCAAGCCGGATTTCTGGTACTTCGTGAAACTTCCATGCCGGGAGTTTTGGTGGAAGTCGGTTTTCTCAGCAATCGTGATGAGGAACGTTTCATGAATTCCAAAAACGGTAAAGTTTATCTGGCCTCAGCGATTTACAGAGCCATCAGGGATTATAAAGAACATTTTGATGAGGTGAATTCAAAATTAGTGACCAATAATTCCCCAAATGTGAATAAAGTGCACGTTACGACCGATGGTGAGATCGAAGCATCCACTTCCCCGGTTCAATATCGTATTCAGATTGCAAGTAGTAAGAAGCAACTGGAAACCAATCAGGAGTTTTTTAAACAATTTGATTCCGTTTGGGAGTATCAGGAGGGGGATTATTATAAATATACAACGGGGCTGGCTGCAAGTCATGATGAGATTCTTGAAAAGTTGCCTGAAGTAAAAAAAATGGTTCCTGATTGTTTTGTGGTGGGTTTTAAAGATGGGAAACGAATAATTCCCTAACCTGCTTTATACACAAACATCAAAATCCGCATGCCGCTGAGACTTCAGTTTAGGAGCATGGGTACGCATCATAAGCACAGGGGTATGATTAAAGGAGTTGCGGGTTTCATCAGACCAAAGACTTAACCTGATTCAAAAAAGACAATCGATGATAAAACTTAAAAAAGAGTATAAAATTGCAATCACAGTTGTTGCTGCCCTGGTTATTTTAATCTGGGGACTGAGTTTCCTGAAAGGGAAGAATATCTTTAATTCAGGAGATCTGTATTACGGCGTTTATTCCAGGGTTAACGGACTTACCGAAGCAAGTCCGATTCACTATCACGGATACAAAGTGGGTTCGGTAATGGAAATTCAATTCTATCCCGAGCGGGAAGATCGTTTTGTGGTCGTATTCTCACTGAGCAAGGAAATGTCCCTGAACGAAAATACACTCGCCCAGATTTATAGCTTTGACTTGATGGGGGCTAAAGCTGTGCGTTTTGTTGACAATGGGGCAGGAGCTTTATTAATGCCCGGCGATACTTTAAAAACCGACATTGAAAGAGGATTGACTGCCGAACTGGCGCCTATCAAAAACAAGGTAGAAAATCTGGTGGTTCGGATGGACAGTACGCTGAACAGTTTATCCGGCGTTTTTTCCAATGAAAACAATGAGAGTCTGGAAGAGGGTATGAAAAGTTTCCGGGCGATGATGAGAAATCTGGAACAAACCACAGCAACGGTCAATGCTTCGCTGGGCAATGGGGGAGCTCTGAACCGTACACTGACCAACATTGATTCGGTTACCGGGGTTCTGGCCCGACAACAGGATAATATTTCCTCAACTATGGAAAATGTGGCCGGGTTCAGTAATCAATTGGCAAAGGTACATCTTGACAGTCTTGCGGCAGGAATTGATTCCAGTCTCACATTGGTTAACACATTGCTTCGACAGGCACAGGAGGGAGAAGGAAGTCTGGGGTTATTGCTTTCGGATGAAGGTCTGTATTATAACCTGATGGATGCCTCTGCCAATCTGGACCGGTTACTTGCCGATGTTCGTCACAATCCGGAACGATACCTGAGTATTTCTGCAGTCGATTTGGGCAAAGATGTTTATCTGAATGTTTCTGATGAACGGGCCGAACAGCAGGGAATTGTTTATAAGGTTGAGATTGCCCGATCTAATGAACCACTCCAAATCAAGAATCAAATGATAAAAGAGAACTATCGTATTTTTGAGGATACTGATGGGAATAAATACACTTACACTATTGGTAATTCTTCTTCCTATGCGGAAATAAAGGGCATCCGGGATGAAATTATTCATCAGTTTCCCGATGCCGAAGTAGTCGCATTTAAGGATGGGAAGGCCATTCGACTAATTAAAGCCCTTCGACAAACCGGAGAATAACAGCTATTTTATTGTTAAATAGAATAGGCAAAAAAAAGATTTTGATGAAAATGATGATTTTTTTCAAAATTCGGTTCAACCACCTTTAATTCAAGTGTTTGTGTGTGTTAACTGAAAGTTAATTTTTTTTAGTTTATTGCTGAATATCAATGCCTTATACATGGTTAATTTCAATGGTTTGACTATTAACGGGATAAAGTGATTCCTGAAATTTCAACCCTTAACCCATTTTTTTTTCCAGTTTTTTTTAGCAAATTTTGTCCTTACCGAAGCACAAATTATTAACATATTGTAGAAATGGAAGGCATAGAAACCAAACTGGATCATAAGCAAATATGGGCTGAGTGTTTAAATTACATTCAGGCATCAATCCCGGTAAACGATTTTCAAACCTGGTTTGAACCCATTGTTCCACTTAAACTGGAGCACAGAGTGCTGACGATTCAGGTGCCTACTTATTATTTTTACGAATTCATTGAGGAACAGTATATTAAGCTGGTCGGGAAGGCGCTTCGGGAAATTATCGGGCCAGGAGCCAAGCTTGAATACAGTGTGGTAATGGCTCGTAAACAGACTCCTTCGGCTTCCAATTCCTATACGGTCAATTATCCTACAGCTGAACGTCATGATTTGCGTAATCGTGCTGTCGATAAAAAATACTCACGTCAGGAGCAACCGCAAATCAGAAATCCATTTATAATTCCCGGGGTAAAGAAACTGGATATTGATCCGCAGTTAAATCCTGAATATACGTTTGAAAATTTTGTGGAAGGTGATTGCAACCGTCTTGCACGATCGGCCAGTGATGCTGTAGCCAAAAATCCCGGTAAAACTGCTTTTAACCCCTTGTTTTTGTATGGAAACAGTGGTTTAGGTAAAACGCATCTGGCTCAGGCTATTGGTATTGAGGTGAAAAAGCAATATCCTGAAAAGACTGTTCTTTATGTAAGTGCCAATAAGTTTACCACCCAATATACAGATTCGGTGGCGCGCAATTCAGCCAATGATTTTATGCATTTTTATCAGATGATTGATGTATTGATCATTGATGATATTCAGGAACTTGCCGGAAAGGAAGGAACGCAAAATACTTTCTTCCACATTTTTAATCACTTGCATCAGTCAGGAAAACAGCTGATTTTGACATCTGATAAAGCTCCGGTGGCGCTCAAAGGGATGAAAGAAAGGCTTCTGACCCGTTTTAAATGGGGCTTGCCTGCAGATTTACAATCTCCCGATTTCAATACCAGGGTGGATATTTTAAAGACCAAGATATACAAGGACGGAATTTCCGTATCTGATGAAATTGTTCATTACATTGCTTCACACATTACCGACAATGTGCGTGAACTTGAAGGAGCATTGATTTCACTTTTGGCAATGTCAACGCTTAACAAGGCAGAAATTACACTTGATATAGCCAGTACCGTTGTTAATCGGTTGGTGAGTAAACCACAACGCGAGATTACCGTCGGTCAGATTCAACAGAAAGTTTGCGATTTTTATGGCATTAATATGGATGCTTTGCAGTCAAAAACCAGAAAGCGGGAGATTGTTCAGGCCAGACAGGTCGCCATGTTCTTTTCTAAGAATTTAACCAATTCTTCACTCTCGTCCATTGGCTCTCAAATTGGTCAGCGCGATCATGCCACTGTATTGCATGCCTGTAAGGCTGTGAAAAACCTGCAGGAGACCAATACCGAGTTTAAGCATCAGTTGAAAGAGATTGAAGGACTCCTGCGACAGTAAAACTTATTTTAATTCGGACACAATTTAATTTTTATGTCTTTTTGTTTCCGATATTACAATTTTCAGTTTGTAAAAACAGAAAGCCTCATCAGACATTTTGTTTGAATGGGGCTTTAGTTTTTTACCTGCTTTATATATAAAACCGGTAAGGTGTAAACAGTCTGAAAACCTGAGCAATATCCTGGGGGGCTTCCCCAGTCTATTGCTTAAAGACCGTCGGCCTT
This sequence comes from Marinilabilia salmonicolor JCM 21150, assembly GCF_000259075.1. Lineage (GTDB taxonomy): Bacteria > Bacteroidota > Bacteroidia > Bacteroidales > Marinilabiliaceae > Marinilabilia > Marinilabilia salmonicolor. The sequence goes on from NZ_AJKI01000008.1 coordinate 111,569, forward strand.
TTAAAAACAAACCCTCACCTTGTCACTCTGCGATATTATGCATTTTCTTAAAAGGGAAAGCCCTGCTTTTAGAAGGACTGATTAATTTATGAATTATTGTGGTGAGATGGTCAAACAGCAAAAAATATGAACAACAACAGATGAAACGAACATGATATATTTTAAGCATAAATATCACAAAAAAATATTTTTAAAAAATAATATGTGAGAGCGAAGCAGTTTCATTCGTTCTCAAATTTTATACTAATGAAACGAGCTTGGCAATGGTTGCCTATAAAGAACATATATAAAATCAATCATGTGAGTTCCATCCGGCTTTAGCAAACAAAATTTATACGGATGAATTAGTCAGGTCAATTCTTTCTTTTAAAAAGCATATCTTTGGTACTTTCTTTGATGATTTTTTGCGAATTTTGTGCCAGAATAAAACGATTTTGAAAAGTTTGATCATGTTAAATAGTACTTTCCGCATCAACAGTGTTTTTATTTTAGTTATTTGGTTGTTGTCAACGGGTTTTTCGGTTGCTCAGGGTCAAGAAGGTCAGTCCCCCGGCGAACACAGGATTGTTGTTGATGGGCACGAATATTTCCTGCATGTGGTAAAGCCGGGTGAAGGATTTTTTGCGATAGCGCGTCGGTACAATGTTACTCAACAGGAAATTCTTGAGGCCAATCCGGAACTTGAGGGCGGACTGAAAAAAGACCAGGTGATTAAGGTTCCGGTTATTGAGGGACGCAACGATAATAAAACCAATATGGTTCGTTCGGGTGATTATATTCTTCATACTGTAGAAAAAGGTCAGACCGCCTGGTTTATATCCCGGAAATATGGTGTTGAAGTGAAGGACATCTATGAAAATAACGCAGGATCAGAAAAACAACTGATTGTGGGAAGTATCATACGTGTACCGGTCAAAAAAGAAGAAGATCGTCAGGAGCATCAACAGGATGAGGATAAATTTGTTTATCATGAAGTTCAGCCCGGCAATACACTTTATTCACTTTCCCGACGATACGATGTAACAGTTGAAGAAATTTTACAAAACAATCCGGGGCTTCGCAGTGGCAGCTTGTTACCGGGGTCGTTGGTTCGAATTCCAAAGGTTACTGAACCTGATGATGCCGTGGTTTCTTCACAGCAGGAAGAAGCAGGTGTGATTCAGGGAGAGGGCTATATTTATCATGAAATTCGTCCCGGACAAACACTTTATTCTATTAGTAAACGATACCAGGTTGATCTGGATGTTATCCGTAATGCCAATCCTGATGCGGATACGGATGATTTGAAACCTGGCTATATGCTGCGTATTCCACGTCAGACCGACGAAGAGGTTGCGAAATCAGACCATCAGCAAAATCTTTTTGAACGTCATAAAGTGAAACGCAGGGAAACACTTTTCTCCATTTCACGTCAGTATAATGTGGATATGGAAACCATTCGTAAGGTGAATCCAACTGTTGATTTTTCAAATCTTAAAAAGGGAACAGAATTAAATATTCCAATGGATCAGTGGTTTGTCCAGAATCTCCCGGGAGTTGAGGAGCAGGGTGAAATGGCTGAAGGTGTGCCTGACTCACTGAAAGTGGAAAGATTTATTCCCACACGAAATCTTTGTGACAACAGAGAGGGGATTGGTTATTCCCGACCTGCCAAAGTTGCGGTTTTATTACCTTTTGCACTTGATGCCACCGATGAAGCCAATGTTATTGTCAAAGTCGAAAATGGTGATACCATCCGGACGCCCAGGAAATATCCTGTGATTTCTCGTCGGTCACGCATTTTTGTAGAGTTCTATGAAGGGGTTTTACTGGCTCTGGATGAATTGAAAAAGGAGAATGTCAATGTGGATCTTTCCGTTTACGATATTACCCAGAACAATGGAAATATTGAACTCCTGCTGAATTCTAATCCTGAGTTGAAAGAGGTGGATATTATTATCGGACCGGCACGTTCGGATGATCTGGAGGTGGTTTCCGACTTTTCTATTAAGCATCAGATTAAGTTGGTTTATCCGCTTTCCAACGTCAATCCTGTTCTTGACAGAAACCCTTATGTTTTCCAGGTCAATACCCCGGATACGTTGCTGTTTGATAAGATGGCCAATGAAATTATACGCCAGTCCGAATCATACAATCTTCTGGCCATCATACCGGAAGGTGAGGATCCTTATGCGTCTGCATTTCTGGATAATTTTCGGCAGAAGGTCTTTTTTAATGAGTTTTCGCTGAATAAGGATATGAATTACCGGGAATACCGGATGATGGGCAAAGAGGACATGACCAACCTGGAGGCTTTACTGGACCCCGTGAAGAAAAATTTTGTGGTGGTGCCCACCAACAGCGAGGCCACCCTTTCCAAGATAGTGCCTACGCTGGCAGGTATTGCAGAAAAAGGAAAGGTGAAAATTTCTCTTTTCGGGATGACTGAGTGGCTAAGGGCGCAGTCCATTGAGCCCGGGGATATGTTCTCGCTTAACACGCAGTTGTTTACATTCTTTGCCTTTGATTACGAGAGTGATAAAACACAGGATTTTATAGAGAAATACAGAAGTTGGTATCATACAGAGCCGCATGCTGTTTCGTCCTATTTCCAGAACTCTTCATCTTCTTCAGGATATTCGCGCTATGGCGCCTGGGGATACGACGTGGCTTATTACTTTATTTCATCTTTGACAAAGCGTGGTGAGTATTTTGAATTTTGCCCTGAACCGTTGCTGGATGTTCAGCCTGTTCAGTTTAATTTTTCTTTTAAACGCATCTCGAACTGGGGCGGCTTTTACAATGACGGAATTTTTCTGTTGAAATTCCTGCCCGGTTACAAGGTAGTCAGAACACCCGTAATTTCCTTCCAACCCATGATTCCCATCGGGGATGATAACAATGCTATTGAATCGTTTTAAGTTTTTTTTATATGGTTTCTGTTAACCAACTGACACTTGATTTTGGTACCTTTTTGCTTTTTGAGAATGTTTCGTTTCTGATCAACCCACGTGATAGAATTGGGCTTGTAGGGAAAAATGGTGCCGGTAAAACGACCTTGTTGAAGGTGATTACCGGAGCGCAGGAGCCCACATCGGGTGAGGTAACCATGCCTCGTGATTTTTCTGTGGGGTACCTTCCGCAGGTGATGAAACACGATGACCGCTTCTCTGTTTTTGAAGAGACAGAGCAGGCTTTTTCCGAAATTAAGAAACTGGAAAAGCAGATTGAAGAGCTTACTCATGCCATTCACCAACGTGAAGACTATCATTCGGATGAATATCTTTCGTTGATTGATCGGCTGACTGAAGCTACCGAACGTTTTAATATGTTTGGGGGCCACGATTACCGGTCGCGTATCGAGGTTACCTTAAAAGGCCTGGGTTTTAAACCATCCGATTTTCAGCGTCCCACTTCTGAGTTTAGTGGTGGGTGGAGAATGCGAATTGAACTTGCTAAGATATTGTTGCGAAAACCCGATTTGTTTCTATTGGATGAGCCAACCAACCACCTGGACATTGAGTCTATTACCTGGCTCGAAGATTTTTTGAAAAATTATAGTGGCGCGGTCGTGCTTATTTCGCACGATAAAGCTTTTCTGGATAATGTAACTACCAGAACCATCGAAATTTCACTGGGCAAAATATACGATTATAAGGCCTCCTATTCACAGTTTGTAACCCTGAGGCACGAAAGACGGGAGCAACAGATGGCCGCTTATCGCAATCAGCAAAAAAAGATTGAAGATACCGAGCAATTTATCGAGCGCTTTCGTTACAAGGCCACTAAGGCTGTGCAGGTGCAGTCGCGCATCAAACAGCTCGAGAAAATGGATCGCATTGAGGTGGATGAGTTTGATAACAGTAAGCTGAATATTAAGTTTCCGCCGGCCCCGCATTCCGGGAAAATTGTGGTAAGTGGTAAGCATGTTTCCAAATCGTATGGTGATTTGCTGGTGCTCGACGATATAGATTTTGATATAGAAAGAGGGGAGAAGGTGGCCTTTGTGGGAAAAAACGGGGAAGGAAAAACCACGCTGGCCCGGATTATCATGCAGGAACTTCAGCACAAAGGAACTGTAAAGCTTGGGCATCAGGTTAAGATTGGATACTTTGCCCAGAACCAGGCTGAAAGACTGGATGAAAACCTGACAGTTTTTGAAACAGTTGATAACGTGGCTGCTGGTGATATCCGAACAAAAGTCAGAGATTTGCTGGGAGCTTTTCTCTTTAGTGGGGAAGAGGTGGATAAAAAAGTTTCTGTTTTGTCGGGAGGGGAACGTACCCGGCTGGCAATGGTTATGCTTTTGCTGGAGCCTGTGAACTTCCTGGTGCTTGATGAACCGACCAATCATCTGGATATGCGTTCGAAAGATATTCTGAAACAGGCACTGAATGATTTTGAAGGTTCTGTGCTGGTGGTTTCGCACGACAGAGAGTTCCTGGATGGTTTGGTGGACAGGATTTTTGAATTTACCAATAAGAAGACCAAAGAACACCTGGGTGGAATTTATGAATTTCTCCGAAAGAAAAAGATGGACAGCCTTCAGGAGTTGGAGAAGGTGTCTCCAAAGGCAAACAAGACCGAATTGGGGTCATCAGGAGTATCGTCGGGGCAGTCGGGTAAGATTGCCTTCGCCGAGCGAAAAGAACTGAACAAACGCATTAAAAAGGCTGAAAACGAGGTTTCAAAAGCAGAGGAAGATATTGCCAGACTGGAGAATGAACAGGAAGGTTTGTCGGCCATTATGGAAAATCCTGAAAAAGCCTCAGATCCCGCTGTTTTTGAAATGTATCAGAAAATTGAAAAGAATCTTGATACAGCGATGGAGCAATGGGAGAATGCACATCTTGAACTCGAGGAGTTACAACAAAAAAGAAAGGTATTGGATGAAAATGCCTGACTTAACCTCTAGCCTCTAACCTCTAACTTCTAACTTCTAACCTCTAATATCTACTGACTAAAAACTAATAACATGGCAAAAGAGATAATTTACGGAATACGTGCGGTAATGGAAGCTATTCAGGGCGGCCGCGACTTAGAAAGAGTATTGATCAGTGAAAATCTGAAAGGCAATCTGGCAAAGGAACTGCAGGATCTGATTCGTGAAAAGGATATTACCTTTAAGAAGGTAAAACCGGAGCGCATTGACTGGGCAACGAAAAACAATCACCAGGGAGTGGTGGCTTATTTGCCTCCGGTGGAATATCACAACATCGAAAAAGTGGTGGAAGATCTGATGGAGCTGGGGAAAGAACCTTTTGTGCTGATACTGGACGGTATTACTGATGTACGAAATTTCGGAGCCATTGCACGCACCGCCGAGTGCGCAGGTGTTGATGCCATTGTTCTTCCCGAGAAAGGAAGTGTTTCTGTGACTTCCGATGCCATAAAGACATCTGCAGGAGCTTTGTTTCGGGTTCCTGTTTGCCGTGAAAAAAACCTTTATTATGTATTGAGGCATCTGAAAGATCGCAACTTTACGGTTGCTGCAGCTTCAGAAAAGGGTGACATCGATTATCGCAAGGCTGAATACAAAGGATCGGTGGCTCTTATTATGGGAGCCGAGGACAAAGGGGTGTCGGGACAGCTGCTTAAACTGGCAGATGCTCATGTCTCCATTCCCATCCATGGAGAAATAGGTTCTTTGAATGTATCCGTTGCTGCCGGAGTGTTGATTTATGAAGTTTTGCGTCATCGCGATTGATAAGATTGTTGGTTGAGCCGGTCGTTTTGATTATATTTGTTGCGCTCATAGAAAAAAATTATGGAATACATTGTTTCGGCACGAAAATACCGACCAGATACATTTGACTCGGTTGTAGGTCAGAAAAACATCACAACAACCCTGAAGAATGCTATCAAAAATCAACAACTGGCACATGCCTACCTGTTTTGTGGTCCGCGCGGTGTTGGAAAAACAACCTGTGCTCGGATTTTTGCAAAGACCATTAACTGTAAAAATATTTCGGCCGATTTCGAAGCTTGTAATGAATGCGATTCCTGTCGTTCATTTAACGAGAGCCGTTCCTACAATATTCATGAGCTGGATGCTGCTAGTAATAACTCAGTGGAGGATATTCGTTCACTGATTGATAAAGTACGTGTTCCGCCTCAAATGGGGCACTACAGTGTTTATATTATTGACGAGGTTCACATGCTTTCGCAGGCGGCTTTTAATGCTTTTCTGAAAACACTGGAGGAGCCTCCCAAACATGCCATCTTTATTCTGGCAACCACCGAAAAGCATAAAATTTTACCCACCATTCTTTCCCGTTGTCAGGTTTTTGATTTTAACCGGATTACCGTGGAGGATGCTGTGGAGCATCTTAAATATGTTGCCCAAAAAGAGAGTGTTACTGCCGAAGAAGAGGGGTTGAATGTGATTGCCCAAAAGGCTGATGGTGCCATGCGCGATGCCCTGTCCATTTTCGACCAGATAGTGGCCTTCTCAGGAAAAAATATCTCTTACCAGCAGGTAATCGATAATCTGAATGTGTTGGATTACGATTACTATTTCAAACTGGTGGATGCTTTTTTGAAAGAGGATACTACTCAGACACTGTTGTTGCTGGACGATATTCTGGATCATGGTTTTGATGCCGGCCATTTTGTGGCAGGACTTTGCAGTCATTTACGCGATTTAATGATGTGCAAGGATCAGAGTACGGTGGCTTTGCTTGAGGTTGGTGCCTTCATCAGAGAGAAATATCTTGAACAGGCCGGGGCATGCCCGGTTGATTTTCTTGTTTATGCGCTCGAAATTGCCACCAATTGTGACATTCAGTTTCGCAATGCCCGCAATAAACGTTTGCATACCGAATTTGCCCTCATCAAATTGTCGCGGTTGCTTACCGAAAAAAAAA
>NZ_AJKI01000009.1 GCF_000259075.1 Marinilabilia salmonicolor JCM 21150
AAGCAGTACATCTCCCATCAAACTCCGCATTGGCTACGGTGCCGACAAGCGCAAATCAGATGCCGCCCCGGAGTATTTAACCGAAATAATCACGCTTCCGGAATATGTTCTGAACAACGGCACGCAATATTGGGATACCACCATCACTTTTCAGGCGCAGGTGCCGTGGGACCACTCACACCGGTTAGAAAATGCCGTAGATTTACGTACTCTGCCCGATTTGGAAGAAAGGGTGCTGAGGAAATATGAGGAGTTAAGACAGTTTCTGGTTAATTGTGATATTACAGGTTATATTGAAGAAGATGCAGAGCGAGGCATACATTATATGGAACGATTATATATTTCTGATTATTCTAAAATAAAAAAACAAATTTATAGTCTTACTTCAAGTTTTATTCCCAATCATCCTGAAAAAGTAATTTTTCCAATTCAAAATGTAGAGTTAGCATTGTATAATGATGGGAAAATTGCACTCTTGAGGCATGCCAGTCTAAAGAATAGTGCTTTATGGTTTACTGATTATGTGCCGGAAATTCAAGAAACACTCATTAATTCTTATTTTTCAATTTTTCTTTATCTTCCCGAAGGGGAAACAGAGTTACAGGTCTATTGATTTAGTTATTTAAACGTTCGGGATAAGCCTATTAAAAGCGGCCGACCTTTTATTAGTGTTTGTCTGTAA
>NZ_AJKI01000010.1 GCF_000259075.1 Marinilabilia salmonicolor JCM 21150
TGCGGCTCAATTCGGCTTCATTTAGATAGATGCTGTCTGTCTCTACCTGAATTTTAACAAAGCGATGTGACTTGTACCGTAGGTTTGTATTTATGCCGTCCTCCGTTGCTTTATTCAGAAATACTTTCAGGTTTTTAACGAACTTGCCAACGGTATTGGCTTTGTAGTATTTCGGTTCCTCTGTGGATCCTATGTTTTTTGTTTGGAGAAAGTTTATCCAATCATTATAAAAATCAAGGTCGATACTTTTGAAGTCAATAACACGCCCACCGGCAAACTCTTTGAGCAAATCAAAAGTCTTTATATAGTCCCGGCGAATGCGGTAATGTACTGGGCTGCCAGTTTTAGGATTTATGCTTTGCTCTGACTGCTCTATAAAATGGGAAATATAGTCAAACAAAGTGACTGGCTTTTTCTCAAAGCTTTCAGGGCTTCTGAATTTCTCAATACATTCAGAAAGCCACTCTTTGGAAAGTTCCCCGCCGTCTTGGTAAGATTTCAGGATATGCCTTTCCAATGCTTCCAGCTGGTCTTTATACCAGTCTCTTTCCGCAAAGTCTCCTGAGTTAGAAATTTTGGTGCGGGTTGTCCGTGCTTTTTGATTCCAAAATTTAGCCGGAATGCTTAGATGAGTTTTTGAATAGGTGTCCTTTTGACGATCCCGAAGCCTTACCCGAATATTAACAGGTTTTTTGGAGGTGTCGCTTAGTTGTGTACGAATAAAAAATTTTAATGAAGCCATCCTTTAAGCAAGTTAGAATTTACACAAACAAAGATATGAAATAGGGTGCAACTTTACAACATTTGCACCCTCTTTGCATTCACAAAATGAAAAGTAAAGAAACCAAGCGAAAAAACAGAATATTATCAAAGGCCTCTATTTTGTTGCATTTTAGGGTGTTTTTTTAATGATTTTAGCACTTGCAAGAAACACCTTTGTTTCACAAAATAAGTCCCGCCCGGATCACATTTTAACATTCATCCAAAACCAAAAAGCTGTAAATCGTTTGATTTACAGCTTTTTGTGTTTTTGGGGTATTCATCAAAAACCATCAAAAAACACAATGATGGTGAACAAACTGGTGAACAGATTTTTTTATTAACTTTGTTCACCAGCATCGCCACGAACAACTGGCTTTCTGTTTGTTACAAAAATTCTCATTTCATTTTTCCGATGAATTTTGAGCGTTTCCGGAGCAATTTCCGGTGAACAAATTGTCAAACATTTAACACAGTAACCATGGCAAACGCTCAAAATTTTACAGTAAGCTTCATCATTCGAACCGCCAGAATAACTGAAGGACAGGCACCTATCTATGCCCGCATTTCCATCAATGGCAAGCGAACCGAATTTTCCATCAAGAGATTTATCTCTCCGGAATTGTGGAATAAGGAAGCAGGAAAAGTAAAACCAAAATCCAGAGAAGCCTCTCAAATCAATCCTTACCTCGACAAAATCAGGAAAAGACTTTGGGAATGTTATTCCGAATCCCTCCTGAACAACAAAGTCATTACCGGATCCTACCTCAAAAACCTCTATTTTGGAATTGATGAAGAAGTCCTAAAAACAACCAGAGATTTATTTGAATACCACGACCTGACAGAGCAAGACAAGCTTGAAAAAGCCACGGATCACTCCCAAAAGTTGGGTCAAAATCTAAAATAGTTCATCTTTGCATTAAATAAATACATGCAGATGAAAGAAGATATAAATCAATCTTTGTTAGAGCTTATACTCCCCGAGGGTGTTTTGGATCACTTTAATATAGTAGGCTTGGAAAAAGGCGAAAGTGGAAAATATGTTTATGATAAAACATTGACTATCTATCTGGAAGAGAAGAATAAAATCCCTGAAGAATATAAGACGTATAAATACAAGTCCAGTGGTTTCATGGATTCTCGCCAGATCAATGATTATCCTATTCGTAACATGTTAGTAACCTTAAGTGTTAAACGGCGTCGATGGGATGTTGAGATTGATGGCAAAACAAAGAAAGTAACCAGAGATTGGAGTTTAGTAGCCCAGGGTACTCGCATGAGCGCAGAGTATGCTGCTTTTTTAAAAGAAATTAGTCGATTCTAATGCCATTAGTTGTCAAAGTGTGGAAACATACCTGGGCGTTAATGGACGCAACTTTCAACGTCAATACAAAGAGAAACTGAGTGATTTCTACACATGGAAGCAAGTGCTGCATGCAGATCGATACATTGTCTATCCCAAAAACCTCGGGCCTTGTTTGACAATCGACGAGACTGCTTTATCCAATGGTGAACTTTATACCATTATTACCAACAAAGCGAGAAAAGGAAAGAAAGGCACCATCGTTGGTATGTTTAAAGGCACTCAATCCAGTGATATCATCAAACTCATACTTGAGCATTACCCGGCTCAACAGCGTAAAATTGTTCGAGAAGTTACCCTGGATATGGCCGGTAATATGAACCTTATTATCAAAAAATGCTTCCCAAAAGCCACACGTGTAATAGACCGATTTCATGTGCAGAAACTGGCCTACGAGACCGTTCAGGATATACGAATAAAACACAGGTGGGAAACACTGGATGCTGAAAATAAAGCTTACAAAGATGCTAAAGCAAAAGGAATTGAATACATCCCTGAAATTCTAGCCAAGACAAAACGAATATGCATTTACGCCAAGGACATCCAGCGCATCACAGGCAAAAGCGAAAAAACCGGTTACCGCATCCTGGACAACATCCGTAAGCGCCTGGGTAAAGAACCCCATCAATTCGTAACCATCAAAGAATTCGCCGACTTCGCCGGCTTTGCTACAGAAGAAGTAAAAGAATACATCTACGACTAACCCCATTAAATTTATTAGGTTTTGCCCCTATTTATCCCTATTAAACAGCATTCTTATCCCTGACACCAATCAACAACCACAATCCTAAATAAAAACCCCCATTTCATTCGAAACACCCTATCTCCAAAAGCTCAAAAGAGACATCATCTTCACATCACTCCCCTTTTTCTTAAATACTATTCTCTTTTCTTTCCTTTTGCCTTACTTCACCAAAAAACAGCATCCCTCAAACAACCACAAAACACACAAAATCAATACAATCAAAATTGCATTTCATCCCTCAATCCCCTAACTTTGTAAATGACTCAAAAAGTCAAAAACGCTCAAACATCATCAAAACGAATGAGAACAAAATGGTGAATAACTAAAATCAGTAAAGACAACACTTTCATTTACAAATAAAATAAATTAACTCTTCTAATAAAAAAGCTGTAAATCAATTGATTTACAGCTTTTTGTTATATATCTCAACTACAGGTTTGGAGAATATTCTGTCATCAACAAACAAACTTATTTTATATAATACCTTCACCCGAATCAATAATATTCAAAATAAAAAGTACATCCTCCGGTGCATTGAAAATATATTTTGCGTCTGTCCCTTTTAAACCACTACTTCCCCATTTCGCTAAGCCAAAATCGGCCCCTATACCATCAGCACACCCAAAATCATAAATAGTATCACCAATGAAGAGTACTTCCTGAGCTTTTAAATTTGCTACATTTAGATACATTCTCATGCCTTCAGAAGATGGTTTTGCAATTCTATAATCATCTATGCATAAAGAAATGCTAAATTCATTACTTAAACTAAATGGCAAAAAATCATTGATGTATTCTTCACGGGTTTTAGAGGTTATAATTCCGACTTCTAAACCCATTTTCTTTATAGAGTCAATAAGGTCAACAACACCTGGGAATAACTTAACCTCTGAAAAGTGAGTTTCAAATTTCATTGTCCACAATGACCTTGCATAATCGACATCCTCTACTTTGAGCGCTTTTAGGGCTTTATCCATTGGAATACCCAAAACAAATCTAAGTTCATCTATGGAAAACTCTTTATCTTGAACTTCTTGTAAAACTTCCTGTAAGGATTTCATATCTGCAGACTCTGTATCAAGCAAAGTCCCATCTAAGTCGAAAATTATATGTTTGTAACTCATCTTTTAATATTTCTTTTACTTCACATCAAACTCATAAATTGAAACAGAGTTAAACACCTCTCCTTTATCCAGCAACACTGAAGGAAAGCCGGGCTGATTAACCGCATCGGGAAAGTGCTGTGTTTCCAGACAAAAGGCGGTACGAAAATGATCGTCCACACCTGATTTAAGCCTGTTTTCACTTTTCATGAAATTTCCTCCATAAAACTGCAAGCCGGGCTCATTGGTATATACAGACATCACAATACCCGTTTTATCTCCTCTTACCCGGGCTGCCAGTGACACCTTCTCTTCGGATGGATTGAGTGCAAAATTATGATCATAGCCATGACCATATTTCAATTGCACGCAGGCCGAAGTACCCAGCCTGGATCCAATCTTCACAGGGATCCTGAAATCAAAAGGAGTGTTCTCTACAAATCTCAGCTCTCCGGTAGGAATCAACATAGAATCAACGGGAGTATAAAATCCCGCATCAATCATCATGATGTGATTATTAATGGTACCACTTCCCTCGCCATTCAGATTAAAAAAGGCATGATTGGTAAGATTCACCGGAGTTAAGGCATCTGTTTTAGCCCAATACTTCATTTCTAACCAATTTCCGGAACTCAGGGTATATACCACTTTCACCTCAAGATTTCCAGGGAAACCCTCTTCCCCGTGGGGCGAAAAATACTTTAAAATCAGTGATGAATCAGATTCTTGTTCTGCATCCCAAACAACGGAATGAAAGCCCATTGCACCACCATGTAACGTATTTGGCCCGTTATTGCGTGTAACCGTATAATCCACCCCTCCTATGGAAAACCGTCCGTTGGTTATACGATTACCTACTCGACCAATCAAAGCACCATAGTATGGTTCTGCAGATGCCTGATATTCATCGATACTGGCGAAACCCAAAACAACATCGACAGGTTTACCCTCTTTATCAGGTACAATTAAACCTACAACACGACCACCATAATTGGTGATAGCCGCCTTCATCCCCGAGTCATTGGAAAGATAAAACAGACTTGTTTTCTTTCCTCCGATAACTTTTTCGAACTGATTTTTCTGTGGCAACAATCGCGTTTCATCACCATCTTTCTTTTCATCTCCCTGACAACCAACTATCATCAACAGCGATAAAAAAAGAAACTCCTTTAAAAACCTCATAAGATTCTGTGAAACTAAGATAAACCCCTCTCAGCAGGAAAACTTGCAGAGAGGGGCGAAATGCAGTATAATACTTATTCCTCAAGCATTTTAATAAAATACCCACCAACGACTGATCTTGCCTGAAATCCAACCTGGGTAGCATCGGTAGTTCGATACCAGTCACTCATAGGAACACGATCTGGTGTCTCGGTTACATAACTATGTAAAGGAGAAATAAATGCCTTAAAAGTTTCGTGATCATCAGCCAAAGTAGCCGTCCAAACCACCCAGTCCGATTTCGTATAAGTATCCCGGTTGTCCAGCGGAAGTCCGTATTTGTTTTGTTTTGTCAGATAATACTGAACTTCGGTTTGGGCAACCTCATCAGGAAAAATTCCTAAATCCAATAACTTATCCCAAACAAGATTGTATTTCTGACTCCAGGTTCCGGGTCGATCAAAAGTAAGCCGGTAATGATCTCCGTCATCTGCCATTTGCATCCACTCGCTAGCCATACGTTTAGCCTCCTCTGTGTATTTAGCTGCAATGTCTTCTTTACCCAGCATCTGAGCCAAACGCCCGTATCCTGCAACTCCCACAATGGCTTTTACAGACAGATTTACATTGTGGGCAAAATGACCGGCAAAGTCATCAGTACAGAGCTGGTTATCCGGATCCAACCCATTCTCAAGTAAATAATCAGCCCAGGTAGTCAGGGCCTCCCAGTGCTCTTCAGCATAATCAGCATTTCCCTCCACATCGGCTATGGCTGTTGTCAATATTAACATATTTCCAGACTCTTCCACAGGCATATCTCCTCCATACGTTTGACCATTGGCAATGGGGTAAGTTCCCACATCATGCGCAGCAAAAGGCTTATCCCACTTTCCGCTTTCCGTATAATAAAAAATAGGATTCATCATTCCTTTCAACAAATCGGGATTGTATTTCAGAAACAGAGGAGCTGAAGGATAAGTAATATCCACGGTACCTATTGAACCATTGCTGAAATTCTCTTTAGAAAGGAAAAGTATATTTCCATCGGTATCTTTCACCAATTTATGAGCTGCAATAGATTGACGAAATGCCAATACACAAAGATCTGCATAATCTTTACCTCCGGCAGCTACAGCTTCTTCCCACAACTGATTATCGAAAACGGCAAGCCGACTCATCACCGTTTCATAATCCATCAGAGAAGCAGTCATCACTTCATCAATAGTCACCGTACCTTCGCGGGTCCACCATGCCTTCAGGTTATCTCCAAAATATTGAATAGACTCAACATCATCGTAGGCAATCATTAAAAAATCGCCAGATGGTTCTTCTGAAACCTCACCCAGCTGCTTCACATAAGCCATGGCAGGCATGGATCGGTTCAGTTGGGCAGTCATTGTATCCTTCCCCTTCACTCTGCCTGATTCCACAAAAGACTTTTTAGCCTCAAAAAAGCCATCAATACCCAATGTAACTCCTTCCGTATTTCCTGCAGCCAAATAAAAATAGCCCCAGTCAATTCTGACATTGTCTCCTTTCTTCCCTAAAACAGATTGCTCTTTGGTTCCGGCCTTCAGATAGTTAAGCCCCTCACTCTCACCTTTGGAGACAGTTACCATCTGACTAACTTCATTCACAGCCCATTCGGGTGTGGTTTCAAAATAGACCTGCACATCATGATGTTGCCCGTCATTGGCAGCCACTTCATAATTGACATAATTAACCGGCCGGGACAGCAAATCAGGGTCGTCCGGAAGCAAAGGGGAAACAAAAGTGACTGTTAAATCAACAGGGCCACAAACAAAATCGTATTGTGTTTGAGTCGCAGAAAGGGAAACCTTCTTCTGCTGAGCGGTTTTCTCAAAAACCTCCTTCTGTTCACTTTCTTTATAAATCCCAAAATCCACATAGGCAAGTCCTCCTCTATCGAGACAATGAGCTGCAATAACATTCTGCCCCTCCAGATTCAGCAAAGAGACATCCAACTCCTGAACCACTTCACTTTTGGCTCTGTTCCCGGTATTAACAATCTCTTTGCCATTGATATACAACTCAAAGTCATCATCATGCGAATACACCAAAAACAATTTTTCATCCTGATTCACAACCGGCATAGAAAACTCCCGGCGCACCCATACCTCTTCGCTTTCCCAGGGTGTACCAATGGCATTCATACCGGGGGTACCAAATGCTGCAGGCCCCGCTTTCCAGTCCTGCGAATTAAAGCCACTGTTCTGCCAACCGGCAACAGGTGTCTTCAAAGTATAATCCCCTACCCAGGCACTGTCCTTAGCCATGGGAAGAAGAGGTTCTAACGGAATATCCTCTGAACCCAGGAAGCGATATACCTGGCCATCTACACGGACAGCACCAATCAGAGAATGAGTTTTTCCGGTCCAGTGCTGCACAGGCTTTTCATACAAGTTATCGGTCATAGACCACGCACTGGTATAAGGATCTATGGTAATCAAAGGATAAGCGGGAGCTCTAAGCTCTGTCATATATGATTTTACCGGTGCATTTGAATTGCACGATGAAAAAACAAGCATGATCGCCAGTAAAAAACTAAAATTATATAAGAAAAATCGTTTCATAATCATTTTTTTAACCAATATATAAGTGGAGTCATCCTACTCGCACCTTTTTTATTTTTATAAGAACACTTACTACTTTGCTAAACCCCTTTAAGAATTATTAACAAGAAGCTTTAGTAATTCCAAAGGACTCACTCAACACCTTGATAAAAAAACTTTGCACAACCGCATCTCCTGGTTTAGACTTTTTTAACAAATTACAAATAACATCACAATACTTCTTAACCTGCCTAATACATAAGACAGTTGAGGTGTAAACAGGCTGAAAGCACCAGGCCAGGACAAAGCCCTGTGATTAGAAGAATCCACCCCTTATTATTGGTCGCGTTGCGATCAATAATAAATATCTCCGAAATCGGTAAGCTATTTTTTCTCCACTTTAACAACAAATGCAGTAAATAAGAGATAAAGCAAACCAGCAAATATCACCAACAGCCCGCCGATTTGTCCTATGGCATCAGAAGCAAGGCCCATCAATGGAGGAAGAATAGCACCTCCGGCAACACCCATAATCATAAGTCCTGAAATTTCATTTCCCCGCTCAGGTCTTTTCTGCAACGCCAAAGAAAAAATAATTGAAAAGATATTAGCCAAAGCAAATCCAATAACGGCAACCATGGTAAAAATAAGAACGGTGCCCGACGAAATCATTAAAAGTACCATTGCACCTATTGCAACAAACATACTAATCTTAAAAAACCCTCTGGCAGAGAACTTTGCCAGCAATATAGCACCGGTCAGGGCTCCCACAGTCCGGGCCGCAAAATAAGTGCTGGTTCCCAGCCCTGCTTGCTCCAGAGCCATACCTCCACGCTCCATCAAAAGTTTAGGGGTAACCATATTCATCCCCACATCCGCTCCTACGACAAAGAGAATTCCAAAAAACAACAACAATATGGCACGATCGCCTAACAATCCAAATGCCTGACCAAAGGAGGTGGTGGATTCCACTCGCTCATCTTCCGAAATTGGTGTTAACCACAGCCAAATGGAGGATAAAAGGGTTGCTCCGGCAAAAATAGGAAACAGCATCTTCCAACCTCCCAATGTGGCAGCAGCAAATCCGGCTATAATGGGGCCTAAAAATGAGGCAATAGCCTTAATAAACTGGCCCAGAGTCAACCGACTGGTTAATTTATCCTGACTTACAACATTGGAAACAAGCGGATTTAGCGACACCTGCAAAATAGTATTACCTATTCCCAAAAGAGCAAACGCAATCAAAACAACGATATAATCATAGGCCACCAAAGGCACCAACATCGCACAAAAAGTGATGACCATACTAAGTAAAACAGTATTCTTTCGCCCTATTTTATTCATTAACATTCCGGTTGGCACCGAAAAAACGGCAAACCATAAAAAAACCATCATAGGTAACAGATTTGCAATCGAATCACTTAACCCGAAATCTGCCTGAACATAGCTGGTGGAAATCCCCACCACATCAACAAAACCCATGATAAAGAACCCGAATAATACGGGCATCACTTTTAAAAAAGAATTTGTTTTACTCATAGAAACTAAAAATTAATGACCATTAAAAATACATTATTGGTAATTATTCAACAATTAACTTCTCTGTTCTAACCTGATTATGCTTCTCCATAACAACAAAGTAAATTCCGCGTTCCAATCGGTTAATATTAACTTCAGTTTCACCACTAACTTCCGCCTTGGTTAAAACAATTTTTCCTGACATATCCATTACATTAATGTTCCCAAGCTCCATACCCATGTCAACAATAAAATACTCATTTGCAGGATTGGGCAATACTGAAAATCCAATATTGTAATCACCAGATTTTTCGAGCATGGAAGAAATTCCGGTTGACTTCAAATCGTTAAAAAGATGAACATTATTCATGATAGCAACCCCGGAAGAACTTTCCCATGCATTCAAATAAGCATCTGGCGCACGGTGCCACCATTGGCCCCACATCAAACCACTACTGTTTCTATTATCCCAAGCCTGTTGAGCATTGTAATTCAACCATGCACCATAAGTTCCTGCAAGCCCCCGGTCTGCAACGAATTTGCAGGCCCAACGCGCGAAAATGCCCTTAAATGCCTGACAATCAAAAGTGTCATATTCATCAGGAAGTAACCCGTTTGAATTACACATTTGATTTCGGGTGAAATTCATAGCTTCAATCGAATTAGATAAGTATGAATTATTATCAGTAATTGCGAATAACTCATTGCATGCTCCAATATAGGTGCCCTGTGTATAGGTTCGGGGACCTTCGGTAATAACAAAATTTCGATTGATTGCCCCGTTGATTTTCCCGTTTTCATACAACTTATCATTCATCCAACTTATGATATTTTCCGCTTTTGTTTTGTAATGAGATTCGCCGGTGATATAAAAAAGAAACATAGCAGTGAGAGCTGCCGGAGCATTAACACAGGCATTTTTTGTTTGTCGGTTGGTAGTCCACCAAATGCCACCATCAATCGTGTTGTCCCAACCCCGATCCCACACAAGATCAAAATTGAATTTAGCAATGTCCTTCATATAAGAATCGCCATGCATTAAATAGGCTCGAGCTCCCATTAATGCACCCCAAATCAAATCATCATTGTATATATTATTTGACCAGTTAGAACCATGAAGATCAACAAAGCCATAAAAAAGATCAGAAACTGCATTTCTCAATCCATTATCCTTACTAATAACGGCAGCATCTATCATTGTCTCAATCGCTTCAGCCAGCGTCCAAAAAGACAATGGATCATTCCGGTAAACATCATGATAATAAAAAGCTTTACCTGAAGCATAATTATTATAGTACGCATTATTGTAACAATCGGCTGCAAGCTTAGCCTCAGACCTTGAGGGTTGAGCATTAAGCCCTGATACTATGCATATACCAATAAATAGGAAGAGTAGATTTTTTTTCATTTTAAATAGATTTGGTTAGCGGGTATAATGGTTACCACATACCAATATGGCATGTGGTAACCACCTAAAACATTCCCTTGTCAAGTTTATAGACAAACAGCAAACTAATTCTTGATAAATTTAACAGGAACCTGCTTTTGAGCATCGGCCATTTGCAAGCAAAACATTCCCATCACAAGACATGTAGTAAAAATCTTTCCTTTCATAACTTAAAATTTAAAATAACAAATAAATTAGTCACTTAAGTTTATCTTGTCAGAAAAAGACCCATTTCCCATTTTTACAGAAAGTATGCGGCTTTGAACCAATAATCGCCACAGATTTATTATACCTCCAGCAAATTACTCTTTCCAGAATCAACGAGTTTAAGAATCAACTCTCCAAACAAAGTATTTACCCAGGCAAACCATGATCTGGTAAAATTTGAGGGATCATCCTTGTGAAATGTCTCATGCATAAAACCGGTATCCGCATCGGTATCTCTTAAGGTTTTAATACACCATTTAATCTCCTTGTCATCATTACTGGTCATGGCTTTCATAATTATACTCATGGGCCATATCATATCGTAACCAATATGTGGACCTCCAATACCTTCAGCGGCTTTACCTTTAAAGAAATAAGGATTATCATAGCTCCATATCAATTTCCGGGTATTCGCATATACAGGGTCATTCCTTTTAACAGAATCCAAGTAAGGCAAAGCAATCAAACTTGGGATATTGGCATCGTCCATAAAAGTGGCATTGCCATATCCATCCACTTCAAAAGCAAATACATCGCCATATTTGGGATGCTTCACAATTCCGTAGTCTTTGACAGCCTGATCCACCTCTGCTGCTAACGCACGACATCTTCCGGCAAATGACGTATCTCCTGTAACCTGCTCACTGATCTCGGCCATTTGTTTCAGAGATATCACTGCAAAAAGGTTTGAAGGAATTAAAAACCCAAATGTAGTGGCATCATCAGAAGGACGGAAAGAGGAGTTTATAAGCCCCACCGGTTTCACCGGACGTCCAAGCCCCTCATTGGAGAGGGTATCCAATTGTCTTTCGGTTTTTCTTTGGAACTTATAGGGCCCTACACCATCTTTTCGCTGTTGTTCGACAAAAGTGTTATAGATGAGCTGAGCTGAACGTTTCCAATCCTGATCAAACACCTTAGTATCGCCGGACACTTTCCAGTAATTATAGGCCAACCGTACAGTATAACAAAGAGAGTCTATTTCCCATTTACGTTCGTGAAGTTCGGGCTTCATATCAGTAATATCACTCATCCATTCGGTATCCGGATCGGGCTCTTTGTTGAACGCATTTGCATAAGGATCAACCAGAACACACTGCGTTTGTCGGTTTACAAGACCGGCAATCACATCCTTCAACTCCTTATCTTTATTTACCAATGGCAGATAAGGCCATACCTGAGCAGTTGAATCTCTTAACCACATGGCATGAATATCCCCGGTAATCACAAAAGTATCGGGCCTGCCATTCTTCATTGAAAACTCAACTGTTGTATCCAGGGTATTAGGAAAACAATTCTCAAACATCCATGCCAGTTTAGGATCATTTATTTCTCTTTTGGTCTTTCGGATGGTTGCTTCAACAGCCTTAGAAGTAAAGTTTCGCTTTCCTTCCGGAGGCCGATTGGTGACATAAGATGCGACTGCACTACCTGCCACGGAAGATGCCAAAACAGGTCCGGACAACGATAAGCCGGCAATGGCAATTCCACCTTTTTTAATAAAATCTCGTCTTGATGTCATAAAATTCAGTTTTTAATAATATTTAGATATCGATGCATAAAATTCAATCATACTGGCCTGGTCAAGAAGCCATTTAGGATTTCCATCATCTCCGGCAGCCCAGCTTTTACTGAACAATCCGTTTTCATCCCGTACATGGTGCCATAAATAATCCAGATTATCTTTAAAGACATCTATATATACAGGATTGTTATTCACGGCATACAACTCCTCAAACCCCCTGAACATAATCACATTAAACCAATTATCCGTACCCTTAAACAACCTGACATCATCCCCTTCAGGGATAGAAAAGCTCTCGGTAAAACGGTTTATTGCAGATTCAGCAATCACCTCTGCTTCGGACAGATAACAGGCTTCCCTGGTAATTTTATATATCATTACAGCAGCCTGAAGCATTTGACCCGTATTGTAAGTAAACTTTCTCCGATCAATTCTGCCATCCAAAGCTAAATTATCGAAATATAGATGATCCTCAGGATCCTGTAAATTATCTTTTGTCCAATGATAGATCTTCTTTCCCCAGTCCAAATAGTAGTCATCCTGAGTCACCTCAAACAATTTAAAGGCAAGGACCGCTGCAGGAGCATTTGAACAGGTGTTTTTTGATGCTTTCTTTTGTTCACACCAATAAATACCCCCTCCCAGTTGACTGTCCCAACCACTCAGAATAAACTTCCAGAGCGTCTCGGACCTGTCGAGATAGGCCTGTTCGTTGGTTAACTGAAATGCTTCCAGAAAATCAATGGCCAGCCAGATATTGTCATCATAAAACCGGTCACTCTCACCTGCCTGAACAATATAAGACTGGTAACAGGCCGGCTCACGTTTATCATCATAATAATTCTCAAGCCCCGGAACAATGATCTCATTCAAAATCTCTTCATAATCGGAATCATGCGTTTCTCTCAACAATGCATTTACACCCGAGAATATTCCCGATGTAGGCCAAAGATAGGCAACACGCTTCCCTTGAAGCGTATCTTCACCGGCCAGGTAAGTTGCTTTATTACTCTCCTGATAAGGATAGGTTTCATTAAACAAATGCTTAAAACCTCCATCATAAAGTTCCAGCACACGATTGAGTGTAATCTCACTCTTTTCAAGGTATTGTGATGATTCACGACCATCATTAAAACCCGTCAACAACGATGTAGCCATGATAAGGCTCGCACCTAAAACCATTTTCCTTTTTCCATTTCCCATACCATCTGATTTTAATTGATCAATGTAATCTGTATTTTTGAACTTTGACTTCTCTATATCCTTCAATGTCCAGTCTAATCAACATTAAGTTCTTGCTCTGTAGTAATTATTAAATCATCGCAATGAACTAGGTCTTTGTGCGACACAAAATATCCATCTACCGTGGCATCATCACACGAAATGAGGGATATTTCTTTTCCGGTGCCTCTTTTCTGAATATTCACGGTATGCTCACGGCTCAAACGCAGTTCAACTTTGTCGAAAAGAGGAACTGAAACGATGTATTCATCATCTGCAGGAGAATATGGATACAAGCCCATTGCACTAAATACATACCAGGCAGACATCTCTCCAGCATCATCCATTCCGCAAAGCGCAAGACCTGATTCTCCCATTCCATAAAAATGATTCATCAAAGAATCGAGAAGTTGCTGAGATTTGTTTTGCTTACCCACAAAGTAGTACAAATAAGGAAAACTATGATCGGGCTGGTTGCCATGACAATATTGTCCAATAAAAGAAGATACATTTCGCGCAATATAGTTCCCATTCCACGGAACAGAGAACAGGGAATCCAACTTACTTTCAAACAGATCGGCACCTCCATACAATTCAATTAGCCCCTTTGTATCATGTGGAACAAAGAATGATGACTGCCAGGCATTCGCTTCCCTATACATATATTCATAATAAGGATATTCTGCATTAAAGTTACTTACCCATTGACCATTCTCAAGCCGACCGCGCATTAATCCGGTAGAAGAATCAAAAAGATTTACGTAATTCCCGCTGCGCTGCATCAACATTTCATAATCTTCCTCCCTTCCCAATTGGCGAGCCAACAGAGCAACTGCGTAATCATCATAAGCATACTCAAGAGTTTTGGTAACACCGGCTTTTGCCCTGGTTTCCACATGAGGGCTGTCCACTTCCGGTGTTGCGATATAACCTTTCTCCATATACTCACTGATAAATGGACGCGTTCCACCCTCAATAGTGGCATTCCTTAACAGTAAGTTATAAGCTTTTCCCAGATCAAACCCATTTATACCTCTTAGATAGGATCCGCTTATAAATGGAGCTGCATGATCTCCATGGAAAAATGTAGGAATAAAACCGGTAATTTCGCCCCTGTCAATCAATGACCGGATTACATCATTGGTAACCCCTGGGGACAACATTCCCAGCAAAACAAGTTTATTTCTATAGGTATCCCATAGCGACGGGTTGGTATAATATTTAAAGTCCTTCTTTACAATCTCTCCCCCTACATTAAGAAATTCTCCATTCACATCGCTTCGTAAGGCAGGCCATAGAAACGAACGATACAAAGAAGAATAAAACAGCTCCTTTTGCCGCTGTGTTCCACCTGAAACTTTTACTTTCGAGAGCAATTGCTCCCATTCCATTGCAGCATCCCTGCGAACCTCTTCAAACTGTTTCGTTCCAACCTCGCTCTGAAGATTTTCCTTTGCATTTTCAACACTCACAAAAGATAGCCCGATTTTTAACTCGATCATTTCAGTATCATTGTCAAAAGAGATCACAAACAGGTGTTTCTGACCGTTGGTCAGTGAGTCGAGGCTTTTTATTGATTTGTTTGTTTCCGCATAAAAAAAGATTTTATTTCCTGTTTCCTGATATCCTTTTAATACCTTCTCTCCTTCCTGCTCCAGATTCCAGCCGCGAACTCTTTCATTGGATCTGGAAAGATTGAACAACAATTTCCTGTCTCCGTTCTCGCGAAACCTGTATTGATGATACCCGCAACGAAGCGTTGAGGTTAATTTTACATCCGTCTTATAACGGTCAAGAAAAACTTCGTAAAAACCCGGGGAAGCATCTTCCTTTTCATGGCTGAAGGAAGAACCAAAATCATCAATTCCAAAAGAACCGGAAACAGGCATTACCGGAATATTGCACAAATTCCAATGCCCTTTATTGGTATGTGTAAATCCGGAAATTACCGAATCTTCATATTCATATCCTGCTCCACTTCCAAACTCTGTAACAGGGCTTAACTGAACCATTGCATTGGGTCGGGATGCGCCCGGGAAAGTTAATCCGGCCCAAACCCGCCAACCCTCACGGGGAATGTACCCGACATCCACACTATCAACCAACGGAGCCGTTCCAAGAAAAGGATTTACATACTCAGTAATACGGGGTTGATAATGGCTGCACCCAAGAGTTAAAAGACCAAGAATTACAATGACTGTTTCTTTCATCCGTATAAAATTTACTTATTATAGTCGGATTGAACTCGCAATCCCTTTATACATGCACTTTTGTAGCAAGTTTGAGGAATCAAAGTTCCATACTCGTTTCATCCGTATAATTTTAATCTAAGTTATTGATCTTAACACTTCATTGATCCACTGTAAGTGTTTGATAATTTATTGCTTATGCACCCAACAATGGAACGCGAAACGCTCTTATAATAAAAACTTTGCGTCTTTGCATCTTTGCGTTTATGCTTTTTTTAACGGCCTATTGTGATCTTAATAGGTCTATGATTACACCTACTCAAAATACAATACAGAAAGGCAATTTTCGGGCCCTCTCTTCAAACAAATGAAACCTCAAAAATCATCTTTCTGTATTTTAAGAAATGTTCAAAAACCACCCGACTCCCGAAACCTGTCAGTGATTCTTCAAGCAAACTGAAACCAGTGAAAATCTGGGGCTTTCAATTGGCAAAAACAGCAAACCATTATTCAAGGTAATCCGATGGTTTTATCACAAATCCCAAAACCAATACAACAAATCTCACTTTAAAAAATCATCATTTTCAAGTCGGGCCATTGCTTCTATCATTGTAGCCCCACTAATAGCAGACCGAAGGTCACCCCACACAACATCTTCTCCGGGATATTCCCACCAGCTATAGCTGAATTTTATATCAGCCTCCTTTTCTGTTCCATGTGTCCACAGGTAGTTGGCATTATTTTCCAAAAACGGGATAAATTTATTCCGATCACTTTCAGGTAGATCGGGATGCTGAATGAGGAGAGTGAAGTATCTGACAAAGATGCCTTTAAACAAGTTAACATCATGTCCTCCGCCATTATTTCCGGCCTGCTCTCCAAAGTCTGTCATCACCCGGTTATTGGAGTTAACATTGGCACTTATGTGATATCGGGCAGCCTTAATTGCATCGCGCATATAGACCTGTTCTCCGGTAATGTTATACAATTCAATCGCAGCTCCGATAAAAGTTCCGACATCGTAGGAATAGTCACCGTTGGTATTGTCAAACTGCTCATAAATTCTTCCGGTTGACAACACCATACGATTATATTTCATCCATTCATAAATCCGAACGGCCCATTCCAGATTATTAAAACCGTCAATAACCTCATCAGGATACTTCTGATAGCGCCGTGCTGCAATAATCGCTGCAGGACCATTCGCCGGAATACCTTTGTCTTCCTCAAGCTCATCCGACTGCTCTCTCCACTTGATACCTCCACCCTGATAATCAGTCCATCCCTGGGTTATCCAGTACCACAGATCTTCTGCAGATTCCTTGTATCTTTCATCACCGGTTGCTTCATAAGCCCTCATATGAGCCATTCCATGCCATCCCATGTCATCATAGTACTCATTTCTCCAGGTATCACCATACCAGTTTTTAGCTTTTACGCCTTCGTAAAAGTTATAAATTGCAGTTTTATAGCGCTCATCCCCGGTTCGGATATATGCATCTACTAAAACATCCAACCCATGTGCTTCAGGCCAGTAATCATTCCAGGCCACCTCTCCGCTAAAAGTATTGTTAAACACGTGGTATTCTGTATTCCAGTATCGGTCCACAAAAGCAGGGGTGCTACTATCTGCTGCCGCCACCCAAGAGTAGTCAGGAAATTGATTCACTTCGATATACTCATCCTCATACGAACCGCAAGAGAAGGCAATAAGCCCTGCGATAATACTAATAAATACTTGTCTCATATAATCTGTTTTTTCAATAAAGGAGTTCTCAAGAAAACCTTCAAATCCACTCTGACATCGGATAAAAACACCTCTTGTCCGGAAATTCTTGGGAACTCCTAAATTTAAATTACTCTGTTATATTGCTAAAATCATGAGTATAGTTCTTGTCGGCTGTCATTGAAACAGTAACATCGGTAAAGTATCGGTCGAGATCGTCACCATCACACAACTCATTTGGAAACTTAAATGGACCGTCCCAGGTTCCGCTTCCTACAATAGCCATATCCCGATATCCTTCCCGATCAATACCGGGTCTGCCGTCAAAGAAAGGCTCACCTTGTCCCCAATGCTCTTCCTGTCCGTCAACCATAAAAACAAACTTATAACGCTCATCAAAACCCCAACTTGTTTCTACCAGTTGAACATTGTAGTTTTCCAGTTGCCAAACACCGCCTCCTGTATAAGTAAATGCTTCGCGCGCCTGGGTCCAGCAAAAGAATATCTCCACACTATTAATCTGTTCCACTTTTGCGGAAGCGGATTCAAAATCAAGGGTGATGCGATATTGGCCTGATTCTGCAACCGTTGCACCTTCTGGAATACTGTAAGTTTCTTTAAAAGAGACCTGATCTTCGTTTACCATAAAGGTTCTTTGAGTATCTCCAAGTTCTGAATAGAAATAATAAGGTTGATCAGCTTCCAGGCTGGTGAAAATCTCATATACTCCAATTTGATCAGTTGCTTTGAAGCGTTGTCCATCCTCGGATCCTTCGCCTGTAATAAACAGTTCAGCACCTTCCAAACCATTAATACTGTTAAGACGGATAAGTGTAAACGTTCTGGACTCTTTTGCCTTTTCAAAATTGAGTCCCCTGTTCGAACGAACTGTCCATTTCAGCACACCTTCTTCCCCCAACTCAATTCCGGCTTTTGCAGCAATATTGTTTATTGTTTTGTGGGTAATGGTAGCTCCGTTAGAAAGTCCCTTATTATCAGAAGCAACAATATAGAGAGGATCTGAAAAGTCTCCATCCGGTGTATCAAACAAAACTTCATAATACACAATGCTGTTGTCGGCAGCATAAGCCTTTGACCATTCAAAAAACAGACTTCCGGAAGGTTGTAATATGGTATATTTTTCGTTTTCAGGTTCATAAAGCTTCTCAACCGGGGTCACCGACACATCTTTAAACTCCTCATCCTCACTACAACCGGGAAGAAATCCCAAAGCAAGAATTACCACTGCGGCGAACGTAAATATCAGTTTTGATTTCATTGTCTTTGATTTTTATGTTATTGTTCGGTTTCGTCTCAAAAAATTTCTGTTGCATCAACAGATTAGTATCCGGGATTTTGGCCCAGGGTAGGATTAATGGTACGCTGCTCTGCGGGTATCGCCCACAGATAATCTCGGTTTTCATTAAAGCTACCATTATCATACCTATAATAATCAAGAGTTCCACTGCTCATATCAAACTTAGCCCCTCTATAGGGTTCGTTCAATACGATCTCTGCGGTCTCCCATCTGCGAATATCGTAAATCCGGGTACCTTCCAGTGCCAGTTCAACCCTCCGCTCATTACGAATTACAGTTCTTAATGCCTCCTTACCTCCGGAAGGCATGTCCATTGCCAAAGAGGTATTGTCAAAGCCGGCACGCTGACGCAAAGCTTTAATGGTTTTATCCCAAACGGCAGCATCCATCTCCCCGAGTTCATTCATAGCCTCAGCATACATCAGAAGAACATCAGCATATCGAAGTGCAACAAAATTAATATTACAGTCCCAGCTCCCAACAGTCCAGGCCTCCGAGCTCGAGTCATAATACTTTCTGTAGAAATATCCTGTCTGTGTTCCATTTTCTCTTCCGATCCGGTCGTTGGTATCATTATCAGGATCATTGGGATCCACATTGACCACATAAGTTGTCCCATCTTTTTGAGTAATGGTGCTATTATGATGAATAATGGTCATATCCATTCGGGGATCACGATCGTCATAAACATCTTTTGTTTCATCCCATGCACTACCATCTTTCATCAAGTAGGAATCAACCAAATCCTGGGTGGGACAAGCCAGAGTATATTGTACGTTTGGAAGGCTGAAAGGCACATAGGTTGAAATTTCGCCCCATGTCAGGTCTTCCGGTACAAACTGAATATCCAAAATTATTTCGTCATTATACTCATTGGCCTTATGAAACAAACCCTCATAATCAGGGAACAATGAATATGCCCCATATTCTGTAATGTTAACAAGCTTCCCGGCATATTCTTTCACCAGAGGGTACTCATTAAAATTAAGCGCCACCCGGGCATTAAAAGCCACCGCTGCCCCGGAAGTTATTCTCCCCCGATCTTCTTCAGCATATTCCTCTTTGGCAGGCAAAATCTCTGCTATTTCCTCCAACTCCTGGTGTATCCAGAAAACGATATCATCCTGTGGAGTTCGGGATATACTTTTTGCGATGGGTAAATCAATATCCTTCGTAAAAAAAGGAATATCACCATACCAGTTGGTGAGCTGAAAATAAAGGAACGCGCGAATAAAGCGGGCTTCTGCCTTCATCCGTTCACTAAGCTCCTCATCCATCGGCACTCTGTCGATGTTCTCAAGAAAAGTATGCGTTGTCTTTATTCCTGCATAGCAATCCTTCCAAACATCATTGAATAGGGTATTGGTTGCATTAGCCTGCCCATTACTAACTACCCGAACATTATCGTTTCCATAACCATTGTATAAATTGTCGCTCAACCGTTCATCACGGAACACCCATCCCGGGTTGTTCATCTGCCGATAAGCCATATTTAAAAGAGATGCCGCTTTCTCCGGGGATGTCCAGTAGGTTTCATCCGTAAACTGATCGGTAGGCGTAACCTCAAGTTCAACGCACCCTGCCGATAAGACCAAAAGAAAAAACAGACTCCACAATGTATTTTTTAATAATACCGGTCTCATATTTTTCTGTTTTAAATGATTCAACTAAAATTTAACTTCAATTCCGCCACCATAATACTTCAAAGTAGGATAATTCCGACCGCTGTTAGCTCCTCCGGCATTCATGTTATTCCCAAACTCGGAAGATTCAGGGTCAATAAAGTCATTCTTGGTAAAGGTCAGGAGATTCTGTCCGCTCAAATAGACTCTGAGATTAGCAATTCCAACCTCACGGGTTATTCGTTCCGGTATTGTATATCCAACCTGAAGGTTTTTCAACCTCACATAAGCGGCATCGTAAATATTTCTATCTGATGAATAGCTATAGTTATTAGAGTAGGAAGGTGATGAGCTGTTCACCAATCTTGGATATTTAGCATCTGTATTTCCGGGATGCCAATAATCCAACTGATGTTCAAACATCACATAGTAATAGCTTCCGTGAAAAGGTTCCACCATTTCTCCCCGCAAAGCCATATCGCGTTTACCTACTCCCTGCCACAGCATATCAACATCAAATCCTTTCCAGTTCATGTTATAGGTAAAACCGAAAGTGTAACGGGGGAAAGCATTGCCAAGAATATAACGGTCATTATCACTAATTACACCATCCCCATTTCTGTCAACATATTTGGCATCACCGGGATGCACCATGGCACCCACCGGCAAAGCAGAGTTCTCGATTTCATCATAATTTTGAAAAAAACCATCAGATTTATAACCGTAATAGCTGTGCAACGGCACTCCCTCTCGCCGTAACCTCTGAATCTCATCGGAGTAAAAAATTTCCTGATCACCGTACTTAACCAGCTTATTAAATGAGTCCCCAAGATTCAAACCAAAGAAATGTGAGAAATCACCATGGTAAAGTCTGTAATTGACAGACAACTCCCAACCAAGATTACTCATTTCACCGCGGTTTACATCAGGAAACGCACCCCCTAAAGTACCGGGAGTTATTGGGGCCAACAACATGTCACGCGTGTACTTATAAAAATAATCATAAGAAACGGACAAACGGTTGTTTAAAAATGTTGCATCCACACCAATGTCATAGGTTTCCATTTTTTCCCAAGTCAAAAGTTCATTCCCGAACTCGTATCCGGTACCTGTTACTGCACTGTTATTGAACCCATACTGATTGGTATAAATATTATAGGTTGTCATAAACTGATAATCTCCTACCGACTGGTTTCCCAAAATGCCATAGGAGCCACGGAGCTTCAGATCACCAAACCGATCCTGCCAGAAAGAGAAGAAACTTTCGTCGGAAATCCTCCATCCCAATGAAACAGATGGAAAAAATCCCCATCGATTATCCTCTTTAAATCTCGAGGAACCATCGTATCTTCCGCTCATTTCCAAATAGTAGCGATCGAGATATGAATAACCGGCACGTCCGATCCATGAATAGAGAGCTCGTTCACTAAACCCGTTAGGGGTATTGTAACTTCCGGTATCATAAATGGTATTATCTGTGTCCTGGTACAAGTCGGGATCTACAAAATGTCTTCTGATTTCGTTACTTTCCCTGCGATAAGATTCGGAGGTATGACCAAATACCGCATTCACTTTATGAATTTCATTAAAAGTTCTGTTGTATTCTAAAAGCAACTGGGTATTCAACATGGTTGACTTAGCATTGAAATCCTCAATGTGAAACTCGTCAGAACTTGCCTCATTCACAATCAGGTTGCGATCTTTGTAATCATATACCGGATAATATCTGCGTTTAATCAAGCGGTGCTCGGACTTTAAATCATATCCTAATACTGCTTTTGCTTTTAACCCTTTCCATATATCAAATTCTCCGGTCACAATTCCCTGAAAGTGGTCATTATCATTCTTGGTAGTACCTCCCTCATACAAAGAGGCCAAAAAGTTTCCACCTGTAACAATCTCATTATTGTAGTACTTCCCATCCTCATCGGGATAGATATCATAAGTATTGTAAGTGGGAACACGCATAACATCAGAAATCCATAAACCGCCTCTGTCGGACAAATTCTCGTTTCTGTTATAGCCCATAACAGTAGTTAACTTAAACTTTCCAAACTCGGAAACAAGATTGGTCCGGAAGTTATACCGCGAAATACCAAAATCGGGTCCTTTAAAATTGCTTTCCTGATCATAATACCCGAAAGAAACATTGTAAGAGGTATTTTCGGTTCCACCTCTGACGCCTAAATTATAGCTCTGTTGCAACGCATTTTGCATAACAGCCTCCATCCCCCATTCACTATCGCCATGCGCAAACTGTGCAATTTCTTCGGGTGTATAAACAGGGTTTGCTCCAGCATTAACATAAGAGTCGTTTCTCAACAATGCATTCTGGTAACCGCTGACAGGAGTCAGAAGGATATCAGGCTCCTGAATTCCCCTGGCAATATTTAAGGTCACTTCGGGCTTCATATTGAACCTACCCTTTTTGGTGGTCACCAGGATAACCCCATTACCTGCCCTGGATCCATAAATTGCTGCCGTACCTGCATCTTTCAGAACTGAAACACTTTCAATATCGTTCGGATTCAACTCATTCATATCCCCAACATTATCAGCAACCATCCCGTCGATAACCAGCAACGGATTATTATCACTGATTGTGCTAACCCCCCTGATGTTAATGTTCATGGAGTTATCATTGGGATTCATGCTGCGTTGCTGAATAATCAAACTGGGAGAGGTCCCCTGCAATGCCTGTGTGAGATTAGCAACCGGCCTTCCTTCCACAGCACGCGACTGCACCTGATCCACGGCACCCACAAGATCTTTCCTTTTAGCGGTACCATACCCAATTACCACGACCTCGTCCAAATATTCGGAACTGGTTTCCAGAACAATGTCATAAAAATTCTCATCCCCCACAGTTATCGTCTTATCTTCATACCCAACGTATGAGATTTTCAGTGTCGCTCCGGGAACCACATCCATCTGAAAATTACCATCGATATCAGTAATTGTTCCATCGGTGGTACCTTCAATGTAAACGGCGACCCCAACCATGGGCCCTTCTGCATCTCTAATTTTTCCGGTTATTGTTTTCTTTGAATCATCCTGTTGAAAAACAAAGGATGAATTCAACTTACCATTATCGGCAAATGCGGGTTGTAATCCACATAGAACCGAGGCAAAAAACAAAGCTCCTAAAGCGCTCAGCTTAAGAAAAAGCTTTCCCGTTTCTGTCATAGTATTACCTTTTTTGATTGAAAAATCAGCCATATAAAACAGCTGTTGTATTAGTAGATATTAGAGTTACGGCATTCATCTGTTCAAAATCACGAAGAGTTTTGAAACACCAGAATGACACCTGGTGTTAAGCTGCTCAAGTTTTTCATTTCCACTTTTTCACAGTATAAATTCACCATACACCATTTTTTTATTACCATTTATCTATAACTTTCATCCGTATAAAATTTATCTAAGTTATTGGTCGGATGGAACTCGTCCCGACTAATTGGGACTCGTTTCAAGTGTCACTTTATTCTATTACGGCAGTCCATCCTCCATTTCGCACCATCGTAAAGGAGACAACATCTCCGGAACGAACTTCTTTCTTTATTTTCCGATAATCCATTGCCTGCTGTTTGGCATTCGGACCATCCCCAAAGGCGGTCATCACATAATTCTTATCCCCTTCCAGAAAATCAAGAGCTATTTCAAACCTTCGCTCATCCTCTCCACCATTTGTAATCCCACCAATAAACCATTGCTTTCCCTTTCTTTTGGCAACAACAGCATACTCACCCAATTTGGCTTCCAGGGCAATGGTTTCATCCCAGGTAACGGGTACCTGAGTAATAAAATCTGTACATTCTTTGTTTTTATAATAAAGCGTAGGATTATCGGCCAACATCTGAAGCCCGCTCTCAAAAATCACAAAAAGTGCCATTTGATAGGCCCGGGTTCCAATGCTGGCAGAATTTGGTCGCCTTGAACAATAAACTTCAGGCTGCATACTAATCATAGCTCCCGGTGTGTAGTCCATGGCTCCCACAGCATTGCGCATAAACGGAAAAAACAAGCTGTTGTCAGGTGTTGCTCCTCTCATTTGTTCCATTCCCCTTACCCCTTCATAACTCAGCACATTGGGATATAAGTATTCTAACCCTGCAGGTTTAAAAGATCCATGAAAATCAACAAACAATTCATTTTTGGCAGCCTCTCTTGCCACCCTTTCATAAAAATTCACCATCCATTGATCGCTTCGATCCATGAAATCGATCTTAACACCCGCAATTCCCCACTCATGAAAAGTCCTGAACAGATCAAAGTTATTCTCCACCGTCAGCCATGTCAACCATAAAATAATATCCACCCCTTTATCTTTCCCATAACGAATCAATTCGTGAAGATCAATTTCCGGGTTGGGGACAAAAGGATTGCGTGTATCTTTGGCCCACCCCTCATCCATAATGATATAAGGGATCCCAAATTGCGCAGCAAAATCAATGAAATATTTGTAGGTTTCGATATTATAGCCGGACACAAAATCCACATCAGGCCCGTAAGGAGAAGCTCCATTCCACCACTCCCAGCTAACCTGACCGGGAGCAATCCACAAAGGATCTTTAATCACAGACGATTGGGCCAACCTAAGAGACATTGTATTTTCAATGAGCGCCCCGTCTCTTTCTGATATAACAAAATAACGCCAGGGAAAAGATCTTTTCCCATTGGTCCTGGCAATATAATCGGCTTCTTTTTGAATTTTCACACTCCTGTCTCCTTCAGCTTCAAATTCCAGTGGACACTTGGGGAACTCTGCATTTATTCTGTCCCCATTTCCCTTAAGGAACATACATGGATAGTCCAACAGATCAGTTTCAGATATCAGAATCTTATATCCTTTGTGCGTATCAAGAAGAACAGGCAAAGTTGATCTTTCATCATTACTATTCCAGCTTCCTGACTTCAATGATGAATATGGCTCCTCATAAGCCGTCTTAAAACTCTCGGTTTGCTGAATATGCGCCGTATATTCATGCGGTAATCCCATTACAACCTCTTCATTGAGAATTTCTATCCGTCCCCGGATATTGGTAACGAAACGATAAGCTACCCCATCATCAAAAATCCTGAATTCTACAGAGTAATTATCTTCAAACTTTAAAATCAATCCATTATACTTATTCTCAACTTCTTTAAATTTGAGAGCAACCACAGGGGTTATTATATCACTTACAGAAGATTCCCTAGACCGAAGTAATGTTGGATGATCTCCCAGGGTATTATCCCTCGTTTGAATACTCACAAAATTATCAACCAGTAAAACATCATCCCCGGAGCTAACTGAAAAATAAATCTTGTCAGAAATCCGAACACTCACACTGATTTTACCTCCAGGAGAATTAACTTCAAATGACTTTGCCTGTAATCCTTCTGAAAAGATCAGATACATTACCAAAAAAACAATCCGTTTAAAACAGTTCATCAGCTTCGAAATAGATTAATAGTTTTACCTTACCCTTTAACCAAACACTCTTTAAATATTAAAATGCAGACTTGTTATCCTAACTAAATACTTCAATCTTTCCACAACCTTATCAGCAAATTAATTTGTAAACCATCCCTTCAAATCAAAACACTTTTTAATATAACAACTGTGAATTTTGGTAATTCAAATTTACGCCCGGACAACACAAAATACAGTACGCTTTCGCGACCAAAGAGTACTTAATGAGACCGATGTCACAAAAACATACAACTTTGTCCCGATACCATACACCTAGCAGCAAAATTCCAGGCAGCCTTAAAAGACAAGAATTTCGCAGCCCCAGAGGAAGAAAAAACAAAGCGTCTAAAGAATAAAGACAAACAGGGAAAGTACGGAAATCAACAAAATAAAGGAGAAGCAATAATGGTAGAACCTTTTAAGCGAAGTTAAAAAGAGTTAACCGGCAAGGCCAAGATTCTCTCTGATCAGTTATAAAAAAAATACATATTTTTGCAGACACAAAAAAATGCCTCTGCCATGAAAAAAAATATCAATAAAAACCTACTCCCTCTATTATTCTTAGTATCTCTCTTTGCTGGTACAGAAACAGAGGCAGCCTCATACAATTTTAAAATTCTTACCAATAAATCAGGTTTATCCAACAGTGCCATCCTTTCCATGCACCAGGACCACAATGGCTACATGTGGCTAGGAACTTGCGACGGACTTAATGTATATGACGGACAAAGCATTGAAATATTAAAACCCTCCGACAAAACCAACAGCCTTTCGGGAAATCTAATAGAAGATGTCATTGAAACTCACGATAATATATTTTGGGTACACACCAATTATGGCTTAAACAGGTTTGACAGGACAACCGGCGAAATCAGGCGGTACAATGGTTTTAAAGAAAAAAACTACCTGCTTAAAACCACAGACAATGATTTATATATCTTTTTCAAAAATAAAATTTACTATTATTTACCATCTCAAAAAAATTTCAAAAAAGAAATTCTAAAAACCAATCAAGGGGAAGACATACTGGATGTCACTATTGACTCAAAGAATCATTTGTGGGTATTTCGCACAAATGGGGTGGATACTTATAAAATTACCAGGCCAAATAAAACAACAGCAGAATTTCAACCCACAAAGATCTTTTCTCATGAAAAAAATTTATTGTATAGCAGTAGCGAAAAAGATGTCGCCTATTTTGTTGACAAAAACTATGATTTTTTTGAATACAGCCTGTTAGATAAAACCACCAGGTTCATAACAAATCTGGAAAATACAATTTCACAAAAAGGGAGCATTTCTTCTATTATAAAACATAACAAAGACTACTTAATAGGTTTCCAAACCAATGGACTTCTACAATTGCAACCTTCTCGAAATCGATTTGGGAAATATGAACAGCACGAACTAAACATAACCTCAGGAGTATTTTGCCTTCTTAAGGACAAATATCAGGACATTATCTGGGTAGGCACCGACGGACAAGGCGTTTACATCTGCTCCTCAGACCCATATACAGCCCAGTCTATAACGTTTGCAAGCTTTTACAATCAAATCTCAAAACCCATTCGATCCATATTCCTTGATGAATACAAAAATTTGTGGTTGGGCACAAAGGGGGATGGAATTCTAAAAATTGCAAATTTTTCAGAGAACGCAAATTTTTCCAACAAACAGTTGCAGCTTTTTTCAGTTTCAAACAGCCATCTGAAAAATAATTCTGTTTACGCTTTTGAAAAAAGCAAAAAAGACCTCCTATGGATCGGTCATGATGATGGTTTAAACTTTTACTCTTACAAAGAACAAAAAATAAAACCAGTAAACACCACTGCCGACAAAAGCCCAATGAAATATGTTCATTCAATCCGAGAGACGAATGATACCACACTGTGGATTGCATCGGTAGGAAACGGTATCTACAGAGCTACCATAAAAGGGAGCAATGATAATCCACAAATAACCAACATC
Source organism: Marinilabilia salmonicolor JCM 21150 (assembly GCF_000259075.1). GTDB lineage: Bacteria > Bacteroidota > Bacteroidia > Bacteroidales > Marinilabiliaceae > Marinilabilia > Marinilabilia salmonicolor. The sequence goes on from NZ_AJKI01000010.1 coordinate 27,898, forward strand.
AAACAAATAACCATCGAAGAGGGAGAATTTTCTGCCAATTACTTTTTTACATTATATCAGGAAAATGATTCTGTTCTGTGGTTTGGAAACAGAGGAAATGGAGCTTACCACATAAATACCAATACAATGGAGATAAAAGCCATGACATTTGGCGATAGCGACAACAACAGACCCCTCAATGATGTGTTTTCCATTACATCGGACAAACAGGATAATTATTGGTTCGGAACCAGCTTTGGACTAATAAAGAAATACAAAGGCAAAACACAAACATTTAACGAAACCACGGGATTCCCTAACAACACCATTCACGGATTACTCAAAGGATCTGAAAACAATCTTTGGTTAAGTACAAACAACGGAATAATAAGATTTAACAGAAAACTTGAAACTTATCAAATTTACAACCAAAACAACGGATTGGAAATAATTGAATTCAGTGACGGTGCCTATTTTAAGGACCACAAAACGGGAGACATGTATTTTGGGGGAATAAACGGATTGGTAAGAATATCAGAAAATGCAAATATTCGACATGAAGAATATATCCCTGAAATCATGTTTAGCGACCTCAATATTTTTGGGAAAAGAGTTAATATAAATGATTTTACAAATGACCAAAAACGAAAATTAAAATTAGATTACGACCAAAACTTTTTCTCTCTGAAACTCACAGTTATTGATTTTCTCAACAGCAATAATTACGTTTATTCATACAAGCTGGAAGGCCTTAATGACAAATGGATTGAAAACGAGAAATCCAACATTATTTCATTCACCAATATTCCTCCAGGGAATTACACATTGCATACCAGATTCAAAAACCCAGTCACAAACATAACTAGCAAACCATCAACTCTACAAATAAAGATAGTACCTCCATGGTACCGCTCCACACAGGCCATTGTCCTATACTTCGTATTTTATGCACTTTTGGTATTTGCTATTTTCAGGTTAATAAAAAGATGGTACAGCCTGAAAAACCTGGCCGTTGAGGCACAAATAAACAAAAACAAACAACAGGAGCTATACGAATCAAAACTTCAGTTTTTCACAAACATCACTCATGAACTGTGCACTCCACTAACATTGATTCAGGGACCTTGTGAAAAAATAATTTCGCATACGGCGGTGGAACCTGACATTCTTAAATACGCATCACTGATTAAAAATAACTCTGAAAAACTAAACACACTGATTCAGGAATTGATAGAATTCAGACGAATAGATACTGACAACAAAAGAATAACACCGGTTTTACTCCAGGTTTCGGAGTTGACTGATGAAATTGCCTCTTCCTTTACAGAAATGGCAGAATCAAAAAACATAACCTATATCAAAAGTATCAAAAACAACATAACTTGGATTTCGGACAAAAGTTCCTACACCAAAATCCTGACAAATCTCCTAACAAACGCCTTTAAATACACAAATCCGGGAGGAACCATTGAAGTTGTATTGGATACTGAAAACGAAAATCTGAATATTACCATCTTAAACACAGGTAAAGGAATCCCAGAAGATAAAATAGACCAGATATTTGACAGATACAGAATTTTGGATGATTTTGAAGGAAATGCCGGTGAAGGCTTTCCTGCACGGAATGGTCTTGGCCTGGCCATTTGCCACAAAATGACCCAGCTATTAAAAGGCAACATAACGGTAACCAGCATTCCGGAAAAACAAACCCAGTTTAAGGTAACCCTTCCCAATCTTCCGGAAGATGAACAAATTTCATCATCTTCTGCGACAGATGGTCTAACCCAATTGACTCACCAATTTTCGGAAAATAACTTGGAAAAAATTCCCCAATTAACTCCCCAAAAACCCGGATCCACCATTTTAATCGTAGATGACGATGAAGAAATGTTATGGTTTTTATCTGATTTATTTGAGAATAATTACCGTGTTGAGAAAAAATCATCGGCAAAAGATGCTCTTCAATTTCTCGAAACAAAACAGGTGGACTTAATTATATCAGATATTATAATGGGTGAAATGGATGGCATTGCATTGACAAGAAACATAAAACAGAATAAATTTTTTACCCACATACCAATCATTCTACTGTCTGCCATCAACTCTCCTGAATACAAGATAAAAGGGATAGAAGCCGGAGCAGACATTTACCTGTCAAAACCATTCAATACAAACTATTTGATAGAAATCGTTAACCGATTTCTGATCAGGGAAAAAAACCTAAAGGACTACTACAACTCCATATTCAGTGCCATCGAGATTGAGGAGGGAACCTTTATCCAAAGGGAAGACAAAGAGTTCTATATCGAGGTACTATCCATTATAGAAAATAACCTCTCAAATTCAGATCTTTCCGCAGACATGGTCAGCAATGCTTTGGGGTACAGCAAAAGAAACCTATACAGACGACTAAAACAAATTACCGAAAAATCAATAACTGAACTAATAAAGGAGTATAGATTCAAAAAAGTACAGAAATACCTTATCTCTACAAAAATGTCAACAGATGAAATAATGTACAAAACCGGGTTTCATAACCGGGGCCATTTTTATAAAATTTTTAAAGACAGGTATTCATGCACTCCTAAAGAGTATAGAAATAGGCACAAAGAAGCTTTTGCGAAGGATATGTCACAATAAACTAAACATTGCAGTAAAATACCTTTTGAAACCAAACCAACTGATACCTTAGAGGCGGCCTCACCTAAATCTTATTACAATGAGAATATTCGAGCTAACACCAATTAGGAAAAAACAATTTACAATTATTTGCTTATTGTTTATATCGAATTTCCTAAGCAGCTCAAACCTTACCTTAAGTAAAGCCAAAAATATTGATCTTTCCAACAAAGCTGTTTTATGCATGCATCAGGATGACAACGGTTATCTGTGGTTTGGAACTTATGACGGGCTCAATTTATACAACAGCAAGAACATTCTCGTATATCGGTTTGATTTACAAATAGAGGAATCCCTATGCAGTAATATAATCCACAAAATTACCCCAGCTGGTAACAATGAACTCTGGATTTCAACCTTTTTGGGACTCAATAAATTTTCACTTACCGACAGAAAAGTTACCGAATCATATCCCGAATGCCCTGAAGCAAAACTTCTGGGATGTGATAAACAGGGTAACACATGTTTAATTTTAAAAGACAACTACATTCAATATTACAGATCAGAATCAAAAAAATTTCACAAAATTCCGCTCAATGGGTTGAAAAAAAGTGATGTAAAAGCACTGTATGCAATAAATAAAAACACTTTTAATCTTCTGACAAAGGATGGACGGTTAATGCGCCTTACTTTTTCACCAAAAAACGGAAAAACTGACCTTCAAAAAGAAACTGATTTTAAGCACAAATATGAAGTAACCTTTGCCAGTTACGATTATCAATTTCTTTATTGGATAGATGAAAATGGATGGTTATTCATGAAAAATTTATCATCCGAACAAACCATATTCATAAAGGATATGAAAGAAATAATTAGCCGTTATGGCATTGTCTCTGAAATAACCACATTTAAAAACGATATATACCTGGCTTTCAAGAGCAATGGTGTATTAAAGTTGGTAAGAAACAAAGGCTACCGCGCCGAAGAGGTAAATATGAAAATTGGAATTTTTTCATTACTCAAAGACCGATACCAAGATATTTTATGGATTGGAACGGACGGTCAAGGGGTGGAGATGTATTACAATAAACCCGACCAATTTCAATCTCTAACACTGGATCAATTGCCATTTAACCTCCAAAAACCTGTAAGAGCTATATATACAGAGAAAGACCAACTCTGGATTGGTACCAAAGGTGGAGGGATTGTGTGTATTGAGAATTACGACCAAATATCATCAGAAAATGTTGCCCCCACCAAAGCAAAATCCTTCACAAGCAAGGATGGTCTCCCGAATAATCAGGTCTTCGCTATTCAAAAAAGCCATTACAGCGATATTTTATGGATTGGTACTGAAGGTCCTGGTATATCTTATTATTCATTTACCAACAACAAAATAAAAACGCCGAATGGATCAAATAGTAACGAAATAGAAAAAGTCCATTCCATCTGTGAAACGAACGATAGCACCTTATGGCTGGCAACAGCAGGTGCAGGGATTCAAAAAGTGATATTCCAATCGACAAATGGGGTAATTCGTATTAAGTCGGTCGAAAAATTCACTTTTGAGAATAACGGGCGCATCTGCAATGAATTCCACTCCCTTACAAATATCAAAAAATCAACACTTCTGATTGGGAGCAGGGGCGGTTATGGCCTGATCAAATTTAATACTGAATCTTATGAATACAGTTTTATCCCAATGAACAGTAAGGAGTATTCTGCCATTGGAGATGTTCTTTCAGTACATCAAAGCAAGGATTCTATATTCTACATTGGAGCAAGTTCAGGTTTAACAAAATTGCAGTTTTTGCCCCACAATAAAACCAAATTCATACAACAGTTTGATCGACGAGACGGACTGGCCAATGACATGATTCACGGAATATTGGAAGACAAAGACAATTGTATCTGGTTAAGCACGAATAAAGGGCTTGCGAAGTACAATCCTCAAAATAATTATTTTCATACTTACACTCAGGGGATAGAGGTTACAGAATTCTCGGACGACGCTTTTTGGCAGGAACCCGGCTCAAACAGACTGTTTTTTGGTGGAACTAACGGGTTGGTTTGGTTTGAACCCGGTGCAGACAAAAAGCCTGTTTTTCAAACAAACTTTTCATTTTTTGATCTGAAATTCTCTGGCAAAAGCGTTCCATGGTCAGATTATTTTAACAGTCAACCACAACAAATAGAAATTCCTCCCAAGGTTCGATCATTTACAATTTCTTTTGTAGCAGCGGACAACTTTCATTCAAACAATTATGAATACTCTTATCAATTAAAAGGATATAGTTCTTCATGGGTAAAGCTGCAAAAGAACAACGCGGCAACATTCAGCAATTTACCAGCCGGAGACTATATTTTGAATATCAAGTTTAATAATGACGTATTCAATGCAGAGGAAAATGTTCACAGTATTAAAATTAGAGTTCTGCCTTCCTGGTACTTTACCTCAACAATGATCTTTATATATATGATTTTGGGCCTTCTTATTATGTTATTTATTATATGGAAAGTTCGAATGAAAATAAAGAAAAAGCAGAAGGCATTCGCCCGAAAAATGGAAGAAGAACAAAGAGAAAAACTACTGGAAACCAAGCTCAATTTCTTCACCAACATTACCCATGAATTATGTACTCCACTTACTTTGATAAATGGAGTTTCGGGGCAAATCACGGCAGAAATTGAAGAAAATCCAACTTTAAAAAAGTACACAAATGTACTCAACAATAATGTTGCCAGCTTAAATCAATTAATACAAGAAGTTTTAGACTTTAGGAAAATAGAAGACTCTGAGTTTGCTCTGTGCACAACAGAGAAGGTTTCTATCTCCAAACTTGCTATGGAGTTAAAAGAATCATTCAGGTCCCTTTCAACCCAGAACAATGTTAAATTCGATATTCAGGTTGCTCCTGAATTAAACTGGAACACTGATTCAGCTTACCTGAAAAAAATTCTTACTAACCTAACTTCCAATGCTTTTAAGTATTGTAAAAAAGAAGGATGGATTGAAATCAAAATACGCATTGAAAATAACCATCTTAAACTTTCAGTATTTAACACAGGCCCGGGAATTGCTCCTGATGAAATCCCCCATATTTTTAATCGGTTCAGAATATCTAATGATCTAAGTCAGAAAACAAACATCCAAAATGCAGCAAGAAACGGACTTGGACTTTCCATTTGCCGGAGCCTTGTAAATATTCTTCGCGGAACCATCGAAGTAAAAAGTGAATATGGAGAAAATGCTGAGTTTATTGTAACCTTGCCCGAGGCAAACTGCCACGAAAAAAAACCTGCCACCAATAATACAAAGCGGTCTGATCAAAGCTCTGCCAGCTCATCTGAAATAAAAAGCTCAAAACCAGGAATATTGGTAGTGGATGACAATCAGGATATCACCTGGCTCATTAATCAGACATTGTCATCTCAATATCATATTCAAGAGGCTTCAAATGGTTTAGAAGCTTTAAAACTCATCGACACTGAAACCCCTGAATTAATTATTACAGACATCATTATGCCTGGAATGACAGGTCTGGAGTTAACCAAACAAATAAAAGCTGGTAAATACACCAAGAACATTCCTATTATAATTATTTCTGCTAAGATTACCAATACAGAACAAGCTGAAGGCTATGAAACCGGAGCCGATGCCTATCTTACCAAACCATTTTCTTCTGAATTACTGACTTCTGTCGCAAACCGACTTATACAAAATAAGCATGGTTTAAAAAATTACTATAAGTCCTCCGAAAGTGTTTATGAATTTTCTGAAGGAAAGCTGGTTCACTCCGAAGACAAGGAGCTATTGAAAAACGTAATCGATATTATCAAAGACAATATTGAAAATGAAGAATTGAGACCAGGATTCATAGCAGACGAATTGGGGATGAATGTAAGAAGCTTCTACAGACAATTCAAAAATATGTCTTCTTTATCTCCCAGCGAATTTATCAAAGACTATCGACTCAATTATGCTGTCCAGATGCTTTTGATCACCAAACTGACGGTTCAGGAAATTATTTATAAAACCGGCATAACAAACAAATCTTATTTTTATCGTGAATTTGCAAAAAAGTTTAACATGACCCCAAAGGAGTACCGAAATCAAGAACAAAATAACTGATTTTTTATCTCTCCTCTTATTCGAAAATTGCCAGGTAATGGATTTTTCTTCTTCTGTGGGGTGAAAATGGAGACAACATATTAGCCAAAATTAGTAACAAAATACCCTGACTGTATTTAATGACACTCTTTTGGCATTGTCAGCAAAGTAAAAAAAGAATTCCCTCCTTATTATTGCACCCAACAGGACAGCTCTTGGTTTCCACAAAAAGTTGGGATAATGACAGTTTTTTTACGGACATATTCATATTGCAACTCGCATAAAAAAACCACCGGCTTCTCCTCATTTTTCAAATTATGTTTTTAATCAAGAATCATGAATAGATTTTGCTATACCATTTATTTCGGGATTTTGCCATTCCTTTTTTCCTGCGCATCAGAACCGGTAAACAAAGTTGCTACCCTGAAGAAACACAACTTAGAAGAAACAATTTATGGAGAACCAGGCGTTAACCAAATTTCACTCTCTCTCCAGGAGAACTCTCCTGCTTTTAGCTACAGTATCTATTCCTCGGATGAATCTTCTGAATACGACCCATATAGATGGATGCTTAAAGGCAGCAGTAACAAAAAAAACTGGACAGTAATTGACGAAAGAGAGAATCAGCAATTCTGTTCCCGTTTCCAGGAAAAAACCTACACGATTCAAAAACCAGGGGATTTCGAATACTACAGAATAGAAATATCGGCTAAAAATGACTCCCTACGGTTTGCTGACATCCGGCTTCATAGCAAAGATTTAAATAAAAACTGGAAAGCGTTTGATTATCCTGAGGTCGAATTTAACAATGAGGCTCCATTGACAAAGGGAAGTGAATTTTACAATTCTCTGGTACAATACCCAGGTACCTTCATCCGATATCATGCACGAAAAGTTGCCGAAATATTGTTTTATACCGATAAAGATTCAATGAACAATGTTCAAAAGATTCAATATACCCTTAAAGACTACAAAGGGATTTCGGCAAAAAGCGGTCACCCTCCGGTCATTTCAATTGTATATAGTACTCAACATGTAGAGCAATCAGCAAAAGAATCAATGTATAAACTTGATTATGAAACCAGAGGGGTTCTTTTCCACGAAATCACCCACGCATACCAGTTTGAACCACGTGGTATTGGCACATACTCAACAAACAAAGAGTTTTGGGCCTGCATTGAAGGACTTGCCGATGCAGTTCGTACCCAAGCCGGTTTTTTCGACATTGATGCATTACGAAAACCAGGAGGTCACTGGCTCGACGGATATAAAACTACTGGATTCTTTTTGCATTGGCTCACAACAAAAGATTCAAATGCTATAAGAAAATTTCATTTAACGGTAAGAGATCTTCCTCAATGGAGCTTCGATAAAGCCATGAAGCAGATTTTTGGGCCGGATTCGGGAATTGAGATTTTATGGGAAGAATATCAGGATTTTCTAAACAATCAAAGCAATCAAGGATTATGAAATCACCAAACATCATTTTTTTAATAGTTTCCGGTATTATTTCCTGTGGAAATTTATTAGGACAGGAGCTTATCTCGAATGTTAATCCTTTAATCGGCACACATAAGATGGGACACACATTCCCAGGAGCCTGCGCCCCATTCGGAATTGTTCAGTTAAGTCCGGATACAGACACCATCCCACACAACATAAATGGGAAATACAAAAAAGAGGTTTATAAATATTGTTCTGGTTACCAATACAGTGACAACACCATTGTAGGTTTTAGTCATACCCATTTTAGCGGCACAGGTCATTCCGACCTTGGAGATATTTTGGTAATGCCAACCAGCGGCCCTTTAAAACTAAACCCCGGAACTTCAGATAACCCGGCGAGCGGATATCGGTCTCCTTTCTCACACAACAATGAAATTTCGCAACCGGGTTATTATGAAGTTCTTTTGGATGAACATCAGATAAAGGCACAGTTAACTGCCACTGAACGAACCGGAATACACAAATACACTTTCCCCGAAGAGAAAAAGCAGAGAATCATACTGGACCTCTCTCACGGTATTTACAACTATCGCGAGAAAGTCCTTTGGGCCAATCTAAGAGTCGAAAATGATACGCTTTTAACAGGTTACCGAATTACCAACGGATGGGCACGCGTTAACTACACCTACTTTGCAGCCACATTTTCAAAACCCATAAAAAACTTCGGATTCACTGATCACCGAAAACCCAATTATACAGGATTTTGGAGAAAGTTTAATATGGGAAGAAATTTCCCTGAAATGGGGGGAAAACAGGTTGTTTCATTTTTCGAATTTGAGGATGATTCTCAGGAAATAGAGGTACGAGTGGCTCTTTCGGCAGTAAGCACACAAGGAGCCATCAAAAACCTGAAAGCCGAGACCAATGGAAAATCATTCGATCAAATAGTCTCTGAAACTCAGCAAAAATGGGAAAAGGAACTAAGTGTCATTAAAATCGAAGGGGAAAAAGACCAGAAAGAAATGTTTTACACCTCCCTTTATCATACCATGATTAATCCATCGGTGTATATGGATGTTGATGGAAAGTACAGAGGTATCGACCACCAAGTTCATGAAGCCAAAGACTTCACTAATTATACTGTTTTTTCAGTTTGGGATACTTACCGGGCTCTCCACCCTCTGCTTAACCTCATCCAGCGTAAAAGAAGTTCGGATATCATAAATTCCATGCTGGCTCATTACAGGCAGAGTGTTCATGATGCACTTCCTGTATGGTCACACATGGGAAATGAGAACTGGTGTATGATTGGTTACCACTCGGTATCTGTGCTTGCTGATGCCATCAATAAAGGCATTGCTATTAATAAAGAAGAGGCGCTTGAAGCTATGTACAAAAGTTCTAATGTCCCTTATTACGATGGAACATCTTACTATAAGGAGTTAGGATATGTTCCTGTTGACAAAAACGGAAGCGGAAATTCAATCACTCTGGAATATGCATATGACGACTGGACCATTTATCAAACCGCGAAAAACCTGGGCAATAAAGAGCTGGCTGAAAATTATCGAAAAAGAGCCGGCTACTACCACAATGTTTTCAACCCGGAGGTAAAATTTGTTACAGGAAGAAAGAGCAACGGAAAATGGGTAAAGGATTTTAATTTACTCCACACCCACGGCGAAGGATTCATTGAAGGTAATTCATGGAATTACTCTTTTTATGTTCCTCATGATGTAGATGGATTAATAAAAACCATGGGAGGGGAAAAACAGTTTACCCAAAGACTCGATTCACTTTTCACTAAGGATCTGCCTGAAGAATTCTTTGAAGCAACTGAAGATGTTACCAAAGAAGGCATCATGGGAAACTATGTTCATGGAAATGAACCCAGTCACCACATTCCTTATTTGTTTGCATGGACTTCCAAACCCTGGAAAAGCCAATATTGGATTCGGGAGATAATGAATCGAATGTATAAAAATGATATTGATGGACTCTGTGGAAACGATGATTGTGGCCAAATGTCAGCCTGGTACATATTTTCTGCCATGGGGTTCTACCCGGTTTGTCCCGGGTCTTCTGAGTATATTATAGGAGCTCCTTACCTGCCCTATATGAAAATCGATATGGGAGATGGCAAACATCTAACAATTAAGGCTCCAAAAGTAAGTGACAAGAATCGCTATATTGAAAAGATAAAACTCAACGGGAAAGAATATAACCGGGCTTATATATCCTTTGAGGATATTAAAGATGGTGCCGAGTTGGAATTCTTCATGACATCCAAACCTAATAATAAAAGGGTGTTCAAGGCAGAAAATAAGCCCTATTCCCTATCTAATCTCAATTAACCATAACTGTTTCGATAAATTCGGTACTAATTAATAAAGATCAAAGAAATCCCTTTCAAAATATATAAGCATGAGATCAATAGTAATTCTTATTTTGTGTGTGTTCTTGCTTTCCTGCAATAAAGAACCTGCCACGCAACCCCAATATGATTTATCTCTCAATAAATACGTCGACCCTTTTATCGGAACTTCCGGGTATGGAAATGTTTATCCCGGCTCACAAGTACCTTTTGGAGGCATTCAGATAAGTCCGGATACCGACAGAGACTTTTATGATGCTGCTGCCGGATATAAATATGATCATTCAACTTTATTAGGCTTCAGCCTCACTCATCTTAGTGGAACAGGCATCCCGGATCTGGGGGATTTTTTGTTTATTCCGGGTACGGGAACCAAAAAGTTTGTTCCAGGCACCCATGAAAATCCTGATCAGGGATACCGGTCGCGTTATTCACATGAACAGGAGCGAGCAACCCCCAATTATTATGAGGTTCTGCTTCAGGATTATTCTGTAAAAGCAGAAATGACATCTGGCGTACACTCAGGAATATTCAAGTTCACATTTCCCAAAACCGATAGTGCCTTCGTGATGGTAGATATGGATCATGTACTTTGGTTCAAAACAGCCTGGTCGCAGTTCCGGATAGAGAATGATTCCACTATTTCGGGTTTTAAACTGGTGAATGGATGGGGCCCTGAGCGCTATGTCTATTTTGTTGCCCGTTTTTCCCAACCATTTACCAAATCGGGAATTATGCAGGATAGAAAACCAGTAATATATAATACCAACCGGTTCAGAAGCGATCGTGTTGCCCATGGAAATAAAATCATTGGATGGATGGATTTTGATGCTGAAGATGGTGCCGAAATTGAGGTTAAGGTGGCCATTTCATCAACCGGAACCAAGGGCGCTTTTAATAATCTGTCAGAACTGGAAAACGAAAATTTCCAAAGCCTGAAACGTAAAGGAGAAATCAAGTGGGCCAAAGAGTTAAGCCGATTTAAGGTAAAAGGAGCAGAAAATCAATTAAGCACTTTCTATACCTCCGTTTATCATGCTTCCTTGCATCCTTTTATTTATGAAGATAAAAACGGAGCTTACAGAGGGCACGACTCAAATGTTCACCACAAAAAAAACTTTACCAATTATACCGTTTTCTCTCTTTGGGATACCTACAGAGCTCACCACCCTCTTTTAAACCTTATTCATCCGCAACGAAATGCCGACATGATCAAATCCATGCTGGCACATTATGATCAAAGTGTAGAATCAATGCTGCCCATATGGTCATTTTACGGCAACGAAACCTGGTGTATGATAGGTTATCATTCAGTTTCTGTGATTGCGGATGCCATAGTAAAGGAGGTTCCCGGGCTTGATTATGAGCGGGCTTATAAGGCCATCCGAAAAACTGCCATGAACCCGAACTACGATTGCTTACCTGAATACACAAAAAAAGGATGGGTGCCCTTTGACAAAGAAAAAGAGTCGGTCTCAAAAACCCTTGAATATGCGTATGACGATTATTGTATAGCTCAGGCCGCTAAAAAACTGGGAAAAGAGAAGGATTATCAATATTTCCTGAATCGGTCTTTAGCCTATCAGAATATAATTGATCCGGAAAGTAAATTTATGAGAGGTCGTGATTCGGATGGAAACTGGCGAACCCCTTTTGATCCGATTGCTTACACCGGCCCGGGGTCACATCACGGCTGGGGAGATATTACCGAAGGTTTTACCTATCAGTACACATGGTATGTTCCTCATGATGTACAAGGATATATTAACGAAATGGGCGGAGAAGATATCTGGGTTTCCAGACTCGACTCTATGTTTACCATGGAATTACCGGAAAATATACCGGGAGCTCATGATATTCATGGAAGAATGGGAGCTTACTGGCATGGAAATGAACCCTGTCATCAGATTCTCTATCTGTATAATTATGCCAAACATCCCTGGAAAGCCCAGGATAAAATCCGGTACATTATGAACACCTTCTATGGCGACAAGCCCGGATCTTTGAGTGGGAATGATGATTGTGGTCAAATGTCGGCCTGGTATATATTTAACTCAATGGGGTTCTACCCTATTTGTCCCTCGTCTAATATTTACCCAATTGGGACTCCTGGTCTTGCAGCTGTTGAAATGGAATTGGCCAATGGGAAAAAGATAAATGTTACCACCGACAGTTACTCTGATACCAACTGTTACATTCAAAAAGTTCTTTTGAATGGTCAGCTCCACAACAAAAGTTACTTCACCTACAACGATCTGAAAGATGGAGCAGAAATCAAATATTTTCTGGGTCCAACACCCAACAAAGAATGGGGTACTTCAGATAATTCCGTACCTCCATCCATTTCAAAAAAAGGAAGAACTTTAGACTATAAATCAACTGAATAAGAGAGTTCTAAAAAACAAAACACTATGTCAATTTTGAAAAAAACAACGCTATTTCTCATTTGTATATTTCTATCAATAAACCTGATAGAAGCACAGGAAAATACCCCGGTAGATTATGTCAGTACCACCGTAGGGACCTCGTCCAAATATGAGCTTTCGACCGGGAACACTTATCCTGCCATCGCTCGTCCCTGGGGAATGAATTTCTGGGTACCACAAACAGGAAGAATGGGTAGTGGCTGGGTATATACCTATACAGCAGACAAAATCAAGGGCTTTAAACAAACTCACCAACCCAGTCCCTGGATGAATGATTACGGACAGTTTTCTATCATGCCACTTACCGGGAGACTCACTTTTGATGAAGACAAGAGGGCAAGCTGGTTTTCCCATAAAGCAGAAGTAGCCAAGCCTCATTACTATAAAGTGCATCTTGGGGATCATGACATAACAACCGAAATAACACCAACAGAGCGGGCAGCCATGTTCCGGTTTACGTTCCCTGAAAGTGACGATTCTTACGTCATTGTAGATGCCTTTGATCGTGGATCGTACATTAAAATAATTCCTGAGGAGAATAAAATCATTGGATACACCACCAGAAACAGTGGCGGTGTTCCTCGAAATTTCAAAAACTATTTCGTGGTAGTCTTCGACAAACCATTCGAATACTATGCTACAGCAAGTGATTATGACATCCGTAAAGGTGAAACTGAAATTAGGGAAAATCATTCGGGAGGAATCATTGGTTTTTCTACCCAAAAAGGAGAAGTGGTCCACGCCCGTGTTGCATCTTCATTTATAAGCCACGAACAGGCTATGATCAATTTAAAAGAACTGGGCAGTGATAACTTCGGCACCATCGTCAGAAAGGGTGAAGAGAGATGGAATGAAGTGCTTGGCCGAATAACTATTGAGGACGAAAACACCGATAATTTAAGAACCTTTTATTCCTGTTTGTATCGCTCAGTTTTGTTCCCCAGAAACCTTTCAGAGATCGATGCAAACGGTAATTTGATTCATTACAGTCCCTATAACGGCAAAGTTCTTCCGGGCTACATGTTCACAGATACCGGGTTTTGGGATACGTTCCGTTGTTTATTCCCCTTGCTAAACCTGCTCTATCCTTCAGAAAATGAAAAAATGCAGGAAGGGCTTGTCAACGCCTACAAAGAGAGTGGATTTTTACCTGAATGGGCAAGTCCCGGGCACAGAAACATAATGGTAGGCAACAATTCAGCCTCGGTAGTGGCAGATGCTTATATAAAAGGTTTGCGGGGCTATGATATAGAAACTCTCTGGGAGGCTGTGAAGCATGGTGCCAACAACGTTCATCCTCATGTGGGAGCTTCAGGAAGAACAGGCTACCAACTTTACAATAAGTACGGATACATTCCCAATGACGCGGGTGTCAATCAAAACGTAGCCCGAACTCTGGAATATGCTTACGATGACTGGACTATCTATCAACTTGGGAAAGCTCTGGACCGCCCCGAAGAGGAGATTAAAATCTATGCTCAGCGTGCCATGAACTACAAGAACCTCTTCAACCCGAAAAATCAATTGATGAGCGGACGGGCAAAAGATGGTTCTTTCTCTGAACACTTTGATCCAACCGACTGGAGTCGTGACTTTACAGAGGGAAACAGCTGGCATTATTCATGGTCGGTATTTCATGACCCTCAGGGACTTATCAGCCTAATGGGAGGATACGATGCTTTTAACAATATGCTGGATTCAGTTTTTCTTGTTCCGGGATCAGAAGGCATAGACAGCAGAGGCATAATACATGAAATGAGAGAAATGCAGGTTATGAACATGGGCCAATATGCACATGGAAATCAACCCATTCAACATATGGTTTATCTGTACAACTATGCCGGCCAGCCCTGGAAAGCACAATACTGGGCCAGAGAGATAATGGACAAACTGTATTCAGCTACACCAGATGGCTATTGCGGTGACGAAGACAATGGTCAGACTTCAGCCTGGTTTGTTTGCTCTGCATTAGGCTTCTACCCTGTTTGTCCGGCTTCGGAGCAATATGTATTGGGATCACCCCTTTTTGATTCAGTAACCATAAGTCTGGAAAATGGAGAAACCATAACTATTAAAGCTAAAAACAATGATGCCACCTCCAGATATGTATCATCATTGAAAGTGAACAATAAAAAGCACAAGAAAAACTACCTAATTCACCGCGAATTAATGAAAGGAAGCAAAATTGAGTTTGAGATGTCAGACTCTCCTAATAAGCAACGAGGAACCAGCGAAGATGCTTTTCCTTACTCCTTTTCAAATGATTTACCTTAATCCTTTTTTGAACATCTGAATTCAGTCTCATAGATGGGTTTATAAAGACCAGGCTGCCTTCAGGGGTGGTCTGGTTATTTTTGTTTTAACCTTAGTCGCTTATTTTTAATCAAATAAAAACATCATGAAATATGTAGTTCCTTTTCTATTGATTCTTATTCTGAGTCAATGCAAGAATCCAAAAGAGCATCAATTATCAGTTTGTTCCTTCAACGTCAGGTACGAAAACTCCCGTGATTCAATGGATGGCAATGGATGGCACCAGCGATGTCCCATTATTTGTGATATTATTGAATTTAATGACTTCGATGTTATAGGGGCCCAGGAAGTATTGTACAACCAGTTAAACGACCTAAACCAGAAGTTAAAAGATTATGATTATGTCGGTGTTGGTCGTGATGACGGAAAAACAAAAGGAGAATACGCTCCAATTTTTTTTAAAAAGGCATTGTTTACACTCTTGGATTCCGGGCATTTCTGGCTATCAGAAATCACAGATCGTCCCAACAAAGGGTGGGATGCTGCACTCCCTCGCATCTGCACGTGGGTAAAACTAAAAGTCCAGAATACCGGCTTTGAATTTTGGTGCTTTAACTTACACATGGATCACATTGGAACTAAGGCACGCGAAAACAGCGCAAAGCTTGTTGTTCAAAAAATAAAAGAAATGTGTAAAAATAAACCCGTAATCCTGACCGGCGATTTCAATGTGGATCAAAAGAGTAAAAATTATGAGGTTATTGTCAATTCAGGCATTCTGAATGATTCATATAATAAAGCAGAAGTGAGGTATGCTACTAACGGGACTTTTAACGACTTTAAACCAAACATGAAAACCGACAGCCGGATTGATCATATTTTCGTAAGTCCATCTTTAATTGTGGATCGATATGGTATTCTTACAGATACCTACCGGACTGAAATACCTGAAACAAAACAGACCAAGTCAGGAAATTTTCCAAAAGAGGTTTCTTTAAGGAAATATAATGCCAGAACTCCATCTGACCATTTTCCGGTAAAAGCAATAATTAGCTATACAAACTAACATCAACCAGATAACTAAATATCCGGACGCTTTACCTGGGCAGATACACCCAACAAAACGTCCGGATTAACTTTATTTATTATTCAAAGCCAGAATATAATCTCATTTTCAACCTGTTCTAACTTCATCCTAATAAAAACATTATTTCTTTCTGATATCCAGGCTCAAATCATAATCAAAATCCTCCACAAATTTCTGTAAAGGTTTTACCTGACTGTTCTTATCACCTACTGTCATTGCAAGTACTTTTACATTTTCATCATCGGGTAATTTTACTGTTTTTGCCCCCTCAGGAATTCTAATCTCATATTTATACAAATAGCAATATTGATAAGCCTCATTTCCTGATGGATAGCTTTTATGTCGATGAGATGCAAACCATGCAATGTTGTCTTTTTTAGAATAAGCATTCTCAATGCCGGTAACTGTTACGCCATCTTTGGCAAACTCCCTATTGTAAAACTGGCCAACATATCCGGTCCATCCCTGAATTTTAAGTGGCTGTCTGTCTCCATCTACAATAAATTCAGTTTCGGTATCGCGATTAGCAGCAGCCAATAAATACAGCGTTTTATATTTTCCCTCAGGCAAATTAACTTCCTGACCTTTACAAATCACGGCATTGTTTTTCCGGTCCTGCTTGTTCCCCATCTCAAATCTTACTCCATCACTCTCTACAAAGTCAGGAATCAATTCAGCAGGCAGACTTCTTCTCCAGGCAAAATTGCCATCATGCCTGTTAACATCAAAACTAATAACATCATGATTGAACGGCAATTTCACAAATTCCTGAGTCTCTTTTGTCGCACTCACCGGGGAGGATAATTTCACAGCAAAACTCCGGATGGTATTGTGAGACAGATCAAATGACAATTTTTCACCTCTAAAATCAGCTTTCCCAATTCTTTTCTCCTGCCCGTTTACTTCATAAGCATCTGCTACAATCCAGGGAAAAGAAATTTCAGCTCCCGTCACGTCGGCTCCGGTCAGTTCATTAACCCTTACTAAATAATAGTCATTGGCTTCTTCCATCTTTTTGAGAGCCATTATTCCAACCTCATCTTTATTTACTGATACAAATGAGAAGTTCTTTCCTAATGTTCCCTTGTGTTTTGGGACTTCAAATGCCCAAAGAGGTTCATTGAAGTATTTTCCCTGCCAATCGGTCTGACCGTTTCTCCAGTCTCCTTTATGACCGTATATGCCATACTTAAATTCATGAATTCCCCAATCCTGTGAATTTTGCAAAGGGTACCAGGAATGAGTTTCGGGAGTATAAAGCAATGTTAGTCGTAAAGTGTTATCCGAAGGCTTGTCCGAACCGTACTTACAATCTTCTAAAATTGACACTCCATACTCGCCATTTTCATCAGTTAGATCGAGCCATTGTTTGGAAGGTACTTCAAACTTCTTACTATCATTATTAGCTCTTTGAATGGTCCCTACGCCTAGATTGTACGTAGCCACTTTATTTTTCACAGACAACGGGAACGAAGCTTTCAGGCTTACCCCGCGGGCCTGCCAATCCACCAGGTTTGAGACTTCAACTACTTTACCTGCTTCTCCGGCAGATAAGCTGACTATTTGGGTGATAGTGGAATTGCGACCTTGTCTTTTTATTTCAACAGCCACTCTAACCGGACCGTCCTCTAATACCTTCAACTCAGGGGCTTCAGACATATATCCTACTGGTGGATTTTTCCTGTCATTCCAATCCATATTCCAGGCAGGCCACTGGTCCGGTTCTTCATACAGGAACTCAAGACGGGCAGGTTTCTCCAATAACTCTCTTTTTGCTTTTTTATCAAAAACACTCAGAATATCCCCATTGGTATCTAACTGAACTTTATAGTATTCATTCTCCAAAGAATAATCAGTGACAGAAAGTGATGATTTTTCTTCTGAAGAAGTTTTTAATTCCCTTACATCGTAAACGGTTACCCCCACCGAAGGCATATTAGCCAGGAATATCAACTGAAGTTTATTGTCAGACTGCCCCACTACCTGGGTGGGAACCTTTTCTCCCTTTTCGTTAAAAACCTGAACTCCCTCCGGGATGGCATCAAATTCCATTTCAACTTCCACTAATCCTTGGCGGTTATGAGATACAGGATTATATACAACCACTGAACGCCCTTTTGTCCGGGTATCCATCATATCAGCAATGGCTCCCACAGAACTTTTCAGAACATTGCTAAAGCCATTAGCAGCAATAAATTCGTCATTCCATGCATATTCATAAGCCTTGGGAATAGACGTTCCCGGAAGAATGTCATGAAACTGACTTCCCAAAACCAGGTCCCATGCATTATTTAACTTATCAAAAGGATAGGAAATACTTCCTGTCATATCGGCAATACATGCAAGCTGCTCGGCACTTTTAGCCAACAACTCATTCTTGCGGTTCATTTTTTTCACATATGCCTGTGATGTTAAAGAACCTGCACTGTGTTCTATAAGCATCAAATCTCCTTTGTAGGAAGGAAGTTTCTTTCTGATTTCCGGAGTAATATCTTTGTACATCTGATCTGATGAAGTGGTCACAACCTTGAAATCGCCATCTTCATTACCAATGCTTGCTTCCAGATTTCTTACATCATTTTCACGGGGAGCACCTCCTTCATCTCCTACCCCATAATATTTGTAATCAAATGAAATTCCATAGTTTTCCTCAACCTGGTCTATTCTTTTTTTCCAGTACTCATCTTTATCAAGCCGGGGAACAACTCCTCCGACATAGCTTGTTGCATTTAATGCAGCTACTATTCCTTTATCATCCGGACCAAGCCAAACACCTACATTAAAAGGAATCCCAACAGCTGAATGCCAGGTAAGTTTTTGAGTTGAAAAACCAAGCAGTCCGCAATGATTCCATATTGTAGGTAGATTTGCCAAAAAACCAAAACAATCGGGTAGCATATAATCTGCACTCTCAACACCAAACTCATCTCTGAAATACTTGTTCCCATAAAGAACCTGACGAATAAGGGATTCTGACGATGACACATTTACTTCCCCTTCATCAACCGATGAGCCTGAAACGTACCACCGCCCCTGATTGATATAGTATTTTACCTTTTCGTAAAGATCAGGATAATACTCCTTCATCATTCTGTAACGCCGCGAGCCGGTAAAATTAAAGACATAGTCAGGATACTTCTCAAACAGATAGAAGTTTTCTGTCATGGTATTTTTAATACAGGTATTAATCGTTGTTGGATAATCCCAATTCCACTCAGTATCGAGGTGACTGTATCCAATAGTATAAAGCACCTTCTCTTTTGAAATATCATAACTCTCCCGACGACCTTCCGGTTGCGCCTTGAGTAAGGCAGGAAGTAACGCACCAATAACCAATAAAAAAATCTTACAATTCATCTTTTAAAATTTTAGATACTAACATATTATCTTGAATGTGTTTTTTCCATCTTAATGAAACACATCACACATTTCTTATTTAATTGGGATTAACAGTGAAATAAAAAACCGCACGGGCCATGCTAAAAATCAGAAGCACGAAAATTTGAGAAGGCAAAGTTTCAGACTTTCAAAACACTCAAATCTCAAAAATGAATCGTGAATTGTAGCATGGAAACCCGATGCGGCAAACAACTTATTAAACTAATTGGGAAAGCCCCGAATATATACATCGAAACTTTACCTCAACCAACGCTAGTCTGTATAACCCGGATTTTGAACCAGGTTGGGGTTAGCAGCTAATTGGGTATGCGGTATAGGATAAATCTCCTTGTTAGCATCATTGGTTGGTTCGTGGTCCCACCAGGATCCATTGATAAACTCTCCAAAGCGAATAAGGTCTGTTCTTCGTTTTCCTTCAAAGATGAACTCCCGGCCACGCTCTTCCAGCAACTCATCCATAGTCAATGTCGAAGTAGTATACATCGCTGAAGGCCAATCTTCAGTTGAGAAATTTCTTTCTCTACAAGCATTCATCAAATCAACTGCTTCCTGTGTAGCCACCCCGCCATTTTTTCTCATCAGCGCTTCTGCCTTGTTGTAGTAAATTTCTGTAAGGCGGTAAATCATGTAATGATTTTCCCAATAGTTCTCATCATCCAGTGTACCTGTTTTATACTTATGGAATCGGGCACCACTACTTTCTTCACCTTCTGCCATACTTCCTTCACTGGTGAAGTCTCCTTCACTCTCCCTCCGGATTGAATTAACATATACAAACGGTTCTCCTGCATACTCTTCAGTTCCCAGAAGTGGTTCATCAGTACCATAAACATATTGAGGCCCAAACAAGAACCAATCTTGTTTCCGCATATCATTTTCTGCAAAAGCATCAAAAGCCGAGGGAATAACAACCATTGCATTCCAACCTGAATATCCAACATTCAATGCTTTACTGATATTGGAATATCCCATAAGGAAGCCTCCCCAACCAAAAGAAAATCCACCTTCCCGGCTAAAAGCAAACTGAAACAATGCTTCTTTTGCATTTTGATTAGTATTGCTAAATGTCTCGTTTAAGTTATCTGCCAACTCAGGGGCTCCATTGGATAATCCCCCGGCCTGGCCGCTGATAATCTTATCACAAGATTCAATACACTTATCATACATAGGTGTTCCGATATGATATTCAGCATTCAAATAAAGCTCTGAAAGCATGGCATATCCGGCAGTTTGGGAAACCCTGCCTACCAATTCGGGTGAGTAAGGCAGCAATTGAGGAACATAAGTTTCTAACTCAGTTTTAATAAAGTCAAAGACTTCGGCTTTTGGATGGTTGGGGGGATTTAGAGGTTCTCCTACTTTAGTAATTATAGGCACATTTCCCCATAATTCCATAATTTTCATATAATGAAACGCTCTTAGAACTCTCAATTCAGCTCGAATAGCAGCCATTTCCTCATCGGAGATACCCAGAGCTTTATTATTTACGCCTTCCAAATCTTCCATGGCGGCATTTACATAGCCAACTCCGCTCCACATAAGACTCCATGCACCACGCATCCGGCCTTCATTGGAGGTCCATGTATGATAATGTTGCCTAAAATGATCTCCTCCATCATAACCATGGCGTCCTTTCTGGGGCCAGGCAAGCTGATCGGAAGATAGCTCGGCGTGATAATAATAACCATTTTGCCCGGTAGGCGCGAACCACGCTTGCATATGCGTGAAGGGCCTCAATGCGGCTTGTAAAACCTCAACTTTATTATTGTAAAAATTCCCTTTGTTCAACTCGCTATATAGCGTTTCATCCAAATCGGTACAGCTGTTTCCGAACAAAAGTCCAAATGCTGCTCCCAAAATGATGGATTTTTTTAAAATACCTTTCATAATTCAGTGATTTTAGAATCCTAATTTCAATCCAATAGTCCACGATTGCGTACGCGGATAAAAACCACGTGCATCAATTCCAGTTTCAAAGCCTGTATCTTGTAATTCAGGATCAAGACCGCTATATCCGGTAAGTGTAAAAATATTACGCCCAGTCACATACAACCTCAGATTGCGAAAACCCGATTCTTCCTTAAAGCTGAAATTATACCCTAAAGTGAGATTATCCAGTTTTACGAAATCACCTTTTTCAATATAGTAGTCTGAATATTGCGGATCATCATCCAACTCTTTGTGAGTCGTTATAGCACTTCTAAGCAAATTATTGGGCAACCATTTTTTATTACCAAAATACATCTCCTTGGTATTGAGGATATCAAATCCGAATTTACCTCTAAAAAAGATGGTGAGGTCAAAATTCTTATATCGCAAAGTATTTGTTAAAGAAGCCTGATACTTAGGAACTCCGTTCCCGATTACGGTCAGATCATTTTCATTCATTTCAGCTGCGGTACCGGTTGAGCCATCTTCTTTATAGAACATCCATTTTCCATCTTCAGTAAACCCGGCAAAGCGTTTTCCGTAAAAATTACCAACCGATCCACCTTCTTCGAGACGAATGGCGGACCCTAAGTTACCAGGAGAGGGAAGTCCGTAAAACTCTAACCAGTTGGCCTGAAATACATCGTTGGACAATTCTGTTAACTTATTGTTCTGATTGCTTGCTGTCAAATCAATATCCCAGCTAAAATCATCTTTCCGCATAGCTACCGCCGAAAGTTGCAATTCAACCCCTGAATTTTTAATACTACCAACATTGGTATAAATACTGCTGTGTATATAAGGTGGTTGCTGGGCGTTATAGTTATAAAGAAGATTTTTGGTTTCTCTGTCATATACATCAAGGCTACCGCTAATTACATGATTAAACAGAGAGAAATCTACACCAAAGTTCCATTCAGCCTTTTCTTCCCATTTAAGGTTAGAATTGGGGTTACGTGAGGCACCATATGTCTGGTAATAAACACCATTCTGAGGATAAACACCACCTGTACCAAGTGTTACCAGAGATTGATAATTGGGGATGCCCTGATTCCCGGTAACTCCATACCCCACACGAAGCTTCAACTCATCAATGGCAGACACACCACTCATAAATTCTTCTTCACTAATTGTCCAACCGGCAGATACAGCAGGAAAATTCCCCCATTTATGGTTTTCACCAAACCGCGAAGAACCTTCATGTCGAAGACTAACCTGTCCAAAATATTTATCACTGAATGCATAATTTACTCGACCAAAGAAGGCAATAAGTGTATTATCTTCTTTGAAACTGTCCATGCCCGGACGTGGTAACTGAGTGTTATTAATGGCACTACCTGCACTTAAATTCCAGTCTTTAAAACCATCCGTTGTAAACCCATTATTATTTACATTAAAGGTTTCAGTTGTTTCATATTGATAACTATAACCTGCGATAGCTGTAACAGAATGAAGCTGATTAAAAGTCTTATTGTAATTAAGCATTGTCTCAAAAGTCTCCAGCCAGTTTAAGTAATTTGACTTGGATGCATAAGCCATTCCCTGGTATTCTGATTCTGATCTTTGATCCCAGTCTTCTGTAGAACGATAGTAGCGATCGTTGTAATTATCACGTTCATATGCTCCAAAAGCAGATGCTGAAAAACCGTCAAATATCTCAAATTCAACTTTGGCATCTCCGGTAAACGTTTGCTGATTACGTTCGGAAATGCGGTTTGCTAGCCTTGACAAAGGGTTGTAATTGTTCCATGCCTCGGTTTCCAAAAATGTTCCGTCTTCGTTATAAATTGGAGCAGTGGGGTTGCGCTGGATGGCCTGTTCAAAATCACCTGATCCGCCTCCAAGCAAATTAGCCTTATTGAAGTTAGTCGCAACGTTCATAGAAAAAGTCAGCCGGTCATTTAATCCCTTTTGATTAAAATTAAAGCGACCACCAAACTCCTCTCTCCCATTTTTCTTTGCAATTCCGTTGGCATCACTGTAGAAGACAGAGGCCCTATAATTGGATTTTTTAGAACCACCTGATGCTGAGAAATTATGATACTGACTTAAATTACTTTCGTTAATCAGCTCATCGTACAGATCTGTTGAAGCCCCAAAATCCTGATCACTGTTAACCAAGCCTTGATCGATAAGATTCCGAAACTCTGAAGTTGATAAGTATTCTGGTTTTTTGTCTACAAATTCCCGGTTAAAATAAGTCGAGTAATTAAACTGAGGTGCTCCAACTTTACCTTTTTTAGTGGTTATTAAAATAACCCCGGCATTGGCTCGACTACCATAAATAGCAGCTCCGGATCCGTCTTTCAAAACGTTAAAAGACTCAATATCGTCCGGTTGAACCATATCCAAACTACCCCCCGGAATTCCGTCAATTACTATCAATGGACTGATGGATCCGGTCAATGAAGTAACACCACGCAGCTGGATGGATGCACTGGAATTAGGATTGGAGCCCTCTGTTCGGGTAATGTTAAGCCCTGCTACTTTTCCCTGAATCAACTCCATAGGATCGCTTGAACCCACTGAGTTAAAATCTTTGGAAGTCACGGTTTCTACAGCAGAGGTAACTTCCTTTCTTTCCAAGGTACCATAACCCACTACTACCACCTCTTCCAAACCTATAATGTCTTCCTGCATGGTGACCTGAAGGAATTCTTTTCCGTCAAGAATAACTTCCTGACTTTGCATTCCCACAAAAGTGAACATCAGACTTTCCACATCACCACCAATTGTAAGGGAAAATTCTCCATCCACATCGGTAATGGTTCCATTAGTTGATCCAGGCTCAGATACCGTAACCCCTGGGATGGGCTCACTATCTGCGTCAGTGACCCTTCCCCGTATTGTTTTCTCATCTTGTTGAAATAAGAGATTTGAGACTTTCTGGTTTGAAGGCTGAAAGACACTGGGTTTTTCTTCTTTAAGGTTTTCATTTCCTTTAACACCCTCAGCAGATAGCTGTGCTGATAAGAAAATCAATAATAATAATGAGATACGCCTTATTCCCATCCATTTAGAAAAGGCAAAGCAATCCCATATCCTTAACTTAGGATTATTTTTCATAGCTTTATAACAATTAAATGTAAAACTTACAGGGGAATGGAGGTAGCCGCTTCCAGACCCCTTTTCTTTTTGATTTAATGCTCAGGACAATTTGTATTAGCTGGAATTGAAAAGAGTCATAATACTTGGTTTTTGGTTAGCAAATAGAACTATTTATTGGGCAAAAGAGAATGACACCGGTAAAGCGATCCTGAGCGACCTTTCTTTCCTCAGGTATTCATCCAACCCAAATCATTGTTTCATGTTATTTCATGTCAATCCAAAACCGCTTTAGGTTGAGAGAGACCTCAACTTTCCGTATTGCGTTTGCGTTGAAACATTAATTTCAAGTTTTGTTTGATGTTTACACAACATTAATGAAGAAGAAATAATATGTGGTTGCTGAAAATGACAAAAAGGTAACACCACATATAGGTGGCATAATAACATACAATTTTGGCGCTGATACGTACTTAAAACCGACAGGTGACACCTTAATTTAAACTTGTGAATACTTTAAATAATTAAGAAGAGAAAAAGAGAGTGTAAAGTAAACTCTGTCCATAAACCAATAAATGTTAATATTGCAGTTTATGACAGACAAGAAGAAAGAAACCCCTGAGTATTGAGCCATGCGTGACTTAGCTTTAGATCAATTGCGTAGTGGCAAATCACTTACAGGCGAAGGTGGCGTTTTTGCCCCCATTATAAAGGAATTCTTGGAAAGCGATCTTTCTGCCGAGATGGAAGATCATTTGTCAGAAGAAGAGCGTTTTTTCAGTAACAAGCGCAATGGTAAAGGCAGCAAAAATCTAAAGACCAGTTCTGGCACTATTTCTATAGAAACCCCACAAAATCGGCATAGCAGTTTCTAACCAGAGATTATCAAAAAACGGCAACGCGTTCTTGCTGATAGTTTGGCTCCAAAAATTATAGGGCTTTATGGAAAAAAGATGATTTTGAGGGATATATCCTCCCATGTTGCCGAAATGTACGATACGGAAGTATCACCAACGACTCTGAGTGAAATAACCGATAGGATAATTCCGCAGGTGGAAGCGTGGCAAAATCGCCCCTTAGAAGATGTTTATCCTATCGTCTGGTTGGATGCAATGCACTACAAGGTAAAAGATGAAGGCCGGGTTGTTAGCCGGGCAGTGTATAACATCTTAGCCATCAATAAAGAGGGCAAAAAGTACCTGATTGGCGTATATATCCGAAAGTGAAGGTGCAAAGTTTTGGTTATCTGTATTAACTGATTTGGAAAGTCGTGGTGTAAAGGATATACTAATTGCCTGTACCGATAATTTAAATGGTTTTTCCGAAGCAATTTTGAGTGTTTTTCCTGACACGGAGATACAGAAATGTATCATTCATTGAAATATGTAGCGTCAAAGGACAAAAAATCCTTTATGAAGGACTTGAAAAAAGTATATCGTGCTGTCAACAAGTCTGAAGCAGAAACAGAACTGAAAAACTTGGAAGAACAATGGGGCAAAAAGTACCCTATTGTAATACGTACCTGGAATGAGAACTGGGAAGAACTTTCCAACTATTTTAAATATGATGAACCCATCAAAAAGCTGATATACACCACTAATGCTGTTGAGGGATTCCATCGCCAAATAAGGAAAGTAACTAAAACAAAAGGAGCATTCACCAGCGATATGGCACTTCTGAAGTTAATTTATTTGACCACTGAAAATATTGCAAAAAAGTGGACTAGACCCCTTCAAAACTGGGCTTTAACACTACAGCAATTGTGTATTCAATTTGAAGGCCGTCTAAACATTAAGTTATGACATCCAAAACCTTAAACGCAAAGATAGGTCGTATTCAGAACCTGTCAAGGGTATATAAACGGCTTCGTAACCTCAGCCGCCCTTGACAGAACCTGAAAACTACCCAAATAAGCTTTTAAGAATTAGATGAAAGAAAAAATATGAGTTATTTTGAGTTACAAAAATTCTACTGGACAGAGTTAAATTTACATTCCCCCATTGAATATAAAAAAATAATGGGAAGCGACTACCCTAACACTTTAAAAAGCTTAAGAAAACCTCCCATTATATTTAAATCATAATCACTGATTCAACAGGTTTGACTTCACTCCCTCAAACGTAATTTCAACAGGCTTAATATAACCTTCCTCATCAAAATACATGCGGTCAACACATGTGACACGATGATTGTGATGAGTTTCCGACAAGGGTCTCCGGTGATAAACAATGTACCATTCATCACTATTCTGCTTATGCAATATAGAATGATGCCCTGCGCCGGTGGCCACTTCCGGATCCTGTTCCAACACAACTCCAATGCGCTCAAACGGTCCGAGTGGACTATCTGAAATAGCATATGCAACCTTATAATGAGGACCTCCCCATCCTCCTTCAGACCACATAAAATAGTATTTACCGTCCTTTTTAAACATGCAGGGACCCTCTACATAACCATCCGGCGTAACTTCCTTATACATCTCACCACCTGGAAGAGGCTCCAGTCCGGTAAAATCGTCATTTAACTTTACCACATTGCAGTGTCCCCACCCACCATAATACATATAGTAGGTACTATCATTTTCTTTAAAAACAAATTGATCGATTGGCTGAGCGCCATTAACAATATCATTAATCAATGGTTCTCCAGGCAAATCATGATACGGCCCCTGAGGTTGCTCACTCGCAGCAACTCCGATACCACCCACCTCACCTTCATGAACATCATTGGCGGCAAAGAAAAGATAATACTTTTCATCTTTTTGTATAACCCCGGGCGCCCACATAGCACTATCAGCCCAAACCACTTCTGCTGTATCGATAATCCGCTCATGACGTGTCCAGTTAACAAGATCAGGTGATGAAAAACAATCAAAAAAGACTTGTTTATCATACGCATCTGAATAGGTTGGGAAAATCCAGTACTGATCTTCATATATAATAGCTTCAGGGTCGGCATACCAACCCTCAAAGACCGGATTCCCGGAATGCACATCAACCGTTTTACCGGCTTCTTTTTTACCTTTTCCAAAACATCCGGAAAGCAATAAAAAAATCAAAGGGAAAAATAATATCTTCTTCATATTGTCAGTATTTCTTGTTTATTCGTCACGCGAAAATGAATATGGATAAGCCTCCGGATCAGCACCACGCGACTCATTGGGTCTATCATCCATAATAAACTCAAGATGCGCTCCATCCATCAAATCATGAAAGTTTACAAAGTTTTTATCCCAAGGTTTGCCATTGAAAAACATTCCTTTGATATAGCGGTTATCATCACTATTTTCAGGAGCATCAACAGTGATCTTATTTCCGTTCTCCAATTCTATTGTCATTTTTGGGAACAAAGGTGCGCCAAGCACATATTGATCACTACCGGGCGTTACGGGGTAAAATCCCATAGAACTAAATACATACCAGGCTGAGGTCTGCCCGTTATCTTCATCTCCACAATACCCATCAGGATTTGGGGTGTACATCCGGTTCAAAACTTCACGAATCCAGTACTGAGCTTTCCATGGTTGTCCTGCGTAATTGTAAAGATAAATCATATGCTGAATTGGCTGGTTCCCATGCGCATACTGCCCCATGTTCATGATCTGCATTTCACGAATCTCATGAATTGGAAAACCATAATAACTATCGTCAAAATCAGGAGGCTGAACAAATACTGAATCCAACATTTGAACAAAAGAAGTTTTTCCACCCATTAAATCTATCAACCCCTGCACATCATGAAAAACAGACCAGCTATAATGCCAGCTGTTCCCCTCTGTAAAAGCATCACCCCATTTCAGTGGATTGAAAGGTTTCTGAAAAGAACCATCCTTGTTTTTCCCACGCATCAAATTGGTTTCAGGGTCGAACAAATGGCGATAATTCTGGCTGCGTTCTCTAAAGCGCTTTATCTCTTTATTAGGACGATTCAGTTCCTTAGCCAGCTTCCAAATTGTCCAATCTGCGAAAGCATACTCCAATGTCCGGGCAGCATTTTCGTTGATACCCACGTCATATGGGACATATCCCAATTCATTATAATATTGATGCCCTAAACGGCCGGTAGCTTCTACTTCCGGATGAACATTCTCTGTGCCATGCACCAAAGCTTCATATAAAGTCTCAATATCGTATCCACGCGCGCCTTTCAAATACGCATCAGCAACAAGGGTAGCAGAATTATTGCCAATCATTACCGACCGGTGACCGGGACTTGCCCATTCAGGAAGAAAACCACTCTCCTTATATGCATTTACCAACCCTGCCTGGATTTTCTCATTAAGAGATGGATACATTAGATTGAAAAAGGGAAATACAGCCCGGAAAGTATCCCAAAATCCGTTGTCGGTAAACATATATCCGGGAAGCACCTTGCCATTATACGGACTATAATGAACAACTTCACCATTGGCATCATACTCATAAAACTTTCGGGGAAAAAGAAGAGTACGGTAAAGTGTTGAATAGAAAGTACGGGTTTCATCCATTGAACCTCCGTCCACAATCATACGCCCCAACTCCTTATTCCATATATCACGCCCCTGTGTTTTGATTGATTCAAAATCACTATTTCCAATTTCCTCAAGATTTCGTTCTGCCTGTTCACGACTAATAAACGAAGAAGCCACTCTTGCATCAACTATTTCACCCTTTTGGGTAGAAAACCCGATGACAGCTCCGGCATGCTCTCCGGAAAGCTCAGTTTTATTTTCATCCAACCGATCCTTTTCCCAAACGGCGGTATATTCGATGGGCTTGTCAAACTCTATGACAAAATAGTTGCGAAAATTTTCAGGAACTCCGCCACTATTACGGGTTGAATACCCAACTACTTTATTTTCCTCCGGAATAATCTTCACGTAAGATCCCTGGTCAAAGGCATCAATTACAATATAGGATTTGTCATTCTCCGGAAAAGTAAAACGAAAACGTGCGGCTCTCTCTGTAGTGGTAAATTCTGCAGTCACATCATATTCCGCGAGATAAACACTATAATAATGCGGCTGAACCGTTTCTGCTTTATGAGAAAACCAACTGGCACGGTCTTCTTCTGTAAATTTGAGTTCCCCGGTAACAGGCATCAAAGAAAAATTGCCATAATCGTTCATCCAGGGACTGGGCTGATGAGTTTGCTTAAAGCCTCTGATTTTATCAGCACTGTATGCATATTGCCAGCCATCTCCCATCTTAGCAGTTTGAGGAGTCCAAAAATTCATTCCCCAGGGTAACGCAATAGCAGGATAGGTGTTACCATTTGACAGACTGAATTTAGAATCTGTTCCCATCAAAGGATTTACATAATCAACAGGCTCTAAAGTTGATGATTTTGTTGTTTGTGCGACAACATTAGAACCTGCCATCAAAAAGAAAACCCAAACCGGGATCAAAACTTTTAAAGTTGTTTTCATGTGAAAGATGTTTCAATAATTAATTTCTGATTTACAATTCAAACCTCTCCGGTTTCATTCTTGAACCAGATTAAATCACCCGACTATTTTTGTGGATGATTAATCCCAAGCTTAACAGCCCATTTATTCCATACAATATTTAACTCCTCTACCTGTTCGGGATATTGATCAGCAAGATTCTTTGTTTCTGTGAAATCTTTATTTATCCAGAACAGTTCCCACTCTTTGCCCGGCAGTGCAGACATTTTCCATTCATTTGTCCGAATGGCTTTTCCTCCCTGATGTTCCCAATACAATGTATCGTGAATAGAAGTAGACTCCCCCTTAAATAATGGCATCATGCTTTTCCCCTCCAGAGGATTCGGCTTTACTCCATTTATTTCTTCAGGAAATTCAGCACCTGACACCTCCATTAACGTAGGCATTAGATCCATTATATGCGCAAGACTCCTGTTGATACTGTTTTCCCGGTCTTTTAATCCGTTTGGCCAATGAACAATAAAAGGGGTTGCTGTTCCTCCTTCATAAGATTCCATCTTCCAGAACCTAAAAGGAGTATTGGAGGCACTTGCCCAGGCGTCGCCAATATAGTTCCAGGTAGTTTCGGCTCCGGGGTTGTCGGAATTGTATTCAATCAGGGTCGAATCCCGCGTAAAACCGGGCCGATCAAATCCGGGCGGATAACCTCTTTCATAAGAAGCACCATTATCAGAAAGCACCATGATTATGGTGTTTTCGTATTGACCTGTTTCCTGGAGTTTTTTTACAATCTCCCCCACTCCCTGATCTACCCGGTCAATCATTGCTGCATGCACGGCCATACATGCAGCCTCATAATCTTTCCTCTCACAATCATCCCAACTCTTCCGGGATGAGTTAGCAGGTAATGGATAGTTTTTTTTATCTATAAGCCCCATTTCAACCATTCTTGCATATCGTTGCTTACGTAAAACCTCCCACCCTTCATTGTAGGTATCTTTGTATTTCGCTATATCTTCCGGCAGTGCATGTAATGGCCAGTGAGGGGCGGTATGCGCCACATACAAAAAAAACGGCTTATCATCCTTGCTGTAAGTATCAATAAGATTTACAGATTTTTCTGTAACAAAATCTGTCATATAAAAATCGTCAGGAACTTCCTTAATTGGCTCTTCATTATGTACGAGACTAAAAGGATCAAAAAAATTAACTACCCCCCAAATTACGCCCCAATGCTCATCAAACCCTCGGTTACAGGGATAATTCTCCAAGGGCGAAAACGGCCCATAATTAACCTGATGTGCCATCCACCTCAATTGTTCATCCGGATCATTTACAGGCTTGGTCTCCGAAAGATGCCACTTCCCTGTCATCCCGGTATGATAACCATTCTCTTTCAACACCTCTGCAATGGTAGCAGTATTCATACTTAAGTTAACGCCCATACCATCAATACCTGCTTTATGAGGATAATGACCTGTTAATAAAGATGCACGTGAAGGACAACAGCGGGCCGTGTTATGCATCTGAGTAAACCGAACTCCACCAGTGGCAAGGGCATCAATATTAGGAGTCTGAATTTCACCCCCATAGCAGCCTAAATCAGAATACCCCATATCATCTAACATTATTACCATAATATTGGGTCTCTCATCATTTTTTTCTTGTAAAGGCAAACAACCGGAAAGAAGTACACTTCCAAGAATAAAAGACTGGTAAGATTTAAATTTCATCTTAAAACTGTTTAAATAAAATCCACGGAAAGCAAACTTTGCTCCCGTGGATAATAAATATATAAAACCTTTGTCAACATTTGAAAAAAGCTATTCAACCACCTCAATAACTTCCTGATTAATTGCTCTAACTTTCTCTTCATCCACTTTAATCACTTTCCGGTCATACGTCATCAGCCCGTTTACTTCCATCTCCACATCTGTTATCTGGGTATAAACAGCTCCGGAGAAACCGCCCTTCACCAGTTCTTTCAGCATCTTTGCAAACCTGACGTACTCATTGGTAACCTCCTCCGATGATTTAAACTGTACATACCCCCAATTGCGCTCGGGAACCCACAGGTGTTCTTCCAAGGCAAGCCCTATCCCTCCATATTCTCCAAGCACGGTGGCCCGCATTGCATCATAAAAGTATAGTCTGGGTTGCGGATAGTTGTGTAGATCCAAAATATCCCCAACTGGATAGTGATTCCCCCCACTGGCGGGGTTTACCAGGCGAGAAGGGTCATATTCTTTCGTCCATTCTGCAATTTCCTCCGTTTTAAACTGCCCCCATCTCTCATTAAATGGCACCCATACTACCACACTCGGATAAGAATAGAGATAATCCATCACATCTTTCCACTCCTGCCTGAAGATCTCTTCTGAGTGGGACGTCCGCTGCAATTCCTGTCCATCGAAATATTGATCCATCTGCCAATGTGGTTCTCTATCCCCGTTGGGCATATCCTGCCATACCAATATTCCCATTTCATCGCAGTGTGTGTACCAACGTGCAGGTTCCACTTTCACGTGTTTGCGAATCATATTAAATCCAAGATCTTTGGTCTTTTCAATGTCGTATTTTAAAGCTTCATCCGAAGGGGCTGTATATAACCCGTCCGGCCACCACCCCTGGTCTAGTGTGCCAAAATGAAAAATATTTTCGTTATTTAATTTAAATCTGACAATTCCATTTTCATCACGCCCCATTGAAACTTTTCGCATGGCAAAATAACTGTCCACCTTATCAATTACTTTACCGTTACGAACCAGGGAAATCTCCATTTCATATAGAAACGGATTATCCGGAGTCCATAGCTTCGGAGACTGAATGTCAACCTCCAGGGTTTGATTTGATGAAGCTGCACTTTCTGCCACAACCTTACCTCCATCCATCACTTTTACCTGCACAACATCTCCGTAACCTTCTCCAAAAATCTCAGCATCAACAAAAACCTTATCCTTATCAATGTCAGGAGTAGTACGTAAATCGGCAATGTATTTATGAGATACCGGTTCAAGCCAGACTGTTTGCCAAATACCACTAACAGGGGTGTACCAGATTCCCTCAGGATTATTCACCTGTTTCCCCCTTGGCTGAGGTCCACGGTCAGATGGATCCCAGACTTTCACCTTTAATTCCTGATTTTTCTGCTTACTCAGAAATGGTGCAATATCAAAGAAAAATGGTGTAAATCCCCCTTCATGACTTCCAACTTTTACATCATTCAACCAAACCTCAGTTTTCCAATCAACCGCCCCAAAGTGAATTAATAACTTCTCTTTTTTCCAGGATGCAGGAACGTCAAATGTGCGCTTATACCAAATAACATTTTCCTCACCAACCCGCTTTTGGACACCACTCAGGCTGGATTCAACAGCAAAAGGCACCAGAATATCTCCATCATAATCAGAAGGCTCTGTATTTTTCCGGGCTGAAATGGCATATTCCCACAAACCATTGAGATTTTTCCACTCAGTACGTTCCATAATCGGACGTGGATATTCAGGTAGTACATTGTCCGGGTCAATGTCCTCTGCCCAGGATGTTTTAATTTTTTCCCCTGCAGGTTTCCACTGGGCATATGAATTCATCCCAAATAAACACATTACAGAAAACAGAAATAAAGATTTTTTCAGCATACTATAAATATTTTTTACATGATTAATAACAACTCAGCCATACCAACGATCAGGAGGAAATCATACCTTTTTCAAACAATTGCAACATAAAAAATCGGATTGCAGCATTTTGAAAAATACAACAAAACCTTAATGTCAAATATTAAAATACTTAGGTTAAAACCCGGATTAGTTTTGGGTTAATGAAGTAAAAAAATTATCAACCTTGCTTTCACCATCCCTTTATTGCGGGATTTAATAATGGTTGACATAACTAATACCAATCGTAATAAAATGATCTTATCCTATCTTAACAATAGCCTAACATCTTCATCCAAAAATTAATCAGGGATACCTCTTCAAATATGACAAGTGGAAAAGAAGAATCTACATCACTAAAAAATTACTATCAGACATCAAGGCCTCTTATTTACTACTCTAACGTTAATCTGAAAGATTAGCTGTATTTTTTATAGGAACTTCTCCTGTTATTGACTTTCTATAAATCGCGATCCTTTCATCATATTTCGCTTTCTTTAGCTGCACGAAAACGGATAGAGAAATATTATTAAGATAAAAATATAAGCATTCTCATTCACAGAATACATTGTTAAAAATAAGAAGGCAAACATCTTTCACTTTATAAAATTAAATCTGCCTTCCCAGTTTATCCCAGTAAGAATCATCCATAAGTCGGGAACTTCCCAAAATTTGTCCCTTGTCTTTAAGCTCAGATTCCTTTACGATAATTTCTGTACCCTCTTTTTCAAATACAGATTTCATGGACGGTTCAAAAAACTTAAATGCTTTAGAAACATTACCCCCCAGAACCAACATCTCTGCGCCAAATCCCTTTAACCATGGTGATAGCAGCGATGCTAAGCCTGCCCCAAATTCATGATAAACTTTTACGGCCTCGTTGTTATTAATTCCAGCTTCTAAGGCTACTTCTTTTGCTCCATTAATTCTTATTCCTGTTAAAGATTGATAAGCCTTCACAATACCCCGTGTTGAGAAATAATCATCTGCTACAGACTCCTGGTAAGGTAAATCCCAGATAAAACCATCCTTTGGCACCATTGCTCCTTTAAAAACAGGGACTCCATCTTCGATAAAACCAGAACCCACACCGGTGCCAATGGTGATTGAAACAGATTTTTTCACTTCAGATGCTTTTCCAACCCAGGCCTCACCAATGGCAAAAGCAGCGGCATCGTTGACAAATCGAACTTTGATATTTCCGGGACTTCTCATGAAATTTTTAATTGCCTCCTTTACATTAAGGCCATAGGTATTCTCGTATTTTTGAGTTTCCCCACTAAAAAGAGAGATCCCGTTTACATAATCAAACGGGCCGGGCATAGCAAATCCAATTCCATTTATCCTATCCCATCCCACCATCTCTATGGTTTTAAGAATTGTCTGCCCCCAGGTTTGTATAATAATTTCAGATGATGCATGTTTATCTACTGCATTTTCGAAAAAGGTATTCTGAAGAATCTCTCCTTTTCCTATATTAACTGCGGCACAACTAACATGACTTCCGCCTATGTCAACACCTATTGCTATATTTGCTTTCATAAATATTTTTTAAATTCGGACATATGCTTTAATCGTTGCAATCCTCTTCCCTTGACTCGATCCACATGGCGAAATGGTATAAGATTTAACCGATGCAGGAACAATGAATGCTTCAGCATAATGAACTACAAATGGTTCGAAAAGGGATTCCGGACTTTCAACTACGGCTTCTTCTCCATCAACCAACATAAGTACGTTAACACTACCATTGGCTTCATGAAGCACAGGTTCTGAAAACCAATGTCGGCGGGTCTCAATGAATTCACGCTCATGTAAACCGGTCTTTTCTTCCATCCAACCCTCTCCTTCTTTAACCACTTCAAATCGGTTAATCAGCTCTTTTTCGACAAATCGGCTTCTTCGTTCAGCATTTACAACATTTTGTGCATGGCCAATATTAATAGGACGGGGCTTTCCATCTAGTCCCAGTCTTCCCCAATCCCACATTTTAAAGGTGAAAATATACGGAGTTGAACTAATCTCCAACACCATGGAATCTTTTCCGGAACAATGAATGGTTCCGGCAGGAATTAAAAAATGGTCATGTTTTTTGGCAGGATATGTATTCACATACTCCTCAGCATCAAAAGGATCACCCTCTTCCTGGGCTTTAACCAAACCTGTAAACATTTTATCAACATCGGCATCCTCTTTGAGGCCTAAATAAACAGTCCCGCTATCTCCTGCATCCAGCAAATAATAGCTTTCATCCTGGGTGTAGTGCATCCCAAAGTTCTCCTGAATGTAGGTGGTATCCGGATGAACCTGCAAACTAAGATTTCCTCCCCCCATCGTATCCAAAAAGTCAAACCTTATCGGAAATTCCTTTCCAAACCGGGCTTCAACAGCATCGCCCAAAAGAGAAACACTCTCGAAAAACACCAAATCAACAGAAGGAAGTTCAATAAGTTTGCCATCTATCTTAAACAAAATACTATTTTCTTCGGGAATACAATTAAAACACCAGGCATGGTTTGGAGCCTCTTTATTTTCCAGATCCAGTTTTTGTTCCATCCAATGACCACCCCAAACACCTGGGTCAAAGAATGGCACAACACTAAATGGACGGCGTGCAGCTCTTCTAAGACCATTGCCAATCACACTCATCTCCACCAACTTAGGACTATCCGAATTGTTGGTATCCAGCAAATAATCACAATGAGAAAACCACTCTTTTTTATGTCTATCGCAAACTTTCCAATCTACAAAAAATCCTCTTTTATACTGATGATTAAAAGGCTCACTATTATTGACTACACCCAAACCGTTAACCAACCCATTCTTCATCCTTTTTTGTATTTCCCATCGTGCCATGTCAGCATAAACCCTCACATCAGGATTTTCCAAAAACAGAGAGGCTCCGGGGCCGCAGACAATAATATTCTCCGACTTACCCGACAGCTTTTCCTTTACGGCCTCCACTTTCTTTTCATCAAGGAAATCCTTCATCTTCAGATGAGTTATTACTCCGAAAACTTCGTCATCTGTGACATCTCTCTGTGTTAAACTCAGAATCTCTTCCTCCGGCTTAAAAAACTCTTCAGTTCTGACAAATAAAGCCTGACTACCCAAAGCTTTTTCTATTTCTTCGATAAAAACCCCCTGATAACAATCAACCGTAATGGTTATATTCCTGCCATCAAACAAAGAAGTTTTAATTTCTTCCCATCCACATACAACATCTCCGGAAACCTCAATAAAAGGATATTTGTTAAAACTGTTGTTTTTTACCTCTGCTTTTTTCATGTTTTCATTTTTGTAAAAAGTATCTGCCCGGAAGCCTGTCCAAACGACTCATCGTTTACCCCCGTCAAGCAGGGAATTACAACGCAAGACTATGAGTAAGGCTAAAGCAAGCTTCAGAACAGACACACATAAATAAAATATACCAGTTAACAGATCTTCATCATTAACTCCTTCACCTTCTTTATAAGACAACGTTTAGTTTTATTCTCCGTTGAGTTGAACATTTGGATTCCGACCCATTTCCAGAGTCAGTTCACCACCATTCACAACTTTCTCAAATGGAATAGCGACATTATCCTGTTCTTCTCCATTGACAAAAACCTTCTGTATATAAGGGGTATCATGAGAGTTCCCTTTTGAAGTTATCACAAAGCGATCCCCCTTATAATACTCCTTATTTAAATCAATGGTGATTTTATCGAAGAGCGGGCTTCCAATCCGGAATTCAGGATTAATTTCAGAAAGCCCCTTCACATCAAACAGACCGATAGAAGACATTACATACCATGCCCCAAGCTGTCCCTGGTCTTCATCCTGGCCAAAACCATAACCATGCATTGGCTCAACCCCGTAAAACTCATTACATATTGTTCTTACCCACTTTTGTGAAAGATAAGGTTTACCCGAGTAATTAAACAACCATGAGATATGAAGATTCGGCTGATTTCCATGATTATACAACGCCGTAAGACCGGAAAAAGCATCAACTTCAGTTCCTCCACCAAAAATATTATCTCTGGATTGGATAAAAATAGAGTCCAATCGGGTATTGAAGGTTTCTTCACCCATATACCCTACCAATTCTTCAATATCATGGGGAACATAAAACGTATATTGAACGGCATTACCTTCCTGAAAACCGATCCAGGGTGCCAAAGGATCAAACTCCTCAATAAATTCCCCCTCCATATTCCGAGGACGAATCAATTTCTTATCCGCATCATACAACTTTTCCCAGCCCTTTGACAGCCTCATAAGCTTTTCATAATCGTCGCTCTTGTTAAGCTGTTTCGCAAACTGAGCCACAGCATAGCTGCTAAAAGAATACTCAAGGGTGTGCGAGGCGGCAAATCCGGATCCTTCCGTGGTGGTCATAAAAGGCAAATCTTCCGAATAAGGAACATATCCTTTATTAACAAACTGTTTAACATCCATTTTACCAGCCCCTTCAATCCTGTTCTCCCAGCCTATTTCGTTCTTCAAGGCTGCCTGGTAAGCGGTATGAACATCAAAATCTCTGATGCCACAGTTATAAGCAGAGGCAATGGCCAAACTCACAAAATTGGTTCCCACCCCGGAAACATATTTGCTGTTCGCAATTCCATCGCTAAGCCAACCGGTCTCTTTATAGACCAATAATTGACTCTGAATCCAGTCGGCATAGTATTCAGGATAGGCCATGGCCCACAATTGTGTCAGATTCCAGAATCCGCCCCAAATGGCATCTGTATTGTAATGATTGTGAAGCAATTCTCCGTTTTCACCTTTCTCAATAACACCTACTTCCCCATTATTCATTGGATAAGAACCATCCACATCATTGGCAAGGCCTCGTCCAAGAAGAGCATGAAATAATCCGGTATAAAACTTAACCTTGTCCTCTTCAGCACCTCCTTCAACCTTAATACGACCCATATAATCGTTCCAGGTATTGAGCGCCGAAGACTTCACGTCATCAAAGTCTTTATCTCCGGCTTCGCTATAAAAATTCTCCTTAGCATTGTCCACTGAAGTATAAGAAAGACCTATTTTCAGATTAACCTCCTCATCCTCTGCAGTAGTATAATTCAATACAGCACAAGCTCCTTTTCCTTTTATTTCACTATTGTCCGAAACTTCACCATTTCTAAAAAAAGTATTAACAGATTCCGCAGGTTTATCTACTTTGGCATAAAAATACATTTTAACCTCAGCATCCGGTTGATACTTTTTCACATACTCAGGCTTGGTTATCACATATCCTTCAAGAGTATTTTCATCTGATATTTTTATATACGCATCACGGGCTTCTCCACTTTCGCCCAATCGGTTACCGATGTCAAAAATAACTTTGGACTCCTGAGACGCAGGAAATGTAAATCTTTGAAAACCGACTCGTTTGGTGGCGGTCAACTCAACATTTACATCATAGTCTTTCAACAGTACAGAATAATACCCTGCTGTAGCATACTCGTCTTTCTTATCGAACCGGGATCTGTATCCCTCATCGGGATTATCCAAAAGCCCGGGACTTGTTTTCAACTCTCCAACCATCGGTTGAACCATAACACCTCCAACCTGAAACTCATGAAAGCAGGCAAATCCCTCTATCGAATTGTGTCTTCCGTCATATCCTACTGCTTCCCAGCCCTGCTCATTCCCATAACTTCCGTCGGTAGAAGGCCCCAACTTGGCCATTCCAAAAGGGACAGCACCTGGCGTATAAAAGAACCAACGGCTGTGAACTGTGCCAATTCCCGGATCCACATAATCAGTTAATTTTTCGGTGGAACAAGCACCAAATTGCAGTCCCATTGCTATCACCAAAAAAAGTAAATTTTTTTTTCTCATTTTTTATTCTTTTTACAATCAATATTACCTTACATAATTCCCCTGGTCATGAAGCCCTTATAGGTCGGACGTCAGAATTTCAGTCTGAAAAATCATTAATCTTCATACGAATCATCAACTCCCTTTCTAATGAGTGCTATTCGGGCAAAAAGCTCTACCATACAGGCTTCATCAAGCAACCATTTGGGCTGTCCCTTCTCTCCACTACGACCTGTCCAGTCATGAAAGAAAAGCCCATCAGAATCAATCGCATTATCAAGGGCATAATCTGCCGCATTCATGATCGCATGGATGTATTTTGAATTGTTATCCACTTCAAATAATTCATGATAACCCCTGAACAAAACAACCACAAACCACGGTAAATCCTCAATATATGGAACTCCTTGCTCTGTGTAATGTACATAGTAATTATAGCTCCCTTCAGCCAGTGATTGAGCATCATCCAAAAAGTCCTTCTCACCGGTAATTTTATACAAACGAACAGCCGACTGAATCATCACCCCAGTATTGTAAGTATAAGCATGTTTCTGCACAACTCCAGGCTCTTTTTCACTCGTCAAAAGAGAATTCCACATAATATTTAAGGAATCGTCCCTCAGCTGATCCATCATCCAATTATAGGAAGCCAATCCGTAATCAAGATACGCACTCTCAGAAGCTGCCTGGAACAGTTTTAATGCCAACACGGTCGCCTTTCCGTTAGAGCATGCAGGCTTTTGGTCTCTGACACCCTCCAACCACGAAATACCTCCTCCATAATCTTCGGACCATCCACTCCTAATAAACTCCATTACCTCTTTGGCTTTTATCAAATAATCCGAATTACCGGTCACTTCAAAAGCATCAATATAATCGATCCCCACCAACCCATTGTCATCATAATACCTGTCTGCATGATTGAGAGCAGTCGGATAGGCCTGATAGCCGGCTGGCCGACGAGAAGCATCATAATATTGATCCACAGCATACACCATAGAATCCAGATATGGCAAATAATGAACTGAATCCAGTTCCATTAGTACATTTGTCGCAGAAAACACTCCACTCATAGGCCAAAGAAATGCAACCTCCTGAGCACTCTTTACAGAATCCTGAAAATAAAACATCTCAGGTTTATGATCCTGTGGGAAATATTCGAAAAAGAGACCATACTCCGGCATACGATATTTATTCCAGACTTTCAGGAACAAGTCATTTGCAGTATCTTCATAATCCTTCTTATTGCTCCGAACACATCCGGAACCTAACAATCCCGCTATTACAAATGCCCAAACCCAAAATCTCATATTTTTTTTATTCCCAACGGATAGCATCGTCATATCAAAAACTAATAAACTTTTCCATTAAAATTCTTCTTCATAAAACAGGGAAAGCGCTCCGTAAGATTCCACAACAGAAGCCTGCATCAACAAAGAGTAATATCTCTTTGGGTCTTCACCTGTCCAGTCTTCATAGAAGAATCCTTCTGAAGTCCGTGCATGCTCATACCCGTAATCGATAAAATTCAGATAACTGTCGATGTAACCGCCGGCAGCATTGTAATATGGTGCCAGGTCGATATAGGCGTCCAGCAACTTGGTATTGAACCAGGGATCATGATCGGGATATGATATGGCCATTCCATTTCTGGGTTTCACGTAATAATCATAAGCTCCCTGTGCGGCAGCAATAGCTTCATCAAGATACTCTTGTTCTCCGGTGATCTTAAACAATTCAACTCCCACCTGAATCATTACACCTGAGTTATACGTCCAACGCGTATGGTTAATATTCCCATCAGCTGTAATACTATTGGCATAAGTATGATTCCCCGAATCATAAAAAGTTGTTCGAACCCATTCGTACAAGCGCTTTGATGTAGAAAGCAATTCAGCCTTTTGGCTGTAACCATCAGCAAGAGTGTAAAACTTAAGGAAAAACAAAGCAGGATAACCATTGGAACTAATTCCTTTGTCAGAGTCCGATCCCGGGTTATATAGCTGATCTTCATTCCACCAGATTCCTCCACCCAACTCTTCATCTTCACCCCCCATAATAAATGGGATAATCTTTTCTGCCCTTTCCAGATATTTTTCATCAGCGGTGATTTCATAAGCTTCCAATAAACTTAAACCCACTATAGCATTATCATCATAAAAACGTGTCCCCTGGCCTGTAGTGCCGTTGGTAGACGAAGAGTAAGCTCCAAGATTATTGCCATACATTCCCTCACTAAAATACTTTTCATAATTATCTACTATCAGAGGATAATCTATCTCATATCCAACCTCAGCCAGCATTGCTGATCCGTCCACATAGCCTACGTAAGGCCATAAATAAGACAACTCAGGATCATCACTCCTGGAAGGATAACTTTCATTCATTAAACCTCCCGGGGTAGCTGAATAATATTGATTAATCAAATCAAATATTTCCTTACCTTTTTCATGACTGAGAATCTCTTCTTCCTCAGGTTCATCAGGAGATTTCTCCGGTGGGACATACTCTTCTTCCTGACTTCCGCAGGCAATCAGAAAAAGAAAAATCAATAGGGAAAACAACTTTACTCTCATTCCAATATTTTTTTAAACCTTCAAAAAGCGCACAGTTACAACAAACATCGAATCAACATAAGTCTGTTATGATCAAACTTGTCGCATTTATCAAATGGTCATATAATTTTTAATATGAAATCCTTCTCAATATTCCGTTAATTATTCCCAAACAACTGGCAATCAAAGACAAGAGCAACAAATCCTTTGTGTCACTCCGCCTAGTCGTTGAAGCATTTTTTCAACAGTTTGATTGTACAAACGATGAAGCACATGACAGCTCCAAAAGAGCTGCCATGCACCTGCTACATGCTAATTTAAAGGAACAATATCAGAAAACTGATGTGCCATAATGCCTTCAATATTTGTATCTATTGTAATTGTAGCAGAGGTATAATCCAAATCACCGCTCATCTTCCATAAATGATCCCATTGGCTCCATGCAAATTCACCAATCTCATAAAATGACAGAGGTTCACCGCCTGTAGGTCTTTCAGGACTAATACCGTCATTACGTCCCCAACATAAATCGTTGCCATCAACATTTGCGATAAAATAATATCGCTCTTCTGTCCAACCCAGCCATGACGGCGGATTTGTCTCCGGTCTGGATTGATCAATAAAGACAATGTCACAGTTCTCGGCCTGGAAGACACCATTGCCGATATACTCAAGACTGCCAATAACATCATATGTTGCTCCCCAAATAGCTCTGACGTCCGAAATCACCTCAGTACGAACACTCAGAGAATTAAAGTCAACAGTGATTCGGTAAGGATCAGCATTTGCATCAACACCAAAACCACCTGTCCCCTCGGCCAATTTCCCATCAGATCCTGCATAATAAGTGAAAGAATCTCCGGAGGTGGCACTGGTAAAGAAGACTTCTCCTGAAACGGGCACTTCGGTATATATTACAAACACTCCATCCTCTGCCTTCCTGAATGGCAATCCCCCGTTGCCATCGTTCTCCGTAGCATTTCCATACAGGAACAACTGCTCAGGAAAATTATCAATCCCCTCGGGACGTGTAATACTAATCTCCTTCACCATATCGCTTTTCTGAACAACACCTCCTTTTGAAGTCAATACAGTCCATATCAGTTTCCCTGTGCTTTCAGGAACGATTCCTGACCTGCGCGCAAGAGTATTCAGCTGAGTATGAGTTAATGACAATTGTGCTTTTGCACCCAAATCGCTTAAGAGCGTATCCAGAGGAGCGGAAAAATCTCCCCCTTCTTCATCAAACAAAACCTGGTAAATAACGGTAGAACCGTCCTCGGCTCCACCTCCTGTCCATGATAGTTCAATCATTTCTCCGGATGAAAGGTCAATATTCACTGATTCCGGCGAATAAAGATCTGTTGGAGCATTGAAATCAGTATTTAAACTGAAATCATCCTCACATGCCCATATAGCTGTTAAGAACAGCCCAAATATCAATAACTTTTTCATAGCAAATACTTATTTAGTTTACCAGTTAGGATTTTGGCTCAGATTAGAATTCAAGTCTCTCTCTGTCTGCGGAACAGGCCACAAATAATGCTTCGAAGCATCAAAAGACCTTTCTTCAATAGCAACATGTCCGTCTTCCATGCCCTGAACACCTTCTACTTCCATTCCGTAAACCCATCCATTCAAAACATCTTCAGCAATTCCCCAACGTATAATATCTTTATGTCTCAATCCTTCAAACGCAAGTTCTGTCCTTCTTTCATTTCTGACTATAAATCTCAATTCATCGGTAGAACCACCCGGAAAACCGAGAGCTGCTGCATCACTAAACCCGGCTCTTTCTCGCAACGGACGAATGGTCAAATTCCAACCCTGTTCATCCATGCCACTGGTTTCCACAAGGGCTTCAGCATGCATCAATAATACATCGGCATAACGGATCAGAATAATATTTAATCCGGACATAAGATTGGCCCGATAGTTTTTATCCCAGTATTTTTTCAAATAATAACCTGTCGCGGTAACATCAGAGCTGGCTCCAAAGGCATCCTGACCACTGCCCGGCTCGGTATAAACAAAATGGTCACTCCCATCAGCCAATGGATAACTATTTCCATCATATACAACCGTTGCTTTTAGCCTGGGATCCCTGTTTTCGTACGGATTCTCAGGATCAAAACTTGCTGCCGGAGCTTCTTCAATGTTATAACCATCCAACGTCAAATAACTGTCAACCAACGACTGAACCGGTGAAAGCTGCGAGTATCCGCCCAGAGAAGGAGGAAGGAAATGATACTGATCACTATGCTCCCTGCTTGACTGAAGGTATTGCAAGTCGAGTATTACTTCTGAATTGTTTTCATTTTCAAGAGAAAATAATGATTCATAATCCTCAAATAAAGCAAAAGGACCATCATTAATAATATCTCCTGTTACATCCAATAATTCGGGATATTTACCTTCAAAAAGCAGAATCCTGGCTTTTAAGGCCATAGCAGCCCAATGAGTGATGCGACCAACATCGTCTCCGCTATAAGAAGACGGCAGGTATTCATTGTTAATTATTTCATCAAGGTCATTCAGCAATTCTTCAACAATAACCTCTTTCTCCGTTCTGGAAACCGACTGAGACTGGTCTATTGAAATAACATCGGTAGCATA
Source organism: Marinilabilia salmonicolor JCM 21150 (assembly GCF_000259075.1). GTDB lineage: Bacteria > Bacteroidota > Bacteroidia > Bacteroidales > Marinilabiliaceae > Marinilabilia > Marinilabilia salmonicolor. The sequence goes on from NZ_AJKI01000010.1 coordinate 72,596, forward strand.
GGATACATTTCCGAATTTCGAATAAAGCTCAAAGTAATGGTAAGCTCTGATAACCTTTGCTTCTGCAGAGTATCTATTGGAAAGTTCCTCGCTCAACTCAGGAACCTGATCAATGTTATTCAACAACAGATTACAGGCCCTGATACCGGAATACCTATCAGACCATTCATTCTGTACATACTCATTTGCCGTAGAATACGATCCGTTACCGATACTTTGATTGAATGCATTAGGGACTTTGGTATAACCATTGTCTGTCATTGCATCAGAATAAAACACCTTTGCTGCACTCGAAAGTGTAGGATAACAGGCATTTATTGCATACAAACCCGCTTCAGGCTTTTGCCAGAAAGTCTGGTCGGTTTCTCTGTCATATGGCTCCAATTCTAATTCAACACAGGATACTGCGGAAAAAGAAATTAAAACAGCCAATAATTTGAATATATTAAATTGTGTCTTCATTAGTCTATTTTTTAAATTTCAAGGTCTAATGGAACGGGCATTCCAATATTTATCAACTTCTCAGCAATATTCGTTGTCATGCTCATTTCGCATCGGTCTTTTCTTAGAAATTAAGATTCAACCCCATTGAATAAGTCCTTGCTACCGGATATATACGTCCGCTACCATCTGCCGTTTCAGGATCCCAACCGCCAATCATATCGGTAATGGTAAGGGCATTCTGCACACTCACATAAAACCGGAAATTATCAACACCAATCCATTTTATCATATTGTTGCGAAAAGTATATCCCAACTGAGCATTCTTTAAACGAAGGTAGGAAGCATCCTGAATCCAGAAATCGGATTTGGCTGCATTATTGGCAGACTCAGAACCAACTGTTAAACGAGGATAGGTGGCATCTGTATTCCCCGGAGTCCATCTATCCATATGAAAATCAAAAGCCGGTCCTTCATTGTTGTTGTGAAAAGCTTCTACAGACTCCCCTCTCATCCAAACACTCCTTTGACCAACCCCCTGCCAAAACATGGAAAAGTCAAAATCTTTCCACTTCAGGGAGTAATTAAAACCATAGGTAAATCTCGGGAAAGAGTTCCCTAACACAAACCGGTCATCATCTTCCTTCACAAGATCATCTCCATCTTTATCCAGGTACCTGATGTCACCAGGCTTAGGTGTTACACCGTCCAAGTGAGGTCCTTCTGCAACTTCTGCTTCGTTTTGGAAGAAGCCGTCCCAACGATAGGCATAATAGGAGTTAATGGGATACCCCTCTTTAATAATGGTATTCACATCAAGTCCATAAATCCACTCCGTACCTTTGGTATCTACCACCTCATTTCTTGAATCAGAAATATTTGCACTTATAGTATGCTGGAAATTATCGGTCCTGTGATTATATGTTGCAGAGAGCTCCCAACCGTAATTCTTGACCTTTCCTGCGTTTTGTATAGGGGCTCCGCCACCATAAGTGCCGGGAACAGGAAGCTCAACAAGAATATCTCTGGTCATGTTATGAAAATAATCAAAAGTCAGATTCAGCGAATTTCTGAAAAGACCTATATCGACACCCACATTAAACATTCTGGTTGTTTCCCATGTCAAATCTCTGTTGGACGCAGAAAACCCGGCCACATTCACCATCTGGCTTCCAAAATTGTATCCGTTGGTAACAGACACAGATGACTGATACCTGTAATCTCCAATTCGGTTGTTTCCGACAAGGCCCCAGGAACTTCTCAGTTTCAGAGAACTCAGATAATTCTCAACAGGCGCAAAAAACGGTTCTTCAGAAACCCTCCAGGCCCCCGACATTGAAGGAAACAAAGAAGACCGATTATCCTCCGAAAATTTTGAAGAATAATCTTCTCTCAGGTTAAATTCTAAAAGATACTTCTCTCTGAAATTATACTCCAAACGACCAAACAGTGAGTATATTGACCAATCACTGGCCCAACCTTCGTTTTGCGTATTCTCAGTTTGAGAACCTGCCATAATATCATATTGCGCCTCGTCGGTAATACGATAAGTGGCGAAACTATTGTCAATGCCTCCTTCATAAGAATAACCGGCCATGGCGTTAAAAGTATGATCATCAATTACTTTTTCATATTTTAAAATTACATTGGAAGTCAGGTTTTGAACCCTTCCAAAATTCTCCGTCATCCGATTTTCCTGATCACCGGAGTTTTCCAATGCTTTTCTGTTTTCATGCATTCTGTTATTATACAACTGCCCGCCAATCATTCCGCTCAGGTTCAGACCGTCCAATATTTCCCAATCAGCGTTAAAAACCCCGGATAGATCTCCGTTGGAATTTTGGCGATACCCTCCCTGCTCTAATCGTTGTAAAGCATTACTATTACTCCCGCTTGAGTAGGTATAATCCCCGTTTTCATCCACAATCGGATAAATTGATGGCATACGTGTTGCCTGCTCAATAATCCACTCGGTCCAATATGCATGATCCTTTATTTCATTTCTGGCGTAAGCAACTTTTGCTCCTATTTTAAATTTATCTGTTACCTGATGTTCCAGGTTAAGACGCACATTATACCTTTTCATTCCATAAGAGGGTCCTTCAAAAAGACTGGCCTGATCAAAAAAACCAAAGGAAGTTAAGAATGTGGTCTTCTCATTGCCTCCGCTAAACGATAAATTATGTGATTGTTGAGGGGCTGCAGACTTGTAAATTTCTTCCATCCAGTTTACATTAGGTCCGGCACCACTACGATAATACTCTATCTGCTCAGGAGTAAATGCAATCGTTCTTCCTGAATTAACAAGAGCTTCATTTCTTAATTCCGCATATTCCCAGGAATCAACAATATTGGGAAGAAAAGTTGCCTCCTGAATTCCGTAATTAAAATTGTAATTAACCTTTGTCTCCCCCTCTGATCCCTGTTTGGTAGTAATTAACACAACACCATTAGAAGCTCTGGATCCATAAATTGCTGTAGAGGATGCATCCTTCAGAACCGAGATACTTTGAATATCGGACTGATTCACATTTTGAATATCCCCGATAATACCATCGATAATAACCAACGGATCATTGTTGTTTAACGTATTCAACCCACGGATATTAATGGAAGGCCTATTGCCCGGCTGAGAATTGGACTGCTGGATAATTAACCCGGGAGTGGTTCCCTGAAGAGCTTCCACGGCATTGGCCACCGGTTTTCCTTCCAGCGATTCGGGAGTAACTGAGGAAACAGCTCCCGTAAGATTCACTTTCTTTTTTGAACCGTAACCAACAACCACTACCTCATCCAGGCCTAAAGTGGACTCCTTCATTACAACATTCACAATTGCCTGCCCGGCAATCGGAATTCTTTGATTTTCCATCCCTATAAATGAAAAAACCAAAACTCCGTCCGAATCTGGTACCTCTAAGGAATAATTACCATTCATATCGGTAATGGTTCCTTCACTTGTTCCTTCAATTAATACATTGACACCCGGAATGGGGTCATTCCCGGCATCTGTGACTTTACCACTTACCTGCAATTGCTGTGAAAAGCCCAACACAGGTAATGATAAAAGAATCAGAAATAGAATTAAATACTTTTTCATACGTTCAATTTATTTGGTTTGCAATCTGGAAAACGACATTTGTTTGAACATTGAACCATTTTTTCAGCACAAATGTATATACATTTACACTTTATACAAATATTTTAAGCTCTTTTTAACACTTACGGGTGTTATTAAGAATATTTCCAAACTAATGGGACCTCAATATTCTCACTCCAAATTCATCAGGACTAAATCTTTAACCAATTTTCACAAAATTAATACTCTAAATTCTTGAGCTCATCTGCTTTTTTTTAGAAACATCAACCCTTCTGTCTTTACTATCAATATATTGGAAGATTCTCATCCATTTTTGAAAATAATTCATAAATTCTGAAAACATTTGCTATATTTGTATGGACATATAATCAAATAACAAAAAATGATCACAATAGATAAGAAGTCTGGAGTTCCCTTACATGAACAGATTGAAAAGAAATTAAGAGAACTAATTGCTCGACCCGAATACATGAAGGACGGGAAAATGCTTCCTACTGAAACCGAACTTTCCAAAAAACTTGAAGTTTCCAGAACGACCATCCGCCAGGCCATTACAAGCCTGGTTAATGACGGATTACTAATCCGCCGAAAAGGATCCGGAACTAAAGTATCAACTAACGGAATTGAAGGCGTGGGACGCAAATGGAAAAGTTTCTCTCAGGAAATGAAATCCCTGGGAATAAACATTAAAAATTTTGAACTTCATCTACTTTGGGAAGTACCTCCTAAAAATGTAGCTGCCTTTTTTAAAATTGACTCAACCACTCCTGTGTTAACCCTTCAAAGATTAAGAGGAAGTCATTCAGGCCCTTTTGTTTTTTTCATTTCATATTTCAATCCAAAGTTGTGTTTAACTGGAAACGAAAACTTCAACCGACCACTTTATGATGTATTACAGGAGGAATGTGGATGTATCGTTTCAACATCACATGAAAAAATATCCGCGGTAAATGCAGATAATTTGCTTTCTAAAAAACTTAAGGTTGATTTAAATACAGCTTTATTAAAAAGGGTAAGAGAGGTTTATGATATCAACAAAATGCCTATTGAATACAACATAGGTCTTTATAGATCAGACAAATTTACCTATTCTATTTCTTTTAGTTAACTATTTCCCTAACCAATTATCGATCAAGACCAAACGAATTTGCATTTACGCCAAAGACATCCAGAGAATCACCGGCAAAAGCGAAAAGACCGGTTACCGCATCCTGGACAACATCCGTAAGCAATTGGGAAAAAAGCCCCATCAATTCATAGCCATCAAAGAATTCGCCGACTTTGCCGGCTTTGAACAGGAAGAAGTAAAGCAGTACATCTACGACTGACCCATAAAATATAGCGTGTTTTACTGCCTTTTGATGCCCTTAAACAAAAACCCTGAACGCAACTCCTTCAAGGGGTGCAATCCAACACAAAAGCCATCAATTCATTCAAATTCCCCACCTCCATAAAGGCTCAAACAATTCCAACCATCTGTTAAAGCTTCATTTTCATAAAAATCATTCTCCATTGTTTCCATTTAAGCTCACAACAAACAAGAAAGCATCTCTCGATCCACCACAAAATCCACCAAATCAGCACAAACAAAATTGCATCTCAACTCTTAATTCCCTAACTTTGAGAATGACTTCAAAAGTCAAAAACGCTCAAACATCATCAAAACGAATGAGAACAAATTGGTGAACAGCTTAAAAACACAAAAGCGAACAACCTGATTTACAGCACCGATGAATGGAATACATGAATCCCGCCCGGATCACAACAAAAAACTGCAATTCTTAACTAGAAGAGTTGCGGTTTTTTTTGTAAGCTTCTGCATCAAAACCCTTTTATTGGCCAGGAAAAACAAAATTCCCCGAAAGCACAGCACATGCCTCCGGGGAATTACTGAGAAAAACTGAATGTTCAGGCCTGATTAGCACCTGAATCATTTCGTTTTAGGCTTTTAAATCATCAAAAAAACCTACTACTTCAAAATTAGTTAATCAGTCATAAGTCATGATTTGATTTGGGATATAATTCTTTCAAAATTAGATACAAAAACACTCACTATTATCTTTGAAAAGTTTCAGAAAGAACTCTTGCCAAGACTCAAAAAATATATCTGATTTTTAAACAAAAATATCTCTAAGCAAAAATAATCCTCACAACACTTCACAGTTATAACCAACGAGCCTGTATTAAACTACTGGCACAATAAAACCTGAACTTCCAAAGTCTCATCAACTATTAATAAAATTTCGACACCACAACCTTACCATATCCTTTTTCAGCATTGCCAATCACATAAACGCCTGTGACAAGACCTGAGACAGCATTCTTTCGTTTTACCCCTGAACGAAGTAATTTCCCGGTTACAGAATAGACATCCACCTTTTCATCAGGCAATAACTCTTCAAAAACGACCTCTTGTACCGAGGTATCATATTCATCCGAATTGGAAAGAAATACATCTTCAATAAGAATTGGACTTCCACCCAACGACCAGAATCCAACAATATATATGTGCGATGGATTCAACGGAATTAACTGGCCATCAACCTCTTTCTTCATGCGATTCAAATCAATAACCAGTTCTGTTTCATCCTGTACGTCATAGGTAAAAGGTGAAGACCAGTAACTGCTCTCATCGAAGATGCGAAATGAGGCATTTCCGCCTGGAATTTCCTTAAGTTTAACCACCAGAAATTTATATCCTGACAAATCCAGGCCGTTGTCGTACTGCCAACCACCAAAGCCATATTGTCCGGTAACAAGTTCACCGGTAGTTTCATCAAAGGTTCCCGTTTCCCAGATGGAAGGATTAAATCCTTCGTTGGTTAAAGGAAAAGTGCTTACTACCACAGTAAAACTGACACTTTGCTGATTTCCAAGCTTGTCCTGATAAGTGGCGGTAATATTGACTTCTCCATTTTTTTTGGCTACAACTTGTCCGTTCACTACGTCAGCAACCTCGGGATTGCTGTTAACAATAGATACTTCTGACGAAATATTTTCCGTATGCCCATCCTGGAAGAGGGCGGTAATTCTTAGTGTCCTGCTGGTTCCCAACACCAATTCCAACTCCTGGTCATCCATATACAGTTGGTCCAGCGTTAACTGTTCCTCTGTAAAACCTGTAAAACTATCGTCGTAAAACAAATCTTCGGCGAAGGTCGCCTCTGTAGTAAACCAATCCACATCCACAAAACCACCTGTGGTTTCAGTAGCATAGTTAAATATGGCGAACTTATTTCCTGTAAAAACCGACAGATCGAATGCCATATTCAACTCTTCTCCCATCGGGTGATATGTCTGATTGTCGGTACTGTAATAAAACTTTGCGATACCGGTACCGTAGTTAGCCACTGCTCTTAAATAAACCACCTCTTCAACCAATGTTTCAGTTCCGATCTGAGGTACGCCATCCAGTTCTGTCATTATTCGCTTCTCTCCATTAACAACCGTTACGCCGATAAAAGCATAGGGATCCTGAAAAACAGCCAAACCGGCCACATCACCTTCCTGCATATTTTTGACATCCATCTTGATGGTTCCATAAGAATCAACAGTCTCTGAGTGATAGCCAAAAATTCTTTGAGTCAGCGTATTTCGTGCATTTAGGAAACCATCTGTCACCCCGGCAGTTTCAAGACGAAGAAACCCGGGGCGGTCAAACAGTGACCATTTGCTGTCATCCGGATTGTGGTTCCATCCCCACTGCATACCAAGCTGATAATTTCTGAAGTTATCATTGGTAGGCAACACCGTCACAGGGTACGATTGCCCCACATCGGGCTTACGATAAGTCGTAACCCCCTGACCGTTTTCTCCAATTTCAGGCCAGTTATTCACCCAGGTTACGGGCTGTAAGTTGGGAAAGCGGCCATAAGGACCTTTATCATAAAACAAAACAGTCCACCACTCTCCTGTTTGGGTTTCAACCAGTGCCCCCTGATGAATATTGTCATCATCCAATAAAAGCTTCTCTTCATAATCCCCAAACAGATTTGCAGATCGAAATGCCACCTGTGAAGCGGGCCACCCTCCATAAGTAGCATAGATGTAATAAAACCCGTTAATCTTGTACATGTGACATCCCTCCAGTCCTGAATCCGGCCGTTCAATTACAGTCCGGTCTTCACCTATCGCTTCAAAATTCTCATCCAGCTTAGTAATCTTTATGGTATTGATGCCATGCACCACATAAATCGTCCCATCCTCTTCGAAGAAAAGCCCCGGGTCATAATAACTGCGGGATAGTTTTTGAAGGTTCCACTGCCCTGAAGGATCAGAAGTGGTCAGCAGATATCCACCTTCATCAAGTGTATTGAACATGATGTAGAAAGTACCATCATTATATCGCAAACTGGATGCCCATTGCCCGCGTGCATACCGGTCTTCTCCGTTGAGTAAATTATAAGGATCACCGGACTCTATCATTTCCAACGGATTGTTGCAATACTCCCAGTTTACAAGATCATAACTCTTTAGAAGAGTAGCACCCGGGAATATATGCATTGTGGTACTCACCATGTAGTAAACATCTCCCACGCGAATCACATCCGGGTCAGGGAAATCTGCGTGAATCAATGGATTTGTATAAGTTCCGTCTCCGTTATCACTTTGAGACTGATACTGAAATTCGGGACGGGGATGGTCCGTTTCTGCATATTCCTGATACCAGTGATATACAGGCCAGGGACAAGCTTCAGGATCATTCAGAAAAGTGTACGATTCTCCGTCTGCGGGCTCTTCTCCGGTAAAGTCTGCCAGGAAGTGAGGACTGGTAAATAACAACCAGCTTACATTTCCTGTTTCGTCCATAATTCTCTTAAAGTTGGCACCAAAACCTTCACCACCGGCTGTTCCTGTTATCCCTGTTCCCCACGAAACATCTTCATACTTCTCCGGTGCCCAATCCATTTCCGTAATCATAATTGGCGCAAAATCAGCAACCGGTTTTACATTGGCATCCCATTCTCCTTTAAAGACCTCATATCCATCAGCACTACCAAACCACCCGGGATAAATATGGACAGCATAACCTATATTCTCACCTTCGATGGGATTCACGGCATACCCTTTGTACTGGGCCTGATAGGCTGAACCCGGAATCCACAACACATTATGAAAACCGTTTTCCCTTATTTTGTCAACCACAGGCTGGAAAATTTCTTTTAACACATCAAAGTGCGCCTGTGTATTGTTCCCTATACTTCCATCGGCCAGGCGAATCCTGACCGGCTCATTGGCAAGCTCAAACATCACCTCCTCCATGGCAAGGATTTTTGGATGAGAAGAAACTATATCCCAAACGGTCATCAGATATTCGGCATAATTGTAGTCATCTTCAACACCTATCACTTCAGGACTCACCCCGGGAGGCCGTATCACCACATACAATCCTTTGGAGATGGCATATTCTGCCATCGGAATAAAAACTTCATCCAGATATTTACGAAAACGTGTTTCGCTAAAGCAATTCGGCAATTCGTGACCATCAGGGGTACATCCCGGCTCATTGGACCAATAGGGATCCATATGCAACCGCAGAAAGTTCATTTTCCAACCTGCATCCAAAATATCATCAATCAGTCCCTGATTGTAGGTCAGGCACCCTTCTACATCGTAGTTGTTCCAATATTGGCCCCGCTCATTGAACCAGGGGCTGTAGGTCTGGGCAAAACCGTGAAGGTTAACAGTATTTCCGTGAGTATCTTTGAGAAAGCGACCTTCCACTTGCAAACGGGGAGTTGGCATATCCGGCCAGGCAAGTATTGGCTCTACAAATACAATTATTAAGAAAACAGATAAAAAAAACAGACGGATTTTCATAGAATTGGTAGATTTTTTGTTACAATTCAAATCTACCCCAGATTACGGCAAAATATTTTTATTTTCAGATATATGATTTTAAAGATGAGATAATCCGATAAGGCAGAAGGATATTTGTGATAAATGCCATATTATATCCAATTTTTAAAATGCAATATCCCAAATTGCAATTTAATCCGGTTTAAACACACTATTTTTATAGATAAAGCCTTATAAACAAACAACAAGAATACACTCTACAATCCAAAAACTCCATAAGTCATGAAAAAACAATCACTTACCTTTATTCTTTTTGCATTATCCATTACATCCTTCTGCCAATCCAATATTCCCCGGGATTTAAAATCCTTTACAGATCAATTTCGCTATGAGGAAATTAGAACCAACACTGAGAAAAGGGCAAACTATAATTTCATCAAAGGTTCTCCCTTTCTTAACAAAGAGTTTAGTGAGGGAGAAGTGACAATGAATGATTCAATCAAATTCCAAGCTGTGCCTCTTCGATACAACATACATTCCGACAAAATGGAATTCATGACTGAAAACAATCTAATCCTGGAGGTTGACAATACAACTGCCTCTTACATATTTAACCTAGGGGATAAGATTTTTGAAAACAAATCATACCATCAAAACAATCAAGAAAAAACAGGCATTCTGCAGCTATTGGTTGATGGAAAATTTAAATTATATAAGAAGTACACGGTAGATTTTGAGACCGCGACTGAAGCCAAAGGATTTCAGGAATCTGAACCCAATAGATTTGAAAGAAAAAAAGACCAATATTTGATATCCTTACCTAATAAGACACCTGAGTTGATAACCAGAAAAAAAGATGTGATTCGGGTTCTGGAGCCTGAAAAACCCGAGATTAAAAAATTCATCAAAGACGAAAAAATTAAAGCAAGATCAGAGGAAGACCTCATAAAACTGATCCAGCATTGTAACAAATAAAAAGACACCTGTGACATTTTTTCGGACCTGGTTTTATTATCACTAAAAAAGAGGCTATCTTTTTTGACGGCCCTCTCCCTTGCACTTCACAACAGATTCAAATTCCTATCTACCAGTCTATAGAAAGATTCTCAACAGTCTGCCGGTCTGCATGAATATAAGGTATAACATCATTCCGGGATGTCCGTTTTAGAAGAACAATTTCCATCTACAATTGAACGATAATAGAGATTATCCCCAATTCCTGTCTGCATTCCATAAAACTAGGATAGCGTTCCCTACCATAAACGAATCTTTGGGATTATAGCAAAAGCTCACATTCCAACTAATAATACAGTTCGAATTTACATGAAGAACCTCCTGATTGTGTCAGGTGGGAATCTATCTCACTTATTACGATGCGAGCAATAAGAGAAAAATAAAAGAATAACAATAAAAAACTCCTCCCGGGAAAATCCGGGAGGAGCAAATGAATAGTTATTCAACTCTATGGCTATGAAAGAGAGACCTACTCACTATCAACAAAATCCTCACCAGCAAGCCCATCAGCAAAACCAGCATAGGTATGTTTTCGATAATCAAAGTTCAATGTCCAAAGACCAATAGGCTCATTTCTTCGCCAGGTATTTTCCACATCCGGACTGTCGGTAGGACTCCAATGAGCAATACCATATTGCTGACTGGCAGGAATAATTTCGAAATACTTTTGAATAATGAAATTATAGAAAGTTGCCATAGCTTTATACTGCTCAATGGTGACTTTTCCTGTGCTCAAAGCTTCACCGCTTTCGTCAACAATCCCCATATCCAGTTCAGTAATTTTTATCAACTTACCGGTTGCAGCCAATAACTCAAGCATCTTCACAATATGCTCTTCTTTACTGGATTGAGTTTCCGGATTTAAGTGATAGGAAACATGCATTTGAGTTCCTATTCCATCAATAACCGTGACTCCATCTAATTCCCATTGCTCAATCCAATGAATTAAACTTTTCAACTTTTGGTTATCATCCCAATCAGACTCCAAGTTGTAATCATTGATAAACAATTTAAGATTCTCTGGCCCATGTTCGCGAGCCAGTTCAACTGCAACACGCACAAAATTATCTCCCAGATAATCCTGCCAGTAGAAATTGTTTTCGGGATCACCATTTTCAGCAGATTGAAGATCGTAGAAACCGTCTCCATCGTTATCAACCCCTGAAATCGGTTCATTTACCACATCCCATGCCGTAACATAACCATCAGTAGCTTCCATCATTCCGGCAATCCAATTATCCAATGCAAAAGTCAACGTATCTGCCTTTTCTTCATCGGTTAAAGGAATTTTATTCATTGACTCTTCATAGTAAAGCTTAAGGTCATCGATATAAATCGTACCTGCAAAATCACCATAACTAAACAAGAAACGAGAAGCCGCATCACTTGTAACGGTTGTTTGAACAGTTACTTCTTTCCACTCTGTAGTAAAACTTACCGGACTAAAATCACCGCCGGAAGAATAATCAGAAGGGTTTTGAAAACCAGGTCGCACCTGTCCATCGGTACTACCTTTGATTTTCAAGTTCAGAAAATAAGTTTCTCCTTCAATCAAAGGTTCAGGAAAATCAATAGCTGCCTGGGCTGCCCAGAAGTCAGTTACAGAAGGGTTGGTCATTACCAACTCTTCATTGATTACTTCACGGGTGGATCCATTACCCCAACCACCAATAGGTTCTCCATCTGAGAAATCACTCTCATAAATGTATCTTGGAACTTTAACAGCTGGAGCTTCCTGATGCGCCACTTTCACCCATTCTATTTCATAAGTTCCCACATAATTTCCTGATTGCAGCATAACAAAACTATTTTCAACAAGACCATTAAATTCTGCGGTCACTTCATTCCATTCCTCAGATATGGGGATCTTTGTATCTGCAGTATTCCCCCAAGTCCCTAAGGCCATCGTAATTTCACCAGGAGTAGAACCTTTAATACGTATGGTAACCTGATGCCTGGCACCAACTATTGTCGGGATTCCATCGGCAACATGATATTGTACGTCGTAAAAATTAGGCTGAGCTTCGGTATTGGTAACAACCAAAACTCCGTTCTCAACAACAGGTTGAACAGGTCCACCAACCCAACCTGTAAATGGATCTGTAGAATAATCTTTCATTCCATCAACTACCTCAACAGTTGCATTCGGATCAACGTCAAGTTCCTGATCTGCAATGATGTCTTCAAGATATTCTTTATTCTGCTGGGCATGCCAAACTAAAGTGTGTCCATATATCTCTGTTTCTGCATTCCTGGCAGCAGAAACGAACTGAACGACCTGGGAAAAATCCATCGAACCATCTTCCTTAACCACTGAGTTATATTTCATAGCATTGCCAGCAGTCAGTTCATCGAAGTTTGAATTCATCACCCTGTAAACAAGGCCTTGTTTATTATATTCACTCACAGTCACCCCGGCACCAAGTTTAAAATCGGGATGTGCACTTCTGTCCACATAGGTTTTTAGAGCATCATAGTCATTTAAATACTCTCCCTGTTGAATAGATTCAGGCTTTGCCACATCAAATTCAAGTCTTGAATCATCAACACAAGAGCTGACCAGCGCCAACAACATGATGTTCATCCCTAAAACATTGATTTTATGTCTCATAATCATATCTTTTTAAGCAAATTAATTCTTTAATGCAGGGGTAAACCATTCAGGCTTTACACCCCTGTCTCGAACTACAAGAGTATCAACCGTACTATATGAAACTTCTTGAATATGATTCGGCTGACCCGATACTGGATATTGAATCTCTACCTCGTAACTTACATTATAGTCAAGATACAATGCATCTCTATCCTCATTACCCCAGCTTTCTTGCTCACCATCCTTAACGAACTCTCCATTACCAGAAGCAACCCCGTTTAAAACCCTAACAGTGTCGTTCACTTGATAAGTTGTTTCAAAAGGTAAAACAGTAACGGTTTCTTCTTCATCAAAAGACAACTTTAATTTAAAATTCAAATCATGACCATCCTTACTGACATAATTCATCGGAAACTGAACAGCGTTTAACGACAGGGTACTCAAATTCACCACCTCATCTTTTTCTACATATTCATTATGCCTAACGTTAGTTTCCGCTACTCCATCCTTTGTTATCGCATCAACCCCTCTTCTCAGGTAGCTCGCATCATAAGGATTGATATACTTAATTGCGTAGAGTATATAGTCCTTGGGTTGCACATCCCAATCAGATGAAACGGCACGCTTGGGATTTTCCACAAGCGGATTCCCCGAAAGAATCGTGTCGGCATTGGCCACATCATTCATCCTTACCGGAATCACATAATTTACTCCAAGAGATTTCGGATCATTGAAGAAAGCATCTGTCAGCTGAACAGTAACTCCACCCAATATGCTTCCCTTTTCAATTACTATCTTGTCAGAAGAGAGAGAATAGTAATCAGAAGGCATTGGAACAACATCCTCTCCCGTTTCTTCAAAAACAAGATTGTCACATAGAGAATTATCCACACTAATATCTATTTCCACATCCTTCTCATTGGAATAAACCCCTCCCATGGTTGCCATTATCTGGCATTTATATTCATTATCGAGAGAGGTATCGAACACATCTTCACCAAGAACGATGGTTCGAACCGGGCTCTGATAAGCAAAATATACAGAAGAATATTCGTAATCGGGAAATTCCCATTCTCCATTCTCACATGAAGTTATCAATCCGGTTACGAGTACCGTCATTAGCGTTATATAAAATATTCTTTTCATGTTATTCTATTTAATAATTGAAACACGTTTTACCATCCTTCATTTTGAATCAAATTATCGAATTTAACTACCTCAGAGTTAGGAATAGGCCCGTAGTACATATAATCCTGATAAGCACGTTGCTCAACTTCTGGCAGAATATTGTATTCTCCACCAACAATTTGCATTCCTTTAGCAGGCTCTGTGATATCCTTTTTCCAGCGACGTAGATCCCAGAAACGGAAACCTTCGAAACAAAGCTCCAAACGTCGCTCATTATAAATAAGTTCACGCATCACATCCTTATTATTACTTGCAGATTCCAGATATTCGTCAGTAGAATTGACTCCAATACCTGCTCTTTGACGGATCGCTTTGATCACATCGTAGGCAGAGTAGGAATTGGGGCCAGTACCTTTAGGACCCCATGCCTCATTGGCTGCTTCCGCATATCCAAGGAAAATCTCGGTATAACGAATAAACGACTTATAATGATAAGACGGAGTTTCAGAATCGGGGTTTGCATTTACATCCTGATTCAGGTGCTTTTTCATATAGTAACCGGTGCGGGTAGAAGTAACATCTTTGTTAAGAGCGTTGTTATCCTCCCCGTCAGCTGCCGTAATAATTTCGGTGTTACCTGGTCCTGCTGTACTACCATTGTAAATAATGTACATGGCAAGTCGTGGATCTCTGTTATTGTACGGATTATTTGGATCATAACCGCTATTAGGATCGGTGATTGGTAACCCGTTAGCCATTGGAAAAGCATCAACCAGGTTCTGTGTAGGATTCAAGCGCCCGCTTCCAAACAATGTAGGTGGATAATGATCCTGTTCCAGCGTCACATTTTCCTCTTTGTTTCCGCGCCAAAGTATCTCTTTGGGATTTTCACCTGCGGCAAGTTGCTCGATAGCCTGACCATCCGCATACCATTTATTTCCATCCGGGTCAATCTCAGCAATGGGGTTTGCCCCCAGTCCACTCAAAGCTTCAGCCATCATATTGGCGGCTTCTTCCCATGTGACATTAGATCCTTCACTGTATGCAGGACTTGCAGCAAGCAATGCTGCCTGCGCACGCACAGCTTTGGCAATTTGAGCATTCATACGGTTTTTAGCATTATCCCCAAAAACACGGGTATATTGACCAGATGTAATCCCCAATGTCTGATACTTCTCAGGGACCTGATTGTCGCTACTTATAGCACCATAATTCTCAGGTAGAAGCATAATAGCCGAATCCACATCAGCATAAAGCTGATTTATACATTCCTGGAATGTATTGCGTGGTACATTAAAATCAGAATTCAGGTCTTCCGACTCTGTAATAATAGGGATCCCCAGCAACTGACCATTAGCCCATCCTGCATGATTGAGCAACAGATGATACATATAAAGAGCCCGCATCCCAAAAGCATCTCCCTTCATCCGGTCTTTGAACATATCTGCTACCAATTGATCATCAGCCCAGTCAACCTCATCAGCAATATCAATGAACTGATTCAGGTATTGCCATGATGCACGCAAATATTGCCACTCTCCCATTGGATTGGTGTTTGCAGTCCAGGATCCGGTAGCCATTAAACGATACCCGTTGTTAGGATCATTTGACACGGCATCATCGGTTGCCACATCGTTAAAAGACCAGGATCCTAAGGGATTACTAATATACGCATGCCCCAATAGTCCGGTAGCCCATGCAGGCATGTTTTTCAAGTCACTGCTGTCTTTGTGGTTTTCAATAGCAGGCTCAAATGTGTCCTCACATCCGGTATAGACAAATAAGAGCATAAAAACCATTACAATGGTTGATATTTTATTTCTATTCTTCATAGTTGAATATTTTTATCGCATGAAATCTTTAAAATGTTCCTTTCACGCCAATGTTAAAAAAGCGTGTCTGGGGTGCACTTCCTACATTCATTTCAAGGTGTTCGCGCTCTTTGGAAATAGTCAGCAAATTGTAACCACTAACATAGAAACTGGCACCCTGGATAAAAGAATCTTGAAAGACAGATTCAGAAAGATCGTAAGTTAACTGTACCTGCGACAGATTCACCCGATCAGTATCATACATCCAGAAATCTGAGTTACGGAAATTATTAGCACCGCTGCCAGTGGTGAGCCGAGGATAAGTAGCAGTTGCTTTGGTCACTTCTGTCCAACGGTTGCGCACAATCTCTGAATATTTATCATCGCCACTTACCCAATAATAGGAACTATTCTTCATACCTTTCCCGCCAAAAAAACCATCAGCCATAGCAAAAAGAGTAAAGTTACGCCACTTGGCTGTAAAGTTTAATCCTAAGCGCAGAGGGGTGTCCCAACGTCCCAGATAAACTTCATCTTTTACATCAATAACTCCATCACCGTTCTGATCCTTATATTTAATATCACCAGGTAGTGTTTCTCCAAATTGTTGCTCCGGAGAATTAGCGAGATCCTCTGCATCATTGAAAAAACCGAGATTTTCCAGGCCCCACAATGAATTTACCGGACGGCCAATTCTGGATCGATAATCATACTGAAAGTTTTCATCTCGTTGTGCAGCTTCCGTCTCATAATAAGTTCCGGTAACCCCTAAGGTCAAATCCACTTCACTGATTTTCTTATTCAGATACATACTAAAGTCAAACCCGGTACGATCGTCAATGTTGTAATTTATAAGAGGGATAATAGAAGAAGTAGGATACCCAACCTGAGTAAAGTAAACAGGATATTCAGAATAAGCCCTTGCCAGAGCGCCATCCATTTTACCCATAAAGTAATTAAAGTTAAATGTCAGCAAATGATCCAGGAGTGCTCCACGAAGTCCCACGTTCAATTCCTTTCTTTTTACAAAAGTCATTTCCGGGTTATTACCACGTTGAAATTCGGTTGCGGCCTCACCTCCCAGATCTGCCCATGAATACCATCCTCCTCTTTGCAGAACAGTTTTATAGAGATAGTATTCATTTTCAGGATTATCAGGATCCACAATATCCATATCATGATTTATAATACCACCAGAAACGGTCAGCATCAGATCATCAAAAACACTGTTATCGAAGAAACTCTCGTTCACAGGGCGCCATCCCAATGTCACTGTTGGTGAAAAGCCAAGTCGGTTGCCCTCTGGCAGTTTGGTAGAATATGGCAGAGCAGCACTGAAATCAAGGTAATACTTATGCTGATAGTTATAGGAGGCCTGTAGTCCAAGGTTAACATTCGTTAATCTGTGATACTGACCACTTATTTGTCTTTGCCAGATGTTCCCTACAATCATTCCGAAAACATTATGGTCTCCATTAAAGGTGTGACTATAATCAAATTGACTTGACACATTATAGGTATAACGATAAGACGAATTGCTCACCACTTCATTGGTAGCTTTTTTATCATCACCATATTTTACCACTCTGGAGATCAGGTCTTCTCCTGAATAATTGGTCCATTTAGGCTCGAAAGTAGCATATTCATTAGTAAAGCTCTTGCTGTAAGTCGAGGCGTAGTCAATTCCATATTTGGTACGCATATGTAACCCTTCAAGTAAAGATTTTAAATCCAAATCAAAACGAGTATTGAATTGAAACTGGCGACTTACAAAATTATCATTCCCTGCTGCATAAGCATCTGATACAGGGTTAGTAGTACTCAGCTGACTAGCACCAAGAAAATACTTGCCATCAATTAAATAATTACTGGTATTAATGGTATTCCAGGAAGGAATATCATTTTCCTCAAGGTAATCAACAGGAATCAATGGAGCTACACGATCCGGTCGAAGAGTTGCTGCAGAGCCCCACCAGTCAGTCTGAGCATTGTAAGCATTATAAAAGGTAGCGTTTGCATCCGCCTGCACCTTAAGAAACTCAGCAACATCAATGTCTATATTTCCTCGAACGAAAAACCGATTCGTATAGTTTTCCTCGGTATTCCCAACCTTCAGCAATGAGCCTTCCCTTGCATAACCGGTGGAGGTATAATACTTTACCCTCTCATTACCACCAGTAATCTCAGCAATTGCCTCCGTGGTATTGAAAAAGTCATCAAGATATTCAGATGAATACATATCCAAATCAGGATAGCGATAAGGATTATTTCCGGTAGAAGTCCAGTATATATCCTCAATGCTGTGAATAGGATCGTTTCCGTCATTCACGCTTGCCTCATTATGAAGACTCATATACTCAGCCGCTCCAAGATACTTTGGATACGCTTTTGGAACATGAATTCCGGTATTCGCACGGATTTGAACTTTAGGCTCACCTATTTCACCTCTTTTAGTGGTAATCTGTATCACACCTTTCGCAGCACGACTACCATATAAAACTACCGCCGAGGGCCCCTTAAGAATACTGACTTGATCAATTTCGGTAGGCAAAACATTGTTGGCATCGCGTACCATTCCGTCAACAACAACTAACATATCGTTCATACCCCAGATATTGCCATTTACCCCACCGATCAGGTTTCCGACAAAAGCAAGACTGGTAGAAGTATAAGCTTTTTCTGTCATCTTGTCCACATCAATGAAAGAAACACCTCCCAACAAATCATTTTCGTCAACAGACCGAAATGCGACCTTTACTTTTTTTTGTAAAGTATCTTTCTCCAATGTCAGTTCATCTGTGTCTCCCAACTGGGCAGAGGCCTGTAGTCCATTGAAAAGAAAAACTAGACCAATTGCGAGACCAATATATAAATATTTCATTTTAGTCTTTTTTAGATTATCAATTTATTACCAACCAGGATTTTGATAAAACTCCGGATAAATGCTGACATCCTCTGTTTTTAATGGAAGCCAGTAATGTTTATTGGAAAGATTACGTGTAGTAATAATCTCTTCATCCCAATTCATGACAGCATTTTCCTTCGGATCCAGGTCTGTATCAAGAGGCTCCGCACGATCAAATTCTTGTCTGGTTTTAATATTATAAGGATGTTCAGTAAGCAAAAGCCAGCGACGGAGATCATTGAATCGATGTCCCTCAAATGCAAGTTCCACAGCTCGTTCACGAATTAATTCATCCATAAAACCTTCCAGTGAAGAAGTATATTTATCAGCTACCGGATCTACTCCGGCACGTTCACGAATACTGTTCAATGCCTCAACAGCATTCTTTGAAAAACTGGAGGCTTTTCCCTGTGGCGAACCATAGCCCTGAGCAGCTGCTTCGGCGTACATTAAATAAACATCGGCCAAACGCAACCATGTTAGATGAAAATGTGCAGAGTAACTATATCCGTATGTATTATCCCAGATATTCGCACCAAGTGGAATAAACTTGTAGTTCAAATATCCTGTACGACTCGTTGTTCGAGGGTCATTGACATAGTTACCACCTGTATGAAGATTAGCGTACCTCCACTCTTCATCATCAGGATTGGTTATAGTCCCTGATACAACTTTTACTCCGTCATAGATAATATCATGGTAAAAACGTGGATCCCTGTCTTTCCATGGGTGGGTTTCATCAAAGCCGGATTCCTCATCATCAAGAGGCATTCCATTTGCCATCCCATAATAATTTACATAGTTAGCAGCAGGTGTCAGCACAATACCGTCTCCACTTGCCATTGGAGATGGCTGATATGAGTTCATCTGTCTCCAGTACGAATCAGGTCCGTAAGTTGGACTTCGAATAATCGCTTCTGACCCACCTGGCATCAACCAGTTCTTTTGAAGGGTATAGAATAACGAAGAGTAGTCTTCAAAATCAACCAGCGCATATTGCGTTTGTCCATTTTCGACCATACTCAACACCTGTCCTAATGCATCAGCAGCTTTTTTGCACATCTCTGCGTCATAGGTTCGGGGGCCATTAATGCCGTTAGTCATTAGTGGGCTACCGGCATATAAATATGTTTTTCCAAGCATAGAGAGGGCCCAAATTTTGTTTGCGCGCAGTTCATTATTATTTAATGTTCTTGCTCCAACATCCGTATTATCCCAATCAATTGGCAAAAGTTCTGCAGCTCTTTGAAAATCAGCAGCCATCTTTTCTGCATTTTCCCGATAGGTTTCACGGGGCAGAGTAAGCGCCTCATCACTTGGAAGTACTGTTTCGATGTATGGAAGACCGCCCCAATACTGCGTGAGCTGGAAATAGAACCAACCACGCATAAAGTATAATTGCCCCTCAATGAGGTCTCTTTCTTCCTGCGTCGCATCGATTAACTTTCCTTCAGCAAGCGCCTCAAGACCCATATTAGCTACACGAATGCCGTACCAGGAACCACCCCAGATAGCTTTTTGAAATCTGTCACCTTCAGGACTCCAGTCACGATCAAGAAAACTGTCCCCTTTACCAATATAGTCGCGATAATTACCTCCATCAATACTGAAACCCATCAGATACTCACCATTCCCGATGGTTATGACCTCGTCTTCCCCCCAATTGAATGAGCTCACCCAATTGTGCTTAGCCAGATCCGGAGTAATATGGTACATCCTTTCTACAAACCCCTGAAAATTTCTGAAATTTTTGTAGGCATCATCGGATGAAATAACCGATTCAGGAGCCTTGTCCAGATAATCTTCGCATGCAGTAAAACTCAAAAGAAATGCTACTGCTGTTGCGTATAAATAATAAATAAATTTTGTCTTCATCATGTATTTGATTATAATGAAATTCTCACTCCAAAATTAAAACGTCTTTGCGTCGGATAGGCAGTATTACCGCCTGTGTTGGACTCCCGGTCATCCGGCATATCTGTCCATAAAAACAAGTTGTTACCGTTTGCAAACACCTTCATACTGGTTAGCCCTACCTTTTCAACCCATGGCTGTTTATCAAAAGTATAGGAAACTTCAGCATATTTTAGACGAATATATGATCCGTCATAAAGATATCGGGTACCTGGTGTATATCCACTGGGCAGTGTTCCCCACCTTGGCAGTGGTACATCAGCATCAGTGTTATCCTTTGACCAGTAGCTTCCTTCTTCAAAAGCCGTATTTTTAATTCCCCCTAAGCTTTGGAGACCAACATATCGTGTCACGTTATTTACTCCATAAAACTGTACAAAACAGCTCCATCCTTTATAATCAACTCCAATCTGAGTGTTTACTGTATTTTCTGGAACACCGGTAAATCCATATGGAACCTGGTCAAATGAAGAAATAATTCCATCGGCATCGTAATCGAGAATCATATAGTTTCCCGGAAGACGGGCGTCATCCTTCTCATCATGCGCAGTTGACCCATAAAGTTCATCCCAGGTATTGTAATAACCATAATCAACATGAGCAGTGGTCTGATCAATCGGCTTACCGGCATCCTTTTGGTACTCGGGGAGCAACTCAGGATCATCAGCTTCAATCACTTCGCTGTTTGCATGGGTGTAAACTGCATTACCCCACAAACGCCAGTCAGGATTAAGCACTTTATTCCATCGAAGTTCAATTTCATAACCACTTGTTTCAACTTCTCCCAGGTTGGCAGTAGGTGCTGTAGTACCATAATAAGATGGTACGGCCCGCCTGTCCCCCTGTAGAAGTATATCTGTTCTTTTTTCCGTAAAATAATCGGCTGTACCTGAGATGAGACCACCAAACAATGCAAATTCAGCGGCAATGTCCATTTTTGTTGCCATTTCCCAATGTACATTTGGATTCCCAACTTGTGCTTGATAGAACCATTCGTAAGGGCTTTTTGCAGGATCGATTCCAGTCAGTGCCTGATTAAGTGCACCGCCATTTTCCCAAGTGTCCATATATAGCCATCTGCGGTCAACGTTGTCATCTCCGATTTGGCCATAAGACCCTCTGAATTTAAGCATATCAAGCCATTGCAAATTGAGGTTTTTTACAAAGGGTTCTTCAGAGAACATCCAACCGACTGCCCCGGATTGGAAGAAGCCAAACCGATATTCCGGAGAGAACTTTGCTGAACCATTGTAAGCCCCGTTATACTCCAGCATATAACGCTGTGCATAGTCATACGTAGCTCGATAGACCCAGTTTTCACGAAAGAAGGACAACTCACTTCCGGTGGCGAATTCTTCACGACCAAAGTTACCCATTGCACCAACGGAATGTTCTCCAAAAGTGTTGCTGTAATTTAACTGAAAAGAATAGTCTAACCTACGATAGGTTTCATCGTTATTAACTTCCCCTGCCGTTGTAGTCCAGGCAATATTATTCTGGTAATCAAATTTATTATTTCCGTCAACGGTAACATCTGTGTAAACTTTTCCTGTTTCCGGATCGATCCATTTATGAGCATTATCTTCCCAGTCATCACGATCGTTAATTCCCCGGTTTACCTCCTGGAAACTATTATCAAATACAAGCTTTCCGTGAACACTAAGGCCATCAAGAAGGAAGTCTAAGTCCTGCTTTAACGTAAAGTCAGTATTGAGACGATCATTTGTAGTATGCCCAACACCATTCACGCTAAGGTCTTCCATCGAGTTAGTCGTAGCCTGAGATGGATTGGGATGATAGTATCCAAACGAGCCATCACTGTATTTGGGTATAAACATATCTGGTGCAATCCCATAGAAAGCAGCCCATACAAGGTTCTCATATTCAAAAAAGTTGGTTCCCTTGGTTACGGCATGCGATCCGGAGAGGTTCACGGTCAATGTAGTTGATTTCGTTAGTGAAAAATCCAAATTGCTTCGAACATTCACGCGATTGTAACCAAACCCTGTGTCATAACCCCGGTTATTGTCAAAACTCTTGTAAATATCTCCTTCATAGGTATAATCAAGACTTGTAAAATATTTTACAAAAGGAGTACCACCAGATACATTGACATTACCATTATAGGAGGTAGCCACGTCTTTCAACATGGCATCAACCCAATCAACATTAGGATAGCGTTCAGACTCTTGCAGATTTGCGGGCCACCGATACTTATCGATAACATTCTGAGGTTGGTAGTTAATCCATTGGTCAGGTGCATAACCAAGTTCGTTTGTGATAACCCGGTTGCGAAGCGTCAATGCATCGTAGGAATCCATCAACTCTGGTAACTTAGAATATGTTTTCAGAGTAGTGCTTAAGTTAACATTAACATTGGCTTTCCCTTCTTTTCCTCTTTTGGTAGTAATCAAAATCACTCCGTTTGCACCACGCACACCGTAAACAGCAGTAGCTGAGGCATCTTTTAATACCGAAATGTTTTCTACTGAATTGATATCAATCCCACTCATCGGTCTTTCTACTCCATCAACCAATACCAGAGGTTCACTATTATTCCAGGTGCTCACGCCCCGGATAACAATATCAGGATCCTCTTCACCAGGTTTTCCTGAAGTAGCCATTGTAACTACACCAGGGAGATTACCTGTGAGTGCCTGCCCCAAACTGGTTACACCTCCAGTACGTTCAAGTGTTTTGCTGTCAGCCTGAACGATAGAACCTACTACACTGGCTTTTTTCTGTTGTCCGTATCCCACTACCACAACATCTTCAAGGGCTATAGATTCACTTTCCAAGACAACATCTACCTGTGAACGATTACTTACATTAATTTCCTGTGCTTTCATCCCTATAAATGAAACCACCAAAGTGTTGGCATCAGCAGGAATGTTGATAGAAAAATTACCGTTCATATCGGTAATACTTCCGTATGAGGTACTTCCTTTAACCACCACAGTAGCTCCCGGAATTGGTTCCATGTTTTCATCAGTAACCACTCCATTTACTGTTTTCATATTCTGAGCAGTCACACCTATACTCAGGAATAATAACACCAGAATCAAAACCTCCTTAAGGCGAAAATTAAGCCTTCTCCAGGAAAGAGGAATTGTCTGATAAAAACTACTTTCTCTTTTTTTCATTGTAATTTTGGTTTATTTTCATTTACAATTTAGTTCTTCAAACTTACCTGTCTCATTCTGTTCTGATATAACCGAATACAGATTTCAGATTCCAGTACAAATAATCATCAGGTTGATAATCAAATCTGCTTTGCTTTTTCATGGTCTCATTTTTATAGTTAAACTTTCTATAATTTTATTTTAATTGTTTCCTTTCTCAACAACCACCCCTCCTTGGTTAACATTTCGAAACACTTTACAACAAAAGTAAGATACACTATTGTTACACCGTTTAAATTTTGGACATACAATTTTAAATTACAGATAAAAATCACTAACACCTCTTTATGAGCACCTTAAGGCGAGGGAGACAGAAGAATTATTTTTCGAAGACGCGCAGGGAAGGAAGAGGTTTTAACATCAAATCTGAGCTTTAACTTTCAGACACACTAATACCCTTAAGTACTGACTTAATGAGTGTTAAACCCAATACAAATACTCAAAAACTAAAAACAACAGGAAAAAGAATCTATTAAGAAATGAGAAAACAATTATCAACAAAAGTAAACAATAGCTTTCCTAAAGCTGAAGTTTCATGAATTACTATAATGATATGTTCACACGTCAGGAAAAACCTACTTGGATCCCAGGAAATCAGTCGGCGATTTTTTATAGTAATTCTTAAAGACCGTACTAAAATAAGAAACACTGGCAAAACCGCATTTTTCGCTAACCTCTGTAACTGAGTAATCTCCGGCTCTTAAAAGTTCCTGTGAATGATGCAGCCTTACAGTCCGGATAAAGTCAGAGGGTGACTGATCTGTAAGAGATTTCATTTTTTTGTAAAGCAAAGAGGAGCTAACATTTAATTCACTTGCGAATTCAGACTTCCCAAATTTAGAGTTGGAGATATTCGATTTTACCACTTCATAAGCCTTTTTAACAAACAGATCATTTAACTCATTCTCTGTCAGAGGAGCGTTCCGGTTAGCATCAATCAATTTCAGAGCTTTGTCACGGACAACCTTCCGATTGATAAGAATCGACTTAATTCTTCCCAATAACAGGGTCATGTCAAAAGGCTTTGTAAGATAAGCATCCGCACCAAGACCAAGCCCCTGAAGTTCAAGAGATTTTCCGGAATACGCAGTTAACAAAATTACGGGAATATGAGACGTTTCATAGGTACTCTTAATCCTTTTGCACAATTCAAATCCATCCATCTCCGGCATCATAATATCAGAAACCACCATATCAGGAATTTTGTCCAGAGCCAAATCAAAAGCCTCTTTTCCGTTACCTGCCATCGAAACATTAAACGAATCCCGCAAAGAAACATAAAGAAAATCTCTCAATTTATCATTATCCTCCACGACCAAAATAGTCATTTTGCCCACTAAGTTTCCACTTTCATTCTCTTTTGGAGAAGATGTTTCGTTTACATTAGCTTCAGAAATAAAAGGAGCGCCCGACTCTGAGGTTCCATTTTCAGAATCCTTCTCCACCAGACGAAGCGGAATTTCAACAGCAAAAGTTGACCCCATATTCTCTTTGCTATCGAAAAACACACGTCCACCATGCATCTCCACATAGTTCTTTACCATAACCAACCCTATTCCAGAGCCTACTACTTCGGAATTAACAGCATTTTCACTCCGGTAAAATTCCTTAAACAACTGACGTTGACCTTTTACACTTATACCAATTCCTTCATCAGTAACTTCGAGTAACCAGTGCTTTTTACTGCGTTGAAGGTTTATTTTCACACTCCCACCATCGTGAGAATATTTTATGGCATTGGAAAGTAAATTGTCAATTACCTTCTCCATCATTCCATTATCAATTGCAGTAAGAAATCCTTTCTCTTTGGCATCAAATGAGAGGGTAACGTTCTTTTGCCTGGCAAAAGACTCAAACATTACAATCCTTTGTTCAACAAAAGTGGCTACATCAACCATGCTAAGTTTCAATTGGGCCTTTCCTTTATCAACCTTCTGAAAATCCAGCAATTGGGTAGCTACATTTAAAAGCCCCTGAATCTGTTCTTTTGCAAGTGTAAGATAGTAAGTTCCTTTTGGGGAAAGTCCCGGTTCCTTTTCTATCTCCTCAACAGGACCACTAATTAATGTTAATGAAGTTCGTAGCTCATGAGCTGTATTTGAAAAGAAACGAATTTTCTCTTCAGAATGCAATTGTTGAATTAAATTAATATGATAACGAAAGAAGAAGTAAAACACCCCTACTATCAATAAAATCAACAAAATATAAAACCACCAGGCTCTCCAAAAAGGAGGTTTTATGACAATGGTCAGGCTGCGCTCATCAATAATCTGAGACAGGGAACTATCCAGCATTCTGATTTTCAACTCATATTCTCCTCCGGGCAGATTGGCAAATGTCAGCATACGGTTTGATGCCGGCAAACTCCAGTCCTCGTCCATTCCTCCCAACTTCCATGATATCCTGGACTGGGGGTCTGATACACCTACCGGCAACAACTCAAACGTGAGTGTGTTACGGTAGTGAGCGAGAACAATTTCGTTCAAATTATCCACAGGCATCTCTAAGTCAAAAACCGCACTATCCCTGATTGTTCTTCCGGAAATAATAATATCCTGAATAAAGATTTCTCCAACCACCTCCTGTACTTCCAACTTTTCAGGTTTAAACATCAGGCCTCCCTGATTCGTTCCGAGCAACAATTCTCCACTTGATAATACAATACCTGCATCCTGATTAAAGGAAGCATTTGAAAGGGATAAAACCGAAGAGAAAGTAGATATTTTCCCCGTTTCTGTTGAGAACCGACACAACCCGCTTTCTGTTCCAAGCCAGTAAAATTCGTTAACCCGCGTAATACTATTTACAAAATTACTTGACAATCCGTCACTTACTGTGAATTCATTAACTTCACGGGTGTCAAGATTATAATTCACCATGCCCCCGCCACTGGTAGCGCACCAAACCACTTCGTTGTCTATCAAAAAATCATGAATAATAAATCCGTCAAGTAAAACTTCTATACCTCCTTCTTCGGTATCCAATAACACCAACCCATATGAACACCCCAGTAAAATCTGATTTTCAGAAATTTGCTCCAACATATAAACAGGATGAGAACCAAATTTCTTAAGTTCTGTAGTCTCAAGATCATAACGAACCACTTCTTCAACAACCCCGCCAATCCATAAATCACCACTTTTATCATCTGTTATATCGAAAATAAAATCGCCAACATGTTCGTTTTGAAAGGATTTATCGTCAAATTTCATAATTTCATTTCCGGTCTCCCTGTCAAAAACAAAAATACCTGAACCCCAAGTCCCTGCCCACATTCTCCCCCGGCTATCTTCAAAAATGGAAAGAAATACCCTTGCCTCACCACTGGTATTCTCGAAAAAAGTGCTCCAATTATCCTGATTTATATCCCATCTACTGATGCCATTATTTGTGGCAAACCAAATATTATTCTCACTATCCTCATAAACATCATTCACCACATTGTTTACAAGAGAATTAGAATTGTTAATTTGATGTTTTATCTCTTTCACAGCACGGGCTGTTTGTTCATAAAAGGAAACTCCCCCGCTATAAGTACAGATCCAGACTCTATTCTGCCGGTCAAGAAATATGTCATAAACACCGTTCCCTGCCAGTGAATTTTGATCATCCACATCTTCTCTGTAAACATTCAGCACTTCTGTTCCTCTTTTATTCAACTCCCAAACACCCTGACCATCGAAGCCTAACAACATTGTACTATCCGTATTGGCTTCAATAGCCAACACCGGTTGATTGGGAAAATTATTTACTTTAACAGTCAGAAGCCGGTCAAAACGAATATCATACAAAAAAGTATCACCCGAATTCGTCCCAATCCATAAGCGCCCTGTTTCTTTGTCAAAATAGAGCATCGACATTTGCATAGATTCCCGGCCTTCAAAAGTGTGCAAAGGCTCTATTTGTCCTGATTTTGCCTCTACAATGTGAAGACTACCGGAGCGGCCCAGGAAGAAGAATTCCTTGTCATACCATTCAATAAAGTGTTCCTCCTGATCAGCTTCACTCAATAATTCCAATTCTTTGTTCCCGAAATATTTATACAATCCAAATGTGGTTGCGATAAAAAAGGTCCCGCCATCATCAATAAGAATGTTATTTACAACTAAATAATTGTTATCTAACAAGCTGCGCATATCCAATATCAGATCAAAACGGTCAAATAAAGGATCATATTGAAAAAACTGACCATTGTTAGTGTAGGCATACAAATTGGAGTTTTTGTACAACAGGTCCACACTAATTACATTAGGAGTAACATAAGGTAATAGATATTGTCTCTTATCCTCCTCTGTGAACCTGTAAACACCGGCCTTCGAAGAAACCCAGACAAACCCCTTTTCATCCTCACATACCGAATTGGCTCCCCTTATAGAGATATCATAGATATCATTAACATTATAAAAGACTTTATTTTGGGAAATGGCGGCAAATCCCACTCCCTGCAAAAAAAAGATTAGATTGGTTATTAATAATATTCTATGCATTTGTTTCTCTCTCATCGGTAATAAATTCTCTGTAATATAAAAATTTCATACTTCCCTCAATGTTATTACAGCGATTGATAACTTCAAAAGTATTTAATTCTGTTTAAATCATCAATAAAATTTAAAAGTATTTTTTACCTTTCATCTAACCTAACCCAATTTTACAACACCTTTTTATAGAGTCTTACCCGTTACTTCCAATAACCCTCTCATTAACATTCTTATTAAGGTCTCAAAATTATAGATTTCAGCTATGAGAATTTCGAATTCAGATGCGGGAAATATTTATTAACAAAAAAAAACAATACAACTCCTCCCTACCCTCAATATGTACTTCATTTTCGAGCTCTCGATAATATAAGGAAAAGATATACAGACAATGTCAACCGGTAAAAGTAAAATATCTCTATACACAACAATCATGTCTGAATTCCATAATAGAAAATTAAAGTATAGGTTACTTTTGATTAATGTTTTTTTTGATTTGTTGATGTTTTTTGACTACTGCTTGACAAAACCAATTTACTCAACCTTAGAATCACTTCACAAAGCACAATCAGCCATAAAGCTCTTCAAATCAAATATTTTGTCTAACTAATTCTTTAAACCTGAAGTTTATGAAGAAAATGAAGTATTTGAAAAAAGAAGCATTAACTTTTGTTGTCTTCTTTTTATGTTTTAGTGTCAGCATACTGGCACAAAATGTCAGGATTACCGGAACAGTTAATGACAACACCGGACAACCCCTCCCGGGAGTGAATATCATTGTTGAAGGAACATCCACAGGTACTATTACCGATGTTGATGGTAATTATTCACTTGAAGCTCCCTCGGATGGTGCACTTGTATTCAATTTTATTGGTTTTGCATCTCAAACTGTACCTATTGATGGAAGAAGTGAAATCGATGTTGTTTTGGAACAATCCGATATCAGTCTGTCAGAGGTTGTTGTTGTAGGTTACGGTACACAAAAAAGAGAGAATTTAACCGGAGCAGTAACTGATATAAGGGCCGAACGGATGGAAAACAAACCGGTTAGCAGTCTTACATCGGCACTTCAGGGCGAGGCAGCAGGTGTTTCCATCGTAAATAGTGGAGGCCCAGGTCAGGAACCCGTTATCCAAATAAGGGGAGTAGGTTCCGTCAATTTGTCATCCGCACCTTTATATGTGGTTGATGGAATGCCGGTGGGAAGCATTGAAGGTCTGGACCCTAATTCCATACAATCAGTTTCGATTCTAAAAGACGCATCATCAGCAGCCATTTATGGTTCTCGTGCTGCCAATGGTGTACTGCTCATCACCACAAAAAAAGGAAATCGTGGTGGAGAAATAACCATTAATATAGATGCATCTACAGGAACACAACAAATGTGGAAAACCCTGGATTTGATGAACAGGGAACAATACATGGATTTTGCCACAGAATACCTGACTAACGCCGGATCTGATTTGCCCGCAAGGTTTTCCAACATGAATGCCCCCATTTATCCTGGAGCATCGCAGACTTTTGCCGAAACAGATACCGACTGGCAGGATGAATTGTTTCGCAGCGCACCTATTTCGAAAGTCAACGTTGATCTGACGGGGGGAACGGAAAAATTCCGGTTTTTTACCTCTTACGGTTTCATTGACCAGGAAGGAATCATGGTAGGTACCGATTACCAACGGCATAGTACCACATTCAATGCCGAATTCAAGATAAATGATTTTCTGACCATTGGAGAAAATGTTACCGGATCTTACGGCATAAGAAACAATGAAAAAGAATCAGGTGGTCGGACTATGATAAAACACATTGTCAACCAGATTCCATACATCCCCGCTAGTGTTCCGGTAGGAACCGAGGGTTACGAGCATGGATATCGCACAACAGCCCAAGTTGATGACACTGACCCAGAAAACCCGTTAAGGATAGCAGAACAGGATAAAGACATCTACAAAAGGGCTAATATTATCGGTAATGCTTTTGCCGAACTATCTTTTACTGATTGGTTAAAGTTTAAGTCTGTTTTCGGGATGGAGTACACCAGTGACCAGACAATTATTGACAGTCCCAAATATAAAGATGACTACAATGAAAGAGTGAATCATGAACTGGAAGACAACCGCTTTAAGTTCTATTCACGAATTTACACAAATCAACTGACCTTTGATAAGAGCTTTAATCAGCATGAAATCAACGCAGTTGCAGTTGTTGAAGAACAGATAACAACAGGAAGCAGACTCATAGGCAGAGGAGAGCACGAAACCAACCTCCTAAATCAACTGGATGGCACAATAAATCAATCGGTTGCAGGAAATCTTAATGAAACAACGCTTATTTCCTACACAGGAAGGGTAAACTACTCTTTTGCAGACAAATATTTGCTGAGTGCTTCTTTCCGTCGGGATGGTTCATCAAAATTTGCACCGGGAAACAAATGGGGAAACTTCCCCGGGGCTTCCATAGGATGGGTGGTAAGCAAAGAAAGCTTTATGCAGGATATTGATTTAATATCAAACCTAAAACTCCGGGCAAGCTATGGAAAGGTTGGAAATAATGCCCTTGGAGCATACGACTGGCAATCTACAATTAACCAAAATACCTGGGCGGTTTTCAATAGCAATGCAGAAAGTAATCCTGGCGCATACTATGGAACACTTCCAAATGAAGATTTGGAGTGGGAGATTACCACAATGCAAAACTTTGGTTTTGATTTATCCCTGTTGAATTATTCAGTCACATTTTCTGCCGAATACTTCAAAAGAGAGGTTGACAATCTGCTTTTACAAAAGAACCTGCCTGCATCACTCGGATACATCGATAATCCATGGACCAATGTAGGTGCAATGGAGAACTCGGGACTGGAACTAAGTGCCGGTTATCATAAACGCGCCGGTGAATTTCAATTCTCAGTGACGGCCAACCTTGGAACCATAAACAATGAAGTAACTGACCTGGACGGGAAAGTGTATGACCAGGTAGCAGTTACAGGAGACTATGGCGGAGGCACCATTACCCGGACGCAAGAGGGAGAACCGGTTCAGGGATTTTACGGTTACAAAGTTGACGGCATTTTTCAGTCGCAAAGTGAGATTAATGCATTAAATCAAACGGCATTACAGCAGTTTAATCAGGGAAATGTCACTAAACAAGTTTACCAAAACGAAGGAACATCTCCTGGAGATATCAAATTTAAGGATTTGGATGGCAACGGGGTTATTAACGAAGATGACCGTACTGTCATCGGAAATTTTTTGCCTGATTTCAGTTATGGATTAAATTTCTCAGGATCATACAAGAATTTTGATATTTCGATGCAGGTACAGGGTGTATATGGCAATGATATATACAGCGGAACAAAGGTTCTGACCCAGGGTATGATGCGATTGTTCAACTCAGATGTAGCCGTTTTGGATGCATGGACTCCCTCAAATACAAACACCCACATCCCACGTGCGGTAAATGCTGACCCCAATAACAATGCCCGTACATCAGACAGGTTCATCGAAGACGGATCGTATATGAGAATTAAGAATCTAACCATTGGCTATAATTTTTCCGACAATTTATTGTCCGGCATATCCGGTAACTCTATCAAGGGACTTAAGCTTTATGTTACAGCACAGAACCTCCTGACCTTAACCGATTATTATGGTTATGATCCGGAAATTGCACACCGTGGTGATAATAATATGCTGAATGGTGCCGACTTTGGACAATATCCCCAACCACGCACATTCCTTTTTGGAGTTAAGGCAACTTTTTAATGATAAAATGAACACAAAAAACCAATAGTTATGAAACTAAAATATATTATATCAATTCTGATTGCAGGGCTGCTGTTTTTCCCATCCTGTGACGAAGAAGGGCTTGACAAAATGAACCCTAACGGATTCACAACCAGCTCTTATTATCAGAATGGACTTCATCTTGAGAAGGCAACCAACGCAATTTATGGTCAATTCACAGGAGCTGACCTCTATGGACGGATGATAAAGTATTTATCTGCCTGCCGTTCTGATGAACATGAATCAGGCGGGCCTCAATTGGAAGTTCATAACGCCCAGCTTATTGCAGGCACATATGACAACACCATCTACACCCTGACGGGCCCATGGCAGGGATTGTACCGGATGATTCACCGCGCCAATGCTGTGATAGAGTTCGGATCGGGAATTGAAGATCCTACTTTGGATTCTGACATCAAGGAGCACCGTATCGCGGAAGCAAAATTTCTCAGGGCTTTTTGCTACTATTATCTGGTTGTTTACTGGGGTGATGTACCTCTTTATACCGAAACTGTTAAAACTGCGGATGGAGAGAAAGCAACCTCTCCGGAATCGGAAATTTATACGCTTCTTGAAACCGATTTAGGTGATATAATCCAGGTTCTGAATGTTTCTCACGATGATAACAATCTTGGCAGGGCAACAAAAGGAGCAGCCCAACTATTACTTGCCAGAGTTTTAATGCATCAGGGAAAATATGGTGCAGCTCATACCATTCTATTGGATATCTACGAGAATGGCCCATATGACCTTGTGGACAATTATGCAGAAAATTTCCGGGAAGAAACTGAATACAATGAAGAATCCATATTTGAGATCGGATTTGCAGGAAGCAACTTCAACTGGTGGGCTGATGGCAACGGCGATTCCCCGGCCGACAAAGGTCATGTGATGTTTCAGGACGTAAGCCCTGTCGGGTGGAGAAACCTGGTCCCTTCAGAAAAACTGATAAATGATTTTGAACGGGTAGCTGATGGTGATGCAAAAGATGACCCACGATTGGCCGAAACAGTGATATTTGAAGGCGACACTTATGGGCCTGACGGCGAGTTCACCTTGACTGAATCAGCATTTGGTTGGTATAAATATTCACCTATGTATAAATTAAATCCTGGTGGATATTATATATCAACCATTAATTATAGAAACATGCGTTTTGCCGAGGTACTCATAAAACTGGCAGAATGTGAAAATGAAGTTGGTACCCCTGCCAATGCTATTGCTTACTTAAACGAAATCAGGAATCGTCCCAGTGTGGATATGCCGGATTATCCGACAACAAATTATCCATGCGATTCTAAAGACCAAATCTACAGAGCAATAATGCATGAGTCACTGGTTGAATTTTCCAATGAATTATACAGGGCCGTTGAATTGGCCCGTTGGAGGAAAAACGGGAAGTTCTCTGCGCTCAATCCGGAGCCTATCGATTACATTGCAACAAACCCCAACAAAGCTATTTTACCTATTCCAAGCAACGAGGTGGATAACAATTCAAAAATTGATTAATTTTTTTCATAGCCGCAAGGTTACTTAACCCTTTCCCAATTATGAAAAAAAGCAGGGGCTGTCCAGATAGTATTGGATAGCCCCTATTTATTTTTGGAATATTTATGGCATATCAAATAATTCTCTTTTGGAATACCCCTGGAAGAATTTAAGTTATAGCTGCCTGGTCATTAAATGAATATTGACTGCGGGTCATTTTTCTCCCAGAACATCAGTAGGTGATCTCCCGTAAAACTTTTTGAAGGCGTAGCTAAAGTATGCCACACTGGTAAAACCTGATTTTTCACTCACTTCAGTTACATTATACGCTCCCGATTGCAATAATCCCAATGCATAGTTATGCCGGACAGACCTAATAAAATCAGAAGGAGATTGGTCGGTAAGTATTTTTACTTTTTTGTAAAGCAATGAAGGACTGACATTCATTTCGGATGCAAATTCCTCTTTGCCAAACTTTAAGTTGGTAATATTTGATCTGACAACCTCCAGAGCTCTCTTTATAAATTTGTCATTAAGCTCGTTATTGAACAGAGGTGCTTCGTTTTTAAAATCAACTATTTTCAAGGCCTTGTCTTTGACCGTTTTGCGGTTTAATACAATTGATTTTATTCTCCCCTTAAGCAAATTAACATCAAATGGCTTAGCTAAATATGCATCCGCACCCAGACCTAATCCTTTCAACTGCAAAGCATTTGTGGTAAAAGCTGTAAGCAAAACAACCGGAATATGGGAAGTTTCAAAATCACTCTTTATCCTTTTACACAATTCAAAACCATCCATCCCCGGCATCATTATATCCGACACCACAAT
The DNA here is from genome assembly GCF_000259075.1 of Marinilabilia salmonicolor JCM 21150. Lineage (GTDB taxonomy): Bacteria > Bacteroidota > Bacteroidia > Bacteroidales > Marinilabiliaceae > Marinilabilia > Marinilabilia salmonicolor. The sequence continues at coordinate 107,059 of NZ_AJKI01000010.1, forward strand.
ATCCGGGTGCTTATCCTGCACAATTCCCAGAGCTTCTTTCCCGTCATTGGCAGTAAATACATGATACTCATCTCTCATGGAAAGTTCAAGAAAGTTTCTCAACTTCACGTTATCCTCAACAATCAGAATCGTCATCAATTTAGGATCTGTTCCACCATCAACAATCAAACCTTCATTTTCTGAGGCATCAAATGACACATACGGATAAGGCAGATTATCAAACCCATTACCAGTGTCCGGAAGGCTCTTTGACCTTCTTTTTATGGGAATTTGAATTGTAAAAACAGACCCCTCATTCTCTTTGCTTTCGAAACGGACTTTCCCACCATGCATCTCGGTATAACTCTTTATCATTAACATCCCGATTCCTGAACCAACAGCTCCTGAATTTATAGCATTCTCACTTCGATAAAATTCCTTAAACAATTGTTTTTGTCCCTTTGGACTTATACCAATGCCATTATCGGCAACACTTAGAAACCAACATCTTCGGTTATGCCATATATTTATCTGTACATTTCCATCTTTATGTGAATATTTAATCGCATTGGACAGCAAGTTGTCAACCACTTTCTCTATCATATTCGCATCTACTCCTGTAGAAAAATGTTTCTTATCTGTAACCACCGATAAATTTATATTTCTTTGTTGGGCAAAAGATTCAAACATAATAACCCTATGTTCAACCAATTGCGCGACATTTACCATATGAAGATTCACCTGTGCTTTTCCTTTATCGATTTTTTGAAAATCGATTAGCTGTGTTGCTGCATTTAACAGATTCTTTACCTGCTCATTAGCCAGAGAAATAAAATGCTTTGCTCTGGGTGAGAATCCGGATTCTTTTGCAATTTCTTCAAAAGGACCGCTAATCAATGTGAGCGATGTCCTCAGCTCGTGAGCAGCGTTCGTGAAAAAACGGATCTTCTCCCTGGAATGCAGTTGCTGAATCAAATTGATATGGTAACGGAAAATAAAATAAAACGCTCCAACTACGAATAACACAAGAACAATATAAAACCACAAGGTACTCCAGTATGCGGGCTTTATCACAATATCCAGGCGCCTTTCATCAATAACATCAGACAAAGAGTTATTTAACATTCGTACTTTCAGCTCATACTTTCCATCGGCCAGGTTTGCAAATGAAAACATCCTGTTGGATGCAGGCCTGCTCCAGTTCTCATCCAATCCTTCCAGTTTCCACGTTAATTTTGTATGCGGTTCGGAAACACCTACAGGCAACAATTCAACAGTCAGAGTATTCTTGTTGTAGGGAAGCACTATTTCCTGAAGACTATCAACCGGAACGGTCAAGTCATAAACAGAACTGTCTCTTATGGTGCGACCTGCAATCAATATATCCTGAAAATATATTTTCCCATCTAAACTTTGTTCCTCACCAATATCATCAGGATTAAACATGAGTACCCCTTGATTTGTACCCAGAATTAAGTCCCCGGATGAATTCACAATGCCGGCATCCTGATTAAAAATGACATTGGCAAGGGCTAAATTCGACGAATAAGAAAAAACTTTGCCGGCTTCGGGAGAAAAACGACACAAACCGGCTTCAGTTCCGAGAAACAAACAATCTTTCACCCGAATAATATTATTGACAAAATTACTGGAAAGACCATCTATCTCAGCGTATTCATCCTCCACTACCCTTTCTTCAACATTAAATTTCAGTAACCCTCTGCCGCTAGTGGCACACCATGCGACTTCATCATCTATCAGAATATCATGAACAATATATCCATCCAATAGCACATCTACCGTCCCGTCCTTTTTATCCACAGAGATCAACCCGTAGGGCACTCCCATAAGCATCTTGTCGTCGGAGTACTCTGCGTTTACATAAACAGGCTGAGTTTCAAATTCATTGATCTCATCTGTCTCAATATCATAACGCACAATATTCTCAACGATTCCTGCAATCCAGATATTACCATCACTATCTGTTGTAATATCAAAAATACAATTTCCAAGATTATCAAACCATTTAATTTCATTTCCTGTTTCTCTGTCAAACAAAAAGACACCACTTTCCCAGGTGCCCGCCCACATTCGTCCCTTCTTATCTTCAGTAATTGAAAGGAATACGCATGACTCTGCGGACTTACTCTCATAAAAAAAGTTTCTCCATCTGTTCTGTGCGACGTTCCATCTGCTAAGACCATTATTGGTCGCAAACCAGACATCCCCACGGCTGTCTTCATAAACGTCATTCACAAAGTCATTTACAAGAGAATTAGTCCTGTTAATCTGGTGTTTGATATGCTGAATACTCTGAGGGGTTTGTTCGAAAAAAGAAACTCCCCCGCTAAATGTACAAACCCAAATACGATTCTTATTGTCTTTGTAAATATCATATACACCGTTACCATTGAGAGATTCCGGATTATCAATATCCTCCCGGTGAATATTAAGCACCCTGGTTCCTTTTCTGTTAAGTTCCCACAAACCATGACCATCGTATCCCAGCAAAATAGTGCTATCGGTATTGGCTTCTATGGCCATGGCGGGTTGAGCCGGCAAATTATCAATCTCCACCGGAATTAACCGATCGAACCTGACATCATAATAATAAACTTTTCCGATAGTTGTTCCAATCCACAACTGCCCTGTTTTTTCATGAAAATAAAACTGCGATATTTCGAATAATTTTTCGTTTTCTATGGTTAACAGACGATCTGTTTCTCCTGATGTTGAATTTACAATAGTTAGATTGCCTGAATGTCCATGAAAAAAATACTCATCATCATACCATTCAACAAAATGATCCTTCTCGCTGGTTTCACTAATTAATTGAACTCCCTCTCCATCAGAATATTTATACAAGCCAAATGTTGCCGCGATATAAAACGAGGAATCATTACACAACAAAGCATCGCTAACAACAAGACGCTCATTCTTTAAAAACACTCTTAAATCAAACAGGAATTCAAAACGGTCAAATACCGAATCATATTTAAAAAACTGACCATTATTGGTATAGGCAAACAGTTTCGAATTCCTGAATAGCAACTTAACACTAATCACATTGGCGGTAACATATGGCAGATCATATTGTCGTTCATCATCTTCAGTAAAACGAAAAACCCCGGATTTAGAAGAGACCCACATAAATCCGTTATCATCTTCACAAACAGAATTTGCCCCGATAATTGAGATACCATGAATATCGCTGACATTATAAAACACACGGTTCCCATTGTCGGCCAACAAATCTGTTCCTGTAATTAGTAAAAGGAAAAAAAATATCAAGGAAAGGAAAAAATAATTCTTGCTCATCTGCAGATAATCTTTGCCTTGATTAACGATTCTAAAAAACCGATGAAATAATACAATTTCATATCCCCTAACCCTTTCTGCATCTTAATTCTCATATCAAGGCTATTGTTAAAACTTAAAATTTGGTCTCGCAGACAGAAAAATAAAAGCAAAATAGATGAATGCTACTTTCAAACGAACTAACCGGAACTATTCCTGAATTACCTGTTACGATGTTTAACGAACAGCTAAATACAACCTTTCTGAACAAAATAAATCATTATTTTCTCCTTCAATTTTTTGCGGTTACCCATATTTACAAGCATTTGAACATCTCATGGCGAAGACTTATGAATAGAAAAGACCTCCCAAAATCGAAGCTTTATGCTTTAAGAGAAATACATAATGCTCCTTGGACTAATTAAGATTGTTCGTTAAATTAAGGATCAATACAATAATACCTAATCAAAAGTATTTAATTCTGTTTTAATAATCAATATAAACTTAAATTAAATGTTGTTTTTACTTTTTATTAGATCAAAAATCATTTCAATTACATTTATTACAGAGACTTACTCTTATAAAAGAAGGATTTTGAAACCACTCCTTATCACTTTTTAATTCCTGCATTATATCTGGTTTTTAAAATCAAATATCCAGAATCAAAACTCCCTTGAATCAAACTTGCCTATTTTTGTTAACAAAGGGCATCAATAAATTTTCAACCATTAACATTCTGAAATAAACCAATCTACAAAATCCTTGTCCAACCTGAAGATTGAAACCTGACGAATTGAAAATTGATGTACCCGCCAAAAAAAAACGTATTACTACAACCATTAAAAATTGCATAAATTTTTGAAAACAGTTTCTGTCCTGATCTATTCATAAATCTGGCTAAGAAACCTAATAATTAAAACCTTAGAAACATGACAAAACGAAACTCTCTCTATTTTGCGAGCATTTTTCTGGCCGCTATTTTTTTGCTTTCATGCAACAGAACAGAACAGCGCGATCCGGTGTCACTAAAGGAAGCTTTTAAACCAAAATTCCACATTGGGACAGCTCTTAATGCACGTCAGGTAATGGGGCATGACTCCGCCACCATGAAAGTGGTAAAAAAGCACTTTAACTCCATCGTTGCAGAAAACTGCATGAAAAGTGGCATGATTCAAAGGGAGGAAGGAAAATTTAACTTTGAATTACCAGATCAGTTTGTGAAATTTGGTGAGGAAAACGATATGTTCATCATCGGACATACACTCATCTGGCACTCCCAGGCTCCCCGCTGGTTTTTCACGGATGAGGATGGGAATGATGTTTCCAGGGAAATACTTATCGAAAGAATGAAAAACCACATTTCCACCGTTGTGGGTCGCTACAAAGGCAGGGTAAATGGTTGGGATGTGGTGAATGAAGCCATTCTGGATGATGGCTCTTACCGCAAAAGTAAATTCTACGAAATCATTGGTGAAGATTTCATCAAACTGGCATTCCAATTTGCCCACGAAGCAGACCCTGAGGCAGAGCTTTATTACAACGACTACTCCATGGCAGTTCCGGGAAAAAGAAACGGGGTGGTAAAAATGGTGCAGAAATTACAGGAACAAGGAGTAAAAATTGATGCCATAGGTATGCAGGGGCATATTGGATTGGATTATCCGGAGGTTCAGGAATTTGAAAACAGCATAAAAGCTTATTCCGATCTTGGTGTTAAGGTAATGGTAACAGAACTGGATCTGTCTGTCCTTCCCATGCCCGACTGGGGAGCAGGTGCAGAAATTTCCACAGATTATGAATACCAAAAGGAACTCAACCCCTACACAGAAGGTCTCCCGGATTCTGTAAATGTGCTTTTTGAAAAACGTTATCTCGATTTTTTTAATCTTTTCCTTAAACATCAAGATGTTATTTCAAGAGTAACGCTATGGGGGGTAAATGACAACAACTCCTGGAAAAACAATTGGCCCGTGCGGGGAAGAACCGACTACCCCCTGTTATTTGATCGGAATAATGAACCAAAACCTGTCGTGGATAAAATAATACAGGAAGCTTTAACAAAAGATCGTTAGATTTTTTGAAGTTAGAGGTTAGTGACCAAAAAGGCAGAAGTTTAAGAGGCAGAAGAAATAATATTGACCCAAAAGCCATCTTTCAACATTCTAAAGAAAGTATTGCCTGAATTGTAGCAAATACTCCCCCGCCTCTCATTTTTGGTTGCGATGCGACCAGGAATGAGAGACGGCGTGGGAGAAATCTCAAAACCCGTGGGATTGCCCTGAATTATTGCTCGCAGGCTTCCGTCTGTTACACTTTACCATGCTCGTTTCATACCGTATTCGACGAACGTAATGATGCACAACAGAACTAAATACAATAATTAAAGGCTGATACAGAACCAAAATCACGACACATATGAATCATTCCGGAAGAATAGGATTTCTGCTTCTCCTTGCTTCGCTTTTAGCACCAGTCAAGGCCCAGGATATTATCGAACTCAACACAGGAACCATACTTGATGTTGAACATGATGTCACTTATTCCAAAAACCAACATGGATTAATAACCGAGGTTATTTCTCCATCGATGGAGATGTATTTTCCAACAACAAACAACGACGATCTCTGTCCTGCAGTCATCATTTGTCCCGGAGGTGGTTACAGCGTCATTGTTTATGAGGGCGAAGGTATTTCAACGGCAAAAGAAATGGCGGAAAACGGCATTGCAGCTTTTGTTTTAAAATACCGGTTGCCCGGCTCATCTGCCGATGACAGAAAAAACTTACCGTTAAAAGATGCCCAGCAAGCCATTAAAATCGTCAGAGAAAATGCCTCAAAATGGAATATTAACCCGGAAAAAATCGGAGTCATGGGTTTTTCCGCAGGAGGACATTTGGCATCAACCTTAGCGACTCATTATCGTCCCATCATCGACAATCCGGAAAACACAAGTCTGCGCCCTGACTTTCAAGTATTGGTTTACCCTGTCATCAGCATGCAGGACAGTCTCACCCATCAGGGCTCCAGAAACCAGCTTTTAGGCGATACCCCAACCACGGAAGATATACGCAATTTTTCATCCGAACTACAGGTGGACAGCAATACACCTCCTGCATATATTACACATGCAACTGACGATGTTGTAGTGGATGTGGATAACACCATCTTCTATTTCGAACAATTAAGACATCATAAGGTACCTGTGGAAATGCACATCTATCAGAAGGGTAATCATGGCTTCATTTTCAAACATAAAACCTGGACTGTCCCACTCTTTGAATGGATGGAAAATTCTGGATTTCTCACCAATTAATGGATTATACAACAACCAGTTTATTACAATTAAACTCCATATAATGAACACACTACATCAAATCCAACTTCCAAAAATCTTTTTGGCATTGATGCTTTGCTTTTCACTGTTCTCCGCTTCTTTATTCGGACAAAAACAAAGCAATACCAGAAATCTGTTTTTGGAAGCCGGATACAGTCAGGACGAAATTGACAAAAAGGTACAAAAAGCTTATTACGATCTGTTCGAGGGGCCCAATCCCATCTATTTCGAAGTTGGCGACTCCATGGGTTACGTATCAGACATCAAAAATCACGATGTTCGCACCGAAGGAATTTCGTATGGAATGATGGTCGCCGTGCAACTGGACAAAAAAGAGGTATTCGACCGCATTTGGCGATGGTCAAAAAAATACCTCCAGCATCAGGAAGGACCCAGAAAGGGCTATTTTGCATGGAGCTATGACCCGGAAAAAATGAAAATCAACTCACCGGGAAGTGCATCAGACGGAGAGTTCTATTTTGTAACAACTCTGCTACTTGCCTCCAATCGCTGGGGAAATGACACCGGCATTGATTATTATGCTGAAGCCAGAAACATATTGGATGCCATGTGGGAAAAAGACGGAACCGGAAACATCCATAACATCATCAATGTGGAGCACAAGCAAATCTCTTTTGTTCCTGAAGGGCATGGCTACAACTGGACCGATCCCTCTTATCATGTACCTGCCTTTTATGAAATATGGGCAGAATACGCCAACGACGGTCGGGAGAAGTTCTACCGTGACTGTGCAGATACATCCCGGGTGTTTCTGCGCCGTGCCTGCCACCCTGTAACAGGATTGAATTCAGATTACACAGAGTTCAGCGGAGAACCTCATCCGACACCCTGGATGAAACCCGGTTTTCGTTATGACTCATGGCGTGTTCCGATGAATATTGCCATGGATTATATGTGGTATGGAAAAGATAAAGAATGGCAGGAAGATTATGCTCAACGATTCCAGAACTTCCTAAGATCGGAGGGAATGGATTCTTTTAAAGGTCAATACAACCTGGATGGCTCCGAACCTGAATGGATTCTTCCGGCAGGTGATTATGCCCCCAAATTACGACATTCACTGGGGTTAATATCCACAGCTGCTACTGCCTCACTCATCAACATCAATAACAACAAAAACAGTATGGATTTTGTCCATAAACTATGGAATGAAAAATTGGAACCTTATGAGGATGGCTACTTTGATCCCTACTATGACGGACTTCTATACCTGTTCAGTCTAATGCATTTAAGTGGTAAATATCAGATTATTACTCCTTCTCAGAACTAACAATCCCATTAACGCACTAATATTCTAACTACCAAAACCTTACATCAATGAAGAATATTTTCTTATCCGTCTGTTTTCTGCTCGTGCAATTCTCTTTTGCCCAAAGCCCCGTTAAGCCGGCATCAACAGGCTTTGACATTGTCAGCCCCGGAATATCTCACGGCAAAACCGATACCATTACCTACACCTCGAAAACTGTGGGGAATGATAGAAATGCCCTGATTTACACGCCCCCGGGTTTCGACAAGAGTAAGAAGTACCCGGTTCTTTATTTGCTTCACGGCATCGGCGGTGATGAATTTGCCTGGACCAACAATGGAAATGCCGGGACCATTTTGGATAACCTGTATGCAAAAAGCAAATTAGAACCCATGATTGTGGTTATGCCCAATGGCCGGGCCATGCAAAACGACCGCGCCGAAGGCAATATTTTCAGTCCTGAACGGGTGGAAGCATTTGCCACATTTGAAAGAGATCTGATCAACGATCTGATTCCTTATATTGAAATGAATTTTCCGGTAAAGAAAGACCGCCAAAACAGAGCCATAGCAGGGCTTTCCATGGGCGGAGGCCAATCCCTCAATTTCGGACTCGGCAATCTTGACAAATTTGCCTGGGTGGGCGGGTTTTCATCTGCCCCTAATACACAAAAACCAACAGAACTAATTCCGGATCCTGCCAAATTGAAAAGTGACCTCAATCTGTTATGGCTTTCATGCGGGGATAAAGACAACCTGATTCCCGTCACCGGAAATATTCATGATTATCTGAATGAATCAGATGTTCCACACATCTATTATGTTGATCATGGATACCATGATTTCAATGTTTGGAAAAACAGCTTGTTTATGTTTTCCCAACTACTTTTCAAACCTGTGGAAGAAGCACATTTCGATGACATAAGCAATGTGGGAAGTCCTGCAGAAACCAGTATTCGTTCATCAGAATATCCTAAAGTTCATCCTGATGGAACTGCTGCTTTCCAAATTAAAGCACCCGAAGCTGAGAAAATTCAGCTGGATCTGGGACGAAAATATGACATGAATAAAACCGAAGAGGGCATCTGGCAGGTAACCACAGATTCCCTGGGAGAAGGGTTTCATTACTATTCCCTGATTATTGACGGAGTGGCTGTGGCCGATCCTGCCAGTGAAACCTTTTACGGCATGGGCCGCATGGCCAGTGGCATCGAAGTCCCTTTTAAAGGAGACGATTACTACACCATCAAAAATGTCCCTCACGGGGATATTCGCATTAAACGTTACTATTCTAAAATTACCAACAGCTGGCGAGAATTTTACATGTACACGCCTCCCGGGTACGAAAAAACAGATCAGAAATACCCGGTGCTCTATCTCATGCATGGCGGCGGTGAAGATCAACGGGGATGGACCACTCAAGGCAAAACGGATATCATCCTCGATAACCTGATTGCTGAAGAAAAAGCCGAACCCATGATCATTGTAATGGTGGATGGCAACATTCCTGCCCCGACATTTGGAGAATCTTCACTTATTCTTTTCGAAAAAGAACTTACGGAAGCAGTTATTCCTTTTGTAGAAAACAACTACAGAACTAAACCCGGTGCCGAAAACCGTGCTCTCGCCGGATTGTCCATGGGCGGTATTCAAACCCTTTATGCCGGTATTTACAACACGGATATCGTCTCCAGTCTCGGTGTCTTCAGCTCAGGATGGATTATTGGGGCACACAACGATATCGCCGGTGCGCAATACGAGTTTATGGGTAAAAATGCCGATAAAATCAACAGCAACCTGAATCACTTCTGGATTTCAATGGGGGGCAAAGAAGACATCGCCTGGAAAAACTGCCAGGTGATGATGGCTAAGTTCGATGAACTTAACATCGATTACACTTATAGTGAGTACCCGGGAGGACATACATGGCCTGTTTGGCGCAATAATCTATACAATTTCGCACAGTTGCTTTTTAAATAGTTTCTGTCCTTAAAGTACCACTTGCGTCCCCGAAGGATCGGGGCAGGCTGTTACACTTGCCACCAAAATGCTCATTTACGATTAGTAAACTCCGTTTTTGGCGGCTTGCGCCACCGCTAAAGCTTTAGGCGGCACGCGGTCGCAAGCCTGGCAATTGGCACTTTCTGACCAGAAACAGGACTAAAAACAGATTTTGCTTAATGTATTGACGCACCCAAATTAATCTGATCCTTTTAAAAACCTAAATCTAACACAATGAATTTAAAAAAGATAAATACCCTGTTTTGTTTTCTATTGAGCTTTTTGATAATCAGCGAAACTTCATTGTTTGCACAAAAACTGACCCTCAACGAAAAGGAATATTTTGAAAAAGCCGGACTAAACGTCCTTGTTTTCAACAATGAATACAACGGTTTCTTTTTTGATGAAAAGACGGCGGGTATTGAACTCATCCATCATGGGGTCAGAACATCCACAGGTGGAGCCGTAAGATTGCAAAATACACCGGAACAATGGGATTTAATCCCCACCCTGGTCGAAAAGAATGTGGACAAAGCCAACAAAAGTATATCCTTCACACTCCGGTATGAGGTTTATAATTTTGATTCAAAGATCAATGTATCCCCGGAAGGTGATGGATTCCAAATTGTGGTATCCTTAGACCAACCGGTGCCTGAGTCATTGAAAGGACGGGCAGGCTTTAACCTTGAGTTTTTACCCTCTGCCTACTTCGAAAAGAGCTATCTGATTGACGGAAAGCCTGCCAACTTTCCGCTTTACCCCTCAGGAAACACCACCATTCAATCATCAAAAAACAAAATACCTCAGTTTGGAGGACACAATACTTTTGATGATCGCGGACTGGATGAATACATTATACCCAAGCCACTTTCGCAGGGAAAAACCCTGGTGTTGGCTCCCGAAGATCCGGAAAGATATGTAAAGATTGAATCGGAATCGGAAATAATGCTTTTCGATGGTCGCAATCTTGCACAAAACGGTTGGTTCATTGCCCGAAGCATTTTACCTGCCAACAAAACAGGAGAAGTTCTGAGATGGCATGTTGAACCAAATACTATTGAAAACTGGGTTCGCAAGCCCAATATTGGTTTTTCTCAGGCCGGATATCATCCCGATCAAAAGAAAGTTGCCGTTATTGAACTCGATCAGAATGACACTCCCATAAAAGATGCATCTATTTACAAATTAACTGCCTCAGGAGAGAAAGTAAAACATCTGACCGTTAACACCGAAAAATGGGGAAAATATCTGCGATACAACTATTTGAAAGCGGACTTCAGTTCAATTACAGAACCGGGCTTGTACTGCATCGAGTATGGTAACCAAACAACCAATACTTTCTCTGTTGATGAAAGTGCATTGAAAAATGTATGGCATCCCACATTAGATGTTTTCCTCCCGGTGCAGATGGATCACATGAAAGTAAACGAAGCCTATCTCACCTGGCACGGAGAACCTTTTAAGGATGACGCATTGCAGGCTCCCGTAAACATTGAGTTTTTTGATGGTTACAGCATGGACTCGGTAACCGATACCAAATATAAACCACTGGAGCGCATACCCGGATTGGCCGTTGGTGGCTGGTTTGATGCCGGCGATTATGATATCCAAACAGGCACACATTGTAGAACTATTCAAAGCCTCGTGGATTCATGGGAATACTTCAAGGTCAACAGAGATCAAACTTTCATTGATCAGAAAACCAGATATGTGGACATCCACCGTCCCGATGGTGATCCCGATATTCTTCAGCAAATAGAGCACGGCACACTGAATCTGGTCGCGCAAATTGAAAACATAGGGCATCCTGTCCGCGGTATTATTGTGCCCAGACTGCACCAATACCATCATCTGGGTGATGCATCAACCGAAACAGACAATCTGCCCTACAATCCGAACCTGAAACCTTACGAAACAGATGATGTAAGTTCAGGAACGCTGGACGACCGTTGGGCTTTTACCAACCGTAACTACAGACTTGACTTTTCAACGGTTGCAGCTCTCACAGCAGCCAACAGAGCACTAAAAGATTACAACAGTGAACTGGCTGAAAAATGCCTCCGTCTGGCTAAAAAACTTTATGCGGAAGCTACTGAAATAATGAAAACAGCCAAACCCGACAGATATTCACGATGGGGACGATTTAATGAAATAGCTGCAGCACTACAATTGTATATTGCCACAGGAGACAATGCTTATGCAGAGCGCTACGAGGAATTGATATGGCCTGCCCTGGAGGAATCATCAGAATGGACCCTCTCGATGGCGCTTCATGCTCTTCCTCATATGGACGAGAAATTTAAGGAGAAACTTGAAAAATACGTGGTAAAACACAAATCAGGAATCACTGAATTAGAAGCTGAAAATCCTTATGGAGTGCCGGTTTCAACCAGAGGCTGGGCTGGTAATTCAGGTGTTATAGATTGGGCAATTACTAATTATATGGCACACAAAGCATATCCCCAAATTATCGAACCAGAGCACGTGTACAGAGGACTTAATTACTTGTTTGGCTGCCATCCATATTCCAATATCTCGTTTGTGTCAGCCGTAGGAACCAAATCCAAGAAAGTTGCCTATGGAAGTAACAGGGCCGACTTTAGTTTTATTGCCGGAGGTATAGTGCCGGGGGTACTTATATTAAATCCTGATTTCCCTGAGAATAAGGAAGACTGGCCTTTCTTCTGGGGGGAGAACGAGTATATCATAGATATTGGTGCATCATATATTTACCTGGCCAATGCTGTTAACGAATTGCTGGATAAGAATTAACCCAAACCCGCAAAGCTATGAAAGTTTCTAAGAACATTTGCTTTTTCACAATAGCATTATGCTTGTTTTCAGTCAATATTCCTGCACAGGAAACTGCATTGATAAAAATTGATCCCGACCGGGAAATTGACACCATTGATCCCAATATCTACGGGGCATTTGTAGAGCCAATCCGAACGGTCGTTTACGGAAACATTTATGATCCTGGATCTCCCTTTGCCGATGAAAATGGCTTTCGGAAGGATTTTATTGACCTAATAAAAGAACTAAATGTCCGAAACGTTCGCTGGCCCGGAGGAAACTTCGTGTCAGGTTACAACTGGGAAGATGGCATTGGCCCGAAAGACCAACGGCCGGCCAAACTTGATCTGGCATGGAAGCAAATTGAAACCAACCAGATGGGAACCGACGAATATGCTAAATTCTGCAGTCTCATCGGTGCCGATAATTTTTTGTGCATCAACGGCGGAACAGGCACACTGGATGATGCACGCAACTGGGTAGAGTATTGCAACTATGAAAAAGGGACGTATTATTCAGACCTGCGAAGAAAATATGGCAATGAAGAGCCTTTCAATGTAAAATACGTAGGCCTTGGAAATGAGATAGACGGGCCCTGGCAGATGGGACAAAAATCAGCCGAAGATTATTGCAAATTCGCACTGGAAGCCGGAAAACTTATCGCACTTATTGATGAAGACATTAAACTCGTTGCTTCAGGCTCTTCACTTTACCGCCCCGGAAACAAGTGGGTTGATTGGAATGAATATGTACTGGATCAAATGGTGGGTAAAATTGACTACATCTCGATACACCGATATGCCAGCGAAGCCCTTCCGGGAGGCAGAGAAAACGATGTTTTTTCGGATCACATGTCACTCGGGCTGGAAATAGACGAGAAAATAGAAACCACACAGGCTTCTATTGAAAAAGCAATGGTAAAATCCGAATCGGAGCGACCGGTTTATATCTCCTTTGATGAGTATTCACCCGGTTTTGGAGGGATTAGAAGTTCTTTATTGCTTGCCCAACACCTGAACTCTTTCATCCGGCATGCCGACATTGTTAAAATGGCCAACATCACCATGATTACAGCTCTAACCGGAAATTCGCCCAAAGGTGTCTTCAAAAACTCCCTGTTCCACACATTCAATCTCTACTCCAACAATGCGCTGGGAACTGCCCTGGATGTTTATACCGATGCGCCATCTTATGACAATGAAATATTTGACAACATCCCCTATTTGGACGTAACAGCAATATATAACGAGTCGGAAAAGAAAGTAATTGTGAATGTGGTAAACAGGCACGAGACTGATGGAATCAGGACAAAGATCGACTTACAAGCAGGCAGCTACACTGGCAAAGCCAAAATCAACTTAATTAATGCCGAAAATCTGGATGCCAGAAACACCTTTGACAAATCTCCCGTTTCGGTTGAAACCAAACAAATTACCTTTAAAGGAAATGTCATTAAACATACTTTTCCTGCGCATTCATTCACTCAAATAGAAATCGCGACGAAATAGTCTTCTAATTTTTTGTCATGCAACATACAATAACAAAACTGATTCTTCTAAGCATTGTCGGTGTTTCCATTATGGCTTTCATCCCCGGCGGGGAGCATAGTCAAAAGCCCATATACCTGAACACCGCCTATTCATTCGAAGAAAGGGCAGCTGACCTGGTTTCGCGGATGACTCCGGAAGAAAAACAAAGTCAGTTTGGCAACACCATGCCTGCCATCCCGCGACTGGGTGTCAATGGATACAATTTCTGGGGCGAGGCTCTGCACGGAATAATGGGCCGGAATAATAACAGCGGTATGACCGCCACCTCATTCCCCAATAGCGTAGCAGCAGGTGCTACCTGGGATCCTGAATTGATTAAGCGGGAAACCGAAGTCATATCGGATGAGGCCCGTGGATTCAACCATGATTTGATTTTCACTCTTACTTACTGGTCGCCCGTCATTGAACCCGCCAGAGATCCGCGTTGGGGCAGAACTGCCGAAACATTTGGTGAAGACCCGTTCCTGGTATCGGAAATCGGAAAAGGATTTATTCAGGGCATGATGGGTGATGACCCCCGATATCTAAAAACGGTGCCCTGTGGCAAACATTATCTGGCCAACAACACAGAGTTTAATCGGCATTCCGGTAGTTCCGAACTGGATCAAAGGGACATGTATGAATACTACCTACTCCCCTACCGGACCCTCATTCGCGATTACAACCTTCCGTCTATAATGACCTCTTACAATGCAGTCAACGGAGTTCCTGTGTCAGCCAGTAAGTTTCTGGTCGATACCATTGCCCGGAAATTATATGGTCTGGATGGATACGTTACCAGCGACTGTGGTGCCATCGACGATATTGTCAGAGGACATCACTATGCCGACAATTACACAGAAGCCGCTGCAATGGGGATTAGCTCAGGCGTAGATATCGACTGTGGAGGGGTTTATCAAAATAATGCACTTAAAGCGTTGGAAGCGGGATTAATTACACAGGGCGAATTAGATAAAGCACTGATTAACATTTTCACAACAAGAATGCGAACCGGAGAATTTGATCCAAAAGGAATGGTTCCCTATGCAGGCATCAAACCTCATAAAGTCAATGATCCTTCGCATCATGATCTGGCCATTGAAATAGCAACAAAAACACCTGTATTACTGAAAAACAATAATGTAGCAAATACAGAAAAAAAAGCGTTGCCTATCGATTTATCCAAAATCAAAAAAATAGCTGTATTAGGCCCTCAGGCTGATCTGGTAGAATTGGGAGATTATTCAGGCCCTGTAGAACCTGATTTAAGAATAACTCCCCTGGCCGGAATTCAAAATTACATCAAGAAACACAACCTAAACACAGAAGTTGTCTCGACTTCAGGTGGAAACACTTCAAAAAAAACAGACTTTTATACGATTTCAGGGTTTTCAATGGTAACTACCGATGGCAACATCAAAGAATATGATGCCACAAAATTTGACAAATCAGCCAAAGGAGTGATTGCTTCCGAGCGTTTCGGTCAATCGGCTGTAAGAGGAATTAAAGACGGTGACTGGACTTTGTACGAAAATATTGACATTACAAATATTGACTCCATCCGTTTTAACATGACCATTGCGGAAGAAGGTGGATTGCTTGAAGTGCGTGTTGGGTCTGCAATCGGAAATGTGTTGGCATCTCAGGAAATTGTTTCCGGCAACCAGGAAAGTAACAATTCATGGTTCCGAAGACCCGAAACAGTGCCGGTAAAAATCAACACTCTTGGAATAACAGGCCCGCAAACACTGGTATTCGTTTATCATGAGCCCGAGCCTGATGGGGCTGATCAGGAAACACTTGATATGGCAGCTTCTGCCGATGTTGCCATAGTATTTGTCGGAACCGACCAATCCACCGGAAGAGAAGAGTCCGATCGTTTCTCTATTACCCTTCCCGGTAATCAGAATGAGGTAATTAAAGCTGTGGCTGATGCCAACCCCAATACCATTGTGGTAATGCAAACGATGGGGATGGTAGAAGTTGAAGAGTTTAAAAACCATCCCAATATCAAAGGTATTATCTGGACAGGATACAACGGCCAGGCACAGGGAACGGCGATGGCAAAAATCCTCTTTGGCGATGTCAATCCGGGAGGAAAACTAAATGTCACCTGGCATAAATCACTCAGTGATCTGCCTGACTTCAACGATTACACCCTGAGAAAAGGAGAAGAAAACAATGGAAGAACTTACTGGTATTTCGGTGACGAAGTCTCCTATGAGTTTGGCTTTGGCCTCTCCTACACCACTTTTGAATACAGCAATTTTGCCATAAGTCGCAGCCACATTACACCCAACGATAAAATCACGATTAGCGTGGATGTGAAAAACACGGGCAAAGTTGATGGTGATGAAATAGTGCAGGTTTATGTAAAAACACCTGACAGTCCGGCATCACTGAACAGACCGATTAAAAGGCTGAAAGGTTTCAAACGGATTACCATTCCTAAAAGCCAGGTTAAAAGAGTCCACATTGATATCGATTGCAAAGACCTTTGGTTTTGGGATGCTGAGAATAATCAAATTACTTTTGATCAGGGAAAATACATTTTTGAAATCGGGGCTTCTTCAAGAGATATTAAAGGCAAAGTAGAGGCTACAATGAAAGGCAGTTACAAACCTGAACTTGTCAATGTTGTTGCTGAAAGCGATAAAGTTGTTTTGAAACCGGGAGACATAATCCAAACCAACGTAACTGCTGCAATGTCCGACGACAGTTTCTACAACATTAACAAAGCCAACGTTAAATACAGAAGTAATAATCCTGAAGTGATTAGCGTTGACCAAAAAGGTGACGTAACAGCGACCGGAGTTGGTGTTGCATCAGTATTTGCAGATGTCACCATTGATGGCAAAACAGTATCCGACAGTTACCCGGTGAAAGTGATGCCTGATTTAACACCAGGATCCATTTCTGTAGATGGTAATATCATTCCGGAGTTTAACCAGGATGTGAAAGCTTACAGCTACCTGCTCAAAAAAGGATCAAAACCGCCAAAAGTAAAGGCGTCAGCGGCCAGTGACCAAATAAGAGTAGATATTCAACAAGCAAAAGAGATTCCCGGAACAGCCGTGGTTACGTTCGTTGATGACATCACACTGGAAAGAAATATTTACTATATGAATTTTGATGTGAAATCTGTCAGTGATGAGTTTAACGACTCTGAGATTGGTTCCCAATGGGAATGGTTACGCGAAAATCCCTCTACTCACTCCCTTTTGAAAAAAGATGGAGCACTTACCATTACAAGTGAAATTGGTGGGGTCGCGGAAAACACCAACAATGCAAAAAATATTCTGTTGCAAAGTGCCAATTCCGACTGGGCGATAGAAACGAAACTGGTGGGATCGAGAATGCCTTCCCAGCCTGAAAACGCGGGAATCATTGTTTATCAGGATGATGAAAATTTCATTAAACTGGTACACAGGGCAGTAATCAAGACTACCCGCATCAGAGAACCTCAACCGGGAACCATCGATCTGGTAATGGAAGAAAACGATATTTCCAAATCGCTGGCATCCTTTAAACTCGAAGAGCCTGTGACAGGAAGTAATGAACTGATTCTTAAACTAAGAAAAAAAGGCAGTATCTACACCGCCTATTATTCTGTGGATAACGGTGAAATCTTTGAGAAACTGGGAACAGCCGATCTCCTGCTCAAAGATATCAGAGCAGGATTGATGGTGGCAGACGGTATCATATCCAATTATATGAAAAGTACATTCTGGTTTGATTCTGATACCACCAAGCCGGACACACCCTTTGATGTTTCGTTCGATTATTTTCGAATTGAATCCAATGGAAATAAGTAGTGTCTGTCCATAAGATACCACTTGCCGCATCAAACTTGCCGGCAGGAGATTAGATGTAAGATATATAGCAAATAAAAATGCAGAAAACATTTACTAACCAAATAATCAAGACTTATTATGAACCACAAAATCAAAACACTTTTAGCAATATTTCTGATTTCCGGAAGCTACTGCTTTGCCCAGTCAGATGATAAAATAATCGAAGATTTTGAACCTTCATCAGTAAACCAACCTGGCCATGAATACCCGATGGTCAACTCTGAAGGCCGTGTGCGGACACAAATATTTGCACCTGATGCCAATTACGTGAAGCTCGACATTGGCGGAGTGAAATACGACTTGGTGAAAGATGCGGAAGGTATGTGGATAGGAGAATCTGCCCCTCAGGATGTGGGGTTCCATTACTATCAGTTGAATATTGACGGAGCCTCAGTGCCCGATCCCGGAACGCTCTTTTACTTCGGTGCTTGTCGCTGGGGCAGTGGTATCGAAATTCCATCCGACGATCAGGATATGTTTGCTGTAAAAGATGTTCCCCATGGGCATGTTCATGAAATTCTATTCCCTTCAGAAAGTACTCAGACATCGCGTAAAGCATTTGTTTACACTCCTCCGGGATATGAAAAAGAGACTTCGAAACATTATCCTGTTTTGTATCTGCAACACGGTTATTGCGAAAACGAGACATCATGGGCCAGACAGGGACATGCCAATTTAATTATGGACAATTTGATTGCCGAAGGAAAAGCCAAACCATTCATTGTTGTGATGACTTATGGAATGACCAACGAGATTGAATTTGGCGGTCTCCGTGAGTTTGACATCACACCCTTCCAAACCGTTTTAGTTGATGAACTGATTCCTTACATCGACTCTAACTATCGCACATTGAACAACCAGGAGAACCGCGCTATGGCAGGCTTATCTATGGGTGGTTTCGAGACAAAATTGATTACCCTGAACAGACCTGACGTATTTTCCTATTACGGCCTTTTTAGTGGTGGTGTATATAATCCTGAGGAGATTAAAAATCATGAAAACCTGAAGCTCGTTTTCATTAGCTGTGGAAGCAAAGAACGTCCTGATGGTGTAAAAAATGCTGTATCTGAGCTACAAGAATCAGGATATAATGCTGAGTCGTACATTTCGGAAGGAACGGCTCATGAATTCCATACCTGGAGGCGAAGCTTACATCAGCTTGCCCAGCTATTGTTTAAATAATTCTTACAGATTAGGTTTATGAGATACATACATTTATTAATAATCTTATCCCTGTTAAGCAGTAATTTTGTTACTGCCCAAACAGAGAAGGTTAAGGAGGATTTTAAGCCTTCATCGGTAAATCAATTGGGCAAAGAGTTCCCTCAAGTCAATTCTGAAGGTCGTGTTCGTGTTCGCATTGAAGCTCCGGGAGCCAACAATGTTCAACTGGACATTGGAGCAGTAAAATATGACCTTACAAAGGATGAAAATGGCGTTTGGACAGGAGAATCAGCGCCCCAGGACGAAGGTTTTCATTATTATCAGCTGAATATTGATGGTGCATCTGTCCCGGACCCCGGAACCAAATACTATTATGGTGCGGGTCGCTGGGGGAGCGGCATTGAAATTCCCGCTCATGACAGGGATTTCTATGCATTAAAAAAAGTCCAACATGGCCTGGTCAGCGAAAACCTTTATTATTCCGACATTACCGAATCCTGGCGACGCTGTTTTGTTTATACTCCTCCCGGATATTATAAGGATATAAACAAACGTTACCCCGTACTTTATCTTCAGCATGGTAGTTTTGAAGATGAAACCGGCTGGTCAAACCAGGGACATGCCAACCTCATCCTTGATAATCTGATTGCCGAAAAAAAGGCTGTTCCGATGATGATTGTGATGGATAACGGCTATGCATTCAAAGCACAAGACAAAGACGCAACGGGCCGCCCGGCTATGGTATTCGAAGAAGTGATGATGAAGGAAATTATCCCCATGATTGATGCCCGTTTTCGAACGTTGACTGATCGTAAAAACCGTGCCATTGCAGGTCTTTCAATGGGAGCCAACCAAACCATGCGCATTGCCATGAACAACCTGGACAAATTTGCCTACTACGGAGGTTTTAGTGGCACCGCAAATTATCCAAGCTCCGATGAAATTGATGTAGAAACATTTTTAGACGGAGCGTTTGCAGATGGCGAAAAAGTGGATGAACAGCTAAAAGTCCTGTGGCTCGGATTAGGCACGAAGGAACCTGAACCTTTTCCGGGATCTATAGGTGCATTTGTAAATATGCTAAAGAAACAAGGCATACAATACGAGTATTACGAATCGCCCGAAACTGCACATGAATGGCTCACGTGGCGCCGAAGTCTTTATCAGTATGCCCAATTATTATTTAAGTAGTTTATATCAATATTATGAACAAACACTGGACTTATATCTTTGGCTTGATCTTGTTTACGAATTCTGTTTATGCACAGCAAGCCAATATCAATTTGGAGTATAACCCTCAGGAAAACACTGAGGGCTATACCCCGTTTAGCGCCCAGGTAAATTCACCTGAAGTGCACAACGACCAGACCGTAACATTTCGCATCAAGGCACCCAATGCGGAAAAAGTTGAATTACCTGCCGGTGCCATTCACACTGCTCTTGACAAAGGACGTGAACCTATTCCCTTCACAAAAGGTGAAGATGGTATCTGGACATTAACCATTGGCCCCTTAAAACCGGATATGTATGCTTACCACTTACTGGTTGACGGAATACAAATTGCTGATCCAAATAACACTTATGCTGCATTTACAGCAATGCCTCCCTACAGTCAGCTAATTGTTCATGGAGATGGCCCCGCCTATTACGATGCTCAAATTGTTCCTCACGGTAATGTTACGCGTCATATTTATCATTCGGATGTCACTGAAGGTGAACGCGAACTTTACGTTTATACGCCTCCGGGATATAAAGCTGACAAAAAGTACCCTGTTCTCTATTTATTAGGTGGAAGTGGTGAGCTGCCCTCCAACTGGGTGTATGATGGCCGGGTAAATTTTATTATGGACAATCTGCTTGCTGAAGAAAAAGCAGAACCGATGCTGATTGCCATTCCAAATAATCAGGTAATTCATCGCAACCACCCCCAACATGCCGACCTGACATTTGACATTTTTGAAAAGGAGCTCCGCGAGCATGTTATTCCTTTGGTCGATAAAAGCTACAGCACAATTCAATCGCCGGAGGGAAGAGCTATCTCAGGACTATCCATGGGTGGTCGTCACAGCATGTTTATCGGCTTCCGTTCACTCGATAAATTTGCCAACTTTGGAATTCTCAGCGCCGGAGATACAGATGCTGAAACATCGTTAAAACAGTTCTTAAACGATCCTGATGTAAACGATAAAGTTGATTACCTTTTTGTCGGACAAGGAACAAAAGAAGCTCAAAGCTTTTTTAATCACAGATGCCAGGCCCTTCACGATGCATTAACAAACCATGATATCGAACACGATTATTATATTGGCGGAAATGGCGGTCATGACTGGTCCACCTGGCGGCATCTTTTGTATTACCGGTTTTTACCAAATCTCTGGAAATAAAATAATCAAGGCTTAAGTATATAGTTGCATGTGTATATTTCTTTAAACTAGACCCTTTTCGTTTTTAGGCCAGTGCCTCCGCTAAAGCTACGGCGACACGCGGAATGCCCAAAAGGACAATAAAGAATAAATTAAAAATTGGCCTGCTGACTTTTTAAGCAGGCCATAATAAACCCACATACCAATGAAAAACACAAAGACATTAATCTTCATACTTTTGGTTTTTTGGATGATCTCATGTACCAGCCAGCAAGAACCCGGCCAGGTAGAAGTCGAAGGCGGCACTATTCAGGGAACAGTTACCGAAGACCTGACCATTTACAAAGGTATTCCTTTTGCGGCTCCTCCGGTGGGCGATTTGCGCTGGAAAGCACCACAACCGGTTAAAGCCTGGGAAGGGGTCAAACAGACTACCGAATATGCTCCTGCCCCGATGCAAGGGGGAAATCCTCCCTCAGGGAAAAGCGAAGATTGCCTGTACCTGAATGTCTGGACTCCGGCCAAAACAGCAGATGAGAAACTCCCCGTAATGGTTTGGATCTACGGCGGAGGCTTCAGTTTTGGCTCCACCTCGGAACCAGTCCATAATGGAGAACATCTGGCCCGCAAAGATGTGGTGTTGGTGAGTGTAGCTTACCGGGTAGGACAAATTGGTTTTCTGGCTCATCCGGAACTCAGTGCTGAAAGTCCCAACGGAGTGTCGGGTAACTATGGGCTACTAGACCAGATCGCCGGATTACAGTGGGTACAAAACAACATCGAAGCATTTGTAGGCGATCCCAATAACGTGACCATCTTTGGGGAATCCGCCGGAGGCATCTCGGTGAGCATGCTTTGTGCCTCTCCTTTAGCCAAAGGACTATTTCAAAAAGCCATTTCGCAAAGTGGTGGTTCTTTTGGCTCCACACGTTCTACTACCTACCCCGGTGAAAACATGAAAACCCTTGCACAGGCCGAGCAGGATGGCGTTGAATATCTGGAAAAATTTGAAACCTCGTCAATCGATGAACTTCGGGAAGTTAATGCCGAAGAATTAATCCCCCAAGGTTGGACAATGCCGGGGAGCTGGCCTATTGTTGATGGGTACGTTATTCCCGATGATCAATATAATTTATATAAAGAAGGAAAGTACAACGATGTACCGGTATTGATTGGATATAACTCGGACGAAGGCCTGAGTTTTCCAGCCGGCCGCACTCCTGAAGAATACATTAAAAATGTTAACGAACGATTTGGGCCCTATGCAGACTCTTTGCTTCAGGCTTATCCGGTAGGGGAAAACACAGTCCCCCGAAGTGCACGCAACCTGATGCGCGACGCAGCATTTGGCTGGCCCACCTGGAGTTGGGCCCGCTTACAGACCAAAACCGGTAAATCACCAGTTTACCTCTACTATTTCGATCAACATCCCGAATATTCTGAAGATTCACCACAGGCCGGTCATGGAACCCCTCATGGAGTGGACGTACCCTACGTTTTTATGCACATGGATACCTCCAATCCCAACACGACAGAAGCGGATGTGAAAATATCAAAAATCATGGGTACCTACTGGACCAATTTCGCAAAAAAGGGAAACCCAAATGGAGAAAATGTTCCTCAGTGGCCTGTTTTCAGCAATGATGATCCTCTATTAATGATTCTGAAAACAGAACCTGAAGTTGCATCAGTTCCTGATGAAGAGTCATTGAAAGTAATGGATGCATACTTTGAATGGAGAAGAACACCAGAAGGACAAGAATGGGCAAAATAACAACAAACAAATAAAAAACATTCAATCATGAACAAGTTAAACTTTTCGCTTAAAAAGCATCTCTTTTTATGGCTGATTCTCGCAATTTCTTTGTTTTCGTGTTCAAACACGAAAGAGAGTAACGACCGGAAAGATGATGCTTCATTAAATACACAATATGTTCACCATGCCGCGGGCAATCCTTACCTTCCGCTTTGGGAGCATTTACCCGACGGTGAACCCCGCGTTTTTGAGGATCCGGATAACCCCGGAAAATACCGGGCTTACATCATAGGATCTCACGATGTTCGCTATGAAAGCTACTGTGGCCCCGACATCCGAATGTGGTCTACGCCGGTGGAGGATTTATCAACCTGGCGTGATGAAGGTCCGATTTTTACTTATGAAGTAGAAGGACAATGGGATGTAATGTATGCCCCGGATCTTGTTGAAGTCAAAAGAAAAGACGGCACAAAAGAGTACTATCTTTACCCACATAGCAGGGGGCCGAATCGCGAAGCTATGGTAGCCAAAGGCACACGCCCTGATGGCCCTTTCACCCCAATAAACCTCACAGAAGATGGCACCCGCACGGTTCCCGGAAGTATTCTGGGATTTGATCCGGCAGTATATGTTGAATATGTGACTGATCCCAATGATCCTGACTATGAAATCGGCTTTAGAGCATATGGATATTGGGGATTTCAGCGGTCCATGGCTGCACAGTTAGATCAGGAAACCATGTATTCGGTACGTCCGGGGACAGACGTAATCGATTATTTTCTGCCTGCCAGTTCCAGGTACGGAGAAATCCGAGATCCTGAAGGAACAGAATATCCCTGCATTTATGAAGGTGAGGACTTAGGCAGGTTTAATTTCTTTGAGGCCTCATCAATCCGAAAAGTTGGCAATAAATACATTACCGTTTACAGCGGTTATTCAGGCCCCGATTACGGAGTTGGAAGCTCAAACTCCACCCTTCGGTATGCTGTTGGAGATACTCCACTTGGTCCCTGGAAAAGTGGTGGTGTACTGGTTGACTCACGTGGAATAGTTCCGAACCATGATGGATCAGCCTTGCAAACAACCAATGGCGGACATAACACACACGGAAGCATAGAATTAATCAACGGCCAGTGGTATGCATTTTACCACAGACCTCCCCGTAATTTTGGTTTTGCACGTCAGCCAATGGTGGCGCCCGTGACCATAGAATGGGACGAAAAACCGGTGGCTGAAGGCGGAGGTGCCAGAATAAGAGCTTATGACCCTTATGCCGAAGATGAAATCTGGACAGCCAAAGATAACCGGGGGAATGAATACACCGGAGCAGAAGTAACCTCCGAAGGTTTCCACATTTATGGGCTGGATCCATACCAATACTATTCGGCTGGTTATGCATGTTATCTCTCCAACGTTGGCCTTCAGCAGGATTCATGGGATATTTGGGAAAACCACATGCCCATCGCCAATGTAAAAAATGGAAACATTATTGGATATAAGTATTTTGGTTTCGGCGGACTTGATGAAGATAAAAAAGGGCTGAAAGCTTTTGAAGGTACAAAAGAAGGAAACGAAACAGCCTTTAATCTTTTCCTCACACCCAAAACCGACAAATCTTTTAAAGTTAATGTTTGGCTGGACGGGCCTTGGGACAATGAAACATGGAACGGTACAAAAATTGGAGAGATTATCGTTCCTGAAAACTCTTCAAAAGAAACAACAAAATTCACTATAGATGTTTCAAAATTCGTGGATCATCTTGATAAAAAGAACGCGATTTTCCTGGTAGCAGAAAGTGATAACCAGGATGAACTTTTCGATTTGGCCGGACTTGGTTTTAGCTCAAAGAACAAACAAATTGAGCGGCCAATAGCACCAAAAGTAAGCATTCTGGTTAATGGTAACTCCATAGAAGTGCCGGAAACGCCGGTCCGATCGACCAATGCAAATGGGATTGTCGGCTATGACCAATATCAGACATCTGTAAAGTTGCCATCAGGCACTACCCAGGTTCCGAATATTACCGCCAGTACAGATAACGAAGCTGTGAAAATCGACATTCAACAGTCACAATCAACCACCGGTAGAGCCATCGTGAATTGTGATTACAATGGTGTTGTAAAAACATACAATATTCATTTCACAGATAAATAGTGTTTTTCATTACATCACATTCACCAAAATCAAGGTGACAGATTGCATAGCCCGAAAACAACTCATTTAATCAGAGAAATGGAGTGTTTTCGGGTTTCACAAACACTTAATCCGGGCCTCAATAATCATAAAAAGCAATTATAAAAAGGCTCCAGAGTTTATATACGAACATTAAATAATTGACCTTTATTCCCCTTGTATTGAGAACAAAAAACCGATATAATTTCGTATTTTATTAGCTGGAACAAAAAAACAATAACATGAAATTACTTCAGACATCCTTAATTCTGGTTCTGTTTTGTATTAATGCGGTTCTTGCAAACGCAGTAGGGGATACAAAATATATAACCGAAGAGAAAAGTGAAAGCTCTTTTGCCATTGTAGAAAACGGGGAAACAGCGCGGCTATTAATTGATTCAAAAGATGATCCCGGTGTCATAAGAGCATTTAACGATCTACAGGAGGATATCTTCAAGGTAACTGATATTAAACCTGTGATGAATACCGGCAAAGCTTCCGGAGCAAAAAATGTCATTATTGCCGGAACCCTCGGTCAAAGTAAATTTATTGATAAGCTGGTGACCCAAAAAGTGATTAACGCAGATGAATTAAAGGGGAAATGGGAAAAATTCATCATCAAAACGGTCAAAAATCCATTACCAGGCATCGAAAATGCACTGATAATTGCCGGTAGCGACAGAAGAGGGACCATCTATGGCATTTATGACTTGTCGGAGCAAATGGGAGTTTCTCCCTGGTATTGGTGGGCAGATGTGCCGGTTAAGAAAAAAGAAAATGTATATGTGAAGGAAGGGACTTATACCGATGGCGAACCCGCAGTGCAATACCGCGGAATATTTTTAAATGATGAAGCTCCAAGCCTTACCGGCTGGGTAGGACAAAGATACGGAACAGACTATGGTGACCATCGTTTCTACACACGTGTTTTCGAACTTATTCTGCGCCTGAAAGGAAATTATCTGTGGCCGGCAATGTGGAGTTGGGCTTTCTATGCCGATGATCCGATGAACAGCAAAGTAGCTGACGAGATGGGCATTGTAATTGGGACATCGCACCACGAACCTATGGCCCGCAATCATCAGGAATGGGCGCGTAACCGCGATGAATATGGTGCCTGGAACTACTCTACCAATCAGGAGGTCATTGACGAATTCTTCCGTGAAGGCATCGAACGTGTCAAAGACACTGAATACCTCATCACAATTGGGATGCGGGGCGATGGCGATGAGGCCATGTCGGAAGAGACCAACGTGGAATTGCTTGAAAGAGTGGTAAAAAACCAAAGGAAAATCATTGAAGAGGTTACCGGAAAGCCAGCTAAGGAAACACCACAGGTATGGGCCCTGTACAAAGAAGTGCTTGATTATTACGACCAGGGAATGCGTGTACCTGATGATGTCATCATTCTTCTGGCTGATGACAACTGGGGAAATGTTCGTCGTCTGCCAAACGAAGAAGAGCTAAAACATCCCGGAGGCTGGGGAATGTATTATCATTTTGACTATGTAGGTGCCCCAAGAAACTCCAAATGGCTCAATGTAAGCCCCATTCAGCATATTTGGGAACAGTTACAACTGACTTATGATTATGGTGTGGACAAGCTTTGGGTGGTCAATGTAGGCGACCTGAAACCTATGGAATACCCAATTACATTGTTTATGGATATGGCATGGGAACCTACCCGCTATACTGCAGAAAATCTGATGGAGCATCCAAAAGCGTTCAGTGCACAACAGTTTGGAGAAGATCAGGCCGATGAAGCTGCACGAATAATCAATCTTTACAGTAAGTACAATGGACGTGTTACACCCGAAATGCTCGACCGCAATACCTACAATCTGGAAACCGGAGAGTGGAAAAAAGTTTCTGATGAATACCTAAAGCTGGAAGCCGAGGCTCTGCGTCAGTATTTAAGCCTGAAAACGGAATATAAAGATGCCTACAAACAACTCATTCTTTATCCGGTGCAAGCCATGGCTAACTTGTACGAAATGTATTACGCACAGGCCATGAACCATAAGCTTTATGGAGAAAACAACCCACGCGCCAACTTCTGGGCCGACAAAGTAGAGGAAGCTTTTGAAAGAGACAAAGCATTGAATTACGACTACAACAACGTGATGTCTGACGGTAAGTGGAAAAACATGATGTCGCAAAAGAAAATCGGATACACTTCATGGAACGATAATTTCCCGGCTGACAAGCTTCCGGAAATACATCGCATCGAAAACCCGGAGGATGCTGTCGGGAATTATGTTTTCACCCCAAAAGATGGCTTTATATCCATTGAAGCACCGCATTATTATGAAGTAAAAGACGCGGGAAAAGCCGAATGGACTGTTATTCCACATGTAGGACGCACATTGGGTGGTATTGCTGTTATGCCATATTCTGACCCCGTGGAGGGAGCTTCCGTTTCTTACAAAATGGAATTGCCAGAAGATGTAAGTTCGGTCACCGTTCATGTGGTAGTAAAATCATCACTGGCATTTAAGCGCCTTGAAGGTCACCGCTATAAAGTGGGCTTTAATGGTGCTGATGAAAAAGTGATCAACTTCAATGCTGACCTGAACGAAAAGCCGGAAAATATATACACCGTATTTTACCCAACCGTGGCTCGCCGGGTTGTGGAGAAAAAAGTCGATCTGCAGGTTCCGGAGACGATGGGTGGGCAGCACATACTCACAATCACACCAATGGATCCGGGTATTGTATTTGAAAAAATCGTGGTTGATTTTGGAGGATACAAAGATTCTTACCTATTTGGTGAGGAATCACCTAACAGAAGATTCATAAATCAATAATTAATTCCTCCCTGTAAAAACTCAGTTTTAAAAAAGATTGCCTCGCTCTGTACCAATAAAAATAAATTGTGACAATAGCGAGGCAATCTCTAATAACAAAACTACTTCGTTAATCCATAAACTAAAACTTGTGTAATTGTCTAATATTTACAACACTTCAAACAAATGAATATAAAAACACTGCTCTTCACCCTGACATTGGGTGCATTACTTTCGTCATGCGCCCTAAAACAACCCGACAAATCCGATTTTCAGATTTATCTCTGTTTCGGACAATCCAATATGGCAGGTGCTGCCAAAACTGAAGCACAGGATTCTATTGTTGATTCACGATTTGTCATGATGAGTACAATGGACTGCTCTGACCTGAACAGAGAAAAAGGGAAATGGTACCCGGCAACCCCACCTCTGGCCGATTGCAATGCCGGCCTCTCTCCAGTTGATTATTTCGGTAGAACAATGGTAGAGAATCTTCCCAAAAAAATAAAAGTCGGAGTTATCAATGTGGCTGTTGGAGGATGCAAAATTGAATTGTTTGACAAAGACAACTATCAGGCCTACGCAGATTCAGCACCTGACTGGATGCAGGGATGGATTGCCAATTATGGAGGTAATCCCTATGAACGCTTAGTCGAAATGGCCAAAGTGGCCCAAAAGGACGGAGTCATCAAAGGCATACTTCTTCATCAGGGAGAATCCAATCCCAATGATACGCTATGGACAGGAAAAGTTAAAGCCATCTATGACAATCTTATGGTCGACCTAAACCTGAACCCCGGGGAAGTCCCTTTGCTTGCTGGCGAAACTTTAAGCGCAGAGTACGACGGTAAATGTGCGGCTTTTAACCAATTTATCAACCAATTGCCCGAAGTACTCCCAAATTCGTATGTCATCTCATCACAGGGATGCCCCGGACAACCTGACGGGCTCCATTTCACTGCTGAAGGTTATCGAATTCTGGGCAAGAGATATGGAGACAAGATGTTATCCCTTATAAATTAACCGAAACATCATTCTTGATTACTTTCAGGCGCAGGCAGTTATTCCGGGGAGACCGAATACTTCCTGCGTTTTTTATATGGTTATTTAACCTGCTTTGTTCATGAGTTGTTGTAATAAGATGTTCAAATATCAAGAAATACAATCAACAGCAAATAAAAAGGATGCAGGAAATAATAAACTATTTTCAAATCCATTTTGTTGAGAACGGGTGTATTTCGAAGATATTTGGGCATCGGAATAAATTATTTATGAAACAAAGTTCGACGAGGGCAATAAAGCACGTTAAACCTTCATGTGTTGCTCAGTAGGCCCAAAACGCATTATGCACCAAATTTTTATTGGGGGTAGTCACCCGCCAATTACAGATTTGCCTTTAGTTTAAAATTACGTGTGTATTTTTCAAGATTGCTTTGGGCGTGTCCTTCGCGATGAACGGTAAAAATTATCTGTTTGTCACGCAAATTTGTAATAAAACATCAAGGAGAGTTGATTTCGTTTTGATCCTTTCAAAAGCAGGTATGAAATATCCAATTTCAAAAATCAACCACCCATCCAATGAATTTGCTTCCTCTTTTAACGTAACTTTTATCTGAATTTGAAACAGGAATATCTGAAATAGAAAATACTTAAGCCTCCGTGCCCTTATTTTTGTTTCAGAAGCTGCATTGCATTTTTGATTTCATTTTTCAAAACTCAGGATACAATGTGTTTTCACAATACACAATTTGCAGTTTTTGACCTTTCCAATATCTAATACTCCCAAAAACAAAATCTAATAATCTCAGCTAATCAATAATGGAAAAAATTCAAACATACATTAATAATAACATCAATAAAAAATGAAAAAAATCAGACTTCAATTATTCAAACAAAAGAACGGACAGACAATAATGCTGTCACTTTTCGTGGCCCTCATGGCTATTTCTGGATTAAATGCCCAGAATAAAAAAAACGCTCCGGTTTTTTCGGATTTCGTTTATCAGGGAAATGATGATGTCTATAAGGAATTCCCTCTGAAAGAGGACGAATTCTACAACCCTATACTGCAGGGATGTTACCCCGATCCGGCAATTATTCGTCAGGGCGACGATTACTTCATGGTGCATTCGTCCTTTGCAATGGCTCCGGGAGTACCAATCTTTCATTCCAAAGATCTGGTCAACTGGAAACAAATTGGCCATGTTCTGGACCGTCCTTCGCAACTGCAAGTGCAGCACAGTGGAATCAGTGCCGGAGTTTATGCACCAGCCATCAAATACAATCCACACAACGAAACCTTTTATATGATAACCACCCAGTTTGCCGGAGATTTTGGTAACATCGTGGTAAAAACCAAGGATCCATTCAAGGGATGGAGCGATCCCTACAAACAAAAATTCAATGGCATCGATCCATCATTATTTTTTGATGACGACGGGAAAGCCTATGTGGTACACAACGATGCTCCCGACCCGGACAAGGAGCTTTATCAGGGACATCGTGTCATCAAAATCTGGAACTATGATCTCGAAAACGATCAGGTAGTTGAAGGTTCAGATAAAATTATCGTTAACGGAGGTGTTGACTTGTCCGACAAGCCCATCTGGATTGAGATGCCACACATCTACAAAAAAAATGACAAGTATTATTTGATGTGTGCTGAAGGCGGTACCGGAGGATGGCACAGTGAAGTGGTCTTTATCAGCGACAACCCAAGAGGGCCCTATAAACCGGCACCATCCAACCCCATTTTATCGCAACGATATTTAAATCCGCAACGCGATAATAAAGTGGATTGGGCCGGACATGCCGATCTGGTTAAAGGGCCTAATAATGAAAAATACTATGGCGTATTTCTGGCCATCCGCCCCAATGAGAAAAACCTTGTAAACACAGGTCGTGAGACATTTATCCTCCCCGTTGACTGGAGTGGAAAATGGCCGGTTTTCGAAAACGGTCTTATTCCTTTTGAGCCAAAATTAAAAATGCCGGAAGGTGTTGAAAACAAGACCGGACAGGAAGGCTATTTCCCCAACGGAAACTTTACCTACCAGGAGGACTTTACCTCAGATAAACTGGATTACCGCTGGGTGGGTGTGAGAGCTTTCCCCGAAGAATTTGTCTCAACCTCTAAAAAAGGACTGACCATTACACCTTTTGAAGAGAACATTAAAGCTGTGGCTCCGGTATCCTCACTGTTTCACAGGCAGATGCACAAAAGCTTTTCTGCTACAACAACGATGGAATATAAACCCAAATCGGAAGAGGATTTGGCAGGATTAACTTGTTATCAGAGTGAAAACTTCAACTATGTCTTTGGAATTACCAAAAAAGACAAAGAGTATTTCCTGCTTCTTGAAAGAACTGAAAAAGGTAAATCCACCATCGTTGCAAGTACCCCCGTTGATATCAAAAAACCAATTCAACTGCAGGTGGTTGCGGACAATGATGATTACCGGTTCAACTACTCAGTGGATGGCCAGACCTTCCAGAATCTGGGAGGAACGGTTTCCGGAGACATCCTATCAACCAACGTAGCAGGTGGATTTACAGGTGCTATGATAGGTTTATATGCCACTTCGGCAAACGATGTACAACCTGAATAAAGTCAACATTTATACAGCATTAAGAATTGAGGAGTGAATTGTTTTCGAAATTGCCGAAAACCAATTCACTCCTACTCTTAAACCCGGGAAGATTCGTTATTGCCAACAATCTGAAGTCCCCCAGCCAATAGAAATATCACATCAGAATTCCTGACCTGCAATTTATTACAAAAACAAATACCTTTAATAACCCAAAAAAGAAACGCATCAGTCATGAAAAAAATCCTCTCAATAATCCTCCTCACCCTGATTCCGGTATTATCATGGGCCCAAAATCCGGAAGTGACCTCTCCAAATTCAAAAATCAGAATTGTACCAGACAGTCGGGATGATAAAAACTTTGATGAATGGCACCTGAAAGTGTATTATACCATCAACAATACACCCACTTTAATTATTCCAAAAATAAAGTTAGGAATTACCAGAAATGATCAGACGTTTGATAAAAACCTGAAACTTCTGAAATTCAGCAAACCAAACCGAATAAGCGAAGAATATACTGCCCTGCACGGGAAACGATCTCTTCGGAAAAATTCAGCCAATGAAGTAGTTGCTTCGTTTGAAACCCCCGAAAAAGACCGTTTAAATATCATTATCAGAGCCTACAACGATGGAATCACTTTCAGATATGAATTTCCGGAAGGAAAAGGAAACTTCACAGTAACCGATGAGCTCACATCTTATGTCGTTCCCGACAGTGCCGTGCGGTGGCTACAAAAATTTGACCTCTCAAATGAGAATATATATAACAAAATGAATGCTGACGAGGAACAGCGGAACTGGAGTTACCCTGCTTTATTCCAGGCTACTGATAGTTCGTGCTGGTATCTTGTACATGAAGCTGATGTTAACCGGGATTATTGTGCCACCAAACTCAGCAATCTCAATAAAAAAAACAGCTACAAGGTTACCCTCCCTGGCGCCCATGAAGGCGAAGGAGAGGCATTGCCAACCATTTCTCTACCATGGAAATCTCCCTGGAGAGTCATCATTTTAGGTCAGTTATCCGACATCGTTGAATCTACCCTGGTGGAAGATGTATCCACCCCATCAATCCTTGAAGATACTGACTGGATCAAACCGGGACTCGTTTCATGGAACTATTGGTCGGATAACCACGGCACCCGGGATTATCAAACAGTTAAGAAATTTACAGATTTAGCTGCTGCGATGGACTGGCCTTATACCCTTTTCGACTGGGAGTGGGATGCTATGACCAACGGTGGTGATGTGGAAGATGCCGCAGTGTATGCACTTTCCAAAGGAGTAAAACCTTTAATCTGGTACAACTCAAGCATGTTCAAATGGATTACCGCAACTCCTGTTGACCGCATGAAAACACACGAGAACCGGGTGGAAGAATTTACCTGGTTAAAAAGCTTAGGCTTTGCCGGCGTTAAAGTGGACTTTTTCCTGAGCGAAAAGCAATACATGATTGATTACTATATTGATATTCTGGAAGATGCGGCAAAATTCGAAATGATGGTCAATTTTCATGGCAGTCTGGTTCCCCGCGGATGGGCTCGCACCTATCCTCACCTGATGACCATGGAAGCAGTCCGCGGGGCAGAATGGTACAACAACAATCCGGAATTAACTACCACCGCACCTGAGCACAACACAGTGATGCCTTTCACCCGAAATGTGGTAGGATCAATGGATTACACACCGGTTACTTTCACTAACTCACAACATCCGCACATCACCTCATACGGACATGAACTGGCGCTGAGTATTGTTTTTGAATCGGCTCTTCAACACATGGCCGACCGTCCGGAAGGATATTACAATTTGCCTGACGCCGCAAAAACATTATTGCGGGACCTACCTGCTGCCTGGGATGACACCAAATTCATGGATGGTTATCCCGGCAAAGATGTCGTTATTGCCCGCAGAAAAGGAGATATTTGGTACATTGGAGGAATGAATGCAGAAAACGAAGAAAAAAACAAGCAGGTGAATCTGGACTTCCTGAACAGCGATACAAAGTACAAACTCACCCTCATAGAAGATGGGGAGCACGATATGGATTTCTCAACTAAATACAGTGTCGTTGACAAATCCTCGAAAATCGATATTAAACTACTGAGACGTGGCGGTTTTGCGGCCGTTTTAGAACCGATGCAATAACAACCTAAAACTTTTGTCATGAGAGCAAATACCATAAAAAAGGCTTCCCAAAAAGTAATCCTGCTTTTTGCCGGAGTAATACTATCGATATCCTCCCTTGCCCAGGGATATGACTACCCGTTTCAAAACCCTTCACTTAGTTTTGAAGAACGTGTCAAAGACTTAATCTCAAGACTGACTGTGGAAGAAAAGGCAGCACTTTTGTGCGACCAGTCTGATGCCATTCCCCGTCTGGGTATCGAAAAGTTTAACTGGTGGAGTGAAGCGCTGCACGGTTATGCCAATAATGACAGCGTCACTGTTTTTCCGCAACCGGTAGGAATGGCCGCCTCCTTTAACGATGAATTGGTCTTTGATATTTTCAATGCAACATCGGACGAAGGACGGGCCAAATACCATCAGGCACAGCGCAGAGGCGAGGAAAACCGCAGATTTCTAAGCCTTTCAGTCTGGACCCCCAATGTGAATATCTTTCGCGATCCCCGCTGGGGACGTGGCCAGGAAACCTACGGCGAAGATCCTTACCTCACATCCCGCATGGGTGTTCAAGTGGTTAAAGGGCTGCAAGGCCCGGAAGATGCGAAATACCGCAAACTACTGGCCTGCGCCAAACATTACACCGTGCATTCAGGGCCCGAATGGAGCCGACATGAACTGAATGTCAACGATGTCAGCCCCCGTGAATTCTACGAAACCTACATGCCGGCTTTTAAAGCACTGGTTCAGGATGCTGATGTAAGACAGGTGATGTGTGCTTATCACCGCCTTGATGATGAACCATGCTGCAGCAATACCCGCATTCTGCAGCGCATCCTTCGCGATGAATGGGGCTATGAACATCTGGTTGCTGCAGATTGCGGCGCCATAACCGATTTCCATACCACTCATGGTATATCTTCCACTCCTGTTCACGCAGCCGCTACTGGGTTGCTTGCAGGAACAGATCTGGAATGCATATGGGACAATTATCATTACAAAATGTTGCCCGAAGCACTGGAAAAAGATTTAATCAAAGAAGAGCACATCGACAGCAGTCTGTTCCGCGTATTAATGGGACGATTCGAACTCGGAGAAATGGATGACGATGCCATCGTTCCCTGGGCTCAGACGCCGGCTTCAGTTTTAAACAACAAAGAACACAGAGAGTTGGCATATAAAATGGCCCAACAGTCCATGACTTTGTTGCAAAACAAAAATAATGTGCTTCCTCTGGATAAATCATCCACCCAAAAAATAGCCGTGATCGGCCCCAATGCGGATGATGAAGAAGTCCTTTGGGGTAACTACAACGGCACCCCCATCAGAACAATCACCATTCTGGACGGAATGAAATCCAAAACAAACTCTGACCGGATATTTTACGACAAAGCGGTTGACCTGGTTGACAACAAAGTGATGGTCAGCTATTTTTCAAATGGGGAATCTGACAATAATCCGGGTTTCAAAGCCACCTATTGGAATCATCCCAATTTTGAGGGAGAGCCGGTAGTTACCCAACAAATGGTTAATCCAATCAGAAAAACTGCCGCAGGGCAACATGAATTTGCACCCGGCGTAAAACTCGAGGATTTTTCTGCCGTTTTCGAAACCAAATTTACTCCCACTGTGTCAGAAGAAATTGTCTTTAAGGGAGGGGCAGCCGGATTTTTTGAAATAATTGTAAACGGTGATACCCTGACCAGTTACACCAACTGGAGAACAATACCGGCAAGATTCCCCTTTACAGTAAAAGCCGGCAAAACCTACGACATAGAAATCCGCTATGCCCAGCGTGAAAACTGGGAAGCCAATATCGAGGTTGATTTTGGAAGAGAAGAAAATGTGGACTATACAGATCTGCTGAAAAAGTTGGAAGGCATAGAAACAGTCGTGTTTGCAGGGGGTCTCTCAGGCTCTCTCGAAGGAGAAGAAATGCCTGTCTCCTACCCGGGCTTCAAAGGTGGCGACCGAACCCACATTGAGCTGCCTTCCGTTCAACGAAATGCGCTGAAAGCATTGAAAGAAGCCGGCAAAACCGTCATTTTTGTGAACTTTTCCGGTTCGGCAATCGCATTAGAACCAGAAACCGAATCGTGTGATGCCATTCTTCAGGCCTGGTATGCCGGCGAATCTGGTGGACAAGCCATTGCTGATGTACTTTTTGGCGATTACAACCCGTCAGGAAAACTGCCGCTTACTTTCTACCGCAATTCTGATAACCTGGGAGACTTTGAAGATTACTCCATGGAAGGCAGAACTTACCGTTACACCAACGACCATCTCTTCCCCTTTGGTTTCGGGCTCAGTTATACCAATTTCCAAATTGGTAACGCAAAATTGAGTAAGGCAACCATAACACCGGATGAAACGATCAGTATAAACATTCCGGTAAAAAATACCGGCAAACGCGATGGAACGGAAATCATACAGGTCTATGTTCGCAAAGTGAACGATATTGACGGGCCCATTAAGACCTTAAAGGGTTTTGAACGCGTGGACGTTCCTGCCGGAAAAACCACTCAGGCGAACATCAGTCTGCCTCCTTCTTCATTTGAGTTTTACGACTGGAGCCAACGCAAAATAACTGTAACTCCCGGACAGTATATTGTCTATTACGGCAATAGTTCGGACAACAAAGATTTAAAGCAGTTTGAAGTAACCATTCAGTAAAACAACAGAAACTATGAATCGCGTTTTCGCATTATTAATCATCATCCTTACTGTTATTACCAATAGCAGTGCTCAGACGTATCTAAGAACCGATCTTGGGATAAAAACTTCTATTGGGGATACTGATTATGAGATCCAGTTTTTCAGTCCCTCAATAGTACGAGTTTTAAAATCGCCTGAAGAATCGTGTTTTTCTAAAGAAAGTCTCTCCGTTATAAAAAAGCCTCAAAAAACAGACATTGACATCAGGCTAGACGGGAAAGATTTAATTCTGGAAGGCGATGATTTGCTGGTAATCCTAAATATGAACAAAGGAACTGTTTCATTCGAAACCTCTACAGGTCAACCCCTTTTGAGTGAAAAAGAAGCAAGTGCCGAATTTACAGAATTTAACGATGCCGGAAATGCAACCTACAACGTTTCCCAGTCATTCAAACTGGGACAGGATGAAGCCATTTACGGCTTAGGTATCCTGCAAAACGGGAAAATGATTCAGCGCGATCTCGAAATACGGATGGTACAAAACAACACGCAGGATTTTGTTCCCTTTTTCCAATCGAATAAAGGGTATGGTTTGTTTTGGGACAATTATTCACCCACTACATTTAGCGATAACAAGGAGCAAACTACCTTTAGTTCGGAAGTTGGCGATGGCATAGATTATTATTTTATGCACGGCGAAAATGCCGACAGTGTAGTTGCACAAATGCGCGAATTAACGGGACAGGTACCCATGTTTCCCTTGTGGACTTATGGTTACTGGCAAAGCAGGGAGCGCTACAAGAGCCAGGATGAAACAGTAGGTATCGTTCGCAAATACCGCGAGCTCGGTGTTCCGCTTGATGGGATTATTCAGGACTGGCGCTACTGGGGCAACAACTACCTCTGGAATGCCATGGAATTTCTCAACGAAGAGTTCTACGATCCCAGGAAGATGGTGGACGATGTGCATAACATGAATGCACACATGATCATTTCCATCTGGAATTCTTTTGGCCCGGAGACAAAACCTTATCGGGAACTGGATAGCATTGATGCACTCATGGACTTTAAAACCTGGCCTGAGTCAGGTTCTTTTAAATGGCCACCCAATCCCGATTATCCATCAGGCGTACGAGTTTATGATGCCTATAATCCTGAAGCCCTCGATATTTACTGGAAATATCTAAAGAAAGGCATCTTTTCACTTGGCATTGATGGCTTCTGGATAGATTCTTCGGAGCCCGACCACTTCGATCCAAAACCTTCTGACTTTGACAATCAAACCCATCTTGGCTCATTCCGCAAAGTTCGTAATGCCTACCCTTTAATGACAGTAGGCGGTGTTTACAAACATCAGCGTGAGGTAACTTCCGATAAACGTGTTTTCATCTTAACACGTTCGGTGTTTGCCGGGCAGCAGCGATATGGAGCCAATACCTGGTCGGGCGATGTTGTGGCATCGTGGGATGCCTTGCGTAAACAGATATCTGGTGGCTTAAACTTAACATTATGTGGTATTCCTCACTACAATAGCGACATAGGCGGGGTTTTCCTTTGGGATTTTCAGAATCCGTTGCAAAATGCTGATTATCGGGAACTGTATGCCCGTTGGATTCAATTTGGTGCATTCTGTCCCATGATGCGTTCGCATGGTGCCGATGCCCCCCGGGAAATATTCCAATTCGGAAAAAAAGGCGAACCTGTTTACGATGCCATCGAAAAATACATCAAGTTGCGCTATAGCTTATTGCCTTACATATACTCGACTTCGTGGCATGTAAGCGAACACCAGTCGAGTATGATGCGTGCCCTGGTTATGGATTATCCATCCGATAATAAAGTGCTTGATATTGATGACCAGTACATGTTTGGCAAGGCCATTCTGGTTTGCCCGGTAACCGAAAGCATGTACAATCAGGATGGACAAGCTGATTTTGGTTCAGTTAAAAAGCGAGAGCTTTATCTGCCTGGCGGTACCCAATGGATTGACTACTGGACTGGTGAAAAACGGGAAGGTGGACAAACCATTAATAAGGAAACTCCAATTGATATCATGCCAATCTTTATTAAAGCAGGCTCTGTCATTCCAATTGGGCCTGATGTTCAATATGCAGAAGAGAAACCCTGGGACAACCTTGAAATCAGGATTTACGAAGGAGCTGACGGCGAATTTACCCTTTACGAAGATGAGAATGACAACTACAACTATGAAAAAGGCTTGTATTCAACCATCAGGTTTAGCTGGGACGATACGAAGAAAGTTTTGACCATTGCTGACCGCGAAGGTAAGTTCCCTGGAATGCTTCAGAAAAGAAAATTCAATATTATCAAAATTGCCTCAGACGAAGATACTGGTAAAGAGTCCTCGGAAAAATTCATCCAAAAGGTATTATACAGCGGAGAAAGAATCAATATCAAACTATAGGAAACAGAACTAATATGAAAAACATAAAGTTATTGACCGAGGATAATACCAGACGATGGAACCAGTCAAGGTTTTTTAATCCGGAATATGACATTCCTGATTCGATGGTAGAAGGCAAAAGCAACATCCGGGTTAAATTTCAATCAATACACAGGCATACAACAGGAGCCGTTTATTTTCTCCGGCTGGTCAGGAAATCTGATTAATTAGAAATAAATGCCTCTAAAATTCTAAGATAAAAACTTACGAAAGAATAACCTAAAATCAAAGTTACAAAATGAGCAAAAAAATATTTATATCCATTCTCTTGATGATGCTGGCAGTGAATTATTCTACCGATGCCCAAAACACCGTTAAGCAACGCCCCATCATTCAGACAAAATACACTGCAGACCCCGCGCCACTGGTATATAACGACACGGTGTTCCTTTACACCAGCCACGATGAAGACGATGCCATGGGGTTTAAAATGGAAGATTGGTTACTTTATTCCTCAACTGATATGGTGAATTGGACAGAGCATGGCGTAGTGGCATCATTAGAAAATTTCGATTGGGTCCCCTATAACAACGGGGCCTGGGCAGTACAATGTATTGAACGTAACGGAAAGTTTTATCTCTATTGCCCCATGCCCGGAGGTGTTGGCATTGGGGTTCTGGTGGCCGACAGTCCTTATGGTCCTTTCAAGGACCCGCTTGGAAAACCTTTGATTCAAAACAGTGATCACGACATTGATCCTACTATTTTGATTGACGATGACGGACAGGCCTACATGTACTGGGGCAACCCCAAAGTCTATTACGTGAAACTGAACGAGGATATGATCTCTTATTCGGGGGAGATTATCCAGGAACCGACAACGCCAAAAAATTACCAGGAAGGCCCCTGGGTCTGGAAGCGCAATGGCAATTACTATATGGCTTATGCCTCCACCTGCTGCCCCGAAGGAATTGGATATGCCATGAGCAACTCCCCCACCGGTCCATGGGAATATAAAGGCATGATTGTCGATGACACGGAACTTTCACGTGGTAATCATCCCGGGATTATCGAATACAAAGGAAAATCCTACTGTTTCGGTCACAGCTACGATCTTTTAAAAAAAACAACTCCAAAATTTTACGAGCGACGATCGGTTGATATGGATGAGATGGTTTACAACCCCGATGGCACCATTCAAAACCGTCCTTACTGGTCGGTTGAGGGCCCTGAACAAGTGGAGCCACTGAATCCTTTCCGCCGCGTTGAAGCAGAAACTATGGCCTGGAGTGAAGGGGTAAAGACGCGTTTTGAAACCGAATGGGAAGGCGATTTCGATTGGAACAGAGGCGCAAAAATTGCCGACCGTTTATTTGTTACTGCCATAAATCATGGTGATTACATTAAAGTCAGCGGTGTTGATTTTTCTGATGGAGCCGAATCCATTGAAGTGAGTGTCTCCCCCATTTACGGAGGCAAAATTGAAATACATGCGGATAAAATCGACGGCCCGGTCATTGCGGAAGTTGACGTAAATACTGAACGCGAAGAAGGAATCTGGAGCACATTTACTGCACCGGTCAGCGACATCAAAGGAGTTCATGATTTGTATTTTGTTTTCAGGGGGGAAAAAGA
Source organism: Marinilabilia salmonicolor JCM 21150 (assembly GCF_000259075.1). Classification (GTDB taxonomy): domain Bacteria; phylum Bacteroidota; class Bacteroidia; order Bacteroidales; family Marinilabiliaceae; genus Marinilabilia; species Marinilabilia salmonicolor. The sequence goes on from NZ_AJKI01000010.1 coordinate 147,763, forward strand.
CTTGTTTTATTTTGACTGGTGGGAGTTTACCCCTTCAACGGCATCTGAAAACTAAATAATTAGAAGAACATTTCACAACCAAGCATTTCAGTTTCAATCAATAAAACAACATACTATGAAAAAGCATTTTTACATCAAAAAGCACTCAGCGATGCTAAGCATACTGGCTTTTATATTTTTATTCAATTTCGGGACCGGATATGCTCAGAAAAACAATCCTGTAAAAATAACCATTGCCCCGGCTCAATCCGGCCCTGAAATCAACAGGCACATATTCGGTCACTTTGCCGAGCATCTGGGAACCGGTATTTACGGTGGTATATGGGTAGGACCCGATTCAGATATCCCAAACACCAGAGGGATACGAAACGATGTTGTGGAAGCCCTGATTGAGCTCAAAGTTCCAAATGTACGCTGGCCCGGTGGGTGTTTTGCCGACCAGTATCACTGGCGCGACGGAATTGGCACTCCTGAGGAACGAAATTCCAGAATAAATGTCAGCTGGGGAGGAGCTCCCGAACCCAATTCTTTTGGAACACATGAATTTTTTGACTTCATAAACCAGATTGGGTCAGAAGCATTTATCTCGGCCAATGTGGGATCGGGAACTGTGCAGGAATCGGCTGACTGGCTGGAATATCTTACCGCCACCGGTTCAACACTTGCAGAAGAAAGAGCCATCAACGGACACCCGGAACCTTATGATGTTGAGTTTTGGGGCATCGGAAACGAAGTTTGGGGTTGTGGAGGGCCTTTTACTCCACAGGAGTATATTACTGAACTTAAAAAATTCGCCACATTCACCACCAACTACAACACCGATGTAAATACGCAATTTGTAGCGGTTGGCCCCGATTCTTTTGATGAATTCAGCTTTGGTTATACAGAAGCAATTATGGAAGCATGGGCAAACCGAACCTGGACCTGGAATATCCAGGGCCTCTCGTTGCATAATTATACCCGAGGCGGCTATCCGCCGGTAATCCCGGCCACCGACTTTGATGAAAAGCAGTATGCCGAGGTCATTCAGGAAACACTGGGAATGGATGAATTCATTGCTGAGAACAGGGCCATCATGGACAAGTACGATCCCAATACAGAGGTATCTATTTTGGTTGATGAATGGGGTGCCTGGTATGCTCCCACGGAAGGAACAAATCCGGGCTTCCTGCAGCAGCAGAATTCACAACGCGATGCAATTATTGCTGCTCTGAATTTCAACATCTTCACCCGTCACGCAGAAAGAGTTCATGGTGCAAATATTGCCCAAATGATCAATGTATTACAGGCGGTGATCCTCACCGAGGATGAAAAAATGGTACTCACCCCGACCTATCATGCCTTCAGAATGTATGTGCCTTTCCAGAGTGCCAGCCGGATTCCTGTTAGTTTTGATGCAGGGATTTATCAGATCGGTGATATTGAACTCCCCCGTGTAGATGCCATCGCCGCCAAAGGAAAAGATGGAAAGATACATGTGGCAATTACCAATATTGACCCCAAAAACAAAGCATCGTTTGAGTTGCCGCTGGATGGCTATTCTATCAAAAATGTGACAGGTGAAACTTTATTTGCATCTGAAATTGACGCCATCAACACTTTTGAAAACCCGGAAAATGTAGCCCCTCAAAAGATAAAAGCTAAAGTGTCCGGAAATAAAATATCTGTTACCGTGCAGCCACAATCACTGACAGTTCTCGAAATAGATGCAACGAAATGATAATAGATAATTTATGAATAATCCAGGTTAAGAGTTCAATGAATCATTGTATAATAAAAAACTTTGTTTTTTTGAAAAAATAAAAATTAAACTCATGAATATCAAAAAGTTATTACTTGCATTGTTTTGTGTAGGTATATTCATTTCAGGCGTTGCCCAAAACCCCATTGTGCAGACCTATTACACTGCCGACCCTGCTCCTATGGTGTATGACGGCAAAGTTTACGTTTACACATCGCACGATGAGGATATAACCGTCGATAATTTCTTTACCATGTACGACTGGCGGTGCTATTCCTCTGATGATATGGTCAACTGGACAGATCATGGTGCAGTAGCCTCATTAAAGGACTTTGAATGGATGGATAAAACAAACGGAGCATGGGCTCCTCAGGCAATAGAGCGTAACGGAAAGTTCTATTTATATGTTCCCATTCATGGGGAAGGCGTTTCCGTATTGGTCAGCGATTCGCCCACCGGTCCGTTTCATGACCCGCTGGGTCACAGATTAATTGTGGACAGTGACGATGTCTGGACCGACATCGACCCCACCGTTTTTATTGACGACAATGGCCAGGCTTATCTTTATTGGGGAAACCCTTCTCTCTTTTATGTGAAACTCAACGAAGACATGATTTCCTACGACCGTAGCATTGGCAATAAGGGAATTGTTCCGGTAGAAATGGATAACCATTCATTTGGAGAAAGTAAGGCCAAAGATGGAAGACATCATTCGAACTATACCGAAGGTCCCTGGATTTACAAGCGGAAGGATTTGTACTACCTGGTATATGCTGCAGGCGGTATTCCGGAATACATTGCCTATTCCACTGCCCCTACAGCAGAAGGTCCGTGGACTTATCAGGGTTACATCATGGAAAGAGCCCCTCACCTGGCTTTTACCAATCATCCCGGAATTATTGATTTTAAAGGGAACTCCTATTTCTTCTATCACGATCAGGATTTGTCAGGTGGTGAAGGCTTTAAACGTTCGGTAAGTGTGGAACAATTTGAATACAATGAAGATGGTTCTATTCCCATGATTACGCCAACAAAAGAAGGAATTAAGGAAAGTGTTACCAACCTGAATCCTTACCAAAAAGTGGAAGCTGAAACCATCGCTTGGTCAGAGGGACTGAAAACTGCGAAAGATGATAACGGAGTTATTGTCACCAATATCAACGATGGTGACTATATTAAAGTACGCAGTGTTGATTTTGCCAAAGGAGCCAAAACATTCAAGGCTCGTGCAGCAGCTCTGGAAGGAGGAAAAATAGAAATCCGACTGGATGCAAAAGACGGCCCACTACTAGGCGTTTGTGATGTATCAGAAATAGAAGACAACTGGAAAACATTCACCACCAAAACAAAGAAACAAAAAGGTGTCCATGATTTGTTTCTTGTTTTTAAAGGTGGTGAAGGTGAGTTATTCAATTTTGATTCCTGGGAGTTTAAATAAATCCTAAACGCAAAGGCGCAATGACGCAAAGTATCTATACCTTCAGAATCATACCATGCGTTTATATTTGAGATAAACAGAGCCTGAAGGGCTCTTATGTTTATAGCTTTCACAAGCTATAGGATATCGACGCTGAAGGTGTCGTATGCTTTTGTGTATTGTTAGAAGTATCTTTTTAACGCAGGAACGCAGACTTGTACTGAATCAAAAATCATAACATAAGATTAAAGAAATTACTATGAAAAACATTATTCCAGGCATAATAACCTTATGCTTTGTATTATTCTCTACAGCAGCCTATTCGCAGGTGGCCGAGGTAGAAAGTCCCGACGGAAAGCTTCAGCTAAGTGTCGATATTAGAAGCGGAAACCCGGTTTATTCAGTCACCTATAATGGTCAGACCATGCTGGAAAATTCTCCGCTAGGATTAAACACCAACGAGGGAGATTTCACCACCGGCATGAGCTTTATTGAATCTTCCACCGGGGAAGTAGAGAAAACATATACACAAGCAAAAATCAAGCATTCTTTTGTTGAGTACCAGGCCAATTCACTGAAATGCACTTTTTCCAATGCAGACGAGAAACAGATATCTGTTCTTTTTCAGGTAAGCAACAATGACATCGCCTTTCGTTATGAGCTGCCAATGTGGGTAGATACCAAAGCTATTGTCGTAAATTCTGAAGCAACAGGGTACAGATTTCCCACAAAAACCAAAAGCTTTCTCTCATACATGATGAGGCCAATGGAAGGATTTGCACGCACCGCTCCCAGTTACGAAAGCGGTTATCAGGCCAATGTTTCGATGGAGGAGAATCAGTCACCGGAAGGATATGTATTCCCGGGCTTGTTCCAGATCGGAGATAACGGATGGGTTTTATTGTCAGAAACAGGCGTAAGAAGTCAATACAATGCCTCCCACCTGAGCAAATTCAACAATGGCGTTTATACCGTTGAATATCCCAATCCTGGGCAAAACAATGGCTTTGGCAGTACCGGTGCACAAATGGGACTTCCCGGAGCAACGCCCTGGAGAACTATCACAGTGGGTGAATCGCTCAAACCTATTGTAGAAACAACCATCCCCTGGGATGTGGTGGAACCACTTTATGAGCCTTCTAAAGATTACCAATACGGACGCAGCACCTGGAGCTGGATCATCTGGCAGGACATCAGCATGAACTATGCCGATCAGGTAAAATACATCGACCTGGCAGCAGCCATGGATTACGAATACATTCTGATTGATGCCTGGTGGGATACAAATATAGGCTATGAGAAGATGGAAGAACTCATCAGATACGCCGAGGACAAAGGGATTGGTGTCTTTTTGTGGTACAATTCCAATGGCTCGGCCAATGATGCTTTCCAAACACCACTAAATAAAATGAATACCTCCATTGCCCGCAAGAAAGAGATGAAATGGCTGAAGAAAATGGGCGTCAAAGGATTGAAGGTGGATTTTCTGGGTGGCGACAAGCAGGAAACCATGCGTATGTATGAAGATATTCTTTCCGATGCCAATGATTACGGTCTGATGGTGAACTTTCATGGAGCTACTCTGCCCCGCGGATGGGAACGTATGTATCCCAATTTTGTGGGCTCCGAAGCAGTTCTGGCTTCTGAGATGCTTGTTTTCGTGCAGGATGTGCGTGAAAAAGAAGCATTTTACGCATCCTTACATCCATTTATGCGCAATACTGTTGCCAGTATGGAGTTTGGCGGTGTGATTCTTAACAAATATCTGAATAAAGGAAACAAGGAAGGACAAAAAAGGTTAACCACCGATATTTTCCAGCTGGCCACAGGTATTCTTTTTCAAAATCCAATTCAGTTTTTTGCCCTTACACCCAATAACCTCACAGACGTTCCGGAATTTGAAGTGGAATTTATGCGAAACATTCCCACCACATGGGATGAAACCCGCTTTATTGACGGTTTTCCCGGGAAGTACAGTGTGCTGGCCCGCCGAAACGGGAACAAATGGTTTATCGCAGGGGTAAACGCTGAAAAAGAGGTCAAAAAACTCGACCTGAAACTCCCCATGCTGGCCGGACAGGAAGTATATTTCTATAACGACAAAAAAGATGGGTCGCCGTCTATGGCAACGGTCACCATTCCTGAAACCGGGAAATTCTCAGTTAACCTTCAGCCAAACGGTGGGTTTGTTCTGAAACAACAATAATACAAATATCATTTCATTACTCCTCCCCCTCGATTCCGATCGAGGGGGCCTTTGCCTCTCGTCTCCGACGAGTTAATTTCTACCAATCACACATCAACTCCGGTTAACCATGAAATATCTCAGCTTTTTCATTGTTATTCTTTTCTTCATCCTGACGGGATGCCAGAAAAATTTCACTTACACAGAAAACCCTGAGGGTATAACCATCGAGTTACCCGAGGGAACACTTGGCATCTATCCTGCATCCGACAATGCAGTAAGAATCAAATTTTTTAAAAAGGAAAAACCGGATATTCCCGAATTTATCCTGACCAACAAAACCGCAATACCTGAATTCGAAACAACAGAAGCTTCTTCCAAATTAGCCATCAAACTAAAAAACATCCATGTGGTTGTGGACAAAGAAACCGGCAATATCGCTTATACTTCTCCAACGGGAGAGGTTTTTCTTCAGGAAAAACCCGGAAGCAGAAAACTGGTTGCCGACTCAGTGGATGGCAAACCTTGTTTCATCGCAGAACAGGGTTTTAAATCCCCCAAAGACGAGTCCATCTTCGGTCTGGGACAATTTCAGGATGGTCACTACAACTTAAAAGGGATTACTCGTCGTTTGACCCAGGTCAACGCTCAAATTGCCATCCCTTTTATCTATTCAAGCAAAGGCTACGGCTTATTATGGCATCAGTATGGTGTTACCGATTACAATCCGGCAGACAATTTTATTGATTTGAAAAAACAGGAACAACCTGATGGTGATGAAAATCTTATAGAGGTTACTACCACAGCCGGAACGCAAGAAGTATCACAGCATCAAACCCTCTATACAGGGCAATTCACAGTTCCGGAAAATGGAGAATACTCGGTTTTCCTGGATCTGGGCGATATGGGGAACCGTTATTATGTGGTTATCGATGACAAACCATACATTGACCAATCCAATATGTGGCTCCCTCCCACCGTCAGCACTTTGGTAGATCTCGAAAAAGGCGCACACGATGTCCAGGTAATTTGCAAGTCTGACAACAACCCCGAATTATCCTGGAAACGAAATGATAACACCACTACCTTCAGGTCACCCCACGCCAAAGAGTTGGATTACCTCGTTTTTTACGGTCCTTCAGCTGATGAAGTGATCTCTTCGTATCGTAACTTATCAGGTAATGCACCCCTGTTTCCCAAATGGGCTTATGGCTTCTGGCAATGCCGGGAACGTTATACTTCAGGCAAACAACTGGTAGAAACAGTTGAAAAATTTCGTAAAAGAGAACTCCCTATGGATGTCATTGTCCAGGATTGGCAATATTGGGGCAACAAGGGTTGGGGCGTTCCTCAGTTTGATTAAGAAAATTATCCCAATCCATCGGGTTTCATCAGTAAAATTCATGATATGAATGCCCATTTCTGTATTTCAATCTGGTCAAATCCCGACAAAAATTCAGATCTGGGTAAAGAATATGTCGAGCGAAACCGCTTTATTCCCGGAACCAAATGGCTGGATTATTTCAACCCGAAAACAAGACAAGAGTACTGGAACACCTTGGAGGAAAATCTGTTTGTCCACGGGGTCGATGCCTGGTGGATGGATGCCGTAGAGCCTGAAAATGATGCACTAAAAGGAACACAGACACATATCGGACCGGGAAATTTCTACCGTTTGACCTACCCATTAATGGTCAGCAAAGCTGTTTACGAAGGTCAGCGCGAAACCACCTCCGACAAAAGAGTTTGTATTCTGACCCGGTCGGCATTCTCCGGTCAGCAGAAATATGGCATGATCAACTGGTCAGGCGATGTTGGTGGCACATGGGATGGATACAGACGACAAATACTTGCCGGACTCAATTTCACCATCACCGGGTTACCATACTGGACTTCCGACATAGGCGGTTTCTTCCGTCCGGGCGCGTCGCAATACACCGATGAAGGATATCATGAATTGCTGACCCGATGGTTTCAATGGGGAACTTTCAACCCCATTTTCCGTGTGCATGGTTACCAGTCGGAAACGGAACCCTGGAAATATGGTCAAACAGTTGAAAATAACATGCGTAAGATGTTGCACTTACGCTACCGCCTCATCCCCTACATATATTCGGAAGCCTGGAATACTACCAACAATGGATCAACCATCATGCGCCCCCTTGTGATGGATTTCAGAAAAGATGCAGAAATCGTAAATCACCAATATCAATATATGTTTGGCAACAGCTTTTTGGTAGCTCCCGTCACCCAACCAGGTGCCTCGGAGAGCGAAGTTTACCTTCCGGAAACCACAAATTGGTATGACTTCTGGACCGGACAACTGATAGAAGGTGGACAGACCATTTTTGCCGATGCGCCATTAAATCAGATTCCATTATTTGTCAAGGCAGGATCGATTGTTCCAATGGGCAAAATCATTCAACACACCGGGGAAGCCTCTGCTGACACTTTGGAAATAAGAATTTACAAAGGAGCTGATGGAAGCATTAACCTTTACGAAGATGAAGGAGAGAACTATAACTACGAAAAGGGAGAATTCTCAGTTATCTCTTTCGAATACAACGAACAAGATCAAACCCTCACCATTGCCGACCGGAAAGGTCAATATCCGGGATATTTGAAAGAACGGATTTTTAATATTGTTGTAGTAAACGAAAATTGCGGAACGGGACTGGCTAAAGGACAGTCTGTAAATTCAGTAAATTACGTTGGAGAAAAGATAGAAATCAGGTTATAGATAATAGTTAAGTTGGCTCCTTTCAGGGACCCCTCCCCCTCGATTCCGATCGAGGGGGTTTAGACCTCTCGTCTCTGACGAGTTAGTCGTCAGAGACGACGGATTATAAGCCCCTCGATCGGAATCGAGGAGCAGGACCCTGAGAGTGTCGAATACTCCGTCCGTGTGGATTTCCGAATCCACACGATTATATTTCGCGGATTTGAAATCGCTCAAACTAAAAAACATTATACAAATGAAAACACGTTATTCAGTACTCATTATTCTAATTGCCGGCTTCTTTTGGAGTTCCTGTTCCGGCAAACAACAAGAACAACAACAAACTGCACAAAACCCGGTAATTCACGCCGATGTCCCGGATATTTCCATCATTCGCGTGGACGACACCTACTACATGAGCAGCACCACCATGCACATGAGCCCCGGAGTGCCCATCATGAAATCCAAAGATCTGGTGAACTGGGAGATGGTCAACTATGCCTACGATACACTTGCAAATAACGAAGCGCTTCGTCTCGAAAACGGGAAAAGTGCATATGGCAAAGGTTCCTGGGCCAGCAGTCTGCGTTTTCAAAACGATACATTTTACGTATCCACTTTTTCGGCAACTTCCGGAAAAACGCACATCTACAAAACCAGAGACATTGAAAACGGGCCATGGGAGGCCATTACTTTTGAACCGGTATTGCACGACAATTCCCTTTTCTTCGATGATGACGGAAAAATATATTTGATTTATGGCGGAGGCAATATCCGGATTGCTGAACTGAAAGAAGATTTATCGGGTGTCAAACCTGATGGCATCAATCAGGTAATCGTTCCTGATGCAGGTAAGGTAGCATCTGAAAATCTGATGCTCCACGCCGAAGGGTCACAGATCATCAAGCACAACGGCAAATATTACATTTTCAACATCACCTGGCCACAGGGAGGCATGCGCACAGTTGTAGTACACCGGGCCGATCAAATAACCGGGCCTTATGAAGGGAAAGTGGCTCTTCAGGATCGCGGCATTGCTCAGGGAAGTATCATAGACACCCCCGAAGGCGACTGGTATGCCTATATGTTCCGCGATTATGGATCAGTAGGAAGAATGCCTTACATCATGCCCATGAAGTGGGAGAACGAATGGCCCGTTCTGGGGATAGACGGAAAAGTGCCGGACACTTTGGATATTGCGGTTCAAAACATTGGCGTATCAGGCATTGTCACCTCTGATGATTTTGACGGAAATAAGCTTCCTCTTGCCTGGCAATGGAACCATAACCCTGATGACCGTTACTGGTCTTTGACAGAAAGAGAAGGCTATTTACGCCTGACCAACGGACGCATTGATGACAATGTGGAGCAAACCAGAAATACACTGACACAACGCACCTTCGGCCCCGTCAGTTCTGCTTCTACCCTGCTTGAAGCTCAGGGCATGAAAGATGGAGATGTCGCCGGTCTGGTGGCATTACAAAAAAGATACGGATTTGTGGGGGTAGAAATGGAAAACAACAGCAAATCAATATTCATGGTGAGTGCAGAAACCGAAAAACCTGTAGAACTGGAAACCATTCCGCTGGAACAGGATCAAATCTGGTTAAAAATCGACTGCGATTATAGAAACAGAACAGACAAAGCCTGGTTCTATTACAGTCTGAATGGCAATGACTGGGAAAAAATCGGAGAGCCGTTGCAAATGGCATATTCTCTACCCCAACACTTTATGGGATATCGATTTGGCTTGTTCTCTTTTGCCACCAAAGAAACAGGAGGTTATGTGGATTTCGATTACTTTAAAATCAGTGACGAGATAACAGAATAGAGCATTGACCGTTCTTAAAAACCCTCGTCTGAGACGAGAGTCAACCACCCCCTCGTTTGGAAACGAGGGGGTGAGTTTTGCCACTAAAGAAACAGGAGGAGAAGACTACCCACTGCCCCTCGTTTCCGAACGAGGGGCTTTGTACCACTCGTCTCTGACGAGAATATATCGCTAAAGCAGAGTGCTAATCTCATAAATCATATGATATGCAATCAATCATGAATTCATTAAGAAAAATTTTAATTCTTGCTTTTAGTTTTCTCCTACTGGGAGCATGCAACAAAGACGAAGCACAGGAAAGCGACCTTAAACTTTGGTACGACAAGCCGGCGAAAGTCTGGAATGAAGCACTTCCCATTGGAAACGGCCGCCTGGGAGCGATGGTATTCGGTGATCCTACCCTGGAAAACATCCAGCTCAACGAAGAGACATTTTGGTCGGGCAGCCCGTCACGCAACGATAACCCCAAAGCTATTGAGGCCTTACCGGAGGTACGGAACCTCATCTTTGAAGGGAAATATCACGAAGCGGAAAAAATAGTCAATGAAAACATGGTAGCAGAACAACTGCATGGTTCCATGTACCAGACTATTGGCAATCTCAACCTCACTTTCGAAGGACATGAGAATTATTCAAACTATTCCCGGGAGCTGGACATTGAAAAAGCACTGCACACTACTTCCTACACCGTCGATGATGTGAATTTCAAACGAGAGATTTTTGCTTCCTTCCCCGATCAGGTCATTGTGGTAAAGTTATCTGCCGACCAACCGGAAAGTCTGTCTTTCACTGCCAATCTAATCGGCCCATTGGCAAAGAACACCAAAGCGGTAGATGCCAGCACTCTCGAAATGACCGGTATTTCCGGCAATCATGAAAGAGTCGAAGGAAAAGTAGAATTCAATACCCTCGCCAAAATACTCAATACGGATGGTGCAACATCTGCTGATGGAGACAAAATCACTGTTAAAGATGCCAGCGAAGTGGTCATTCTAATATCTATGGCTACCAATTTTGTGGATTACAAAACGTTAACAGCTGATGAGAATGAAAAGTGCCGGAAATTTCTGACTGCCGCCCAAACAAAAGAGTATTCAGAAATCAAAGAAGCCCACATCAGGGACTATCGTAAATATTTCACCCGATCGTCGTTGGATTTGGGCACCACCCCGGCCAGTCAGCGCCCCACGGATGTAAGAATCAAAAACTTTTCCCATACCAACGACCCGGCGCTGGTATCACTCTATTATCAGTTTGGCCGTTATCTGCTGATTTCCAGTTCGCGCCCGGGCGGACAGCCCGCCAACCTTCAGGGGATATGGAACAACAGCACCAATCCGGCGTGGGACAGTAAATACACCATCAACATCAATACCGAAATGAATTACTGGCCGGCTGAGAAAACCAATCTTCCGGAATTGCATGAGCCTCTGATAGAAATGGTCAAAGATTTATCGGAAGCAGGCTCACAAACAGCCCGGAATATGTATGGGTGCAACGGTTGGGTAACCCACCACAATACAGACATCTGGCGTATTACCGGGGTAGTTGACGGCGCATTTTGGGGTATGTGGCCCATGGGCGGCGCCTGGCTCACTCAGCATCTCTGGGATAAATACCTCTACAGTGGCAATCGGGAGTATCTGGCATCGGTTTACCCGATAATGAAATCCGCATGCAAGTTTTATCAGGATTTTCTGGTTGAAGAACCTTCCAACGGTTGGTTGGTGGTCAATCCCTCCAACTCACCGGAAAATGCACCCGTCGGTCGCCCGTCAGTTACTGCAGGAGCAACCATGGACAATCAGATCCTTTTCGACCTTTTTACTAAGACAAAAAAAGCAGCCACCCTGCTTAACGAGGACGAAAAACTCATCAACGATTTTCAAAGAATTATTGACCGTTTACCACCTATGCAAATTGGACAACACGGACAATTACAGGAGTGGATGGAAGATCTGGACAGTCCTGATGATAAGCACCGTCACATTTCACACCTTTACGGATTGCACCCATCCAACCAAATTTCACCCTATTCTTCCCCTGAGTTATTTGAGGCAGCCCGCACAACCATGAAACACCGGGGTGACATATCTACCGGATGGTCCATGGGCTGGAAAGTGAACTTCTGGGCTCGTATGCTAGATGGAAATCATGCCTTCAAGCTAATTCAAGACCAGCTCACACTGGTTGGAACTGACAACAACTCTGGTGAAGGTGGCGGTACCTATCCCAACCTGCTGGATGCTCACCCTCCTTTCCAGATAGACGGAAACTTCGGATGTGCAGTTGGTATTGCGGAAATGTTGTTGCAAAGTCACGACGGCACCATTCACTTTCTGCCGGCTCTTCCCGATGACTGGAAGAACGGCGAAATAACCGGTCTGCGAACTCCAGGCGGTTTTGAAGTCAGTTTTAAGTGGCAAAACGGCCACCTGATAAAAGCAGAAATCAAATCAACCTTGGGCGGTAATTGCAGAATTCGGGTACCCAATGAAATGAAAATTTCCGGTAGCATTACTTTAAAGGAAGCAAAAGGGGAAAACCCCAATCTTTTCTTTGAGAAACCCGAAATTAAAACGCCACTTATTTCAGAAAAAGCCCCACAAAGAACTGTTTCTTTGCCTGAAACCTATTTATACGATTTTCAGACCGAAAAGGACCAGGTTTATTCGCTTACAATCAAGTAAAATAGAAAAAGGCTATAATTTAAAGTAGCGTTTTTGTCATTAGAGAATGCTTCGGGCATGGCCCTCGCAATAACCGGGTCTCCGAGTGATATAGAAGGGGTTGGCAGATAGTAGGACGATTTGACCGCCCTGCAATTTGCCACCCCCTTCCATTAAGGTGAAAGTGAGTGATTGGTAGCAAAGCGAAGCAATCTCTGGTCAGGAAAAAAATCATTCCCCTACTTCCCGGGTTTTGTCAGATAATCCTGAATGTTTCTCAGGCTCTTTTCATCGTCCGACAAAATCAATAATGTATCATTAGGTTCAATAACCGTTGAGCCACTCGGAGTGATATACCTGTCTCCCCGTTTTATCATAGCAATAATAGTGCTTTTAGGAAAGCCCAAATCCACAATACGCCGGTCAACAGCATAACAGGCAGGCGCCACGGAAATTTCTTTCATCGCCGATTTGGGAATTTCGGAAATAAATTTTTCCGTTTCGGAGATGGGCTTAACTCTTTCGGGCAGGGCAACACCCAACCATTTGGCAACCAATGTCAGGGTAGTGCCCTGAATCATCACGGAAGTGACCGAAATAAAAAATACGATATTAAAAATCATTTCAGCCTGATCGATCCCTGCAAGCAGTGGATAGGTAGCAAAAACAATAGGTACCGCCCCACGAAACCCAACCCACGAAATATAAAAGCGTCTTCTGATTTTCATTTTAAAAAACATCAAACTGATAAACACACTTACAGGACGAGCAACAATAATTAAAAAAAGAGAAACCAGCAGTCCGATCCCCATCACCGGAAAAACATGGGAGGGATAGACAAGCAATCCTAACGTCAGGAAGAGTATTATTTGCATCAACCAGGCCAAACCATCATACATCTTCATAATGGTTTTTTTATGTATGAGATCCTGATTGCCCAAATAAACAGCACTGATGTAAATGGCCAAAAATCCGTTGCCCCCCAATGCATCGGTAGTGGAGAAAGTTATAAACATCAAAGCAATCATCAGCACCGGATAAAGTCCTTCAAAAACAAGCTTGATCTTATTGATTACAAACTTGCTTATCCGGCCAAACAAAAACCCGGCGATAGCACCCAGTATCATTTGCTGAAAAAACATGGGGATTATAGAAATCAGACTTTTATCCTGATTCACCACCAAAGACAAAAAGGCGATGGTCAGCACATAGGCCATGGGGTCGTTACTTCCGCTTTCAAGCTCAAGGGTGGGACGTAATTTAGCTTTAAGCGCCAGACTTTTTGATCGTAGAATGGAAAACACCGCTGCTGCGTCGGTAGATGAAACAATCGACCCAAGCAAAAGACTCTCATAAATGGTAAAATCAGTAACAAACCAGACAAAAGTCCCCAACAACAAAGCTGTCAGCAACACTCCCAATGTAGATAAAGCAATTCCCTGCCCCAATATGGGCTTAACCGACTTCCAGTTGGTATCCAACCCACCCGAAAACAATATGAAGTTAAGGGAAACAACCCCGATAAACTGAGCAATTTGAGGATTGTCAAAATGAATCCGACCAATGCCGTCGGAACCCGCAAGCATCCCGATGGCCAGGAATAGCAAAAGAGTAGGGATGCCAAACCGGTAAGAGGTTTTTCCGGCAATAATGCTCACAAAAAGCATCAAAGACCCTATTAGCAGTATATTCTCTATTGTCAAAAGCATCTGAGTTCTCTATCCGTCTTGGTTATTAACTACATATAAAAGGAGGCCGGTTATTCCCGCGGGAAGAGCTTGACAGGCCTCTGCTAAATTAACCACAAAATAAACTTTTTGTTAAGCTCTTCACAGAATTTTTGTTCTTTTTGGATTGTCTTATTTCGGAACAACAATTAATGGCATACAACCATCATAAACCATTTCATGGATCAGGGTATTTTGGAAAACACTATCGTTCAATGCTTTTACATCCTGTTGTATAACAATAACTGTATCCGGCGACTCATTTAATAATTTGCAGTCTCCGGACAATGGCTCGTTAACAATGTCTATTCCCACTTTGGGAGCATAATCTCTCAGCTTCCCTGCCAATTCTCCAAGATAGTCAGTATGCTGTTTATCAAAAACTAAAGGAATGAGTTCAATGGTAGAAATCAACTTCTTCATAATCTGCACAAGCAATTCCAGATGTTTAGTATTGAAAGGATTCTTACTGGAACAGATAAAACTAAACCTTCGCGAAATTACCTCTTCCTGATTCAAAGGAACACCAAGGGCAAAAAACTCAGTATCATCAATAACAGTAAGAATTGTTGTACCTAAAAAAAGTTTTTTCCACAATCCCGACTCTTTAATTCCCACCACAACAAAATCTATAAAGTCATCACCTTTCAGTTGGTTCAAAACTGATGGAAAATCAAACCTGCCGATTTTAAATTGAACATCCTCAAATGCGAAAGGTCTGGTAAACTTGTTGAGGGAATCCCAGGCATCCGCTTTTTCGGCTCTTTCAAGTCCGGACCGTACATCCTGATATGCCATGGAAGGTTTTGCTCCGGTAAGTTTATGGACAAATACAACACCGGCATTTAATTCCCGACTCAGTTTATGGACAAATGAAACCAATACAGAAGAAGTTTCTTCCAGGTCGATAAGCGCAATAATTCTGTTCTCAGCCGGCATTTTTATCAACATTTGAGGTTTTCCTCAAAATACTAAAAAAGAGAATCACTTCAAATAACCATTGGGATAATTGGTTGAAATAAAAAAGCCTTCCCGGGCAATCCGGAAAGGCTTTTCTCACGTTTCTAAGGTATATAAATCAATCTCAGCCAAGCTGAATCATTGTTCCTCAACAATACGCTGCATAGCATTCCAGTGGTCCTCCATTGTTTGCAGAAGCTTCATTTGAGCTCTGGCTCTGACCAGGTTATGATTCGCATATTCAATCTTATAATATTTATCTCCATCCAGGTAATCATCCAGAAACCGTACAGCCTGTTCATAAGTCAGCAGTTTTGCTCCAAATGCCAGGGTTGCTTTCTCCTCTGCAGTTAAAATATCGCGAGTCTCCTGAAGAAAACCTTTAATAAAACCTTCGAAAAGCTCCATTTCAATCCCCACATTGTCCAGGTTGGGATCATCCTCTTTGCCCGTATTGGCACCATTACGAATGGCATCACCAATGTCATAGCAAACATAACCGGGCATTACTGTATCCAGGTCAATCACGCAAAGAACCTCATCATTTTCATCCAGGAGTACATTATTAAATTTTGTATCCTGATGAACAATGCGTTGTGGAATTTTCCCTTCACGGCCCATCTGAATTATTTTCTTGTATTCGTCTGACCTCTCCATTAAGAAATCCACTTCTTGCTGAACCTCCTCCAGTCTCCCAACCGGATTTTCCTTCACCCGCTCTTTAAAATTATTTATGCGCATCCCGGTGTCATGGAATCCGGGAATTACCGGGTAAAGAGGGTCTCCCGGCAAATCAGAAACCAGCTTTTGAAATTGGCCAAAGGCTCTCCCTCCCGCCTCAGCCTGTTTGGCATTGGTAAGTTGATCGTAAGAATGGGCTCCTTCAATAAAAAGAAACATACGCCAGTAATTGCCCTCATCATCTTTGTAAAACCCCTCGCCATCACTGGTCTTAACAGGAGTTAAAACGCGTCGGTCAATATCATCGGTCCCCTGCGCTTCAAGTTTTTCCCGAATGTGACTGGTAACCCGCTCTATATTGCGGGTCAGTTCAGGAACATTTTGAAAAATATGATGATTAATAATTTGCAAAAGATAGTTGGGAGCATCACTCTCACTTGTCCGAACTTTATAGGTAGTGTTAATAAGTCCATTGCCAAATGGTTTAATGGTTGCAACCGTACCATCTATGGAAAACTGTTCGGTAATTTGTTCTGGTGTCATAGCGATTATAGTTTGGTAATACGAATTAAAACTTCTCCAAAATTCAGTACTTCGATTGGTTTTTTTCTCCAAAGAAGTAAAAAACCGCTCCCCTCAGGCAGGTATCCATCCTTTACTCCTAAGCATTCCTGGAAAATTAAAAAATATGGACTTTCCAATCATCTCCCCATATTCTTATATTAAAACTTCCATGGCCATAACAAAAAAAATTATAGCCATGGAAGTGCATATTAATCTGTTATGGTATCATTTTCCATCATCATTTTGCAACAGAAATCTGCTTGCTTTTCCCTGTCAGGTAGTCGGTATTATTTTCAGTAACCGGAATCAGGGTAAAACTCCAGGAATAATCTTCCGTTGCAGGAATTTGATATTTTTTTAAAGGTTGTGCTCCCCAGCTGTTGACACCGGCCACTCCCCGTTGTCCGTAATCAATATTCCAACGTACCAGATTGCGTTCCTTTACCCGGGCAATATGTTTTTGCTCTTCATGCACCGGACCATACTCATATCCTTCACGGGCATCAAAATCTGCAGTCAGGTATGGCATTGCAGTCATTTCGAATCCATTGGCAGGATGCTCCTTGCTGACAGCCAACAAACCAACCCCCTTTGAATTGGTAACTGCCGCCCAGCGAACTCCGGTTTTATTTCCGTTTTCCTGTGGGCGCTCGTAAGGGACCAACTGGTCAGCAACATCAGATGTATAAAGCCCGATAAACGATGAAACATTCCGATCCACATAATTCTCCCATATTCCGCGACCAAACCAGGTGAGTTGATCAAATTCACGGGGCATAGTAAGTACCATTCCCAGGCGTGGCAAATCACTCTTTTCAGAATCTGAGGCTTCCATTTTGTTTTCCAGAGTCACACTGCCATTTCCATGAATGGTGTAAATAGTATGAAACCGGCTTCCCACATCAGGAAGGTTCCATATTGTTGTTACCTGAAACTCTCCATTTTCAAGGGAGCTGACTTCAACCGATTCTGTTTGCTGATTGCGGGTGGCCTTTTTCCAGTTGATGTTACGTTGTGGCATCCCGGCCCCGAAATCGTTATCGGTAGGTGCACGCCAGAAATCTGGTTTCGGACCGCCTTCTGCTGTCAACAGGTTGGTTTTTTTGAAGCGATAGCTTACAATGGTTCCTGTTTCCTTACCGATGGATAATTGAGTTTCTCCTGCCTTAAAGACAAACGCATCTCCGGTTTCCTCCATATCAACGGTCTCTTCGGAGAAATTCGCTTGTTCATGCTCAGATTTCCACGGCAATTTAATCTGTTCACGCGCCACAATATGCCCCCGGGCAATCACACCTTTCTTTTGACGGTTAGTTACCTGAATTTCAAGAAAATACTCTGTTCCGGGCTCTACGTTGACACCCGAAATATCGAAGGTCACCGTTTCTCCTTCATGAGGAGGAGTTTCCAGAAGCGGCAGATCTATCGTTTTTAATATCTTTCCATCTGCTTTGACCATGGCCTGAAAAGCAAACGCTCTAAGGTTGGTAAAGTCGTAACGGTTTTCCACCAGCAATTTGGCAACATCCTGATTCAATCGCAACGCATGAAATTTCACCCATTCGTGTGCCTTTTTGGCTTCAAAAAGACCAGGCTGTGGGGTTCTGTCAGAATCAACAATACCATTGAGCAGGAAATTTCCGTCGCTTGGCATATTCTCTCCATAATCGCCGCCATAAGCAAAAATTTCATTCCCCTCACTGTCGGTCGAACGAATGCCCTGGTCAACCCAGTCCCAGATAAAGCCACCCTGAAGTTGCGGATAGCGATTGATTACATCCCAGTAATCCTGAAAATTTCCCATACTGTTCCCCATTGCATGGGCATACTCGGAAGGAATAAAAGGACGATCGAGCAGTTTCTTCCCAAACCATTCGAATGTTGCCGGATCGGGATATTGGGGCACAATAATATCTGTATTCCACTCAAAATCAAGAGCAAATCGACTACCTACCTCCGTCCGCTCATACTGAACGGGGCGCATACTGCTATCCAGTTCTTTAATAGCCTTGTAGCCGGCATAGAAATTAACACCATTTCCGGCTTCATTTCCCATAGACCAGATAATAACCGAAGGATGATTCTTGTCGCGTTCCACCATCCGGGTCATACGCGCCACATGGGCCTTTTCCCAAAGCGGTTTCTTAGCCAGAGAGTTTTCTCCGTAATAAAGACCGTGCGATTCGATGTTAGCCTCATCCACGATGTATAATCCATATTGATCACAAAGCTCATACCACCGCTCCGCCTGTGGATAATGAGCTAAACGAACTGCATTAAAGTTGTTTCGTTTCATGAGTTCAATATCCCGCATCCACATATCTTCATCCATCACATGTCCTGTTTCGGGATGATGCTCATGCAGGTTAGCACCCTTGAGAGTTACAGGTACGCCATTCACAAGAAGCTGACCACGCTTGATCTCCACAGAGCGGAATCCAATTTTTCGGGATATCGCCTCAAGAACCGCCCCATCTTCATCGATCAACTGAATGGTGATGTGATATAAATTTGGATGTTCAGCACTCCATGCCTTCACATTTTCGATGGCGGCATCCAGGTTAACAGTTACCTCACTCATTTTGGGAACGGTTACTAAAGATTCTTTTGCAATTACAGCACCCTGATTTTCTGCTACTTCAAAAGCCACTGTGATGTTTTTATTGGCTGACAAATGATTCTTCACATCAACAAAAAGATCCAATTCTCCTGTTTTGTAACTGTCGTCCAACGTTGAAACCACCTCAAAATCGCGAATACGGGTTTTGGGTTGACTGTAAATGGCCACATCCCGCTCGATCCCTGAGATTCGCCAAAAATCCTGACATTCCAGATAACTGGCATCACTCCAACGATACACTTCCAGTGACACGGTATTTTGTTTTCCTGTCTTCACATAAGATGTAATGTCAAATTCCGAAGGTAACTTACTGCCCTGGCTGTATCCTACTTTATCTCCATTTATCCAGATATAGAATGCTGATTTCACAGCACCTAGTTCGATAAAAACCTGACGCCCGTCCCAATCTTGGGGGATCTCAAATGTGCGACGGTACGAACCCACCGGGTTGTAATCTCGAGGTATTCTCGGAGGCTCAGGACCATTTTGTAATTCGGTTACGGGAGTTCGGGCATCGGCAAACTCATAGGGATGATTGACATAAATAGGAATACCAAATCCTTCCACCTCCCAGTTTCCGGGGACCTGAATATTGTCCCATTTGCTTACATCAAACGACTGTTCATAAAAATCGGCCGGACGCTCAGCTGGATTTTTAGAAAAATGAAATTTCCAGGTTCCGTTTAGCGATTTATAAAATGGTGATTGTTCTCCTTCCAAAGCTTCCTCTGCTGTAGGATAGGATGTAAATGTCGCCCTTCCGGGTTCCTTATTTCGTTCAACCACCAATGGGTTCTCCCAGTCAGGCAGTTCCTGAGCATAAGAAACTGCTCCCAAAAGAGCGAATAAAAATATACTTAACAACGACTTTTTCATTCGTTTAAAATTTTGTAATTATCTGATAAAAAAACTAAATAAAAATTTGAGAACGAATGGAACCGCTTCGCTCTCGCATAATATTTTTTAAACATATTCTTTTGTGGAATTTTTACTTAAAAAATATCATGCTCGTTTCATCAACTTAAAACATTAATTTTCAACAATTTTCTAACCTACCTTACACATAAAGCAGGTTAAGCAAAAACAGGCTGAAAGCCTTAGAGCAACAGCCCAAAGCAATGCCCCGGGGGTAGAGTCATCTCCCCCTCTCTCTTCATTGACAGCATTGCGACCAATAAAGAAAATGAATCAGTCTAATGCACATTTAACTGGCTCTTGGAATCCGCCGAAGTAACATTCCGAACTCCGGTATTACCTCCTTCTTTCATTGTAAGGTCAATCGGTTTATTTGTCTTCCAGGCACCTCTGGTAAAATCAGGAATATCGATAGGTTTAGAGCCATTAAGAATAGACCACTCACTCAAAGGAGTAATACAACTCCAGGCAGCAGCATCATAAACGTCCATATCCACCGGTAAGCCATTTCTGAGACAATCGATCAGACGCCAATCCATAATAAAATCCATTCCACCATGGCCACCTACTTTTTTAGCCATCTCCCCCACACGCCTGACTATTTCGGGAGTATATTTTTCCTGTAGTTCTTTCATTTTTGCTTCATCGGCCACATTATGCCCAAAGGCGATGTGCTGAAGCGGCCATTTCTGGGCAAAACATTTTGTCCCGCTCAACATATGAATACGTGAATATGGACGTGGTGAACTGATATCATGCTGAATCATGATGGTACGCCCTTTCACGGTACGAATCATCTGCATATCCATATTGCCCCGCATTTCTTTACCTACGAATTGCCGTAAGTCGGGGCGATCGGGAGCCAATTCTTTAATACGATTGGCCAAAGTAAAATCATCCGACATCATTGCAGTCAGGTAATCCATTCGATCACCGCGGTTAATGTCCATAGCCTGACAAATAGGTCCTAAACCATGAGTGGGGTAAACATTAGCCATCCGTGTATTTTCATGCAGACGCCACAACTTGTCATAAGCTCCATCACCACCGGGCTTTTGATCCTGAGGTTTATTAAAATGCCAATAATCCAAATCATGAATGTAAGCACCTTCCCCGTGAATCAAATCTCCAAACACCCCCTGACGCACCATATTAAGTGTCAGTAACTCAAAGAAGTCATAACAACAATTTTCAAGAATGACACAATGTTTTCTGGTTTGCTCGGAAACCTCCACCATTTCCCAACACTCATCCATGGTTTTGGCGGTAGAAACTTCAACCGCGGTATGCTTATCTCCTTTCATGGCAGCAATGGCTACCGGGACATGCCATTCCCAGGGAGTTGCAATATATACAAGATCAACAATATTGCTATCGCACAATTCTTTAAAAGCAGTATCACTTCCGGTAAATTCTTTAGCTTTAGGCAACCCTGCTTTCACAAGCTTGGCCTGAGCTCCATCCATCGCAGCCTGCCGCGTATCACAAACAGCCGTGATTTCAACGCCCTCGATATGAGTCATTCGCTCTACGGCACCGATTCCTCTGTCACCAATTCCGACAAAACCAATGCGTACTGTATCCAGCTTAGGAGCACGGTAACCACACATATTAAAATGCATTTTGGGCTTTATCTCCGAGGCCCTTTTAATATGTGCTTTCTCACTTTGTTCTTTCGGTGTGCAGGCATTGATTACCGGAGATGCAGCAATAACCCCTGAACCTATTGCTATGTTTTTAAGAAATGATCTGCGATTGGTCATTTTTCTTTTGTTTTTATATCGTTCAACAATAACATAATTCAAAGAAAAGAGCTCGTGAAGATTCATAAAGGCCACGAGCTCTCGTATATCAACAAACTATTAATAACCTGTATTATTGGGCTTTAATTCGGGGTTTTTATCAATAGCTGATCGGGGAATCGGTAACAGATAATGTTTTGGTGCTTCAAATCTTCTGGTTTCAACAAATATGGGATCTCCCGTCAATTGCACATTGTAATCGCCATTATCCTGTTCTGAATCCAAAACAGTCCCAAGTTTTGCGCCATACAATGGTCCATTCATCACCTCTTCTGCAATTTCCCAACGGATAATATCATCTCTTCTCAAACCCTCCATGGCAAATTCTACATGGCGTTCATTGCGCACCAATGCTCTGAGGCTTTCGACAGTATTATATCTGGTCCTGTCCACAGCAGGCATTCCTGCCCGAAGTCTTACCGCATCTAAGGCAGCATATAACTCATCATCAATCTCCCCTAACTCCACTTTGGCTTCAGCAATGGTAAGTAAAACTTCTGCATAACGGAAAACAATGATATTCAGCCCTGAATTCCAGTAAGGCTCATCCGGAGAAGCATCCAAATAATTTAAATATTTCCTGAAATTGTATCCTGTTTTGGATGCATTATCAGCGGTTTGATAATAATTTGCATCTCCTTCCTCCACAGACTTATAGACCTCTCCCTGCCATACCTGTCCCGGGTAGATAATGGAAGCACGCAAGCGGGGATCTCTGTTCACAAATGGATTTTGAGGATCATATTGCCCCAACTCTTCAGCTTCCTGAATCGTCAATCCACTCGCCATCTCATAACTATCAACCAACGATTGGGTGGGAACTACTGAAGACCAACCTCCGGAACCATTGGGCAGGTAGGGTGTAAAGTTGATACTATACATATCCGGCGTTTGCTGAACGGATAATATAACTTCGTCATTTTGCTCATTGTCAGGACTAAAAACACCGGAAAAGGTGGGATTCAGATTATACCCTTCAATGCTTTGTGCCACAGTCAAAGCTTCCTCATATTCTCCATAATAAAGATAGATTCTCATTAACAAGGCCTGGGCAGCCCCTTTGGTTGCTTTTCCAAAGTCATCTGATGAATATGCTTCAGGCAGAATATTAATTATATCTTTTAATTCATCCTGAATAAACGTTAAAACCTTTTCCCTTGAATCCCTGGGGATCTTAGCTTCTTCGGGAGAACCAAAATTCTCTGTAACAAGCGGCACATCACCATAATTAATTACAAGCTGATAATATTTATACGCTCTGATAAAACGAGCCTGAGCCTCATATACCTCAAGGATTGATGCCTCCAGATTCATAGTGCTAACATTGGCAATTAGTTCATTACAACGATAAATGGTGGTGTAACTAAAATAACTACTTCCGGGATCTGCAGCAGACAAGGTCCCATTCCCTATATTGGTCCAACCTTCCCAGGGGAAATTGTTGAAAGCATTATCAGAACCACATTCACGATACATCAACCAGTCACCGCTCTCAAAACCGGAATAGCAACCTGTAAGGGCAAGTTCAAGATCGCCTTCTGACTTCCAAAATGTTGCAGGAGATAAAGCATCCTTTGGCGCCAAATCCAGGAAAGATTCCCCACAGGATGCAGTTAAAAACCCAAAAACTAAGATAATTATATATTTTCTCATCTCTTTTTCCTTTTAAAATGACACATTAATTCCGAAAGAATTTACCATAACAACAGGATAACCGCTTCCTCTCCCTGAAGGAGCTTCAGGATCCCATCCTTTCAGATAATCCGTTACCGTAAACAAATTCTGACCGCTATAATAAATGCGTGCTTTTGAAACGCCGAGTCTGGAAAGAACATTTTCAGGGATATTGTATCCAATTTGCAGATTCTTAAGCCTTAGATAATTGGTACTTCTAAGCCAGTATTCGGTTGTTTGATTCTGGGGCATACTTGGTCCGTATAAGTTGGCGATGGCACGAGGCACTGAAGTATTTGGTCTGTCAGAAGTCCAGCTATCGGCCCAAATTGCAGAAGGCTTGGATGCATCCCCGTTTACGGTACCAATAGCATCAAAATCCATATATCCATATCCCCCCAAAGTACCCTGGAAAATCGCCAGAAAATCAAAATTCTTATAATCTGCCCCGACATTAAAACCATAAACAAAATCAGGTGTCAAATTTCCCAGAATAGTACGATCCTCGCTGGTAACCTTATCATCGCCCGTAACATCAACATACCTGAGATCTCCGGGTTTCAGCTCACTTCTGTTATATAAAGTATTTTCTGCCCAGTCATCAATTTCGCTTTCTGATTGATAAAGCCCGTTGGTTTTATACCCGTAAAAAGAATCTACAGACTCTCCTATTCGCCGTATGGTTCTTCCACTGATAATCTGATCCTGTCCGGCAAGCTTTAACAATTCATTTTTATTGTAAGCGAAGTTACCTCCAAAGTTAAAACCTACATCTCCGAATTTATCATTGTACTGAAACGTAAATTCACCCCCTTTATTGGACATCTCTCCTACGTTATCATAAAACCCGGACAGTGCAAACGTTTCGGGAGAAGGAACTGCCATTATAATATCTGTGGTTTTCCTGTCGTAGTAATCAACAGTAAAATTCAATTTGTGAAAAAGGGTAAGATCAGCTCCAATTCCCCATGAAGTCGTTTTCTCCCACACCAGATCTTGGTTTTTAGCAGAAACGATTGCTGCTCCGGAGGCAATACTGCTGCTAAAGGGATAATCAAGCCCTAAAGACAAAGTTGGAACGGTAGGGTAATAGGAATTTAATGCAGCCTGATTTCCCAACATTCCCCATGAAGCTCTTAGCTTTAAATTATCGATTGATTCCAGATCATCCATGAAATCTTCTTCCGAAAGCCGCCATCCGGTGGAGAAAGAAGGGAAGGCTCCCCATCTGTTATCTTCACTAAAACGGGAGGATGCATCATACCGCAAATTAGCTTCAAACAGGTATTTGCTTTGATAATCATAGTTTACACGTCCAAACCATGAAATCATGTTCAGCTCCCGGGTGTAACCTTCGCCAACCATTCCTTTGGATGAGCCACCGTTAAGATCATCCAACATGGTACTGGGAAAATTCTCCCGATAAGCACGTGTCCTTTTATAATCATATGCCTCGGCATGATATCCTGCCATTAAAGCAAAATTGTGTCCACCAACTGATTTGTCATAATTGGCAACTACATCACCGGTAATTCGTTCGGTATTTACATGTAATTGCTCTATAGATGTGGGTCCATGGTACTTAGACTCATTATACTGAATCTCTTTGTTTTTAGAACTTTTATCTTCCTTGTAAGTACGCAACGAAGCAGTACCTTTAACCGTAAAGCCTTCAAAAATTTTAAAAGTAAGTGAACCTACTCCCAGAAAATAATTCTGTTTTGTATGGATTTGTTCCCCCTGATCAAGCCAGGCAATAGGGTTACCATCAGATATGGTAGCATATGTACCATCTTCATTTTTATAGGGAATCCATGGAGCAATACGGTACGCCTGACGAATAATCTGATCCAGTCCTCCGCCAACATAAGCATTATTAGGCTGTGTCAAGGTCTGACGGGTATAAGAAAGATTGACATTTGTTGTCAGCCATTCATATGGATCATTCTTCAGATTGGTACGTACATTATATCGTTCTTTTCCTGTATGTTCCACAATACCATCCTGCTTCTGATAATCAACGGAAGAACGGTATTGAGATGTTTCTGAACCTCCGGAAACAGATACATTATGCGATGTCTGAAAGCCTGACCCGGAATAAAGTAAATCGAGCCAATCGGTATTTGGATGGCCGTAAGGATCCTGCCCGTTACGAAAAAGTTCAATATCTGCATCTGTAAACCGTGGATCTTTCCCTTCGACCTGCAGGGCCTTATTGTACAACGAAGCATATTCTGCAGACCCCAGATATTCAGGCAAATCGGTGGGAGCCTGCCAACCGAAGTCACCGGAGTATCGCACCATTGGCTCCCCGCTTTTTCCGGTTTTTGTCGTAATCAGGATAACTCCGTTAGCAGCTTTTGAACCATAAATAGCAGCAGAAGCCGCATCTTTCAACACAGAAATGGAAGCAATATCCTCGGATGAAAGCTCATCCATACTTGATTCCACTCCATCCACAATAACCATTGGGGCAGCATTGTTTAAGGTACCTACTCCGCGCACCCGAATGGTACCTCCGTCACCTCCGGGCATACCACTTCCCTGATTCACATACACTCCCGGAAGCAAACCTGATAAGCCGGAGGAGACATTACTCATGGGACGATTTTCCATCAACTTGCTATCAACGCTGGCCACAGAACCAGTAAGGTTGACTTTCTTCTGTGTCCCGTATCCGACAACAACAACCTCATCCAGGCCTACCATGTCTTCTCTCAGGGAAACGTCGATCTGGCTTTTATCGCCTATGGCAACTTCTCTGGATTCCATACCAACAAAAGAAAACAACAAAACATCAGCATCACCAGGAATTTTAAGCGAATAATTCCCTTCTACATCAGTAATGGTACCCTGAGTAGTTCCTTTAACAGAAACGGTTGCTCCGGGAATCGGTTCCCCCTGACCATCAACCACTCTTCCAGTAATAATTTTCTCAGATTGCGGGACATCTTCCGAAGAAGCTTTTCTCTTTGAAAGAATAATCTGGTTATCGACTACTTTATATGAAATATCCCGACCATAAAAAAGAGCATCAAGAACTTCAAAAATATTCTCTTTTGAACACTTCACAGAAGTGTCAAAATCCATGTCAACAAATTTTTCATTATACAGAAAATAAAACTGACTTTGATTTTCAATCTCATCAAGAACAGTTTCGGCATTTACATTCTCAAGATCAATAGTAAGCATTTTAACCTGAGCGTAAGATTCCTCTGCAAACAACTGGGTAACACCGACTAGTAGAAAGAAGAGTGTGATTCGCATAATACGATAGATTTTAGTAAGGGCACACTTGTTCCCTATTCCTCTCTTAGGAATTTTTTTCATAGCTTTGTAATGATTTTAAGTACAACATTGGGGATTTGGAAGTTGCCGCTTCCTCTTCCCCTTTTTTTAAAAAACAAATCTTTTAAAAGTTCACGAAATTAACTACTGTTCAACTTTGAAGTTACATTCATAAAATTTTCAATTTATTGATGTTGAATGATTACTTTCTTTCTCGAAAAATTGCCTGCACTATCTTGCTTATTATCTTCAATTACATAATCTATTGGAGAAGTCAGTTTTAACAACCTCAAAACATCTTCAAGTTTTTCATCCTTGAACGTCCCCCTGAAAGTGTAATCATAAATGGTGCTATCCTCCACAACCACATCCACATTAAACCAGCGTGACAATTCTCTGGCTGTTCGAACCATATTTTCTCCCCGAAGCAATAACTTTCCATCAATCCAGGAGGAATATATTTCAGGCTCAACCTGTTTCCGGGTTAGCTTTCTTTTTTCATTATCAAAGACCAGTTGTTCACCAGGTGTCATTTGAAATGATTGTTCGCACCTATCAGGTTTAAATTCCACGACACCTTCTTCCAGAACTACCTCTACAATATCTTCTCCGGGCCACATTTCCACGTTGAAACGTGTCCCAAGAACTTTCACTTCAGCATTGTTTCCTCTGACTGTAAAGGGGTGTAACGAGTCACTTTTCACATCGAAAAAGGCATTTCCTTTTACATTGACATTCCGTTTTTTAAATGGGATATAATAACTTAATTCAGAACCACTATTCAGCCACGTAATGGTTCCATCAGGCAATTCAGTTCTAACTCTGGCTCCCATAGGGGAAATAATTTCCACCAATGTTGGTTCCGATTCAGGCTTCTCAGCAAAAAAGAATAGTAAAGCATTTATGACCAGAAGTGGAAGGACCAGAACTGCAGCTATTCTGCCAAGTAATTTCAACGTCCTTGTCATTTTTTTACCACCTGAAGCGTTCTCCGAATCAGATCTAATCAAAAAATGAATTTTCTGCAGGATGGGAGATAAATCTTTATGAGGGTTCACAAAGGAAGTTGTATCCCAGTCCTGCGCCATGCGCTTCTTCAGATCAGGAATGCCTGCCTCCTCCCTGAACAACTGAAAAAACTTACGCTTTGATGATTTGTCGCCTCTGCCAGCCAGATAATCATCAAATATTTGTTGTTGCTTTTTATTCATCAGCATAAAAATCATCTAAGTTATTGGTCTGATGGAACTCGTCCCGGACAATCGAACCTCGTTTCATTCGGAAAATCTCCAGGTCTTTAAAAGTAATACCATTTTAAAACCAAAATCTCCCGAAAAAAAATCACATTTTTTTTATTCTTTTAAGAAATGTGTTGTTCAACAAGAAGAATTGAAGCTGATGTAAACAGCCTAAGCACCTGAGAGCAATAGCCATGACTAACCTCCAGGGCTTAGAAGTACCCTAAAGCAGAAATAAATAGAAGAAAAGCCATGACAAAAAACCGGATTTCTTAAGATGAAGTTTCAAAAATCCTATCACTTCCGAAATCTGGTTATCTACTGTCTTGGAGGTAACACCAACAATCTCAGCAATTTCCTTAGATGATTTACCTTCAAATCTACTTAGATGAAAAATACGTTGCTTCTTTTCCGGAAGTCTTTGGAGTAGTTGAGTAATCTGGTCCAGAACTGAGCGAAAAGTAAGGGAAGTCTCCGTAGTATTATCCTGATATTCAAAATATTGAAATTCCTCTACATCCAGATAAACACTTTTATACTTAAAATAATCTCGTATCTGGTTAAAGGCAATGGTAAAAAGGTAAGCACGAAAGTTTTCCTCCTCATTAATTTTCTCCCGGTTTTTCCAGATCTTAAGAAAGACGTCCTGAACCAGCTCTTCGGCATCAGTATCTGATTTCAGGTATTTATAGCCAAAACCATACAACCGAGATGAATAAAGATAAAACAACTCATTGAAAGCTTGAATACTTCCTTGTTTGAGCTGTTTAATAAAAATCTGTTCCTGAGTCATTCATTCACCTATTTACACTGCAAAAATGTAAATTTAAATTAAAGAACCCAAAAAGAAATATTCCCTCTGAACTATGTTTAAGAGGAGACCGGAAGCCCCAATAACCACACATACTCCTAATAAATAGATGCTTACATCAGGAAAAATCCTCCATTAAAAAATCATTCAAAAACAATAATATTCCACAGAAGAAGAGCGACCGGGCTGAAACATATTACTTAATACAAATTTTCAGATAACTCTCCATACTAAAAAAAGCCTCCCCGGATAATCCGAAGAGGCTTTTTTCACGTTTTACTAAAAATCTTATTGCAGTTGCAGTGTGGCAACTGAATGTGCAGGCAGTGTTACTGTCAGCACGCCTTTTTTAATTTTAAAATCAGAGAACTCAACAGGTTTCACCGTTTCCGGTTCATCAAATGAGTTGTAAGAATTAAAGTCCGGGGCGGTCAACACAGAAGCAGACAATACCTTCGTCAGATTTCCGTCTTCCACATCCACTTCAATTACCTGCTCTTTTGTTGCATCCAGGTTACTAAGACTGATGTTCACTTTTCCGTCCTTCCTTGAAGCGGTTCCACTCACAGCCGGAATTGCTTCTCCACCCATCTTATAGCTGCCGGTTTGAAGCAACTCAGGAATATACGTTGCATCCTGATGCACCTTGTACATATTAAAAACATGGTAGGTTGGCGTCAGCACCATCTTATCCTCTTCAGTAAGGATCATGGCCTGCAAAACATTTACAACCTGGGCAATATTAGCCATCTGGACACGCTCTGCATGCTGATGAAAAATATTAAAAGTTACCGCAGCAATCAAGGCATCACGCATGGAGTTTTGCTGAAATAAATGACCAGGTTCGGTGCCGGGTTCCACATCGGTCCAGATTCCCCACTCATCAACCAAAAGCGGAAGATTTTTTTCGGGATCATACTTATCCATGACATTAGAGTGCTTTGTAACCAGCTCATCCATGAACAAAGCATTTTTCAGACCGCTAAAATATAGATCTTCACCAAACCCGGTAGCAGCAGACTTATTGTTCCAGTCGCCTGTAGCAATGGTATAATAATGCACCGAAAGCGCATCCATATTTCTGGCAGCCCTCTCCATCAGCACATCTGTCCAATTGTAGTCGCCACCATTGGCACCACAACCGACGCGGTCAAATTTTCCACCACCATAAAGTCCGGCATAGAGTGAATACTGGCGCAGGAGATCACTGTAATATTCGGGACGCATATCTCCGCCGCAGCCCCAACTTTCGTTACCAATTCCAAGGAATTTTACATCCCAGGGCTCTTCACGACCATTTTCGCGACGCCAGTTGGCCATTGGAATATCCTCATCAGAGGTCATGTATTCAATCCATTCTACCATTTCGGTAACTGTTCCACTTCCCACATTTGCAGAGATATATGGGTCGGCACCAATCATCTCACAAAGGTTCAGAAATTCATGTGTACCAAAACTGTTATCTTCAATGGAGCCACCCCAGAAATAGTTCTTAATTTTAGGACGCTCACCCTTCGGCCCTACACCATCTTTCCAGTGATACGTATCGGCAAAACAACCACCGGGCCAGCGAAGAACCGGAATATTCAGTTCTTTCAGAGCATCCAGGATATCTTTACGATAACCGTTAACATTGGGAATGTCAGAATCGGGTCCCACCCAGATTCCATCATAAATACAACGGCCGAGGTGTTCGGCAAAATGACCATAAATATTTTTATTGATGGTCTGTTCTGCATTGTTAAAATCCAGATTCATTTTATTCTGGGCACCAGCAGGCAAGGCCAAAACAAAAGCGAAAAACAATGCAATGAATAGATTCTTTCTGTTCATCTCGAATTGGTTTTAATTAGAAATATCTTGTTTTGTGTAATTCTACTTAGTGTTTGTCTATAAAGTCCAACTTCTGCGTTGTTGCTCAAAATCTAAATCCTCAAACACATTAGTATTCTGCGGTTTAGATTTTTCACACGCCTTGAATTTGAACTTTCTAATTCAAACACGTGAAAATCGCTTAGTTTATGGACAGGCACTTCTTAGTGTCGGTCTATAAACTAAGCAAAATTTGTTTCTAGTCTTGTGTTTGTCAAGAAAGTGCCAGTTACAAAGCCTGCCCCGATTTTTCTTTGGGGGCTTGTGAAGCCTTAAAATACGCAGTTTACTTGAGTAAATGAGGAATTTTCGGGCAAACGTAACGCAGTAATTGGTAATTTATGGACAAACACTACTTAAACTGAATCCAATCTAATACTAATTCCGAATCTCCGGTATTGAAAATGTATAGATCATGAATCCCTTTCGGACCGTCGGAAAGCGTTACCTTTTTTAACTGAGATTCATCCGCATTGTCAAACCCGACACCTGTCAAAAGAGGACCATCCGGTGCATTCAAACGAATTTCAAAGTCTCCGCCTTTTCCTGCATATCCTTTAACAATGAGTTCTTCAAATTCGCCTTTGCCAAAGTCCACTTTATTGTAACTAATCCAGTTGCCTTCTTCAGGCAAAAGCACTTGCCAGCCCTGGTGAGGATCTGTATCATCTACAAACTCATAACTGACATTCTCTCCTTCAGCCAGGCTGTAGCGGTCTGTCTGAATACGGGCCGAAGCAGGTGTAATACCAACTCCGCGTAATGTAGGGACAACCTCCTGAATGGTTCCATCGGCATTAAAAAACAGACTATCCGCTTTGATCGAACGATTTTTATCAAAATCAGGAGACAAATCATTGTGATGATAAAATAAATACCATTGGTCACGATATTCAATAATGGAGTGATGATTGGTCCAGCACTCAATAGGAGATTCTTTCATAATCACTCCCTTAAATTCAAAGGGGCCCATCGGACTGTCTCCCATGGCATAAACCAAGCGTTCGGTTGTTTCGGGCACATGAGGAAAAGTAAAATAATACTTCCCGTTGCGCTCGAAGAGATACGGTCCCTCCTTAAATTTTGCAGGAAGATCCACTACTTCCTGCGGTTCGGTGGCCAGTTCCAACATATTATCCTTCAACTTTGCCATGTACAGCTTTTCGCCACCTCCCCAGTAGAGGTACGCCTGACCATCCCTGTCGATAAATGGATTGGGATCAATGCCAAATACACCTTCCATTGGTTGCTCCTGAGGGATAAAAGGCCCTTCCGGGGAGTCAGCAACAGCCACGCCGACCCTTCGGCCTCTTCCCTCGGACTTATCTTTGGCAGTGGATGGGAAATAGAAATAATACTTACCATCTTTCTCAATGCAATCGGGAGCCCACATACTATAGGTTGAGGGATCCACCCAGGGCACATCATACTGACTAAGAATAACTCCGTGATCTTCCCATTGAGTCAGATTTTCGGAAGAATAAACATGGTAATCTTCCATACAAAACCAGTTGGCAAACCGTCCGGAATCAAGCCTGATATCATGCGAAGGATAAACATATACCTTATCATTAAAAACCCGGGCTGAAGGGTCAGCAGTAAACTCATCCATTATCAGTGGATTTTGTGCCCATGCCATCGCTATTGATAAAACAGTAAAAATCAGAAGAAGAGTTGCCTTTTTCATGATCAAAAAAGTATTAAGTGAATATGGGGTGCGACCTGAGAAACAGGCCAACACCCTTATCAGTATTATAAAGAAAGCTCTTACAATTCTTTCTCGGTAAATGCCCCGAGTTTCTCATATTTCCTGTAAATAGCTTCATACTTCTTCACATTCTCTGCATTGGGGGTATATTCTTTCTCAAATCCCTGTCCCATCTGCTTTTGCGCTTCCTCCACATTATCGTAAATGCCTGCCACAACAGCTGCAAACATACCGGCACCTACTGCACAGGTTTGCTCGGTTGCAGCAACTTTAATGGGCATATTCAATACATCAGCCAGCGTCTGCATCACAAACGGAGATTTGCGGGCAACTCCACCAAGACCAATCACAGCCTTGAGTTCAACACCCTCTTCCCGGAAACGATC
This sequence comes from Marinilabilia salmonicolor JCM 21150, assembly GCF_000259075.1. Lineage (GTDB taxonomy): Bacteria > Bacteroidota > Bacteroidia > Bacteroidales > Marinilabiliaceae > Marinilabilia > Marinilabilia salmonicolor. The sequence continues at coordinate 180,571 of NZ_AJKI01000010.1, forward strand.
CACAATAGCTTTGGACCCAAAAGCCGTAGCTTCAACCAGAGCTCTGAAAATACGTGGCGCCGATGATCCCAGTGTCAACCCGGCTATGGAACCTGTCACTTCCTGACTGGCATCAGGTGTACGGCGTCCATTCATCCAATCTACTGCAAGAATAGTGGATTCGTCAACCGAAATTTTCATGGCCTCTTCACTCAACTCTGGAATAATCTTATCGATGGTTTCCTCAATGAGTTTTTCCCGGGTTTCAGCATCTACCAATTCAGTTTTGCTCAGAATATTATTAAGCGGCCAGGCAACAACATTCTTAAACCAGGCATAGATGTCACCAAAACCAGACTGACCGGCTTCCAACCCCACATAGCCCGGAACCACAGAACCATCAACCTGTCCGCAAATTCCTTTTACCAGCTTATCTCCCATTTGCTCGTAATCAGCAATCATGATATCGCAGGTAGAAGTACCAATGGCACGTGCAAGTACATTGGATGTGGCACCTCCGCCAACAGCTCCCATGTGGCAATCAAAGGCACTGACACCAACCACTACGTCAGTGGATAACCCAAGCCTTTCTGCCCATTCGGGAGTAAGATTGCCCACTTTGGTATCGCTGGCATATGTATCTTTAAACAAACGATCGCGGAAACCTTTCAGCAAAGGATCCAGTTCTGTAAGAAACTCTTCGGGGGGAAGTCCGCCCCAGCTTTCATGCCACATAGCCTTGTGACCGGCAGCACAACGACTGCGCACAACCTTATCGGGCTGTTCTGTCCCGGTTATAAGGGATGGCATCCAGTCGGCATGCTCAATCCACGAATATGCAGCCTTGCGTACTGTCTCATCTTCGCGCAATACATGCAACGCTTTAGCCCATACCCATTCGGAAGAATAAACACCACCTTCGAACTGGGTATAATCAACCTCCCACTTACGGGCAAGTTCATTAATCTCAGCAGCCTCTTTTACTGCTGTGTGATCTTTCCAAAGAATAAACATGGCATTGGGATTCTCTGCAAACTCGGATTTTAAAGCCAGAGGTGTGCCTGACTCATCCACAAACACAGGAGTACTACCGGTGGTATCGAAAGACATACCTGCCACATTTTCGGCCACACCGGCTCCTGCCTCTTTTAGAGCGGTCTTTACAGTATATTCCAATACTTCAATATAATCCAAAGGATGCTGCCGGTAGCGGTTGGCCGCAGGATCACAATATTTACCCTCTATCCAGCGGGGATAATGTTTTACTGCCTGGGAGACTTCCTCTCCGGTTTGGGTATCCACCACCACGGCACGGGCAGAATCAGACCCGTAATCCAGTCCTATAACATATTTTTTTGAACTCATCTTTTTAGTTTTTAGTAAGCAGTTTTTAGCCAATGGTACATCCTTTAACTAAAAACATACTATTTCACAACCAGATAATCTTTATTGAAGAAAAGAACCGGGCCGCGAGTTGGGCCCGGGAGAGAGAAATGGCACCACCACGGAGATTATTTCTGCCCGTAATAGGCATTGGCACCATGTTTACGATCGAAATGCTTTTTTGTAAGAAGCGGATTCATGGTAACATTGGGATTTACAGACTTACTAACAAAAGCCATTTTAGCAACAGCTTCCATTACCACGCTGTTGTGCACAGCCTCGTGTGCATCTTTCCCCCAGGTAAAAGGTCCGTGATTCTTGACAATCACCCCAGGAATATGATTGGGGTTTTTATCTGCAAAAGCCTCCACAATAACTGTTCCTGTCTCCTTCTCATATTCTCCTTCCACCTCCTCTTTTGTCATATCGCGTGTACACGGGATATCACTGGCAAAATAGTCGGCATGAGTCGTCCCTATAATCGGAATATTCACACCGGCCTGTGCCCAGGCAGTAGCATAGGAAGAGTGGGTATGCACCACTCCTCCTATTTCAGGAAAATTCTTATACAATTCAATATGTGTCGGAGTATCCGAAGAAGGTTTCAGTTTACCTTCCACCACGTTGCCTTCCAGATCCAGCACCACCATATCGTCGGCTTTCATATCGTCATAAGCCACTCCGCTGGGCTTGATCACCACCAACCCTTTTTCACGATCAATGGCACTTACATTTCCCCATGTAAAAATTACCAGATTGTGCTTTACCAAATCGAGGTTGGCTTGAAAAACTTCCTCTTTTAACTGTCTTAAATCCATCTTCTTAATGTTTTTTACCAGAATACACCATAAAGCAATGCCAGAATCACAACAACTCCGACAGCACCAATATTAAAGGTTGTTCCTGTTTTGAAGCTTTCTGGATTAATCTCAAGCGCTTTTTTGTCGGCTGCAATAATTTTCTCATTGGTAATAAGAATAATACCAACAAAAATAAAGGCAGCAGCTGTCATAAAGATACTTTCAATTCCAAGATTATTCAGGAAATAAATATTAACTCCTACTCCACCAATCACAGCCGCAATAATTCCAATAATCAACATCACCTGACCTGCACGTATGTATGCTGGCCGAACTGTATGTTTGGTATCGGTAGTCCACGACTTCTTATCAATAAAAGTAACAATAGTAGCTACAAACACAAGCACTAGAAACACATATCCCATGCGCATCATCCAGGGCATCTCGGGGAAGCCGAATTTAAAAGCAAATCCGAGCGGCAATGTCAGCAGGGCAGTCCAGAGAGCAGCTCTGTTGGTTGCCTGACGCCAGAAAAGTCCCATAAAGAACACGATAACCACACCGGGATAGATAAATCCTGTGTATTCCTGAATATACTGGAAGGCCTGCTCCAGATTTTGTAACATAGGAGCAATAAACACAGCGATGGTCAGTGCAACAAGGGCAGTGATACGTCCTACCAGAACCTGAGATTTATCGCTGGCATTCTTGTTGAAATAGGGCTTATAGATATCAACCGTGAAAATTGTCGATGTAGAATTGATCATAGATGCCAGTGATGAAACAATTGCTGCGGAAAGAGCTGCGAATGCGAGTCCGCGAACACCAATTGGCATATAGTTGGCCAACAGATAAGGATAAGCCTGGTCAGCTATTTCCAGATCATTCTTCAGGTAAAAGGCAGCAATACCTGGAATAACCACAATTAAGGGAATCAGCATTTTCAGGTAAGCCCCGAACAACAATCCGCGTTTGGCTTCGGTAACAGATTTAGCTGCCAGACCTTTCTGGATAATATATTGGTTAAAACCCCAGTAACCAAAGTTGGTCAGCCAAATTCCACCAAGAATAATTCCCAGACCGGGCAGATCAAGAAATACATCAGGTCTTGCATCCTGCTCGGCAATCATGTGGAAATGGTCGCGGGCACCATCAAACAAGGTTTGAAAACCCTTTAACGGTCCGGAACCTACGCCACCTACTGCATCTAGGGCCACATAAGTTGTAACCAAACCACCTACCACCAGGAAGAACACCTGAATTACATCCGTCCAGGCAACAGCTTTAAGTCCCCCATAGATAGAATAAATACCGGAAAAAACTGCCAGTCCAATGATGCCGTACATCAACGGTATTCCAAGAATGGTTTCCATGGCAAGAGCTCCCATGTATGTCACCGATGTCAGGTTTACAAAAACATATACCAGCAACCAGAAAATAGCAAACGCTGTACTCACTCCGCGTGAATAGCGCTCAGCAAGAAACTGAGGCATGGTATAAATCTTCTTCTCAATAAAAATGGGAATAAAATACTTGGCGATTACAATCAGTGATGCTGCTGCAATCCACTCATAACAAGCGATTCCGATTCCCAGCGCATATCCGGAACCGGACATACCAATAAATTGCTCAGCCGAAATGTTAGCGGCAATCAAAGAAGCACCAATGGCCCACCATGTCAGCGACTTATTGGCAAGAAAGTAATCCTGAGCGGTTTTTTCAACTCCTTTTTTTCCTCTCGAAATAAAAAGCCCCATCCCCAGGATAACAAAGGCATAGACTGCAAAAATTATCCAGTCCAGTGTTGCGAAAGCTGATTCCATAATTTAATTTATTTTAAATAGATTTTAAATTCCACGATTCAACTTATAAAACATGTCATTCCAACGCAATTCTTTCTTAAACTCAGGAATGGTTGTGGCCTCATCAATCAGCAAAAACTCAATTCCCGCGATTTCAGCAAAATCTTCCAGATATTCAGGAGTCAGGTCATAAGAGAAGCTGGTATGATGTGTTCCTCCTGCCAGAATCCAGGCAGCAGCACCGACCTCAAAGTTCGGTTTAGGCACCCACAATGCACTGGCAACAGGCAATTTGGGGAGTGGTTTAGACTCCACGCATTCCACCTTATTGACAATCATTCGGAAACGGTTGCCCATATCGACAACGGTAGCAGCCACACCTTCGCCAGGCTTACTCGTAAATACCAGACGGGCAGGATCATTTTTACCCCCAATACCCAGCGGATGTACCTGCAATTTGGGTTTGTGCTCTGCAATCAGAGGACAAACTTCCAGCATATGTGCCTGAAGGATAGTACTGTTTTCGCCATCAAAGTTGAGGGTATAGTCTTCAAGGAAAGAGCAACCTTTAGGCAATCCTTGTCCCATAAACCACATGGTACGATAAAGAGCGGCTGTTTTCCAGTCTCCTTCTGCACCAAATCCGTATCCATCAGCCATCAGACGCTGAGATGCAAGTCCCGGTAACTGATCAACTTCATTCAGATCATCAAAATTAGAAGTAAAAGCTTTAGCTCCTTTCTCTTCCAAAAAGCGACGCAACGCAATCTCTATGCGAGCCGCATGTTCTACCTGACCTCTGTTGACACCTCCGGCTTTGCAGTCATCTGCAAAATTGTAATCGCTCTCATAAACCTTTACCAGATCTGCTACCTCTTCATCAGTAACTTTATCTTTAACGGCTACCAGATCAGCAATAGGATAATAATCCACATGATATCCCATTACCATTTCAGCATCCACTTTATCACCATCAGTTACTGCTACATTGTTCATCTGATCGCCAAAACGGATGATGCGAAGATCCTGTGCATCGGCCCAGGCAGCAGAAACACGCATCCATACAGCAATACGCTCCTGAGCTTTCGGATCCTGCCAATGCCCAACGACCACTTTTCGGGGTTTCTTCAGGCGAGCCAAAATATGTCCGAACTCGCGATCGCCATGAGCACTCTGATTCAGATTCATAAAATCCATGTCAATATCATTCCATGGAATTTCCTTATTGAATTGGGTATGGAAATGCAGTATTGGCTTACGCAACTCCTGCAAACCGTGTATCCACATTTTGGAAGGAGAAAAAGTATGCATCCAGGTGATTACCCCCACACACTTATCGTCATTATTAGCTGCTTTCATGGTGGCAGTAACCTCTTTGGCAGAGTTAACTGTACCTTTGTAAACAATCTTAACCGGCAGGTTTCCGGAAGCATTCATACCCTTCACCATCTCATTGGAATGTCCGTCAACTGCCACTACAGCATCCCCACCGTACAATAACTGGGCGCCGGTTACAAACCAAACTTCATAATCTTTAAAATTTTCCATCATCAAACTCCTTTTAAGTATTAGTTCAGATTTTAATTATACGTTCATGTCCGTTCAACTCATCAGAATTGGGCCTAAAACGATAATTAAAAGCTCCTTTTTTTGACTCCTCAGTATTCTTGGTATTCAATCTTTCCAAAACATTCAGTCCCAAAACCTTTTTCCTAAAGTTACCCGGGTCGAGTTCTCTTTGATAAATAGCCTCATAAAGTCGTCTCAACTGTGTAAGCGTAAATTCATCAGGTAACAACTCCTTCCCAACCAATTCGAGGCTTGCCTTCATTTGCAATCTTTCTTTGGCTTTTTCCACAATTTCCGAATGATCAAAAATCAATTCCGGAACCTCATCCAAAGAACACCATGTGGCCCCCATTTCATCTACCTTCCCTGCATCATGTTTATCAATACGAATCAGCGCATAAAACGGCACCGATATCACACGGGCTGCAGGATCCCTGTCGGGGACTGAAAAGGCCTGAACCTGCTCAAGAAAAATATCTTTCAGTCCGGTACTCTGACGGAGCACCCTGTTCGCAGCAGTCTCCAGAGCCTCTTTCTCTCCACAAAAACCCCCCATCAGGGACCATCCCCCAATCTGAGGTTCAATCGGCCTTTTGTGTAAAAGAAGCTTGAGTTCGTAACTTTCATATCCGAAAATCACACAATCAACAGCCAGATAATGTTTCGGAGCATTTTTATAGTGTCCCTGATACTGCATTTTTATCTAAATTTTAATATATTACGGTTAAGATGATTTTCTCCTTTGGTTATTTTCATTTCCTCTATCTCAATTAATTCACAAATCACCGATTACAATGTCCAACTATCTATCTGCGAAATAAAAAGTGTCCTCATAAAATTTGATTGCGGTTACTTGTATTTCTTAATATTTGAACATCTCACGACGATCATTCATGAATCGAAGATCGACGAAGTCAATAAATCAGGCTAAAAAATGACCTCTTTCAAAAAAATATTAAATTTTATGCTCCAAAATTAAAAAGTAATTTCTACTTTTAAAATGTTTTTAGAGTTTTTTTTAAGAATTGTCAAAAACCTGTTATTTTACAATGGTTCCATAAAGAGTCCAATGTTCTATGAGTTATATCGGCATTTTTCCCAAATAATCTTTATCTGATGAGGGCATGACAAGAAGTTCGATAAAAGTGAATAAAGCAGATTAGCGAGGTAGTCAATCGAAAACAAAATAAACCAGCCCACGCTTTCAGAGCACATTAAGGGACTGCTCTCATTGATATTAAAGCACTTTTGCCATACATTTGGCAATTTACAAAAAAAGCATTACAAATGTTTAACATACTCTTATTACAAAAAACGAAAAATTAAACCATTTATGAAAAGAAAATCATTTCACACTCTGATTGCAGGCATTTTGGGATTGAGTATCCTCAGCTGCAACGCCCCGGCTGAACAAGCCATCAAAAAGGAAAGCTGGGGCCAGACTCCGGATGGCAAAGCTGTTAACCTCTACACATTAAAAAGCAGCTCCGGACTGGAAGTAAAAATAACTGATTTTGGAGGAGTCATAACCGCAGTAAACGCTCCTGACAAATCAGGTAAAGTGGACAACGTAGTACTTGGTTTTGATGATTTGTCGCTCTATCTGGAAAAAAGAAGTTTTTTTGGAGCCATCATCGGACGATACGGAAACAGGATTGACAAAGGACAATTCACCCTCAATGACAGCACCTATCAGTTATCGTTAAATGATGGCCCCAACCATCTGCACGGAGGCACCAACGGTTTTGACCAAAAAGTTTGGGACGCAACGCCCATTGATGCACCTGAAGGGCCTGCACTGAAACTCACTTATCTCAGCAAAGATGGCGAGGAAGGATATCCCGGAAACCTGGAAGTCACAGTCACTTATACCCTTAAGGGGGACAGTCTGATTGTGGACTACCTGGCAAACACAGACAAAGCTACGCCTGTAAACCTCACCAATCACTCATTCTTCAATCTGGCTGGCCGGGGAAGCATTCTTGACCATGAACTCACCATTGAGGCAAACGCATACACTCCGGTAAACGAAACTTTAATCCCTACCGGTGAAATTAAAGCAGTAGAAGGTACCCCTTTCGATTTTACAGAACCACATCTTATCGGTGAGCGTATAAATCAGGTTCCCGGCGGATATGATCACAATTATGCACTGAATAAATCCGAAAAGGGAGCAATGACCTTTGCCTCTAAATTAAAAGACCCGGAATCAGGACGTACCATGGAAATTTACACTGAAGAACCCGGATTACAGTTCTACTCCGGAAATTTCCTCGATGGTTCACAAAAATCCGGAGACTGGGCTTTCGAGCAATACAACGGCCTTTGTCTGGAGACCCAGCATTTTCCTGATTCTCCAAATCATGAAAACTTCCCGTCAACAATTCTGAATCCTGACGAAACTTACCAAACCAGAACCATTATGGTATTTGGGGTAGAAAAATAAAATCTTTTAATCAACGCAAAAAGGCCTGCCGGATTGGTTCCCGACAGGCCTTTTCTATTTATACGTTGTTCTGCGAGCGCTTGCTACCTTGCTCCGATAAAACTGATTTGAGAATCACTCCATCCTGCAAGTTTTTTTACATTATCAGGAATATCAAAAGCGACCTGATGTCCCTCAAAACCGGGAGCAATTTGTGCATCTCCGGAAAACAATGATCCGTCAAACCCATTGTAGAACTTACTATTCGTCTCAAAAGGTTCATACAAAGCATTAAGATCAGCAGGATCTGAAATCCGCGCCTGACAATCGTCGTTCTGCGTAGGGCTCCATAAAGCCAGCAATGGTGACTCTTCTTTCTCCACCTTCACATACACATTATTGTTGATGGCTTTAAGGGTGGATTTACTGAGTCGATCACACATTTCGGAAGGTTGCCACACATATAGCATGGGCGTTTCCATCCCCACTGTATCTATCATCAGGTTATTCACAAACACATGATTCTCCCGCTCTTCAACTCCGGGGCCACTGGTAACATGCCATCCAAAATGATCGGAACCATCACCACGGGCGGTACGCCCAAAACTGGCACGGCTGTTGATAAAAGTATTGTTATACATCTCGGCTCCGGCAGCATTAAGAATGAGAATACCCTGATTGTTATTAACAAATTCGTTTCCGGCAACAATAACACCCTCAGAAATTTCAAAGAAGAAGCCACTGCGTCCAACCCAAACTTTATCTCCCAGGGCAGCCTGATCAACCTGACCTACATTCTCAACACGATTGTTTACAAAAATACCGTCCACATTGCCTACATCGTACCAGATTCCGTTAGAATTAGGCTGATTGGTTACCAGATTCTCGCGGCAAACAACACGGTGACTCTGATTAAAGATCTTAACGGCAGCAGGGAAATATCCCCGCCAGTTTTCGATGTTGTTATGCGCAAAAATATTACGCTCCAGCAGCACATCATCCGAAGCAACAATATAAAGCCCTTCAGTATTGGTGTCTTCAATTTTACAGTTGCGCATCACCATACTGTCGCCATGAGCAAAGACAGCCACTCCCAAAGCCTTGGTAAAAGAACAATTTTCAAAAACAGTCCCAACAGCATCATTACCATGTGCCTCCTCCGGAGATATTTCCTCAGGGAAAAGCCCGTCAATCAAAACACTGATGTCGGCATACTGAGTAACCTCCAGACCTTTGATCACCGGCCCTCGCTTGTCTGTTTTTTTACCATGTACATCTTCAGGTGTCCTGATAATGGCATTATTGAATGCGGTAATCTCAACCAACTGACCGGATGGATCAGTCCCCAAATATATCTTCTTTGCATCATAATCTACAAAGAAAGTCCCTTCGTTCAGCTCCTCTTTGCTCCCGGCTGATTGCAAGAATTCTCCATTTACAAAAACACAATCGTTGTTAAAACGATGCATCGGAGTGCTCTCTATGTTTCGCTCTTTATTCCACCACGACTGAGGCTCCCCTGGGAAAAATCGCTCCCATTCAGTAACCCAGACTCCCTGGGAATCCTTTTGCCAGTTATCGGCTATGTATGTTCCGTTGAGCACAGGCTTTTCATCCTGATAAGGCTGAATGGTTATCCCCTGATTAAAGGTAAGATCTCCGGCACGATAGGTTCCGCCGCGCATAACAATTGCATCGTTCGTAACCACACGTGTGATGGCAACCTCAATGGTTGTGGGGTGTTCCAGCGTGGTACCATCCGCATTGGCGTCTCCATCAGGAGCAACATAATAGATGGTTCCTGATACGTCAGGAATTTCATAAGTTGTATCATAAGGTCCGTAAACGACCTCCTCTTTCTCTGCACCTTTATCAGCCGGGGCAGGCGTTTGGCATGCAAACAACCCTGCAACTGCCAAAGCTGCAAAACCCAATGGAGTAATAAATGAACGTGTCTTCATTACTTTAAATTTTTAAAATTTGAGAAACCGTATTACCTGGCACCAACAAAAGAAGCATCTTCGCTGGTCCATCCGGCAGCATCCTTGATATTCTGAGGAATTTTGGAAGCCTGAACATGTCCTTCAAAAGAAGAATTAACTTCAAGATTCTCCGGATTTTCATTCGTAAAAAGAGCTCCGTTATAACCATTGAAGAACTTACTATTGGCCTCAAAATGTCCATACAACTCATTCAGTTCCGCCGGGTCACTTATTTTGGTCTGACATTTTTCATTATCGGCCGGACTCCACAAAGTAATGGCAGCATCTTCTTCTTTGGTTGTCTTCACATAGACATTATTATCAAACTTTTGCAGTGTGGACTCATTCAGGCGTTCACACATTTCAGAGGGCTGCCATACATATAATAGTGGAAATTCCAATCCCATGGTGTCCACCATCAGATTGTTCACAAACTCATGATTTTCGCGCTCATCCACACCCGGTCCTGTATTGATATGCCATCCAAAGTGGTCGGGATCTGAACCGCGCTCATCTCTACCAAAACTGGCACGACTGTTCACAAAGGTATTGTTGTAAACCTTTGCGTCTGAGCTATTCAGAATAAGCATTCCCTGATTGTTATTCACAAAATCATTTCCAGCTACAGTAACTCCCTTTGAAATCTCAAAGAAGAAGCCGTTACTACTGGGCCATACCTGATCGTCACGGAAAGGCCCCTTAGGACTGCCTACACTTTCTACGCGGTTATTAACAAAAATTCCATCAACATTGCCCACATCATACCATAGTCCATTAGAATTGGGATGATTAATGATCAGGTTTTCCTGGCAAACAACCCTGTGCGACTGATTAAAAATCTTCACGGCTGCGGGATAAAAACCGGTCCATTTTTCTATATTATTGTTTTGAAAGACATTACCTTCCAGCAAAACATCATCAGAAGCAACTACATAAAGTCCCTCAGTATTGGTATCTGTAATTTTACAATTACGCATCACCATGCTGTCGCCAATGGCAAAGACTCCAATACGCAAACTTTTGGAAAAAGTACAGTTTTCAAACACGGTTCCAACAACATCATTCCCATGTACTTCATCAGTGGAGTGTCCCTGAGGATAGAATCCATCGATATGAATCATGGTATCCGGATATTGAGTAACTGTCAGACCCCGGATAACCGGCCCCTTCCCATCATTCTCCTTACCATGTGCCTCTCCGCTGGCCCGGAAAATAGCTTTTCTAAAGGCAGTAATTTCCATCTTTTTTCCGGATGGATCTTGTCCTATGAAAATTTCCTGTGAATCGTAATCCACAAAGAAAGTTCCTTCATCCAGCTCGTCCTTACTGCCTACAGACTGAAGAATGTTACCATCCACAAAAACCATATCATTATTGAAACGATGAAGAGGTGTAAATTCCAGGTTACGCTCAGGTCTCCACCATGACTCTGGCTCTCCCGGGAAAAGTCGTTCCCATTTCGTAAACCAAAGTCCGTTCTCATCCTGCTGCCAATCAGTAGCTTCAAGAGTACCATTCAGTACAGGTTTTTCGTCCTGATATGGCTGAATAGTAATTCCCTGATTAAAAGTAAGATTCCCGCTGCGATAGGTACCCCCGCGCATAATCACTGCATCACCCGTAACCACCTGTGACAAGGCAGATTCAATGGTAGTAGGTGCATCCAGTGAAGTTCCTTTTGCACTAGCAACTCCGTCGGGAGCCACGTAATAAACTGTTCCGGAAACATCCGGTAAATCATAGGTCTTTTCAACTGGTCCGTAAACCGTTTCATTTCCTGCTGAGTCATCATTTGCCCGAGGTGGCTGGCAAGCCACCAGCCCTAAGACAAACACAAAGGCAGGGATAAATTGTGAGAGTAAATACCTGTTTTTCATGCTTATAAAATTTAGTTATTTAATCAAATGAGATTTACGTGCAGGATTTAACCTGCATTTCTTTCACGCCCCGGCATTTGTTTTCACCTTTATTACCTCAAAGAAACAAACATGGGGATTGAAGTGCCCTATTTCTCAAAAGGGCATAAAAAAATTGGAATCGGGAATGAAGGTCTCGCCGGGCAAGTATTCGTATTTACAAAAAAGGAAATGCTAATTTCATTTCTCTTATAAAATAATCAACACCATTGTTTTTAACCGTTATTAATTCAAGTATTTAGCGGAACAACCACAAGCGGAACAGACCAAAACAGAAGCCTTTCAAAGCACTAATATATAAATAAATAATCAAAACTCAACCAATCAGAATTTACAAAATTTTCTCCTAAACTGTTTTATTGTCATCATGGTACATCGGTCCCCAAATAATCTATTCCATTCTACACCTATTTGTTATCTTAAAACAATGGTGGTAATACTTTCACAGGGTATGGTTACCAGTATCTTTTCATCGTTCACTATTTCCTCATGTTTATTTCTATTCAGCCCCGAAGAAGTGGTGTAGGCAACTGCTGAATTTACAGTAGTGGGCCCATTCAATCCCAATGGTCACCGTCCCTCCGGTTGCGTCAAGTATTTCAGGCATTGTTTCTGTATCAAATAATAATACAGCCTCCTCAAGCTCCTCTCCGTTTTCATCATCACTGCAGGATGTGGGGAAAAAACCAAGAAATATCACGGGAATAAAAAGACAATTCTATTTTTGAGGTTAATGACTGACACATCTTCCTTTAAAAGGTATTACAACAAATTTTAACTTCTCAAAACTAAACAACAAATCATTGGCAAACGTGGACGTTTTCGTGTAAAAAGGGGATATTTTATCATCTTTTCATCATCAGATATTCGTACAAGAGTCCGGCCCCCTGAAAGAGATTATTTGTAAGGCGTTCAAAGCAAGGGTTCCGCATTGGAATTACTTTAAATAATTCTTAATTTTGTCATAACAAAAGTTCTCATTTTTGATTTCAGTTTATTTTATGGTAAAAAAGGCATCCATCTTTTCAGCCCGTATCACAAAGCATCTGCTGACAATTTGTTTCATGCTTGCTTTTTCTGCCAACTTATACACACAGGTTATCGGAAACCCTCCGGTAACTCACTACAGCCACGATGATTTCAATAGTGATGCTCAGTTCTGGGATGCTTGTCAGGACACCCTCGGGGTTATGTACTTTGGCAACAATTATGGAGTTTTACGATTTGATGGAGAGAGATGGGACAAAATCTCCTTGCCAAACAACAGCGCTGTAAGAAGTCTGCATTGCTCAGAAAATGGAGTAATTTATGCAGGAGGGTTTAACGAGTTTGGGACAATTAATACAAATACAGACGGTAGTTTTTCCTATCATTCACTCCGTGACGTTTTGCCACCAAAATACTCGGAGATAGGAAATGTATGGCAAATTCTGGAGTTAAATAAAACCATTGTCCTACGCACTTATGACTATCTTATTTTATTGAATAACAGCAATGTTGAAATCATTGAAGCCACAGATGCATTCAATTTTTCGGAAGTCGTTAATAATAAATTATTTGTTCTGGACCGGGATCTCCTTTTCGAGATGGACATCAACTCTTCTCAATTCACAGAAGTCTTCTCTACCAGAGATATTTTTAATGAAAGTTTGCTCAGAATTCTACCGGGTCAAACAAAAGAAACCGTTTTTTTATTGACCAAGGAAGGCTCTTTCTTTGAAATATCATTACTAAATAATTCTGTCCGTAGATTACAACGTCTGATACCTCGCGAATCAGAACAAGTGTTCACGTCTGCCATTCAAGCACAATCGGGCAATATATATATTGGAACACTGAGCAATAAACTATCCTCCTGGAAGTTTCAGAATAATAAATTCATCAGAATCCGAACTTTCAATAATCTACAAGACCAGACGGTTCTCAACCTCTATGAGTCAAATGAAGGAGTCATTTGGACATTACTTAACAAAGGGTTAGATTATTTTGACCCCAACGCACATTTGACAAACATCTTTCAGGGGTCATCAATATATGACGCGGTAATTTTCGACAACAGACTTTTCATCGCAACAAATCAGGGCGTTTTTTACTCTACAAAGCAATACTCTGACAGTATTATATACCAAAACGAATTTCAGAAAATCCCGGCATTGGACGGACAAGCCTGGTCTCTAAAAACAGTTGACAACCAACTGTTTTGTGCACACGACCGGGGTCTTTTCGAAATTAAAAACAATAGAACCAATCCAATTCAAGACTTTCAAGGCGTTTGGAAGTTATTCCCCGTTTCCGGAATAAGTAATCAATTCTTCGTCTGTACCTATAATGGTTTAGGATTGATACAAATAAAAGATGGCCGTACTACTGTATTATCAACTTCGCTTCCGGGCTTTGAGGATTCCACCCGTGACCTGATTGGTATTCCGGGGGAAAATGATTCATATTGGATATGTCATGGCTATAAAGGCGTTTTTAAAATAAAAACCAACAAAGATTGTTCACGTGTGGTTTCCACCGAACATTTTAATGAGCAAAACGGACTTCCATCCACGTTCAACATTAATGTTCATCGATGGAATGGACAAAACATTTTTACCACCAACCAAGGGCTGTTTAAATTTGATAAAGGGACCAACACATTTCTGCCTCATAAAGCACTAAACTCCTTGCTTGGCAAGGAGAAAAACATCAGACAACTTGTACAACAAGGAGATTCCACCTGGTGCGTAATTGATGATCAGGTGGCCTATTTTACTCATCAAATGGACAAAGTCACTACCAATCCATTTCTTTCTCTAAAGGGCACCCTTAACAGAGGAATGGAATGCATTGTACCTCTTAAAAACACTCATGAAGTTTTACTTGGAACTACCAATGGTCTCTTTGCCTTTCACCCCGGAGCAAGATCTCAGTTGAATGCAGAAAAAGTACGAACCCGTCTTTCCAGAACATCCTATACCATAAATGATTCAGTCATCACTTTTGCAATTAGAGACTCAATAAATCTACTGACATTCCCAAACAACGTCCACAATATAAGCTTTTGGTTATCTGCCCCCCACATTCGCGATAAAGCCAATATCCGGTATAGTTATCTTTTAGAAAACAAAATGACAGAATGGTCTGAATGGCAAGAGGAACCATTTATTAACTTTTCTTTTCTAAAAAGCGGAGATTATCTTATCAAAGTTAAGGCACAAAGTTTATCGGGAGAAGTGGCTCAAACAACCCAGTTGTCTTTTACCATTGAGTCTGCATGGTATGCCACATGGCCATGGATTCTCTTTTGGGTTTTAATTTCCGTGGGATTAATTATTGGTGGAATCAGACAAATACAGGTAGTCATTGTTCGGGAAAAAGAAAAAACCCGGTTAGAAGAACTAAAACGTCAGGAGCTCCGGGATATGGAGCGGGAAACTCAACTGGTTCTACAGGAAAAAGAACGTGTGGAGGCGGACATCATCGAGAAAAGTAAAGATTTAGCCAATAATGCCGTATTAATTGCTAAAAAAAGGGAACTCCTAATTGAGATTCAGAATAAACTCAATGAGCTAAGAAAAAATGCCAGAAATGATTATACCCGCACCGGAATATTGAGTATCGTCCGAAGCATTGAAGTCAACCTGAATGATGAACAACAATACCAACTTTTCGACACCAATCTGGAAAGAGTACACCAGGAATTGTTCAACGAATTAAAGAGACGACACCCCAATATCGCCAATAAAGAATTAAGAATTTGTGCATTTATTAAAATGGAACTTACCAATAAAGAAATGGCCAGTATATTTAACATTTCGGTTCGCGGAGTGGAAACCGCCAGATACCGTCTGAGAAAAAAATATCCTGATATTGATGACTTAATTGGCCAGGTTTGATAAAACCACTTTCATAAAATAGCCGGCTGAAAAAGATATATTTCCAGCCGGCTAACATTCATTCATAAATAAATTGGGTTAACCAATTACTCCTGAGTAACAGACAATACCGCATCTTCCAATCCTGCAGTGATATCTACCTCAAATACATAAGTAGCTCCCTGAGTCAAAGTAACACCATCTGCCAAACCAAGGTTTCCTGGATCACGACCATTTTCGCCATCACCTACCAGCACAATATCACTCGTAGTAGAAAGGGCGGCATTCGTATATTCACCACCCCATCCTTTCTGATGGAAAAACTTAAAATTGATGGAGTTGGCATCAATAGACTCGCCACCAACAACAGTCACCTGGTAAACTTTTGGAGAAATCTGGGCCAGACACAGCGCCTTATCTGTATTCCAGCCTACCTGATTGGCAAGAGAGGGTTTTCCAATTCCTTCACCAATAATCCAAAGAGCTCCTGATCCGTCACTTTGCAGCGAAGCAGGTGAATTTCCATCAAGTGCTTCTACGTTGAAATAATTCAGGGCCAAATTAGCTGTAACTCTGTATTTCCCGTCAATGGGAACAAAATTATACATGCCAACTTCCTGCTCTTCAAAATAATCTGCATCAATCCACCATTGGTCAAGATTTCCAAGTCCTTCTATCTGGATTTCCTGGCCCTGGGTCAACTCAATATCAAGCTGGAAATTCTCTTTATCAATCATATTCATTTTTTCTCCATTGAACAAGATTTCAAAAAATGGTCCGGCTTCATAATTAAATGTATTGAATGTCACAGAATATGTACCAGATACCGGACTTACAAAAGGGATGTAATCCGTTGATCCTTTTGTTATCTCACCTGCCTCCCAGCCAAAGACCATTTCATTTCCTTTATTATCAACAACCGGCGTTTTAATGTAAGCCGGTAAATCGGTAGAAGGGAACGGTTCCGTAGCAGCATATTCATCAGCTTCTCCTGTTGGAACCATAGGAAAGGAACCATCTTCGGTCACCAAAATCAAATAAGGATATTCAGCACGGGCAACAGGCACATCAAAAGTTTGGGTGACACTGTTAAGTGTGGTGTTTACTAATTCAAATTCCAGAGTGGCCGTTCCGTCAGGAATATTTTGTTCGAAAGGCACGTGAATAGTTCCCAGATATTCACCGTTTTCTTTGGTTCGGATTTCGGTTCTCGAAACTTCTTCCTCTCCAAAATACAAAACGGCCGTTAAGGTTGACAGAGGTACCTGGTCGCTTACTGTTGCAGTAAATGGCAGATCGTCGCCAAAATGAACATTAACAAACTGATCTTCAATTTCTAAAACAGGATTGCCTTCCGGCTGAATTTCAGTAGCCTCTTCTTCGGTACAAGAAAATGCTAACAACCCGATTAAACCGATTATTAGATATTTTATGTTTTTCATTGCGTTTGATTTTATTTTTTCCATCGATATGAAATAACTGATTTAGCTGGCACTTCGTAACTAAAATGATTGTTTCCGTCGTCGATGGTAATCATTTTTGAAAAAGCATTGCTGTTAAGTAAAACAAAAGCGTAAGTTCCGTCAGTGTTTTCAAAAGCTGAATAAATAAATCCTGTATCTGAAAATCCTGATGTACCGATACGTACAGCTCCGGGTTTTACCACCGACGCCAGATGGCTGATAATGTAGTAATGTGAATTTCGTGTAATAGATGAATAGTTCGATTTGTCAATATCCACCGCTCCATAACAAGTCTGGCACCCTCCTTCACGGTTGGGCCCACGATCACTGTCGAGCATGAGATTCCAGACAATTACACCTTTGCACCAGTTATTAACCGTTCCGAGTGCAACTTCACGCATATCATCAATTAACCGCAATTCCAGATTTCGGCCATCGTTCCATGTTCCAATAGATGTTTCGGTAAAAATAAGCTCCCGGTTGGGATATTTACTGTGAACATCAAGCAATTCGCTTTTATCACCCCCATAATTATGAAAAGCTGCACCAACCACTAATTCATCGTCAATCCCGGCATCGTAAATTTTTACCGGATAATTTTCCTGTTCGGGCATGTCGTCATAGTTGTAATTATGATCGAACAGATAAATTTTAGTAGTGAATGATGCTTCCCTGAACTGAGGAACCAAATGATTTTTAACAAAATCGAGTTGTTCTTCCCAGCCCATAAAAAGCGATGCAGAGTTTCCCCGGTTCAACGGTTCATTTTGTGGCGTTACCGAGAAAATATCAATTCCCTGCTGTTCGAACGCCTGAATCCATTTCACAAAGTAGGTGGCATAATCGGCATAATAAGCCGGGTTCAGGTGCCCGCTGGTCCACGAGTTGTAAGGTTCGAGATCCTGAAGATTGTTCACTTTCATCCAACGCGGAGGTGTCCATGGAGATCCCAGAATTTTAATATTTGGATTAATTTCCAGAATTTCTTTCAGAACAGGAATAACATATTCTATTTCTTCTGATGTTAAACCGAAATTTTCAATACCTGGTGTATCGCAACAGGTGTACTCGCTGAGCGAAAAATCTGAACAACCGATGGCAATTCGAATATAGCTGTGTCCCATCCCCTCGGTATGCGAAAAAGTTTGCGTCAAAAACTCAGTCCGGTCTTCCTGTGTCATCTGCATTAAGTTGTAGCACGACGAACCGGTAAGAGCTGCTCCAAAACCATCCATTGTCTGGTACTGTGTTTCGGGTTCCAGCCTGATTGTCGTTGGCGACATATTGCTTTTATCGCTGAAATCAACCGCTTGCTGATTTAAATCCTGCGACCTTGTATTTGTGGTAATGTACATGGCCACATCCCCTGTCTCGGGTACTTCAATTTCCGGATCATTATCCGGCTCTTCAACTTCTTCTTTCTGGCAGGAGGCACAGCTAAACCAGAAAACCCCCATTAAAGCTATAGTTAAAATGTGTAATCTCTTCATATTAATAAAGTGTTATCTGCTCAATGTGAACTGTATTATCATTCAAATTAATTGTGAACCTGTAATTGGAAGGAGTAATTACCGGATCATTCTCCCCGTTTGGAATTGTCCAGTCGCTATCGCCGGAAATAATTTGTTCACCGGTAAATGTAAAATCACCAGCTTTCTTTTCATTCCCCCATCCGGTGTTTTCGAACGGTTTAAAACCTGCGTAAAAATCGTTATCCCCGGGTGTGTAAAATGTTCCCTGATATACACCCTCGTCGATTCTTCGCAGCAGCACATATTTCATTACATGGTCAAAGCCCCAGTCGGTGTGAGTGCGCTGATGTCCCGGATATACTGAAGCTATTTCTTCGGAAGATACCTTGGTAGGATACCCCAATCCATAACCACATGCCAGCAAATAGTCCGGGAAAGATGGGTTATCAACACCTACAAAAATATTTTTCCGGACAGGGTTGTAATAGATCGTGTATTCTCCTGTTTCGCCCAGAAATGTCACTTTATTTTGTGCCGTGCGCTCAAAGAAATCAGGATTGTAAACGTTTTGAGTGTTGGCAAGTGAACCGAACAAACTGTAGGTTTTTCCGTTTTCGAGGGTACGACTAAGTGTTCTGAATGATTCGCTGTTAATATCCTCTGTTCCGAAGCCACTCAACGCCAGGTCGTCCTCACCCAACATACTTCCTGTAGTTTCTACCTCAAAGGCAAAAATATTGTAAGAGAAAACTTTGGTATAATCGGCATCAGGTGTGTAAGCAAATGCTGACTCACCATCATCATCAATCATTGCAACCTTTCCATTCACATTTCCAAACACAGCCCCGCTGTAATCGATGGAATTGTCTTCGTTAAGGCGTTCCGCAATTTTAAAATGAAATGATGTTTCGAGCGTGAGATCATTACCCTGAAAAATATTGCCTCCCTGAGAATTAAGAATATTTACACCCCCATCCTCAGTAACCATATATAGCTGATTGTAGATAGGGCGGTTACCCGTTAAACCATCAACCTGAGAGGTAGATGAACCTTTCAGGATATTGCTGGCAACAAGATTTACCTGAACATCTGAATTATCCTGCTGATTGGGCAGTAACGACACAAACACATTTTTGCTGACTTCGTCACTTTCGCCAGCCAACAGAACTTCACCTGATGCCACTGTGCGATTACCTGATACCACTTCGTATGTAAGAGTGGTGAGCTCGGTGGCAGGATCCGAAACACTGGCAGTAAGGGTAATAGAGTCACCAAAAGTAAAGTTTTCCGGAGTAACTGCTGCCGATTCGATAACCGGAACCGATTCTTTCCGGGGACCGTATTCGTCGTCCTCGCACGAGGCAAATACCAGTGCAAAGATTCCCGGAATTATGAAATATTTAAAAAGTGAATTCATGTTTTTCTTTTTTAATAATGATTGCACGACAATATTAATAACCAGGATTTTGAACAAGATTAGGGTTCTGGTCGATTATGTCCTGAGGAATTGGCAATATATATGATAACTCTGTGTAAGGATACACCAAATCTAACCGTCCTTCATCTGTTTCATACACAGCATTCACCACATCTTCCACTTTATTAAGACGAACCAAATCGAACCAGCGCTGGCCTTCCATTGCCAATTCAAGACGGCGTTCTTTCAGGTAGGCATTTAGAATGGCTTCTTCGCTTGCAGTTGCCGATGCCGGCAAATCATTCAAACCTGCTCGTCGACGGGTTTGGTTGATGATTTCAGCAGCACCTGTAAAGTCTCCTTTGGCAATTAAAGCCTCGGCTTTTAGCAGCAAAACATCGGCATAGCGCAATTTGATAATGCTGTTGTAAGCACTTCGGGTTTTATACATAAAGGCATAGTGGTCGGCAGGATAATAAAGGTTCCAATCTGCATTGTAGAACACAACGGTCTCATCAAGTCGTTCATCGCCGGGCTCGCTCTCAAATGCCCTGATTAAATCACGCGAAGGGGTGATCCATTTTAACCACGTGAAGTAGAAGTTCCAATCGTTGAGAGGACGACCAAACATCCAGGTTACCCAGTTGGTATTTCCAGGAAAATACTGGGCTTCGTAAATGGTTTCCTTTGAGTTACGTAATGCTGCATCAATGGCTCTGTTGTCGTTCGAAGGCGGCTGATTCGGATCGCTAAGTAAAACACCGAACAAATCGCTGTATTCTTCTTCTAACTCAAAACCATCAGCAGCTAGTTCATCGGCATATTGAATGACTTTATCATAGTCGCGCAGTGGTTTTTCAGCATAAACTTTAGCCAGCAAAGCCTTTGCCACGGATTTTGAAAATTGGGTCTTATCTTCCGGATCATTTCCAGGAGCGTATTCCAGTCCCTCCAGAAGATCGGTTTCGATTTGTTGATAAATGGTCACCGCATCGGTTTGTGGCGGAAAGTAGGCCGGATAAACATCTTCTACGGTTTCTGAAGTAATGTCGCCGGCTTGTTTGGTTACCAACGGAACATTTCCCCATATCCTTACCATATCGAAATAGATCATTGCCCGAAGTATTTTGGCTTCAGCCTTAAACTGTTTTTTTTCGTCTTCGGTTAGGGCCGGATCGTTAACTTCGTCAATGTTTTCAATTAGTTTGTTGGTCTCGGCAATATTTGCCATGTGCCCGTTCCAGTCACGTTTAAGGTTAATGTTCGAACCCTCTATGGTATTCACCTCAAATGGTGTTGTTTCAGCACCTGGTGAACCGGCATAAGCATTGTCAGCATGCACTTCGGCAAGCAGCAGCATATCAAGATACCAATGCTCCTGACCATTTTCGTACAAGTTTAGCAATGTTTGCCTATGCTCTAATACGGCATCTTTATCTTTAAATTCAACCTGAATACTGTCCGATGTAACTCCTTCTGTAACATCCGAATAAACTGATAACGGGTCGTAATCCAGCTCACAGGAAGCAATTAAAAAAGCAGTACAGATTAATAAAATATATTTTGCTTTCATTTTGTAACTTATTAAAATTCAACATTTAAACCAAACAGGAAAGTTTTACTATGCGGATAGGTTCCCCAATCAATGCCTTGTACAGCACCACTGTTTCCCCATTGGTTTACTTCGGGATCCATTCCGCTGTAGTCTGTAAATGTATACAGGTTGCTGGCTGTCACATACGGTTGCAATTTTGAAATCCCCAACCGGTCGAGCAAACGACCTTTGAAACTGTAAGAAAGTGTCACGTCCTTAATACGGAGATAACTGCCATCTTCAATAAAGAAAGTCGATGGCTGCAGGTTATATCCGGCTTTTGGCATATCTGTGATCTGTCCGGGTGTGCGCCATCGTCTGAGTACTTCTGTCGATTGGTTTTTCAAGTCGTACATTCCCATAATATCACCCTTCGAGGCATTGAAAATATCGTTGCCAACGGCTCCCTGCAAGAATACGTTCAGGCTAAATCCCCGGTAAGAAAAAGAGTTGGTTAGCCCGTAAACGAAATCGGGATTCGGATCACCAATATAGGCCTTGTCGGAAGCGGTTATTCTTCCATCTTCATTAATGTCGCGGTACATAAGTTCTCCGGTTTCGGGATCAACGCCATCACTGATATATCCGTAAAACCCACCCAGGGGCCGCCCTGGTTCATTACGGACTATCCGTGTCTGATGGAATGCATCGGTTGTTTCTGCATCGTAATAAACCTGTTGTAATTCGAGGCTTTTCAATTCATTTTTATTGAAAGACATGTTAAAATTCGTATTCCAGTTGAAGATACCTGTGAAGTTCCGTGAATCTACCGAAAACTCAAATCCACGATTCTCCATTTCGCCTTCGTTGCGTACAATATTATTGGCAGCAGCAGCTCCTGCAGGTAATGACACGTTCATCAACATGTCGGTGGTAAGCTTTTCATAATAATCCATGGCCAATACCACCCGATTATTGAGCAATGTTGCATCGAGTCCAATATTTAACTGAGTAGTGGTTTCCCATGTGAGGTCAGAAGTTCTAAGGTTTGCCTGGGTTATAAGCGGAAGTGCATCCTCCTGTCCGGTCTCGAACCATGCCTGACGGCTGATGTTGTAGCGCTGCAGATAGGCATAATCGCCAACTCCGGACTGGTTACCTGTCTGTCCCCAACCACCACGGATTTTCAAATCATCAAGCCAAGATAACCCTTGCATAAAATTTTCCGAAGAAATTCTCCATGCCGCAGAAGCAGAAGGAAAAGTTCCCCAGCGGTGATCAGGATGCAGTTTTGAAGAGCCATCCTGACGGACATTAAAAGTCAGCAAGTACTTACTTTCGTAATTATACGCCAATCGGCCAAACATTGACATAAGACCCCATTCTGAAGCAGTTGATCCTGTGTTGTCCCATGCAATTTTATTGGCCACATTGAGCGTTTGAATGGTATTGTTCCTGTAATGCGATCCATTAATGTAACTTTGCGACCATTTTGAATCGGTCCAGGATGTACCAGCCATTGCTTCCACATTATGACTTTGGGCAAATGTTGTACTATAGGTAAGAACATTGTCAAAAATAAACAGCGTATTTTCGTTGCGGGTATCCCATCCATTTCCCCAGTCGTCTCTGTCTGGTCCATGAACTGCCGGAGTAAAACCTGTTA
This sequence comes from Marinilabilia salmonicolor JCM 21150, assembly GCF_000259075.1. Classification (GTDB taxonomy): domain Bacteria; phylum Bacteroidota; class Bacteroidia; order Bacteroidales; family Marinilabiliaceae; genus Marinilabilia; species Marinilabilia salmonicolor. Next base: position 203,839 of record NZ_AJKI01000010.1, read on the forward strand.
TGGTGCCGTTACGTCTGTCTATGGTCATCGAGCTTTTCAGGTTAAGATCAGGCAGAAAAGTAATGGTAGCGTTACCAGTCGCAATGAGTCTGTTCTCTTTGTTTTGGTTATTTTTCTCATTTTCGATTGCTTCAATCGGGTTGGTAATATTCTGACCAAAGAAAACGCGGTTATATAACCCTGTTTCTTCATCTTTAATAGTGGCTGAGGAAGGCAGGTTTATCACTGACAAAACCACGCCGCCACGATTTGATCCCTGACCGGTTGTAATACCATTGCTGGTATTGTCGGAATACGATACATTTACTCCAAATTTTAGCCAGTCGCGCACCTGGGTTTCCAGGTTACTTCTAAAATTATAACGCCTAAAGAATGAAGAACTGATTACGCCCTTCTCGTTTAAGTAACCTCCCGAAATAAAGTAGTTCGACTTTTCATTGCCATCGGATACCTGTATCTGGTAGTTCTCAGTGATTCCGGTTCCATAAACTTCATTAAACCAGTCGGTCTTGTCGATGATGCCAGCAGGTATAGCCCCTGGCCGCAGTTCGTCCATTAATTCTTTGTATTGAGCTGCATTTAACGACTCAATTTGGTTGGTTACCTGGTTAACACCGTACTGAACATTTGCAGCAACTTTCGCACCTTCACCTGCCTCTTTTGTCGAAATTAATACAACGCCATTTGCAGCTCGAGAGCCATAAATGGCTGCAGAAGAGGCATCTTTAAGAATTTGAATATTGGCAATATCCATTGGAGACAAAAAATTGATGTTGTCAACCGGAACGCCATCAACCACATACAATGGGTCGTTACTTCCATTAAAAGAAGTTGCTCCCCGAACCCTCACTACCATGCCTGCTCCGGGCTCTCCACTGGGCTTGAAAACATTTACTCCAGCCGCTTTCCCCTGGATGGCCTGAGCTGCAGAGACAATAGGCCGTTCGTCCACATCATCAACCGAAACACTCGACACGGCTGTAGTTACATCTTTTCTGGTTACCGATCCATAACCAATTACCACCAACTCATCAAGAGTGGCAATTTGTTCTTTCATCTGAATGTCAATAACATTTTTTCCTTCCACAGCTACCTCTGTGGTCTCCATTCCGATAAAAGAGAAAACCATTACAGCATCAGCAGGGACTTCCAAAGAATACTGTCCATCCACATTGGTGATGGTTCCATCTGTTGTCCCTTTAACTATAACAGATGCTCCCGGCAGCGGGTCTCCAAAATCATCTGTCACGGTTCCCCTGATTTGTGTCTCCTGAGCAGATAGCTGCTGCAAAGGGAGGAAAAGACAACTTAGCAGGAGCAAACTCCAGATTAAATTACCTTTTAATAACTTCGCTTTCTTCATTTTTTTACAATTAGTTATACAAAACTTTTTGAGGTTTTTGAAGTTGAACACGGATATGTGAACAACTATTAAAATTGTAAAAGCGAAGTAAATTTTATTTACAGGCCTTTTAAAGAAAAGGGTTACATCTTAGTTACATCAAAAGAGGATTCAGGCAACTTCTTTAATACGTCACCCAGAATCAGGACGCTGACTTCCAATAAATTAAACTTATTTCCCCCAAATAAAAAGAGAAGAATAAAACGAGCATGATATTATGCTTACATAATATCACAAAAGAATATGTTTAAAAAATATTATGTGAGAGCGAAGCGGTTCATTCGTTCTGAAATTTTTAATTAGTTTTTTTTATCAGTTAATTACAAAGTTTCAAACGAATGACAAGAACATAAATTTTGGAATACCAAATTCCCAAAAGAGCATGAACAAGATTCATCAAGGATTCCATCCTACCACAGAAAATACATGTTAACCAGGTGAAATCTTTAAATAATCCCAACTCTTATACAATAAAAGACCCCAGGAAAAGTGAGGAAATAAACGCAGAGACGGAGAAGGTACAAAACCAAATAGTTCTCCTGTTCTATCTTAAAGTTCATAAAGCAAAGCCGGCCCCGAATTGCCAACTTAAAAAAATCAGACAAATTACATCATTACAAAAACCGTTTCACTATAGCCAACAGATCCTCACGACTAACAGGTTTGGTGATGTAGGCATTAAACCCAGCGTCCAGAATGGACTCTTTATCACCGGCCAGAGCAAAAGCGGTTTGGGCAATTAGGGGAAGATCCGGATTAAAGCTTCGAATCTCTCTGGCAGCTTCAACCCCGCTTTTTTGGGGCATCTTAATATCCATAAGCACCACACTCAGGTCAGGATTGTTACGTACTGTCTCCACAGCGTCAATCCCATTGTCAACGTGAATTACTTCAAAGCCTTCTCCAGAAAGCACTGCTTTGAAATAGGATACACTCAGTTTGTCATCCTCTGCAAGAAGAATAATCTTTGAAGCATCATTTTTAGTTGAAGTTTGCATATTTTTAGAGTTTATTTGTTAAGGTCTGATTCTTCCAAAAATCCTTTAACATGCTGTTTTATTCGAAAATATTTTACTCTTAAAACCATATAAAACTCGTATGAAAGAATAACATACATATTCTTGTGCATTCCATCCGTCGCCGAAGAGGAACCACTAAAACTTCAGCAACACGCGGTTTGTTATTCCATTGTCATGGTCGTTTCAACCATTCCCTTTAGTAATATTGTTAACCTGATCTATTGGGATTGATTTGTTTTAATGGCCTCGACCGGGCGATAGGGAATCGAAAAATAAAAGACACTTCCTTTTCCCTCTTCCGATTCCACCCATATTTTTCCCTTCAAATGAGCAATATATCCTTTAATGATGGATAATCCCAAACCGGTCCCCTGATAAGGTTTAGTCATATTCAGATCGGCTTGCACAAAACGATCAAACACTATATCCATTTGACCGGGGGCAATTCCCACTCCTGTATCCTTCACATAAAAAATCAGGTTTTCTGCCTCCACATAACTTCCAAACACAATCTCCCCCTTATTGGTAAATTTTATGGCATTAAAAATCAGATTTGAAAGCGCAGCCTCAATTTTTGCACGATCCGCATAAATCAGGCACCTGTATGGTTCCGGCATCTCAGACACCCTTAACTCCAGTTCTTTTTCCTGTGCCTGAGGTGAAAAAAGACGAAGAGCATAATCCAATAGTTCCCGGACATTTACCTCCGAGCATTCGGCAAAAATCTGCCCCGATTCAATTTTTGAAATCTCTATCAGATCATTGATGGTTTTTAAAAGCCGCTCACCGCTATGATTCACCATATCAATGTAAGAGTCCTTTTCTTCATCTCCAAGTCCCGGCATTTTAAGCAACTCCATAAATCCCAGAATACCGTTCATAGGGGTACGAATTTCATGACTGACGTTGGCCAGAAAAGCTGTTTTTAAACGGTCACTCTCTTCAGCTTTCTCTTTGGCAATTACCAGATCATCAATCATCTTCTTCTTTTCAGTGATATCTTCTCTGATGGATACCACATGAGTGATTTCGCCAGAAGCCTGCCAAACAGGAGAAATTTTAATATATTCCCAGTACAATTCACCGTTCTTCCGCTTATTCTTTAACTCCCCGCTCCACTCATGCCCCTCCAGCACCGATTGCCATAATTCATCCAGAAAGAGAGGGCACTGCAAACCTGAATCTACAATACTCATAGTCTGTCCTAAAGCTTCCTCTTTTTCAAAACCTGTAATTTTCGTAAAAGCTTTATTGACATATTTAATTTCTCCAGGACAGTCGGTAATGACAATGCTCAAAGGACTCTGTTCAACGGAATGACCCAAAAACAATAGTTGCGACTCTATCTTCTTCTGATGCGTAACATCACGAATAATCATACTACTTCTGGGTTCTCCATGATGATTAAGGAAGACCGATGACGTTAATTCTCCCTCAAACCTGGTGCCATCTTTACGAACAAAGAATAATTGCCCTTTAACATTACCTTCTTTTTCTCTTATGGCTATCAACTCCATCAATCGTGGGTCATCCTGATCCACCAGTCCTTTTCTGCCTGCTCTCACAATTTCTTCTTCGGTCATTCCAAACATCTGACAAGCACGTTTGTTGGCAGAGAAAATGGAGCCCGACGGACTGGTTAACAAAATAGCGTCCATACTGTGCTCAAGAATCATGCGATTTCGTTTTTCACTCTCCTCCAATCTCTGCTCATACTTCTTTCGCCTCTTAATCTCCTTTTGCAATTGCTGAACGTATTCGTTGGAATCTCCAGATGAATAAATATTTTCTTTTTTTTCCTCCAGGGAGGGTTGTTTTTTTTCATTCCCGGCTAAAAACAAAGAGATGATATCAACCGATGACTGAATTAAGCATTGCTGCTCTTCCGAAAGAGTCGCCGACAACCCGAGATGGATAAAGTTCCCTTCAGAAAAATTAAAATAATAATCTACCTGGTAGTATTTATCTCTGTTCCCAACCGGATCATTATCTTTCACTGCATTCCGCTGCTCACGGGCAATTTTCCGGGATCTAACTTCTGCAGTTGTCAATATGCTACTCTCGTTGCATTCCTCCTCTCCCAATAAAGTTATCAAGCCACGAATTAAACCTTCAACAATATCCTCTCTGCTTTTTAATTGTACCAGAGAATTCACCAAAGACATTAAAGAAACAGAAAAACCTGTATAACCCATTCTTAAAAATTGAATTCAAAAGAGCGGAAAACACCGCATCCTCTACTATTAAATAAAAACTCACCAAACAACCATTGCTATGATTGTTGTTTGAAGAAGATAAATATCAAAAAAATCTGCAAACCAATATTACGATACAAAATTAATTTGGATTCAAAAAAAACACTATTTTAGACAGTTAAGCATCGGACAGATTAAAAGAGCAAAAAAAAGCAAAAAAAGCAATGAAATATTTTGCACCGTATCGAATATTACCATATATTTGTATCGGGTTAGGGTTAAGGTTAAAGGGTTGTCGGTTTTACCGGCAGCCCTTTTTTAATACTACATTATCTCAACCCCACACCTCCACAACACACTGATTAACAACAAAAAAGCCCACCGGTGCAGCAACCACACCAATGGGCCTTCAATGAATGCAAACGCATGCATTACTATGCAATAAAGGAAATACATTAAGGCAAACTGTTTTTCAGCTCCTGATATCTTTCCTCAAAAAATTCACCGGATTTTCCACCCAAATTTTGATGATGTTCATTTATTTTCTGAATACGATCCGATGGGTTGGGATGCGTCTGAAAATAAACCATCCAATCGGGGTTATCAGATTCAGTCCCCATTTTTTCAAAAAACTCAGCCACTCCTCTGGCATCCCAATCGGTATGATAAAGATACCTGACAGCCGACTCATCAGCCTCATATTCGTCATCGCGGCTAAAAGCTAATGCAGTTGCCTGTCCTCCCAACTGCAAAAGAAGATCCTCCACCACAGTAGTCTCTTCTCCTGCAATCACCGAAAGCAGGGTTTGAACTCCGTACATTTTGGTCATCCTGTTGGTTGAATGTCGCTTGTCCGCATGAGCAAACTCATGGGCCATAACACCGGCCAAAGAAGCTTCATTGTCCAGAAATTTTATCAGCCCCGAATAATAAAAAGTTGTTCCACCCGGCACAGCAAAAGCATTCAGAACATTCTGGTCTATAATATAAACATCCCAATCAAATTCATCGGCATATTTAATCTCTCCGGTGGCAAGCAGTTTATCACGCATACCTTCGATATATGCATAAGCTTCAGGATATTCCTCTCTGCTTAGAATCGGATACTCAGAGGGGGTGGAAAGGATCTCCTGAGTCATTTGTTGTCCAAATTCAACATCCTGGCTTACACTGAATAGATTAATTTTCCCCTCTTCGCAAGAGAGCGTTAACGCTGACAAAAAAAGCATTGCAGCAACCAGTTTTAAATTTCTGATGTTCATCCTCTTAAAATTTATTTCACAATCTGTTTGATTAAAACTTATCACATCTTTCCTTAATACTTCATACGGACATATCCGGTCATTTCAAATATTCTGCCCCCCCATATGATACCACAAAAGGTCTAAAATAAAAACAATTATTAAACCAAAACCATGGAACTTTGATATTTTTCCTTTATTTTTCCTACCAGTTTAATAGCATATCTAAAAAAAATAAAATAAGCTATGACCAACTCTCTCAATACAGAACGATACGAAGAAACAAAGAAATGGTTCACCAACCATTCAGGAATTCTGGTTGCCCTGTCGGGTGGTGTTGACTCTTGCCTGGCTGCCTTTCTTAGCCGTCATTTTCTGGGAAAGGCAAAGATGGTAGCAGTTATTGGAGATTCTCCGGCTCTTAAACGCAGAGATTTGCAGCAGGCAGTGGCGTTTTGTACCGTGCATGATATAAGCTACCAGATCATAAAGCCCGGCGAAATAAATGACCCCCGATACAATTCAAACCCTGAGGACAGATGTTTTTGGTGCAAGAATTCTCTTTACACAGCAATGAGGAATCTAAAAGAAGACAAATTTCCGGACTATACGATTATTAATGGAAGTAACAAAAGTGATTTAGGAGATTACCGACCGGGGCTGAAAGCTGCTGATCATTATCGTGTGCTTAGTCCACTTGCAGATTGCGGCTTTGAAAAAAAAGACATCAGGGAAATGGCAAAACACTTTAATCTGAATGAATGGAGCAAACCGGCAAGCCCTTGTCTGAGCAGTCGGTTCCCCTACGGTGAAAGCATCTCAATCAAAAAACTACAAATGGTTGAAAAAGCGGAAGCATTAATAAATGAAGAGGGTTTTTCTGATGTGAGAGCGCGATATCGAAATGGGAACGTTAGCATTGAAGTACCCGGGGATGAAGTAGCCCTATTAAAAAAGGCCCTGCCCCGGCTCACTCCGTCGTTACAAAAAATTGGATTTGCTGATGCCTTAGCTGATGAAGAAGGCCTGATTTCAGGAAAATTAAACAGAGTGCTCTTCAATGATAAGAAACAACTCCCGTAAAACAGTCCAATAATAACATTTCCGGGCAAATACGACCTGTTTGCCCGGAAAAAGTTCCATTTAAAAGACCTGTAGTTAATGCAAGATAACAATACGGGTACATGTTTCTCTTCCGGTAAGGTAAGTCATCCGGATAAAATAGATTCCTTCGTTCAGGTCATTTACAGAAATAGAAAACTCGTTATCTCCCGACAATTTTATCTCTCTGACTTTAGTCCCTGTCATATTTATTAACTCAACAAATCTCAGCCTTTCATCACATCTGCCATAGAGGGTTTCGGAAGCAGGAATGGGCCATAATTGCAAGTTGTGGTCATCAGGAGAAGTATTACTATTAGCAACATAGGAAGTCCATTCAAAGTCATCCACCATTATTCGTTCCGTACCTTTTGTTGGAGTCAGTCTGATAAGAATATTATCGTTACTACTATTGACATTTCCACTAAAAATTTTCCAATCACTCAGGTTATCAAGTGTTTCATTGGTTACCTGAGCCAACTCTTCCCAGGTAGTACCCCCGTTGGCAGAATAAGTCAACTGGTAATGTGGTCCGGGATCATCATCCCAACGTCTGATTTTCAAACTAAAATTTCCCACGCCCCCTGACGCAATGGTAATCCGCCAATCAACGGCAGTCACATTTTTAAGTTTCCAGGCATAATTACCCAGGGCTCCGGGTACACCATCCTGATCACTACTTGTAATTCGGCAGGCTTCTCCACCGGTTGCACGAAAAAGACCATCCTCATAAGCGTGATCAGTAGCATAGCCAATAATGGATGTACCACTTTGACTACGAATCCACTTATCATCATCATTAAAATCAATTAAAGTCTGCGAAAAAGAGGATGAAATACACACCAGCAGGAAAAAAAGTGAAGAGATAATTCGGCGAGTCGGGTAAGTACAATTCATAACTTAGGGTTTTTGGGTTAAAAATTAAGGCAACAAATGCTTCTGATTTTGATTTATCAGCATAAAACTAAACATTCCAGTCTGAAATGTCAAGCAATCATACACATAGCACAACAACTATGTAAACAACCCAAATAATCGGAGATCCTACAAAACCGGCTTTCGGATAATCCATAGATCCTGTGGAAGTGAACGCCCCGCCAGGGGAGAAGGCACTTCATGATCCAACACTTCAACATTTGCATTTGCAAACATCTCAAGCATAAATAAATCTGGATGAAAGGCAGAATAAGTACGATGTCCTTCTTTCACCTTACCACGAACAATTAATTCTCCTGCATCAAACCGTTTACATTCATCCGGGGTAAGTTTCTCCCTGAAATTCTGCCCCTGTGTCGTAAAAAGCATTACACCGCCTGGCTTCAAAACCCGATTCAGCTCTTCAAACCATTCGTGATGCTTTGCAGCGGATAAATGAGTAAAAACTGACAGCCCGTATATTACATCAAAAAAATCATTCGGATAAAGCAATTCTGCATCCAGATTGTTGTTATTGAATTCAATTCCGGGAAGGTTTTTGCGACACCACCCAATACTTTTTGAATTGTAGTCGGTACCATGGCAGGACCATTGTCCATCCAACAAATCCGGAAGATGACGAATAACACGGCCCGGACCACACCCCCAATCCAAAATATTCCCATTGTCCCGGCAAACATATGGTCTGAACTTCTCAACAACCCACTTGGCAACACCCCTGCTTTCAGCAAAGTATTTATGGTAATTAATTTGAAAGGACTCATAAATTAAGTAATCAGGTGGAAGTCCAACCTCCGGATTTGCCACTTTGAACTTCCGGTTAATCTTCCTGTTTTTAATCAACTGAAAAACATACCTTACACGATCAGCAAACCTGATAAGCCTCAGGCTTCGAATAATGTTAGAAATCTGTCCTTTTTGCATATCGGGTTGATTATTTATGGTCCATTTTTTCAAACCTGCTTTATTCCCAAAAATACATTTTCTCCGCCTTTAGCCTGAATAATTCACGGATTTTCGTTAAGGGATGCTCAAATACCAAAAAAATCAAGAAACCCCCAGGCAAATTTGAGGAAGAAAATAGTGATCTATTTTCAAATCAAATATACTGAGGACTCTTGAATTTTGCTGGTAATAGAGTATCGTAATAGATAATTTATGAATTAATCAGGTAAGCGACTATCTTTGACTCACGGTAAAAAAATATGAAGATGATTATACTCAACCAGCCATATGTTTCTCAAATACTTGAAGACACCATTGCTCAAAACAACTATCCGGTGCTGAACAACACCGCATCCGAAGAGCTAACTACCAGAAAAGACCTTCCCCTTTTGAGTGACAAGGCTTTCACAGAAGCCATTCGTAACAAAAAGTTACCATTGCTTTATACCAATTCGGAGGACTCAATTGAGTGGATAACTCAAAATCTGAGATTCACCCGACTCCCTGAACTAATTATGGTTTTTAAAAACAAAGCACGTTTCAGAGAGCGCATAAGGTCAATGTATCCTGATTTTTTCTTTAAAGAAGTCTCCTTCGAGAAATTAGATCAGTTGCGTTCACAAACACTTCCCTACCCTTTCATCATCAAACCTTCTGTAGGTTTTTTCAGCATTGGGGTGCATGTAGTAAACAATGCTTCTGAATGGGAAAAAGTGGTGGCTAAGCTAAAATCTGAAACCGACTCCCTGGGACGCAACTTCCCCGGTGAAGTGATCAATGGCTCCAACTTCATTCTTGAAGAAATAATCCCGGGAGATGAATATGCCGTAGATATCTATTACGATAAAAACGGAAAACCTGTTATTCTGAACATCCTGAAACATTTATTTTCTTCTGCCGAGGACGTAAGCGACAGGGTTTACATTACCTCCAAACAAATTATTGAAGAACACATTGAATCATTCACACAGTTTCTGAGCAAAATGGGAGACCTCATTGAGTTACGTGGTTTCCCCATGCATATTGAGTTCAGAGTAGATTCAAACAACCATATTATTCCCATTGAAGTCAATCCCATGCGATTTGCAGGTTGGTGTGTAACCGACATTGCATGGTATGCTTTCGGAATAAATGTTTATGAATTTTTCTTAGAGCAAAAGCAGCCCGACTGGAACGTCATTCTGAAAGATAAAAACGATGATATCTTCAGCATGGTGGTTGCAGATTTGCCTAAGGACATACCTGTTGATAATATAAAAAAGATTGATTACGAAAAATTCCGTACATATTTTGAAGATCCACTGGAGTTGCGCAAGATCGATTACAAAAAACATGGGGTTTTTGCGTTTCAATTTGCCCGGACAAGCTACAAAAACAGAAAACTGCTGGAAGATATTTTGCAATCGGATCTTAAAGAGTTTCTGATATTATAGACAATGCGCAATAAAACTACTCCAATTTTTCTTTGAAAAAAGCCAGCACTTCATCCTTTATTTCCGGAGTCTGTTCATGCCCGATGCCCTGGTAAGTTTTATAAACAGCATTCACTCCCTGTTGTTGGTATATTTCGATACAGTTCTCCCATCTGTCAGGCATCATTTGCTTGCCCAGCAACTGAAAGACCTGCTCTCTCTCCTGAATGCTGTATCCATCTTCGTAGGGAATGGCATCATTGTCATCCATGGCTCCCATAAAAAGGAATTGTGGTGTGGCTGCAAACGCGGATTCCTGAAAACCTATACCTGCCAATGAATCAATATCACTTATGCCCAATGGATAATGAAGTGCAACATCCGCCAATGAATCACAAGGTAAAATCAGAAGTCCGTTAATACCTCCGGCTGCCATGGCTTTTACTTTATCAGGATGCAAGGCCGTAAATCGATTGGCAAAAGTCCCTGAGGCAGAAAATCCTGTCATAAAGATTTGTTCATCCAACTCATAGCCCATCTCTTTCAATGCCAATTTTGCCCTGTCAACCATACGAATCAACTGAAGATCCATGCGCTCCAGGGAATTCCCTTTTTGAAGCAACGCATCCCTGTCCAGGGCATGCGTATAAATTTGCCAATCACTCCTGGATCGGGGAAACACCGGAACCAACAAAGGCTGCTTCATTCTGACAGAAAGATAGTTGCCCATATAAAAATCAAGTTTGGCGATCCGTTCAGCTTTCTCCTTATGTTTGGAAAAGTCATCATCCACAAAACCTGAATTGTTGGGCTCTACAATCAATGTCAACTGCTTTTCAGCAGATGTCCCCTCAGGGATAAATAAGAAAAATGGATAATAGTAACCAGCTTCCGGATTTGCATCAAAAAAGTTTAGGTGGCCGTTATTAACTTTGCTACAAGAGAAAGAAAGCACTGCTACAGTTAGGAAAATCAGTATTCTCATAATCATAAATATTGTTTTAATCCCTGAATAGGATATAAAATGCAGGCCGGGCATAAGAAACACCTATCTTGTCTCTAAAATAGTAAATTAACTTGAACCGACTTTCATAGTTACAATAACCCCGTAAAAAAAATAACCTCAGCGATGTCAATTGTATCTTTAATCAATCAACTCATTTAGCCTGAACTATTCATAAATTATCTATTACAATGTTCAACTACCGGCTAAATACAGGCGTCTTCAATAAAATTGACTTGAAAATAAATTATTATTCCCTTCATCAATTTTCTTTGCGGTTGCCCGTATTTATTGGCATTTAAACATCTCATGACGAAAACTTATGAATAGACCAGGTTAGGAGGAAATTCTTCCCCCACACTCAAATAAAATCCCAGAAATCTAAACTAAAGTCCAGAAAATCACTTTTGCAATAAGAAGAAATATCAAACCCATTTGTTTTTTTCCCGTACTAAATCTACATACTTCATCCTCCCGCCGAAAAATGTCTAATTCTTACAAATGCAATTATCGATGAAAACACTTTTTCTTCTCATGGCTGCCTTAATACTGATGGGTTGCCAAACGAACCAGTCTCCCTCAAATCTTAAGGAAAATGCTACCTTTCCTGTGGGCACTGCCATTAGAGCACACCAGGTGGTCAATGACAGCTCCATGCAAACCATAGTAAATAAAGATTTTAACAGCATCACCCTCGAAAATGGCATGAAGATGTATGCTGTACACCGATCTCCAAACCAATACAACTGGAAACATGTGGATGATGTAGTTCGTTTTGCACAACAAAACTACATTCGTCTTCACGGACATGCTTTCATCTGGCATTCAGGAACTCCCGGATGGATCAGTGAAATGCAACCTGACAGCACCATGCTCGACAAAATCATGGAAGATTACATTCTCACTTATGGAAGCCGGTACAAAGGAAAAGTTGCCGGTTGGGATGTCGTCAATGAAGCGCTGCTTGATGGCACAGGAGAATTCAGAAAATCCATTTGGTACGAAACCATGGGTGAAGGATACATTTCCCGGGCCTTCGAACTGGCACACAAAGCTGATCCTGAGGCGATTCTTTTTTACAATGATTTCAACATTGAGCGGGACACCGTCAAACTGCACGCAATGCTCCGGATGATAGAAAAACTTAAGGCTCAGGATGTCCCCATCTCAGGAATTGGTTTCCAGATGCATATTCGCATGGACACAGACGAGAAAACCATCGAATACGCACTAAAAAAGGCCGCCGAAACAGGTTTGCAAATCCACCTTTCGGAAATTGATATCATTTTCAATAAGCATGACGACACTCCCGGTGGCGGTATTCAGATACACGATGAACTGACTGATGAAATGCTGCAGGCACAAGCTGATAAATACCAATGGCTGGCCGAAGCTTATATTCGGAATGTCCCACCTGAGCAGCGCTATGGAATGACCGTCTGGGGTTTCTCAGACAAATACTCATGGATCCCTTCTTTCTTTGACCTAAAAGACTGGCCCTGTATCTACGACGAAGATCTAAATCCCAAACCGGCTTATTACGGTTTTCTGAGGGGATTAGGGACTTCCAAATAAAATACTTAAATTAAATTCAAAGAGGCTTCACACAAGTGAGGCCTTTTTTTTGTAGTCAGCGAAGAAACAGCCTTGAAGCAACATCGGAATTGCATCACTCTAAATAACTTTTTCAGCCATATATAAGTCATTTTAAAACAACATTGTAATTGAATTTAATATGACTTTAAAATGGGTTAAGTTTGATTTTATATCGATATTGGCGCAGTGCCGGATGAAACCGGAGACGAATGAAACAACAAGAAAAAAGAATCAATGGTGAATTGCTTTCAAAATGTATCTTTGTATTGGCACTGACAGAAAAAAAGCCCGAAAACCTGCTTTCGCAAATCTCCGGGCTTTCCGATATCAAAAATCAACAATTATTTAATCGATGCCCCGCATCATTTTCTTCAACCATGGAGAAATGAGGAACAACAGCAATGCTGCCGAACCGGAAGAAATCACCAGGAAGAGGAAAAGATTCATATCGGGCAGATAATTTTCGAGAATTCCCCGTAATGCACCTGCCAAATAATTGGCCAAGGCAGTAGAGGCAAACCAAAGTCCCATCATCAGTGAGGTAATCTTCGGAGGCGAGAGTTTACTGATCATACTCAATCCGATAGGACTGAGACAAAGCTCACCCATGGTATGCAACAGGTAAACCATCACAAGCCACATGGGGCTTACCAGATTTGATCCGGAGGCACTACTATCAGCAGCATACATCACCACAAAACCAAGTGACAACAAGGCCAATCCAAGTCCAAATTTCACCGGAGTATTGGGATTGCGACGTCCGAGCCACACCCACAACATGGAGAATACTGGTGCCAGACCAACAATCATAATGGCATTAACCGACTGGAACCAGCTTGCTTTAATCTCAAAACTACCAATCATACGGTCGGTGAAGTCACGCGCAAACAGGTTGAATGTTCCTCCTGCCTGCTCAAAACCTGACCAGAAAAAGATGTTGAAGAAACAGAATACCAAAATGGCTCCGATACGGCTCCACTCGGTTTTTCCGGTAGTGTTTTTAATGATAATGTAAGCAATAGCAGTAATGGAAACGATGGCCACAATGCGGATAATCCAGGTAGTAGCCTCTTCGGGAAGTGTCCACCATGTTTTAACAAACAGATAAATGAAGGCAATAATTCCCAAAGACCATCCAAGGATATGAAGCCAGTCCGTGCCATTAAGTTTGGCTGTTTCGGTCTGGAAAGAACGCTTTGGTCCGAAACCAATGGTTCCGAGTTTTTCCTGTTGAAGCCAGAACCAGATAGTTCCCAAAACCATACCAACAGATACAGAGCCAAATCCCCAGGCCCAACCGATGCTTTCTCCAAGCCAACCGGCCAGAAGAGGAGCCAGAAAAGCACCCAGGTTGATACCCATGTAAAAAATAGTAAAGGCGGAATCTTTTCGTGGATCACCATCTGCATACAAGCGCCCAACCATCGTAGAGATGTTCGGTTTAAAGAAACCATTACCTATAATTAAAAGCCCCAGACCTATAAACAACCAATACTCACGCAACTCTTGCAACGCTTCAGGTGCAAGGGAAATTCCGGAATTAACCACATATTCGGAATAGGCCAATGCCGCCTGCCCGAGAGCCATTATAATACCACCAATAATGATGGCCTTTCGCTGTCCCATCAGGCGGTCGGCCAAAATACCCCCGATAATAGGGGTCAGATATACCAGACCGGTAAATATTCCATAAATTTCCAAAGCATGGTTTTCGGCATAAGCGAAACCACCATTTACAATAGTTGACGTAAGGTACAGTACCAGTAGGGCACGCATCCCATAGTAACTAAACCGTTCCCACATTTCCGTGAAAAACAGCACCCATAATCCCTGAGGATGTTTTTGTGATGGTGTGTTCATTCTTTTCTGTTTTAATTTTTAGGTTTATTTGTTTTCTGTCTCTATTTTTTCTTACATTTTGGAAACAGATTTCAATAATTCAAAAACTGTTTGAACGGTGAAAAATATTAATTTTCACGAAACAATTTGGTGTTTTGGCTTGTCATTTTCAAAAAAGATTGGAAAGTCTGTTTTTAATTCGATGAAAAAACAGTCATATCCCTCTCAAGAACAGAACGTTTAATACAACAAGTAAAAGTACAGCCACCTCACCAAATACAAAAATACATTTTGTAACCTAAGTTTAACGTGTCATTTCTCATATTACCATGAAAATTCTCACATCGAAACAAACGGGTGAAACCGACAATTACACCATAAATAA
Source organism: Marinilabilia salmonicolor JCM 21150 (assembly GCF_000259075.1). Lineage (GTDB taxonomy): Bacteria > Bacteroidota > Bacteroidia > Bacteroidales > Marinilabiliaceae > Marinilabilia > Marinilabilia salmonicolor. Next base: position 218,913 of record NZ_AJKI01000010.1, read on the forward strand.
TGAGCCGATTGAATCTTTGTCGCTGATGGAAAGAGCCGCAACCATGGCTTTTCGCTGGATCTCTGCTCACTTCCCAGCCTCAGGGTTTAGTGTATTTGCCGGGCCCGGCAACAACGGAGGTGATGCACTGGCTATTGCACGCATGCTTATCTCCAACGGGCGAAAGGTTAAAATCTTTCTTTACAAAAGCCGGAATTTGTCTCCCGATGCAACATCAAACCTGGAAAAACTGAAAAAACTTCCGGGATCTGACATCACCGACCTGTCCGCTGAGGATTTTTCCTTCTCCGGATTTAACAACAGAATAGCCATCGACGGGCTTTTTGGCTCAGGCCTCAACCGCCCACTTAACGAAAGAGCTGCCAAAATTGTCACACACATCAACCAATCGTTCAGGCAAATTATCTCGATTGATATTCCTTCCGGACTATTTTGCGAAGACAACAGCGGAAACAGTCGTGAAAACATTATTAAAGCTACCTACACCCTTACCTTTCAGATGCCAAAGCTGTCATTTCTATTTCCCGAAAACCGGGAACAAACAGGTCACCTGGTGATATTGCCCATTGGACTGAGCCACGAAAAAATTTCTCAAACCCCCACCCTTTGGAAAATCACAGAAAAGAAAGATATACAAAATCTGGTGTCTCCGCCACATCGCTTTGCCCATAAAGGAACAATGGGGCATGCACTGTTAATCGCCGGTAGTTATGGAAAAACCGGTGCCGCACTACTGGCCTCACGAGCTTGTTTGAGATCGGGTGTCGGACTCATGACCACACACGTTCCCCACAGTGCGGTTGCTATTTTGCAGACAGCCATCCCCGAAGCTATGATGAGCGTGGATCGCTCTGACCTGATGTTTACCGAACATCCCGAACTGTCAGCCTTTTCTGCCATTGGCGTTGGACCAGGCATTGGTACCCGTGTTAATACGCAAAGAGCACTGTGCGAGCTCCTTGACCAATCAAAAAATAAAAAAATGGTGATCGACGCTGATGGCTTAAATATCCTGGCAGCCAACCCGGAATGGATGTCAAAATTACCCGAAAATACGATCCTCACCCCCCATCCCAAAGAATTTGAACGTTTGGCAGGAGCTGCAAAGGATGATTATTCACGTTTGCAAAAGGCCATTGATTTTGCACAAAAACATCACATTATTCTGGTCTTAAAAGGAGCTTACACCGCAGTTATTTCGCCCGAAGGCAGAGTCAGCTTTAACCCCACCGGCAATCCGGGAATGGCGACTGCCGGAAGTGGGGACACCCTTACAGGCATCATCCTGGGATTACTGACTTCGGGCATTGACCCGTTCGACGCAGCAAGTGCTGCTGTTTACATCCACGGACTGGCGGGAGACATGGCCGCTCAACGCGGAATGAGAGGACTTATCGCCTCTGACATCATTGAACATCTTCAGCCTGCTTTTAAAGAGGCAACGGAATAAAAAAGAGAATTATGCGTTCATTCTATCTAGAGTCTATCCATAAACTAAGCGTTTTTCAAGTGTTTGAGATAGAAAATTCAAATTCAAGGCGTGTGAAAAATCTAAACCGCAGAATACTAATGTATTTGAATTTAGATTTTGAGCAACAACGCAGAAGTTGGACTTTATAGACAAAAATCACTATCTAGCCTGTATTTATTTAGTAACTTTGGATTTAATTAGTGCCCGTCTATAAAGTCGGGAAAGTTTGTAAAAAGTTATGTGTCTGGTCAGAAAGTGCCAGTTGTCAGGCTTGCGAAGCCGCCAAAAACGGAGTTTACTTTGGTAAATGAGTATTTTGGCGGCAAGTATAACGAAGCAAATGGTACTTTATGGACAGACTCTAATTATATCCGGCCTGTTTTATCGATAAATGCTTATCAGCAGATGAAAATAAACAGATCAGGCCAACAATATCAATTAAGCAGAAAAATAAAATTATGAGAAAAACAGAAAATCTGGCCCTCATCATTGTCCTTATGCTTCTGGCCGCCTGCAATACCCCTTTGACAATTTCCAAGGCTGATTTTGGAGAATCTACCTCATCAGTCCCCCCGGGCAGACTGGTCTATCACCTGCCAAAAACCGTAGTAAACATAGAAGTAACTGCCCGCAAAATCACTGAAAAACGCGGCCCTTATTACCGTTACTCAGAACGATATCTTAACCTTTCTGATATCATCAAAGAAGACAATGAATACTGGGAAATCGTTGAAGCCAGGATCTATACAAGCGGTATTCCGGCTCCTAACCGGATTTACAGTATTGCTGCTGAAGGGACACCTGCCGGGGCTGCTTTAAATCTCACTCCTGATGGTATTTTGCAAGGGTTCAATATGCCTGCTGATGTTTCCTTTCCATCCCCGGTAGGTGCCAGCTCACAAACTTCATCATACAAATCAGAAGAAATAAGCTTTGATGACATCCCTTTTACTGAAGAACAACTCATAAAAACTTCCAGTGCAGCCACTGCAGAGGAAGTCGCTGCTGAAATATACAACATAAGGGATTCGCGTCGCCGACTGCTCGAAGGCGATGTAAAGAACCTGCCTCCCGACGAGGGTTCTTACCAAAGAATCCTTGAGGGATTGAACAACATGGAAAAACAATACCTCTCTCTTTTTAAAGGAAAAAGGCAAACAGAAACCCGAAAACAGGTATTTTCATTTGTTCCGGAGGCGAATGAAGCTGCCAATCAGGTACTTTTCCGGTTTTCTGGTCAAAAAGGCTTTACTCAGATTGATGACATGACAGGCACTCCTGTATATATTGAAGTCATTAGTGAGGAAGTGACTGATTTCCCAGGCATTCAGTCAAATCCCAAGGAACGTACCGGCATGATTTATTGCAAACCGGGAAAAGCAACAGTTAAAGTAATTGACAGGACTAAGCAACTCACCGAAAAGGAAATTTTGATCGGACAATTCGGTTCACTGCACACCATGCCACCATCATTACTTGACAGCCCAAACACCCGGGTGGGAATGGATCCTTCAACGGGAGCGATTTTGAACATCAGTGTTCAGGAGTGACCGAAGACAGAGGTCAGAGGCTGAAGGTTGGTGAATTAGTCAGTAGTTTGCAGTCAGTAGAGAATAGATAACAGACCGAAAGAAGTTGAATCAATGACCAGGCAAACGCGACAAAGCTGATGATATATTTTTCATGGAAGGTCTTTGAAGGTGAGGCTGAGGCTGAAACTGAGGTTAAGGTTAAGAAAAAGCTTAACCAGTCTGGTTTCTGCGCAAGGGGCTAAATCCCAAACTATCCTGACACCCCAACAACTTAAAAAAACACTCAACTCAGAACCCAAAACGCTCAACCTCAACCTCAAACTCAGATCCCAAAGATCTTAACCAAACCATTCACCCGTTAAATTATCAACACGAACCCCTCTTTCAAGTCCCCCTTGGGGGGATTTAGGGGGCCTTTAAAACAGATAAAAAATGAACAAGAACATCGCCAATCTGGAACCTCAGCTATTGTGGTCCTATTTCCACAAACTGACCCAAATACCCAGACCCTCCAAAAATGAAGGCAATGCCATCAGTTTTGTGGAAAAAGAAGGTAAAACCCTGGGGCTGGAGACCATCACAGATGAAGCAGGGAATGTAATTATCCGCAAACCGGCCACTCCGGGAATGGAAAAAGCAAAAGGAGTAGTGCTGCAAGGCCATCTTGATATGGTTCCCCAAAAAAACAGTGACAAGCAACACGACTTTGACAAAGATCCCATCGAAGCCTTCGAGGAAGATGGTTGGGTGAAAGCCAATGGAACAACACTTGGGGCTGACAATGGCATCGGCGTAGCTGCTGCCCTGGCAGTTCTGGCCAGCAATAACCTGAAACACGGGCCAGTAGAAGCCCTTTTCACCATTGATGAAGAAACAGGCATGACAGGAGCCAACGCCTTGCAACCCGGGATTCTACAGGGCGACATCCTCATCAATATGGATTCTGAGGATGAAGGGGAGCTTTACGTGGGATGTGCCGGAGGAACCGACGCCAACGCTATTTTTACCTATATGGAAGAAGAGTTCCCGGAGAACCACGTGCCCAAAAAAATCAGTCTTACCGGCTTGAAAGGCGGCCACTCTGGCATGGATATCGTGCTGGAGCGGGGAAACGCCAACAAACTCCTGTTCAGGCTCCTGAAACATCTGGTAGCGCATGAGCAGGTTCGGCTCTCCACCATTGAAGGAGGCAGTTTACGAAATGCCATTCCGCGTGAGGCTTTCGCCATCATAGCCATCCCTGAAAGCAAACTGGCCGATGTGGAACAGGCCGTGGAAGGATATAAAAACATCTTCATCAATGAACTGAAAAGCGTGGAACCGGGACTCTCCCTTAAACTGGAAGATTCTGACAAACCACATTTTGTCATGGATGAGATGACCCAGGACGACCTGATAAACGCCATTCAGGGATGTCCTAACGGAGTTATCCGCATGAGCACAGAAATGCCCGGACTGGTGGAGACCTCCCTAAACCTGGCCATTGTAAAATCACACAACAAAGAAGTGGAAGTTAAAGCACTCATTCGCTCCAGCGTGGATACCGCCAAAGAGGATGTGGAGTCCACGCTCGAAAGTATCTTTTTACTGGCAGGTTCTCATGTATGGTTCGACGGGCAATATCCCGGATGGAAACCCAACATGGATTCAGAGATTCTCAAAACCATGCAAACAGTCTATAAGGACAAATGGGGCAAAACACCTGATATAAAAGCCATCCACGCCGGACTGGAATGTGGTATTTTAGGAAATGCATACCCCAACTGGGATATGATTTCTTTCGGTCCTACCATTAATTTCCCGCACTCTCCGGATGAAAAAGTGAATGTGGAAACGGTTCAGAAATTCTGGGATTTCCTGGTAAATACATTGGAAAACATCCCTGCTAAGTAGTCTCTGTCCATAAAGTACCACTTACTGCGTTACGCTTGTCCGAAAAGTACTCATTTACGAAAAGTAAACTCCGTATTTTCGGACTTCGCAAGCCTTGTAACTGGAACTTTCTGAACAGACACAGCTCCCGCCAGAAACTTTCCTGACTTTATAGACGGGCTCTAAGTCGAGTCTGTCCATAAAGTACCACTTGCGTCCCCGAAAAATCGGGGCAGGCTTTGCAATTGGCACTTTCTGACCAGAAACAAATTTTACTTAGTTTATAAGCGAACTCTTAGTAAACAACAGAGAAAGCCATTCGAAAAGCCCTCTTTGCCGGCAAATGCTCAGCAAAGAGGGCTTTTCATTCGCTAGTAAGCTGGTGAAAAAATGAGCTAGTGAGCTGATGAGCTCAAACCTCATCTCTCAACCCTCATTCCTCATTCCTCTTTCCAACACTATTTAACACCCCATTTTTGAAAATCATCATTTAAAGGCCTACATTTGCACCGCTATTAAATGAAAATCAGGCAAAAAAAGCCTGACGCATTCATCTTCTGACACCTACAATTTTTTTACACACAAATAATTTTTTGGGGAAGTCCTCATGGAAACAGCTTCAAAACTATTAGGACGCTTTCTTATATGGCGGGTTAAAAACATTTCACAAAAACACTTTACACTGTTTTTGTCCTTTGTCATCGGAATGGGCAGCGGTTTGGCGGCCGTAATACTAAAGAACACCATACACTTCACCCACCAGCTTCTGACAGAAGGATTCACCATGGAGCATGAAAACTGGCTCTACCTGGCTTACCCGCTGATCGGAATTTTCCTTACCGTCGTTTTTTCAAAATATTTCGTAAAGGACAGCATCAGCCATGGTGTCACCAAAATATTACATGCATTCTCCCGCAAAGGCGGATATCTGAAACCGCACAACTCATTCACCTCGATCATTGGAAGTACCTTCACCATCGGATTTGGGGGATCAGTCGGAGCTGAGTCCCCTATTGTACTTACCGGAGCATCCATAGGATCATCCCTGGGACGGATGTTTCACCTCAATCAAAAAACCATCACCCTGCTGGTCGGAGCAGGCGCTGCAGGTGCTGTAGCCGGTATTTTCAAAGCCCCCATCGCGGGAATGGTATTCACTCTCGAAGTGCTGATGCTGGATCTGACAATGGCCTCAGTAGTGCCGCTGCTTATCGCATCTGTTACCGCCACTACGATTGCCACCTTTTTTCTGGGCGAAGGAGCCGAATTTGCATTTCACCTCGAAGAACAATTTGTGCTCAACAACCTCCCCTGGTATGTGGTTCTGGGCGTTATAGGAGGACTTTTGTCACTTTACATGACCTGGGGAAGCATGTACGCCGAAGGAAAGATCCTCAAAATTAAGAATCCTTTTGCACGGCTATTGGCTGGGGGCTTGATTCTGAGTTTACTGATTTTTCTCTTCCCCCCACTTTACGGAGAAGGTTACACCACTATATCGGCCCTGCTCAGCGGAAACACGGATGTAATTGTTGAAAACACCTTTTTTTACTCACTGAAGGAGAACAATCTGGTGATTCTTGGCTTTCTCCTTTTGCTTATCATTTTTAAAATCGTTGCCACAGCTGCAACCAACGGAAGTGGAGGTGTCGGCGGAATTTTCGCTCCCACCCTCTTCACTGGAGGTATTGCAGGTTTTCTGCTATCAAAGCTATTAAAAGATCTGGGCTGGGCCAGTCTCCCAAGCTCGCACTTCACCCTCGCGGGAATGGCAGCCCTTATGGCCGGGGTTATGCATGCACCACTTACGGGAATTTTCCTCATTGCAGAAATCACCAACGGTTATGCCTTGTTCATTCCATTGATTCTGACCTCCACAGTATCGTACCTGACCATCATGTACTTTGAGCCACACTCCATTTATACCAAACGTCTGGCCAAGAAAGGAGAATTGCTGACTCACCATAAAGACAAAGCTGTATTGACACTCATGCGTCTCAATAAAGTAATTGAAACAGACTTCAAAACGGTAAATCCCGACATGTCTCTGGGGGAAATGGTGAAAATAATTGCAAAAGCACGCAGAAATCTTTTCCCCGTGGTACATGAAGATGGCAAACTTCTGGGCATCGTTCTGTTGGACGACATCAGAGAAATCATGTTCAATAATGAGCTCTACAACAAAATGAAGGTGGAAAACTTTATGACGGTACCCCCGGCATTCATCGAAGCCAGCGAAAACATGGATCAGGTAATGCGGAAATTTGAAGAAACGGGCGCATGGAACCTTCCTGTTACAGATCAGGGGCGATACCTGGGATTCGTTTCAAAATCAAAGATATTTTCCGTTTACCGTCGGGTTTTGATTCACTTTTCGGATGAGTGATGAATAGAGAATCGTTTTTAGAGAAAAGCCAATAGAATAAAAGACAGAAAATCTGGCAATCAATTATTACCTTTGGAAAAAATAAACAAAGTAAAATATAGCCTTCTTCCAAAGCTGGTTATTTGATAGATAAAAGGATTATAGATTTTTTCAATTCAAAGCATAAAAGAATAATTCCTCTAATCTCTATCATCTAATTTCTAACCAACTACTTCGAGGCTCCTAACTTTACAAAACAATGAAGAGAGACGAGAAAATTTTCGAACTGATTGAAAAAGAGCACAAACGTCAGCTCAACGGCATCGAATTGATTGCCTCCGAAAACTTTGTCAGCGAACAGGTAATGAACGCCATGGGAAGCTGCATGACCAATAAATATGCCGAAGGCCTTCCCGGAAAGCGTTACTATGGAGGCTGTGAGGTGGTTGATGAAAGCGAAACACTGGCCATCGAACGTCTGAAAGAGCTTTTCGGCGCTGAATGGGCCAATGTTCAACCACATAGTGGTGCCCAGGCAAATATGGCAGTTCTTATGACAGTTTTAAATCCAGGTGATAAGTTCCTTGGATTAGACCTGTCTCATGGAGGCCACCTTTCACACGGTTCGCCCGTCAACAGTTCAGGCCGTCTCTACGAACCCATTGCTTACGGAGTAAAAGAAGATACCGGACGCGTAGATTATGACATGATGGAAAAACAAGCCCTGGAGCACAAACCCAAACTCATAATTGGTGGCGCCTCGGCTTACTCACGTGACTGGGACTACAAACGTATGCGTGAAATAGCCGACAAAGTAGGCGCCATCCTCATGATCGACATGGCCCACCCCGCCGGGTTGATCGCTGCAGGCTTATTGGAAAACCCGGTAAAACATGCACATATTGTAACCTCAACCACACATAAAACACTTCGCGGACCACGCGGTGGAATCATCCTGATGGGCAAAGATTTCGACAACCCCATGGGGATTAAAACCAAGAAAGGTGAAATCCGCAAAATGTCTTCGTTGCTCGATTCTGCGGTATTTCCAGGTATTCAGGGAGGACCACTGGAGCACGTGATTGCTTCCAAGGCAGTCTCTTTCTTCGAAGCCCTACAACCTGAATATAAAGAGTACCAAAAGCAGGTTCAAAAGAATGCCGCAAAAATGGCTGAGTGCTTCATCGAAAAAGGCTACAAAGTCATTTCCGGAGGTACCGATAACCACAGTATGCTGATTGATCTGCGCACCAAATTCCCCGAGCTGACCGGTAAAAAAGCCGAAAACACGTTGGTTCTGGCGGACATCACCATCAATAAAAACATGGTGCCTTTCGATGATCGTTCTCCTTTTCAGACTTCAGGCATTCGTGTAGGAACAGCTGCACTTACCACTCGTGGACTGAAAGAAGAGCACATGGCACCGGTTGTTGATTTACTTGATGAAGTATTGAGCGATCCTGACAATGAGACTACACTCAATTCAGTAAAGGAAAGAGTCAATAAAATGATGAAAGATTTCCCGATGTTTGCGGACTAAGCGAGGGAGTGAATCAAAACCAAGATAACATTCGAAAGGGGTGAGCTGGTCTGTTACGACTATTTCATCCCTTTTTTTATCAACCTCTTTTTTTCAACAGATTATTAACCTACCTTATACATATACCGGATAATGTATAAACAGGCTGAAAGCCTGATAGCAATAGCCCAGGGCAATCCACTGGGACTGGAGTTATCCCCCACGCCCCCTCTCTTTATTGGTCGCGTTGCGACCAATAAAGAGAGTTCTTTGTAACAAACCTTACCATGCTCGTTTTATCAGAAACAACAAAAACGAAATGTAATTTTAACCGGTTATCTTTGTGCTCACAAAAAAAGGGAACACATATACCATTTCCCAAATTACAGAGAATGAAAAAATGGAAATTACCGATGCAATAATATTAATAGCCGCCGGACTTGCTGCCGGAGTAATCAACACCTTTGCAGGCAGTGGATCATTGATTACGCTTCCGCTACTTATGTTCATGGGGCTCCCACCCGCGGTGGCCAACGGCACCAATCGAATAGGCGTGGTGGTGCAAAACCTGGTTGCAACCCGAAATTTCCTTCAGCAAAAGGAGCTTCAGCCCAAAAAGGAATGGTCCCTGATTATCCCGACATTGTTTGGCTCTTTACTTGGAGCGTTGGTCGCGGTTGAAATCAACGAAGACATCCTCAACTATTTCATTGGCGGGCTATTGGTGGTGATGTTCTTTGTGATTTTACTGAAACCAGCAGCATGGATAAAGGGACAAGCCAGCCAGGTTAAAACCACCAAATCCCGCATCATCAACAGTATCATTTTCTTTTTTATCGGAGTGTATGGCGGGTTTATTCAGGCCGGAGTGGGACTTTTTCTTTTGGCCGGATTGGTGCTCAGTGCAGGATACAACCTCATCAGAGCCAATGCTGTAAAGGTGTTAATGGTGCTCTCATTTACCATTGTAGCTCTTATTGTTTTCATTTCTGCCGGACAGATCGCTTGGAGTTACGGCCTTTTGCTGGCAGCCGGCAATGCAGTAGGTGCCTGGTTTGCATCGAAGAATGCAAGTAAAATTGGTACCAAAAACATCCGATATATTCTTTTAGCAGTAGTGCTGATCTCAGGACTGAAAGTATTGGGAGTTTTTTAAAGTTATTTGCAGTGGTGAACCATATCGAAAAAAACAGTATTTTTATTCTTAATAGTATTTATCGATGCCACCAAACCCCTTAATCAGTTTATGGTCTTTCGTCTTTTCCATGAAATGATGTAAGCGTTTCTTAAACTCTTCTGGTCTTTTCCTTGCACTTTCAATGTATGCAATTCTAATTCTTTTGTAAGGTTCTGAAAAATTTTGAAAATTCTCCCAAACATCATTTTCCGATTTTAACTCCCTGATTATGTCTTCCGGAAAACTGAATTCCTTTTGAATTACTTCCTTAACTTCATCCTTCAATGAGTTGTGAATCAAATTGTTTTCAAAAAGCCATTTCAGGCGTTCTACATTCGGTTGTGAGAAAGACGAATTTTTTCTTCGTTTGCAAAATCTTTGAATGGTGGTCTCGCTGTTTAATGATTTGACGGTACTGTCAATCCATCCGAAACATAAAGCTTCTTCAACTGCGTCATTATACAAAATTCTCTCTTTACCTGTTTTCTTCAATGGATATTCCAACCAAATGTCATCTCTCGTTTCAAAATTAGTCTCGAGCCATTTTCTCCAATGATGTCTGCTTTTAAAATATTTGGTGTCTATTCCGGTCATTTGTTCAAATTGTTGCCAACAGATATATCCAAATTAGTCAGTAGCTTATAGGCAGTAGTCTGTAGTGAGGACTTCATATACTGACATACCCAGAGCACTAACAAAATCATATAAATTACCTTAGTACATGACAAAACAGTTAAATAATTGAAAATCAATAAAATAACAGTCTAAAAATT
>NZ_AJKI01000011.1 GCF_000259075.1 Marinilabilia salmonicolor JCM 21150
TTGGTCAGTTATTATTCAGTACGAATACTTTTCTTAACCGTTCTTTTTCCAACCCCTCTTCGCTCTCTATCTCTTCGTGGCAGCCTCTTTTGGCGCCCCGTTTTTTTTCAAAAGCGAGTGCAAAGATAAAGTAAATTATTTTCTCTGCCAAAATTATTTTTGTCTTTTTTTCAAGTGCCGATCTCGTCGGCTGTTTTTCAAAAAAAACTGCTCTGCTGTTTCTCTCGGACCCCTTGGTCTCTCTTGCAAAGCGGGTGCAAAGATAACGCATTGTTTCCCGCTTTTCCAAATCTTTTTTCAAAGTATTTGTGTGAAAAAATGTCAATCCATTGAGGGTCAAATATAGAAGTCTCAAATTTTATGTCAGAAAAGTAAAAGTAAGAGTTTTTGGGGAGAGTGTCAAGGGAAGAAGAAGGGTTGAGGATTGAGGGTTGAGCTCTCATCAGCTCAACATCTCACCATCTCACCATCTCACCAGCTCAACAGCTCAACAGCTCATCAGCTCATCAGCTCATCAGCTCGCACAAAAGGTCTTGTTCCCCTCTCCAAGCCATTCCTTTTCCAAAAAACCTCTTATATAGAGCCGTTAACAAGTTCTAATTTTGTAAATTCGCAGAAATATAACTTCAAATATTATATACCTGCAAGCCAATGACAGCATCAAAAAATCTGGTAATTATACCAACCTACAATGAAAAGGAAAACATAAAAGCCATTATAACGGCTGTATTTGCTCAGCCTACTCCATTTGACGTTTTGATTATTGATGATGGGTCGCCCGATGGAACCGCATCCATTGTTAAAGAGATGCAACAATCTGCTTCAGAAAAACTTCATTTATTGGAACGAGCCGGTAAACTGGGACTGGGCACTGCCTACATCACCGGTTTTAAATGGGCTTTGGAAAACGGGTATGAATTTATTTGTGAGATGGATGCCGATTTTTCTCACAATCCGGAAGATCTGAACCGGTTATACGATGCATGCGATAAAGATGGTGCAGATTTAGCGATTGGATCCAGGTATAAGTCGGGAGTAAATGTGGTGAACTGGCCCATTGGAAGGGTGTTGATGTCCTATTTTGCTTCCACCTATGTAAGACTGGTTACCGGAATGAAAATCATGGATACCACAGCAGGCTTCAAGTGTTATCATCGAAAAGTTCTGGAAACCATCAAACTCGATAAAATACGGTTGAAAGGATATGGTTTTCAGATTGAAATGAAATTCTCGACCTGGAAGTACGGATTCAAAATTATCGAAATCCCCATTATTTTTACCGATCGCCAGGAGGGGGCCTCAAAAATGAGTGGAGGAATTTTCAGCGAGGCTTTGTGGGGTGTTATAAAAATGAAAATCAGCAGTTTCTTTAAAAAATACGAAGTCTGAAATTGATTAACAACCTAAATTACAATCAGCAATTCACTAAAAGAATTTAAAGGCAAAGATCTTATTATATAAGAGCTGTAATTATAGCAAACCTATATTAAATGGCTATTCTAAAGATAGTTAAAAAGAAGTTGACAGGGCGTTTTTAACAGAAGCCCCATGAAAACCCCGGAATTCTTTAACCAGGCTATTGACATCCTCTAATCCTGCCTGTTACTTTATTAATAAAACGCAAAATCATGAAAACACTTATAAAAAATGCAACCATCATCAATCAGGGAAGTTCCTTCGAGGGCAGTGTGTTGATAAACGACCGGCTGATTGAAAAAATCTTTCGAAAAGAAGATCTGCTTCCTGATGCCGACAAAACCATCGATGCAGAAGGATGTTACCTCATTCCCGGAGTCATCGACGACCAGGTACACTTCAGAGAGCCGGGACTCACGCACAAGGCAGACATTTATACTGAATCGGGCGCTGCTGTAGCAGGTGGAATCACCTCCTTCATGGAAATGCCCAATACCAATCCGCAAACTACTTCAATAGAGACACTCAATGACAAGTTCCGAATTGGTGAAGAACGTTCCGCTGCCAACTACTCTTTTTATATGGGAGCAACCAACGACAATCTGGAAGAGGTCTTAAAGGCAGATCCTTCCACTGTCTGCGGAGTAAAAGTATTTATGGGCTCCTCCACCGGAAATATGCTGGTTGATAAAAAAGAGGCCCTGGAGAATATATTCCGGGAAGTTCCCATGCTGATAGCAACGCATTGTGAGGATGAAAACACCATCAAAAACAACACAAAAAGATTTAAAGAAAAATACGGGGAGGAAATGCCATTCAGGTATCATCCTCAAATCAGAAGTGCCGAAGCTTGTTACAAATCTTCCTCCATGGCTGTTGAACTGGCATCAAAGTATAATACCCGGTTACATATCCTGCATTTATCAACAGCCCGGGAGATGTCTCTTTTTTCCAATAGTATCCCATTAAATGAAAAACGAATCACAGGAGAGGTATGCGTACATCACCTGTGGTTTTCAGACGAAGATTATGACAAATCCGGTGCCCGTATAAAATGGAATCCTGCCGTAAAAACTGCTCAGGACCGGGAAGCATTGCGTGAAGCACTCCGCACCAACATCCTGGATGTCGTAGCCACCGATCATGCCCCTCATACATTGGAAGAAAAAAACAACAACTATTTCCAGGCGCCCTCCGGAGGACCGCTGGTACAACACTCTCTTCCTGCTATGCTGGAATTATCTGCTCAGGGAATTTTCACCAAAGAGATGGTTGTGGAAAAAATGTGCCATGCACCGGCAGATCTTTTCGGAGTTGAGAGACGGGGTTATATCAAAGAGGGATACTATGCCGATCTTGTCATCATCGACCCCAATCAGAAGGAAAAAATTGAAGATTCCTCTGTACATTATAAATGCGGATGGAGTCCTTTTTCGGGAACCACCTTTTCGCATCGTATTACACACACTTTTGTCAACGGGTACCCGGCTTATTCCAACGGAGTAATCAACAGAGATCAAAATGGTATGATGTTAACATTTAAAAGATAGAAATATGGCCAAAACAATCCTTTATCTGTTCTTTTTACCGTTTTTATTTATATCCTGTCAGTCAGAGTCCGGAAAGAATAACCACCCTGCTCCCACCACCAATTCAGGAATTGTGGTTGCCGACACCATCCTCTACCCAGTGGACATCATTAATCTCGACATGACCAATACGTGGGCCTCGTCTCGCCTGCGCAACCTGGAACATCAGAAACTGATTGATCTTCTTTTCCAAGCAGTTTATAAAGGCAAAGCCAAAGCACTGGATTATTACAACCGGGAACCCATCCCGGCGGAGGAATTAAAAAAAATGGAAGAAACGGGGAAGTTTGACAGAACACAAGCCGCTCAATTGCAATTTGAAGAAACCTGGCGTGTTGATCCACAGGAAGGCACAATGACAAAGAGCATACAGTCGGTTCTTCTTGCATGGCCGGTTTTCGATAGTCAGGGAAACTTTCAGGCATATCAGGCAGGTTTTGTAATAGCACTGAATCATTAATTTATGAATTATTCAAAAACAATTAATACCGCATCCCTTGCTCTGCTGACCGACTTCTATGAAATCACAATGGCTTACGGATTCTGGAAACACAATATGCATGAGCAAAATGCGGTTTTCAATCTTTTTTTCAGGAGCAATCCGTTTGACGGAGGTTTTACCATTGCAGCAGGCCTGGAAACTGCAATTGATTATCTAAATAGCTTTCACTTTAGCGAAGCTGACATTGACTATCTCCGGAGTTTGAAAGGGAATGATTCCAAACCACTGTTTGATGAAAAATTCCTGGCGTATCTCACTTCCATGGAGTTTGATTGCGATGTAGAGGCGATTCGGGAAGGGACGGTTGTATTTCCAAATGAACCGCTCATACGCGTAAAAGGTCCCATTTTACAGTGTCAGTTAATCGAGTCCGCCTTATTAAACATCATCAACTTTCAGACCCTCATAGCCACCAAGTCGGCACGGATAAACCTTGCAGCCAACGGTGAGTCGGTCATGGAGTTTGGCCTGAGAAGAGCCCAGGGCATAGACGGGTCTATCTCTGCCACCAGGGCTGCTTTTATCGGTGGCTGTTCCGGCACCTCAAACGTTTTAGCTGCTAGCCAACTGGGAATTCCGGCTTTGGGAACGCATGCCCACAGCTGGGTACAGGCATTTGAAGATGAATTGGCAGCCTTTGATGCATTTGCAGAAGCATTACCCAACAACACCATTTTTCTGGTGGATACCTACAACACCCCAAAAGGAATAGATCATGCCATTGCAGCAGCAAAAAAAGCGGAAGCCCTGGGACATCGGATTAACGGAATCCGGCTGGATTCGGGCGACCTGGCTTATCTGAGTCAATTGGCAAGAAAAAAACTGAACGAAGCAGGTCTTTCCCATATGAAAATTGTTGCCAGCAATGATCTGGATGAATATCTGATATCAAGCCTGAAACAACAGGAAGCAGCTATTGATTCCTGGGGCATTGGCACCAAACTGGTTACCGCGTTTGACCAACCTGCACTGGGGGGTGTCTATAAACTCGCTGCCATTGAAGCTAATAATGGAATATGGCTTGACCGCATAAAACTGTCGGAACAATCCATCAAAGTCAACATCCCAGGAATTCAGCAGGTTAAGAGATTTTACAAAGAAGGAATCATGGCAGGAGACATGATTTTTGATGAACGAAAAGACCTCTCCGGCTCTGTAAAAATGATAGATCCTTCAGACCCTACCCGAACCAAAATACTGGATAAATCAAGCCTCTCTTGCGAGAATTTGCTGATGCCGGTAATAAAAAACGGGAAATGCGTATATCAGAAAGAATCTATTTTAAAATTACAGCAACGAACATCAGAACAACTTAATTTGTTAGATAAAAGCATCAAACGATTTGTAAACCCGCACATTTATCCTGTTGGAATTGAGGAGACCCTTTACAACAGAAGACTGGAATTAATTGTAAAATACAAACAGGATAAGCAGAGATAAAACCATCGCTGCTAAAAAAAAGCCACACCATGAATGCATTACTAATAGTCGATGTACAAAATGATTTTCTTCCGGGGGGCAACCTTGCTGTACCGAATGGTGATCTCATAATCCCCGTAATCAATAATCTCCAAAAGAAATTCAACCTGATTGTTGCTTCACGCGACTGGCATCCGGCCAATCATGGTAGTTTTGCATCTAACCATCCGGGAAGAAAACCGGGAGATACCACAATTCTCAACGGACTTGACCAGATTCTCTGGCCGGACCACTGCATTCAAGGAAGCCCGGGCGCTGAACTTTCTTCCATGTTAAACCAGTCTCTTTTTCACAAAGTTATTTTCAAAGGCTCCAACCCTGAAGTGGATTCCTACAGTGCTTTTTTCGATAACGGTCATAAAATAGAGACCGAACTGCACCATTTTCTTCAGAAAAAAGGGATAAAACGACTTTTCATTGCCGGACTTGCAGCTGATGTTTGTGTATGGTTTACTGTTAAAGACGCACTGAAGCTGAGTTATGAGACTTTTCTGATTACCGATGCCACCAAAGGTGTGAATATGAATCCCGGTGATACCGAAAACGCACTGAAGGATATGAAGCAAGAAGGTGCTATACTGATTTCATCAGAACAGGTTGAAGATTTCATGTAATACAAAAATAATAATAGTTCGTTAGATTTTTAGAAGTTAGAAGTTGGAGGTTAGTGACCAACAGGCAAAAATTTAAGAGGCAGAAGAAAAAATATTGACCCAAGAGCCATCTTTCAACATTCTAAATAGTGCCTGTCCATAAAGTACCATTTACTGCGTTACGCTTGTCCGAAAAGTACTCATTTACGAAAAGTAAACTCCGTATTTTCGGACTTCGCAAGCCTTGCAAATGGCACTTTCTGACCAGACACAGCTCCAGCAAGAAATTTTCCCGACTTTATAGACGGGCACTAAATAGTGTTTGTCTATAAAGTCCAACTTCTGCGTTGTTGCTCAAAATCTAAATCCTCAAATACTTTAGTATTCTGCGGTTTAGATTTTTCACACGCCTTGAATTTGAACTTTCTAGTTCAAACACGTAAAAAACACTTAGTTTTTGGACAGAGACTAAAGAAAGTTTTGCGTGATAAGCAAAAATCTAACTGCATGCCATAATATTTTGATTATTAATCACCACAGGTGCAAACTTTTTGAAATATTACTTGAAAAACCTTGCACTTTGAATGAAGCGAGCATGGCATATATACAGCCATAGTGAACTATGGCGAAAAAGCTTAACGCAGAAAAATTAAAATAGCACAAAAATTAGTTTGAGAAATTATGGGTCTTTACACAAGTAGATTCCGTGTCGGATTATAGCCACCGCGATGAATAAACCAGGTTAAGAACTCTGGAGAACAAAACGTGCATTTTTCCTTGTCACCTGAGAATCGATTACAATGCGGTCTTTTAGTTTCTCATCAATCACCGGTTGATTGTAATGCCGGATGGTCAGCAACTCCACCTGATCGTTGTATCTGACACTGTAAAACTCCTTCAGTTGGTCCACCATTTTTGCAAAACTATCTTTGCGGTCCACACAAACCGTAAAGTTAAGGGCCGAGGTCTGCAGCAGGTTGATGCGCACATGGTTCTGACTAAAAAGGGCCAGAATCCGGCTCAAATTCTCTTCTGTAATAAAGGAAAAATCCCTGGGAGATAAAGTTAGTACCACCTGGTCTTTCTTCAATATAAAAACAGGAACAGGAATTTTCGGGCTCTCCTGACGAATAACCGTTCCCGGCAATTCTCTGTCAAGAAAAGATTTTACATACAAAGGAATTTGTTTATTCTGAAGAGGTTTCAATGTTTTAGGATGAATAACCTGAGCACCATAATAAGACAATTCGATGGTTTCAGCATACGACAAGCTGTCAATTTTTTGGGCATCAGGAAAAATCCGTGGATCAGCATTGAGGATTCCGGGAACATCTTTCCATACAGTTACCCTTTCAGCATTTAACACATACCCGATAATGGCTGCCGTATAATCGGAACCTTCCCGCCCCAGCGTTGTGGAGATATTGCTGAATGTACCTCCTAAAAAACCCTGCGTAAGATAAAGAGAGGTGTCAACAAATGAAAAAGACCGTTCCATCAACTCGGTTGTCAATTTCCAATCCACATTGGCATCACGATAAAGGTCGTCAGTTTTCAGCACATGCCGCACATCCATCCATTTGTTATCAACATCGGAAAACTTAAGGAATGCACTTATAATATGCGTGGAAAAAATCTCTCCAAAAGAAACAATCTGATCGTATTCATAATCGAAATGCATCGAAGGCAATTGTTCCAGCCTTAGTTCCAACTGCTGGACACACTCTCTAAAAGGTGAAAGCAGCGGGTTCTGAAGGTCACCGAACAAATCGAGGACAATATTATTGTGAAACTCCTTAATAAACCTGAGTTGGGCATTGCATGCGTCTCTTTCTCCGGAGAAATAATGCTGAACCAGCGTCTCAAAAGCGTTGGTCATTTTTCCCATGGCCGACACAACAATAACCTGAGGTTTATCCAGATGACTGACAATTTCAAGAAGATTCCTGACCGCTCCTGCATTCTTGACCGAAGCACCTCCAAATTTAGATACCTGCATTGATGACTTCTGATTAAATGTTAAAAAACAATTTTTCTTTTCCCTGTTTGGGGTGGATAAAAGTAAAAATAATTTATGTATAAAATAGTACGTTAAAAAAAGCTTAAACGCAGAGACGCAATGACGCAAAGTCTTTATTATGAGCGAGTACTTGCTTGCTGCCATGGTTTTACAATGAATTAATTATCAACTATTTGTAAAAGTTTAACGGAGTGTTGTATAAGGTAATCCTTCTAAAAACGGGATTTTTTCCTTTTAGGGGAATACCTAATGTAACTTTGACAAATCAGGATTGTGTTTTTAAAAGGCCGAAGGTCTTGGCGCAATAGTCTGGAGCAATGTTCCGGGGAAATTGTAATAAATCAATCCCCCCTCTCTTTATGGGTCGCAAAGCGACCCATAAAGAGAGGGGGCGTGAGGGATAACTCCAGTCCCAGGGCGTTGCCCTGGGCTATTGCTCTCAGGCTTTCAGCCTGTTTACACATTATCCGGTTTAAGTATTAGGTAGGTTAGGAATACCGAATAAATAGTAGAAACCTCAATTTTTCCCCGGTCAGTAGTGAATTAATTGAATAGTTTCTACTTTTGCAGTAAAAATACACCACGTGGAAATAAGTACATTACCTGCAACATTCGCCGGTCATAACAGTCTTGGAGTAATAAAAAAATGGACCCAATCCCCTGAAGGCAATGTAACCCTCAAGGGTCTTTCAGGGTCCGCGGCGGCACTTTTAGCAGCGGCGGCAAGTGATAAAGTCAAACATCTTTTTATACTTGAGGACAAAGAAGAAGCTGCCTATTTTTACCACGATCTGGTGCAACTTTCAGGAGAAGAGAGGATTTTTTTCCTCCCCTCCACCTACAAAAGATCTCCCGAATTTGGTCAACCCGACAGCAACAACACCATCCTGAGAACAGAGGCATTGGAACAGCTTCAAAACACTGACAGCTCTGCATTGGTTGTCACCCACTCTGAAGCTTTGATGGAAAAAGTGCCAACACGCACGGAACTTACCGGGCAATCCATGACCATCAAAACAGGAGACAATCTGGATCCCGCATTTGTGGAAGACTTTCTGCAGGAATTATCATTCCAACGGGTGGATTTTGTTTATGAACCCGGTCAATATTCATTGCGTGGTTCCATCATTGACATTTTCTCTTTTTCCAATGAAGACCCCGTGCGGGTAGATTTTTTCGGAGACGAAGTGGAAAGCATCAGAACTTTCGACATAGAAAACCAGCTCTCGAAAAGAACTTTGGAACAAGTCACCCTGCTTCCGGATTTGGGCAAAAAACAGGAGGGAAAAGAATACATAACACTTCCTGATTTTCTGGGAAAAGAAACAAGAATCTGGATTCAATCACCACGACAGGTATTTCAGAAAACAGAGACCATCTACCAAAAAGTAGAAACGAAATATCATCAGGAAAACAAAGGTGAAGAAATACCGGGGCTCCCCGCTCCCGAAGACCTGGTATCCTCCGGTGAACTAAAGTCTGCCTTTGATAACTATCCTCTCATCAACTGGGGAAGTATTATAAATAAAGACGTTAGCGGTCCGGTCATCGATTTTCAGACATCACCACAGCCGGTTTTTAAGAAAAATTTTGATCTGCTGGAAAAAGACATCCTTTCCAAACAGGAAGAAGGTTATCGAATCTTTATTCTATCAGACAATCCCCGCCAATTGGATCGTCTGCGGCAGATTTTCGAAGATCGTGGAAAATCTCTCAAATATGAAGAGATCAATCATGCATTACACGAAGGTTTTATCGATCATGAATTGAAACTTTGCGTTTACACCGATCATCAGATATTTGACCGTTATCATAAATTTTCGCTTCGAACGGATAAAGTCAGAGCGGCCCGCCAATCAATCTCCATCAAGGAACTTACCCGACTTAACCCCGGGGATTATGTGGTACACATCGATCACGGAGTGGGGAAATTCGGCGGATTGGTAGCCTCAGAAGTAAACGGACAACAACAGGAAGCCATTAAGTTGATTTACCGGGACAATGATGTGATACTCGTCAACATCCATTCGCTGCACCGCATCAGCAAATTTAAAGGCAAAGATGGGGAGCCACCCAAAATAAACAAACTGGGAACCGGAGCATGGCAACGGGTTAAAGAAAAAACCAAGAAAAAAGTCAAGGACATTGCAAGAGAGCTTATCGCCCTGTATGCCGCCCGAAAATCACAACCCGGCTTTTCTTTTTCATCGGATAATTTCATGCAGAAAGAGCTGGAAGCATCCTTTATTTATGAAGACACCCCCGACCAGAATAAAGCAACGCAAGCAATCAAAGGGGATATGGAAGAAAAAACGCCCATGGACAGACTTGTGTGCGGTGATGTGGGATTCGGCAAAACAGAACTGGCAGTGAGAGCTGCCTTTAAAGCAGTGACCGACAACAAACAAGTGGCTGTACTGGTACCCACCACCATTTTGGCACTTCAACACTATCACACCTTCAGGGAAAGATTGAAAGATTTTCCCTGCAGCATAGAATATGTAAGTCGCCTGAGAAAAACATCGTCCACCAAAAGGGTAATTAAAGAGGTTAAAGAAGGCAAAGTTGACATTGTCATCGGGACTCACCGCCTGGTAGGGAAAGATGTGGAATTTAAAGACCTGGGGTTGCTCATCATTGATGAAGAGCAGCGATTCGGGGTTGCCGTAAAAGAAAAGCTCAAGCGCATCAAAGTAAATGTGGATACATTGACGCTTACTGCGACTCCCATCCCCCGCACCCTACAGTTCTCTCTGATGGGAGCCCGTGATTTGTCCATTCTGAACACGGCCCCGCCCAACAGACATCCGATTATTACTGAACTTCATACATTCAATGAACCCATCATCCGGGAGGCCATTTCTTACGAACTGGAACGCAACGGTCAGGTTTTCTTCATCAACAACCGTGTCCACAACATATATGAGATGGAGAAAGCCATCAATCAGTGGATGCCGGAAGTAAAAACCGTAGTGGCCCATGGTCAGATGGAAGGCGCCAAGCTGGAAAACATTATGATGGAGTTCATCGAAGGTGAATACGATGTGCTGATTGCCACTACCATTATTGAATCGGGACTGGACATACCCAATGCCAACACTATAATTATAAACAATGCACACCATTTCGGGCTGAGTGAACTACACCAGTTACGCGGACGAGTGGGGCGTTCGAACAAAAAAGCCTTCTGCTATTTATTGGCTCCTCCTTCCTCAACACTTACACAGGATGCACGACGACGATTGCACATCATTGAAGAATTTTCGGAACTGGGAAGCGGATTCAATATTGCCATGCAGGATCTTGACATCCGGGGCGCCGGAAATATGCTGGGGGCCGAACAGAGCGGATATATTGCTGACATAGGCTATGAAACCTATCAACGGATTTTGCAGGAAGCAATGCTTGAACTGCGCGAAGATGAATTCCCCGAACTCTTCAAAGATGAACCAAAACCGGGGGATGAAACAACCGCTTACACCCGCGATTGTCAGATTGAGACTGATGAAGCAGTAAGAATTCCGGAAGATTACGTCAGCAATACCGCAGAGCGCATGGATCTGTATCGGGAGCTTGACAATATTGAAAAAGAAGAAGAACTTAAAACATTTGAAAACAACCTAACGGATCGGTTTGGTGCGACTCCAGTGTCCACACAATCGTTACTTGATGTGGTAAGAGTACGTATGAAAGCCAAAACAATGGGCATAACACGTTTGCTGTTAAAGAATCACACGGCCCGGTTGCATTTTATTGACAATCAGCAATCCGGATTTTACCAATCAGAAACATTCGGCAAAATTCTTCAATGGATACAACAACACCCCAAAGAAGTTCAAATGCAGCAGAAAAATGAAAAACTGGTACTCACCATAAAAAACATAAAAGGGATTACCAACCTGCTAGATAAGCTGAAGGAAATTACGACCCCATCTGCTCCTTAGGTATAGCCTCCTGCAGAACCACAAGAATCTTTTCGGCTTCCCCCAGCTCATTATTCAAAACATATCCCCGGCATTCCAGCCGATGAGTGGTAGTCTCAATGGCCATATTTACAGCATCCGCATTGCCCTGATTAAAAATATTGGCCAGAGCTCCCCTGTCGATGTTCATCCAGGGCCTCATGGTAAACACCGAGTGCCCACGCATATCAAAAGCAGGATTGACATATTCTCTGAAAGCAGGATTGTAATCCACCACTTCAAAAAGACGATTAATTACCAAAACAGGTCCGGTTCCGGTAAGGGCAGCCTCTTTCCACTTTTTAAGTTCATCAACACATGCCATGAAACCGGATATTTCGACCAACCCAAACTGAAATGCAGGTCTTTGATTAAAAAGAATCCTGGAGGCATGCACCATAACCTTCAATGGTTTTTGGTGAAAAGTTTTTATCTGAAGATGAAAAGGCTCAATCTCCTCTGAAGTATCATCAGCAAGAACACTTTCCAACATAGGGACAAATTCATCATCCACAAAATCGACCAGGGAGGTTCCCACAATATCCTCCATATAATGAGTTTTAAACAAATCGAGCGCCAGATTATTCAGATACCTGATAACCCCATCCTGAACAATGGTCATTGCTATGGGAGCTTTGGAAATATAATTGCGAAAGCTTTGTTCTCTTCGTTTTTGGTCCACATCCGCTTTATGCTTGTAATAAGCCAGTTCCATGGTAATTCCCAACTCTTTTTTTGTAATTGGTTTTACCAGGTACCCATACGAATTGGAGAAAACAGCCCGTTCCACCACCTCATGACTAGTGTCGCTGGAAACAAAAATAACAGGAACTTCGCACTCTCTCTGAATATGCTCTGCCGCCTGAATACCATCCAAATCACCTTCGAGATGTATATCCATCAAAACAATGTCAGGTTTATTGGATTTACACTCCTCTAACGCTGCAACTCCATCTTTACATCGTCCGATAATATCGAAGCCTAAATCCTTAAGAAACAAAGAAAATATTGCGGAGATGAAACGATCATCTTCAACTACCAGAACTTTTCGCATAATATGGTACAATTTTTGGGAACATTCCCCAAACCAAAAAAAGTTGAGTTAACCTTTTAATTCATAAATCAGGTTAAATTTGCTTTGGAAAAACCGACAAATATTCAACAAAACGGCCCTTTAATAACATTTCAGAACATGAATTTAGCGATTGATCAGGGAAATAGCAGTACCAAACTTGGTTTTTTTGACAAGGGGAAATTAATTGCCACTTACAAGCTGGTTTTCCTTGACAAAAAAGTCATCTCTGAATTGATAAAACGGTACCGTCCGAACAATATTATTTTATCATCAGTAACAGATCAAACAAAGGAACTTGAGCAAATATCCGGAAATATTCCGGGACAATTTCTTGTTTTTGATCATCTTACTCCAATTCCGGTTAAGAATGGATACAAAACTCCGGAGACACTGGGGAAAGACCGGCTGGCTGCAGTCATTGGGGCGGCGGCCATTTACCCGGACATCCCATTACTCGTCATAGATGCCGGCACCGCCATTACTTTTGATCTTTATCACGACCATGTTTATTACGGCGGCAATATTTCACCGGGATTAAAAATGCGATTTGCCGCCCTTCATCAGCAAACCAGCAGATTGCCTGAAACAACAACCGGCGACACCCCCTTCTGGGGCAAGACCACTGAAGAGGCCATTCGCTCAGGAGTTCAGAATAGTTTGTTAATGGAATTTGAGGGATATATTAAAAAAGTAAAGAAACAATACCCAGATGCAAAGACCGTCTTAACCGGAGGAGATGCAGATTTTTTTGTCAGCTACACAAAAAGTATCATCTTTGCACAACCAAATCTTGTACTTTCCGGACTAAACCGAATAATTGAATACAATGCATAAAAACAACAGATACCACATCCTTTTGCTATTGGCACTTTTGATTTCAACTGCTGCATTTGGCCAAAAAAGAACCTTTTCTCCCTTTTCCCGCTACGGCATTGGTGAGTTAAACACCTCCGGATTCGGACAAAACGCCGCAATGGGTAATACCGGAATCGGTCTCAAAAGTGACAACCATCTTAACATTCTCAATCCTGCATCCTACTCCGGCATAGACACCATGTCGTTCTTTTTTGAAGCAGGAATTTCAGGATTTACACAAGATTTCTCCAGTGGAGGGGGAAACGAGACCTACAATAATGTTGACTTTAGCTATTTTGCCATGGGATTCCCAATAACAAGGAACATTCATGCTACCATGGGATTACGGCCGTTTTCCAACTCAGGATACAAATTTGAATTCTCGGATGGTACAAGCCTCAACAAAGCCATAGGAAGCGGAAACCTTTCAACCGTTTACGGAGGAGTCTCAATAATACCGGCCCCCAATTTTTCTTTAGGAGCTCATGCCAGCTATATTTTCGGGAATATTCAGCACACCACTTTTATTGAATTTCCGGAGGATGCTGATGCCTATAAATATGGTGTACAATCAGAAATTCACGCCAGCGACTTCTTCATAGATCTGGGAGCTCAATACACCCATCAGATTTCCGACGAGAAGTCCATGACTTTTGGTTTCACCTATCGTCCCCAGGCTTCCCTGAAAGGAGATTTTCAAAGAACAGTGGCCAAAGGAGCCAGTTACTCGGAGGACGGAAAACTTTTCGGGGCAAACATTATAATTCCTGAAGCAACGGACACATCGGATGTTTCAGGTTTTGACATGGCGCAATCCATCGGCGTGGGAGTTTCCTACAAAAGCGGGGACCGATTGTTACTTGCTGCAGATTACACCATGGCCAACTGGGGAGATGTGGATTTCCCCGACACTCATACCCAAACCACCAACAGCACTCAACTTTCGGCCGGTGCACAATACACCCCCGACAGCCGTTCACAAAACTATCTGGCACGCATGAAATACCGGGCCGGAGTAAAGTTCGGTGAAGAGTACATTCGAATTGGAGATGACAAAATCAATAACTTTGGCATAACTTTTGGAATAGGTTTACCATACAACCGATCAAAAACCTCGGTCAATCTGGTTTTTGAATACGGAAACAGAAAGCCAACGGGCAATCTGGATATGTCAGAAACCTATGGAAAAGTAACATTGAATTTCACTTTCCATGAGTTCTGGTTTAACAAATGGAAGTTCCAGTAAATCAAACTCAGAAATCAAAAGAATTTTTCTGATATTTTAATTACCTTTGCAGCTGTTTTTAAAAATATGCCTTTTTTAACTGGGTATCATCAATTCAAATAAAGAAAAAGAAGTCTTTAAAGCAAAGTAAAACAAAATATCAGATCAGAATCAGTTTTAAAAAGACTGTTTAAGGTTACAAACAAAAAATAATTCTCATGAAAGCGTTTGCAATTATAACTTTAGGATTGCTGTTGTCAACAGTCCAGACCTTTTCACAAAAAGGTCTGGAAGACGGATCGAAGTACGGACACGGAGAAGACAGCATTCAATGTCTAAAAAACCTCTCACTTTATACCGAGCTTGTAAAACAAGATCGTTATGATGAGGCTTTGCCTTATTGGGAAACTGCATTCAACGAATGCCCATTGTCCACCAGAAGACTTTACACTGATGGTGAGAAAATCATGGAACACAAAATAAAGCATGCAGAGAATCAGGCTGAAAAAGATAAATACTTCGATGAATTGATGAATGTTTATGATCAGCGCATGAAGTACTTTGGCGATCATTCCCGTTATGGCATTCCATACATCAAAGGGAAAAAAGCCATCTCCATGCTGGATTACAAAAAAGATGACAGTGAAATCAGGAAAGAAGCGTATGGTTTGCTCAAGGAATCTGTTGAAGGAGACGGTGAATCTACACAGCCTGCTGTCCTCGGCATTTTCATGACCAGCACTGTTGCCATGTTTAACGATGGTGAAATTCAGGCTGAGGATGTGGTTAACAACTACACAACCATTATTGATTTGCTGAATGCTCAGATAGAAAATCCCAAGATGGCTAAATACAAAGGCACGCTTGAAGATTTGGCCGGCAAAATCGAAGAACTTTTTGGCCGTAGCGGTGCAGCAGATTGCAATACACTGGACAGAATTTTCTCTCCCCAGTTGGATGAGCATAAAGAAGACCTTCCCTGGTTGAAGCGTGTAAGCCGTTTGCTGGCAAATGAAATGTGTGAAGACATGGATCTGCTCTACAAAGTATCAGAATACCAGCACAACATCGAACCATCGCATTCATCTGCTTACGGACTGGCTCGTATGTATCTGAAATCGGGAGATACTGACCGTGCTTCAGGTTATTATAAAGAAGCCATCAACCTGGTAGAGGATGATGGACAAAAAGCCAAATATTACTATCAGTTAGGATTGGTTAATCTGGCAGGAAACAATTTCTCCTCAGCCCGATCCAATGCATTAAAAGCTATTGAAGCTAATCCGGAATGGGGACAGCCTTACATCCTGATAGGGAAAGCATACGCCACATCAGCATCTGCTATAGGCGACGATGAGTTCACACACAAAACAGCCTACTGGGCTGCAGTGGATAAGTTCATTCGAGCAAAATCTGTAGATCCTGAAGTAGCTGACGAAGCCAACAACCTGATTAACGTATATGTGAAGCACTTCCCCGAAGAAAAAGAGATTTTCTTCCAGGGACTCGAAAAAGGCGGTTCATACACTGTAGGTGGTTGGATTGGTGAGCGTACAACTGTTAGAAGCAAATAATAATCTTTGCAGACAAAAAAAACAGCAATTCACTTGCTGACACTAAACAACAGATGAACCACAGATTTAAACACGATAAATCCAAAATACAAACAGCAGGCAGTATTTTTTTACTGCTTGCTGTTCTTGTTTTGTTTACCTCCTGCCAATCGAATACCTCTGAAGAGATACAGGCTGCAGTAGATGAGGAAAACCTTCCCTCTTTGTCGGTTAAAGATCTGGAAACAGCCGTTACAGATTCCGGCCGAATTGCTTATCGGTTTATCACCCCGGAAATGAATCAGTACGAAAACCTGGAAAAACCTTATACAGAATTTCCGGAAGGCTTACATTTGATTATTTACAATCAACAGGAAGAAATAGATGCTCAGATAAAAAGCAAGTATGCCATTTATCATGAAAGTGAGGATCTCTGGGAACTTCAAAACGATGTGGAAGCTGTCAACTTCAAAAATGAGGTCATCAACACCGAACAGCTGTTCTGGGATTCACGAAAACACATCATCTATTCGGACGAGTTCATTAAAATTACCACTGATAAGGAAATACTTACCGGCTACGGATTTGAGTCGGATGAACGACTGGAAAACTATACCATCAAGAGAATTAGTGGAATATTAAGTGTGCAAGAGAACCAGTCGGAGTAACTCCCGATCACAAAGATTTTTATTACCTTGCGATTCAGACTGCTATCAACTGAGTAATGGAATATTTACCAATCATTATTGCAACCATACTGTTTTCGGCTTTTTTTTCAGGTAGTGAAATGGCATTTCTCTCTGCCAATAAATTACTGATTGAACTCAACAGACGAAAAAATCCGAGAATCGCGCGCCTCATTGACCGTTTTCTCCGAAAGCCGGGAATGTTTATCACCACCATTCTCATTGGCAACAATATTGCGCTGGTAGTTTATGGTATTTACATGGGCCAATTGTTTGAACCAATGATTGCACGGTATTTTTCATCTGATTTTGCCATTTTATTGCTTCAAACGCTGATATCGACACTCATTATTCTGATAACAGCAGAGTTCCTGCCCAAAATACTATTCCGCCTCAATCCCGTTTTCACCCTGAATATGTTCAGCATACCACTGACATTATTTTACGGAACATTCTTCCCAATTTCACGACTCACGGTCGGGGCATCCAATTTTCTGCTTAAGAAATTTGGGAACTCAACTGAAGCCATTTCTACAGAAGATCTTGTAATAGGACGTTTGGACTTTAACCACCTGCTGGAAGAGCATCAGGAGCAAAATGCCACCGATAGTAGCGTGCCCCAGGAAGTCAAATTCCTTAAAAATGCGTTAGATTTCTCTTCGGTAAAAATACGTGAGTGTACCATCCCCAGAACAGATCTGGAGGCCATTGATGCAGAAGAATCCATTGAGAATCTGAGACAAAAATTCATTGACAGCGGTCATTCCAAGATTCTTGTATTCAAAGAGAACATTGACAACATCGTTGGCTATATTCATGTTTCAGAGCTTTTTAAACATCCGCGAAAGCTAAAAAACATCATTAACCCCATCAGTATTGTTCCCGAAACAATGACCGCCAATAAATTACTGGAAATATTCACCAAAGAACACCGCAGTATCGCACTGGTGGTAGATGAATTTGGAGGTACCGCAGGTATTGTAACGCTGGAGGACATTCTTGAAGAGATCTTTGGAGAAATAGATGATGAGCACGACATCTCGGATCTTGTTGAAAAGCAGGTTGACGACCAGAAATATCATTTATCGGCACGTTTTGAGGTGGATTATCTAAATGAAAAGTATCCCCTTGACCTTCCGGTTTCTGATGAATATGAAACTCTTGCCGGAATGATTCTCAATTTTAACGAATCCATCCCCACGATTGGCGAAGAAATAAAGATTCCCGGCTTCACCGTCCGCATTCTGGATGCCACCAGTTCCAAAATTGAATTGGTTGAACTCATCAAACAGACTGAAGAATAATTGGTCAGTTTCCATAATCATTATAAATTCGCGCTTCTTAAAGAGGAATAGGAAAACGGATTGTGCAATTTTTTGTATATTCGTCACCTGATTTAAAAAAACAAAATTAATCTGTATTCGAATGGCAACTTTAGAAAGAATCAGAAGTAAAGGAGGAGTTCTTGTAGCCGTGATGATCGGCTTCGCCCTGTTTGCCTTCATAATGACCGACCTGCTGAGTTCAGGCTCATCCATTTTTCAGAGATCACAAATGGAAGTAGCGGAGATTAATGGAGAATCTGTCTCCATTCAGGACTTTCAGGCACGTGTGTCAGAAATGGAGGAGTATACACGTTTGAACTCAGGAGAATCTTCTCTTGACGCTGAAATGGTTAACCGCCTGCGTGATCAGGCCTGGAACCAGTTAATAAATGAAGTAATCATGGGTGAAAAGTACCAGGAACTTGGTATTGAAGTAACCTCTGCGGAATTGCTTGAGATGGTCACCGGAACCAATGTTCACCCGACCATTCGTCAGCTTTTCAGCAATCCTCAAACCGGCGCATTTGACAAAGAGCAGGTGATTAACTTTCTCCGGTCCAAACAATACGATCCGACCGCAAATTTCTACTGGACTTTTGTAGAGCAACAAATCATTAATGAGCGCTTGTTCAGCAAGTATTCGTCCTTGTTGGAAAACGGCATGATGGTTACCAACCAGTGGGTTGACAGTGAAACTAACGCCCGAGGCTCAAAAGTAGATTTTAACTTTGTGGCAGGCAGTATCACTTCCATTGCTGATGATGAAGTGACTGTTACGGATGGTGAAATTGAAACCTATTACAACAACAACCACGACGATTTCAAACAGGAAGCAAGCCGCGATATTGAATATCTGACTTTTGATGTGGAACCCACCGAGGCAGATCATGAGCAGACACGTCAGCGACTGTTGGAAATGCGTGATGATTTTAGTGACCCTGAAATTGACGCAGCGCAGTTTGTAAGAATCAATTCGGACATTCCTTTCAACGGAAGATATCAGAAAGCGGAAGCGCTGGATGACGAAATCAGAGCATTTGTAACCTCTGCATCCGAGGACGAGGTGTATGGACCGTATTTTGAGGATAACACCTTTAAACTGACCCGTCTGACAGATGTGGCCCAGTTGCCTGATTCAATAAGAGCCCGTCACATACTGCTTCGTCAGAATCCACAAAACCCAAATGAGGCCAATGAAGTAGCGGACAGCCTCATTAACCTGCTAAACAACGGAGCAAACTTCGCAGAATTGGCCCGTCAGTATTCAGAAGACCAGGGATCGGCTGTTAACGGTGGTGACCTGGGGTGGTTCCGTCAGGGAATGATGGTAAAACCCTTTGATGATGCCTGCTTCTTCGGAGATAAGGGAGACATAGTAAAAGTTGAAACTCAGTTTGGAACGCATATCATTCACATTCAGGATAAAGGAGTGCCCACCACAAAATATCAGCTGGCCACCTTAGGACGTGAAGTTACTTACAGTTCACAAACTTATCAGAATGTTTACTCAGAGGCTACCAAATTTGCTGCCTTAAACAACACTGCAGAAAAATTCAATACTGCAATTGAGGAACAAAATCTTACCAAAAGATACGGACGTAACCTGAATAAGAATGATCGCCAGGTTGGTGCTTTGGATTCGCCCAGACAACTTGTAAAATGGGCCTTTGAAGCAGACCCGGATGATCTGTCCCCCATCTATGAATTTGGTGACCAATTTGTGATTGCTGTTCTAACTGATATTACAGAAGAAGGTACCATGCCGCTGGAAGAAGTTCGCAGCCGCATAGAGCGACAGCTGATGAACGACAAGAAAAAAGAGGTTCTGGTTGAACAACTACAGCAGGAAAAAGATAGTGGGAAGTCATTGCAGGAAATTGCTGAAACCCTGGAAGCGGAAGTTCAGTCGGCCAGCGGCATTGATTTTAGTGCTTTCCAGGTTACAGGAGCCGGCGTAGAACCCGCATTGGTAGCTCTGGCTGTATTCTCTCCCGAGAACCAGTTGTCCGATGCTGTTGCCGGAAACAACGGTGTTTATCTGGTAGAGGTGACCAACAAGGAAGAAGCTGAAGTGGATACAGATCAGGTAAAACAACAGTTGGCACGAACACTTAATTCAAAAGTAAGTTATCAGTTGCTGCAAACCATCAGAGAAGATGCTGAAATTGTGGACAACAGAGCCAATTTCTATTAAAAGACCAATACCACAATACAGAAAGGGCGGGATTTTCAGTAAATCCCGCCCTTTTTATTGTATTCATCCGTTTAAAATTTCATAATTACCTGATAAAAAAATAATTAAAAATTTGAGAACGAATGGAACCGCTTGGCTCTTGCATAGTTTTCCTTAAGCACCTGCCAATAAACGTTTCACAGTATTGGAAACATCCTTTCCGTCAGCTTTCCCGGCCAGTTTTTTGGTCGCAACTCCCATCACTTTGCCCATATCTTTTACAGACTCAGCACCAACCTCTTTAATAATTTCTTCAACGACTTTTTCCAACTCTTCGGGAGAAATCTGTTCAGGCAGAAATTCGGAGATGATTTCCGCCTCAGCTACCTCCTTATCGTATAGGTCGGCACGCCCCTGAGCAGAATATATATTCGCTGAATCCTTTCTCTGCTTAACCATCCGCTGAAGTAACTTCAATTCGTCATCCTGTGATATTTCACCGCCGGATTTCCCGGAAGTTTTAGCTTCAATGAGCTCTTTCTTAACACTTCTCAGCGCTTCGAGTCTCAACGCATTTCTGGCTTTCATAGCCACTTTAATCTCTTCGGAAATTTTATCTATCAAACTCATAACTAAAATTAAATTAGTTGTATATCAATCAACATTATCATTCAGCCAGGGGTTATTGTCACTCACCCAGGGACCATTTTTCCCGTCTTTCAGTGAAAACCTTGACACTTTATTCTCTGAACCCGGTTTATTAGGGTTATTTTCGGTATTAATACCGCTCTTTTTCAGTATCACACCCCTTCTTTTATAGGCAGGAACCTTTTCCATCTCTTCAATCATTCGTTCATCACCCAGTTCTTCAGGTGTCAGGGCTGCAGCAGATCCCGGCTCCAGCAAAGAAGCTGCCGACAAGTCAGTGCCCGATGACAAAGAGAACAGGTCATCGCCCTCAGTTTCATTTTCCGGAACATCCCTGTTCTCGCCATATAAAATTTCAATTTTTTCTTTTTTTCGCCGCTCTATTTCATCAAAATCGATAACATTTGCACGTTCCTCCTCCCTATCCAGTTCAATTTCTTCCTCATCACCGGCATTGGTCACATTCCCTTCTTCATCCATATTGAAACGGGTAACCTTATTCTTTACCGGTTTCTCCTGATCATTTTTTATAATATGTCCCGATGCAAACCCTGTAGCGATGATGGTAACACCTACTTCGCTTTCCAGTAGCTCATCGGTTCCTGAGCCCCATATAATAGATGCGGTAGCCCCCACACGTCCCTGAACATAATCTGTTATCTCAAACACTTCGTCCATGGTAATTTCATCCACCCCCGAAGTAATATTAAGCAAAATATTTTTCGCGCCTTTGATATCGTTGTTATTAAGCAATGGAGATTCCAATGCGGCCTGGATTGCATCAATGGCCCGTTCGTCACCATCGGCCGTTGCGGAGCCCATGATGGCCACCCCACTATCTTTCATTACAGTCTCCACATCTGCGAAGTCCACGTTGATGTAGCCATGCACCGTAATAATTTCGGCAATTCCTTTGGCCGCCGTTGACAGCACGTTGTCGGCACGTGAGAAGGCATTGCTCAGTTTCAGGTCGCCGTACATATCTCTCAGTTTCTCATTGTTAATAATCAACAGTGAGTCCACATGTTTTTCCATTTCTGCAACCCCCTCAAGGGCCTGTTCAATACGAATTCGTCCTTCAAACTTAAAAGGAATGGTTACTATGCCCACAGTGAGAATCCCCATATCTCGGGCGGCTTTGGCAATTATGGGAGCAGCTCCTGTACCCGTTCCTCCTCCCATTCCGGCAGTAATAAAGGCCATCTTGGTATTATCTGCCAACACCTGCTGTATATTTTCCAGACTCTCAATAGCCGCTTCACGGCCCTTCAACGGTTTATTCCCGGCTCCCCTCCCTTCAGTGAGCGATTCTCCCAGTTGAATTTTCACAGGCACGGGACTATTCGAAAGCGCCTGAGCATCTGTATTACAAACCACAAAGCTTACGTCTTTTATGCCCTGTCCGTACATGTAGTTAACAGCATTGCTGCCACCACCACCCACACCAATCACTTTAATGATGGAATTGGGATTCCCCGGGATATCGAAATTCATCAAATCTTCACTCATAATAACCTCCTTATGTACTGGAATTACATTTCCGTATCTTTCTCCTCAAACATACCGGCAAGTCGGCTGAACAAATCCCCGGTAATATACTCCAATTTATCTCGCTTTGGTTTTTTACTTTTTGTTGCATTGTTCTTTTTGCGTTCCGATTTAGAAGTAGGTGGTTCTTCCTTCTCCACATCCTCAAAAAGCTGCTGTTCTCGGGTAATGACACTGCCCGGATACTTCCCGGCAGAAATCAACAATCCGGCAGCTGTAGCAAAAGAAGGCATTCTCAACAGTTCCTCTTCTTCTGTGGAACGAGCTCTGGAAACAGCCCCCACCCTTGCATCGAAGCCGGTTTTCAGCTTAGTAAGTTCCACCAGGTGTTTCAACATTGATCCACCCCCGGTGAAAACAATACCGGCTCCAAGCTTCTCGAAATATCCGGATCGTTCGATATGATGCTCAATCAACTCAACGATTTCCTCCATTCGGGCCTGAATAATGCAAGCCAGACTTTTAAACGCAATTTCCTTAGGTTCCCATCCCGAAATACCGGGAATAGTAACCACGGCATCCTCACGCGCCATGGTTCCCAAAGCAGATCCAAACTGGATCTTCATCTTCTCGGCATGTTTTTGCAACACACCACATCCTTCTTTAATATCATTGGTAACCACATTTCCACCAAAAGGAATAACAGCAGAATATCTCAGCACATCATCCTGAAAAAGGGCCAGATCAGTGGTTCCTGCACCAATATCCACCATCACCACACCAGCTTCCTTCTCCTCGTCAGACAGAACAGCTTCAGCAGATGCCAGGGGTGTAAATACAAGTCCGTTCAGACGCAAACCTGCCTTTTCAATACATTTTTCTATTTTTCGCACATCAGACTGGGTCCCAATCACCACATGAAAATTCCCTTCAAGTTTCTGGCCGGAGTACCCGATTGGTTTCTTCACGCCCCTTTCATTATCAACGGCATAGTCCTGAGGAACCACATGCAGAATTTTTTCATCAGGTTGCAGAACAATACGGTAACTATCCTGCAATAGTTGCTCCAAATCGAAGCTTTTGATGAGTTCATCCTGCTTTATAAAGCGGTAACAACTGTTTCCGGTGGCACGGACATTAAATCCTGAAACACTGACAAACACATCAATCAGCTTGATATTCAAACGTTGTTCAAGTGCAGAAACCACCATTTTTACGGCGTTCACAATTTCCTCCACATTAAACACCACTCCGCGTTTCATTCCATCACATCTAACACTCTCCAAACCAAGGATTTCAACTTGTCCATCGGGGTGTTTTCGTCCGACAGCGGCAGCCACTTTTGCGGAACCGATGTCAACAGCTGCTATTAAATTCATATCCTGACTCATATATTTCGTTTTTTAGAGCAAAGAACCTGTCCTTTAAATTTCAAATTTATAACCTGATAATTATTCCACTCACGGGGCGATAACCCCTGTTTATAGAGGGCTCTCAGGTTTCTGAGTTTCTCTTCCACACGTTCGGGCGGGCCTAATAAAATCAGGTGATCACCAACGCGTGGAACCATAACAAAATCACCATTTCTTTTTACATAAACCTGTTCTATCTGGGCATTCCAGAAAGGATCATTTCTAAAAATCCTTGCCAGCTTCAATAAATCATCCATTTTGCCATCCAGCTCACCACTCACCACCAGCACACGAGCAGAAAAATTATCAAAAACAGGCATCTCCTGCCCGTCCTCATCAATATAATAGGTTCGGGTATTTTCAAACACACGAATCAACGGTAAGTGTTGTTCCAGATCAACCCGAAGATATCCTCCGATGGTTTGATAAACCTCACAGGTTTTAATGGCCGGATGTTTCTTAATAAAGTTTTCAATCTCGAACATGGAAACCGAATTCAACTCCTTACCCAATGTATTTTTATATTTCCCAAGTACGGCCTCTCTGATTTCCGTACCGGTTACAAAGCGGGTATCGGCACTATCGAGCACGGTAACCACGACATCACGACAAACCACGCCATCCGTGTGTTCACCGACAAAACTTAACATTATCGGGAAATAGAGCAATAACAAAGCCCAAAGTAATATTTTCCTTAATCGCTTCATCCTTTAGTTTCTTCAGCCCATTTTCGGATTACCGGCACCAACCGGTCAATATCTCCTGCTCCCATAGTCACCAACACTTCAGGATTTAACCTTTCAATATTTTCCAGAAGATCCTCTTTGGACGATAAGCACACCTTCGTTCCTGAAATTTTTTCAAGAATCAGTTCACTTGAGATCCCCGGAATAGGTTCTTCACGTGCCGGATAAACCGGCAATAAAATAACATCATCCAGTCCCCCGGCAAGAGTTTCAGCAAATCCATCAGCAAAATCACGGGTTCTTGAATACAAATGCGGTTGAAACACTCCGGTAATTCGACATTGAGGATACGCTGAGCGTACACTCTTCAATGTGGCCCTGATCTCTTCGGGATGATGTGCATAATCATCAATATAGACAAACCTGCCTGCATTGCGAAAAACCACATCAAAACGACGTGCAATACCACTGAACTGAGGCAATCCTTTCCGTATTTCGTCTTCCGTAACACCGCAAAGTAAACTCAATGTAATGGCCCCAAGAGCATTTTCCACATTGATCAGTCCCGGAATGGTCAGACGAAAATTATTCAGTCGCCCCGAAGGTGTTTCCACATCAAAAGTAAACCCATCACCTTCTTCCTTTATATTAATTGCCTGGTAGGAAGCATCTCTGGTGATGGAGTAAGAAATAACCTCTACATTATCGGCAAGTCCTTCGGGAACCGGCAGACCTGCTTTTAAAACCAGCCATCCATTGCTTTTAATTCTTTGAGCAAAACCATCAAATCCCGCTTTTACTTCATCGATGCTTCCGTATATATCCAGATGATCGGCATCCATTGAAGTTATCAGGGCAGCATAAGGCGTCAGCTGCCAGAAGGAACGATCAAACTCATCAGCTTCAAGAACTACAAAATCAGCATCCTTACTACCAATAAAATTGGTTCCGAAATTTTTCGATATACCCCCCAGGAAAGCATTTATCTTCAAACTGCTGTTATGAAAAAGGAAAGCCGTAATGGTAGAAACAGTTGTCTTCCCATGTGTTCCGGCCACACAAACAGCATTCAGACTTTCGGTAACCATCCCCAGCACTCTGGAACGCTTAAACACATCAAACCCCTCCTTTCGGAACCATACCAGCTGACTTTGAGTTTCCGGAACCGCAGGAGTATATACTACCAGCGTATCTTCAGCAGAAACAAAGTCGGCAGGGATTACCTGCTCAGAAGCATCAAAAAACACCAGGATTCCTTCACGTGACAAAGCCTCTGTTACAGGGCCGGCCACCCGGTCATACCCCGCAACCAAATACCCCGAGGTATGAAAAAAGCGAGCAAGCGCACTCATTCCGATACCTCCAATACCGACAAAAAAGACTTTTTTATATTTATCCAGTTGTGCCATTCGCCTGTTTAATCTCTGTTTCGAATAATCTTTTCGACCTCTTCTGCAATCTGGTCGGCAGAATTGATATGTGCAAATAATTTAATTTTCTCCTCCAGACGCTTTCTTTGTTCATCATTCTTCAACAATTCCAAAGCATCCGGGATCAGCTTTTCACTTGTTTCACGATCAGCAACCATCAGGGCAGCTCCCTCCTTAACCAATGACATGGCATTCTTTGTCTGATGATCTTCCGAAACATTAGGTGAAGGAATCAGGATGGCTGCTTTTCCAAGCAAAGCCAACTCGCTTATGGTACCGGCACCTGCTCTGGACACCACCACGTCTGCCATGGCATAAGCCATATCCATCTGACTGATGAATGGAACCAGCTTGATAGAGTCTCCGGCGTTTTCACCAATTTCTTTTTCCAGTTTTTCATAATAATAGGGGCCGCACTGCCACAACAATTGTATCTGATCCTGCTGTTTTAATGAATCAATGGCATGTAAAACCCCGTTGTTGATGCTGCCGGCTCCCAATGACCCTCCGATTATCAAGATGGTTTTCTTTCGGTTGTCCAAACCAAACTCACGATACGCAGAAGCTTTATCCACATTTCGAAGCAGATTCTGCCTTACCGGGTTGCCAGTCAGGACGATTCTGGATGGCGGAAAGAAACGTTCCATATTGGGATAAGCCACACAAATACGTTTGGCCTTTTTTGCAAGAATCTTATTGGTTACCCCCGGATAGCTGTTCTGTTCCTGCAACAAGGTCGGAATTCCTGCAGCAGAAGCAGCCTTAAGCACAGGGCCGCTGGCATAGCCTCCCACACCCACAGCCACATCAGGGTTGAAAGAACGAACAACACTTCTGGCTTTCCACAAACTGGCGGCCAGCTTAAAAAAGAAAGTCACATTCTTTAAAGTCAGTCTTCTTTGAAAACCTGCCACCGGCAAACCCACTATTTTGTAACCAGCAGCAGGAACCTTCTCCATCTCCATCTTTCCGAGCGCTCCCACAAACAATATTTCAACATCAGGATTCCGTTTCTTTACAGCATCAGCAATAGCAATAGCCGGAAAGATATGACCTCCCGTACCACCACCGCTGATAATTATTTTGATATTATTGTCCACTTCAAACATTTTTTATTTTCAATTCTCCTGCTCAGTCTTTGCCAAACGTGCTTCGGCTGCCTTCTCTCTGGCTTTTTCCTGTTGGTTGTACCTGCTGACAGTCAAAATAGCTCCAAGCCCAAAACAGGTAAACAGAATAGAAGTTCCCCCCATACTTACCAAAGGCAGCGGTTGTCCTGTCACAGGAAAGATGCCCACGGACACTCCCATATTCACAAAGGCCTGAATCACCAACATCAATCCAAGGCCAAGCACCATAAATGCAGGAAAAGTCCTTTTACTGGAATTTACAATAACTCCAATACGCCCCAACAAAAAGAAATAGGCAATCACAACGGCTACAGCTCCAAAAAACCCAAACTCCTCGGCAATAATGGCAAAAATAAAATCGCTGTAGGGGTGTGGCAAAAAGTTGCGTTGTTCACTGTTTCCCGGTCCCTTACCGATCATTCCTCCGGTAGCAATTGCTATTTTTGACTGGGTAAGCTGATAATCACTGCCATATTCATCCTCCTGATTTTCATCTTCCATAAAACGCTCAACCCTGGCAGCCCATGTTTC
Source organism: Marinilabilia salmonicolor JCM 21150 (assembly GCF_000259075.1). Classification (GTDB taxonomy): domain Bacteria; phylum Bacteroidota; class Bacteroidia; order Bacteroidales; family Marinilabiliaceae; genus Marinilabilia; species Marinilabilia salmonicolor. The sequence goes on from NZ_AJKI01000011.1 coordinate 27,779, forward strand.
GGCGCGATCTATCAACACTACGTCATTCATTGCCAATATCAGCACCAAAGAGACTATGGCCAAACCGGTAAATCCGGTAAAAAACAAGTACTTGAATGGCACCCGCCCCAAAAACATCATCAACATCACTACTCCGGCCAATAAGACAGAGGTGGAGAGGTTTTCCGGAAAAATCAGCAAACAAACAATTCCGGCATGAATCATTATGGGCCAAAATGCGCCCTCCGTGGGTCCATCATCACGTTGATGTTGCGCCAGAACCCGGGCCACATAAACAATCAGTGCAAGTTTAGCCATTTCAGAAGGCTGAAAAGAGATGCCGATGCCCGGTACCGTAAACCAGCGACTTGCTTCGTTGAGGTTCTGCCCCGACACCAATGTCAACCCAAGCATAGCAATAGAGATGTAAAGAGCCGGAACACTAAATATGACAAAATACTTGTAAGGGATATGATGCACCACGACTATCACCCCAATGCCCATTAGAAGGAATGTAAGCTGTTTAAACATGAAATAAGTAGTGTTCCCTCCCTGTGTTTTATACGCAAGACTCCCTGTGGCACTATATACCGTAAGCAGGGACACAAGTGCAAGAAAAACCACAATGACCCAGATGGTCTGGTCTCCTTTGATATATTTTCGAACAAAACTACTCATCAACCTTCATGCTTTTTCACCTCCGCCTTAAACATATCGCCCCGATGGACATAATTATCAAACAAATCAAAACTGGCACATGCCGGAGACAACAGTACAACGTCTCCTGAACGGGCAGCATCCACCGCCTGCTCTACGGCCTGCGACATAGAGTTCGCCTCTGTCACAACCGGAAGTTTATTCCCGAAAACAGCCAGCAGCTTGCGGTTATCCACTCCAAGACAAATAAGATGCTTAACCTTCTGAATGGCCAGCTCTTCCAATTCGGAATAATCATTCCCCTTATCGGTACCCCCGGCAATCCAGATTACAGGTCGTTCCATGCTTTCCAACGCATACCAGGAACTATCTATATTGGTGGCTTTACTGTCGTTGATGTAAAGCACACCGTTCAACTCTGCCACACTCTCCAGTCGGTGTGCCACTGACGGGAAATCTGTTAGTCCCTCTTTTACCGCCTCTTCTGATGCCCCCATTCTCAATGCTGCCAACGAAGCAGCCATTGCATTGCTCAGGTTGTGCTTTCCCGGAAGAGCAATATCCACAACAGGAATGCTGAAATGGTGACGCGGTGTATTAAACACTACTTTTTCACCATCCACACAGGCTCCCTCTCCATAAACATCATCAAAAGCAAATGGACAGCGGTGTCCCGGATATTTCATCATCTTCAGGCGCACCATAATCTCTTTATCGTGGGCATTGAAGATGAAGATTTCATCATTGGTATGGTTATTCAATATGCGAAACTTTGCATCCACATAGTTCTCAAACTTGTAATCGTACCTATCCAGATGGTCGGGCGTAATATTGGTAATAATAGCGGTATGACATTTAAAGTCCTTCATGCCATCGAGCTGAAAACTACTCAGTTCGAGCACAAAAATATCGGGATCTTTCTCCAATAATTCACGTGCCATGCTGTTCCCCACATTCCCGGCCAGCACCACATTTAGCCCGCTCTTTTTCATTAGATGAAAGATCCACATTGCAGTGGTGGTTTTTCCATTGCTACCCGTTACCCCAACCATTTTTGCGTTGGAATAGCGACCTGCGAATTCAATCTCCGAAATCACGGGGATTCCCTGTTGATGCAAAGCTTTTATCAAAGGTGAATGATCCGGAATCCCGGGACTTTTCACCACTTCCAGAGCATTCAGTATCCGTTGTTCGGAATGCTTCCCGCTCTCAAAATCAATCCCCGCATGTTCAAGTTCAGCCTGATGCTGAGGTTTTATTTTTCCACAATCAGAAACAAACACAGAAAACCCTTTCGCCTTCGCTAAAAGGGCGGCACCGGTTCCGCTTTCCCCGGCTCCAAGAACAATAAGCTCCTTATCCATGCCTTATCTGATTTTCAAAGTTACAATAGTCAATACGGCCAGGATTATTCCCACTATCCAAAAACGGGTAACAATCTTAGATTCCGAATACCCTTTGAGCTGATAATGATGATGCAGCGGAGACATTCGGAAAATCCGCCGTCCCGCTCCAAAACGTTTCTTTGTATATTTAAACCATGAAACCTGAATCATCACAGAAAGATTTTCCACCAGAAATATGCCACAAAGAATAGGAATCAGCAATTCCATCCTGATAAGCACTGCAAATACTGCAATAATACCGCCTATGGTAAGACTTCCTGTGTCGCCCATAAATACCTGAGCCGGAAATGAGTTATACCACAAAAAACCAACGGTTGCCCCGATAAAAGCACTCATAAACACCACCAACTCCTCGGAATGGGGCACATACATAATATTCAGATAATCGGCATAAATGGTATTACTGGAAACATAAGCCAGAATACCAAGCGTTGTACCAATAATGGCCGATGTGCCCGTAGCCAGGCCATCCAGTCCATCTGTAATGTTGGCCCCATTGGAAACTGCAGTGGTAATAAATATTACTGCAAAAACAAAAACAATCCATCCCCAGTAAGGTGCTTTCTCTCCTATAAACCAGAGCACGGACTCATAATTAAACCTGTTTTCCTTAAAAAACGGAACATTGGTGATGGGGGCTTTAACATATTTTGTTTGGGGTGCTTCCACAACCACTTCCGTAGTTACCTGACGTGTTTCAGCATCTCCGGGAGATTCCATTCTTACCACCACATCATCGCTGAAATAGAGGGTAAGTCCAACAATCAATCCCAGGCCAACCTGTCCGATGATTTTAAATCTTCCGGCAAGACCTTCCTTGTTCTTTTTAAAAACTTTGATATAATCGTCCAAAAACCCGATAATCCCCAGCCAAATGGTGGTGGTAATCATCAAAAGCACATATACATTGTCAAGTTTCCCAAACAATAATACAGGAACCAGGATGGCAGTTATAATGATGAGACCTCCCATAGTGGGCGTTCCTTTTTTCTGATATTGTCCCTCCAGACCCAGATCACGAACGACCTCCCCAATTTGTTGCCGCTGAAGTTTTCGGATAATCAGTTTCCCGAAAATAGTACTCATCAAAAGGGCAAAAATGATAGCCATTCCCGAGCGAAAGGAGATGTATTGAAACATCCCGGCACCGGGAAAATCAATTGATTCAAGATATTGATATAAAGAAAAAAGCATAGCTACTGTTGTTGTTCAAAAAACGCTCTTATAATTTCTCTGTCGTCGAAATGTGACCTTTGCCCTTTCACCTCCTGATAAGTTTCATGCCCCTTACCGGCAACCAGCACAATATCTCCCGGACGGGCAATACTACAGGCTGTGCGGATGGCTTCTTTACGGTCGATAATGGTCAGCACTTTGTATTTATCTTCAAACTTTACCCCTTCCATCATTTGGTCAACAATTGACTGGGGTTCCTCGTCCCTTGGATTATCGGAGGTCAGTATCACTTTAGAACTCTGCTTCACTGCCTCTGCGGCCATGACAGGTCTTTTGGCAGCATCGCGGTTCCCTCCGGCACCAACCACGGTAATCAGCGATTGTTCAGGAGTCCGGATATTGTTAATGGCTTCCAGTACATTCTTTAAAGCATCCGGCGTGTGCGCATAATCCACCACTCCGGTAATTCCATTCTCCGATCGCACGGTTTCGAACCTTCCTCCCACCGGTTTCAGCCGACTCATAGCCACCAGCAACTCATCCTTAGGCCATCCAAGTTCTCTTCCGGCTCCGTAAACTGCCAGCAGGTTGGAAGCATTGAACTTCCCGATAAAAGGAGTCCAGAATTCATGTCCATCCATCAACAGTTGCATTCCCTCAAAAACCCCTTCCATAATGCGGGCTCTGTAAGTTGCTACCTCCCGCAACGAATATGTTTTAGCATCCGCTTTGGTATTCTGAAGCATCACGCGACCGTTTTTATCATCCAAATTGGTGAGTGCAAACGAAGATGATAACAAACCATCGAAAAACATTTTTTTGACCCGGATGTATTCGTCAAAGGTTTTGTGATAATCCAGGTGATCGTGAGTAATATTGGTAAATACACCCCCTTTAAACTCAAGGCCTGTAACGCGTCCCTGATGAACAGCATGCGAACTGACTTCCATGAAACAATAATCGCAACCAGCTTCCACCATTTGATGCATAAGCCGGTTCAGCGTTACCGAATCGGGAGTGGTAAGTCTTGTTTCCAGCATCAAACCGTCCACATAATTGGCCATAGTAGAACAAAGTCCGGCTTTATACCCCAACAATCTGGCAGTATGATAGAGCAACGTTGCTATGGTGGTCTTGCCATTTGTTCCCGTAACACCGACCAATTTTAATTTTTCAGAAGGAGCATCGAAGAAATTACGTGCCATGAAGGCCATTGCCTGATGCGTATCCTTTACTTTGAGAAATACCACATTGGGATGACTGCCTCCCTGAAATTCCTCACAAACCACCACGAGGGCTCCTGAAGCAATGGCTTTATCTATAAAAGCGTGACCATCAGCAAGGCTTCCCCGGAGCGCAAAAAAGAGCGAATGCTGTTCCACATTTCTGGAGTCGAATGTAAGATCGGCAATTAAGGGATCAGCACCTCCGATTCTCTCTTTAATTTCGACCCCTTTTATTATATCTGAAAGTCTCTTCTGCATAAAATTCCTTCTTTATTTATAAGTGCAGTCCAACCTGCTTTATTCAAGATAAATAGTTATCGTTTCCCCACCCTCAACGGGGTGCCCGTCGGGGATAGATTGATTCACCACCTTACCATACCCCGAGATGGCTACTTTAAGCCCTCTGTTTTCGAGTAAGGCTACCGCATCTTTGGCTCCCATGCCTTTAACCAGAGGCACAACAGACAAAGGAATATTTTTAGGCACCCACTCTACTGTATGTTCTTTGGCACGAGTAGAGACCCATTCGGTATTCAGTTCCTGATTGATTCCGGGAAACCTCATCTCTTCAAAGATAACTGACAAATCCTGAACAGTTCCTCCCTTGGACCAGGGATAGACGCCCTCTTCCACCTTTTTTGTATAATAATTATCTTCCAGTTTGTTATAACTTAAGGCATATACGCGGTCGGCAATCTCCCGGAAAACTCTTCCGGCCACCACATTGCCATAATAAACATTGTTGGATGGGCTGTTCACCGCAACAATACAAGAGTACATCGGCCTGTCGGCAGGGAAATATCCCACAAACGAAGCCAGATATTCAACTCCACCTTCACCTTTGTATCCCGAAGCGCCCTTAGCAAGCTGTGCCGTACCGGTTTTTCCGGCAATCTTATAAGTTTCATTTCTGATATTGGTGGCGGTACCTCTCTCCACAACCCCTTCTAATAAGTCCTGTACCTTTTCCAGGGTAGCAACAGAACAAATAGCCGGGTTCAGGACTTCAGTATCAAATTCTCGCAATACTTCCCCGTGCTGACTGATGGCCTTCACAAATTTGGGCCGGACAAGTTTGCCATTGTTGGCCACCGCGTTATAAAAAGCAAGCGTTTGTAAAGGCGTCTGCTTCACTTCATATCCTATGGACATCCAGGGCAAGGTGACGCCCGACCATGATTTATCCCCGGGATATTTTATCACAGGACTTCCTTCACCTTTAATTTCAACGCCCAGCGGCTCATTCAGTCCCATCGCATAAAGCCGGTCCACAAATCGTTGTGGATTGTTCCGGTAGTTTTCAAAAATTATTCTTGAGATACCAATATTTGAAGACTTTTCAAACGATTCCCGGACAGTTATTTTCCCAAAGCCGCCATGATGGCTGTCCCGCATAATCCGGTCATAATAAGCATAGGCCCCATTTCCGGTATCCACCGAATCGGTCAATCGAACCACACCATCTTCGAGGGCGGCAATCATGGATGCCAGTTTAAAGGTAGATCCCGGCTCAACAGCCTCCCCAATGGCATAGTTGAAATGATCCTCAATATAAATCCCCGGCCGACTTCGGTATAAATTCACCATTGCTTTTACAGCACCGGTTTCCACCTCCATCAGAATCGCCACGCCATGATCTGCATCATGCATCTCAAGCTGTTCCCGAAGTGATTGTTCAGCCACGTCCTGCAATCCGATGTCCAGGGTGGTTATGATATCTTTTCCATCCATGGGAGGAATATCCTCCTCAGGTATCCAGCTACCTGCAATGCGTTTCCATGTACTAAGACCGTTGGTTCCCCTCAGTACATTATCGTAGGCTCGTTCCAGACCTACCATGCCTCCTTTATTTTTTTCTCCATAAAGTTTACCAATGGTCCGGGAAGCCAGAGAACCAAACGGATGACGTCGTTCATCATACTGTCTGGGAATAAAACCACCTGTGTTTTTTCCCTGTCTGAAAATTGGAAATTCCTTTACTTTCTGAAGTTCCAGATAAGAAATTTTGCGGGGATGGACCAGATAATAACGAGAACCGTTGCGTCTGGCCTCCACCAGATCACGCTTATAGGCAGAAGCACTTTTATCACCGAAGAAACGGGACAAACTTAAGGCCAGACTATCAATTTTTGAAGTAAACAACTCAGATGTCAGCCCGTGAGCATGCAGATCCATATAAATACGGTAGCTGGGAACAGAGAGAGAAATTTTCCGCCCATTTTGATCCAGGATGTTACCACGGTTGGCTTCTATTACAATACTGCTGCTTTCCAGCGTTTTTGCTTTCTCCTCCCAATGCGAAGCCTCAAAAACCTTCAGACTAAAAACTTCAAACAAAATCCACAGCACTAAAGCGCCAAACACAAAGTAGATGGCAGACAGCCTGAAAAGTATTTTTTGTTTGATGCTCATATTCCCCAACCTGATAATTTCCCCAAATATTCTTTTTAATTTTTTAATCCAGTTCTTCCACCTCCAGCTTTCGGGGAGGCGTCTTCAGCACTTCCAGTTCAATGCCGGCCCTGTTTACCCGCTCCATCACTTCACTTTGCTTACTCATATTCATCAACTCGGACGAAGTGGTAATGGCCTCATATTTTAATTCTTTAATCTCCTGCAACAACTCCGCCTGCCTGTCCAGCAGATGCTCCATCTGGTATCTGTTTCCGATGTACAAAACTCCCAAAAAGACCAAAAAGGCCAAAAAGCCCCAATGTTGTCCGACACTTTTACCTGCCAGGAACCGTCCGTACAAAAACTCTTTAAAGGAAATTCCTTTCAGTTCTCTGAACTCTTCCTTGCCCGGGAGAAAGTCAGTCTCCCCTGTCTTGCTCTTTTTCTGTAGAAACTTAAACAACTTCATAGCTTCTCAGCAATTCTTAATTTGGCACTTCTCGCTCTCGGATTTTCTTTCACCTCTTCATCACCAGCCTGTACCGCCTTTCGTGTAACAGCCTTAAAAGGAACATCCCGATTACCATACAAATCTGTATCGGCCTGAGATTTGGCAAAGTTCCCCGAGCGAATAAAGTTTTTAACCATCCTATCCTCCAGTGAATGATAGGCTATAACCACCAAACGTCCCTCAGGCTTTATCACACTGGGCATTTGCATCAACACCTCTTCAAGAACTTCCATCTCCCGGTTGACTTCAATCCTCAGCGCCTGAAAAACTTGTGCCAGAAATTTATTGACATCCTTCTTCGGGGCAACTGTTTGTGCGAGGTTTCTAAGATCAGCAGTTGACCTGAAAGGCTTATTGTTTCGCTCAGCTAAAATAGCTCTGACAAGTTTGCCGCACGAAGGAACCTCTCCGTAAAGCTTAAAAATCGAAAATAATTGATTTTCGGAATACCCATTTATTATGTCAGCAGCCGTCAACTCAATCCCGGGTCCCATTCGCATATCCAGTGCCCCGTCGAACCTAAATGAAAACCCCCTCTCGGGTGAATCAAAGTGGTGAGACGAAACCCCCAGGTCCCCTAAAACACCATCTACTTTCTCAATACCAAGGTAATCCAGAAAGTGTTGCAGATAGCGAAAATTGTGCTTCACCAAAGTAAACCGATCATCTTCCGGAGCATTCTCCCATGCATCCGCATCCTGATCAAATGCAATCAGACGCCCTTCACGCCCCAGGTGTTTTAAAATCTCACGACTGTGACCGCCCCCGCCAAATGTAAGATCCACGTAAATCCCACCGGGCTGGATATTCAGCCCTTCAATGGAAGTATCCAATAAAACCGGAATGTGGTATTCTTTTGTCATTATCCTCCTTTATTCTGCAAAAATATCACCTATTCTTTTTCCTGAGACGGAAATTCACCTAAAATTTTCTCCGCAAGATTACCCAAACTTTCCGCAGGCATTAAACCCTGGTCGTAAAGCTCTCTGCTCCATACTTCAATATATTGATCCACCCCCAGCAAAACAATTTCCCGCTCTACTCCAATCTGTTCGGTCAACCGTTTCGGAATCAAAAAGCGACCATTTCCGTCCAACGAAACCTCAGCCGATCCTCTGAAAAACTGCCTTAAAAATTTGGAATGTTCACGATTGTACGGATTTATCCTTTTCCGAATATCTTCTAACTTCTCCTCCCAAACCGAATACGGATAAATATGAAGACATGGCTCAAAGAGATCTTTGCGCACAACAAGGCGCAAATCGTCCTCTCCCAACACCTTTTTAAAAGCGGAAGGAAAAACGACGCGACCTTTTGCATCGGTTTTGCACTCAAAATCTCCTATAAATGTGAACATTACAGTTTGGGTAATATTTTCGTAAAACTACAATTTTTTTAAACCACAATCAACCACTTCGCACCACTTTATTGCATTTTTTTGACAAAAAGATCGTCTGACGTTGCAGAACGGGGATTTCCACAACCTGATTTTTTTTTTGTAATATTGCCCTCAAAAGGATTTACCCTGGATTATTCATAAATTATCGATTACAATGTTCAATTGCTGCTAAATACATGCGTCCTCAATAAAATTGATTTGAAAATAATTCACTATTCCCTCCATCAATTTTCTTTACGGGTGCCAGTATTTATTGGCAATTGAACATTTCATAGCGAAAACTCATGAATCGAAAATCGACGAAGTCAATAAACCAGGTTAACCTGCTTTTATTCATAAAATTTTATTCAGGTGGAAACGAACAATCTCAACAACGACTCCAAACTAATTGATGTTGAAAAGGTTTTTGAAACCAAGAACCCTTCATTGTTTAAGATCATTCCTTCTTTTATTTTCCGGTATCTGAAACGAATCATTCATCAGGAAGAGATCAATGAATTTCTGGCACGAGAGAACCATTTGAAGGGAGCAGAATTTGCTCAATCCATTTTGACCAACTTATTTGGTGCCAGTTATGAAGTCTCTGGCCTGGAGAACATTCCCGAAAAGGGTCGTTATTTATTTGCCAGCAACCATCCATTGGGGGGACTTGACGGAATTGCATTTCTGGTAGCGGCAAGTCGCAGGTTTCCTGATCTAAAATTTCCGGTCAACGATATTTTACTTAATCTAAAACCCTTAAACAATATTTTCGTACCCATCAACAAACACGGAGGGCACTCACGCGAAGCGGCCCGGCTGATTGAAGAAGCTTACAAATCCGACAGTCAGGTATTGATGTTTCCTGCGGGTTTGGTCAGCCGAAAGCAAAAAGGAGTAATCAGAGATCTGGAATGGAAAAAGAATTTTGTGCGCAAAGCGATTCAACACCAGAGGGACATTGTACCCGTTCATATTTCGGGAAAAAACACCAATTTCTTTTACCGGCTGGCCAACATCAGAAAAAGGCTTGGCATAAAAGCCAACATTGAAATGCTGTATCTTCCGGATGAGATGTTTAAACAAAAAGGTGAAAATCTGACCATCCGGTTTGGGAAACCCATTGCCTGGGAAAGCATTAAAGAGCAGGGCACACCTGAACAATGGGCCATTAAAATAAAGGAAAAAAGCTATGAGCTTGCAAAAAACCATTAATTTTGTAAAAACCCTCTTCCCAAAGAAGCAACTATCCGGTTAATCCTTACTAAAGAAAGGTACCGGCAGTGTTGCCAAACAAAAAAGAAAGTTCCAAAATTGAACCAATAATAAGCTAATGAATTCTGAAAAGCCAATCATCCCTCCCGTACCACGGGAAGACCTGGAAGCAGAACTCACCCGTGAACGTTTTGTACGTTTCACCAACAAAGGTGAGAATAAGATTTATGATTTCACCGCCAATGACGCACCATCTCTGATGCGTGAAGTGGGGCGTCTTCGTGAGGAATCATTCAGAGCCGCAGGTGGCGGAACCGGAAAAGATTGTGATGTGGACGATTACGACATCGGTGATAACCCGTACCATCAGTTGATTGTATGGGATCCCAAAGCCAGAGAAATTCTGGGAGGATACCGTTACATCATGGGTGAAACCCTGAAGCCGGATGCAGAAGGAAAGATTCACCTGGCAACGGCCCGGATGTTTCATTTCTCAGAACAGTTTATTAAAGAATACCTCCCAAAGACCATTGAACTCGGACGATCTTTTGTTCAACCTCAGTATCAATCAAGTAAAATGGGGGCAAAAAGTCTGTATGCTTTAGACAATTTATGGGATGGACTGGGGTCATTGATCATCAATTATCCTGACATGGAATATTTCTTTGGAAAGGTTACCATGTACGCCCACAGCAACCTTAAAGCACGTAGCCTCATCAGAGCATTCATGGATAAATATTTCAACGATCCGGATAAGCTTGTATATCCCCATAACCCTGTAAGTTCAGCGCTGACTGAAAGTGAAGTTCAGGAAATCTTTTCGGGAGAGTCATTTGCTGCTGACTACAAAACCCTCAGCAAAACAGTTCGAGAACTGGGAGAAAACATTCCTCCCCTGATCAATGCATACATGAACTTATCTCCCTCCATGCGCACGTTTGGAACATCGGTAAATGAGCGCTTCGGAGGCGTGGAAGAAACCGGAATTATCATTACCATTAAAGAACTTTATCAGGCCAAGATAAGTCGCCACGTTCATACCTACAACCCCGACGAAAAAAATGAGGACCAATAAAAAGCGATAGTGCCCGAATCAATAATTTAATAGAGCAGTTGGGCATTGCATAATATTATCTCTCATGTAAATCTGCAGGCATGACAAAAGCTACCGACCAATATACTTTTGATGTTGTTGTGATAGGAAGCGGTCCGGGAGGGTTCGCTGCCGCAAACAGGGCCACCGACTTTGGAAAAAAAGTTTGTATCATCGAAAAAAGTCACATCGGTGGAGCCGGCGTCATCAATGGTGTATTGACTTCCAAAACCATGTATGAACTAAGCATGGATTATTCTGTGGCAGCACGTGTTGACCGTGGATACCGGGCCAGTGCATTAAGCGTTGATTACAATCTGGTACGAAACACCATTTTGGAAGCTGCCCGTGAGAAACAATACCAGATGCGCAGTCAGATCGAAACTTTTGCCAATGTATCCCACAAGGGCACTATCAGTCTGATTACCGGATATGCCAAATTTAAAGATGCTCATACGATAGAAGTCGATGACCAGGGAAAAATGCTTACGATTCAGGGTGAACATTTCATCATCGCCACAGGAGCTCATCCCCGCAGGCTTCCCGGAATTAAAACCGACGGAAAAAGAATCATAACTTCCGACAATATTCTCTCCTTATCAAAATTCCCCGGCCGTTTGCTCATTATTGGGTCAGGAATTATCGGATGTGAGTTTGCGACCATCTTTTCTAATTTCAACCAGACACAGGTACACCTTCTTGACCGGTCGAACCGGGTGCTTCCTTATGAAGATGATGATGTAAGTGAGTTTGTATCCGATAATCTGGAGAAAAACGGAGTTATTGTGCATCATACGGCACAGCTAAGATGCATTCGGGAACACCCCGGACACCTGGAAGTCGTATTGGATTATGATGCCGGGAACAGCAGGGTTATTGAGGTTGATGTTGCCCTAATTGCTATTGGCCGGGAACCGAATACACAAAACATCGGTCTTGAAGTACTGGGAGTTACCCCCGACAAAAGAGGGCTGATTCCCGTTGATGAAAACGGATGCGTGGAAAACAACAATGGCCATAAACACATCTATGCCATTGGAGATGTAACCGCACAAGCCCAATTGTACAGTGTAGCAGAATTTCAGGGAAGGCTGGCTGCCGAGGCCATTGCAGATAATATTTGTTATCTCCCCGATTATTCCAATATGTCAACTCTGATGTTTTTCAAACCCGAGGTTGCAGCCGTTGGGGCAAATGAGAAAACACTTCAGGAAAAGAACATTGGTTACAGAGCTGTTTATTATTCCAATATACTGGTAAACCGTGCCATAGCAATGCGCAACACCCATGGTTTTGTAAAAATCCTGGTTAGCAATGATGATGAACAGCGTATTTTGGGCATGAGAGCATCCGGCCCTCAGGCCTCTGCTTATATCGTTGCTGTGGCGCACCTCATCAACCAGGGGAACAGTCTGAGTGAAGTTTTGCGGGTGTTCTATCCTCATCCCAGCATCACAGAAGGCATTCAGGAAAGCATGAGAGCACTCGCCTCTAAATCAATTTTCAAACCGGTGGCATTTCCCAAACACATAAAAGTAAGTGAATGGAAACCCGGAGACCCGAAAACGCAAACTCCCAGAGATGAAAAAATCAGGAAAAGTCAAAAAAAGTAAGACCTTCAAAATTATTATTTTTTCAATTGTTGGTATAACGGCACTTTACACGCTACTTCCCGATTACCTTCAAAAAGGAATGATATACCTCACTCCCGATATTGATGACTATAAAATATTCGATAACAGAGAAGTGGAAACCGGAACGCCACGCTCCTGGCCGTTAACATTCGACTATAATCAATATACCATAACCCCGGAATCTGTCAGGGACTCGATGAAAACCCTTCAGACAACCGGCTTCCTGATTATTAAAAATGACTCCCTTCTTTTTGAACAATACTCAGAAGGACATAATTCTACAACAATTTCCAACTCTTTTTCCATGGCCAAAAGCATTGTCTCGCTACTCATTGGATGTGCCATTGAGGACGGACATATCGGCAGTTTGGACGATAAAGTAAAAAAATACCTGCCATGGCTGAAAGGGCCCCACAGTGATCAATTGACCATCCGGCACCTGCTCACCATGAGTTCCGCATCCGACTGGGATGAACACTACAGTTCTCCTTTCTCTATTACAACACGTGCCTACTATGGAAGAGATTTACCGGGAACAATGAAGCAGGTTAAAATAGTAAACCATCCGGGCATCATGTTTAATTACCGGAGTGGTGACACCCAGTTTTTAGAACGAATTCTTTCTGCAACAACCGGGATGCCACTGGCTGATTATGCATCGAAAAAACTTTGGGAACCATTAGGTGCAGAAGTGCCGGCCCTTTGGTCGCTTGACCGCCGTGAGGGCACTGAAAAAGCCTATTGCTGCTTCAGCAGCACCCCACGCGACTTTGCCCGCATTGGAAGCCTGGTGCTTAACGGGGGACTGTTTCATGGAAAAAGATTAATCTCCGATCAGTATATCAAAATGATGACAACACCAGCGAAGTATCTTACCAATGAAGAAGCACAAATGGTAGAATACTACGGACTTCATTGGTGGGTAATGAATTACGGAGGCGAACAAATTCCTTATGCACGAGGCATCCTGGGCCAATACATTTTTGTAATACCCTCCCACAACGCAGTAATTGTAAGGCTCGGGCATCAACGCAGCAATGAGTACCGCAATCATCACCCCAAAGATGCATACACCTGGATCAGAACGGGTCTGAATATCCTTGAGCAAAGGCAATAATCCACATCAGCAAAAAGGGTGAAACTATTAGCAGTTTCACCCTTTTGTTATCATCAGGTTAACTTTTTAATAAGCTCTGGTATTAATTCCTTCGATGAAGTTAATAAAGGAGGTATTTACCACTTTATTTCCGCCCGGAGTGGGATAATTCCCGGTAAAGTACCAGTCACCACGATCGTTGGCACAGGCACGATGCAAATTCTCGACTGTTTGATAAACCACTTCCACTTCCGCATCGATATCAGATGGAGTCAGCATTTCAGCAATTTTGGCAGAGATCTGCTCATCTGTAAATGGTCTGTAAATCTCTTTTACATAATTTACAATCTCCTCTTTGGGAAGGTTCTGTTGTTCCTTACACTGACGGTAAACCTTCTCTATTACTTCCTCCTGACCGGAATCTTTAAGCAATTCGACAGCCGCCCCAAAAGCACAAAAATCTTTCAGCCTGGCCATATCAATACCATAACAGTCAGGGAAACGTATCTGTGGAGCAGATGAAACAACAATAATCTTTTTTGGATGTAACCTGTCCAGTATCCTGAGGATACTTCGTTTCAGCGTAGTCCCCCGAACAATAGAGTCATCAATAATAACCAGGGTATCCACTTTGTTCTTCACAATACCATAAGTAACATCGTAAACGTGAGCTACCAAATCGTCGCGGCTGCTATCATCGGTAATAAAAGTGCGCATCTTCACATCTTTGATGGCCACTTTCTCTATACGGGGTTCAAGACTCAGGATCTCCGATACCTTTTCTTCTGTCAGGTCCTTACCCAAAGCCATTATTTTTCTGGTTTTCTCAACATCCAGATGAGAACGAATGCCCTCTATCATTCCGTAAAATGCAGTTTCAGCAGTATTGGGGATGTAAGAGAAGACCGTATTCTCCAGATCGAAATTTATTTTCTCCAGAATATTATCCGAAAGCAAACGCCCCAATTCTTTACGTTCCGTATAAATATCTCTGTCGCTTCCGCGGGAAAAATAGATGCGTTCAAAAGAGCAGGATTTTTTTTCCTGAGGCACGGTAACCAGCTCTTCCGACACTGTTCCGTCTTTTTTAATGATCAATGCATGCCCGGGCTTCAGCTCATTCACCTCCACCGATCGGACATTCAGGGCAGTCTGTATTACAGGACGCTCTGATGCCACCACCACAAACTCATCATTCGCATAATAAGAAGCAGGCCTGATACCCCATGGATCCCGCATCACAAAAGAGTCACCATGACCTATCAGACCGGCAATTACATATCCTCCGTCCCACCGCCGGCTGGAACGCTCCAATACTTTTCGGACATCAAGATTTTTTTCAATTAATGCGGATATTTCTTTATTGGAATAGCCCTCATTCTTAAACTGCCTGAAAAGCAACTGATTTTCCTCATCCAGAAAATGGCCCACATTTTCGAGCATGGATTCTGTATCCGTATAATCTTTCGGATGCTGCCCCAGATCTATCAATGTTTTAAAAATCTCATCCACATTGGTGAGGTTAAAATTACCGGCTAGCACAAGATTCCTCGAACGCCAGTTGTTTTCACGCATCACAGGATGTACGTAATCAATGCTGTTATTCCCGAAAGTCCCGTACCTTAAGTGTCCCAGGTAAAGTTCTCCCGCAAAGGGAAGATTCTCTTTGGCCCACACAGGGTCATTAAGTAGCTCGGGATGGTGATCGTAAGCATTGTCGAACCTGCGGTGAATGTCTGAAAAGACCTCCTGAATAGGATTGCCCTTATTGGAGCGTTGACGGGATAAATATTTCTTACCTGCCGGCTGATTCAGTTTTAAACTCACCACTCCGGCACCATCCTGCCCCCTGTTATGCTGTTTCTCCATCAGAAGATACAGCTTGTTTAGCCCGAAACGCCACGTTCCATACTTCTCCTGGTAATAGCTCAGCGGTTTCAACAACCGAATGAGAACAATACCACATTCATGCTTAATCTGATCACTCATAATTTAATTCATCAGTAAATAATTCATCTAAGTTATTGGTCTGATGGAACTCGCATGCAATAGTTATACCTATTAATTATAGCTAACCTTTGCATACTCATTTCAATAAAAAAAAATGGTCAATAGCAGCCCCCTGATACTGACATGCACACGAACCAAAAAAAATATTCTACAAAAAGAAAAGCCCGCTTGATTTACAAGCGGGCCTGATTTTTATTTTAAAGATCTTAACGGAACATCAGAAACTTTTACCACATAACAGGCCGGAAAAATCTTCTTCAACTTGTTTAGAAGCGGCAATGCTTCGTGTTTGTGTCTGAAATTCCCCACTCTGACGCGCCAGAATGGTGCACTGTACTCAATAAAAACATTCTCTTCGGGAAGATCGGCCAACACTTTTCCTTTGGCATCCAATGCTTCCTGCCTGGCTTTGCTACCCACCCCACTATACAACTGAACCCGGAATCCTTCAACTCCTCCGGCTCTTTTATTCATATCAATATGGGTATTAACAAGTGCTCTCATGCGAGCCGATTGTTCAATGGCAATAATTCCCTGATTACTGCTTACCTGCTCCAATCTGGAAAAAACATCGGAATTGTAAGCCGCATTTTCACCTGGCAATTGAGCATTCACCCCAATTGCAATCAAAAGAAAGATAAATCCTGCTACTATTTTCATCTTAATCTGTTCTTCTTGTGCAGGCAAAGTTACAATTTTTATTCCTTTACCGGCACTACCAGAACAGGAATATCTGCAAGATTGAGCAGCTCATTGGCAAAGGGCCTGAATACACTGTCGAAGGGACTGAGTGCCTTACTTAGATGAATGGCAATAACGGAAGCCCCTTTTTGCTGAGCAAGAGAAAGGATATTTTTGGCATCTCCGCCCCATTTAAAAGGAGTCACTGAAACCTCCAAATCGGTATTGCTCTTAATGTATTTTTCTGTCTGTTTGGCATAAATATCACTCAGACCGGGAAGAATCCACCTCGATTTACGCTGAAGAGCAAGAATATCAATCTCTGCTTTGAGCAATTTGGCAAAACCGGTTACCACAGGAACTATTTTCCGGGTAAGCTTATTGTGGTCCAATGGTAAAATGACTTTATGAGGAGATTCCCATTTCATACCTTTTCTGGTGGTCAATACCGGACATGGAGCATGCGACACCAATCGATAAGCATTACTGCCCAGCCAACGATCCTCAACTCCGGAAACACCATGTGTTCCAACCACAATAAGGCTCACATCATCATACCTTGCCTGATTGGTAATTTCCCTTACCACATTACCTTCCCTGACTTTAAAGTCGAATTCTCCATTGTAAACACGATATCCCGAACTGTATTTCTCAATGAGATGCTCCAGCCACACTTTAGCCTGCCCTATCAATCGTTCCTCCGGATTATCACCTAAAAATTCCGGTGCATATTGTTGACCTGTCTGAACATGAATCATCCTAAGGGATGCATGCAACTGATTGGACAACTCTATGCCAATTTTCAAAGCAAAAACCGAGTTGTCCGAAAAATCGATGGGGACGAGAACGCGTTTCATTCGTATAGGATTTGATTTTTAAGATCTAATGGAACTCGCGATTTTTTCATATATGCTCTAATGTGGCTGATTTGAGAAATCACAGCTCCATGCTCGTTTCATTCGTATATTTTCTATACAATCTGGAATTACACGAATATACGTAATGTCCTTCAAAGTAGTTGCACAAAACAGAAATTTCTTACTCCGATTCGAGAGATTGGGCAAGTTCGTCTGTCATTTCCAGATTATGAAACACATTCTGAACATCGTCATTGTCCTCAAATTCATCAATCATCCTCAAAAACTTCTTTGCATTTTCCAGATCCAGTTCCTTGTAATTATTGGGAATCCTTTGCAAAGCAGCATTCTCGACAGTAATGTCAAGTTCTTCAAGTTTTTTCTGAACAGCTCCAAAGTCTTCCATTTCGGAAGTTACCACAATCAAATCTTCATCTTTCTCTATCTCCTGAGCTCCTGCATCAATAAGCTCCAGTTCCAGCTCTTCCAGATCCATCTCATCATTTTTAACAATCTGAAAGACCCCTTTTCTGTCAAATAAAAAACTCAATGATCCGTTGGTTCCAAGACTTCCTCCCCGTTTATTAAAAATAGAGCGCACTGCTCCGACGGTTCGGTTATTATTATCTGTCATACACTCCAGAAATACAGCTACCCCCCCGGGGCCGTAGCCTTCAAAGGCAATTTCCTGAAAACTGTCACCTCCAATTTCCGATGCTTTGGCAATAGCCCGGTTGATATTGTCTTTCGGCATATTCACCGAACGACCATTCTGAACAGCTAACCGAAGGCGGGGATTGGTCTCAGGGTCTGCTCCCCCTTCCTTTACCGCCACCTGGATTTCCTTGGTAATCCGCGTAAACATCTTTGCTCTCTTAGCATCCTGTGCACCTTTCCGATGTTTAATATTCGCCCATTTACTGTGTCCTGCCATAATTCGAAACTTTTTATTTGCAGTTCGTTGAAAAAATGAAGCACAAAACTACAAAAAACCGCTTTTTCTCACAAGCCACTGATTCATTATACATTAGGGCGAAAACATCAAAAACATTCAAATACTCGTCACTTTGGGGAAACCACAGATTAGCATTAAATTTGCCACCTATTTTATTAAAAGAAAATGAGAGATCAGGAAAAAAAACAAGCGGTTGAGGGAGTGGAAAACGTCCTCACATACGAGCACAACGGGAAAAAACTTTACATAGAAACTTACGGTTGTCAAATGAACTTCGCTGACAGTGAAGTGGTAGCTTCTGTTATGCAAATGGATGGCTACGAAACTTCCGGAAGTCATACCGATGCCGATGCCATTTTTATCAACACCTGTTCCATCCGCGAAAATGCAGAACAACGGGTTTTAGCAAGGGTCAGGGAATTAAAAGCCCTCAAAAAGCAACATCCCAAACTGGTAATCGGCATTATTGGCTGTATGGCAGAACGTGCCAAAGAACAGCTGTTTGAGGTTGGTGCCGATCTGGTTGCCGGTCCCGATGCCTACATGGATTTACCCAATCTGGTCAGTCTTGTGGAGCAAGGAGAGAAAGCCATCAATGTTGAGTTGTCCACTACAGAAACTTATCGCGATATTATCCCCAAGCGCCTGGGGCCCAATAAGACCTCTGCATTCATCAGTATCATGCGTGGATGTAACAATTTTTGCACCTACTGCATTGTCCCTTATACCCGCGGGCGGGAAAGAAGCCGGGATCCGGAAAGCATCAGAGAAGAATTTGACAAGCTGGTTAAAGAAGGGTACAAAGAAGTTTCTCTGCTGGGCCAAAATGTCAACTCTTACCTGCACAAAAATGGTGATAAAGAAATGGATTTCCCGGTACTATTGGACTTTCTTGCCACTGAATTTCCGGAAACCCGTATCCGCTTTACCACTTCCAACCCCAAAGATATGAGCGATGAGACCCTCAAAGTGATGGCCGCTCACCACAATTTGTGTAAGCATATTCATTTACCCCTGCAATCAGGATCTACAAAAATCCTGAAACTGATGAATCGCAAATACACCGCCGAATGGTACAAAAACCGAATAGAAGCCATCCACGAGATATTACCCGGATGTGGCATCACCACGGATGTATTTTGCGGATTTCACTCCGAAACTGAAGAAGATCATCAGGCAACCCTTGATCTCATGCAATGGGCCGGTTTTGACATGGCCTTTATGTTTAAGTACTCTGAACGTCCCGGAACCTATGCCCATAAAAAATTACCCGACAATGTACCCGAGGAAGTGAAAGGCACGAGACTTCAGGAAATTATTGCGCTTCAAAACCGACTTTCGCTGGAAAGCAACCAAAAAGACATTGGAAAAACTTTTGAAGTATTGGTAGAAAGTGTTTCAAAAAAATCGACCCAGGAGTTTTTTGGACGCACCTCCCAAAACAAAGTAGTGGTATTTCCCAGGCATAATTACAAAGTCGGGGAGACCGTAAAAGTAAAAATAACTGAAGTCACCCAGGCTACAATGCTGGGCATACCCATTGAAAACAACTAATACATCATGGAAGATCAGATCAAAGAATTCAGAGATTTTCGTTCAAAAATGAATGAACGCATCCTTTCGCAGGACAATCTTGTAATAAAAAGATTATTTAATCTGGACACCAACACCTATCAGGATGGTGCCCTGCCGGTAAAAACAAAAGAGATGCTTGGACTTGTGGCATCAATGGTTCTGCGATGCGATGATTGCATCAAATACCATCTGGAAAAATGTTTTGAACAAAATGTCACCACCAAAGAGATGATGGAAATTTTTTCTGTGGCCAATATCGTGGGTGGCACCATCGTCATTCCTCACACCCGCAGAGCCATGGAATACTGGGACATATTGAACGGGCATCAATAGAAAAAATTGCTTAAATTTAATATCCGACCTTTCCTCCAAAGGAGATAATAACACGCCGTTAATTTCCAAAACCGGTATGTTTAAAGTAATTTTGCCACAAACCAAAAAGATAAAAATGACCAAAGAACTGGATTTTGAATCGATACGTCCTTACCAGGACCATGAAATTCAACAGGTATTTGAACGTCTCAAAAATGAAACTTCATTTTTGGATCTCATTGGATTTCTTTATCCTGAATTGTCGGCACAACGCTTCATCGACATGATGATGCAGATAAAAAGTATCCGCCAGTTTCAGCAGGAAGTAATATCTCCCTACGTAAAACAAATCATCAAGACCACCACCAAAGGAGTTACTTCCGAAGGCCTTGAGCAACTTGATCCCAATGAATCATATCTTTACATCTCCAACCATCGGGATATCGTGTTGGATCCGGCAATTCTGAATGTCATTATGTTTGAGCATAATTTTGACACCACCGAAATTGCCATTGGTGATAATTTATTGATTTATCCGTGGATTACGGATCTGGTAAAACTGAACCGGACTTTTATTGTAAAACGGAACCTTCCGGTTCGGCAAATGATGGAGAGTTCCACACTGCTGTCGGAATACATTCGCCATACCATTACCAGCGTTGGACACAGCATCTGGATAGCCCAGCGAGAAGGTCGCTCCAAAGACGGGAACGACCGCACCCAGCTCAGCCTTCTTAAAATGCTCAACATCAGCGGAGAGGACAAATCCGTGGCAGAAAATTTTAAACAACTTAAAATTGTTCCGGTATCCATTTCTTACGAATATGATCCGTGTGATTACCTTAAAGCCCGTGAATTCCAGCAAAAACGTGACAATCCGGACTATACAAAGACACAGGATGATGACTTGCAGCACATGGGAGCAGGCCTTCGCGGAAGAAAAGGACGTGTTCATTTTGCTTTCGGCCAGCCTATCAACAACGAGTTTGATATTTTAAAAGACATAGAGAACAAGAATGAGAAGTTTGAATTTCTTGCCGGACTAATAGACAGACATGTCCATGAGAACTATCGTCTCTGGCCCGGAAACCTGGTTGCCTGGGATCTGCTCAACGAAACAAATGAATACGGCAATCTTTACACAGCCGAGGAAAAAGACACTTTCAACAAATACCTGGAGGAACATCTAGATCGCATTGAAGGTGACAGAGCCTTCCTGAAAAAAACTTTACTCGAGATGTACGCCAACCCTGTGGTAAATAAGCGGGAACTGTCAGGAGACTCTTTTAAAACTGAAGAGTCATAATATTCTGACACTGGATTTTTCACTTGTATATCATGATATAAAAATTCAAAAGCCCGGAATAGCTTCCCGGGCCTTTTTTATTTCCGTTCTCTTCAGCAGGAACTTTAACCATTAAAAAGGCATACCCAAAATGTCAGGTACGCCTTTTTATAAATTACAAATGTCTGTTTTACTCCTCTCTGGTTTTCTTAGCAGCCTCACCTTTCAATTCTATCATCAACTCATTCAATTGAGCATCGCTGATGGCGGAAGGTGCATCGTTCATCACATCGCGACCGGCATTGTTCTTCGGGAAAGCGATTACCTCCCTGATAGAATCCAGACCGGCAAACAACGAAACCCAACGATCAAAACCAAAAGCAACACCGCCATGAGGAGGCGCGCCGTATTTGAAAGCATTCATAAGGAAGCCAAACTGATTCTCCGCTTCTTCTTCCGAGAAACCAAGAATCTTAAACATCTTTTGCTGCAATTCATCATTGTGAATACGAATGGAACCTCCACCAATCTCAACACCATTGATTACCAGATCATATGCGTTGGCACGCACCTCCCCGGGGGTGGTATCAATCAACTCCACATCCTCCTCTTTAGGCGAAGTAAACGGGTGATGCATAGCATAATAACGCTCTGTTTCATCGTCCCACTCCAAAAGTGGAAAATCGACCACCCAAAGCGGAGAAAACTTATTCTTATTTCTCAGTCCCAGACGGGATCCCATTTCCAAACGCAAGTCGCAAAGAGCCGACAAAGTTTTTTCTTCTTTACCGGCCAAAATCAATAACAGGTCTCCCGGCTTTGCTCCACACATATCAGCCCAGGCTTTAAAATCATCAGCAGAGAAGAACTTATCCACAGATGTTTTGAAAGAACCATCCTCATTGTATTTCACATACACCAAGCCCTGAGCACCCACCTGAGGGCGTTTCACAAAATCAGTAAGCTGATCCAGATCCTTACGGCTGTAAGAAGCACATCCCTGCGCACAAATAGCGCCAATATACTGAGCATCATCAAACACCTTAAAACCTTTTCCGGAAGCTGTTGATGTTAAATCAACAAATCGCATACCGAACCGGATATCAGGCTTATCGCTACCATAATATTTCATAGCCTCTGAATAAGGCATACGCGGGAAATCACCTTCCATATCAACACCTCTCAACGATTTGAACAGATGCTTGGTCATCCCTTCGAAAGTGTTGAGTACATCCTCCTGATCCACAAAAGACATCTCACAATCAATTTGTGTAAATTCAGGCTGACGATCGGCGCGAAGATCTTCGTCGCGGAAACATTTCACAATCTGAAAATACCTGTCGTAACCGGCCACCATCAATAATTGCTTAAACACCTGCGGCGATTGTGGCAAAGCATAAAACTGTCCGGGATTCATACGAGAGGGAACCACAAAATCACGTGCCCCTTCAGGAGTAGATTTCATCAATACCGGCGTTTCCACCTCCATGAACCCTTCCTTATCCATATAATTACGTATCTCGAGGGCCATTTTATGACGAAGTTCCAGGGCTTTACGGGCAGGATTTCTGCGAAGGTCGAGGTATCGGTATTTCATTCTGAGTTCTTCTCCGCCATCAGTCTCATCCTCGATGGTAAACGGAGGAAGATCTGAAGCATTCAGCACCTTCAGCCCATCGGCGATAACTTCAATATCCCCTGTAGGAATCTTGCTGTTTTTACTGCTGCGCTCGGCCACTTTACCGGTAACCTGCACCACATACTCACGACCGAGGTTTCTAACAGCTTCACTCAGCTTATCTTCTGTTTCACTGTTAAAGACAAGCTGGGTAATTCCATAACGATCTCTGAGGTCAATGAAAGTCATTCCACCCAAATTGCGAACACGCTGCACCCAACCACTAAGAGTAACGGATTTATCGATGTCAGCAATTCTTAATTCTCCACAGGTATGTGTTCTATACATTATAATTGTCATTTTTGGGGAATAAACCGCCCCGGTTCCAACAGAAATTTTGATTTTAGAATATCTTTGCGAAAATATAAAGAAAAAAAGAAACAGCGACATCGCTTTTCAAAAAGGTTAAAAAATATGGAAAAAATTGATTTCACAGACCAGTATTTCATGAAACAGGCATATTTGGAAGCCAGAGAAGCTCTGCGGAAGGATGAAGTACCCGTAGGCGCAGTAGTGGTAAGTGAAGGTACGATAATATCGAGGGCTCACAACCTTACAGAAACATTAAATGATGTTACTGCCCATGCGGAGATGCTTGCCATCACATCGGCCTCGGAAGCACTGGGAGGTAAATATCTGAACAACTGCACGTTATATGTCACACTGGAACCTTGTACGATGTGTGCGGGAGCATTAAACTGGTCCCAAATCGGACGTATTGTTTATGGAGCCGATGACGATAAGAGAGGTTACAAAAGAATGACACCGTCCCCGCTTCACCCCAGAACGGAAGTAATTGGAGGAGTCATGAAGCAGGAGTGCGGAGAATTGGTAAAACAATTCTTTACCGGCAAGCGATAAAAAAAAGTCCCCTCCTTCGGAGCTACCGAAAGAGGGGACAACCCAAGTAACCCTATGAAGTAATTAGCGAACAGCTACTTTCTTCGTGGTTCTGTGATTCCCCACGGTTACATTTACGATATATAGTTGACCACTCGCTAATTCTATTTGATTAAATCCTGATGCTGCCTTACGACTGGTTACCATCCGTCCACCCATCGAATAAACATCAATATTTGCCTGAGGTCCGGGGGCTGCCAGCAGCGCTTCATCAATCCGTACATTTACCTGGCCATAATCACTGGTTACAAAAACCGGCTCTTCAGCTTCAAATCCTTCTATCACGGAAGTTATAACCTTTGCACTGCGCGAAAGATGCAATACAAAACGATCGTTGTTAATTCCAAGGTCAATCGGGGTATAAGAGTAAGTCGAAGTTCTGAGATTGGTATATTGTCCCAGTTCTTTATCCTCCAGAACCACATCGTACTCATCCGTAAAATCATCAAGCGTTGCAGAAATGGTACACTCATTATATACTCTGTTTCTCACACTCACCGGAACAGCGATATAACTACGTCCGTTTAAGGCTGCAAAACCATTAATAGCCATAGCTTCAGTTCCGATACGAGTATATATTTCAGGAATCTTTTCATTTGAGTTAAACATCTTATGAGAATCTTCACGTCCCAATTCGTCGGTGAAAGAATCATAATAATAAATGACAGTGGCATCGAAAATAAATTCATTTTCAATTTTCAGACGAATAAGATCATAAACAGTAGTTGACTTCAACAAGTTACCTTCAGTTGATACTCCGGTAAACTCATTTCTTTGTTTCTGAGCATTGAGTGAACCACCAATAGCTACAAACAAAACGGCTAAAACAATTGAGTAAAACTTTTTCATAGGGCATTCTTTTATCCCGACAAACGGGGTTACTATCAATTTAATGGCTTCTTGGTTTGACGAACGACATCTTTTATTTGACTAATCAATGTTTTTCTTTGACGAACGTCTTGCTTTCTTTAACGAACCCCCACTTTAAAGGTTTCACTTTTTTTAAACTATTTTTTGACGAAAGGTCGGATTTTTTCCATACACGAGTCCTTTTTGCTGACGAACAACCTCCGAAGAGCCATTCTTCCACGCAAATATTCCTTAAACAAATCAGTGTACAGAAAAGTAATATCTCCTCAACTATGATTTACAAAAGAAGGTTGCCAATTTTTAAACAGATAATTACGAGAAGAAAAAATGCTTATAAATGGTTTTTTCCACAAAAAACGGATGCTCACAAGCAGCAAAGAAAATTTTTGTTTAACCGATTTAAGGCTATCGATTCCCTTCACCTCAGTTCAGTGAGCATTCGCAACAAAAGGTTCTATCGCACTGAAATTCGATTATCCAAAAAAAACAAGAGCATGCTGGGAAAACACTTAAAAAAGCTAATGTCAAGTCAAGCATAGTCTGACGGGCCAAACCTTGCTCTTTCTACCTTGTGCTTCTCAAAAAAAAGACTCACGTAGCTATTTTGTTGATTTGCACAAGGTGGAAAATCGCGGCGACTTACCCCACATTCTTCACTTTACTTGACACTAGTAGTGCGATCACAAAATACTATTTCATATTTCACATCCCTTTTTCCTTTCTGCATCGTTAAAATTTTGCACCGTAGCTATGGCTATGCTTTAAAATTTTGCCTTGCAGAAAGAAAAAATGAAAGCAAAATCTTCGAAACACTATTTAGCGAACGCACTACTAGTGAAAGACTTAGAGTGCAATATTCCATCCCGGGTGAAAGCTATTATATGGAAATACTAAGAAAAGCCTGTAGCTGCAAAAGTGAAATGTCAGCTCATCACAGTTTAAAGGAATGTCATAATGAAGAACAACTCCTGCTATTTGAAAGGCGCGTTGCCCTGTCCGCTTTCCTGGCCGGCAGATGGAGGAAAGGCTTAATGAGCCACCTTGCAACCCTTCATTCAGCAGGTTGTTGAAGACTGCAAAGGAAGTTTGTCAAAAGAGAGTTCGAAGTATTCAAAACACAAGATCAAAACATAAAGAAAGGCATAAGCACTCATTTGCATCAGAATGTTTTGAAAGAAATGAGTGTTTTAGCCGTCAATTTTCCGCAAAACACTCCAATTAACCAGACTACAAACCCGGTCTTTAAGCACCGGACATTTCTCATCTATAATCTGCCTAACCTCTGAAGGACGCTCAACCTTGCCGGCAAACAACGCTACAGGAAAAGCCACATCAGACAATTCCGGTTCGGTATCCATATTGCGGAGGCCAAAAGTACGGATAAACACCTCCTCGTATCCGGGCATGATCTGCCGAACTTCGCGAACATAACTAAAGGCTCCAACTCTGTCTTCAGCAAAAACAGGATGAACGTGAAAGGCATTATTAATTTGCTGCATGAGAATTTGACGAAACTCTCTGCCAGCAATACCAATAACCATTGCAGTAACAATACCCCCGGAAATAACAATCTCTCCCGGTTGATATCGCTGATAATTATAATGACTGGGGTGTGTATTTTTTAGATAGGTAGCCCAAAAAAGATTCTCACTTTTCCCAATAGGACGCACATATGGATGCAGCAACAAGTCTCCGGCACGGAAGCGCAATATAACATTCTCCATGTCGATACTACGTGTACGGGCCAGAATCTGCTCTTTAAACCTGTTATTGTGGTAAGGTGCTTTCCGCTCCGGAGGGATTGACTTTCGGGGGCTGACTTCCGGGAAAAGAGAAATTCGTGTTACCGAAAAAACAGCCTCTCCCTTTTGATTAAAAAGCAAATGAGAGGATTCAATAAGCGTATGTCCTTCAATTCGGGCAGGACGCACATCGGTAATTTTAATTGAACATGAAAAAGTATCACCCGGAAAAGCGGGATTCAGATAAAGCGCATCACGCATCTCCACTTTCAAAACACTCGAGTGTGCAAAGTTCTCCACCCCCAGACTTAATGTAAGGTTCAACAAAAATCCATAGGGTAAAAAAATCTGATGAAAGCCCAATCTTCCTGCAAATTCGCGACTGCTCTCGGGATAAGATGCGGTAGGCATAAACCCACTCCACATACTCAGCACAGACTCATCTACAGTAATATTGTAACGACTGACAATTTCTTTTCCGACAAAAACCTTGTCCAAATCAAGACCGTATTCGGCCCTCCGGTTTGGTTTCAAATACTCTTCCATACATATCAAACTTCCCTGCAAAAATAGCAAAACCACTCCATGCTATCAAACGACATTCATCATTGATTTAACCTGCATTATTCATCAGTATGAAATTTGTCTAAGTTGTTGGCCTGATGGAGATTGCATGCAAGAACTTAAACATGTTCTTTTGAGGCAATCATTGCCATGCCCGTTTCATTCGTTTAAAATTTTGTAATTAACTGACAAAAACCCAATTAAAAATTTGAGAACAAATGGAATTGCTTCACTCTCACATAATATTTTTTAAACATCTTCTAGTACCTCCCATCGCCACCAAAGGCTTGTCGACGGCGCGGCGCTAAAGCTTCAGCAACACGTGGTTTGTGAAATTTATGCTTAAAAAATTTCATGCTCGTTTCATGAATGAAGCAGGTTAAATCATCAGAACCTTTTAAGCATCAACAACCCTGCAATAAGCACTGTAAGACCCATTAGATATCCGGCATTGACCAGTCCTGCGAAAGGCACCAGAAAAATCGCCATAAGGAAAGAACCTATTGCCCCTCCGGCCACGTCCCCCATATAAATAAAAGCAGCTGATTGCTCAAAACGCCCCTTGTGAAGCGAAACTCCAGCAACAAAAATAGCTCCTCCAAGCACTGCAAAAGAGAAAACCAAAGAAAATACAGCTACCGGGAAAAACCAATATCCGGCAAGAGAATCAAGAAAAGGAACAGACAACACAGCTAAAACCGACATCCCAATCAATAAGACAGGAAAATAGCGGGCGCTGAAAAACCACACTTTGCGATGCCCTAACCAGGCACCTATCGCCAACCCTGCCATAAAAAAGGAGAATAAGAGCCCTGTTGCCTGAAAAAGATTCCCCATCACCAACTGCCAGTAAAGAAGCAACAAAACCTGCATTCCTCCCAAAACCAATCCGGCAAGAAAAACCCCACCTGCACTTTTACGAAACAAAAGCAGTCCCCCTACAAACAATACCCCCAACACCAAGGCAAACCAGGACAACTTAACATCCCAGAACCCACTTAAATCCCTAAGGGCCAACTGAAACAACACCGGACTAACCCGTGTATTCATACGAACATTACTGTCAATAATCTTTTCAACATCATCAATTTGCGACTGCAAAATCTGAATTGGAATAAACTCATCATTCAAAAATTTATTGTTTCTGCCCAAATCAGTGTGAAAGTCAAACCAACCGGCAGTGATCTCTTCCTTTGAAGCAACAAAAAGAACTTTTTCTCCTGCCCAAATCCGCAAAAAAGGAAAAACATCACTAACAGTCTCTTCCAATACCATCAGAATCTGTCTTCTGGAATCAGACAACGAAGAAGAGTATTCAATCCCACCTGTCACAAACAAACCATCAGGTCTAAGGTTATCAGCTATCAGCTCAAAGAAATCATTGGTGTAAAAACGCGTAGAAGCCAGGTTTTCAGGGATGCCTCCGCCAAGCAGAACCACATCATAAATATTTTCAGCACCGTGTTTAAGAAATCGGTGTGGATCCGACTTAACAAACCTCACCCTTCCATAATCAGCGTCATTAAAAGAAAGAAGCCTCTCTTCTAACGATATGCGGGCCTGATCCGAGGAGACAAAATCTATATACAACCCTTCATATTTCATTGCTTCGGAAACCAATCCCGGACTGGAATTAATTAACAAAAGACGCTTCGGAGAGGGATGCAGCATCAACGCCGGATTCAAATGCTCCGCACTTCCGGAGACAATAGTGGTATCCGCAATAAAACGCCCCCCCATAAAGACTCCTTGCTCCCCATCATCCTCCCACACATCAACACTGCCGTGCGGTGAAAAAAAAGTTTCGGTTAAATTCCGGTCACCTGAAACCATTTGACGCCCTGCCTCATATTGCGGCATAAAAAACAAAACCACAACCACAAGCAATCCCAGTACTGCCAACCCTCTCTTTAAAGGGCTCAGCACAGGTGCAAAAAGAAACAGGGCAACAAGTACATTGAGAACCACCAATAACGTAATGGCGGAAAAGGCATTCAACCAAAAAACCGGCACCAGATAAAATAACCACCCGGCAACCAGACTCCCCCATTGTTCGGAAATATAAACCCTTTCAGTTTGCCGTTCAGAAGTTTGATAACTCAGGGCCGCAGAAAACCAGGCAAACATCATTCCTGCAGGAAAACAATAAACAAAAGTCGCAAAAGCTGTAATCAACAACCAATCGGAGATACCCGCGGACAATCCGTCACCAGCCATCCAAAGACGGGCAAAATACAAAGACCAAAGCGACAATAATGCGGCAAATCCTGAAAACAATGGAAACAATCCGGAGTGTGACAACCTGAACCCCTTAAAAAACCGGGCAAAAAAAGCCCCAGCCCCGGAAAAGAGCATCCAAAACGAGAGAAAAACCCCAACAATCAACTCATTGACAACATACAATGACGAAAGCTCACGCAACAAAACAACCTGGACCATCAGCATGGAAAAACCACTCACAAAAATCGCTGTACGTCCTTTAAATAAAGAAGAAGAAAGGTTCGGCTTTACAATATTCAACATTATAAAAAGTTATCCTGATAAGTTTTTAAACAGTTTTATCTCCAAAAACAAGGGCTTCAAAAGCAAAAATATTGGCATCTTTCCAACCATCCCAGCCAAGCCCTGCTTTATCCCGGGCACAATGTCCCAATAATTCTTCAAGGTTCCAACCCGTTTTTATGGCCACCTGCGGAAGAAAAGTTCCACTACGTCCGTTTTTCTCAATGAGAATTCCATGCTTACCCGGAACAATCTCATCCACACAAGCCACTTTCACCCGCGGAGTCAGGACGGATATTTCAATGTCAACCTCATTCAACTCATCCTCTGTTACGGACTCAAAACGGGAATCATTCAAAGCAGCGGCAGCAGTCATTCTGTCTATTACCCTCCAAAGCGGCACATCATCACCAAAACTCCCGATACACCCACGCAATTCCCCACACTTATAGAGCGATACAAACGCCCCGGTGCCGATAGTCAGGTTTTCAGAACTCAGCTTTCCGGGGTCTTGCATAGTCTGCCCTGTCAAAGCCATTTTTAATGTCTGATGAGCCCTGTCAAGCAGCCACTGTTTTTCCTCGTTATTCAAAGAGAAACCAGCAATCTCCTTTTTTGTTTTGGGTAATCTGTAAACAGCCATAGCTCGATAGCCTACCACTCGTTCTTTATCGCCGACAGAGACATCTCCGGAATTGCCAAAATCAACCTCCTCCCATCTAATGCCACCGACATGCCTTGTAATGTTCAATAAGGTCAAGACAGACGACCATCCGCACATACTGGTTGAGAGTCCCTCAACGTTCAGTTTTCTGTTTCTTTCCAACACCGACAACAATTCATCCGGATCATTCTTCAGCACCGCCTCTGCAGTATTGGCATCAACCTGCAGGGCCATTTCATAAGAAGGATAGTGAGAGAAATCTGTACTTATGACAAATAAATTCCCGGAGGTAAACCATTTTTCCAGAGTTTTTGCAATACGCGGAGTTACGGAAGCATCGTGTGGCCCAACAAGCAAAGGAACTAATTTAAAAGGATGTTTGAGATGGAATTGCAAAAAAGGCACCTGCACTTCAAGAGAGTGTTCCCGGGCATGAACCTCAGGATCAGAAAATATCCCCGATTCCTGCTCAACCAACTCGCCGGCAACGTCTGCATCCACCTCCACCGGTCCGAAGGGAGTCATAAAATCGCCCTGCATATACACTGCTGCACCATCAAAGGCGACACGGTGGCTGGAGCCTATAAGAAATATCCGCTCAATTTTGGCATCCTCCGGAATCTGATTAAAACCCGAAGCCGCAATTTTCCCGGAATAGACATAACCGGCATGCGGAACAATAATGGCAGCTACCTCATCGTTCGTATCCCTTGGTTTGGCACGACTAAATAATTCCTTCAGATGCCCGTGCAGCAAACTTGCATCATCCTCATAAAACATTCCGGCCACTGCCGGTTTCCTGTCTCTTTTCAGCATCTTCTCCTTCATTGAAATTTGATAAGCTAAAATTAATATCGAATGAAAACCCGATCTTATGCAATCCTTGCTAAAGTTACAAACATAAACTGCAGACTCAAAAAAAAACAACCTCATTAATTCTCTCTATCCCCGCATATTAAAGGGACCAAAACATTTTTTAACGTCATTTTTTCTCTAAAAGACTTGCGAGTTCCAAATGAACCCCCTATTTTTGCACCGCGTTTGAGAGAAACGGATGACTCAGTAGCTCAGCTGGTAGAGCACGTCCCTTTTAAGGATGGGGTCCAGGGTTCGAATCCCTGCTGGGTCACCAATTAAGAAAGCCACTCATTTTTTGAGTGGCTTTCTTGTTTTTCAAGCACCCCATCTTGAAACATCTACTGACAGAAATCATAACAAAACTCGCTCAAAGATCGTAATTTCGGAAAAAGAAATCTCTTTTTAAGATGGGCAGACAACTAACAAACAGCATCTTCTCCAACACCCTTCGTGGTGGCGACATACGTTTTCCGTGAACAGAAAAAAGAACTAAAAACTCCTCAAAGTATAATTCTTTCAAAATAAACCATGGAAAACACACACATAATATCCCCCAAGCCACTGACTTTTGAAGTCATTTACCAGATTCTCGACAAAAATCAAAAACTGGAACTCTCAGACGAATCGGCCGGTCTTATAACTCACTGTAAAAATTGGCTGGATCACAAGCTGCAAACAGAAGAAGGCCCGGTTTACGGCATCAACACAGGCTTTGGAGCCCTACACAATCGTTCGATCTCCAAAGCAGACTTGAGCAAACTGCAGGAAAACCTGTTGCTGAGTCATGCTTGCGGAGCAGGACCTGAAGTGCCTAGAGATGTGGTACGTCTGATGCTGTTGCTAAAGATACATGCGCTGAGTCTGGGCAAATCAGGCATCCAGCTTCAGACAGTTAAACGGCTGATAAACTTTTTCAACAAAGGAATTGTTCCGGTAGTTCTGGAGCAGGGATCGCTGGGGGCATCAGGCGATCTTGCACCTTTGGCACACCTTTTCCTGCCACTACTGGGACATGGAGAAGTATGGATCGAAGACGAAAAAATGGCCGCTTCGGAAATGCTCCAAAGACACAACTGGCAACCGGTAAAGCTGGAAGCAAAAGAAGGATTGGCGCTGCTCAATGGAACCCAATTCATGAGTGCCCATGCAGTTTTCACACTTCTTAAAGCTTTCCGTGTGGAACAGCAAGCCGACATAATTGCAGCTCTAAGCCTGGATGCTTTTAACGGACGAATTGATCCATTCATGGAAATGCTTCACACCGTCAGGCCCCATCCGGGTCAGATTGAAACAGCACAACACATCCGTGAACTACTCGAAGGCAGCGAGCTCATCAACCAACAAAACAAAGAAGTACAGGATCCCTACTCGTTTCGATGTATTCCACAGGTGCATGGCGCAGTCAAGGACGCCATTGGATATGTGGCAAGAGTGGTAGAAACAGAGATTAACTCAGTAACCGACAATCCCATCGTTTTCCCTGAAGAAGAACAAATACTGTCGGGAGGAAACTTCCATGGAGAACCGCTGGCACTGGCATTAGACTTTCTGGGCATTGCTATGAGTGAACTGGCTAGTATTTCGGAACGACGTGTTTACCGACTCATATCGGGTGAAAGAGGATTACCTGTTTTTCTGGTAGCCAACCCCGGACTGAATTCCGGTTTCATGATTCCTCAATATGCAGCAGCCTCCATTGTGAGCCTGAATAAGCAAATGGCCACACCAGCTTCCGTTGACAGTATTCCGTCGTCTAACGAGCAGGAAGATCATGTAAGCATGGGTGGCAACGCAGCCACAAAAACCCTGAAAATTGTACGCAATGTAGAAAGGGTGTTGGGCATAGAACTATTCAATGCCGCCCAAGCACTGGAATTTAGAAGACCTGCAAAAACATCTGTTTTTCTGGAGAATCTGATGAAAGAATTCAGAGAAAAGGTTGCCTTTGTACATGAAGACAAAATAATGTACATGGAAATCGAGAAAGCCGTAAACTTCCTAAGGGGTAAACCCACGGATAAATTCAGGTCTTAGCTACTTTTTCAGGAGACAACTCATCACAATCCTCACACGAAGACTCCTTACCTTTTCGTATCAGGTGAAGCATTTTTTTCTTAAACTCATGCTCTGCACCATAAAGCTTTATTACCTGATCGATGGTAAGGATTTTTTTAAACTTTTCATGGTATTGCTTTTCCACACGGGCCTTTTCCACTTCATAGTTGATATAATTATCCACCGCCGTCTCTTTTTCAGAAGCACTCAACTCACTCTCAGAATGATAAAGCTTATTGATATTTTTCATTTTTTCGTTCCAAAGCTCATCCATCTTTTCACTCATCTCGTTGTAGACAGGCCAGAATTTCTGGGCATCTTCAGCACTCAACCCTATGCGCTCAGTCAAAAAAGCAACCTTCTGTGATTTCAACCGCTCAATTCTGGATTCTTTATTATCCTCCTGAGCATTTGCAGGCACAACAAGAGCCTGTCCCACTACAAAAAGTATTGCAATCAAATATTTAAAATGCTTCATGACTCAGTTTTTATCGTATGAAAAAATTATTGGAAAGAATGGTTATTCAAAATAAGTAACAGCAGCCAACTCTTCTTCAGAGAATGTTCCATAAAAAACAGAATCGGGCGCCAGGACAATGTCAGCACCTTCAGTCAGAATAAGTTCATTAATATCCTTTTCGTCAACAATCAATGCCAGAGAATTAATAAAGTCATCTTCCTCAGAAGTGGATTGTGTAACACCGGCATCACCGGGAAATAGTTTTGGCACCTGGTAATACAAAAGAGCAATAATCACGAACGCTGCGGCCATAGCCAACCAGGGTTTAACAACTGAGATTACGGAACCTACTTTATCCCCGGCAACCTCTGCTGCTGACTCTGCCTCTATTTTTTTCAGCATACGAGTCTCAAAATCCCCAAAATAATTTTCAGGAACTTCAAACGGACATTTTTTATTTCCAAATAATTCTTCACTCATAACACTAACATTAACCCGGCTCAAAACATTTACTAAGTGTTTGTCTATAAAGTCCAACTTCTGCGTTATTGCTCAAAATCTAAATCCTCAAATACATTAGTATTCTGCGGTTTAGATTTTTCACACGCCTTGAATTTGAACTTTCTATCTCAAACACGTGAAAAACGCTTAGTTTATATACGAGCACTACTTAGAACATTTACAGGCCCAAAGGTTTAACCTGCATTATTGACTTCGTCGAACTTCGTTTCATAAATAATCTATTCTGTGCCCAACTATCTGCAAAATACAACCGTCCTCATAAAAGCGAGGCTTTTCCTTTTAAGGGTATCCAAAATATTTTTGTGTTTTTAAAAGGCCGAAGGTCTTTAAGCAATAGCCTGGGGCGTTGTCCTGGGCTGTTGCTATCAGGCTTTCAGCCTGTTTACATCTTACCTGCCTTATGTATAAGGTAGGTTTAAACAGTCAAAACACTTCATCCTTTATAAATGCTTCTATTTTCCTCACTGCATGAAAATAGGAGGCTTTTAGCGCACCTACTGACGTTCCCAGAATATCGGACATCTGTTCATACGTCATACCATCAAAATATTTCATATTAAAAACCAACCGTTGCTTTTCTGGAAGGGCCAGCAAACATTTCTGCAGTCGCTTTTGAATCTCATCACCGGTAAAAAGCGGATCTGATTCCACCTTATTGCCCAGCATGGTTTCTATATCAGCATCTTCATGAAGCAAACCCTCTTTTTTCTTATTGATGTAATTAAGCGTTTCATTGGTAGCAATCCGGTAGAGCCAGGTGTATAAGGATGCATCACCCCGGAAATTGCCGATATGATTCCAGGCCTTCATAAAGGTATTCTGAAGCAGATCATCGGCATCTTCGTGAACAATTACCATTTTCCGAATATGCCAGTATAGCCGCTCCTTATACTTCTTCATGAGCAACGCCAAAGCCTCATTTTTTTTATTGGCTTTTTGCGCCAGATACAGTATTTCCTTATCGTGGGACTGCATGAAAATTCACATTTATTTAGTTGCGAAGATAACAAGAAAACACAATTTAAGGGTTTGTTAAGCCCCTTTATTCCTATCCCAAAAAAATCAGCTACATTTGCACCCTGATTTTTAGGAATCAGAGGTTGGCCCAGTAGTATAACACTAAAAAACACAAAATATAATGGCATTACAATGTGGCATCGTAGGTTTACCCAATGTGGGAAAATCCACACTTTTTAATTGTCTGTCGAACGCCAAAGCTCAATCGGCGAACTTCCCGTTTTGCACCATCGAACCCAATGTGGGCGTAATTACTGTCCCTGATGAAAGGCTGGTACAACTGGAAAAACTGGTCAAGCCCCAAAAGGTGGTTCCCACCACTGTGGAAATTGTGGATATTGCCGGGCTGGTCAAAGGTGCAAGCAAAGGAGAAGGACTGGGGAATAAATTTCTTGCCAATATCCGCGAAACCGATGCCATCATTCATGTTCTCAGATGCTTTGAGGACGACAATGTAACACATGTGGATGGATCCATTGACCCGGTTCGCGACAAAGATGTTATTGATATGGAACTTCAGCTCAAAGACCTGGAGACCATTGATGGCAGAATCACAAAAACTGAAAAAATTGCCAAAACATCTAAAGACCCTGAAGCCAAAAGATTGCTTGATGTTCTTTTAAAATATAAAGCAGCACTTGAAAGCGGGAAATCAGCCAGGACAGTAGAACTCTCCGAGCAGGAGCAAAAGGTAGCCAAAGATCTTTTTCTCCTGACCAACAAACCCATCATGTATGTATGCAACGTAGATGAAGCATCTGTGATAACCGGCAACAAGCATGTGGAAGCGGTAATAGAAAACGTCAAAGATGAAGACGCACAGGTTCTGGTAATTGCCGCACAAACCGAAGCAGAAATTGCCGAACTGGAGACCTTCGAAGAACGCCAGATGTTTCTGGACGATTTGGGACTTAAAGAGTCTGGTGTATCAAAGTTGATTCGTTCAGCCTACAAACTGCTGAATCTGAAAACCTATTTCACAGCAGGAGAGAAAGAAGTACGTGCATGGACTTTCCCGGCAGGTGCACTTGCTCCTCAGGCGGCTGGAGTAATCCATACCGATTTTGAAAAAGGGTTCATACGTACTGAGGTAATCAAGTACGACGAATATGTGAACCTGGGATCGGAACAGGCCTGCAAAGAAGCGGGCAAAATGCACATTGAAGGAAAAGAGTATGAGGTTCAGGATGGAGACATCATGCACTTCAGGTTTAATGTGTAGTATTCGACTCAGGGAGAATACTAATAACGGGCTGTTTATGATTTACAGTCCGTTTTTTTTCAAAAAACAAAAACACAATTCACCATTTGCACAAAACATTTTTTTCACAAATCGACCAATACAAAAACGACATTTTCTGAGCAAATCTTTTCATTTTATTCAACGAAAGGATTCATTAACAACCCCCTGACACCTAAATTAAAATATGTTAAAAAAACACAATGATAGTTCCCTCGCTTCAAAATATCTGCAATTTATTTTTCCTTTGCAATTATGAATTTCCTGAAAAAAAAAAAGATGAGAGAGACAGAAAACGATACGATAGCGAAGTTGAAGCGAAAGATTTTGATTTATTCAATCATTGAAGTAGCAATTGTAATTGTGCTGATAGTTTTCGGTGCATTCCTTTTTAACATTACTTTTTCGTAAAGAATCAGGGCAAAAATAACCTGAATTCTTTACGAGCAATTTCTTTCCCCCGAAGTCGGGTAATGAGTTCCCACTTTCCAGCTTTATCTTCATAAGGCTCCCACACAGTATCTCCAAGAAAGAATTCCCAGTCATTTGAATTTATTACGACTTCCCCCGAAAAGGGAGGAGCTGTTTTTCCATCCTTATCAAAAAAGGGAGGATGATTAATCGTAAATTCCAACACCTCTCCTTTTCCACCTTTTATTTTCAAAACATACCCGAATTCCACATCAGGAAACACAGGGATTTCCGTGGATATTTTTTTTAATTTCGGCAAGTCACGGGATTTTCGGTCCCATGAGCTGTAAATTCCATAACTGTAAAGTTCTATTTCCGGTTTTTTCCTTTTGGGCATAATTCAATAATTGGGATATTCAGACAAAGATTAGTCAACCAAATAATAGCGCAATTGATCAAGCATAATGGGAATATCCTCAGGATCCACTCCATGCTTCATTAATATAGGCCGATCTTCGACAAATGCCTGCACAAACTCCTTCAGAGACCACTCCTGATGCTTCACGGATTTCAGATACCACTCAAGGGCTGATTTCCGATCACCACGGCACCAGTTAATATGACCCATATTCATAAAATCATGCTGTGTGGGATGTTCTTCGATAGGTTTCTTCCCGTATTTAAGGGCCTGATCCAACTTCCCCTCAACAAGCGAACACCAGGCAATGG
Source organism: Marinilabilia salmonicolor JCM 21150 (assembly GCF_000259075.1). Taxonomy (GTDB): domain Bacteria; phylum Bacteroidota; class Bacteroidia; order Bacteroidales; family Marinilabiliaceae; genus Marinilabilia; species Marinilabilia salmonicolor. The sequence continues at coordinate 65,431 of NZ_AJKI01000011.1, forward strand.
GACGCCAGACCTTATGATTATCCGGTGCCAGATATTCCACTTTAAAGTAATACTGTAAAGCCTCATCAAATCGCTTCAATTCAAGCAGGCAGTGACCAACACTAACCTGGGTATGCAAATCGTCAGGCTTGATTTGCTCAGCAGCTTTATAGTACTCAAGGGCTTTCTCTGGGTTTTTCAAATAACGGTAACAAAGGGCGATTTTTTTAAGATTCCACACCTGTGAATCGCCATAAAGATCGGCTTGCAAATAGTAATGCAGTGCCTTTTCATAATAATCATTCTGCTGATAACAATAGGCCAGTTTTTGAAGAATCTGTCGCTCCGGCATCTCTTTTTCTGCCTCCTGCTCATATATTCCGATAGCTTCACGGAAATAATTCTTACCAAACAAATACTCGCCCAGTTTCAGTGCAGTGTTCTGACCGGGTGTCAATAATGATAGAAACCATTTCTTGTGAAAAGCCATTTCCCAATTGAACGGATCATCGAAGGAAGACTTCTGGGGATGCAGTTTGAAAAACCGATAAAGATCCTGAATGTATTGATTGGAAATAAACAGTTCCTTCTTCCCGGGATCTACCAATTCATCACTCTGCTGAATCTCCCGCATAGCTTCCAGTTCACTTCCGAACATTTTCCCCATCATCTCTTTTTGCATTCCGGGCATCTGCGGAATACTCATCACCAGACTGTATTTATCGGAATTACACATAACTCCCGAATCGGCCATCGACTGAAGCATCTGCGCATTGTTCAACGGCCCTGTTTCATTCTTCAATGCATCTTTCACAATCGGGTTGGGATAGAAAAAGGGCAAAAACCAATGGTGCAGATCGTTGAAGAATGAAAAATGCTTAAGCATCTTAAAAGTGGACATAAACAAATCCGCACCCTCCATTTGCATATGACTCAACTCTTCCAGTTTATTCATCAACTCGGGAGAGTCCGAAAAAACATCCTCCCAGTCGGGATTTTTATCTTCCGACAGCGCATCGTTTAATAAGTTATCAAGATCCAGCTTTTTCCTGAGATTAGGTTGAATGCGAGCGACCTCGGGAAGAATCTCCTCATGCATCTTTTTCGTGAGCTTTTCGGTCTCTCGGGTACGAATAATCTGAATCAAAATAGATTGAATGGTCTCCACCGGAAATAACTCATTCAAACGGGAGATTTTTTCTTTCATTCCGGGAGTAATGGAGAGACGTGTATCGTACTCGTAAAGCACAAAAAGCAATCCGGTAAAGGCCCTCAGTTTAACTTGCTTATGCGGATGTTCACACAGCTGAAACAACAAATCAAGATTCTCCTGACGAAAGGTCGTAAGCAGATTAAGAGTAAGGGCACTTACCATGACACTCTGCCACGGCCAAAAAAATTCTTCTCCAAAAAACACATCCTGTACCTGTTGTTGTCTTGACCGGGCAAAACCAGGCAAAGCAGCAACCATCTCAAACAATCTGTCCTGAGATTTTTCCAGTTCATAAGACAATGGGATTTCAGAATCTACCGTGTAGGCAACCAGATATTCATCTGTAGCCTTCAGATAATCATCCATCATGCCTGTTAATTCCTCTTCAGACTTACTTTTCAAATATCGCCGTGCATCAAAAAGCCACCCCTGACCGGTCTTATTTCGCAATTCATCCACAATCCGGTCGGCAATATTATAAATATCCACCAACAAATGATTGTAAACCTGCTGTCGCTCCGGATCTGAAAACCCCTCCACGGTGTATCGCAAAAGGCTTTTATAGGTCATCTCCAGATTGTAGAGCCCGTCAATAAGATCACTGCTGTGCGTTTCTTTTACCAAATCGCCCAACACATCAAGCGATTCTTTCACCCGCTTTACCTCCAAAAGCCGGTAAACCTTCATTAGCTGTTTGTGCACTGGCGTTTCCATATCATTGTTTCTTTTCAAATTTCAGTATTACGTCCACCCCGGAATCTTTCACATCTCCCTGCGTAAGACGCAGAAAAAGGTTGCGGGTCACCTCATACTCAAGGGTAATAGTTTGCGGAGTCAGCGACTCATCCTCATTCTCTCCAAAACCACGTTGGTAAGTTACAAACAAATTGTTGGTGATATACTTACCAACCATAAAAGTAGCACTTTCCCAGTCATCACCCGCCTGCACCTCCACCATGTCAAGATTAAAAGTATTTCCAATCGTTTTTGTCAGTTGAGAAGACACCAAACCTGACAACATGGCCGATGGTACATTTCCGGAAACCCCCTGCTGATTGCCAAAACTAAGTTCATCAAACGACTGATTAAAAACAAGATAAGCCATCGCATCACGCTCAGTTATGCTACTTCCGTTGAGGGTAAAAGAGAGATTAGGTTCAAAGGCCGTGCCAGCAGCTTTCATGATCAGTTCATTTTTCTGTTTATCTTTCCCGCGAAACTGATAAGAGGCTTCCAGGTTTACCCGGGGATTAATTTCCTGTCCTCCCTGAAACGTTAACTCTCCCTCCTGTATAATAAGTTTTCGCCCATACAAAGTGTAATAACCCCGTGAAATCCCCAGCGTTCCAAAGATCTCAAAATACGTGTTGTTTTTGAGCAGATCAAAATCGCCATACAACTCCAGGTTCATATCTTCCGATTTCACCCAGGTGTTTCGTGGAATACGCACATTCAGACGACCGGTGAGGTTTCTCATCATATTGTTTGCCTGAAGAGTATCCCGACGAGAAATCGTAAGAGTATCTTCTCTGTTTAGCAGGATACTGTCAGTACCCTGTTCTTCCAGCGCCCTGACAAGCATAGGTTTGTTTACTTGAGACGGGGCACCCATATCCAGCAATGCAGGAAGATAAAAGCTCGACCGGAGGAGGGTAAGATCTCCGCCAAACTCAGGAACATTGTTTTTCATTCGCACCCACGCATCCGAATTAATCTGAATTTCATGATTCCTGTGTCGTGAGACAAAAAAATCCCGGGCCTTCAGCGAAACATCAGCATCCGACAACGTACCTGACACAAATGTTGAGTCAAAAGCAAGATTACCCTGAGCCATCAAAGTTCCCTTTTCGTTGCGGATAAAAAGAGAATCGACTACCACCCGGTTGCTGTCAAGCATTGTCACGAGTTTCAGATCAGAATATTTAATGCCGTAAGCAGGCCATATCAAGCCCCCGTTGGTTACACGGATATGCCCATGCAACACGGGACTGACTATTTCACCGGAAACTTTGACATCCATATCCAGCAGTGCTTTGAATAGTTGATCCTCGGTATCATCAAAAACAAAGAATGCAGAAGGACGCACTTTCCGGGCCACAATTTCTCCGTCGATAGTTTTAATCGTCGAAACCATCTGACTATCGGTAAAATTAATTTTCACTTCCGAGAGAGCCTCCACCAAAACTGAGTCATTACGCGGACTTTTTACCTTCAGAGAAGCTCTCAGAGTATCCGCAAGATGCGACACGTTCACATTCATTTTTTTCACCCTCAACTCGCCAGCCTGAAGGCTATCGCCCTGAATATTCAATTCAAAAGAAGGACCACTCAGAGGGCCGTTGGCACTCAGATTCACGAATGCCTCTCCCGATACCGGAAGTTTCTGCTTCAACAGTTGCCCAATCAGCGTCAGATCAAGATGCTCAATCAATGCATGCACAGCCACAGAATCTCCCGGCTGATACTCCCCACCTGCCTGAAGCCGGAAATTGCGATTATTTCTGGCCACTACCTGCAATGAATCCAAGGCCATGCGGGTGGAATCAATCACAATCTCCGGGCGCTGACCTGCAAGCGAAAATTCCTCAAACGCTGTAGTAACTCTGAGCTCCGGTACGTTAAACAGGAATGGCATTTCCATATTACCCTTTACCTGAGTCTGCAGTGAAAGCGAATCGGGCATCCACAAAGCCAGGCGGGCATCCCAGTTATCTCTCTCCATCTTACCGAAAAGTCTAAGTGAATCGGCCTTCTGTCCGGAAGCCACCACATCATTCAGCAGAATATTACCATTGCCGCAAACCCCATCAGAAGAGAGCAAACCGTCCCCGGAAAAGCGCAGTGAAGACACCGTAGCCAGTGTATCATAAGCCAACGAATCCGAAACAACGCTCACATCTACCAACAACGAGTCAGCCCGTCCGTGAGCAATCCCATTAAGATGCAGGTTTTCCCATTGAACGGGAAGCTCAAAATAAGACTTAAAAGCCTTCAGGTCAGTCAAGGTAAGAGTTACGTCAGATTGGATACTCCCATCCTCTCCATAAGAACCGGAGGCCGAAATGCTGGCAGAAGGATTTCTGAAAAACAGGGTATCCAACACAATATTTTGTTGCCGGATCCGTCCAGACATCCACAAAGAATCCACCGGCACCCGGGCTGCAACAGACTGGCGCATCAGCAAAGAAAAATCAGCCCGAAGCGATGAAAAATCATTACCGGTACCTTCAGCATTCAACTCCATATTGAACAATGTACTGTCGCCCCATGCAGGCAAAAAACGATCGGCAGGAAACCGATCAGCCTTCAGTTTTAACGATATGGGCGCTTTGTTTTCTTTCAAATCTGCCAGTGCTTTCAGATCAAAAGTCCCCAGATTGGTTGTAAAGCGGGTATGCACATCAGTCCTGCCATCAAGATAGCTTCCCTTTAACCCAAACTCTTTCAGCCGATGTTCCTGCCAGCTGGTACCCGAAAAATCGCCATCCACTTTAAGAGGAGAACTGCTGCCCTCCAGCCCGTTTCCGGAAATATTCAAACTCCCGTTAAGAATCAATGGCATATCAGCCAGAAGCAACCATTGCTGCGGATCTATCTTCCTAAAAAGCAGATCAATATTTACCCGGGACTGATGGCGGGTAGAATCATTCAGTATCTCAGGAAACCTCAAAACCCGGCCATTAACATTTATCTGTTGATCCTGATGCGATACCACCAGCTCAACATCCATATTTCCACTGGCAACAGAGGTTTTCAAATCAATACTAGGTGTCACCCCCAACCTGAAATCGGGCACCACCCATGCAAATTCATCCATCTGCACAGGAGCCGCTTCCAGATCACCCGAAAGTATCTCCATATCAGTGTAGCTTCCTGAAAACCCTATGCTGTTTCGCGGAGTCACCAAAGTCAGATCCCTGACTGTCCACACAGAATCCTTTTGCGCAACACGGACCTGAAAATGGTCCACATCAGGCATTTCAGCCGGAGTTTTGAAACCCAAATGACTCAAATCAACCTCCAACCCCTCAGGGCTGTATGCTCCCGAAAGCTCTAAATTTAGTTCTTTCACAAACCCCGGAACGAGCGTATCGTTCATTGCAAGATGAATATACCCGTCGGTAAGCGAAAACTTTCCTAACTCAAAACTCATTGGAGAAGCATCTGAAGTAGTTTCCTGTTGCTCTCCAGCAGGAGGAAGGATATCCTGAAAATTCCACGTAGAATCAGTCCGCTGAATCAAATTCACATAAGGCTTTTCCATCTGAATAGATTCCACGCTTACCTTCCCGTTCAGAAGCGGCCACAGCGAATAACGCAAAGAAAGGGATTCGATGGCCAGCATTGTATCCTCCTTTGTCTCGCCAACCCACAACTGACGAAGCGTAAGGTGCGTGAAAAAATTGCCTTCAATACTGCCCAAAGCCACTTCTCCCCTCAATTGTTCATTGGCAACTTTCACCATCTGTGACCGCACTATTCCCCTAAAAGCCGAAGTTTGCGTAAACAGCAGCAAGAGCAACACCAACACAATAAGACCGGTGAAAAAAAATATTATATATTTTAGTAGTTTCTGCATATCAAAAAGCGTGTCCTATATTCAAATGAAACTGCCAATCATCATCGTCATCAAAAACAGGACGGGCAAAATCAATTCCTACCGGTCCAATGGGAGTGGAAACCCTTACTCCTGAACCAGCTGCAAAACGAACCTCATCAAATTTAAAAGTATTCTCCTCACGCCAGACATTACCAAAATCCATAAACACAACCATACTCAACGGTCCGAATATCTTGATCCGAGGCTCAATACTACCTTCCAGCACAGAGTTTCCTCCGATGGGAATGTTCTCCTCATCCAAAGGCCCCAGCATTTGGCGTGTCCATCCGCGAACAGACTGGCTCCCACCGGCAAAGAAACGCTCTTCAAAAGGTGTCACAACACCATTTCCCCAGGGACGGATACTCCCCGCCTTAAAACGCATAGCCAGAACCAATCCACTTCGAACCGGCTGATAACGCTTAACCTCGAGAAGATATTTAAAAAACGGATAAGCCGAATCAAAAAAAGAACTGTTAGCCCGGGTATTGATTCCCAGTGACCATCCATCGGTTGGGTCGAAACGCGGATTGGCAGTGTAATAAAGAAATCCCAGCGAAACCCCGTTCTTAGAGTAGGTAGATTGATCCAAATCCCGGAGAGAACGTTCAAATTCTGAGGTGATTTCAATATCCACCCGCTCAAAATAGAGAGAAACTGAACCGGTCAGATAATCGCTGAAATTCTGATGAAGCGACAAATCACCTCCCCATATAAAAGAATCAAATCCCCGTTCATTTCTGCGCCTGATCATTGGCTTAAACTCCAGCGAAGAGCGAGGCCCCAAAATGGCAGGTTTGGTGATTTTGGCCTCGAAACGATAAGGTTCAAGCGCCGAATGCTTGGCATAGAAATTTGTCCTCATCACCGGGCCCGGGAAATTGAGATAACTCACATCCACAAAAGTCCGGAATTCATCTTCCCGGCCATAACCCACACCAAAGCGGGTTGACCACCGGGGGGCCTCCTCAATGTTCAGTTTTAAAGGGATGGTTTCCTTCTGACGGCTGGAAAGACCGGCCTGAAGGGATGCTATCCTGAAAAGCCCAAGTTCATAAATTTGCTTTTGAGATTGGGACACCCCCTTCGAACTGTAAACATCGCCCGGCGCAATGGTCATCTGTTTGCGAATGGCTTTCTCAGGAGTTCGGTCCAGTCCTTCAATACTCAACTCCCCAAACCGACAGGAGGGACCTTTATCAATATTCCAGTCAGCAAAAGCTTTTAAAGTATCAGCAGAAAGCGAAATAGCCGGCTGCACATCCACATAAGCAAATCCTAAAGAGGAAAACCATGTAGCAATCACTTCCTGGTCACTACTAACCTCTTCGTCACGAAACCGTTCTCCCCGTTTTGTTTCAAGCTCGTTCGTCTCTTTATGCCAGGCCTCACCCATCAACAAAGAGTCTTCCAGTCCTGCTTCTTTTGTAGAGAAGCTCACCCCTCCGACTGTAACCGGACGTCCCTCTTTTATCCGGATCAACAGATCCACTTTATATTTCCGGGGATGCATCTCCAGTTCAGGTTCTTGAATCTGCACATGCAAATACCCCTCACTTTGATAGAATGCTTTCAGTTGAGCTTTATTCATCTCCCAGGCCTCGGAGCTATAAAACGATGCTTCCTGCTTAAAAATAAGCTTTCCTATCCATGAAGCTTCATTAAACGTAATTTTCTCCAGCAACTCTCCATCATCAAATGCCTCATTTCCTTTAATTTTTATTTTCCTGATTTCCGCATTTTCCTGAGCATAACCGGCAAGGGAAAGGCACAATGCCATCCACAAAAGAAGGTACCGGATTGTATATCGATTATTGAATTTCACCATAATATGTTTTCATACCACTAGAGCATTGCGACAAGCGAAAAAGTTCAACAACTACAAACTAAAAGTATGCAATTTTTCCACCAACTCAGTTTTTTGATACCAGTCATTAAAAACCATTTCAAGGGAATCTGCTCTGAATGTCCCAAAACGATAGTCCCGATACGCTTCCAACACCTTCAGGAATCGCTTCTTATTTGCCAATGGTTCTCTGAAGCGCACCACTGTGGAATGAGCAGTCTGTAACTTGTATCGTTTGTCCAAAGATTGCTGCAGATCCGTATTTCTGAAATTCTTTCGCAAACGATCTCTTAGAATATTTAAACCAGTCCCTGTAGGAAATCCCTGAACCATGATACATGAAGGCGATGCTGTAATTCCCTTAAAAATAAATCCCATAGTGCCGACATCCGCAATACTTTCTTTTACAACTTCTGCATACCGCGATAAATCAATTCGGTCATAGTGAAAACCATCATAGCATGAAATAAGAGACATTACGGTAATGTGAAAATCTGATTCCGGATAGTAATACTGATCAGGTTCAACATCCTTCAATACGTTCAAAAACCGGGAGACCTCCTCTTTTACCTGATCATCAGGCCTAATCAATAGAGTAATTCCTCTCCGTTCATCAGATTCGGAATCCATCATTGAATCCACCACCAAACGCTCATCATTAATTTCATGAACTGCCTTTCTGTAAAGGGCATTATAATGCTGAAAAAGCTCCATCCTGCTTTACTTTTGGATTGTTTTGCACTAACCTGTTTTATTCATAAATAATTTATTCCAATGCCAGACTATCTGATAAATACAACCGCCAGTTACAAAGACGGTATCCTATCCATCACCCTTCCAAAAACAGAGGAGGTAAAGCCCAAACCGCCTAAAAGCATCAAGATTTCTTAAAAAGAGCCACTGTCTTAAAAAGGCAGAAATTTTTAATCCTTCTAAGAACTGCGTCGGAAAGCCTGCATAACAGAGCTTTCCGGCATTTATACTTAAAAAATATCATGCTCGTTTCATAAGGATAATTTATTAATGATTTCATCAATCAAGGTTAGTATTAAATTATTTTTCCTTTTAGTAAAGATAAAAATTATCCCTAAAAAAGAGTTCTCTGCAAAGTAATTCCAGCTAATCCAACTGCTTTCTATAAATATCTACATTTACCAGTAACAATATCCTACTATTTTAAAATGATTTAAAATTCACAATATATAAAACAACGACCAAGTCACTCTGCAAATCAGCAATCAATCACAGCCAAAACAAACAGATAATAATAACACAGAATAACTGGCATCTTATAAATTTCTTTCTTATATTTGCAATACACTATTTTAATAGGAATTATGACAACAATCAATTCACTCCAAAAGAGTTTTTCCATGTGTATGTGTATGCCGACAGGCAGACACAATGGAAGGCTCATGTACATATAAAAACCACTTTTTTTTCATACAGAGAAAGGCCTTCTGATAATCAGAAGGCCTTTTTTATTCCTGCAATTAATCCTCCAACACTAACCTGAATAATTCATAAATAATTTATTACGATGATCAACCACCTACGAAACATGAACGTCCTCGATAAAATTGATTTGAAAATAGTTCACTATTCCCCTCGTCAATTTCATCTGCGGTTGCCCATATTTCTTGCGGCTTGACCATCTCATCACAATAATTCATGAATTAAACAGGCTAAAATCAGAAACTATGAGCAACCGAATCATTCAAAAAAACAACCACTCCACATCCGCCATTACGCCTCAAAGAGAGCAATTCCTAAGGAAGAAGATCGCTCATCTTAAAAAGACAATCAATGGTAATGGTGACCTAAACACAAAACCCGATCAATCTTATTTACACCACAATTCACTGGGACTTTATGGACAGAAAGGGAGTGATGACTTTACAATCCGTCTCAAACCAACCGAAGCCGGTTTTTCTCCGGCGCAGCTGAAAAACATTGCCCAGACTGCATCCAATTATGGTCAGGATGCCCTTTACCTCACATCTCGCCAGGAAGTTGAAATTCCTCTTCTTCCGGTCGAGCACACCCCCGATGCACTGGAATACCTTTTATCACAAAGAATAGACATCTCGGGCAGCACCCACAATGTTTTTAACATCGTCAACCCGGAGGATGCCGGCACTTCACTCCAGGAAAAATTCGACACCACTCCACATGTCCTTGCGTTAAACAGAATTTTAAATCATTCCTCCAATTCATCCCTTCGTCACATTGGCCTCCGCATTGGGTTTGCCGGTGATTATCGCGACAATACATTGGCTCGCTACAACGACATTGGCTTTATTGCCACTACCCGTGAAGGGGAAAGAGGGTTCAGGGTTTTTATCGGAGGAGTACCGGGGCCCAAACCAACTCCGGGACACCTGTTGTCAGGATTCCTGGAAGAGACCGAAATTCTTTATGTCATTGAAACCATCAAACGCATACTTACTGAAAACGAGGAAATCATCCCTGAAAAAGCCCCAAACCTGCGATATATTATTGATCATCTGGGAAGAGAGAAGGCCTTTAAACTTTTTTCTTCATACTACCCAGACATAAAGCAGGAAAAGAAACATTACTTAAGTCCGAAGGAACTCAGGCTTTCATTCAGCACCCCCCGGAAACCGGGAAATATAAATTTCCCGTTGCTCTCCCGTCAATGGGTTTATCGCTATGTAAGGGATCAAAAACAGTCGGGCCTCTTTTCGGTGGAGTTGCCACTGTCTGATGGTAATATCAGCGCATCCGGTCTGATAAGGCTTGCAGAATTTCTAACCCCTCTCGGAGATGACAACATTCGGATAAGCGTTCATCGGAATTTTTTCCTGAGGAATATTCCGGGGGCACAATTACTTCCATTACAGGGATTACTAAAAGACATCAGCAACCAAAACGATGAAAAAGAAGACATAAGCCCAATTACACTAAATGGACACAACATACTGGAAAGACTTAGAAAAACAGGGTGCGCCCGAATATAGCTTTGCAAACAGTTCGAGCAATTTAAAACCAGATTTTTTTACCGGGGGAAAGAGGAATCAAGGCCACATTAAACAATGTCCCGCCCTCATTGGTTAATCAGAAAAACACAAGACTATGGAACTAAAAGACAAAACCATCGTTGCAGTTATTCATGACATCTTTGAAGACCTGGAATTATGGTATCCTGTCATTCGCTTACGTGAGGCAGGTGCCAAAGTCGTGCTGGCCGGAGAAAAACCGGGAAAACAATACACCGGAAAAAACGGACTTCCAGCCACTGCCGACATTGGTTATGACGACCTGAGTCACGAAAAATTTGACGGATTGCTTATCCCGGGAGGTTATGCCCCCGACAAGATGCGACGGTACTCCAAAGTGCTTGAATTTGTGAAGCAAATAGATGATGCCGGAAAACCGATCGGCATCATATGTCACGCAGGATGGGTCCCCATATCCGCAGGCATACTGAAAGGCAGAAAAGCAACCAGTGTAGGTGCCATAAAAGACGACATGACCAATGCCGGTGTCAACTGGGTTGATGAACCGGTGGTTACTGACAGAAATCTGGTTTCTAGCCGTACACCGGTGGATTTACCCGATTACATGATAGCTTATTTGCAACTGCTCAAATAAACAGAAAGAGAAATCTCGCTCTAGTGTGGCAATTAATAACTGACACACTAGCTACCCCTCCCATCGGGCATTTTTCACCCACTCAACCACAAACCTGGCATTTTCATAAGGAATGTCAGGTAGAAAGCCATGCCCCAAATTCAGTACCAGATCGGGATGTTCCCTGTAAAACGGGATATACTTTTCCAGCTCTTTGGCAATATCCTCCCGTGAGGCATACAACAGGCGCGGATCGATATTCCCCTGAAGTCCCACCCCCGGGTGTACCAGCTCACGCGCATCTCTAAGCGGCATTTGCCAGTCGACACTCACAAAATCGGCCAAATCGGGTGTTACATTTTTCAATCCGGTTCCCAGTCCTTTGGGAAAATAAATAAACGGGGTTCCCGTTTCCCGAACAGCCCGGGATATTTTCAGAATCGCAGGCCAGAAAAGCTCCCTGTACAAATCAGCAGGTATAACTCCGGCATGGGTATCGAAAAGCTGAAAAACATCCACCCCGTGCTTAATCTGACTTTGTGCATAAACAACCGACATATCGGCAATGGCATCAATCAATTTCTGAGCATCACGCTTGTTGCTATACAGATATTTAACCACATCCGGGAAATTGGGATCTTTTCCTGTTCCCTGCACCATATAGCACAACGTGGTGAGCGGGGCTCCGCAAAACCCAATCAAAGGCGTTCCACTGGGTCGGTCCGTGATAATGGAATCAATATTCCGGTAAATATATTCCAGCCGCGATTCATCAGGATTTAGTGCCTGGGAGGGCTCATTGAAAGCAGCCAGTGGTTGTTCAAAGACCGGCCCCCTGCCTGTAAATGACATATCCATACCCAACGCTACCGGGACCACTAAGATATCCGAAAACAAAATAGCGGCATCCACTCCCAAATCGTAAACCGGCATCAAAGTCACTTCCGAAGCCAGCCGGGGATCACTCATCAGTTCGTGAAAATCATACTGCTCCTTCAACTTTCGGTAATTGGGTAAAATGCGCCCTGCCTGACGCATAAACCAGACGGGAGGGCGTTCGGTTGGAATGCCTTTTAGTTTATTTAATAATAGTGTATTTTGCATCTTAATTTTTTTCAGATCGTAGAGGCGCACGATCGTGCGTCTCTACTCACCACCTGTTATTTCAATGCATTCAGCGCTTTCGCTGAAGCCTCAAGCAGTTGATTTATTTCATCCATGTTATGGGCCTGAGAAACAAAGGTGCACTCAAACTGCGAAGGAGCCAGGTAAATTCCACTTTCCAGCGATTTACGGAAATACTGTGCATACCTCTGAGTATCACAGGAAGAGGCCAACTCGTAATCAAACACCTCATGTTCTTCCGTAAAAAAGAGCGTCAACATACCACCTACCCGATTCACCACTCCGGGAACACCCGATTTTTCCAGATTTTTGAGCAGTCCTGCCTCCAGACTGGCTGCCAGCTCTTCTATATCATCGTAGATTTCCGGGTTGTCTTTCAGAATTTTCAACATAGTGCTTCCGGCGGCCATGGCCAGGGGATTCCCGGAGAGTGTTCCCGCCTGATAAACCGGCCCCTCGGGAGCCAGATAATCCATAATATCCGCACGTCCTCCAAAGGCTCCTACCGGAAGACCTCCTCCGATAATTTTACCCATGGTGGTTAGATCGGGAGTGACTCCCAGGTATTCCTGAGCGCCTCCGGGTGCCAACCTGAAACCGGTAATAACCTCATCAAAAATCAGCACCGTGCCGAATTTTTTGGTCAGTTCTTTGAGCCCCTGCAAAAACCCGGTACGCGGAGGAATCACCCCCATATTTCCGGGAACCGGCTCTACAATCACTGCTGCAATCTGATCGGGATATTCCTCAAATAATTTTTCTACTGATTCCAGATTATTGTAGGAAGCTATAAGCGTATCTCCGGCTGCAGCTTTTGTAACACCGGGACTGTCGGGCAATCCCAAAGTCATAGCACCGGACCCTGCCTGAATCAAAAAACTATCGGAATGGCCATGAAAACACCCCGCAAATTTGATCACCTTATCACGCCCGGTATACCCTCTGGCCAGCCGCAAAGCACTCATGGTAGCTTCCGTGCCGGAATTTACCATCCGCACCTTCTCCACCGAAGGAACCATCGAAACAATCAACTCTGCCATCTGGTTTTCCAGCAATGTGGGCGCTCCGAAGCTGGTTCCTTTAGCCGCAGTTTCCCGAATAGCCTCCACAATTTCTTCCCTGGCATGCCCCAGAACCAGCGGTCCCCAGGAAGCCACAAAATCAATGTATTCATTACCATCGATATCCCATACTCTTGATCCTTTTCCTCTTTCAATAAACAACGGATCGCCACCTACACTTTTGAAGGCACGCACAGGACTGTTCACCCCTCCGGGCATTAGCGTACGTGCTTTTTGAAAGGCTGCTATACTTTTGGTTGTGGTCATATAATTAATAGAATTTAATCGTTAAATAATTGTTATTATTTACCAATTCACTTAGAGTCCGTCTATAAACTAAGCAATATCTGTTTCTGGTCATGTGTTTGTCAAGAAAGTGCCAGTTACAAGGCTTGTGAAGCTCGAAAATACGCAGTTTACTTGAGTAAATGAGAAATTTTCGGGCAAACGTAACGCAGTAAATGGTACTTTATGGACAAACACTACTTAGCCTGAATTTGATTCAACATAAATTCTTTGGCATGATAAGAAATAATAACATCAGCACCAGCTCTTTTGATAGAGGTAAGAATCTCCCGGATAATCCGCTGCTCATCAATCCAGCCATTCTGCGCGGCCGCCTTCACCATTGAAAATTCACCACTCACATTGTAGGCAACCACCGGCATATTAAAGGTTGATTTCACCCGGCTAATCACATCCAGATAGCTAAGAGCAGGCTTTACCATCACCATATCTGCCCCTTCGCTGATGTCTTCCTGAACTTCTCTAAGAGCCTCATCACTGTTGGCCGGATCCATCTGATAAGTGGAACGGTCACCAAACTGAGGAGCACTCTCCGCAGCATCCCTGAAAGGCCCATAAAATGCAGAAGCATACTTGGCCGAATAAGCCATGATGGGTGTATTTTCAAAACCATTCTCATCCAGAGCTTTGCGAATGACTGCGACACGACCGTCCATCATATCGCTTGGCGCAATAATATCAGCACCTGCCTGCGCCAGTGCTACTGACTGTGCCGCAAGCGTTTTAAGGGTAAGATCGTTGTTCACATCCCCATCTACAATCGTTCCGCAATGGCCATGAGTGGTATATTCACAGTTACAAACATCTGCAACAATCATCACCTCTGGAATAGCCTCTTTTAATGACGTAATAGCGCGAGGAACAATCGCATGCTGACTGCAGGCCACAGTACCATCCTCGTCTTTTTCTTCAGGAATTCCAAAAAGCAGGATTTTGTCAACACCCGTTGTTTCGTAAAGATCCTTAACCTCTTTCACCAGCATATCAATGGAATGCTGATAGTTTCCAGGCATTGATTTTATAGGATTTTGTACACCCTCTCCGGGACACACAAAATATGGCATAATCAAATCATCCTTATAAACGATGGTTTCGCGCACCATATTCCGGATGGCAGGTGTTTTGCGTAATCTTCTGAGACGTGTTACTGGAAAACTCATAATATAGATTGTTAAATTTTAATAATAGTTTACTAAACATTTTTCAAAAATCCTCCATGCCCAATGCTCTATACACATCCCGGCGCTTCACTTCACCAACTCAAGCACACATTGCGCTAAACCTTCATAACTCTGTTCAGACGCAGTTGCTACCGGCTCTATACCTAATTCTCGTACAGCATCTGAAGTGGTTTCTCCAATACTTACAATCCTCAGGAGTCTGGCTGTTTCTTCTAACTGTTCATAAAGATTTCTAATGGCAGAAGGACTGCTCACGGCAATAAAATCATAATCATCTGCTTTGATCTGATTCATCACCGCCTGATCCATTGAATCGGGGCTTCTGGTTTCATAAACATCAATACGTTCTACCGTGTTTTGAGAAGTCAGGACATCCGACAAAGTATCCGGAGCAAGATTTCCCAAAGCCAAAAGGACACGTTTCCCCTTTCCCAACAAATCCAACAGTTCTCCGGCAAACTCCACCCCCGAATGTCCGGCTCCCACAAAATCCGGTTCAATACCGAAACTCCTCAACGGCGCAGCTGTGCCCTCCCCTATAACTGCTATTTGGTTATTGGAATGAAAAGAGCACTGTTCCAAAAAAGAAGTCGCCCCGTTTTTGCTGGTAAAAACCACCCAGTCATACTCCGACAAACGACCCGGAATAGAAAAAATCCGGAAGTTAATTTCAATCATTGGACACGATAAAACCAGCATCCCTTTTGCTTTCAGGACTTCAGCAAACCGGTCATTTGCTCTGACAGGCCAGGTGGATATGACAAGTGGTTGTTTCCGCATCTCACATCACTTTAACGTATTTGTTCTAATATTTCACGTCCTCCAGCCGACAAGAGCCTTTTGGCCAATTCCTGAGCACTTGCATTGGCATCTACCAATGAGCAGGTCACCGATTCCTTCAGCAATTTACGGCCATCCAACGAAGCCACCAACCCGGTCAGTGTAATCCCCTGTTCTTTCACTTCGGAATAACATGCCACCGGCACCTGGCAACCACCTTCGATGGTTGTCAGAAAAGCGCGCTCTGCAGTGGTTGTCAGTAAAGTTTCCGGATCTGTTATCTGATTTATAATTTCCGCCATTTCCGGATCATTATCACGAATCTCCATGGCTACAGCTCCCTGGCTCACTGCCGGCAACATTATTTCCACAGGAAGAAATTCCGTGATACGTTCCTCCAGTCCCAGACGTATAAAGCCGGCACCGGCCATAATCATAGCATCGCAGTGCCCTTCCTGCATTTTGCGCAACCGGGTATTAACATTCCCACGAATATCCACCACCTGTAAATGCGGATTAAAATGCAGCAACTGCGCCTGGCGTCTTAGGCTGGAAGTACCTATCTTGTCGGCTGACGTCAATTCATTTAACCCGCGTCCATCGCAGGAAACCAAAACATCCCGAACCTCTCCGCGAGGTAAAACACCTCCCAATCTCAGTCCTTCCGGCAATAAAGTCGGAAGATCTTTCAGACTATGGACTGCCACATCAACAGTGCCATCCAACAATGCATGCTCAATTTCTTTGGTAAAAAGTCCTTTGTCACCTATTTTCGACAGTGCCACATCCAGCACTGCATCTCCTTTGGTGTTGATGGGTACAATCTCCACCTGAGTATCCGGGAAAGTCTCCAGCAAAGCTTTTCTCACCGCTTCTGCCTGCCACATTGCCAGTTGACTGCTTCGCGTTCCTATATTTATTTTGTTTTTGATCATATTTATCAGTCAAATAACCGGTTAACCATCTGCACAAGTTCTTCTTTACGCCCGTTCTCCGTATTGCTTTTCAGGTTTTTAATCATCGTATTAATAACCTTTTCAGACAAGTGGCGTCCATATTTTTCCATGGCCTCCACCTCTTCCTGAGAATGAGCAGAACTGAAGTTTTTCAATCCGTCGTCGTGCATTTGTCGCACAGAAGAGATAATATACCTAATGGTAGGAGCCAGTCTCTGACTCATCAGCCAATCCTGAAACTCCTCGTTTTTGATGGCAATAATTTCTTCAGCAATATTGAAGTAACTTTTCTTCTTCTCTTCATTCTGGGTCACAACCTGTCTCAGGTCGTCAATATTCAGCAACTTGAGATTTTTCAGAAGTCCTAATGATGGGTCAATATTCCGGGGAACTCCCAAATCAATCATCATAATTTTATGTTCAGGAGAATGGGACATTGTTTCAGTATTAATCAGATGCTCTCCTGAGACCGAGGAAATAACTATTTCAGCATTACCCACTGCCTCCGACAAATGCTCAAAGGGAATTATCTCGGCGCCATAACGATCTGCAAGCTGCTGTGCTTTTTTCATGGTACGGTTGGCAATGGAGATAAAGCGACATCCCCTCTTGTAAAGGTTTTTCACCACCAACTCTCCCGTTTCCCCGGCTCCAACCAGTAGTATTTTTCGCTGATCCAGATCAGAAAAATGCGCCCGGCATTTTTCTACTGCGGCATAACTTACCGAAAAGGCCCCTTTACTGATTCCGGTACGGGTACGCACCTGTTTGCCCACCTCTAATGCTTTCGTAAAAAGCCGGTCGAGCACTTTCCCCAGATTTCCCTGTTCACGAGCATGAGCAGTGGCTTCTTTTATCTGGGAAACGATCTGATATTCTCCCACTACCATAGATTCCAGGCCGGATATCAACCTGAATAAATGAACAACCGCATCTGAGTCGAAAAGATGATAGAAAACATTTTTAGGAACAGCTGAATGCCCTGTATATTCGTCTAAACACTGAGTGATATGCTGCATAGCTCCTTTAAGGCAGCCTGACTTTGTAGAGAAATAAAGTTCCGTGCGATTGCACGTCGAAAGAATGAGTATGCCATCAACCTCGCTGCCTGAGAGAATGCATTTGGACAATGCGGTCGCATCATCCTTATTGAAAGCAAAACACTCCCGCACATCAAGGGAAGCAGATTTATGACTTAAACCGATGATTCCAATCATATTGACGGTCGGTAAATAATTGAAAATTCTTATAATGAAAAACTGGTGACAAGGTCCAGAGAAAACAGATCCCTGTTAAAAATCAAAACATTGCAACCGGGGGAGACAACCCCGAAAAAGAAAATTCAAATAACGTTTCAGACAAAAGCAGATCAACCTCTACCTTAGACACCTGCCTAACCGGCCATTTCGCAATCTCTACCACCGAACTACAATCGGGAATATGCATCACTACTCCACCATTCCCGGACCATTCTGAAGCATATTGTCCGTCGTCATAAACGACCAGATAATCAGCATGAGACAACGTCAAAGAAGTCGCAGGAATTAATAGATGATGATTAGAAGCAACGGAAGTTCCGTCAGAATTGAACACACCATTATCAGGCCGGGTAGTGACTTGCATTGAAAACAAAAATGCCACCCCCAGAAGAATCAGATAAGGAATAAAGCTGCCTGTGATGCCTATTAAAAACATTTAGTTGCCTGTATATTAACCTGAATAATTCTTAAATAATTTATTACGATGATCAACCAACTGCGAAATATGAACGTCCTCGATAAAATTGATTTGAAAATAGTTCACTATTTCCTTCATCAATTTCATCTGCGGTTGTCCATATTTCTTGCTGTATGACCATCTCATTACAAAAATTCATGAATTAATCAGGTTAAATCTGTTCTTTCCGGAAAATCAAAGATAGTAATTTCAAACAAACAATTAACGTCAGGAATTATGGTTTATTTCTAATTTTCGTCCAATCAGAAAAAAAAGAGTGATTCATTTAACCTGCATTATTGACTTCGTCGAACTTCGTTTCACAAATTATCTATTGCGATGTCCAACTATCGACAAAATACCAGCGTCCTCGCCAAATTTGATTTAAAAACAGTTCACTATTTCCTGCACCAAATTTGCCTGTGGTTGCTGGTATTTCTTGATATTTGAACATCTCATAACGAAAACTTATGAATAAAGCAGGTTATGTGAAATTTTTTATTAATACTCAATCCGTATGCTATTTCAACAACACACTATCGGGGGCGAATCCACTCAATTGCCTAAAAAAACAAAAAAAGTCTTTCGTAACCGGTCTAAGGCTACAGTAAAAATTGTATTTTTCAATTAATCACTAAACAGGAAACCAAAAGAATTGTTATTACTTGAAACAGGACTTAAAAAAATGGAACTTTATCCGGAATTAAGACCAACAAACCTATAAAGATTTTTATTATGAAAAAGAAACTTATTTATTCAGTATTTGTAGCCCTGGCCTTTATTGTTAGTGCCTGTGGAGGAAAAACAGATGTAGTTGACTCAGGAACCTACGAGGGAGCAATTAAAAAAGTTGAGGCAGAAAAAACTGAAATTTATGTTGAAACCAGTGACGGCAAGACACTGGAACTCTATTTTACAGATGAAACAAAGCTCACACAAGATGGAACAGAGACACCATTTTCATCTCTGACAGAGGGACAAAAAGTAGAAGTCACCGTTGAAAAAGTCGGTAAACGTCTTGATCCCAAGGCTGTAAAAATATTAGAATAACATGAACCAATTACCTGATTTTTGGCGGACGGAAATATGGCACCCGCTTACTGTGCATTTTCCGGTTGCCTTGTTATCGTTCGCCACAATTTTCATTATTGCAGGTTACTGGACAAAAAGGAGCAACCCTATGTTTACCGGGAAAGTTCTTCTAATTGCAGGAACTCTTGGAGCATGGGTTGCCATTTACACCGGTAGTTTAGCCGATGCTGTAATCACGCGGCAGCTCTGCGACCCCACCGTATTAGAAGACCACGAAAACGGAGCATTTACTGTTGCATGGCTTTTCACTGCAGCATCAGCCCTTGTTGCCATTGATCACTTTAACTTTCTGAAGAAATTTCAACAAATACTTCGTACAGTCATAATTGCATTAATCATTACCGGAACCGGCTTTCTGGTTTATGCAGGCCATCTGGGAGCAACCCTTGTTTACCAGCAGGCTGCAGGTGTTTATACACCTTCCGAAGATTGTATTGAATTTACAGACCCTGACTCTTAATTCACTGTTTTACTCGCCTGGTTAAAACGTTATCACCTTGTCGCTGTCAAGCACCCAGTCGGCCAGGAATCCCATGGTTGATTTATTAGCTCCTTCAAAGTAGGGATGATTCTTGTAAATTCCACATCGGGCCATGCAGGTGCCACAAACCTCCACCGGAACTCCCTGACCAATTAGATCCTTTAGCATCTGTGAAAGATCCTGGTCGTAACCTTCAGGTGGCTTACAAACATCTCTGGCCATATCCACCGAATCGTTCATCAGGAAGATTCTGACATCGTTTCCTTTTTTCTTTAATGTGTCCGCAAGGCGAAGTCCATTCCATGTTACATCTGTATTGTCGTATGGTTCACGATTAAAAATGAATAGAATTTTCTGCATTTTAGTATGATTTATTTGAGCATTAACAATCTTGATACAACTCCGGTTATTATTTCAACTGCTTTATCCACTTCCTCCGGCGTGGTCTGTTTTCCGGTAGATATACGAACTGTTGAAGCAGCTTTACCGGGCTCTATATTCATTGCTTTCAGCACCGATGATGTCTCCACGGAATTGGCATGGCAAGCGGAACCTGCAGAAACAAGCACCTGATCGCCCAAACTGGCAGTCAGGGTATGCGCATCGATTCCTGAAAACACCACACTTAATGTATTGGGAAGTGTTTCAGCGTGATTGGCATTAACACTCACTTTTCCACCAAATTTTGTCTTAAGTCCGTTCCACAACCTTTTTTTTGCCGACAACATAGTACTGGTATTTTGCTCGAAATCGCGGACAGCTATTTCACATGCCTTCCCCAAAGCAACAATATATGGAACATTTTCTGTCCCGGGTCTTAAGCCATTTTCCTGTCCGCCGCCCACCATCAGATTTTCCACTTTCACTCCTTTTCTCACATACAAGGCACCAATTCCCTTTGGAGCATACACTTTGTGCCCGGCAATGGTAAGCAGATCCACCCCCAGCAAATCAACATCGATATTTACTTTGCCAACCGATTGAGCTGCATCAGCATGAAAAATCACGTTATGTTCCTTGGCAACAGCTGCAATTTCCCGGATTGGTTGAATGGTTCCCACTTCATTATTGGCATGCATTATTGTAATGAGGATTGTATCCGGACGAATGGCCCTGGAAACATCATGTGAATCAACAACACCTTCAGAGTTAACAGAAAGATAGGTTACTTCAAACCCGGTCCGCTCCAAATACCTGCAAACCTCTAAAACAGAAGGATGCTCAATTTGAGAGGTAATGATGTGTTTCCCTTTATCCTGATGGGCCAGAGCCACCCCACGAATAGCCAGATTATTTGACTCTGTGGCACAACTTGTAAATACGATTTCTTCAGGAATGGCACAAATAGTGTCGGCCACTTGCTGTCTGGCTTTAGCGATGGCTTCTTTATTCTCCTGCCCCATTTTGTAAGAGCTGGAAGGATTACCGAAATGCGTCTGAACGAAATGCAGCATTTCCGTAATCACCTCCCGGTCAACAGGTGTTGTTGCGTTATAATCAAGGTAAATAGGAGTGTTCATATCTTACCAATTCTCTTAACTCGTAAAGCACTTTTTTACAACCAGCTTATACAATAACAAACAATATATAAACAGGCTTAAGGCCCTAACCTTACTTTTAGAAAAAACTCGATTATTCACACATAAGAAAACCCATAAAAAAGAAAAAAGTTAACAAAAAAGGGAGAACTTCTCTATAAATTAAAGCAGGCCCTCCCTCTATGATAAAAATTGTCAATTCTCTATTTCGTCAGAACCCTGACAATATCTTCAGTCTTCACCGATTGCTGTTCTCCGGTTTCCATGTTTTTGAGCGTCATAGTACCAGCGTTCATCTCCTCTTCGCCAACCAAAGCGACAAAACCAATATTTTTCTTGTTGGCATAGGTCATTTGCTTCTTCATTTTGGCACTGTCGGGATAAACCTCCACTTTCAGCCCCTGTTGTCGCAGCTTCCCGGCAATCTTTAAACAGTACGCTCCCTCCTGAGGACCAAAATTCACAAACATCAGCTGAGTGGTGCTGGTCACTTCCGGGGGATAAAGCTCCAACTGGTTCATGACATCAAAAATCCGATCGGCGCCAAAGGAAATCCCAACTCCAGACACATTCTTCAGTCCAAATATTCCGGTCAGGTCATCGTAACGGCCACCACCTGTAATACTGCCAATATCCATATCGAGAGCTTTCACCTCAAAAATAGCTCCGGTATAATAATTAAGACCCCGCGCCAGCGTCAGATCCAGTTCCACATTGGTTTTTAGATCCAGACTGTCAACCAGTGTCAGCACTTCACGAAGTTCTTCAACCCCCTTGGTGCCAACTTCTGAAGAGGTAAGAATCCCGGCCAGCTGCTCCAACTTGTCATAATTAGAGCCGCTAAGCGCAAGAATGGGTTGCAATTTATCAATGGCATCGTTTGTCAATCCCTTCTCTTCCAATTCGGAGTTCACCTTCTCCAACCCAATTTTATCCAGTTTGTCAATGGCCACCGTAATATCGGTGAGACGGGAAGCTTCCCCGATAATTTCGGCTATTCCGGCCAGTACTTTGCGGTTGTTGAGCTTTATCGTCACCCGAATTCCCAGTTTCCTGAAAACCTCATCCACAATTTGAATCAGTTCCACCTCATTGAAGAGGCTGTCGCTGCCAATCACATCCACATCGCACTGAAAAAATTCACGGTAACGCCCTTTTTGTGGACGATCGGCCCGCCACACAGGCTGAATTTGGTAACGCTTAAAAGGAAATGATAATTCATTTTGGTGCTGCACCACAAAACGGGCAAAAGGCACGGTCAAATCATAACGAAGCCCTTTCTCACTAATCTGCCCGGTTACCCGGTTAGAGTCCTTTTGTGCCAGCAAGCTATCATCAGCCTTATTCAAAAAATCTCCTGAATTTAAGATTTTAAAAAGAAGCTTATCGCCCTCATCTCCATATTTTCCCAACAAAGTATCGAGGTTTTCCATGGCCGGGGTTTCGATAGGCATATAGCCATATCGTTGAAAAACTTCCTTGATAGAATCGAAAATATAATTGCGCCGAACCATTTCGGCAGGAGTAAAATCGCGTGTTCCTTTAGGAATAGATGGTTTTTGAGCCATTGTTGATGCTTTATTTAAATTCGGTTGCAAATTTAGGAATAATTATCATTGCACCATAGCACTCTACTTATGAAGGGATAAACAGTTGATTCTAAAAAAAATCGAGAAAAAGATTCTTTCCTGTTATCCATTTCTTTGTATATTTGAATTATATCAAAAAAAAGAACATGAAAGCTGCACAATCAAAAACCGGTAAAAAACTCTTTTCCAATGAAAAAACAGGAAGAGAAATATTAAAACGCCTTCATGAAGCAGGACGAAAAAATCCGCACATAAAAATCAAACTTAATATTCCGTCTGACAAGCCACATCAAAGCAGGCAACTTGTTCTACGTGAGGGCTAATCCCCCAAAAACATCCCCTAACCCATGAATTTTGCTTTAGCTGCAGTCTTATTCTTGCTGCTATCCTTACCGGGAATAGCATTTAGAAGAAGCTATTATTCCTCCCGCTTCTCAATCTCATTCATCTCAACGAACTTTGTAAATGAGATTATTTGGGCATTGGTTCCTTCTTTTATATTTCACGCAATTGCCATCTGTTTTCTGGAATCCTTTTATCAGGAAGATTTAAAAATAGAATATGTAGGATATTTATTATCGGGAGGAACAGATAAAACCGAAATTTCAGTAATATTCAAAAACATCAATAACAACCTCTCCTTTATTCTTCTATATTTGATTTCGATTAGTATTGTTTCTGCTCTCTCCGGAAATATTTTCAGGTGGATCGTTCGGGGGACTGGCTTTGGACATCTATATTCGCTCTCTGAGATATCCAAACAGATGGCATTACCTTTTTACAGGTGAATATAAGATGATTGAAAAAGGCAAGGAAGGTTTATTGGATCTTCTCAAAGATTTGAGCAAAGGCAAATTTTCCCATGGATTTAGAAACTGGAAGATACATACAAAAATCAGCTTCATTGTAGTCGATGTTCTAATCTCAATCGAGGGCGAAAACATTCTTTACTCAGGGAAATTAGAAGATTATTATCTCTCCCAAAATGGAGGATTAGACCGGATTTTAATAAAATACCCCCTCAAAAAACCCTACTCGACCAAAGGAAAAGGAACGTTTATAGATATTCCCGGTGATTATCTTATTCTTCAATTTAAGAACGTTCAAAACATTAACATTTCATACATTTTTGAAGAAGAACCCGAAGTGCAATACGACGATTCTGAACAGGAGAATGTTCCTTCATTAGAATGGGAAAACTTGCATACATGAGTTTTCATTTACCTACAGCAACCAATCGAATATCAAATTGCAAAACAGCATTGGGAGGAATCTTATTGCCGGTTCCCCTGCGCCCCCATGCCAACTCCGCCGGAACCCAGAACTTATACCGGCTACCCACCGACATGAGCTGCAGCCCCTCCTGTAATCCATCTATGAGTTCATTCATCGGAACGATGGAAGTTTGATTGGCTCGGTAGGTATCTTCCAAAATAGTTCCGTTGAGCAACAGAGCCCGCTGATGAATCTCCACTTTACTCCACTCGTCGGGTTTTTCACCCTCTGTCTCTTCCACTATCGTGTACTGAAGTCCGCTTTCGGTTTCGACAACACCGGGTTTCCGGACATTTTGCTCCAGAAAGTCCTCGCCGGATTTCCGGTTATTCCCGGCGGAACCTTTACTCTTTTGACGTTTTTCTCTTCGCGCCATAGAATTTGAGATTAAAATTGATATTAAGGCTGAGACAGGCAAATCTCAAAGCCTAGTACACTTCGTTCACAACAATCTGCAAAGAAAGTAATTGCCCCGTAAAAAGAATAAATTACGTGTGATAAAATTATTTAGAAGTGTATGTCCATAAAGTACCATTTGCTGCGTTACGCTCATCCGAAATTACTCATTTACGATGAGTAAACTCCGTATTTTCGGACTTGCGCCACCGCTAAAGCTTTAGGTGGCACGCGGTCAGAAACCCCCGAAGAAAAATCGGGGCAGGCTTTACAACTGGCACTTCCTGAACAGACACAGATATTGTGAAAATATTTTTGTGAGTTTATAGTAGGACTCTATTTAGTGCCAGCAAGAAAACTTCTGTTTTTTAGGTGTGCTTAATAAGAAAACGTCAAGTGCAAGGCGGGCGATGTCTGAAAAACAGGAGTTTACTTTTCGTAAATAACTGTTTTGAAGGCAAGCCCAACGCAGCAATTGGCGTTTTCTTGCAAGCACTATTTACTGAAAATGCTCCTCATCCTTTTTCGGATATTTTTAATGGAGATAGAATGCTTTGCAGTCCCCTGATCTCCCAACAAAAAAGCATAGGGTTTCATTGACTCCACATGTGTGAATACAATCCGCGCAATTGCCAGAAAAGGAACGATAAGCAACATTCCAGGAATTCCCCAGATAAGACTGGCTGCCACCAAACCTGTAATAATAAAAAACGGGTTCACCCGGACATTTCCACCCACAATATTGGGTGTCAATATATTATTTTCAATAAACTGAATGATGATAAAAAGGATCACCACATGAAAGGCCATCGTTGGATTATTTTCTCCAACCAAAGCAAACAACAATGGAACGAGTCCACCCAGCAATGTTCCGAAATAAGGAATAAAATTAAATACTGCAGAAATAATTCCAAGGGCTATGGGATATCGAATCCCCACTATAAGTAATCCGGTGGAATTGATGATACAAAGAATAAAAACCACAGCCAAAACACCAGCCATATATCGTCCGAAAACACGGGATACTTCTCTTAAAACGCTAACCACCTCCTGTCTGTTTTCCCTTCCAAAAATCATCATCAGAAAATAGGCAAACTTGGTTCGGTAATAAAGAAAAAGGAAAATATAAACCGGCAAAAGCCCGAAACTGACGATTGTGCTTGTCGTAGCATTAAAAATATCCTGAAGGTATTGTCCTCCGGAAGACAAAATATTTCCTGCCTGTTCTTTTATCAGGTTCCGTGTTTCCTCCTTATCAAAACCGAAGTGTTCACTGATTCCGGATATGGAATCAGCCAGATTTCGTAGTCCACTCTCGGCCAACTGAGGCAAATCGCCTGCAATAGGGGTAATCTTGCTGTAACCAAACAAACCCAGACTAAATAAAACACCCAAACCAAGGATAATGGCAATAAAATTAGCCAGAATCCGTGGAACTTTGTGTTTTTCCAGCCAGTTACCCACCGGAAAAAACAAATAAGACAGTAAAAAACCAAAAGCAATTGGCCACAAAAAATTGCGGACAGCAATGAGTCCGTAAACAAAAAGAATCAGCGCCAAAAGAACAAAACTAACGCGCTGCACGAAGTTGAAGCGTCTTTCAGACTTTTTATATTCGGAGGTATTTCTCATGAATTCGAAAGATTTCTTTGGTGGCACGAAGTTAATAAATTAACCCCATAAGGTAAACCGGAAAAGACAAACTACACAGCCCGACCTAAACTTTTTTAATTACCAATAATCCTTTCCCAGAATATGAGATATTTCTATTTTAGGATTCTTTTATCCATTTATCCTTTTTAATTATCTTTGCACCCGATAATCAACAAAGGAAATCAAAAAGATGAAACGAGTCCCGAATGTTCGGAACGAGTTCCATCAGACCCATAACTTAGAGTCTGTCCATAAACAAAGCGTTTTTCACGTATTTGAGATAGAAAGTTCAAATTCAAGGCGTGTAAAAAATCTAAACCGCAGAATACTAATGTATTTAAGGATTTAGATTTGGAGCAACAACGCAGAAGTTGGACTTTATAGACAAACACAACTTAGACAAATTATTTACTGATGAAATACCACCTGATAACACTGGGATGCCAGATGAATATTGCCGACAGTGAGCGTGTAAGTGCTGTGTTGGAGAAAATGGGTTACGAGCGAACCGACAATGAAGAAGAAGCCAATCTTTTGGGGATGCTGGCCTGCTCGGTTCGTCAGAAGCCCATCGACAAAGTATATAACAAGATAGCTCAATGGAACCGATGGAAAAACAGGCGCAACCTCATTACCTTTATATCGGGCTGCATTTTGCCCACCGACAAGGAGAAATTACTCAAGCAATTTGATATCATCTTTGCCATGAGTGAATTACCGCAGCTTCCCGATATGATCCGGAATTACGGGGTGGTCAACGAAGCCTCCATCAGTTTGCCGGAACTCCGGACGCCAAAAAACGAGAATATCATCGGGCTTTGGGGCATCAAACCCAAGTACCATTCCTCTTTTGAGGCTTTTGTGCCTATTCAGAACGGATGTGATAAGTTCTGTACTTTCTGTGCAGTTCCTTACACCCGGGGAAGAGAAGTATCACGCCCTTCGGAAGAAATTGTTGATGAAGTGCGCCATCTCGTAAATCAGGGATACAAATCGATTACCCTGTTAGGACAAAACGTCAACTCTTACGGACTGGACAAAAATGGTGAAGAAATCTCTTTTGCTGAGTTACTTCGAAAAATCGGAGAATTGGGAAACGCTTCAGAGGAAGAGTTCTGGCTTTATTTCACCTCGCCTCATCCTCAGGACATGAACCGGGAAGTGATTGAAGTGATTGCCCAATACCCCTGTCTGTCCAAACAAATTCACCTCCCCATGCAAAGCGGAGATGACAAAGTGTTGATAAAAATGAACCGAAAGCACTCCATGACCAAATATCGTCAGATTGTGCAGGATATACGTGAACTGATTCCCGAAGCAACAATCTTTACCGACATTATTGTAGGTTTTACAGGCGAGGATGAGAAAGCATTCCAAAATACGGTCGCCGCCGTTAATGAATTCAAATTCAACATGGCCTTTATTGCCATGTATTCGCCACGCCCCGGAGCTGCCAGTTATCGTTGGGACGATGATGTGGATCCGGAAATCAAAAAAGAGCGACTTCACAGGCTGTCGGAAACCATGAAACAACACACCAGAGTTTACAATGAGAACCTCGTTGGTAAAACCTTGAGGGTCTTGGTCAATGGGCAGGACAGGAAATCCGGCTTCAGCAACGGACTTACCGAAGGCAAAATTACAGTAAGGCTTAATCGTTTTGCTCCGGAATTGATGGGCAAAATTGTTAATGTAAAGATCACCTCTGCAGCAGACATGTCCCTTAGCGGGGAGCTTTCAGAAATTTTAACAGCAAAGGAAGTGTAAGCTTCATCAAAACAACAAACAGTTAATTAGTTTCTGTCCATAAAGTACCACTTGCGTCGTTACGCTTGCCGCCAAAATACTCATTTACGATTAGTAAACTCCGTTTTTGGCGGCTTGCGCCACCCATCGGTCGCCAAAGGCTTGCCGACGGCACGGCGCTAAAGCTTTAGGCGGCACGCGGTCGCAAGCCTAGCAATTGGCACTTTCTGACTAGAAACAGGACTAAAAACTAATTGTGCTTAGTTTATAGACAGGCACTAATTACAATCACTTATGAATTCTGTCATTTCAGCAAAAAATTTTCAACCAATAACACTTTCATCCGGGGCAGGTCGTAAAGTAGCCTTTAAAACTCTGGGGTGTCGCCTGAATCAGTATGAAACCGATGCCCTGGCCACTCAATTCGACCAGGCAGGATATCAGATTGTCGATTTTAAAGAAAAAGCAGATATCGTGGTGGTGAATACCTGTACGGTGACCAATCAGAGTGACCAGAAGTCACGTAACCTCATCAATCAGGCAGCCCGCAACAACAAAGGTGCTGTGGTAGTGGTGACCGGATGCATGGCCAATAACCATAAGGAACAACTGGAAAGTGACCGGAAAATCACTTATGTGGTGGAGAACAACCGAAAAGGAAATATTCGCGATTTGGTGGATGCACAACTGACTGGGGAAATCATTCACCCTACTGACACCAATGGGGATGTATTCCGGTATAGTGCAGTTGACAAAAGTCTCCATACACGAAGTGCGATTAAAATCCAGGACGGATGTGATAACCACTGTACCTTCTGCATTATCCCAACAGTGAGAGGCAGGGCTGTAAGTCGTCCACTCCCCCAAATACTGGAAAATGTAAAACAAACTCTTGACAATGGATTCAGGGAATTGGTAATAACCGGAGTAAATATCGGACGATACCGGTGGGAGGATAAAACTTTTGAAGATGTGGTGGAAGCCATACTCAACATTCCGGGTGATTTCCGCGTGCGCATCTCATCTTTAGAACCCGATGGTTTTGGCGAACGGTTCTATAACCTCTTCAAACATCCCAAACTGGCCCCTCACCTGCACCTTTGTCTGCAAAGCGGTTCAGATAACGTATTGCTGCGTATGCGGCGCATGTACACCCGTAAAACATTTGCCTCTATTCTCAAACGTTTCAGGGAAGTACGACCCGATTTTAATTTCACAACCGACATAATTGTGGGCTTCCCCGGTGAAACCGATGAGGATTTTCAGGCGAGTCTGGATGCCGTAAAACGCTTTCAGTTTAGTCATGTACACACCTTTAAATACTCTGTTCGCCAGGGAACCCGAGCAGAGCGAATGGAAAATCAGGTGTCGGAAAAAATCAAAACCTCACGCTCAGCAGCCATCAGAGAACTGTCAGAAGAGAATAAAAAAAACTATTACACGAAGTTTGTCGGCCAAAAAGAACGGGTACTGATCGAAAAAATTGATAAAAACGGGTTTGCTACCGGATATGGCGAACACTATATCCCTTTCCGGTTCAAAGCCGATGGCATGGAAAAGAACACCTTTCAAACGGTTCGGGCCATTCGGGTAGAAGGCGAAGACGACAAATTGAGACTCTTCGGAGAACCGGAATAAAAAAAAATCAGAAAATCAACACCGGCCCCTGGCGCATGGACTATTGGTCACAAAAAATCCAAAGAACCCGCCCAAAACTACATGTTTTACTATTTCGTTGAATGTCATGGTGTCCATAGATTGCCCTCCGGTAAAGTAGTAGTACCCAAATCCGGCAGCTGCTCCCACGGCTATGCTGATGAGTGATGTTTTAAAATGCTTTGACTTCAAAAGGCCTTTGATGCCTTTCTCCCCTTCTAATTCTAATTTTTTAAACTGCATAATGCCTTCGTTTTACAAAATGCAAATATATAAATATTTAAATAACAATCTAAATCCTGACCTTCTTCAATTACGAAAGCATCCCCAATTTCTTCCCTGATTAAGATCCCATGTAATTTTTTCTTAACTTAATCGTCTGATAAAAAGCCACTCATCAACTCAATACTCGCATGAAGTTCTCACTTTTCATCCTGACATTTCTGCTCGTCACCACTTCTTTGAAGGGCCAGGAATCCAAAGAGGTTGTGGCTTTGCCAATAGATAAGCCATTAACCATCGACGCGGTGCTGGATGAAGCATTCTATCAGCAAGTCACTCCCGCTACAGATTTTCTACAACAGGCTGCGAAAAAGAAGGAATACTTCCTCCTGAAAGAACAAAAATGAAAAACCATCTGAAAGCATTGCATAGCGAACTCTAAAACCATTTATTGTCATCCTTTCTTTCAAGTCATCCACAAAGAGATTCCCGTACTGGTTGGTCAGGTTATCATTCTCAGGAATGCTTAGAGAGCCTCCTTTCAGTCCACTCTCTATCAAGAATTGCATAAACTAAATCATCAACCCATTTCCCATTTAAGTACAAACTCTCAATAAAATGAGCCTCTTTACGAAAACCTAAACGTTCCACTAATCTTATGGAACTGTTGTTTTCGGGATCAATAGACGCAATTACCCGATGCTTTTTCAAATCAAAAAACAAGAAATCCAGAACTCTCTCAACAGCCTCTGTAGCATATCCCTTATTATGAAAATCTTTATTTAACGTACATCCGATTTCAACCTGACGGTTCTCTTTATCCAGAAAATGAACCCCGATATCACCAATTATCTGGTTTATACTCTTTTCCACCAACACAAACTGAAACCATGTTTCAGGAACATTCAATTGCCGCGAAGTCTTATCAATAAAAACTTCTACATCCGTAATTGTCTCTGGAATCCATCCCTGGTATTTATTTACCTCTTTATCTGATCGATATTCAAAAACCATCTCCTTGTCAGCAACGGAAACTGGTCGGATATTTAATCTTTGTGTCTCAGGTATTATCATTATTCCTCATTCGAAAGGTTTAGATTCCTTTTGTGTCCTTTTGCCAGTTTAATTGTATGGGTCAGTAACTCTTTATTTCCCCAACTACCATGTCCGGGAATCACAATCTCTGCTTCAGGATAAGCTGCCAGCACCTTACCCACAGTTTTATCCCATTCTTCCACCACTGCATCTGCCAAATTCCCCAGACCACGAGATCCCATTGATTTTACAAGACATCCACCAAAAAGAATCCTTTTTTCAGGAAGCCAGACCGTAATATTGTCAAAAGAGTGGCCAGCTCCAAAATAACGGCAGATGATGGGCTCACCATTAAAATCAATTGTCAGGGAATCAGAAAAAGGCGTTGAGGGAACAGGTAAGTTCAGCTCCTTACACTTTTCAATCGTCATGAAGTTGGCCAGCGACTCAATCCCTAAATTGTGGAGATACCCCAGGCCACCAAGACAATCGTCGTGAAAATGACCAACGATTACTTTACTTATATCCACCGACATAGAGTCCTTTAAATACCTTGTCAGTTTTTCAGTTTTGCCATCGTCCATCGGGGTATCCACCATTAACGCTTCTCCATTTCTGACAACCAGCATCCCATTAGAGGGGAAACGACCAAATTCATCCGATTGATGCCAGGTAACATGAACATAAACAGAGTCGGCAAGCTGGAAGAGCTGAATATCATTATTGACCACAATAGTCTTAGGTTGCTTCGCATGTATTTGACAAAGCCCTAAAAGCCCGATGAGTAAAACAAACAATCTCTTATTCCCTTTCATCCTTATAAAATTTGTTTATTAAGGTCGGATGGAACTCGTCCCGAACATTTGGGACTCGTTTCATCGTTTTAGATTATTATATACTTGTGTTTACAACAAAAACTCCTTACAGTCGCCTTCTCCCAATTCGTAGACTTTATCAATAAATCCAATCTTTATCTGAGGAGAACGCCCCGATTCAAAAGAGACCTCCACGCGGTGTTGGGTAAAGTGCAGCCAGATCCAGTGCCCGCGGTAGCGAATACGCATGTTAAACCCTTTGATTTCTTTGGGCAACCGGGGATTCAACCACAACACGCCCCCTCTGATTTCCAGTCCGGTATAACAACGCTGGATCATATCCACAGTCCCGGCCATGGCTCCCAAATGAATTCCCTCAGCTGTAGTGCCCCCCTGGATATCCTCAAAATCGCTCTTCAGGGATTCCTTAAAAACCTGATAAGATTCTTCTCTGTCAGTCCGTGAGAACACCCAGGAAAACACCAGTCTGCTAAGAGTAGAGCCATGAGAACTCCGATCGATGTAATATTTTACCGTTTCCGGAATGGTGTTGCGGTCAAAATGATAACCCATGCGACGAAACAAAGCTTCTATCTCATCAGCCGATAAAAGATAAAAAAGCATCAAAACATCTGCCTGTTTGCTCACCTTATATCTATTGGGACTGTCACCTTCGGCTTTCAGGATGCGATCCAAACGTTGAATATCACCATACTTCTTTTTGTAGTGCTCAAAATCCAGTTCTTTTAAGTTATCATACCCCTCAAACTGACTGATGATGCCATTCTCCATAAACGGCACATACATTTTTCGACTAATGTGCTGCCACCTTTCAATTTCATCATCGTCGATTTTCAACTCTGCAAACAACTCCCGCTTCCTGGTATCCGAAAGCAAATCCACAAAATCAAGTGCTGTTCGCAAAACCCATACAGCCATCACATTGGTATAGGCATTATTGTTCAGTCCGGATTTCTCATAATCAGGATATTCGGTATGGAATTCATCCGGCCCCACAACACCGTGAATCTCAAATCGTCCACGTTTATCGTTAAATACAGCAATGCTCGACCAGAAACGGGCTATTTCAAACATCATCTCGGCCCCATAAGCCATCAAAAATTCGATATCCCGGGTAGCTTCATAATACTGATAGATATTGTAGGCGATGGCTACTCCCACATGACGCTGCAGATATGTATTGTCGGGATCCCAGTTCCCTGATTGGGGATTTAGGTGAACCACCTGGCTCTCCTCCCTCCCGTTACTTCCACTCTGCCAGGGAAACATAGCTCCTTTATAACCAGCAGTTTTTGCTGCCCTGCGTGCGGCCGGCAACCGATGGTAGCGATACATCAACAAGGAACGGGCAAGCTCGGGCAATTGAAAATTAAGGAATGGAAAAACAAACAGTTCGTCCCAAAAAACATGACCACGGTAGGCTTCCCCGTGCCAACCCCGTGCAGGAACTCCCACATCCAGTCCGATTGTATTGATTGAAGCTGTTTGAAGAATATGAAATATATGGAGACGCAGAATCATTTGAGTCTGGTCGCCATCCTTAATGTCAATATCGCACCGATACCACAACTCTGCCCATGATTGTGAATGCGCTTTCAGCAATTCGGAAAAACGTCCGGCTTCCGATAATGCATCACGAGCTTCCAGCACAGGTTCAGTAATTGCCCGGTCGCGTGAAGAAAAAACAGCAACAATCTTCTCAATGGTTAGAGGCCTTTTCTCCTCACATTCCAGCGTGAAAATATTTGCCACATATCCCACTTTTTTAAAAAATTCACTCTCCATGGAAACCGCTTCGCCATTTTTATAAATTTGAGTACGTGCAGCCTGAACCATTCTGGTTTTTGACTGATTGGCCTGAACGCGCAAATAAATTGTATCGAACTCAAAATGACCAATTTCCAAGGGCTGCAAGTGCTCCGATGTTAGATCTTGGTATCGGGGAACCCCACTATTTATCACAGTCCCATCAAGAGCAGAACGAATCTGAATTTTTCCTGACCAATTTTCCGGAGTCAGCGTCCATTCAATACCAGCCAGGTGGCAATTTTTCATATTCACAAAGCGACGGGCAACCAATGTCGATTCTTTCCCGTCATGCTCCCTGAATTTCATGCTCCGTGTCATAACACCCCCATACATATCCAGTTCCTGACGATAGAATAAAAGTTCTACATCATCAACTTTAAACCAACTCCCATCGTCATGCCTGAAGGAAAGTGGCAGCCAATTTGGCCAGTTTACCAAATCTTCATTCTCCACAATATGCCCGGAAACTTCAGAGCGGGCACGATTGTAACCACCCGCCATATATGTTCCGGGATAATGCACTTGGCCCGCAGCACATTCTTCGGCTGCAGAACGTGTGGCTACATAGCCATTTCCCAAAGTAAACAAAGCTTCCCGAAGTGGTTCGTGGTCGGGAATATAATCGTCGTAAATAACTTTCCACAGATTATTTTCCTTCATATTGCTGTGTTTTTTTCAGGAAGAATATCTTTTCCTGATGATTGATAAAGAAGTATTCCAAGCCCCATGAAGTAGCAACCTTTTCGGCACAATACGGTTTTACTAATATCCCGAATGCTCAAAAAACTATTCGTGAATTCCTCCAATGCAGGAATTATCCAACCAATTCGATTTTCTTAAATTTAGCAAGAAATATCAGAATACCAATGATATCTTTGCAGTCAAAGTGAGTTATTATGGCAATGAAAGACTACAGAAATCTGAGAAAGGCACTGGGAAAAGAGGAAGAATGGCCTCAACTTTATATGTTTAAATTTATCGTACCCAATCAACACGGGAAAGTGGACAAAGTAGTTTCCTTGCTTCCGGAAGAAAGCGACATCTCTTTTAAGCACACCAAAAGTCTCCGCCATGTTTCGATAACCTGCAAGGCAATGATGAGTCATCCGGACGATGTAATAACCATTACTCAAAACGTTACAGCCCTCGAAGGAGTGATGGCTCTATAGCATATAAAAGCACCGGAAGGAAAGATCCAGCCGGTGCTAATTTTATAGGAAATTCAGCAATGTTTCTCCCTATTCCCGGGGCAGTATCTTAATGGCAATTCCCTTCATAGTTTGCCATCCTGCTGCATCAGTTAGTCTTACCATAAAGTGATAATCGCCCGTATCCGCATCCTCGGGAACAAATATGTCAACTTCCGCCTCATACGAAGTCAAACCCGAAGGAATATTGTATTCATCGATAAGGTGAAACGGATTAACGGGTTCCTTTTCCGGCTCCATTTCACACTCAACCGCATCGGTGCTGTGGGTGTGATGGTCAAAATTATTGTGCGACTCAATACTGAAAGCACTCAATTCTTCATTGTCGGTAAACACAGCCCTGAAAGTAAAAGTCTCTCCCGGATATACCACCGAACAATTTACCGGAAAAGCATCGCTTCCTGACATATCAACAACCGGATACATATCGTCCTTATCATCGCTGCAGGATGAAAAAAGGAAAAGCGAAATCATCAACACACTCAAGAAAGTTCTCATCATCATCATAAAAATTTAAATATTTATCAATAATTAAAAGGAAACACTCATTGAAACAATAAAATTACGTCCGGGTCCCGGAGCCTCTATCAGCCGGTAGAAACTGGTATGATCGAGATACCGGACATTAAACAGGTTTCGCATCTGAAAACGCCAGTTGATTTGCGCCGCGCCGACCTGACGGGATGCCCCTGCCAATATGGAAGTCAGCCCATATCCCGGAGTTTTATTTTCGGGAGGAACTATCTCATTCTGAGCTGCAACAAGGCGATACTCCCCTCTAAGTATCAGGTTTTCAAATGACCGAAAAAAAGGATGGCTATATTCCAGAGAAAAGTCTGTCGTCCAGGGAGGTGAAAACGGCAACGTAAACCCTTCTTTATCTCCTGTCATCTGCCGGGAGTAAACATACTCCGATTCCAGAGCGCTTTTCAGTCGGTCAGAAATCCGATATTGCATCATCAGTTCACCTCCTGTGCGAAATACCTCATTATTCTGATATTTGAATCGTTGCAAACCCTGTTCATAACCGCCTTCCGGTCCCAGGTAAATATAATTTGGAAACCAGGTCACAAAGGGGTTTATCTCAAATCCAAAGAAATTCCATTCATGTCCAACCGCAGCATCCAGTTGCCACGACACCTCAGGCGAAAGATTGATATCCCCCTCCTCGTAGCGGTACATGTGATAGTTCATTCCATTTGCCGCCAGCTCTTTGGGGAGTGGCATCCGAAAGCCGTTGCCAAAATTCAATTTAAAAAACGAACGTTCCTGATGATAGTTTACACCCAGCGCCCAACTCACAAAGCTAAAATCCCTGTCGACATCAGGTGCTCTGAGAATATACTCTTCTCCATTTTCACGCGGACTCACAAACCAATCGCGATGCGGCTCAATCTGAATCCTTGAAAAGTCATAACGAATACCTGCATTAACAACCCAGGGAGGTGTCAAAAAAACCTTATCGTGAATGAAAAGGCCCGATTCAGTACTTTGAAATGCAGGAATAATAAAACCCCATCCGTCAATTTCATTCACCTGATGCTCTACATCTCCGCCAACAGTAAGGTTGTGACGACCTATTTCAGGAATTTTCCAACGCACATTTACACTTCTGGTTTCTTTTTGAAACCACCGTTCAAGATTATCGGGTGGTTTAGGCATATATCCATGCGCCACAGCCTCAGAGAATTCCTCACGCCGATTATGTTGCCATCCTGCATTGATTCGTATTTGATGAGCACCCGGAGAAATCGTGGTATTGCTCGTCACTTTTCGATGACGCACCTGCTGATATGGCAAATCTATGGTACGGGAAGAGCGGTCATAATCGATGGAAGAAGTTCTGATTTCCAGTCCGTGAGCATTGGCAAAAAAACCGCTTTTAGCATTAAGCTGACTAACCGTAAGTCGGGTCATAAATTTATCTGAAGTCCACCCTAAAGCCAGATTGCCATTATTCTCATAGCCGGCGGTATTGCGCATCGCACCGTCTTTGAGCTGAAAGTAATATGAATAGTACTCGATACTATCGGCAGGCACGCGGTAATCGGCATAATCTACAGCCGACACTCTGGCTCTTAAAAACAAATGATTCCATCTCTTAAAAAGTGCTACAGAACCACCAATCGACTGGTTGTTGCTCCGCCCCGTGAGGTCCACCGCCACACCTGAAGAATTCTGTCCGGGAATTGAAAAACTCCGCATATCAATAACACCACCAATGGCACCAGAACCATACATCAGAGATGCCGGTCCTTTAATTACTTCCACATTTTCAATCCCGTACTGGTCAATTTCCAGCCCATGGTCAGCTCCCCACTGCTGTCCCTGATGTGCTACCCCGTTTTCTGCCACCACCACACGGTCGAAACCAAGGCCCCGAATCAAGGGCTTCGACTGTCCGGAACCAATATCGATGGAACTGATACCCGGCAACCGCCTGAGGGTCTGCATCAAGCTTCCTGAGCGATTATCCGCGATAAATTTCCGATCCACCACCGCCACACTTCGTGAATCTTCCCTGTTCAAAATACTTCGATAGGTTCCTTCCACCACCACTTCGTTCAGCGAATGATCTTCCCGCTGCAAAGAAATATGCAACGGCATCTGTTCGTTGATGTCAATTTCTCTTAACCAGGGCTCATACCCTAAAAAAGAAACTTCAACCAAGTACTTTCCCGAAGGAATATTTTTTATCTGAAAAGCCCCATCTTCTTCAGTCACCGTCCCCATCCCCAATGATTCGATGTGAACCACTGCCCCCGGTAAAGGATCATTGTGCTGACAGGTAACCACCCCTTGCAGTGATAAACTTGACTGGCCCGTTAACCCTGAACTCACCAACAGCAGGGACCACAGAAAAACACTTTTCATATTCAACACTACCATAAAAAACAAACCGAAACACCGGAATTTTACCACATTACACATCACCAACCGTCACTGAGTCACCACATTGATTACAAATACCCCGAATCACCAAATCATGCTCTTCGTCCACGAACCCATCAGGTAGGTTCAACGATTGCACCTTAATGCTTTTCAGACAAAAAAGGTTGTGACATTTCCGACAATAAAAATGAGCGTGGTCCACCTGATGATGATGTCCTTTCTCACAGTTGTTCAGTGCATACTTTACCATCACATTATCGGCCACAATGCGATGAATTATTCCTGCATAGGTGAGCGTCTGTACACTGCGATAAAAAGTTGCCCGGTCGTACAATTCTCCCATCACATCTCTGATCTCATTTTCAGATTGAGGACCAGAAGACTCTTGTAATACCTGTATTAAGGCTATACGAGGTGTGGTTTTTTTCACCTTATGGTGGTCTAATATTTCTGAAGCAGTCATAAGTTTCATATTAAAACAATGCAACAAAGTTAATGAAATAACATTTCATTTGAAACAATGTTTCAATTAATCCGCTTTTTTCACAAATACCTCATTCCGATGCTCAACTACCTTTGATATACAATCGTCCTTAATATTTATTCAACCAACCAACACAACCTCAATCGGCTCCAACGACATGTAAATCATAAAAATTTTCATTACTTTAAGAGTTTTAAAACAACAAACCCAATAAAAAAATCTAAGATGAACCGTCACAAACGATTTTCAATAACAGCAATGCTGCTTTCGGCATTAATGTTTACCTCCTTTAGTCCCGAAGATGAATGGAAAAAACTGCTGGACAAAGACCTTTCCAAATGGGAAATGTATCTGAGCTTTAAGCATCAGAACAATTACGACGGCAGTCACCCACTGGATAAAAACGGAGAAACCATTGCACCCGTCGGCTACAACAATAATGTAAACAATGTTTTTTCGGTAATTGAAGAAGACGGAATCCCTGTTCTTAAGATAAGTGGCGAGTATTACGGGTGCGTTTTCACCAAAGAGTCTTTCGACAATTACCACCTGAAGCTAAAAGTGAAATGGGGTGATAAGAAATGGGAACCCCGCAAAGACAAACTTTTGGATTCCGGACTTCTCTATCATTCAACTGGAGACGCCGGAGTGGATTACTGGCGCTCATGGATGCTCTCTCAGGAATTTCAAATCATGGAAGGCCACATGGGTGATTACTGGGCCATTGGAAATACCGCAACTGATGTCCGCGCCTTCCCTCAGGAAGGAATGATGAACACGGTTGCCGGACATGAGGAACCATTCATTCCCATAGGCGGCTCAAGCGGGCGCGATGCTTTTTGTTTACGAAGTGCCGATTATGAAAGTGCCCCTGGTGAATGGACCACCCTGGAACTTATCTGCTTTAACGGGAAAAGTCTGCACATCGTCAACGGAAAAGTTGTAATGGTATTGCAAAACTCCAGAATGACAACCGAAGACGGAACCCAACCGCTGGAGAGTGGCAAAATTCAGATTCAGAGTGAAGCGGGTGAAGTTTATTTTAAAGACATCAAAATTAAACAACTGAATCAATTCCCCGCACAATGGGAAAAATTCTATCATTAATATAAGATTAACCTAACCCACCACCCACACAAAACGGCTAATACACTTAATTACAATTAGTTGCTTTCATGCATTTTTTTAAAAGGAAAAAGCCTCGGTTTTAGGAGGACTACCCTATACATAAAACAGGTTAGCCACAACAGGCTGAAAGCCTGGAAGCAATGGCCCAGGGCAACGCCCTGGATTTATCATCATTCCCCCCTCTCTTTATTGGTCGCAACGCGACCAATAAAGAGAGGGGGGAATGATTTATTACAATTTCCCTGGGGCGTTACCCCAGACTATTGCTTAAAGACGTTCGGCCTTTTAAAACCAATGGAACATCTTCGCTCTCGCATAATATTTTCTTTTCGGCAATCACTATTTTCAGACAAGCTTGTCTTACATTTTCCTAATTAAAGAAAAAATTCTATAAATCAACAAACATAAGACCTGCCACTCTGTTTTAGTTGCAGACAACACAATCATTTATCAGGAAAATAACAGAGAATCATGGTTAAAGAACAAAATCTCCAGGAAAAGAAACAGGTAATTGTTGTTGGAGGCGGATTTGCAGGACTCCAACTGGTTAGAAATCTGGACAAACGTTTTTTTAATGTCTTATTGATCGACAAAATCAATCATCACCAATTTCAGCCCTTATTTTATCAGGTCGCCACATCACAAATTGAGCCGGCAAGTATATCCTTCCCTTTCAGAAATATTTTCAAAAGCAGATCCCACATCCAAATAAGGATGACAGAGATGCTCAAAGTTAACCCGGATCATCAAACCATTACCACCACTATAGGTGATTTTTCATACGACTATCTGATATTGGCCACCGGTTGCAGAACCAATTATTTCGGAAACGCCAACATTCAAAAGAACGCATTTTCCTTAAAAACAACCTATCAATCCATCACCATCCGAAATCATATCCTTACAACTTTTGAGAAAGTAATTGCGGCCCCCAAGGCAGATCGTGAACGGATGCTGAACCTGACCATAGTCGGTGCCGGGCCCACCGGGGTAGAGCTTGCCGGAGCCTTCTCCGAAATAAAAAAAGAAATCCTTCCGAAGGACTATCACGATATCGACCTGTCAAAATTCACCATACGCCTGGTTGAAGGCAGCAACCATGTACTCAACAACATGAGCAAAGCATCGGGCGAAGCGGCTGAAAAATATCTGAAAAAGATGGGTGTGGTACTCCTAAAAAACACCTTTGTTAAAGATTATGACGGAGAAAATCTTACACTAAGCTCGGGAGAGACTATAAAATCTGCCACCGTCATTTGGGCTGCCGGAGTAACAGGGAGAAAAACTGAGGGAGTTCCGGCCGATGCAATTACGCGGGGGAACCGAATCATTGTGAATCGGCAAAACAAAGTACAAGGATTTGACAATATTTTTGCGGTAGGGGACATTGCTTATATGGAAACACCGGATTATCCCAACGGACATCCACAGGTTGCCAATGTTGCTATCAATCAGGCGCGTTTACTTGCAAAAAACCTAAAACAACTGCAACAAGGCAAACCGGTGGCCGATTATAAATACAAAGACCTGGGCTCCATGGCCACCATCGGACGGAATAAGGCGGTGGTTGATCTTCCATTTATCCGGTTTAAAGGATATATTGCCTGGCTGGTCTGGATGTTCTTACACCTCATGCTCATTCTAAGCGTCCGTAACCGGCTCATTATTTTTATCAACTGGGCCTGGCTTTATGTGACCAAGAATACTTCCCTGCGATTAATTCTTACTTCAGGAAAAACATCAGATGAGCAACCATAATTCGAACCACGTAAATCGCCCCCACAGCGTCTTAGCCCACCTTAGGAATAAAACTGGTTAGGAGTAAATATGCTGTAAGTATGAGAGCAATAGCCCGGGTTAAACATCGTAATAAATAATTTATGAAACGAAGTCAATAATCCAGATTAAATATCTCTAAGAACCACAAGAACTCAGGCTTGTCTTCTGCCCCACTTGACAGACAAAACAATTAAGGAAGTTACTTTAACAACTTCAAGTATCACATAATAAAGATGGACCAGGGAGTCGTCAACCTGCTTTCCGTCAATTATCATTAACGCTCTTTCTGAAAGGGCGGGCAAAAGAACAAAGGTCTGAACAAGCAAAACGAGCATTAAAACTATGGAAAGACTCTTAACAACAAGAGATAGTTTTCTGAAGCTCAACACCAGAATGGCCGAATAGGCTACCAATAAGGCCCATTCTATAAAATTTAATGCCCTGAAAACCTTCATCCCAATACCCAACCCAATGGGTAAAGTTACCCCGGGTGCCTGAAACTTAATCCAGGCTTCCATAAAACTTATGGAACTTACTGCACCGGCCCAAAACGTCAGGATAATTACGGCAAATAAAATGGCTTTTCTCATTACTTTAATTCAAGCTCAAAGTTCAACAGCAAGAGATTTTTTTACTTCACAAATATACAAAACCGCCGAATAAAGGACAAAAACATCCTCTATATTCCTCCATTTGAGCTGCCACTCTAAAACAAAACAAATGAAGGATTAGAAAAAGCCCCAATCTGTCCAACAATAATAGCAAACATCTTGTTACACTGTAACCTTATTAATTGACGGAATCGAACATCGTTTCACCAACCATCCATAGCAATGTTC
Source organism: Marinilabilia salmonicolor JCM 21150 (assembly GCF_000259075.1). Taxonomy (GTDB): domain Bacteria; phylum Bacteroidota; class Bacteroidia; order Bacteroidales; family Marinilabiliaceae; genus Marinilabilia; species Marinilabilia salmonicolor. The sequence continues at coordinate 107,446 of NZ_AJKI01000011.1, forward strand.
AGTTTCAGAATAAACCTATTTAACAAATCAAAAAACAAGCTCATGAAAAATCAACTCAATAAATACAGTCGTCTCATTACACAGGATGAAAGTCTGCCGGCAGCGCAAGCCATGCTCTATGCCATTGGGATGAGCGAAGACGACCAGAAAAAAGCTCAGGTGGGAATCGTAAGCACTGGCTTTCAGGGGAATCCCTGCAATATGCACCTCAACGACATCGCCACCCTGGTAAAAAAGGAAGTTGACCGGCAAAAAGACCTTTACGGGCTGATTTTTCATACCATAGGAGTTAGCGACGGCATAACCAACGGTACGGAGGGCATGAAATATTCCCTTCCATCCAGAGAACTTATTGCCGACTCCATCGAAACAGTGGTCAGTGCTCAATTTTACGATGCCGTGATTCCCATTGTTGGATGCGATAAAAATATGCCGGGCGCCATGATTGCACTTGGAAGGTTAAATCGTCCGGCCATCCTCATGTATGGAGGAACAGTCAAGAAAGGAAGCTGGAAAAACCAGGACCTGAACATCGTTTCCGCCTTTGAAGCCTATGGCGAAAAATTACGCGGAAAAATCTCCGATTTCGACTACAAAGGAATCATCAGACACAGCATACCGGGAGCAGGAGCCTGTGGCGGCATGTACACAGCCAATTCCATGGCGGCAGCAATCGAATGTATGGGAATGAGTTTACCCTACACTTCCTCAAATCCCGCTGTAAGCCCCCAAAAAAGAGATGAAGCACAAACTTTGTCAAAAGCCATCAAAACGGTGCTGGATAAAGACATCAAACCCCGGGATATAATGACTCGCCAGGCTTTCGAAAATGCCATCACGCTAATTATGGCCACGGGGGGATCCACAAATGCGGTCATCCATCTCATCGCCATGGCCAAATCGGTAGGTGTACCGCTCAGCATCGACGACTTCCAGGAAATTAGCAACAGAACTCCATATCTGGCCGATCTGAAACCCAGTGGAAAATACCTGATGGAGGACCTGCACAACATTGGAGGAATTCCGGCGGTAATGAAATTCCTGCTTAAAGAGGGATTGATTGACGGAAATCCCATGACGGTGACCGGTAAAACAATAGGCGAGAATCTCGAATCGGTACCAAACCTTCCCGGAAACCAAAAAATTATTGCTCCGCTAAGTCATCCCATCAAAAAATCGGGTCATATCCAGATTCTCTATGGAAACCTGGCAACCGAAGGAGCTGTTGCCAAAATTACGGGGAAAGAAGGAGACCATTTCAGCGGGCCGGCTCATGTATTTGAGGATGAAAAGGAAGCCATCGAGGGCATTGGCAAAAGCGTGAAGCCCGGTGAAGTCATCGTGATACGAAACAGCGGCCCCAAAGGCGCCCCCGGAATGCCCGAAATGCTAAAACCTACAGGGGCAGTTATGGGAGCCGGTCTGGGCAACGATGTGGCACTTATTACAGACGGCAGATTTTCCGGCGGATCACATGGTTTTGTGGTTGGTCACATCACCCCGGAAGCATACAGTGGAGGCCTGATTGGTTTAATACAAGACGGAGATATTATCACCATCGACATCAATAAAAACCTGCTTGAGGTGGATCTTTCTGATGAAGAAATTGCAAAACGAAAAAAAGAATGGGAAAAACCTGTGGAAAAGCCGGCCACCGGAATCCTGAAAAAATTCAGAAACTCAGTCGCCTCTGCCTCAGAGGGGTGTATCACAGATCAATAACAAACTCCCCTATCAGTCTTTCCAGCCATACATTTGCATCCGGAGTTCCCTCTGCAGGAGCCCAGGATGCAAACTGTTTGTCATTGGAGGGATTATAGGGGCCGTCTTTCACCTCATAAACTACCGTTCCTCTCTCCAGCGAAATGGCCATATGCCATTCCCCGGGAGCTATCTCCACAGCATATTTCCCTGCCTTGTGATCCAGTAATTGACAATGCGAAACATTACCTTCATTATCAAAGAACAGCATCATTAATCGTCCCCTAAGCAAAATAAAAACCTCTCTCTTTTCCGGATTTTCATGCTTATGAGGACGCACATAAGTCCCGGGCTCAAAAGCATTGAGCATACGTTGCAAAACATCTTCATCCCCAAAATGGAAATTCAGATTTTTCCGTTTTCGCTCCAAACTATCGGCTTGTCCGGAAAGGTAATCCAACAATTGCTGATCAATCAACTTCATTGGCACAACACTATTTAATTAACCGAAGATTGTATGGATACCGATATGATCGTCCTTCATTCGTTTCCATTATGGCCTTAATCACAAAAATTACCGCAAAAATCACAATAGCGATCAATAAGGGAACACCAATTAGCACCACACTAAGTGCTCCGGCAACCATCACAGCAATGGCCACCGTAATCTGAAAATTCACAGATTCTTTCCCTTCTGCATCAACATGTGGATACTCATCCTTTTTGATAAGCCATATGATCAAAGGCCCAATCACATTTCCAAAAGGGATAAGCAGCCCGGCAAAGGCAGCCAGATGACAATACATTCCCCAGTTTTTTTCATCTGTCGTCATACGCTAATACTTTTAATCAACCATTCATTAATCACTCGTTTCTTACACCCGGGCAATACGAACAAAACAACCGTAAAAACCTCAAATAAGTAGCAAATCTTTGCTCCCCACAGGTATAAAAATATCCTTTTTTCTTATGAATCTCAAACCGAAACTCTAAAAGTAATCAGAACACGCCAGAGGGATGCCTTTTTATTCAATCCTAATCACATATTATAGCTGCTCATCCCTATAATAAAGTATTCCCGGAGATTTAACCTTAGAGGACAAACCTTTAGCTGACAAGAGCAGTCAAAACAACCTCAAACCACTGAATACAAAAAAATTATTATTTTTCTTTCTCCTCTATCAGGATTATTTTTCACTATTCACCAACCATAATCAGCCCTTGCCTTTAATCTTTTTTATCAGTTTGCTACAAGAAAAAACACATATCAAAAAAAACATTAACTTTGCTTTTCTAAAAACTCATTTTCAATGCCATCAAACAAACTGACGATACTGATTGCAGATGATATGGACAGCATTGCAGAGTTTATCAAAGCTCAGCTTCATACACTCAGCAATGACATCAATTTTCAGCGCGCCCGCGATGGTTACGAAACATATCGCTGCGCACTGGAAACTAGTCCGGACATCATTCTACTGGACTGGGAGATGCCTGAGATCTCAGGGATGGAGGCCTTGAAAAACCTCAAACTCAATCCGAAAACGCAGGACATTCCGGTCATTATCATTTCCAGCTTTTCAAGTTCTGATAAAGTAAAAGAAGCTCTGGAAGCAGGAGCCATTGATTATGTCCGTAAGCCTATCGAAACCGACGAGCTCATAGCAAGAGTCAGCTCTGCCATGACACTGGCCAACACGCTCCGGGAGCTGAAAGTTCAGAAACAACAGTTGGAAATTGAGCAAAAGAAAACCCACCACATTCTAAAGAACATTTTACCTGCCGAAATTGTCAAATCGCTTAAAAGCGGAGTAGTCATTCAACCCAGACCCTATCGGAATGTCACTATTATAATGGCCGATTTGGTGAATTTCACCGAAAAAGCCACACGTATGTCTCCACGCAAACTGTTGGATGAATTGCGCATAATTTTTACCAAGTTTGATGAAATATCTCAAAAACACAATTGTGTTCGCATCAAAACCATTGGCGATGCCTACATGGGAGTCAGCGGGATGTTCAGTAACTCCAAGGAACATGCCCTGAGAGCTGCAAAAATGGCCTGCGAAATGAGAGATTTCATCCGCGAACGCAACAAACAAAAGGGCATTCAGTGGGAACTTAGAATTGGCCTGAACTCCGGTGAAATTATTGCCGGTTTTATCAGTGAACACAATTTATCTTACGACATCTTCGGAGATAACGTTAATATAGCGGCCCGGATGCAAACCTACAGTGGTCCGATGCAGATAAATGTTTCCGAATCAACCCGGAAACTGCTCGAGCCCCATTACAATTTTGTGAGGCGGGTACCGCAAAGAGTCAAGGGCAAAGGTATGATTGAGATGTACTACCTACATAAGCCAAGGGAAAGCCAAAATTTTATTACCAAAAACGTCAACGGTAACCAGCGTTCACCTGTCACACGAACCTTATAAAAAAACAATGGTCAGATTGCGCCGACCACTGTTTTATTTTAGGAGTTCTCCTCTTTCCTGTCAGCCTTTCTTCTGCAGGGTTCTGTATTTTATTCGGTGCGGAGAAGCATCTCCAAGTCGTTTCTTCTTATTTTCCTCATAATCAGAATAACCGCCTTCAAAGAAATGCACATTTGAATTACCCTCGAAAGCCAGAATGTGTGTGGACACCCGGTCGAGAAACCACCGGTCGTGCGAAACGATTACTGCACAACCTGCAAAATCATCAAGCCCCTCTTCCAGCGCCCGCAAAGTATTCACATCAATATCGTTGGTTGGCTCATCAAGCAACAGCACGTTGGCCTCTTCCTTTAGTGTCATGGCCATGTGCAGGCGGTTGCGTTCACCGCCCGAAAGAGCTCCACACTTTTTCTCCTGATCACTTCCGGTAAAATTAAACCTGGCCAGATAGGCACGGGCATTGATTTCTTTTCCTCCCATTCTCAGGGTTTCATTACCTCCGGACACCACTTCGTACACCGACTTTTCAGGATCAATATCGGCATGCGACTGATCCACATAACCAACTTTGACAGTTTCTCCCACTTCAAACGTTCCACCATCGATGGTCTCCTGCTCCATAATCATTCGGAACAGAGTGGTTTTTCCGGCACCATTGGGCCCAATAACCCCCACAATGCCGTTTCGTGGCAACTGAAAATCCAGGTTATCGAACAACAACCGATCACCAAAGGCTTTTGCCACATTGTGTGCTTCAATCACTTTTTCTCCCAGGCGTGGCCCGTTGGGAATAAATATTTCCAGTTTCTCTTCCTTTTGTTTCACATCCTCCTGCATCAGGCTTTCATAAGCAGAAAGACGGGCTTTAGACTTGGCCTGCCGGGCTTTGGGGGCCATTCGCACCCATTCAAGCTCTCGCTCAAGTGTCTTTCGCCGTTTTGACACCTGCTTTTCTTCCATCTCCAGGCGTTTGGCTTTCTGCTCCAGCCAACCCGAATAGTTTCCTTTCCAGGGGATTCCTTCCCCCCTGTCAAGTTCCAGAATCCAGCCGGCCACATTGTCCAGAAAGTACCTGTCGTGTGTAATGGCAATTACGGTCCCCTGATAATTTTTCAGAAATACTTCCAACCATTGAACAGACTCAGCATCCAGATGGTTTGTCGGCTCATCAAGCAACAATATGTCTGGCTCCTGTAGCAACAAACGACATAGAGCCACCCGTCTTCTTTCACCTCCGGAGAGTTCACTCACCGGCTGATCTTCCGGTGGACAACGCAAAGCATCCATAGCCCTTTCCAGTCGGCTATCGAGATTCCAGGCATCATACTGGTCAATTTTCTCCTGAAGTTTGGCCTGCTCATCCATCAAAGTCTGCATTTTGTCAGGATCCTCAAGCACTTCCGGATCTGCAAATTTCAGATTGACCTCTTCATACGCCTTCAGCACATCCACAACATCCTTCACCCCTTCTTCCACTACCTGTCTTACCGTTTTCTGATCATCCAGGTGAGGTTCCTGCTCCAGGTATCCCACCGAATAACCCGGAGAAAAAACGACATCCCCCTGGTATTCTTTTTCAATACCGGCAATAATTTTCAAAAGTGTTGATTTACCGGAACCGTTGAGACCAATAATTCCAATTTTGGCTCCGTAAAAGAACGAGAGATAAATATCTTTCAGAACTTTCTTCTGTGGAGGATAAACTTTACTAACCCCCACCATACTAAAAATAATCTTCTTGTCGTCAGACATATTTTTTGCTTTTTAATTCTTACACTCCGATACAAAACAAAACCCGCCGGTAAAATCACCAACAGGTTTTGATAAGACCTTGTCAACGGACAAAATCTATCTTATTTTCTTTAAATCTTTTTCCTGAAAAGCATCATCCTGTGCCATTTTCATCATAGCATAGTCAAAATAATAAAAATGCGGGTCACCTGCGCCCACCAACATTTTATATACACGTGCTCTGATTCGGGTTTTCTCGGGCCCCACCTTATGGAGAAATACTACATCCTCGCGCTTCTCTGCAATAGCCTGGGCCACCTCCTCACGAGTTACAATTCGAAATTGATGTGGATAGATATCACGAATCTCCCGTTCAGTGTCAATCTCTTTGGCCAAATCTTCTTTGGTTAGGTAAAGCACCTTATTCTCCAAATCGTCCTTCTTCTGTTTATTGTAATACTTAAAAGGATTCTTATTAATTAAAGAAGGGTCATTCAGCATTAATTGAACATGGTTTTGCATAAAACGGATAAATGCTTCCAACTTATAGCTGTAACTATCATCCTCCACCTGTTCGTATGCCAGCGGCAATGAGCACAGATCGGGCATATCACGAACTTTTGCAGCTCTCTCTGCCATCAGCAAACTTAGAAAATTATATCTGGCTTTAGTTCTGTCTCTCTCAAAGGTAGCCTTGGTTATCATCAGAAAAGAATAAGACGAATTGTTGCGGTAAGCTTCAAACTCCGCATCATTAATAAACTGGTAATCGGTAAGCGTCCAAGAGTTCTCCATCACTTTTCGGATGGCCATATTAAAATCGCTCATTGGATTTTTCTCGAGCAAAACCAACGTTTTACTCTTCATGAAATTCTGATAATCCACCTGCTCAGGCACATGCTCCTGCGCCATAAGAGACAAATTCATTGCCGCACAAACAACAACAAAAAAAAGAATACGTTTCATATTATATCATTTTTCAAATTTCAACCACGTGAGGATCAGCTCAGTAATCAACAATTGCTTTCAAGCTTTATTTAAGAACCAATCCGCCTCAAAATTTAAAAGTAAAGGTACGCAATCAGGAATCAAAATTAAGGAAAATTTACCATCTTTATAATCAAAATAGAGCGAACACATTTGTTGAAACTCTCAAAAATCAGACTACATTTACCAAACGCGAAAAATCCTAAGAAAAAATTATGCTCACATCTTTTTTTAATAAGATCATCAGCCAGTTTATTTCCGATCGTGAAGATAAGGCTGATATGGATTCAAAAACCAAGACCCTGCTGCTCAACATTACAAATTTTCTCTTTTTCATCACGGTTTTAACGCAGGGCATCATTTCCCTGATTCATGAAAACCTCATTCTTGCTGCACCATTGCTTATCCTGGCTATTGCCTTCAGCATTAATTATTATTTTAGTTCAAGGGATGAGCAGGATTTGAGGTTTCAGAATATTTTTCTAATTATACTGGGGTTGACATTCTGCTTTTTCATAATCACAGGTGGCAGCACAGGCCTTGATGGCTACTGGACCATCTTTTTCCCATTGCTGACAATGACCATCAGTGGCAGAAAAAGGGGGAGTTACTGGGCGCTCTCACTGTTCGCCTTCATCATCCTCTATTTCATAATTCCAATTCAGCCTGCCGGCTGGATGAACACCTACACGCTGGAACAAAAACTTTTCATCTCCTCCTCTTTTATTCTGGCCTTTTTTGTGGGTTACACTTTCCAATTTATCCGGTCGGAAGTTTTTCTGGAAAAAGACAGACAAATTCTGGAGTCAGAAAATCAAAACAGAGCCCAGGAAAGCCTGATAAATAAACTTTCATATCAAATACGTACTCCCCTCAACAATATTACCGGCATTCTGGAGATGTTGGAAAACTCGGTAATGAGTGATCAGCAAAGAGATTATCTCAATACCATTCACGCATCCACCAATAATTTGGTTGATGTGGTTAATAATCTGGTTTTTTCGTCCAAAACTTTCTCACATGATCCTGAAAACATTACCAGCTTCAACCTTTACACAACGCTCAACAATACTATCCGCCTGTTTTCGGCAAAACCGGCGCACAGCAGAATAAGGTTTAACCTCTCTCTGTCTGCCGACATCCCCACATCCATTACAGGAAATAGCATCAAAATCAAACAAGTGTTCCTTAACCTGGTTAGCAGTATTCTCAATAACAATAACCAGCCCAATAAATTTATAACCATCGAAGTATCCCGTCTCGATAGTATGCCGGAAAAAGTGGAATTACAGTTTCGCATAGTGACCAACATGGTTGTTCCCATGGATAAAACCAGAAGTGACGAAGGGTTTTATAACCACAACGATCTGATCAGAATTAACCACAGCCGGATTATTGACCTGCTGGATTTAGGGATAACACTGAAAATAATCGAATCTGAAGGTCGCACTTTCAGCATTTTATGCGATGATGAAAAAACCGTCTTTGAATTTTCATCCTCTTTCACCGAGGGGCAGCAATCTATCTCAGAAAATGACGGGCATCACAAAGAAATCCCTCTGCAATCGCACGAAAAACCCGGAATAGACCTTAAAAACGCCAATATCCTTTTGGCAGAAGACAACATCAGTAATCAACAAATCATTATCCTGTACATCAAAAATGCAGTCAAGAAAATAGATGTGGCGTTTAACGGAAAAGAAGCGCTGGAGAAATTCGGGCATACCAAATACGATTTGGTACTCATGGATATCCAGATGCCCATCATGGACGGACTTAAAGCCACTCAGAAAATAAGAGAAATTGAACAAAGCACCAATTCACATACGCCCATTATTGCAGTAACAGCCAATGCTTTCCCTGAAGACAAAGAACGTTGCCTGGCCACCGGGATGGATGATTACATCAGTAAACCTTTTCAGCCCGATGAGTTGCTTCAACTTATTAAAAAGCACCTCTCCTGAAAGGTTTAATGTATTTGATGATTAATTACTGCATCTGGAAAAGGAGACCGTTTGCGTTCATCTTTAACCCAAATTTGTCCCCGTGGAAACGAGCCAATTCCGTCATAAAAGCATTGTGCTAATTTTTCCCGGGGGAAGCTACTACCAATGACATATTTTTGTAAAAAACCAAAATATCAACAGATTGACAGTTGGTCCCCATTCTGGGACGCGGTTTCATTCGTTCAACCTTTCCCCGGTTTTTTTGACTGGCGTCGATCTTCGATTCGAGCTTGCCTCCTTCGGGGGCGGACCAATTCTGTCATCAAAACATTATGCCCCAAACTTTTTTTGGAGCAGGCACTCAGGATGACGTTTCTGAAGAACCGTCTTTGTTAATTGAATTGCCAAGAGGTTTAAAACCGATAACAAGCATATCGTCCACCTGTTCGACAGCCCCTTCCATCCACTCCTCTGTTTTCTGATGAAGAAATTTTTTCTGTTCGCTAAACGCCATACGGTGCATATGCAGCAGCAACAACCTGAATCGACGATACTTAAACTTCTTATGATCTGGTCCTCCAAACTGATCCGGCAGTCCGTCTGAAAAGAGATAAACCACATCATCATCTTTCAGAAAGACCTCTTTTCGGGTAAATACCGGCGACTCTCCTTCCTTCAAGTATCCAACGGGAAAACGATCTCCTTTGTAGGTGTGAATTTCATTATCGCGCACCAAATAAAATCCGTTGTAAGCTCCTGAAAATTCCAAAGTTTTATTTTTTCGGTCTATCACAATCAGCGACATATCCATGCCGTCGTTTACCCGCCCCTCTTCTTCAACAGCCGGTTGCTGACGATGCAGCGTCCTTATGAGATCGCCATTCATGGTCTTTAATATTTCTGAAGGAGATTCCACCCCCTGCACTTCAACAATATTCTTAAGAAGGTCGATTCCGATAATGGACATAAATGCCCCGGGAACTCCATGCCCGGTACAATCCACTGCCGCCACAAAAACCTTATCTCCCTTTTCATGAAACCAGAAAAAATCACCACTTACGATATCGCGCGCCCTTAAATAAACAAATGACTGAGGGAAGACATCTAAAAAAGAAACCTCTGAAGGTGTCATTGCTTTTTGAATTCGTCGGGCATAATTAATACTATCCGTAAAGCTGCGGTTGATTCGGGTCAGAATCTCACGTTGTGCCTCAATCTGGTTTTTATTCACCGTCTTTTCCTGTAGTTCCCTGTTCGCTTTTCTGTAATGTCTTACACGATAGTTTACAAACAAATGAAGCACAAATATTAATGCAAGAATATAAAATGCAAGTGCATAGTTGGACATCCAAAGCGGAGGGTTTACAACAATTTTTAGTTCCAGGGGATCATTATTCCAGGTAAAGTCATTGTTGGAAGCAATCATTTTCAGCGTATATTCCCCCGGCAGCAAATTTGAAAAAGAGACACTGTTTTCTCTGGTCACTGCCCTCCATTCCGAATCATAACCTTCCAGAAAAACACGGTAGCGATTTTTAGCAGGCTGCGTAAACTCAAGAGCAGAAAAACCTATTTCCAGACTGGTAAAAGCCCTGTACTTAAAACTTATTTCATCCGTAAAAGGCCAGAATGATTCAGCTTTCTTACCCCGTCTGACAATTTCAATTCGTGTGATTGCCAGCGGAGGTTTGTGCAGATTATATTGAAGCGAATCCGGATGAAACCAACACACCCCTTTTGCCCCACCAAAAAACAAAGTCCCTTCCCTGTTTTTAAACACACTGTTTTGATTAAAAACATATCCGGGAAGACCATCCACCACATCAAAATTAAAAACTGTACCATCGGGATTGATGCAGGAAATACCTTTATTCGTGGAGACCCATGCTCTATTGGTATGATCAGCCACTACAGATTGAATCATATCATTCTCAAGATTCCTGTTTCCCGCCATCAATTCAGGCTCGGGATTTTGAGGATCTAATTTCCATACACCCGAACGGGTACCAACCCAGATATCACCATTGTATGCCAGTTCAACGGACAAGATGGATGTTCTGATCTCAGTACTGTCGCTTCCCAAAAAAGGAATCCTCCCAATCTGCTTTGTATCCCGGTTCCAAACATTTAATCCTCCGGAGGTACCTATCCAAAGATTGCCCTCTTCATCCGTGGTCAATGCATTGATGTGATCGCTGTAAAGTCCTGACCTGGCTTTTTCATCAAAAAAGTGACTAAATACATAACGTCCATCAAAACGATAAAGTCCAAAACCTGTACCAATCCACAAATTCCCGTCATAATCACTGGCCAGAGAATAGATATGGTTGGTCTTTATCAGATTATCAATACCAAAATCGAGACCACTCCTAAATTCTTCAAATCTATCCGTGGAAGCATTCAGGGAATAAAGCCCGCAATTGGTTCCGGCCCATAGCACTCCTTCACTATCTTCGAAAATCGCATAAACAGCATATGGATAAGTATGCATTTTTCGATCACACTGTATGGGATAACTCATTACGGTGTGAGCTTCGGGATTGTACTTGTATATTCCGGAATCATTAGTCCCCAGCCATAAATCCCCGCTGTTATCCTGAAAAACACTCTGAAAGTTTACCGAACCAAAAGCTTTACTTTTTATTACCTCCCCGGGCAGTGTTTTTACTTTCGGAGGAGCAGGATTCAATTTCAAAACGCCATTAAACTTAGTACCGGCCCAGATGATTCCTGATTGATCTTCAAAGACAGAAGTAATTTCATATATTTCAAAAAGCCTTTTCCCCGGGGTGAAGTCCTTCCCGTCGGACGTCTGATTGTAAAAAAACAAACCCTGCCCGGTACCTGCCACCAGGTTTCCGTTTTTTAACAGCAAAACATCTTTGGCCTCAGGAATTTCATCAGCCCCTAAATCGACCACCGGTTCTTTTCCAAAATGGCCGGACGAATTCGCCGTCAATATATTGAGCCCTGACGAACAAGCAAGCAGGAAGGTATTACCTTTCCAACGCAGCAAATCTAAAACTGTTTCATGATTCGCCTTTGAACCCGGTTTCTCACACCGCAATCTGGAAAAATGCCTTGATTCAGTATTAAATCTGTTCAACCCATCTTTGGTCCCAACCAGAATAGAACTGTCTGACTCCACCAACAGCGGATAGGTAATGGCATCGCGTACATTAAAAACATTATTAAAGTGCCCGTAATTCTCAAATCCGACGGAATCACCTTTAAAAACAGAAACGAAAGACTGTGTTTTCACCCACAGATTACCTGATTTATCGGTAAGCAAGCCATATACTCCGTTCTCCGGAAGCGAATTATCATCTCCGGGATGTGAAAGAAAAGAAGTAAACCGACCGGTAGTATAATCCAAACGACTCAAACCGTTATTTCTGGTACCAATCCACAAATCATTATTGTTTCCGGGAACGATACATTGTATATGATTTCCGGAAATAGAGTGTTTATCTGATGGGTTATGCCGGTAAGTTATATAATTATATCCGTCATACCTATTGAGCCCATCCTCGGTTCCAATCCACAAAAAGCCGTAACTATCCTGAAAGATTTCAGTCACGGAATTATTGGACAAGCCATCTGAGATAGTCATTTGTGATGTCCCGAAATCACCTGACAACTCAGCACTCCAGGTTGCATCCGCAATCACAAAAAACAAAAAAATATGAAGAAATAGTCTTTTCACAGTCAGGGATATTGGAAAACTACAATTTGTCTGGATACAACGAAAATATAAAAAAACATGGCAATTCCCATCTATCCACCATTAAAAAACCGGAAATACAGTGAAGCATTCCGGTTTCAATCTTTTTTGGCTTCAAAAACACCTCTTCAATCATTCTTTAAACCCAACTTTTTCCTTAAACCATTCAAGATTTTGAGACTTGGGACGTTCAATGGGTAATCCATACAAACGGTCCCATATCAGCTGAGTCAATACCCCCAAGGCCCTGGAAACTCCAAAGAGCATTGTATATACAGGATATTCCGTAATGCCGTAACTCGACAACAAACTTCCTGAAATGGCATCAACATTGGGCCATGGATTTTTTACTTTCCCTGTTTCGGATAAAATATCCGGAACAACATCATATATTTTTTTTACCAGCTTAATCAGCGGAGCTTCCGGAATATACTTATTGGCAAAATCAAGCTGAACAGCAAAACGGGGATCGGTTTTTCTTAAAACAGCATGACCATAACCAGGAATAACGCGTCCTGCATCCAGCGTCGCATTTGCATACTCGCGCACCTGCTCCGTAGTAGGATTATCGGTACCCAGTTCATCCATCAACCGCTGCAACCAGTGCATCACATTTTGATTGGCCATTCCGTGCAAAGGTCCGGCAAGGCCGTTCATTCCTGCCGAAAAACTATAGTAAGGATTAGAGAGGGCCGATCCCACCAGATGTGTGGCATGAGCCGAAACATTTCCGCCCTCATGATCCGCATGAATAACCATATATAAACGCATAAGACGCCTAACTTCCTCACTTTCGAACCCCATCATATGAGCCAGATTGCCTGCCCAGTCCAAAGACGGATCAGGGTCAATATACTTTTCATCGTGAAAAACCCTACGATAGATATAAGCAGCAATTACAGGCAAACGGCTAATGAGATCCATTACCCCTTCATACATCGGATCCCAGTAATCACGTTTATCCATACCTGCCAGATACGCTCTCCGGAAATGTGATTCAGTACTCATAGCAAGAATGGCAGAATTAAACTGAATCATGGGATGTGCACTTTTGGGCAATGCATTTATAACATCAAAGGCATGCTGAGGAATATCCTGCGCTCTCTTCGCCCATGAATCACTAAGAAACTTCACGTCTTCATCATTGGGGAGCTCACCCAAAAGCATGAGATAAAACAATCCTTCAGGCAATGGTTCTCCATCCTCAGAAAGTTTAGGTAACTTCTCTCTTAACTCAGGGATTGAATAGCCCCTAAAGCGAATTCCCTCATCCGGATCCAGTTTGGAGGTACAGGTGAGTAGGGAAACCACACCTTTCATACCTGAAAAAACCTGCCCCAGAGTGGTCTCCTGAATAATAGAATCGCCATATTCTTTCTGAATTTTTTTTACAGTTTCAGCCTGAGGTCTGCCTTTTGTAATAAGTTTATCTTTTATGTAGTCCATATAAAACAATAATTGGTTATTTGCATTTGATTCTTTGGAGAGTTAGCCTGTACATATCAAAACCTGATAAACAAACAAAAAAAATTAAAAAATGTTTTGATCAACACCTGCAAACCACCGTCCATAAAAAGACACAGCTGGACAAACAAAACATCGCACTGACAAAACAACAATCAATCAAGGCAGTACAATAGAATTTGGACCACAATTAACAAATTCATTATTTTAGTTAATTAACACAAACATAAAAAAGCCGGAAAGCATTTCTGCAATCCGGCTTAAAATTCTAATCCTCTAAAAAAATCAGAGGGCTGTAATTCAGAAACTGTAAATTATTTCTTTACAATTTTCTTATATCCATAAACAGCAGCATCACCCAATTCTTCTTCGATGCGAAGCAACTGATTGTACTTGGCCATACGGTCTGAACGACTCAATGAACCAGTTTTAATCTGTCCGCTGTTGGTAGCAACTGCAATATCAGCAATGGTAGCATCTTCAGTCTCACCTGAACGGTGCGAAGTAACAGAAGTATATCCGGCACGGTGGGCCATCTCAATAGCATTCAACGTTTCAGTCAGCGTACCAATCTGGTTAACCTTAATCAGGATAGAGTTGGCAGCACCAAGCTCGATACCTTTCTGCAGGTAATCAACGTTGGTCACAAACAAATCGTCACCAACCAACTGACACTTATCACCAATCTGATTGTTGAGTTTCACCCAACCATCCCAGTCACCTTCATCACAACCATCCTCGATTGAATCGATGGGGAATTTAGATATTAGTTCAGCCAGGTAAGCAGCCTGTTCCTCTGAGTTACGCTTAGCTCCGTTAGGACCTTCAAACTTGGTGTAGTCATAAACACCATTTTCAAAAAATTCGGAAGCAGCACAGTCAAGTGCAATAGAAACCTGACCACCATCTTCCAGGCGTCCGGGCTTATATCCGGCATTATCAATCGCTTTAATGATGCAGTTCAAAGCATCCTCTGTTCCTTCAAGTTCAGGGGCAAAACCACCTTCGTCACCAACTGCAGTGCTCAGTCCGCGCTCTTTCAAAACAGCTTTCAATGCGTGAAATACTTCAGCACCCATACGCAAGCCTTCGCGGAAAGTCTTTGCACCAACAGGACGAACCATAAACTCCTGGAATGCAATAGGAGCATCGGAGTGCGACCCACCGTTGATGATGTTCATCATAGGAACAGGAAGAGTTACTGAATTGGTTCCGCCAATATATCGGTAAAGAGGCATATCAAGATATTCGGCAGCAGCTTTGGCAGTAGCCAGAGAAACGCCCAAAATAGCGTTGGCACCTAACTTGCTTTTTGTTTTGGTTCCGTCCATTTCAAGCATCTTGTTGTCAACGCCTACCTGATCCAAAGCACTCATACCAACAAGCGCAGGAGCAATCACAGTATTAACGTTTTCAACAGCCTTAAGAACACCTTTACCAAGGTAACGACCTTTATCGCCGTCGCGAAGCTCCAGTGCTTCATTTTCGCCGGTAGAGGCGCCTGATGGCACAGCAGCACGGCCAATAACTCCACAATCAAGAGTCACTTCCACTTCTACAGTAGGATTTCCGCGTGAATCCAGAATTTCGCGGGCATGAACATTAGCAATTTGTCCCATAATGTTATCGTTTTATTTCGGTTTAATATTTGATTAGAAAAAATCTCTCACCCAAGAATTAATTTACCACCCCAAATATCTCAAGAAGTAGCAGAATTGTCAAAAAAAAAGGATAAAGCTCTGACCCTTTATCCTTTTTTAAGAACTTTTAAATCAAATGAGAGCTCATCTGGTTTATTCTTCTTTTTTCTCTTCAGCTGCATCATCAGCTTTTGGCTCTTCTTTCGCAGTTTCAGGAGCCTTCTCGGCAGCCTCTGCAACAGGAGCAGCAGTTTCAGCAGTTGATTTTTTAGCTCCTCGGCGACTTCTTCTGGTACTTTTCTTGGCAGCACCTGAAGTCTCAGAAAGCATATTTTCGTTGTAGTCAACCAGCTCGATGTAGCAAACTTCGGCAGCATCTCCCTGACGATTGCCCAGTTTCAGGATACGGGTGTATCCACCTGGACGACTGGCCACTTTTTCAGAAATTTCACGGAAGAGTTCTGAAACTGCTTCTTTGTTCTGAAGGTGACTAAATACAATACGACGGGAATGAGTATTGTCAGTTTTTGATTTATTGATCAGCGGCTCAACGTACATACGCAATGCCTTAGCCTTAGCCACCGTAGTTTTAATTCTCTTGTGAATAATCAGAGAACTGGCCATGTTTGAAAGCATAGCCTTACGATGAGCACTGGTGCGGCTTAAGTGATTAAATTTCTTTCTATGTCTCATTGCAATTATTCCTTGTCTAATTTATACTTCGTAATATCCATACCGAAGTTGAGCCCCATGTTGTCCAGGAGGTCATCCAACTCAGTAAGCGACTTTTTACCAAAATTCCGGAATTTCAACAAGTCGTTTCGGTTGTATTGTACCAACTCGCCAAGAGTTTCTACATCAGCAGCCTTAAGACAATTAAGGGCACGAACCGAAAGATCCATATCAACCAGTTTGGTTTTAAGCATCTGACGCATATGCAGTACTTCTTCGTCGAACTCGTCACCGCTTGCCTTCTCTTCAGAATCGAGGGTAATCTTTTCGTCTGAGAACAGCATAAAGTGATGAATAAGAATCTTAGAAGCTTCCTTCAATGCATCTTTAGGATGAATAGAACCATCAGTCTGAATCTCGAAAACAAGTTTTTCGTAGTCAGTTTTCTGCTCAACCCGGTAATTCTCTATATCGTATTTCACATTACGAATAGGGGTATATACAGAATCGATGGCAATGGTACCAATCTCCTGTTCGGAATTCTGATTTTCAGCTGCAGGAACATAACCACGCCCTTTTTGAATGGTCAGTGTCAATTGGATTTTCACATCTGTATCCATATGAGCAATAACCAAATCCGGATTCAGTACTTCAAACCCGTTAAGGAATTGATTGAAATCACCTGCAGTCAGGGTCTCTTTACCACTGACTTTAACAGTAATCTTCTCCTGATCGTGGTCTTCCACTGTCTGTTTAAACCTGACCTGCTTAAGGTTCAGAATAATCTCACTAACATCATCAACAACACCGGGGATGCTTGAGAACTCATGGTCAACACCCTCAATCTTCACAGTTGTTATCGCATATCCTTCGAGTGAGGACAATAAGATTCTTCTTAAGGCATTTCCAACAGTAATACCATATCCCGGCTCAAGAGGACGAAATTCGAAGCGACCGAATTTGTCGTCAGCCTCGAGCATGATGACTTTGTCAGGTTTTTGGAACGCTAATATTGCCATAAGAATTAATTATTTAGAGTATAATTCAACGATCAACTGTTCTTTAATATTTTCAGGTATTTCTGACCTGTCGGGAACATTAATAAATTTTCCCTGCATGGTGTTATCATCCCATTCAAGCCAGGAGAATTTCTGAACACTTGAATTACTTAAAGAGTTACTAATCACCTCAAGTGATTTAGATTTTTCACGAACACCCACTAACTGGTCGGGGCGCAAAGTATAAGAAGGAATGTTTACAATCTGACCATCTACGGTAATGTGACGGTGCAGAACAAGCTGACGGGCAGCTGCACGTGTGGGTGCAATCCCCATGCGGTAAACAACATTGTCAAGTCTGGACTCGAGCAATCCGAGCAAAATCTCACCGGTAATACCTGTCTTACTGGTTGCTTTCTTAAACAAGTTACGGAACTGTTTTTCGAGCAATCCATAGGTGTATTTTACCTTCTGCTTTTCTTTCAACTGCACACCATATTCACTGGTCTTACGACGACGTGAATTTCCGTGCTGTCCCGGAGGATAATTTTTTCTTTCGAAATATTTATCGGGTCCGTAAATGGATTCCCCAAATTTACGGGCAATTTTGGTTTTAGGACCAATATATCTAGCCATTCTACTAAATTTTTGATTTTAAATTTTTGATTTCAAATGATGAATATGACAGCCGCAAGATTATAGAGAGGAGGTTTATAATATATATAACCCACCATAATTCAAAACTCAAAACCAAAAACTTATGGTTAACAACTAGTTAAACAATTAAACTCTTCTTCTTTTTGGAGGACGACATCCGTTGTGCGGAAGTGGGGTCACATCAACAATCTCGGTAACATCAATTCCACTGCCGTGGAGGGCACGAATAGCCGATTCGCGGCCGTTACCCGGACCTTTCACATAAACTTTCACTTTTCTCAGACCCATATCATGTGCCACTTTTGCACAATCGCTGGCAGCAGTTTGAGCTGCATAGGGAGTGTTCTTCTTAGAACCACGAAATCCCATTTTACCGGCACTGGACCACGAGATCACCTGACCATTGTTGTTGGTCAGAGAAACAATAATATTGTTAAAAGAGGAATGAATATGGGCTTGTCCCACAGCTTCCACCTTAACAACTTTCTTTCTTTGACTTCCCGTCTTTTTTGCCATAATTCAGTTAATTATTTCTTCTTGTTAGCAACAGTTTTCTTCTTGCCTTTGCGAGTGCGGGCATTGTTTTTGGTTGACTGACCGTTCACGGGCAAACCAATCCGGTGACGGATACCACGATAACAACCAATGTCCATCAGTCGCTTAATATTAAGCTGAACCTGAGATCTGAGTTCTCCTTCAGTAGTGATGTTCGAACTAATAATCTCACGGATTTTGGTCAGTTGTTCATCAGTCCAGTCTGTGACCTTGGTTTCACGGCTTACACCGGCCTGGTCAAGCACCTTTTGGGCGGTACTGCGACCTATCCCAAAAATATAGGTCAGAGATATCTCTCCCCTTTTGTGCGTAGGAATATCAACTCCTGCAATTCTTGCCATATTCGTAAAATTTTATCCTTGACGTTGTTTAAACTTCGGGTTCTTCTTGTTGATCACATATAAGCGACCTTTGCGCCGTACAATTTTACAGTCGGCACTGCGCTTCTTAACAGATGCTCTTACCTTCATGTCTCTATAATTTGTAAAATTATTTGTATCTGTAACTTATTCTTCCTTTTGTAAGGTCATAAGGAGACATTTCCACCTTGACCCGGTCGCCCGGTAAAATCTTGATGTAATGCATCCTCATCTTACCGGAGATATGGGCTGTTATTACATGCCCGTTTTCCAACTCTACACGAAACATAGCATTGGAAAGTGCTTCGATAATAGTACCGTCTTGTTCTATGGAAGCTTGTTTTGCCATAAAATGTGTATCTTTTTATTTTTCAGACTGCAAATGTAATACTTCTTCGACAAATTTAAAACTGGATAATATATCTGCTTCATTTTTTCCCACTGCAATAGTGTGCTCAAAATGAGCAGAAACCTTTCTGTCACGTGTCCGGATCGTCCAGCCATCGGCTTCCTGTACAATGTGTCGCTTTCCCAGATTTATCATAGGCTCAATGGCAATAACCATTCCTTCTTTCAACTTCACACCATTCCCTCGTCGCCCATAATTAGGAACTTCCGGAGATTCGTGAAGGTTTTTACCGACACCGTGGCCCACCATTTCACGCACTACAGAAAATCCGTTATCTTCACAGTATGACTGCACAGCATAACCGATATCTCCGATTCTTTTGCCTTCCACTGCCTGCTCAATTCCATTGTACAATGACTCCCGGGTAACTTGCAAAAGTTTTTTTATTTCGTCATCCACCTCACCTACACAGTAAGTATAAGCAGAATCTCCATAATACCCGTTGAGCAGAGTTCCACAATCCACGGACACAATATCACCATCTTCCAATGGCTTATCGTTAGGAATTCCGTGAACCACCTGGTCATTGACCGAAGTGCAGAGAGAATTGGGAAAACCCTGGTAATTCAGAAAAGCAGGAACACCTCCATGATCTCTGATAAACTCTTCTGCAATTTCATCCAGTTTGAGAGTCGATACCCCGGGTTTGATCCATTTGGCAACCTCACCATGGGTTTTGGCAACCAACATGTTACTTTCCCGAAGTAACTCAATCTCCTCTTTTGTCTTTAAATATATCATTCTGTCAAACAGCCCTTCTTTTAATACATGGCAGCTCCACCACCGGTACGTCCTTTAATCCGTCCGGACTTCATCAATCCATCATAATGTCTCATCAGGAGGTGACTCTCAATCTGCTGAAGTGTATCAAGTACAACTCCCACAAGAATCAATAATGAAGTACCTCCATAGAACTGGGCAAAAGTCTGATCAACCCCTGCCAGCATTGCAAATGCAGGAAGAATCGCTACAATGGCCAGGAAGATGGAACCAGGTAATGTAATTTTAGACATTACAGAGTCCAGAAATTCCATGGTCTTTTTACCGGGTTTAACACCGGGAATAAAACCGCCATTACGCTTCATATCTTCAGCCATTTGCTGAGGATTGATAGTAATTGCAGTGTAGAAATAAGTAAATATAATAATCAGAAACGCAAAGGTAAAGTTGTACCAGAACCCGGTAAAGTCAGCAAAAGTTGCTGCAAATCCGGTAGCCGTTTCGCTGTCAGCAAACCCTGCAAGAGTAATGGGTACAAACATAATAGCCTGTGCAAAGATGATGGGCATTACACCCGCAGCATTAACCTTCAGCGGAATATACTGACGTACACCCCCATATTGCTTATTTCCTACAATTCTCTTGGCATACTGAACCGGTACACGACGAGTTCCCTGAACCAACAGAATAGTACCTGCAAACACAAAGAAGAGAACTACAAACTCGATCAGTAACATTACAAGACCACCACCTTCTTCAAGTCGGGAAACAAATTCCGCAATCAGGGCGAAAGGTAACTGTGCGATAATACCAATCATAATGATCAGCGATATACCATTACCAATTCCTTTGTCGGTAATCCGCTCTCCTAACCACATTACAAACATGGATCCTGCAGTAAGGATTATGGTCGAAGTCACTGTAAATCCCCATCCGGATGCAGCAAAAGCTGAATCGGGCAACTGTGCATGAAGATTGGCGATGTAACCGGGAGCCTGAAACAACAAAATTATAACAGTAAGATACCGTGTAATCTGATTGATTCTCCTTCGCCCGCTTTCACCTTCACGCTGTAAACGCTGAAAATAAGGAATGGCAATACCAAGCAACTGCACAACAATAGAAGCCGAGATATAGGGCATAATACCCAATGCAAAAATAGAGGCATTGGAAAAAGCTCCTCCCGAAAACATATTCAACAGTCCCAGTACACCACTGCTGGTTTGGGCCTCAAGATTGGCCAACTGATTTGGATCAATACCCGGAATTACAACGAAAGACCCCAAACGGTAAATAAGAATAAAACCGATTGTTGTCAAAATACGAGACCTGAGGTCTTCAATCTTCCAGATATTTCGGATGGTTTCTATAAACTTCATGAGTGTAATTTTCTATATTAACAAACAAACAATGACCCTCACATAAGGTGAGGGCCAATGCTGTGTGTCTATAATTCTTCAGCAGTTCCCTGAACAGCTTCGATGGCCTCTTTTGCCGATTTTGAAAATGCATGAGCTTTCACATTGATTTTTGCTTTCAGCTCACCATAGCCCAAAATCTTAACAAGGTCATTCTTGGCAATCAAACCGGCATTGTAAAGTGCTTCGGGAGTGATTTCTGCGTTATTGGTTTTGTCAACCAGCTCCTGCAGAGTACGAATATTGATTGATTTGTACTCTTTACGGTTAAAGTTCTTAAAACCGTATTTGGGAACACGTCTCTGCAAAGGCATCTGCCCGCCTTCAAAACCTACTTTCTTGGAATATCCCGAACGCGACTTAGCTCCTTTGTGTCCACGAGTGGAAGTACCACCCAGACCGGAACCCGGTCCGCGACCAAGACGTCTCCTGTAATGAGTCGATCCTTTTGCGGGTTTTAAATTATTTAATTCCATGATTTATTTCGATAAAAACGTTAAACCAAAATTACTTTTCAACACTAACAAGGTGTTGTACTTTCTTAACCATACCCAGAATATTCGGAGTATCCTCATGCTCTACGGTACCATTAAGTTTCTTAAGCCCAAGTGCATCCAAAGTGGCCTTTTGTTGTTTCGTACACCTGATGCGACTTTTAACCTGGGTAACTTTTATTTTAGCCATTTTAAAAGGTTTTATCCGTTAAAAACTTTGTCCAGGGTAACGCCACGTTGCGCAGCAACAGTTTTGGCATCACGCATTTCGCACAGTGCATTAATGGTTGCTTTCACAAGGTTGTGCGGATTTGCAGAACCTTTGGATTTCGCCAAAACATCTGTAACACCAGCACTTTCAAGCACGGCACGCATCGCACCACCGGCAACAAGACCAGTACCATGAGAAGCAGGTTTCATAAAAATCTGTGCACCTCCGAATTTGGAGATCTGCTCATGAGGAATGGTACCATTCAGGATCGGTACATGAACCAGGTTCTTTTTTGCCGCTTCAACGCCTTTAGCAATGGCGGTGGTCACCTCATTGGCCTTACCGAGTCCCCAGCCTACAACACCATTCTCATCTCCTACGACAACAATGGCAGAAAAGCTGAAAGTACGTCCACCTTTGGTTACTTTGGTAACACGGTTAATTGCTACCAGGCGGTCTTTAAGCTCGATATCATTATTCGTTTTAACTCTTTTGTTGTTTCCAGCCATAATGTTTAGAATTTAAGACCGGCCTCTCTAGCAGCATCGGCCAATTGTTTAACTCTACCATGATACAAATACCCGTTACGGTCGAAAACCACATTTTCGATGCCCGCACTTTTAGCTCTGTCGGCAATCATCTTACCAACCAAAGCTGCCTTTTCAGACTTATTACCTTTCTCTGCAGTGATATCTTTCACCAAAGAAGAGGCTGCTGCCAGGGTATTCCCGCTTTTATCATCGATCAGTTGAACAGAAATCTGCTTATTACTGCGATAAACTGACATACGGGGTTTATCTGCGGTTCCGGAAATATTTTTCCTGACCCGCTTTTTAATTTTCAGTCTTCTATTTTGTTTTGAAAAAGCCATATCAAATAACTTTATTTACTCAGATTAAACCTTTGCGCTCTTACCAGCCTTACGACGAATTTGTTCACCAAGGAAGCGAACACCTTTTCCTTTGTATGGTTCTGGTTTACGCAATGAACGCAATTTAGCACAAACTTGACCCAGCAACTGCTTATCAGCAGATTCCAGAGTAATCAAAGGATTACTTTTTCGGTCAGTTTTAGCCTCAACACTTACTTCTTTCGGCAATTCGATGTGAATCGGGTGAGAATACCCAAGCGAAAGTTCCAGTATCTGGCCGGTATTTTGTGCACGATAACCTACACCAATCAACTCGAGTTGCTGCTTATATCCTTCTGATACGCCAACAACCATATTACTGATTAATGAACGGTACAATCCGTGCATGGCCTTGTGCTTTTTCTCGTCTGAGGGCCTTTTCACTTCAATATTTCCGTCGTTAACTTCTACGATCATATCGGGGTCAATCTTCTGATGAAGTTCTCCTTTGGGACCTTTTACAGTCACCAAGCTGTCCTTAACCGTTACGTTAACACCGGAAGGTATGCTGATTGGTACTATTCCTATCCTTGACATAACTAAACCTCCTTTTTAATAAACGTAACACAAAACTTCACCACCCACTTTTTCATTGCGGGCTTCCTTATCGGTCATAACCCCCTTTGAAGTGGATATAATCGCAACTCCCAAACCATTCAAAACGCGTGGTACCTCACGATACCCGGTATATTTCCTTAAACCGGGGGTAGAAACACGCTTCAGTTTTTTAATGGCGGATTCTTTCGACGAGGCATCATACTTAAGGGCAATTTTGATAATTCCCTGCTTACCATCGTCCATCACTTTGTAGTTGAGGATATAACCTTTGTCAAACAAAATCTTGGTCATCTCCTTCTTAAGATTGGAGGCAGGTACCTCAACAACCTTATGCTTTGCCATAACGGCGTTCCTGACACGTGTCAGGTAATCTGCAATTGGATCTGTCATCTTCTTAAGTTTAAATTGATCCCGCAACCGGGACAATATTTAACACTTACTCTCCTTACCAACTGGCTTTTTTAACTCCGGGGATCAAGCCCGAAGAAGCCAATTCACGAAAAGTAATCCTGCTAACACCAAATTGACGCATATATCCCTTGGGACGACCGGTGAGTTTGCAACGGTTGTGTTGTCTTACGGGAGATGCATTACGAGGAAGCTTTTGCAAGCCCTCGTAATCACCCTCGGCCTTCAGTCTGGCCCTTTTTTCAGCGTATTTGGCAATAAGTTTGTCCCGCTTACGATCGCGGGCTTTCATGGATTCTTTTGCCATATTAACTAGTTCTTTTTAAGGTTTTTAAACGGTAATCCGAACTCACGAAGCAAAGCAAATGCTTCTTCATCGGTTTTTCCTGAGGTCACAAAGGTAATATTCATACCCATAATTTTGTTAACGGTATCAATATTTATTTCAGGAAAAATGATTTGTTCTTCAACACCCAGGGTATAATTCCCTCTGCCATCCAGCTTACTGTTGATTCCTTTAAAGTCACGAATACGAGGCAAAGCCACGCGAATCAGACGCTCAAGGAATTCATACATATTATCGCGGCGCAAAGTAACACTGGCACCGATGGGCATTTTCTTACGCAATTTAAAATTGGAGATATCCTTTTTGGAATAACGGGGCACTGCCTGCTGTCCGGAAATAGTTGACAACTCTTTTACAGAGATGTCAATCAGTTTTTTATCGGCAACAGCATCACCAACACCCTGGTTGATTACAATCTTCTCCAATCTGGGAACCTGCATCACAGTTTTGTAGCCAAACTCTTTCATAAGAGCTTGTACAATCTGTTCCTTGTATTGTTTTTCTAATGTAGGTGTATAGCTCATTACTTGATCTCCTCTCCTGATTTTTTAGAATAACGAACCAACTTCCCCTGATCGTTCAATTTACGACCAATACGGGTAGCTTTACCTGAGGAGGGATCCTTCAGGTTAAGATTGGAAATATGAATAGGGGCTTCCTTTTTCACGATGCCGCCCTGTGGGTTTTCAGAATTGGGTTTGGTATGCTTACTTACCATATTCACCCCTTCCACAATGGCGCGCTTCTTCTCGGGAAAGACCTCCAGAATTCTTCCTTCCTGTCCTTTGTTGACACCGGCATTTACAATGACGACATCACCTTTTTTGACATGTAATTTTCCCATGATTTTTTAACTCTTTAAAATTTAAAGCACTTCAGGCGCCAATGAAACAATCTTCATGTACCCTTCGCGAAGCTCGCGGGGAATGGGTCCAAAAATACGGGTTCCCCGCATTTCGCCCAAATTATTAATTAGCACACAGGCATTATCATCGAAACGGATATAAGAGCCGTCGGCGCGCCTAACTTCCTTCTTCGTGCGAACAACTACCGCTTTACTAACGGTACCTTTCTTCATTTCGCTTGAAGGCAAGGCACTTTTTACGGTTACCACAATGCGATCGCCCACGGAGGCGTATCTGCGTCCGGTACCTCCCAGTACGCGGATACAGAGAACCTCTCTGGCGCCACTATTGTCGGCAACATTAAGTCTGGATTCTTGCTGTATCATGATTACTTAGCTCTTTCAAGGATTTCAACTAATCTCCAACGTTTGGTTTTGCTCAGGGGGCGTGTTTCCATAATACGAACAGTATCCCCTATATTGCAGGTGTTCTCGGCATCGTGCGCGTGAAACTTCTTTGTCTTCTTCACAAATTTCCCGTAAATGGGGTGCTTCTCACGGATCACGACGGCAACAACGACGGATTTTTCCATCTTGTCGCTCACCACTACACCTGTTCTTTCTTTTCTAAGATTTCTGGTTTCCATCTACTTACGATTTTTCATTAAGTTGCTTCTGACGCAGGATTGTTTTCATGCGTGCGATGTCTTGCCGGGTATGCTTAATCTTCATAGGATTCTCCAGGGGAGAAATGGTATGATTAAGTTTCATACGAACCAGCTCTTGACTAAGCGCATCAATACGCTCCTCAATTTCCTGAGGTGCCATTTCTTTAATTTCTGAACTTTTCATACTCCTTAATCATTTGAAGATTCAACAAAATCCCGACGCACCACAAACTTGGTGGTAACGGGTAGTTTCTGAGCCGCCAAACGCAGGGCTTCTTTGGCAATCTCGAAAGAAACGCCGTCGCATTCAATAAGCATGCGTCCGGGTGTTACAGGGGCAACAAATCCTTCAGGAGAACCTTTACCTTTACCCATCCGAACCTCTGCAGGCTTCTTGGTAATGGGTTTATCGGGAAAGATACGAATCCAGATTTGTCCCTGACGTTGCATATAACGTGTCACTGCGATACGGGCAGCCTCTATCTGGCGGCCGGTAATCCATTTAGTCTGCAGTGATTTAATTCCAAAAGAGCCGAATGCCAGCTCATGCCCGCGTTGGGCATTACCCTTCATTCTTCCCTTTTGTTGCCTTCTGTGTTTTACTTTTTTAGGTTGTAACATCGTTAATGTTTCAATTAAAGTTTAACAGATGATTACTTTCTTCTCTTTTTGAATCCGCCTTTTCCTCCACGGTTTCCACCAGCTTCCTTCTGATTAAAATTAGGAGAAAGATCAGGTTTACCATAGATCTCACCTTTACAAATCCAGACTTTGATACCAATCAAACCTGTTTTTGTCAAGGCTTCGGCTTTGGCGAAGTCAATATCGGCACGGAAAGTATGAAGGGGTGTACGACCTTCTTTATACATTTCGGAACGAGCCATTTCAGCTCCGTTCAAACGACCTGATACCTGAATTTTAATCCCTTCAGCTCCCATACGCATGGTAGAAGCAATAGCCATTTTAGTAGCACGACGGTAGGCGATACGGCCTTCCAGCTGACGTGCAATATTATTGGCTACGATCAGGGCATCCATTTCAGGACGCTTTACTTCAAAGATATTGATCTGTACCTCTTTATCAGTAATCTTTTTTAACTCTTCTTTCAGCTTGTCCACCTCTTGTCCGCCTTTACCGATAATAATACCCGGACGGGCAGTATAAACGGTAATGGTAACGAGTTTCAGCGTACGCTCAATGATGATACGTGAAACACTTGCCTTGGCCAGACGAGCGTTGAGGTATTTGCGAAGCTTGGAATCCTCCAACAGCTTATCGCCGTAGTCTTTCCCACCGAACCAGTTGGAATCCCATCCACGGATAATTCCTAACCTGTTACTTATTGGATTTACTTTTTGTCCCATCTAGCTCAATTTAATTTTCTTGATTTTCAACTTTACTGTCAACCTTGATAGTCACGTGGTTCGACCGCTTGCGAATACGGTGCGCACGTCCTTGCGGAGCGGGTCTTAACCGTTTAAGGATACGACCTGAATCCACATAAAT
Organism: Marinilabilia salmonicolor JCM 21150; assembly: GCF_000259075.1. Classification (GTDB taxonomy): domain Bacteria; phylum Bacteroidota; class Bacteroidia; order Bacteroidales; family Marinilabiliaceae; genus Marinilabilia; species Marinilabilia salmonicolor. The sequence continues at coordinate 134,810 of NZ_AJKI01000011.1, forward strand.
CTCTTTCACAAAGAGATTGGCATCTTCCAGCCGAACGTCCTCGTTCTTTTCTTTCCAGTTGGCGATGGCTGACAACAAAAGTTTCTCAACACGACGGGAGGCCTCCTTGGTGGAAAACTTCAGGACGTCAAGTGCCTTATTCACTTCCATTCCGCGTACCATATCGGCAACGAGCCTCATTTTACGCGGGGAAGTAGGCACATTCCGAAGCCGGGCAACATATTCCTGCTTCCTGGCTTCTTTTATTTTTTCTGCTCTTATTCTTTTTCTTGCACCCATTTTTTTGTCATTAATTAATTAAAACTGGGGGACGATTAACGTTTTTTGTTCCCACCATGACCTCTGTAGGTACGTGTGGGAGCAAACTCGCCCAATTTATGTCCTACCATATTTTCGGTTACATAAACAGGAATAAATTTATTTCCGTTGTGTACCGCTATGGTATGCCCCACAAATTCAGGGGCAATCATTGATGCACGGGCCCATGTTTTAATGACCGACTTCTTGCCGGATTCATTCATTGCTGCGACTTTCTGATCCAGCTTGTAATGAATATAGGGTCCTTTCTTTAACGATCTGCTCATAATTCAAACAATTAACCGGTTACTTTTTCCTTCTTTCGAGAATGTACTTGGAAGAGGCTTTTTTCTTGTTACGGGTTTTGTAACCTTTGGCAAGAACGCCATTCCTTGATCTTGGATGTCCGCCGGAAGAGCGGCCTTCACCACCACCCATCGGGTGATCTACCGGGTTCATCACAACACCACGAACACGGGGGCGACGACCCAACCAACGGGTACGACCGGCCTTACCTGATTGTTCGAGGGCATGATCGGAGTTACCAACAGCACCAACAGTGGCGCGACAAGTGGTAAGCACCATTCTCGATTCTCCGGAAGGTAATTTCACAACGGCATACTTTCCTTCGCGAGCAGAAAGCTGAGCAAAGGTACCGGCACTACGGGCCAATGCACCTCCCTGACCGGGACGCAGTTCGATGTTGTGCACAATAGTACCTAAAGGAATATCTCCCAAAGGAAGACTGTTTCCAATTTCAGGCGCGATACCTGAACCGGATTGTACTTTGTGACCAACCTGCAACCCGTTAGGTGCAAGAATGTACCGTTTTTGACCATCTTCATATACCAGCAATGCGATTCGTGCACTACGATTAGGATCGTATTGAATAGAATCTACAGTTGCGGCAACACCGTCCTTATTTCTCTTGAAATCGATTACCCGGTACTTCCTCTTGTGACCTCCTCCGAGGTAACGCATAGTCATTTTACCACTATGGTTACGTCCTCCGGATTTTTTCAGAGGCCGCAATAAGGACTTCTCTGGTACACCTGAGGTAATCGAGTCAAATGCACCAATAATTTTGTGTCTCTGCCCCGGTGTTGTGGGCTTTAATTTTCTTACTGCCATGTCAATTAAATATTGCTAAAGAAATCAATCTTATCTCCTTCGGCTAGTGTTACAATTGCTTTTTTGAAAGAATTGGTCCGTCCGTTGATGATACCGCCTTTGGTATAACGGGTTTTCAGTTTACCACCATAAACCATAGTGTTTACATCGGTTACTGAAACGCTATACATTTCCTCAACGGCTTTTTTAATCTCAATTTTGTTGGCACGCTTGTCCACAATAAAGCCGTATCGGTTCAGGGCATCGCCAAGCCAGGTCATTCTTTCTGTTACTATAGGCTTAATTATTACTTCCATGACTTAATTTGTTAAGCGTTAAAAAGTTGGGCGATTTCTTCCACCGAGCTTTCGGCCAGAACCAGCGACTGCGCTTTCATAATACTGTAGGTATTAAGTGCGGCAGTGGTAGCTACTTCTGATTTGGGAACATTACGTGACGAAAGATAAACGTTACGATCCAGATCTTTCACTACAACCAGTGAGCTCTTTCCTTCAACATTCAGATTCTTACGAATATTCACAAACTCTTTCGTTTTAGGACTTTCCATCTGGAAATCCTCGACCACTACGATGGCATTATTTTTTGCTTTGTATGCCAGGGCCGATTTACGAGCCAGTTGCTTCAGTTTCTTATTCAGTTTAAAGCGGTAGTCACGCGGTTGTGGGCCGAAAACACGACCACCACCACGGAAAACAGGTGATTTCACACTACCGGCACGAGCAGTACCCGTACCTTTTTGCTTTTTAATTTTTCTAGTACTTCCGGCAATTTCAGCACGCTCTTTCGATTTGTGCGTTCCCTGACGGTTATTGGCCAGATATTGTTTCACGTCCAGATAAATGGCATGATCGTTGGGCTCAATACCGAAAACAGCGTCGGGCAATTGCACTTTTCTGCCGGTTTCCTGTCCTTGTATGTTAACTACGTTCAGTTCCATTACTTTTCAATAATTAGATATGAACCCTTAGGTCCAGGAACAGACCCTTTAACCATCAACAGGTTACTTTCGGGAATTACTTTGATAACTTTCAGGTTTTCAACTTTCACATTGTCACCGCCTGTACGGCCTGCCATTCTCATACCTTTGAATACCCTCGAAGGATATGAAGAAGCACCCAGAGAACCGGGAGCACGACCACGGTTATGCTGACCATGGGTTTTGTCACCCACACCTGCAAAGCCATGACGCTTTACTACACCCTGAAACCCTTTTCCTTTGGAAACACCGGTAATATCCACAAATGTGTTCTCACCAAAAAGATCCACTGTAACGACATCACCCAGTTTGAGTTCATTTTCAAATTCTTTCAATTCAACCAGCTTGGCCTTGGGAGAGGTTCCTGCCTTCTTGAAATGTCCTTTCAAGGGATTGGTAGTACTTTTCTCTCTTTTCTCGTCAAAAGCCAACTGAATGGCTTCATACCCATCGGTCTCCATTGTTTTGACCTGAGTGACGACGCAAGGACCAGCTTCGATAACAGTGCATGGAACATTTTTCCCCTCGGCACTGAAAACGGAAGTCATTCCGATTTTTTTTCCAATTAATCCTGGCATTGCTTAAAGATTTAAATAATTAGATCACACTTTAATTTCAACTTCCACACCACTGGGAAGTTCCAACTTCATCAACGCATCGATGGTTTTAGCAGTAGAACTGTAAATATCGATCAGACGCTTATACGAAGCCAGTTCGTATTGTTCACGTGCTTTCTTGTTAACGAAAGTGGAACGCAGAACTGTGAAAATCCGCTTGTGTGTGGGCAGCGGAATTGGGCCGCTTACCACTGCTCCGGTGGTTTTAACGGTCTTCACGATCTTCTCGGCAGACTTGTCCACCAGATTGTGATCGTATGACTTGAGTTTGATTCTTATTTTTTGATTCATAATGGTTGATGAGAACTGTTTCTATAATAATTCGACTTTACCTTTGGCCTCTTTAACCACTTCCGTTGCAATGCTCTTGGAAACTTCTTCGAAGTGACTGAATTCCATTGAGGAAGTTGCACGACCTGATGAAATGGTACGCAAAGCGGTTACATAACCGAACATTTCGGCCAATGGCACTTTGGCTTTAACCACACGTGCACCGGCTTTGGATTCCATTCCTTCCACCTGTCCGCGACGCTTATTAAAGTCAGAAATAACATCTCCCATATATTCTTCAGGAGTTACCACTTCCACTTTCATAATTGGCTCGAGCAGCACAGGCTTGGCTTTCATACAGGCAGCTTTAAATGCCTGGCGACCGGCAATTTCAAACGAAAGCTGGTCAGAGTCCACCGGGTGGAAAGATCCGTCAAGCAGTTCAACTTTAAGGCTGTCAACATTGAAACCGGCCAACACACCATTTTTCATAGCGTCTTTAAAACCTTTTTCAACAGAAGGGATAAATTCCTTAGGAATGTTACCACCTTTTACCATATCAATAAACTGAAGACCTTCTTTATCGTCATCTGCAGGGCCTACCTTCACAATAACGTCGGCAAATTTACCACGACCTCCGGTCTGCTTTTTAAACACCTCGCGGTGATCAACAGTCTTGGTAATTGCTTCTTTATAGTTCACCTGAGGACGTCCCTGGTTACATTCAACCTTAAACTCACGTTTCAGACGATCAACAATAATCTCGAGGTGCAACTCACCCATACCGCTGATAACAGTCTGTCCGTTTTCCTCATCAGTTTCAACACGGAAAGTAGGATCCTCCTCGGCCAATTTGGCAAGTCCGGCACCCAGTTTATCCATATCTTTCTGACTCTTAGGCTCAACAGCAACACCAATCACAGGATCCGGGAATTCCATTGATTCCAAAGCAATAGGATGCTTCTCATCACACAGGGTATCTCCGGTGCGAATATCTTTAAAACCTACTCCGGCACAAATATCACCTGCAGAGATGGTATCCCTGGGCAACTGCTTATTGGATTTCATCTGATACAAACGTGCGATACGCTCTTTTTTCTCAGTACGTGAGTTCCAAACATAAGAACCTGCATCAATTTTACCGGAGTAAACACGCATAAACGCCAGACGTCCCACAAACGGGTCAGTAGCAATTTTAAATGCAAGCGCGGTAAACGGAGCATCTTCGTCATGAGGACGAGCCTCTTCTTTACCGGTCCTAGGGTTTACACCTTCAATCTCTGCCACGTCGATGGGCGAAGGCAGAAAACCGACAATCGCATCGATCAAACGCTGAACACCTTTATTTTTGAAAGCAGATCCGCAAAGCATGGGAACAACTTTCATATCGATGGTGGCTTGACGCAACACCTCGATCAATTGCTCTTTGGTGATGGAATCAGGATCTTCAAAATACTTCTCCATCAATTCATCATCATACTCAGCAACTGATTCAATCAGTTTTCCGCGCCACTCTTCCACTTCGTCCGCCATTTCGGCAGGAACGTCCTGAAGTTCGTATCGGGCACCCAGCACGTCGTCATCAAACCAAACAACGGCTTTATTCTCAATCAGGTCAACCACTCCGCGAAAATCCTCTTCAGCACCGATGGGTACCTGAACAGGAACGGGGTTAGCGCCAAGGACTTCTTTCACCTGGCGAACCACTTCGAAGAAATTGGCACCTGAACGGTCCATTTTATTCACAAAACCCATACGGGGAACACCATACTTGTTGGCTTGTCTCCATACGGTTTCGGACTGGGGCTCAACACCACCAACGGCACAAAACACAGCAACGGCACCATCGAGAACCCTCAGTGAGCGCTCTACCTCAACGGTAAAGTCAACGTGACCCGGGGTGTCAATGATGTTAATTTTATAATCTTCGTTGTTGTATTTCCAGTTGGTTGTAATGGCAGCGGAAGTAATGGTAATACCTCTCTCCTGCTCCTGCTCCATCCAGTCCATTGTAGCGGAACCATCGTGCGTCTCACCGATTTTATGCGTCATACCGGTATAAAACAGAATCCGCTCGGTAGCGGTTGTTTTACCGGCATCGATGTGCGCCATGATTCCGATATTTCTGGTATATTTTAAGTCTGCCTTTGCCATATTAAGGTTTCCTTTTATTTAGTTAAGTTTAAAATCTGAAGTGAGCAAATGCACGGTTGGCTTCGGCCATTTTATGCATATCCTCTTTTCTTTTGAAGGCTCCACCTTCCTGGTTATATGCGGCAACAATTTCAGCACCCAGCTTTTCGGCCATTGATTTACCACTACGCTTACGTGCAAATGCAATCAGGTTTTTCATACTTACAGATAACTTTCTGTCGGCACGAATTTCGGTTGGAACCTGAAAAGTTGCACCACCAACGCGACGGCTTTTAACCTCAACTGCGGGTGTAACATTTTCCAGTGCTTTTTTAAACACTTCAAGAGGTGCTTTACCCTCTTTTTCTGCTTTTTCAGCAATACGATCCATCGCATCGTAAAAAATAGCATAAGCCACGGATTTCTTTCCGTCGAACATCATGTTATTTACGAACTGCGTCACCATGGTGTCATTAAACTTCGGATCGGGAAGAATAATCCTCTTCTTTGGTTTACTTTTTCTCATCTCTTCTTTTTGTTTATTAGCTTTATTATTGGCTGTATCCGTGTCTTCAACGGTCTCGCGACCATTTACTCAACCTTTGTTTACAAACCAATAAACAAAGACCAAACAGTGAAACTAAAATTACTTCTTAGGACGCTTAGTCCCGTACTTGGAACGACGCTGAGTACGTCCCTCAACTCCTGAAGCATCGAGTGCTCCGCGAACAAGGTGATAACGAACACCGGGAAGATCTTTTACCCTTCCACCGCGCACCAATACAATTGAGTGCTCCTGAAGGTTGTGTCCTTCTCCCGGAATGTAGGCGTTCACCTCTTTTCCGTTGGTCAATCTTACCCTAGCCACTTTACGCATAGCTGAGTTCGGTTTCTTTGGTGTTGTGGTATAAACTCTCACACAAACACCACGTCTTTGCGGACATGCATTCAAAGCAGGCGATTTACTTTTCTCCACCTGTTTTTTCCGTCCCTTCTTTACTAACTGATGAATTGTTGGCATATAAACAATTGTTTTAAACTTAAATTACTCTTTTAAAACGGGTTGCAAAGGTAGTCTTTTTACATTAAAAATCTCACTGATTCTCAACATTTTTCACACCTATGCACAAAAAAGCGGTGCAAAAGTACTAATTTTCAATTGAAAATACATAATATAACCTGAAAAATTCTTGTAATTATTTGGTTAAAAATACTTTTAATAAAATTATGATGGTTCAAAGAAGAGGTCTAAACCGCAAAACCCGGGAAAATTCATCTTTCCGGTTCCAAATCCCGTAATCATCCGAAAAAACATTTTAAAGATCTGATTACGAATAGAAATGCTTTTCTCCCTGAATGGTTTTAGCTTTTGACATTGGTTTCATTAACTCTCAAGCAAAAATTAATTCTTATTTTTAACCACCCGTGTCCGGTTAATGATTTTTATTTCCCCACAACAAGAAAAAACACATTAAATATGAAAACACTGTCGTTTATTACATTTTTGTTTCTTTTTTCTACTCAATACGCTTATTCTCAGAATACCTATGAAAAAAACAAAGCAATAGAAAGCATCTCTGCCAATGAACTGATGACTGATATCGAATTCCTCTCCTCTGACCTGCTTGAAGGCCGGGAGGCAGGCAAAAGAGGAGCCCGGATTGCAGCCCTTTACATTGCCTCAAGGTTTAAACAACTTGGACTGAAACCATTCAACTCCACCTCTGACCTGAATAACACCACTGATCAGTACATTCAAAAAGTCCCTCTGGTATGGAGTAACGTCGAAGAAGCATGTATGGTATTAAAGAAGGGACAACAAGATATCCGATTTGCCCCTGAAACTGATTTTAATCCACCGGTAACGGATTACTCCTTTAACATTAATGGGAAGGTGGTTTTTGCAGGATATGGATTAGGAGTGAAGACCAAAGAAGGGCTTAAAAACAAAATACTTTTAAGAGCAAAGGGATATACCGGAATGAGAGACACTTTGTCCAAAGGATATCAACAATACAACTCCCTTTCCGAACGCGAATTGACAAACATTAAGAACAGTTTTGCCGGTGAAGCAGGAGTTTCCGTAATCCTTGAATTTGATCCTGAAAATCCAACATTCCCGGTGCTGACCGGTAACGAGAAAAAAGATTACGCTGAGAAAGAACTATCAAAACGCTCTTCAGGAATATACAAACGCTCAGTTCGCCGAAGTGGAACTGAACTTAGCGTTAATCCTCCGGTTTTCAAAGTATCTCACCGTATCGTAAATGCCCTGTTTCCCAATTGGGAGGAAATGTTATCAGAATATAATCCCATTGACAAAAGAAAAAGATCTCTTCCCACTTCAATTTCCGGAATCGAAGTATCCGTTGAGGTAAAAGAAACTCCTTTCACCTGTGGTAATGTGATTGGGGAAATTGAGGGTAAAAACAAAGACGAAATCATTGTTATCGGTGCACACTATGATCATTTGGGCATGTACGATGGTTATATATACAACGGAGCAGACGACAATGCTTCAGGGGTTGCAGGCGTTATCGCCCTGGCAAAAGCATTTACAAAATCCGGCGCCATCCCGGAGAAGACGCTGATTTTTGCAGCCTGGACTGCAGAAGAAAGAGGCCTCCATGGTTCAACTCATTTCGTTAATACTTTTAACGATACAGAAAAAATAAAATATTACCACAATTACGACATGATTGGACGAAGTTCAAATCCGGAAGAGCCGGACTCTGCTGTTTCGTTTTTATATACTAAAAGCTGGGAACACGCAAAAAAAATCACCATGGAAAACAACAAAGGTGCAAACATCAACCTCAACATTCGTTGGGGTGCAATGGAGGATCCAACCGGAGGAAGCGATAATGCACCATTTGCAAAGAAAGAGATTCCCATTATGTGGTTTCATACAGGGGGACATCCCGATTATCACGGGCCATATGACCACTCCGGAAAAATAGATCAAGCAAAGATTGAAAAAATTATAAAACTCAGTTTTCTGAACATCCGGGATTTAGCCTTTGGGAAAAACCAATAGAGAACATTCCCCGATAAACAAGACTTTTACAAGGAACAATTGTATATTTGCAGCCTGAAATTTGTAAATTCATCAAAACCAACAAAAAATGAAGGCATACGTATTCCCCGGGCAAGGCGCCCAATACGTTGGAATGGGAAAAGATGTTTATGACAACAATCCCATGGCCAAGGAACTTTTTGAAAAAGCGAATGAAATTCTGGGATTCCGTATTACCGACCTCATGTTTGAGGGAACGGACGAGGATCTGAAGCAAACAAAAGTAACCCAGCCGGCAATATTTTTGCATTCGGTAATTCTCTCTAAGACACTGGGCAATGAGTTTCAACCAGAGATGGTTGCAGGGCATTCACTGGGGGAGTTTTCTGCATTGGTTGCAGCCGGAGCCCTGTCATTTGAAGACGGACTCAGGCTGGTATATCAGAGAGCAATGGCCATGCAAAAAGCCTGTGAAATAAAACCCTCTACCATGGCAGCCATTGTCGGTCTGGAAGACTCGGTTGTTGAGGAGGTTTGCAACGCCATCGATGATGTGGTGGTAGCAGCCAACTACAACTGTCCCGGACAGTTAGTGATTTCAGGAACCTTTGAAGGAATCGACAAAGCCTGTGACCTGTTGAAAGAAAAAGGTGCTAAAAGAGCGTTAAAACTTCCGGTAGGAGGTGCATTTCACTCTCCACTGATGGAACCTGCACGTGCAGAGCTGGCCGAAGCCATTGAAAACACCAGGTTTGATATTCCGGTTTGTCCTGTTTATCAGAATGTGGATGCCAAACCTCAAACAGATCCGGCCAATATCAAAGCCAACCTCGTATCGCAATTAACAGCACCGGTAAGATGGACCCAAACGGTACAGAATATGCTGGCCGACGGAGCCAATCACTTCACAGAAATCGGCCCGGGAAAAGTACTTCAGGGACTTATCAAAAAAGTAGACCGAAGTGCTCAAACCGACGGAGTCAGTCAATTACAATAATTATTTCAATATCAGAAAACAGTCTGCCGAAACATTCAGCGGACTGTTTTTCTTTATAATCTAGCCTGCTTTATTGTTGATTTGCACAAGGTGAAAAATAGCGGCGGCTTGCCCGACATTCTTCACTTGACTTGACACTAGTTCCACATCACGACCGCTTTCTGCGTTTTTCCATCCATCAAAATGGTAAGCGGTTTTTCAAACTGAATTACTTTAAAATATTTTGTCTCCTCGACGGGTGTTTGTTCCTGAAGAAAATCAAGGTCAACAAATTCCACATCGGTTGTTCTTCTGACAGAAAAATAACCTACATTCATGGAAGTCACGTTGTGGAAGAAATGTGACCCCAGGGATGCATCAAGGGGAAAATCCGGCAGTCCCATTTCAACAACAACTCTTGCCTGGGAAATCTGCGACCAGTAAACAGGAATTCCTGTTGATGGATCACGTGTTCCCCAACGCCCGGGACCAATTAAAACATATTCACGCCCCTCCTTTTCCATTTTTTTATTCAGCTCAGCCATCTCAGCAGCCATCTCACGGGTCTTAATACGATCAAACTTTTCCACATCCATAAAAACCAAATCGCGGATATGTTCATACCGTCCATTTCCCATCCCTTTTTCTGATTTCAGAACTATTCGTTCTTCTTTTACCTCATCAAAATTCACATCCACATGGTTTTCCAACCGTATCAAAGGTTTTATTTGCAACAACCACAAGGTTGGGTACCCGTTGGGCCCGGCATCAAGATCAAGAGCAAATTCAATCTCCACCGGGGCCCCCATCGCCTCCCTGAAATAGCGCAACAGGACATCCAATGCATGAGGCAGTGGAACCAAATCATATTTCAGGATATTGGCAAAGTTCAACACCCGGGGACCTCTCAACGAAAGATCTGTGGTTAACCGGTCATTGTTGATATCATAAACCATTGCGCAATGTTTGAGGTTTCCGTCCTCCTCTGCCTCGGTGATATCCAGTTTCCGCACAAAAGCATCCTCTCCTCCATCCATCAGGGTTGAACTTGTATCTTCAAGATCAACTGCATAAAAATAGTCCTGCGAATCTTTGATCTGATCCCCCAGAGAACTCAACTCCAGGTTCGGAAACCGCGGACAGAAACGCCAGGCTTTTTCTCCTCCTACCACATATTTTCCCAGTCCAACACCAATTACGGCAAATCCATCCTCGGGCTTCATATAAGAAAATGGGTAATAATTGAAAGACTGGGCCACACCGCTCACATGGGGATAAAAACGTTCGTGCGCTTTCTGGCCAACAAGTTTTTGAATGATGACGGCCATTTTCTCTTCATCTATTTTATAATGTACTGCATCGAAATAATCTCTGGCCGTTGGACTAAAAATAGAAGCATAAACCAATTTAACAGCAGATGCGAGCTGGTCAAAACGAACTTCCGGATTGGGATCGTTATTGGGCAAAACATAAGTGGTGAAAACTCCTGCAAAGGGCTGTAAAAGACTATCTTCAAACAATCCGGAAGAACGCACAGCCAGCGGGGCGTCCATATATTCCACATATTGACGCAGTTTCCGGTCAACCTCGTCACTCAGGCGCGCAGAAAGAAAACGCTTCTTTACCTCCTCATAATCTTTTTCGTCATATACCGATTTCTGAAAATTGTTTTTTTCCAGAAAAGCGGTGAACTCACCGGCTCCTAGAATGGTAGTTGGCGGGATTTTTATATTCAGTTCGGGTACGATAGAATTAAAGTCAATGTTTTCAATAAAATTGCTTAAAAAGGCAAGCCCTCGTCCCTTTCCGCCAAAAGATCCATCACCAATGCGCATCACAAATCGATCCATGTGAACCATCGCCGGGTCGAACTGCACAACACGTCCTCTAAGCCTTTCCATCCGCGCCTCCTCAAAAACATCCAGAATCTTCATTCTCAACTTGGTGGTACTGTCGAAATCTTCAATTCTGTATGGCCGTAGCCTTTTGGCAATGGAAATTTCACCCCGTGCCATCAGCCAGGTAGAAATCCCGTTTCGCTGAGCATGGTAAAGAAGGGATTCGGGAGGAACATCCTGCAGGCAACGAATAAACTCTTTCAGATTCCGGGCAGTGGCAAGAATAATTCCCCGGGAGTTGGTAAAAACAAAATTTCCAAACCCCAGCTTTTGATGGATAAAATTATAAATATCCATACTCAGGGTGTCGGAATTTTTATCTATAAAATCAGCATCTACCTCTTGTGCTTTTTGCGCATTGGCAGGATCGGATGACTGTAACAAAGCAGGCAGCGTGGTTTTTGATTTGACATACTTAATCAAATCAACCCCGGCATTTCTGTCCAGCTTGCCGTTACGTGAATATTTGACATCTGAAATAACACAAATAAGGTTATCAAGATAGTGATCTACAATTTCAACCGCCTCCTCGTACGAACTGACCAGCAATACCTTTGGGCGAACCCGCATTTTCAATATTTTATGGGTCTGATCCGAAGTTTCTTCCGTAAGGATATTTTGCGTCTGCGTCATTATAATGGAGTAAAGCAATGGCAGGTATCGGGTGTAATAGCGTTGGGAATCTTCCACCAGCAAAATAATCCTGACATCACCCACTGCCACATCATTGGCCACATTCTTCTTATCTTCCACATATTTAATCATGGCCAGAAAGACACGGGAATCCCCATTCCATACAAAAACTTTATCGATACTTCCTCCGGGTGACGATGGCTCATCAAAATATTTGAGATCCTCATTGTTATTGACCATCAACAAAATGGGCAACTCACTGTTTTCCCTCCTGATTTCCTGACTCAATGAAACAGGCATTTGTTTATCCAGGCCTGCCATCAGAATGACCATATCAAACCGGCGTTTCGATATCAGCGAAAGAGCTTCATCATAAGTCGCAACACTGGTAATGCGGGGGGCGGAAAAAAGGTTAAGCTGAAGATACTCTCCAAAAATTTTATCAAAAAAACGACCTTCACGTACAATCGAATAGGAATCGTAATGAGTGGCAACAAGCAACACCTCGGTTACCTTAAACGCCATCAACTCCTGAAAGATATCCTGATCTGATTTTTTTCTTTTGAATATTTTAGACAGCTCAACGTAATGATTTTCAGTGCCCATAGTTAATCCTACTTTTTAATAAAACATCAAAACAAGGTATAGGATTTTAAGTACAAAACAAAGAGGTTTATCTCCATTAAAGACCAAAAAAAATCCTGCCCGAAGACAGGATTTCTTATTTCATCCGTATAAAATTTGTTTATCAAGGTCGTATGGAACTCGCATGATTAGGTTTTATACATGTTCTTGTGGGCCGGCCAATCAGGAGGAACCTAAGATCGAATGCCCGCTTTACTAGAGTTTTCTATTTTAAGATCGAATCAACTAGAAAATTTCTAAGAGACGGAACATTATCTCCCGAAAAACCCAATAGCCTATTACCTTCCCAATACAGATAAACAGTCCCGTTAAAAGGATCCTCAATGACATACTCACCTTCAACCAGCCCGGGAATATCCATTTGAGCAAATTTAAAATAATTGCGAAGAATCTCCTTTATCCGGTCATTATTCTCTCTCTCCATTATAAACATCGTCACCTCGCCCTCATCATTCTCATAACCTGCCCTGAAAGCACTTCCCATAAACTCCAGTCCCATAAAAGTGTTGGGAATAAACTGCCGGGTGTTAAGAACCCGGTTTTCCTGTGGAAAAAGTTCTATCACAGGGGGAAGACCTGTACTCTCAGATAAATCGGGAACAAGTTTTTTGGCAGTATTGAGCAGCACGCCGCTACCAGCTCCCGGCTCACGATATGAATTCATTTTCACATAATAACGATCCACAACAAAGTTCAGGATTGCGTCTTCATAATACCCCTGAGCACCGATTTTCCGCACATCCGCTTCTGGTGGACGTTCCATGCTATAAATGCCAAAGGCATGATTAGAATCTCCATGATCATACACCTCAAGCGTTAATTCAGCATCTCCTTTTTCATAGTGAACAACCCAGACTTTCTGGAAGTTATAGCTAAAGTAGAACTCAGAGGCTCCATTGATATGGTTAAATAAATTGCTCTGATCGAAAACCTTAACCTCTCCATCTTGTTGCCACCCATCTATCCGGGGAGGTGTAAAAGAAAAAGCATTCACAGAAGCAGACAGCATCAATGCAAAAGAAAACAACAAGAGTTTCATCCGTATAGTAATTAAAAAATTAACAATAACTCAACAGGCCAAATATTCTTTTATACAAGAAACTCCCCGGGAACATTTCCGATTCTGGCGATATTTGTAATCTTAGCTTTTACATCAAAACCCGCTTTACAATGTACTGTGCACTCTTCGCACCCCACACAGGGATCGTCAGAAAGGTTCAAGGCAAGCACCGTTTCACGGGCTTTTGCGGGATACGAATAAGCATAATTATACATATATGAACGCATCAGGTCAGAGACCGGCAGATTGCGCGGGCACTGGCCAACACACGAACTACATCCGGAACAAAACATCCCCTGTTCATTTCGGGCCAGTTGCAAATCGCTTTCTTCAGACGGGGAAAGCCTCACATCCGAAGCGACAGACCAGTTTTCCATCAGCATATCGAACGAAACAATCCCCGGAATACAAGTATGCACGTAAGGTGTGGAGAGTGCAAATTTCAACGCAGCCTTACAGTTTACCGGTTTGGTTTTATCTTCATCCAACCATCCTCCGGCCATATTCTTCATTCCTACTATGCCAATGCCGGCTTCATGGGCTCTTTTAAGAGCTCCATTCAATTCATCATCCTCTGCATACCGAAAATTATAGGTGGTTAAAACAACCTCATAAAAACCTTTATCAACTGCTGCATTGATCAGGTGAGCCATATTACGGTGTGTGGAGAATCCAACATGCTTCACTTTACCCGACTTCTTCGCCAGCGTCATAGCTTCAATAAATGCGGGTGAGTGAAGATATTCCTCATCATCAACTGCATGCAAATAAAGGATATCCACATACTCCATCCGGAGTCTTTCCAAACTGAGGTCAAGCATTTTCAGGAATTCTTCACCCGAAGCATTTCTTTCCGGCTTTACTTTTGTTGCAATAACAAACGAATCACGTGGCTTATCCTTAAAGAAATTGCCACACATCTCTTCATTTCGCCCGCCCTGATAACCATGGGCCGTGTCAAAATGTTTAAACCCAAGACCATAGGCTGCCTTAAGAATATTCGGATTATCTGCCCTCATTACACCAAAACTTACCACAGGAAGACGGATTCCGGTATTACCAAGGTTACGGTAAATAACCGCATCCTGCTTTTCAGGATTCACAGAAGAAACTTCGGCCGTTTTACCGGAAGAAGAAATAAATCCGGCTGTAGCGGCCGCACCCAGTTTCAGGAAATTACGCCGGTTAAAAGAAGATTTGCTCATACAATCAGCATTTAAGAGAGATAAAAAAGCAAAACACAATGCTTAAATATAAGCAAGAAAAGGTCTAAAAACAAAAAAGGTCGATCTCAGCTGAGATCGACCTTTTTATTATTTTGATCAGAAATCTTAAATTCTAAAAATGCAATAGAGTCGGAGGGTTTCACCTTAATGCCAAAACCTAAATCAAGTTTCCATCTCAGCACCTGAGAGGGAAAGCCTTTCTTCAGATAGGCATAAATATAAGGATGCACCCACAAGGTCAAATTCTTCAATTTATGCTCTTGCACTACAAACCGGAGTTGATTGTCTAACGAATCAACAAACAGAACAGATGGAGTGATCTCCCCTGTTCCTTTACATACAGGACATTTTTCAGCTGTTTGAATATGCATTTCGGGTCTGACCCGTTGTCGCGTGATTTGCATCAGACCAAATTTACTCAACGGCAGGATGTTGTGTTTTGTCCTGTCGGAGTCCATGGCCTCTTTCATTTTCTCAAATACGCGCTGACGGTGTTCAGCCGTTTGCATATCAATAAAATCAACAACAATAATCCCTCCCATGTCACGAAGTCTTAGCTGCCGTGCGATTTCTTCGGCAGCCGATACATTGACTTCCACAGCATTGGTTTCCTGATCGGATGAAGATCGCGACCTGTTACCACTGTTCACATCAATAACATGCAGGGCTTCTGTATGCTCGATAATAAGATAAGCTCCACTTTTGAACGATACTGTTCGTCCAAAGAGGGCTTTCACCTGCTTTTCGATTCCAAACTGGTCAAACAAAGGTGCATCACCTCTGTAAAGTTTTACAATTTTTTCTCTTCCGGGAGCAATCAACTCAACGTATTCTTTCACCTCCCTGAAGATTTCGGTATCGTTAATATATACCGACTGAAATGAGGGATTAAGAAGATCTCTTAGAATGGCGGAGGTACGTCCGACTTCACCCAGAACAAGTCCGGGGATTTTTACGTCACGTACCCTGGCAACAGAATCTTCCCATCTTTTAACGAGGGTGCGAAGCTCCTTGTCAAGTTCGGCTACTTTTTTCCCTTCAGCCACGGTTCGGATAATGACCCCGTAGTTTTTAGGTTTTATACTGAGCAACAAACGTTTCAGACGGCTTCGTTCTTCTGGAGAATCAATTTTCTGACTCACCGACACTCGGTCAGAGAAAGGAATGAGAATAAGATTTCGACCAGCAATGGAAATTTCTGAGGTCAACCTGGGGCCCTTGGTAGAAATAGGTTCTTTAGCCACCTGGACAAGAACTTCCTGTCCACCGGTTAACACATCTGAAATAGTCCCGTTCTTATTAATATCGTTTTCCGGTTTGAACTTGTGCAATGAAACACTCCCTTTTTTGGTTTTGGCGAGTTTGAGATATTTATTAAGGCTCTGAAACTGAGGTCCCAGATCCAAATAATGCAAAAAAGCATCTTTCTCATATCCGACATCCACAAAAGCGGCATTTAACCCGGGCATAATTTTCTTAACTTTTCCCAGATAAATATCGCCAACGGCAAATTTGACATTGCTCTGCTCCTGCCTGAGTTCAACCAGGCGTTTATCTTCAAGCAAAGCAATAACAAGTTCGCTGGGAGTTACATCTACAAATAGTTCTGCACTCACAATACGAATTAAGTTAAATAAAAATTATTTCAAAGAGCGATTTTATACTTATAACAAAAGAACAAACACCACAAAAAGGGGAGTTTGTTCTTTTAAGTCTTATGAGGTCAAAAGATTACTTTCTCTTCTTATGACGGTTTTTCCGCAATCTTTTCTTCCTTTTGTGCGTTGACATCTTATGCCTTTTTCTTTTTTTTCCGCTTGGCATAGCTTTTCAATTTAACAGTTAAACATCTTTACTGAACATTGTTTTTCACTTTCGTAACGAAGCTCTTAGATGGCTTGAACGAAGGAATAAAATGCTCGGGAATAATAATGGTAGTGTTTCTGGAAATATTACGGGCAGTTTTTTCTGCACGTTTCTTTACTACGAAGCTACCAAAACCTCTTAGGTACACATTTTTACCCTTTACCAGGTTACCTTTCACTGTTTCCATGAAGGCCTCAACAGTCTTCTGAACCGTAACCTTCTCAATTCCTGTATTCTTCGAAATTTCGTTAACAATATCAGCCTTTGTCATCTCTTTATAAAATTATTTAATTATCAACTAATTAGACGTCTTTTTCGAAATTCAGAATGCAAAGATAAAGGAATTCCATAAGAAAAAAAACAAAACCCCTATTTTTGCATAAAATTTTAATAATGACCAATTTCCCCGAACAAATCAGAGAATGGTATTTCAAGCATGGTCGCCAACTGCCCTGGCGTGACACCAAAGATCCCTATAAAATATGGATCTCAGAAGTCATTCTGCAGCAAACGCGGGTGGATCAGGGGCTGGCTTATTACCAAAGGTTTATTGAAGCTTTTCCGGATGTAACTGCATTGGCGCAAGCATCTGAAACCCGCTTAATGCGACTCTGGCAGGGCCTTGGGTATTACTCCAGGGCCCGAAACCTGCATCAGGCAGCTCAAACCATTGTCAACGAATGCAATGGTAAGATGCCACAAACATACAAAAAAATCAAGAATTTAAAAGGAATAGGTCCCTATACAGCATCCGCAATTGCCTCTTTTGCTTATAACCTGCCCCATGCAGTAGTTGACGGAAATGTTTACAGAGTACTGTCACGCTACTTTGCCACAGATTTACCCATTGATTCTACAGCAGGCCGGAAACATTTCTCAAAAGTTGCCGATGAGTTACTGGATAAAAAAGACCCTGCCGGTCACAACCAGGCCATCATGGAGCTGGGTGCTTTGATATGCAAACCGGCAAAACCGCTTTGTGAGCAATGCCCGGTAAACGAAACATGCGATGCATTTGCGACAGGAACACAAAATCGTTTTCCCGTAAAATCAAAGCGAATAACCAGAAAAAAAAGATATCTGCACTACCTTATAATAATAAAGAATCAACACATCATTATAAATAAGAGAACAGGGCAGGATATCTGGAAAGGACTTTATCAGTTCCCGCTGATTGAAACTCCCGGGCCGGCATCTTCGAACGATCTTGAAAAAGAACTAAAAAACAAAAACACCGGGTTTTCAGGCATCAAGAAATCATTGGAAAAGAGACACCTGCTCACTCATCAGGAATTACATACCAGTTTCTATAAGGTGGAAATAACTTCTGAGGAGCTTTTAAGCAGATGGACAGATGAAACCTCTTTTCAATCCATTCCTATAAACCAAATCAAAGAAATTCCGTTCCCACAACTTATCGCTGAAAACCTCAGCAAACTTCTCCCTTAAAATAAACAGCACGACAGCACCCGTCACAACCAACACAGACAACAGATACAGGAGATTCTGACCAATGGAAACAAATCAAAAATCCTGAAAAAATAATGAAATGCAGCCAAAAGTTTAGTACTTTAGCTTTTTAAAATCCAAAACCTGAAAACAATGATAAATAAGGTAATTTTAGTAGGCAACGTAGGGAAAGACCCTGATGTAAGATATTTTGACAACAATAAAGGAGTAGCCAATTTTACCCTGGCAACCACCGAAAGGGGGTTTACCACACGTGATGGTCGGCAAATCCCGGAACGGACAGACTGGCATAATGTTACCGTACGTCGTGGTCTTGTTAAAGTTGCAGAATCATACATCAAAAAAGGCACACAACTGTATGTGGAAGGCAAGCTTCGCACCCGGTCGTACGAACAGGACGGAGTCACCAAATACGTAACAGAAGTGATTGCCGACACGGTAAAACTACTGGGCCGCAAATCGGATAACCCCGCCGTTGATGACAATTCATACAGTGGCAATTCAGGAGCACAACCGACTCCGGATTCAGGTCAGAGCATGGCCCCACAAAATCAGTCATCCGGAAATGAAGGTTTCAGTGCCGGAGACGACAGCAATGAACAGGAAGACGATCTTCCATTTTAATTAACACCGAAAAACAATTACATCCATGGAAACGGAACCTCTTCTGTCGGGATTTTTTCTAATGGCTTTTGATGTATCGCTACAACCGTTCACTACCAGTTTGGGAGTGGCCATTGTAGCGACCATCTTTTTACTGACAGGATCGGCGCTTGTCTCAGGCTCCGAGGTGGCATTTTTCTCACTCAAACCCGATGACATCGATCATCTGAAAGTAAACAACACTTCCCGAAGCAAGCAAGTCATAAAGCATCTGGAAAACCCGGAATTACTTCTGGCCACAATCCTTATTGTCAATAACTTCATCAATGTTGGCATTGTAATATTGGCAGCATTTATCTCCTCAGGACTAATCTCTTTTGGTGACAGCACTACCCTGAAATTTGTATTTGATGTCATCATCATTACGGCCATTATTCTGTTTTTCGGAGAGATTTTACCCAAAGTTTTCGCCGGACAGTCGCCTGCCCGTTTTGCATTACGTGTAGCATTCCCACTGAAAACAGCCACCAATCTGCTGAAACCACTCAGCATGCTTTTGGTTAGATCGTCGGAATACGTAAGAAACAAGGCCGCACAACGGGCAAGAAATCTGTCGCTGGACGATTTATCTGACGCACTGGATCTGACAGGTGATGAAGTATTTGAAGAAAAAGAGATTCTCAAAAGCATTGTAACCTTTGGCAACATCAACGCCGGAGAAATCATGACCTCCAGGGTTGATGTAACCGACATAGACATCAAAAGTGATTTTAACAAAGTGTTGTCTGTCATCGTTGAATCGGGGTATTCACGAATCCCGGTTTTTGAAGAAACACCCGATAATGTAAAAGGCATTCTGTACGTGAAGGATTTACTCCCACACCTTGGGAAAGACAACACATTCAGGTGGCAAAATTTAATCCGTCCTGCCTTTTATGTCCCCGAAACCAAAAGAATCAATGATCTGTTGACTGAATTCCAGACCAATAAAATCCACATGGCCATCGTAGTAGATGAATATGGGGGAACCTCAGGAATCGTTACGCTGGAGGACATCCTTGAAGAGATAGTTGGCGAGATAAGTGATGAACTGGATGAGGAAGAAGACTTTTTCTCTGTTCAGCCCGACGGATCACTAGCCTTTGAGGGTAAAACCATGCTGAAGGACTTTGCAAAAATCACAGAAACGGACGAATCGGTTTTCGATGATTTTAAGGGAGAAGCAGAGACGCTTGCTGGACTATTGCTGGAAGTAAAAGGAGTTATTCCGGAAAAACATGAAATTATTGAAATTGGTCCTTACAAATTCACCATTCTGGCAGCGGACAAACGCAGGATAAAGAAAATAAAATTTACAAAAAGGCAGGTTTTATGACACAAAAATCTCTGATACAACGATTTACTTTTCTTTTATTTGCAATACTTTTCGTTTCGTGCAGCAACAACTATGCACCTAAACCAAGAGGGTATTTCAGAATAACCCTGCCGAAAAAAACGTATCAAAAAGCGGACACCACATTGCCCTATACTTTTGAATTTCCTGAATATGCCCGTTTAAAACCGGACAACAGCGGAACGCAAGAACCTTTTTGGATAAATCTGGATTTCCCCCGGTTTGATGCAAAAATCCACATAAGTTACAAACCGGTTGAAGACAACCTATACCAATTGCTCGAAGACAACCGGGAACTGGCGTTTAAACACACCATTAAAGCCGATGCCATTAAAGAACAACTCTTTGAATCTCCGGAAAAAGAGGTTTATGGAATATTGTATGAAATAGAAGGCAACACAGCCTCTCCGGCTCAATTCTTTGTCACCGACAGCACCAGACATTTCCTGCGAGGATCACTGTATTTCAACACAGTACCCAACAAGGACTCCATTGCTCCCGTTCTTGAATTTGTAAAGCAGGACATTATTCACTTAATGGAAACACTCACCTGGAACTCATTGTAGCATGCCGGTAATGTTTGAACAGAAAGAAAGGTCATCGCTTGTGACAGTGGTATGGCAAATCAGCGAGACAGAAGAAGAGCTCCTGAATCTATTGCCCGCTCTGAAGGAAGAAGAAAAGTCATTCTTTTCACGGCTGAGTTTTCCTGCACGCCGGCTCGAATGGCTGGCCTCCAGGGTCCTTATCCATCATTACACAGGCCAATACCCGGCAGCACGCTACAAAGACAACGGGCAGCCATTCCTGATCGATTGCAACGACAAAATAAGCATTTCACACACAAGAGGATATGCAGCCATCTCTGTTTCCAAAGAAAAGACCCCCGGAGTAGACATCGAATACCCATCACCAAGAATTGAAAAAGTCATGAATCGTTTTCTGCATCCTGAAGAGAAAACGTTTTTATCCTCAAACCGTGTGCTGAAAGAGCGTCAACTGGGGCTCATCTGGTGCCTGAAAGAAGCTGCATTTAAACAATGTGGCATCCCTGGACTCATTTTTAAAGATCAGATAATCGCTCAACCTTTTACTCCCAAAACCCACGGTGGCAATTTCTCAGCCAAAGTAATACACACCCAGCGTTCTCCCGAGCTCCTTCAACTAAAGTACACCATACACAAAGATTTTTATTTGGCATGGACTGTTTAATCTTCATGAATTACCCGTCACGAAAACGCATGAAGAATAAAGGTCAGAGCAACTGAAAAGTTCCGGCTTTTTTCAGGAACTATTGTATATTTGCTGAAACCGGAATAAAACATTAATCATTTATTGCTATTGACATTGAGTATTTATTCACATATTCTCCAAAACACAAGCCGGCACAGCAAAATGCTGGCATTGTTGATTGATCCCGACAAGTGCCGGAACAAAGACCTGGAAAAACAAACATATCTGATTAACCAATACCGGCCGGGACTGATTCTGGTAGGCGGAAGTCTGACAACTCAACCGGTTGAACCCGTCGTAGAGTATCTGAAACAAAACACAGATATTCCCGTCGTTTTATATCCGGGGCATCCATCACAAGTTTCCTACAAAGCAGATGCTTTGCTTTTCTTATCTATGATATCGGGACGCAATCCGGAGCTGTTGATTGGAGCACATGTTACCTCAGCACCGGCAATTCGCCAAAACAAGCTTGAAACCATACCTACAGGTTATATGCTCATTGACGGAGGAAGTCCCACTTCGGTGGAATACATCAGTCAGACCCGCCCCATTCCGGCAGAAAAACCCGACATCGCCGTGGCCACTGCCATTGCCGGTGAAATGCTTGGTTTAAAAATGATTTATATGGATGCCGGCAGCGGAGCCAAAAACGCCATCACAGCTGAAATGATCAGGAAAGTTAAAGAACAACTTGAAATCCCATTGATGATTGGAGGGGGCATAAATACTCCTGAAAAATTTAAAACAGCAATCTCTGCAGGTGCAGATATTGTTGTTATCGGGAGTGCCCTGGAAAAGACCCCCGAACTTCTGAGAGATTTTTCAGAGATCACAGCTCATTCGTAATGTTCGCCATAACGGAGCACCTCCACATCCTCAATAGTTATAAGACCTCCGGCATTGGCTTTGTCCAGCAGACGATTTATTATCAAAGCAAAATCTTTCAACCGGTCTCCCACATCCACAAGACTCACAATCACAGGCTTATCTTCCGAAAGAGCAAATATCTTACTGCTATGCAACAGGCTTTTTTCTCCATACGACATTACCCCTCTGGTTATCGTAACACCTGACATTTTGTATTTCTTTGCTGCATAAATTATTGCCTCAAAAAGAGGGCGCTGATACACCTTATCGGATTCCCCGACAATAATTACCAGCTTCTTAACCCTACCGGAAAGATTCATAATACATCATTTGATAAAACAGATAATCAATTTACTGATGTATTTTGACAATTTCAATTTAACTTTTACAAAGGGTTGTTTTTCGGTGATTTTAAGATGACCATTTGGAAAGTAATCTACCACAACGTTCATCGGTTTGCGAAATACAATAAACCGCACATCTCTGGCCGGAAAAATTAGAATCTAAAGTTGAGCCGGCTTCCATTCATCACCCAAAACTTATAATTTAATCTTCTCAATCACTAAAGTTCATTTATAAACATTTTAACAATAGAAAATCACCCTCATTACTTGTATCTTTTCAGGGATTTACTAATTTTACGTTGAACCCTTTTTTAACGAATATTATTAACCTTTTATTAAATTTATGCTACTATGAAAGTATATCAGGCCGATCAAATCAAAAACATATCGCTGCTTGGAAGCAGCGGCTCGGGGAAAACCACCCTTGCTGAAGCAATGCTTTTCGAGGGTGGTGTTGTAAACCGCAGAGGTAATATTGAGAACAAAAATACTATATCTGATTATCACCGGGTAGAACATGAATATGGCTACTCGGTTTTTTCGTCCGTACTCTTCACTGAGTGGCAGGAGAAAAAACTAAATTTCATCGATGCTCCGGGAGCTGATGACTTTATTAGTGGCGCCATTACTGCACTAAATGTTACCGACACAGCCCTCATGGTACTCAATACCGCACAAGGAGTTGAAGTAGGTACCGAAAACCTTTTCCGCTATACGGAGACCTATCACAAACCGGTAATTTTCGTGGCCAATCAGCTGGATCATGAAAAAGCGAACTTTGACAACACCATGGATATGGCCAAAGAGGCTTTTGGCCGGAAATTGGTTATCGTTCAGTACCCGATTAATGTTGGTCCCGGATTTGATGCTTTGGTGGACGTTCTGAAAATGAAAATGTATAAATGGGGTCCCGACGGAGGAGAGCCCGAGATACTGGAAATTCCTGATTCCGAAAAGGCCAAAGCCGATGAGTTACACAACGAATTGGTAGAAGCAGCCGCTGAGAATGATGAAGACCTGATGGAACTTTTCTTCGAAAAAGGATCCCTGGACGAAGAAGAGATGCGTCGCGGAATTCGGAAGGGGCTTGTCGGAAGAGACCTTTTTCCTGTTTTCTGTGTTTCTGCCATAAAAGACATGGGAGTGCGCAGATTAATGGAATTTCTGGGCAACATTATCCCACTGGTATCTCAAATGCCTCCAAAAAAGAACAATAAAGGCGAAGATGTTCTCTGTGATCCCAATGGACCTGCCTCCATTTTTGTTTTCAAGACAAGCATAGAGCCACACCTCGGCGAAGTGAGTTTCTTTAAAGTGATGTCGGGAAAAGTCTCAGAAGGCATGGATTTATACAATATGACCAGGGAAAGTAAGGAAAGATTGTCCCAACTATATTGTGTAGCAGGAAACACCCGCCATAAAGTGGAGGAACTTCAGGCAGGAGACATAGGTGCAACTGTAAAGCTTAAGGAAACAAAAACTAACCATACACTTAACACCAAAGGATGCAACTTCATATTTGAACCAATCAAATATCCGGACCCCAAGTATCGCACGGCAGTTCGGCCGGTAAATGAGAGTGATGATGAGCGACTGGGCGAAATCTTCCAGCGTATGCATGAGGAAGACCCCACCATTGTTGTGGAGTACTCCAAAGAGCTGAAACAAATACTGGTTCACGGTCAGGGAGAGTTTCACCTCAACACCATGAAATGGAGAATTGAAAACAACGATAAACTGCCCATCGAATTCCTCACTCCGAAAATTCCTTATCGGGAAACCATTACAAAACAGGCCCGGGCGGATTATCGTCACAAAAAACAATCAGGTGGTGCCGGTCAGTTCGGGGAAGTACACCTCATCATTGAGCCTTATTACGAAGAAATGCCTGCTCCAACTGTTTACAAATTCAACGGACAGGAGGTTAAGGTCAACGTTAGGAACACTGAAGAAATTGAGCTCAACTGGGGTGGGAAACTGGTTTTCTGCAACTGTATTGTGGGGGGTGCCATCGACAACCGATTTATGCCTGCCATCATGAAAGGACTGATGGAAAAAATGGAAGAAGGACCACTTACTGGTTCATATGCACGTGACATCAGGGTTTGTGTATATGACGGCAAGATGCACCCCGTAGACTCCAACGAAATTAGTTTCAAACTGGCCGGACGCCATGCCTTCAGTCAGGCTTTTAAGGAAGCCGGGCCAAAAATTCTGGAGCCCATCTATGATGTGGAAGTAAGAGTTCCTTCTGATCGCATGGGTGATGTTATGAGTGACCTTCAGGGACGAAGATCCATCATCGAAGGGATGAATAGTGAAAAAGGCTTTGAGGTTATTAAAGCCAAGGTCCCGCTCAAGGAGATGAATAAATACTCCACATCACTGAGTTCACTCACCGGAGGTCGTGCCTTCTACACAATGTCATACAGCAAGTATGAGAAAGTTCCGCCCGAGATCCAGGAACAATTGCTTGCAGATTACGAGAAAGCATCCAAAAATAAAGAAGAATAAGCTTTTTCATTTTTTCGGAAAGGGTGTCTCTTGCAGGGACACCCTTTTTTGTTTAACTTATCGAACATTAGACCTGGCGAAAAGGTTAGTTTAGTAGTGTCTGTCCATAAAGTACCACTTACTGCATTACGCTTGCCACCAAAATACTCATCCCTATTGTGCTTTTTGTTGGTTTTTTGTTCAAAAAACCTTACCAAAGCTACTTCGGGACTGCGCTTTTGGCGGCTTGCGCCCACCGCTAAAGCTATAGGCGGCGCACGGTCGCAAGCCCCCGATGATATCGGGGCAGGCATTGAAATTGGCACTTTCTGATCAGACACATGACTAAAAACAAACTTTAGACAGGCTCTAAAATAAAACCAATAAAACGGCACTTTATGAAAATAGCCTTTTTTAATACAAAATCTTATGACAAAGAGTATTTTAAGAACGTCAACAAAGGAACAGGCATTGAGTTGACCTTCTTTGATGGCACACTGAACTGCGAAACCACTGAACTCACGAAAGGACATCAGGGAGTTTGTGTTTTTGTAAACGACAAATTGGATACAGATGTCATCAAAAGCATTGCAGAAAACGGGATTCAGCTCATCGCACTCCGCTGTGCCGGATTCAACAATGTTGATCTGGAAGCCGCCCAAAAACACAACATTAAAGTAGTGAGAGTTCCGGCATATTCACCAAGCGCAGTAGCAGAACATGCTTTAGCCCTGATTCTCACACTAAACCGAAAAACCCACAAAGCATATAACCGTGTGCGGGAAAGTAATTTTTCGCTGGAACGGCTTACCGGATTTAACCTCAAAGGAAAGACAGTAGGAGTAATAGGAACCGGTAAGATAGGTGCCGAATTTTGTACAAACATGTTGGGATTGGGATGTAAAGTCATAGCACAAGACCCTTACCCTAATAATGAACTAAAAGACAAAGGAGTAAAATATTTGAAAATTCCACAACTGTTGAAACAATCCGATATAATATCCCTTCACTGTCCGCTCACCCCGGATTCAAAACACCTGATTAACAAGGAGACCATTAAGCAGATGAAACCGGGAGTTATGCTGATAAACACCAGTCGCGGGGCACTTATCAATACCAAAGATGCCATCAAAGGACTTAAAAAAGGACAAATCGGCTATCTTGGAATAGATGTTTACGAACAGGAGGAAGGTTTGTTTTTTCATGATCTTTCTGAAAACATCATCCAGGATGAAGATATCATGCGGTTGATGAGTTTCCCCAATGTATTGATCACCTCGCATCAAGCGTTCTTTACCAGAGAAGCACTGGAGCAAATAGCAACTACCACAGTGCAAAATATTCAAGACTTCAAAGAGGGGAAACCACTTGAAAACGAAATAGTTTCCAAACATTAAAACTCAACATTATGGATACTTTATCAGAAGCAATCAACAAACTAAACAAGGACGGTTTTACCGAAGACTTTCGGGCCACCGAAGAGTGCATAGAAGCCCTGAGGAGCAAGAAGAAATTCAACCCCGAACAACTCAAAATTGTACAGTCGTATCGCTTTGAAGGGCCTACCGACCCTGCCGACGAGATGGTTTGCTTTGCCATAGAAGCCAATGATGGCACTAAAGGAACCTTGGTTATGTCATTCAATTCCGAACATTCACAAGCCATAGAAACCATCAGGAAAATACCCGTAAGAAAATAAAATCGATTATCTTTGAGTTACACCTGAAAGCAAAAGCATAATAAGGTAAGCAAAACCCTTACAGGCAAACTATGGAAAACCGTTCAAAAAAGATCAGACTTGGAATATTTATATTGGCGGGCTCCGCAATGTTCATCTTTCTTATTGCCTTCTTTACAGCCCGCGAATTCTTTGAAAAAACCGACACCTATTATGTTTCCTTTCAGGATGTATCGGTAAGCGGTATGGAAGTGGGCAGTACCGTGAAGTATTTGGGGATAAACGTAGGGACCATTTCGAACATAAGCATTAACCCTCAGGATGTTACAAGCATTGTGGTGGAATTATCATTAAAGCCGGGAACCCCCATCAAGGAAGATTCCAAGGCAGAAATAGTTTCACTTGGAATAACAGGCATGAAGGCTATTGAAATCAGAGGTGGCACCAATGAAGCGAACCTTCTCTCTCCCGGCTCTTACATTCAACCCGGGGGGTCTCTCACATCTGAAATTACAGGAAAAGCAGAAGTCATTGCCACCAAAGTTGAGAATGTGCTCAACAACTTGCTGGTTATCACGCATCCCGATACACTTTCAAAACTCCCCCGTCTGCTCAGCAATTTCAATGAACTTACTATTGATGCAGACCGGACTATTTTGCGCCTTGACTCTTTGATTGACAACAACCAGACGGACGTTCGATCCGCCATCCGAAATGCCAATAAAATCAGTGAGAACCTTCTGGGATCAAGCATCGCACTGGATCAAACACTCCAAAAAATCAACAAACTCATTGGGAGTGACTCTATTGCAGACATTCTCGGAAACACCCGGGACATTACCCAAAAGCTTAACGAATCAGACATTACCCGACTGATTGAGGAATTGGCAGGAGTAGTTGCCCGTACACAGGACTTACTCATCAAGGTAGATGACGATATAAATCAGGGAACCCGTGATTTTGTAGAAAGTCAGGAGTTACTTAAATCCACCTTACGCAACCTGGATGAGGCATCAAGAAAAATCAACAACAACCCCTCCTTGCTTATCCGAAAAAACAAACAAAAAAATCTGCCCGACGAACAATTAAAAAATTGATATGAGACTAACCATTCTACTTAGTTTACTAACTGCATTTTTAGCGGCCGGTTGCGGATCTCAGAAAGAAGCCATAAAGAGATATTATGTCATTGAATCATTAAATGATACCACTATAGTATCTTTAGATTCACTGCACCAATCGGATGCATGGTGTGAAGTGGATGAAGTAGAGGTTTATCCCGCATTCGATACCCGACGCATAGTACTGCGGGATAATTCTCATCAGGTACGCTATTTCGGAAATCATGAATGGGCAGTTCCACCTGCTGATTTTCTTACTCCCATCATTATCGATTATCTGGCTGAATCCGGAACCTTTGCCAGAGCTGCTGCCCGTTTCTGGGAAAGAACACCTGACTATAGGCTTCAAACCACCATCTTTAATCTTGAGGTAGTCTCCTCAAAGCGAAAAACATTTGAAGCACATCTGAATCTGAAGTTTGATCTAATTGACATAGATACCGATGCCATTTTACTAACTCACAGTGCAGACAGGAGATCCGCTTTGCAAGAGCGGGACCTCAACCTGCTGGCTTCGGAAATCAGTCTTATTTTCCATGAAGAGCTGGCTGCATTCGCAGCTAAAACTCAAGAAACCTTATCAAAGCACTAGCCGGGCGTGAAGCAAAAAGACATTCATACATCGCAATATTTCTATCTTAAAGGAAGTACCATTTGTGTTTCCGGACCTTTGAACATCCACAACAGTGCCGGATTCCTTCATGATACAGAAGCTTTTTTTCGCTCAAATCCCGGCTCCGGTTTCACGATCAGTTTATCAAACCTCACCCAACTTGATAGTGCCGGAGCAATAGCGCTGCATTCTCTTCAAGAAACCGCTCAGCATTACGACATCACGCTGAATATGCAGGATGCCTCCGAAGAAATTACAAACAAACTGGAACTCTTCCGACCGGTAAAAAACAAAACTGTTGCAACCGGCAAACAAGAGCCTTTCTTTTATAATCTTGGTGATAAAGCAATCCACATATTAAATGAATATGTTGTCACATTCTTTTACCTGGTTTCAGATATTTTGTTCTGGTCGGTGAGGGATGTCTTCAATAAAAAACAACGACGAAAAGGAGAATTTCTCAATCAGGCAGTATCCATTGGAGTCAATGCACTACCAATTGTAGCTTCAATGGCTTTCATAATAGGGTTGGTACTGGCACTTCAATCCTCCTCACAACTGAGAAATTTTGGGGCCAACATTTACATTGTTGACCTTACTGTAATCGCCATGATGGCTGAAATGGGGCCTCTGATTACGGCTATTCTGGTGGCAGGCCGAAGTGGGTCAGCCATTGCCGCGGAAATTGCCACCATGAAAGTCACTTCGGAGCTTGATGCTTTGAAGACCATGGGACTCAACCCACTTCGATTTGTGGTAATTCCCAAAATATACGGAAGTCTGATTACTCTTCCGTTTCTGACAATTCTGGCGAGCATATCGGGCATTGCAGGAGGAGCCCTTGCTGCTTATTTATACCTTGACATCACCCCCGAAATATTTTTCAACAGAATGCCGGAAGCCCTCTATCAGAAAGACATCCTTACCGGGTTGATCAAAAGCATCGTATTTGCAGTGATTATTGTAATTACCGGAGCATTTTTTGGTTTTAAAGTAGAAGAAGGAGCCGAAGGAGTAGGACGTTCCACAACCAGTTCGGTAGTAGCCGCTATAACCCTGGTCATTATTGCCGACAGTATTCTTGGGCTGATGTTTTATTAGTTCACAGACAATAACATGAAACAAAACAACATAATAGAAGTCAACCATCTTAAAGTGTCTTTCGACGAGCGGGAAGTATTGAAAGACGTCTCCTTTAGCGTATCCCAGGGAGATGTCACCGTCATTCTCGGAGGCAGCGGCTCAGGCAAAAGTACCATACTCAAACACTTACTAGGTCTGTTTCCTGTGGAAGCCGGAGTTGTCAATCTGTTAGATCAGGACATTGCAACTCTAGAAGAGAAGAATGAACTTGATTTTTATTTGAAACTGGGCGTATTTTACCAGAACGGAGCATTGCTAAATTCTCTAACCGTTGGTGATAATGTCGCACTCCCTTTGGAACAGCACACCGACCTCCCCCCGCGACTGATTGAAGAGATGGTCAGAACCAAGCTTAATCTGGTCAACCTGGAAGATGCCTATTATCTGTATCCCTCCCAATTGAGCGGCGGAATGCTTAAACGGGCGGCCCTTGCAAGGGCCATCATTCTGGATCCTCCGCTGCTTTTCTGCGATGAACCGGGAGCCGGATTGGATCCTGTGTCACTGGCAGCACTGGATGAACTTATTCTGAAACTACGGGATCAACTGGGAATGACTGTAGTAATGGTTACTCACGAAGTCTCCAGTATTCTCCGAATTGCCGACAAGATACTTTTTGTGGAAGATGGAGTCATTGGTTTTGACGGGACACTAAGTAGCGCCAGGAAGTCTTCCCTCCCTTCGCTGAAGGACTTCTTCACTGTGGGAACAGGCGGGAAAAAAGGATGACATATTTCACTTCAATAAGCGGGGAAACAACAGGGTAAGAATTATCCCACGAGCCAGCATAAACAACAACATTCCCAACCACAAGGCATGATTCCCCATATACGGGAAAAGCACAAAAAATGGAAGAAAAAAGAAACACCCGGCAGCAATAACCATACTGTTGCGCATAGGCACTGAAGCAGTCGCCCCAATGTAAACACCATCCCAGATATAGGAAGGAAAACTTACAAGGGGAAGGAAAATGACCCACCAAAGAAAATCACTTCCTCTATCTACAACCTCTTGCTGATCGGTAAAAAAGTGAAGCAATTGGTCTCCTGCAATCGCATAAAGCACTGTAAACAAAGCCCCCATACCAAATCCCCAATAAAAAAGGAATCCAATGGTTTTTTTCAGGGTACTTTTATCGTTAGCTCCAAACCAGCGCCCAACCATGGCCTCGGCGGCAAATGCAAAGCCATCGAGGAAATAAGAAAAAAGTAATGCAAACTGAAGCAATGCGCTATTCGCAGCAAGTGTATCATCTCCTATGCCTGCAGAACGCGAAGTAAAAAAAGTGAAAACTGCTATCACACTGAGGGTCCGGATAAAAATATCTCCACTGACATTCATGAATTTGGAAAACCCCTGACGTAAAACCTCTAATCTGATAGTAAAAAATTGCCAGGCCCATTTGTATTTCCTAAAAAACAATATGATTGCCAGGATAAGACCAGCATACTGACCAATAACCGAACCAAGTGCAACTCCTTCAGCCTTAAGTCCCATCACCCGTACAAACAAAACACTGCTCAAAACATTCAATATGTTTACACTAACGGAGATTAACATCGGGTAAAAAGCATTCTGCATTCCAAGAAACCAACCATAAAAAACCATCAGTGAAATTGCCGCCGGTGCAGCCCAAATGCGAATAAAATAATACTCCCGCGCAATCGCTTTCACCTCCGCGGAACCTTCCAGTAACCAAAAACTAAAATCTCCCACCGGAACCTGAAACATCAATAAAAGCGCCGCTCCCGAAAATGCCACCATTAGCCCGCGCTGCAGAACCAGCGCCATTTCCTGCCGGTTTCCCCGGCCAAAGGACTGAGCGGCCACCCCGCTCATACTCATGCGTAAAAAAGCAAATCCCCAGTAAACAAAATTAAATATGACTCCGCCCAGAGCTACTGCACCCATAAATAGTGTGGAATTCAGATGCCCCATCAGATAGAGATCAACCATACCAAGTAACGGAACCGTAAGGTTGGTCAGGATATTTGGAATCGCAAGCCGCAGTATTTCTTTATTCATATTCAAGCGAGTTGAGGGATGCAAAGATAACAAACCCCCATGATTGAGAAACCGGCTCCGTTCATCAGAATAGTAGTACCCTCAAAAAATACTGTGTCATTATTTACACCCCCACTACAAGCAAGTCTCAGCACCTAAAGGTTCTTTTGTCGAAGCCGCATAACAAAACATTTAACAAATTTTAATTCGTTTTATTTGGAATAAATCCAAATAGGCATTAATTTTGGACAAGTTTATCTGAAATAAGAGAAAATAAATTGATTGTCTAATCATAAAAACTTAAACATTATGGCATTTGAACTTCCAAAACTCGATTATGCATACGATGCATTAGAACCTTACATTGATGCCAAAACCATGGAAATCCACCATACAAAACACCATGGCGGATACACCACCAAACTAAATGCAGCCGTTGAAGGCACAGAACTGGAAGGGAAAAGCATTGAGGAAATCCTATCCAATGTTTCCAAACACTCAACTGCAGTGCGGAACAATGGTGGTGGCTTTTTTAATCACAATCTTTTCTGGAAAGTAATGGGACCTAATGCCGGCGGAAAACCTGAAGGCGAATTGCTTGCTGCAATCGAGAAAAAATTCGGTTCTTTTGATAATTTCAAAGAAACTTTCAACAATGCAGCAGCCACTCGTTTCGGATCAGGATGGGCCTGGCTGGTAAAAAAAGAAGACGGTTCACTGGAAGTAGGAAGCACTCCCAACCAGGACAATCCGTTGATGGACGTTTCCGACCTGAAAGGAACTCCGATTCTTGGACTGGACGTATGGGAACACGCCTACTATCTGAAATACCAGAATAAACGTCCCGAATATATTGATGCATTCTGGAGTGTGGTGAACTGGGATGAAGTAAACAAACGCTTCAAAGGATAAGAATACCAATAACCATTTGTCGATCAATATTTTATACCTGAAAAAGAGGCTGTCGTTTGAGACAGCCTCTTTTTTATGCGAGCTATTTAACTTACCTTATACAGGCTGAAAGCATGAGAGCGATAGCGATAGCCCAGGGCAGCGCCCTGGGTTTAGAGGCACCCCTCACGCCCCCTCTCATGGAGTTGTCCAAAAAGTAAAAAGCACCAAAAAGTGTCATGTTGAGCGTAGTCGAAACATCTGGTTTTCAACCGAACAGATTCTTCGACAAGCTACCAATGACAAACCAGGTGCGGCGGATTCTGTGGCAAGCAAAGCAGCAAAGCTGAACGCCAATCCGCCGTTTTGTCTCCTGTGGCGGATCGGCTTCGGCTTTGCCGCTTTCCCAAGAAAGAATCCACCACACCTAATTCGGTAATTACCTCTTTAAGGGATTTTAATTTTGAGCATTCCCCTGTCAAATATATTATTCCCCAAGCTTTTTTTGGGGTAGGTTCTCAGAATGTCATCAAAATTGAATTTTTTGGAAAGCTTCATGAGACAAAAGCACACCCACACAAAAACTCCCTCTGCCGGCAAAGCTAACAGAGGGAGTCATCAAAAAGAGTCACTCAAAAATAATTTAAGACAAATCAATCACCCGCTTATTTAATTTCAATCATACGAGCAGGCTTCGGTTTTACCTCTTCACGCTTCTGCAATTTAATTTTCAGAAGACCATCTTTGTAAGAGGCATCGATTTTTCCTTCATCCACCTCATTTTTGGGGATAGCAAATGAGCGATTGAATGATGAATAGCAAAACTCACGTCGGGTATATCCATGTTCTTCATCCTTCTGCTCATCTTTCTCTTCCATTTCAGCAGAGATGCTTAACACACCGTTGTTGACCTCTACCTTGAAATCATCTTTCTTCATACCCGGAGCGGCAACTTCAATCACATATTCATCTTCATTCTCCATTACATTTACTGCAGGAGTGGAAGTTTTGTATCCCTGACGAGCTGGAGCTTCAAAAAAGTCGCCACCAAAGAAATCATCAAATATGTTGGCGATTTCTGGTACCTGGTTGTTAAATCTTCTTACAAGTGTCAT
This sequence comes from Marinilabilia salmonicolor JCM 21150, assembly GCF_000259075.1. Taxonomy (GTDB): domain Bacteria; phylum Bacteroidota; class Bacteroidia; order Bacteroidales; family Marinilabiliaceae; genus Marinilabilia; species Marinilabilia salmonicolor. The sequence goes on from NZ_AJKI01000011.1 coordinate 168,525, forward strand.
AATTATATCCTCCAATTTTTTAGTTTAACATTTAAATTTTTGTACTCTGATAAACCTTACATCAAAGGAAATGCCAACACCATAAAGCTGTCTAAATGACAGATTTAAGACACCTTGTGCGCCAAATTGTCACCAGAACGCTCAAGAATCAGCCAATTTGTCATATTGCTTACTCAAAAATCATTTTAAACCCGAAAACATCACTCTCTAAACTCCAAGAAGAAGCCACCCCATTTGCCGGATAAACCGAACATTCCTACGATCAAAGAAATTTCCATCTTGCAGGGATGAGATCAACTTAAAGAAACGGACAGGCAACAAAACAAAGAACACGACCATAATAAAAAGTAAAATCCCCTGAACAGTCTCCATTGAATTAACCTCAGATTTCTGAATAAATTTATCGGGCAAAGCTATTTCTATTCGCGAAAAACGGGAATCAATAGTTTCACCTCTATAGGCTTGAACCTCTTCCGGAAAGAGAAAAACACTCTCTTTGGGGGTAACACTTAAATAACAGACATCAAACAGAGAATCCTTTACCAACCCTTCCTTATTTTCATAGCCTTCGACGCCATATCCCCGCAGAAAACTCATTTTATGGTCTTCCCAATCATCATATATGGGAAAAATCAACATCCAGACATAAAGCACGCCGGCAACTACAGAAAGAAATGTGATTTTTCTCTTTAAACAAAGCCCTTTAAGCATGCCCTTTTCTTTCTTCAAAAACAAATATATTTTATTGAAAAACAATATATTTTTATTTAAAATCAATAACCAGGAAGGACTTTTCAATAACTTTTGGATTATTTATCTTCTTAAAGCTCCGATTAACTGCCGGCCCGCCATCGGGCCTCCTGCTTCATCACTCCTGGTTAGCACGGAGTGGAGCGATTATATGGAAGAAGTAAGACCAACAAGAATTTAAAATACGGATAACATAGAGGTAACATGGAAGAGCAGGCAAAACAAGATCTTTGAGCCGGAGACATTTTTTTTAATTTCCTCCCAACAATTCCTGTGTGTAAAGGGTCGTTTCAAACGAGAAACGACCCTTTAATTAGTGTATGCTCCTAAAGTACCATTTGCGTCGTTACGCTTGCCGCCAAAATACTCATTTACCCAAGTAAACTCCGCTTTTGGCGGCTGCGCAAGCCTTGCAACTGGCACTTTCTGACCAGACACATGGCCATGTACAAACTTAGCTTTGTTTATAGACGGGCACTAATTAGCCCTTGTGTTTGTAATTGGTTAGTGCATAAATTTAAGTCCATTAATATCAAATTAGTGTATGCCCATAAAGTACCATTTGCTGCGCTACGCTTGCCCCCAGAATGCTAATGCTCTTATTCATCCGTCTAAAAATTATTTTCAAGGTCGGATGGAACTCGTCCCGAACATTCGGGACTCGTTTCATTGGTAATTAATCATTGTTAACTGGTAATTGCCAATCACCCTCTGTAAAACAAGGCCTTAATAATATAAAAAGCCATGCGTGGATTTTCTTTCAAACGTCTGGTTGAATATCCAAACCACTGCTCGCCGAAAGGAACATAAACCCGCATTTGATGTCCGGCAGCCAGAAGTTCTTTTCTCAATTCGGGAGTAACACCGTATAGCATCTGAAATTCGTAATTCTTCCCGTTAAGTGAGTAACGCTCAATAAGCCCTTGCGCACCATCTGTCAAAGCCCTGTCGTGAGTTGCGATTCCAACATATATACCTTTTTGAAATAGAAAGTCAAGAGCTTCCAAAAAGTGAGAATTGATTTCTTTCCTGTCTTTAACCGCAATATTCTCCGGCTCCAGATAAATCCCTTTACAAAGACGCACATTGACCGGTTTTTTGGCAGAATGCAACGCCGCAAGAAACTCCAGATCTTTTGGCGTTCGCTTGAGGTAAGCCTGAATAACGATGCCCACATTCTCGGGGTACAAATCGTGAATCTTTTGGTACAGTTTTAGTTCATCATCCACGCAACTGCTGTCTTCCATATCAATTCGCACAAAAGAATTATAGGAACGTGCCTTTTCTACAATTTCCTGCACATAATTACATCCCGTTTCAAAATCAATCTGAAGTCCGAAACTGGAAGGTTTCAGAGAATAAGTTGCCTGAATCCCATCCTGCTCAAAACGATCAATCATATCCAGATAAACTTTTCTAACCTCATCCGCCTGACTTAGTTCTGAGATATATTCCCCGAGATGGTCGATGGTTACACGGATTCCTTCCTTTGCAAGTTTCTGTGAAGCAGCAACAGCATCATCAATTTTTTTACCTGATATATAGCGTCTTGAAAAGATCCAGACAAATTTCTTTGGAAGGTAAGGCAAAACCGATGCAATGAATTTGTTTATCATACGTTAAAGAGATAAGGACCGCAACCATGATGGGAAAAAACCCTCATCAGGGTCAAAAGTCGTGAAACATAAGTCCTCATTTTCAGTATAACCCCACCCAACCGCGAAGGACTTATGTAAATTTTCCAAAATAAGGTCAGAAAAAAAATGACACATCTCACGATTAAGTCAGCAATTGACTTAGTCTGATAAAATTCATATTTTGTTGTAAGTCTGATTTGTAAATCAAATCAGCACGATGCAAAGAGGGGAGAGAAAGGGTCATACTAAGAAATATGAACAGAAACATATTCACAGGGTTATTTGGTGCCGCAGCAATCTGGCTGTTAACGGCAAACATGGGTTTTGCGCAAAGTTGTGATTACACCAACGGACAAAACGATGATTGGATATTCAATAAACGTTGTGCTCCGGTGACCGTGGAACGCATTGTCACTTTCCGCGGAGTGGATGATGGAGGTACCGGAAACGTAAGCATTTACTTCGACTGGGGGGATGGGACAGATCCGGAAATTATTTCTGCATCAGAACTCACAACTGGTAACTGGCAGGCCAGTGCCACACATATATATCCTAAAAACGGAGACAGATGCAATTACTACGCAGAGGCCTTTTTAATGGTTGATGGCGTATTATGTACCAGCTCGGGGCAGGGCCAGACGGCAACTGTATGGGACATTGACAACGAAAACGGAGGCGAATTAAACATCAGCCCAGTGGTTTTCCCCATTTGCGTTGGAAACGACGGAAGCGTGCGTTTCACGGATGTAAGTCAATGGAATTGTACTCCACCGGATGAAGAAGACACCCCAAATAATAAAAATCGATGGACGCAATGGATTTATGGAACAGGCTCAACTTCCATAATCGATGCAACAGTTGGTGGCGTTGGATACTCCTGGCCACACCGTGGCTCGGTGGAATATTATCCCGAGCCTGTTGAAGCTCCTGCCCCTCCTCCCTCGATCTCTGAAGAGATATACATCCCCGATTATTACGACGTAGGCGATTTTTTTGAAGTCACCATTCGCAACTGGAATACCTGTAACCCATACAATGAAGACCCCACAACTCCTCCGGGAGACCCGATAAACGGTGACAATCCTCCGGTGACAACCACTGCCATGGCTCTGATTGTAGCCATCCCGGACGGATCTGTTGATCCTGCAGGACCATTTTGTGAAACAGATGCTCCTTACACACTGGTGCCCGCCACATCCGGAGGGACCTGGTCGGGGCCTGGGGTTGATCCCTCCACAGGAGAATTCACCCCTGTTGCGGCAGGACCGGGGACACACACCATAACTTATAATGTATCGAATGCCTACGGTTGCTCAGCATCAGGAAGTGTTGATATTGATGTGAGGGAAGCACCTTCCCTCGACATCACACCGGGCACAGCTATTTACCTCTGCCCCGGACTGGATCTGCAACTCAACGCAGCAATAAGTGGAGGAACCCCGCCATATTCCATTCAGTGGACAGGAGATACCGGTCCCCTCAGTGCCACCAACATTACCAACCCTGATTTTAATACCGCCAACACAGGAAACTTCAATCTCACTGCAATAGTCACCGATGATACCGGCTGTAGCAATCAGGCAGACATCACCATCGACATTGAAGATGTTTCCATTGTTTTCGACCCCAACCCAATAGAAGTTTGTGCCGGACAAACCGTAGAGCTAAGTCCGATAACTGATGGTGGCTCCACGGTATTTACAAGTCATACATGGAGCGGGAGCGATACAGACAAACTATCCGCCACAGATGTTGCAAACCCGGAATTTAGTTCTTTCGAAACCGGAACATTCACCTATACCTACACGGTAATCGACGACAAAGGTTGCTCAGATCAAACAGACATCAGTGTTATTGTCAAAGAACAACCCGTGGCTGATGCAGGTCCTGATGAACAACTCTGTTCACTGACACATCAACTCAACGGCAACCAGGTTAATGGAGCCACCGGACTCTGGCAGACAATTTCAGGCCCCGGGACCCTCACTTTTGATAACGCAACCATTCACAATGCCACCATTACTGCTGACACTTACGGAACCTATGAGTTATCCTGGAATATTGACCTGAACGGCTGTACTTCCACAGATGTTGTAACAGTTATTTTTTCCGAAAGTCCTTCTCCTTCAACAGGCGATGACATAAAAGTATGCGGATTATCCACCAGTCTTGAAGCGATTCCCGATTTTGGGACCGGTAACTGGACCGCAACTTCAGGGCCAGGAACCGCAACATTTACAGATGCCACTGACCCAACCACAAATGTCACTGTTGACACCCCTGGCGAGTATCTCTTCACCTGGACGGAAGCGTCTGCTGACAACTGCTCCGGAAGTGCCGTTCAGACAGTCAACTTTCTTCCACAAGCAGAAGCAAGTGTGGCACCATTTAGTACCGAAGCGTGCTCCCCTCTGGAGATTACCTTTGAAAATACATCAGTCAATGCCGAAACTTATCAATGGGATTTTGGAGACGGAGCCGCAAGCACCCTGGAAAACCCCACCCATATATTTCGAACCACCACCAATTCTCCTGAAACTTTTGACATTACCTTTACGGCAAAAAACGCAGACAACTGCAACGACACAAAAAATTATCAAATAACTGTCAACCCCATTCCTCAGGCCCTATTTGAAACTTCGGACCTTGCAGGATGTTCACCGATGAATGTCACACTTAACAATCAAAGTTCAGGTGCCACAAGTTACAGCTGGGATTTTGGTGACGGGAGCGATTTTAGTGAAGAAGAAGCCCCCGCGCACACCTACACAAATTCGGAGGCATATGTTCAATCTTTCAGAGTAAATCTAACGGCAGAAAACGACTATGGATGCACCGACAGCTATTTCACATACATTACAGTTTATCCCGTCCGTGAAATTGAGTTAACAGCCACTCCGGAGGAGGGCTGTTCTCCGTTTACCTCACAACTACTGACGCAATCAGGTGCAAAAAGTTATTATTGGGACTTCGGTGACGGAAACACCGAAACAGGCACTTATCAAACCGCACATATTTTCGAAAACAACACCGGGGAAGACATCAGCTACGAAGTATCTGTAACAGGCACCTCCTCGTTTGGATGCCCTGAAGAGGCGGCTACGATGATAACCGTACATCCGTCTCCTTCTCCAGGCTTTACCGCTACTCCGACTGAGCAGCAAATGCCCGACAGAACCGTTTCTGTAAATAATACCACTACCGGTCAATGGAATTATTCCTGGTCCTTTGGAGATGGCACTACTTCTGAAGAAATCAACCCGGAACCGCATCAATACGAAGCCTCAGGGGATTATGAAATCAGCTTGCGTGCTTATAGTGCTTTCTGTGAAGCCACCATTTCAGAGATTATATCCATCCGTCCTATGATGCCTGCCATCGACTACGGACAAGATGAGAGTGGCTGTCCTCCATTAACGGTGTCTTTTTATAACAACACCCTTGATGCAACTTCTTATCTCTGGGAGTTTGGTGATGGCCAGTCCTCAAATGAGAAAGAACCAACACACACCTATCGGGTACCCGGCATTTACACCGTGCGCTTAACCGCCTATGGCCCCGGAGGCACCATCACTGCAGAAGATGTAACCATTGAAATATACAACACACCGACAGCCCTCTTTGAACCGGTCCCCAAAGTTGTTTACATTCCTGATGATGAAGTAACATTCCTGAACAAATCACAGGGAGCCAATTTCTGGGAATGGTCATTCGGAGACGGCAATTCATCAGTAGAATTTTCTCCCACCCACTCCTATGCCAGTACCGGCAGCTACGATGTTACATTAAGAGTGGAGAATTCAGATGGATGTACAGATGAGATTACCATTCCGGATGCAGTCAAAGCAGAGCAGGGAGGAGAAATTGATTTCCCCAATGCATTCACGCCCAACAAGAATGGCCCCACAGGAGGTCAGTATCAATTTGGCGAGCGAACCAATCATGTATTCTATCCATTTGTGCAGAAAGGCATCGTAGAATACAAACTCCAGATATTCTCCCGTTGGGGAGAACTACTGTTCGAAACCACCGAGATCAATCGCGGATGGGACGGATATTACCGTGAAAAGCTGGCCCCCCAGGGAGTATATATATGGCGGGTAACAGCCACCATGAGTGATGGAAAACGAATTGAAAAAGCAGGAGATGTAACCCTGCTCAGATAATGAGATGGCCCCGTTATGCATAAAATCAGACCAATACATATCGCTCTTTGGAGTATGCTTTTTCTTTTTTCAGGAACGGGCACTTATGCACAGGACCTTCATTTTTCTCAGTTCTATGCATCACCGCTGTATCTGAGCCCCTCTTTTGCCGGTGCCACCGATGGGGGCCGGCTGGTAATGAATTACAGAAACCAGTGGCCGGGTATAGAAAAAGCATTTTCCTCTTATGCAGTCTCATTCGACAACTACTTCAACTCATTCAACAGTGGACTGGGCGTACAACTCATACAGGATAAGGCAGGAAGTGCCGGATTAACCACCACCCATGCAGCACTTCAATATTCCTACAACATTCAGATTACAGATCAGTGGCAGGTTGTGCCTGCCATCCAATTTGCCTACGGAAACCGTTCCATTGATTTCAGTAAATTGCGGTTTGCCGATGAGCAAATCGGAGGCGGAGCTTCAGGTTCATGGGACCAGCTGACCAATGAACAAGCGGAATATGTTGATTTTGCCTCCTCCGTGCTGTTTTACAGTCCGTTTATGTGGGTTGGCATGACAGCGGATCACCTGGCTACCCCCAACTATTCATTTTTGGGAGAACGAATGCAGCTTCCCCGAAAATATGTATTCTTTGGAGGTGTGAACCTCTGGACGGAGAGGCGGCGCAGAATAAAAGGAGACCGTTCCTTCAGCGGAACCTTCAGAATTCAGCATCAGCAAAATTTCAACCAGGCAGATGTTGGCGCCTACTGGTTCAACGATCCGTTGGAAATAGGGCTATGGTACCGGGGGCTTCCGGTTTTTGGTAACGATACAGAATCCAAATTCAATCAGGATGCCATCGTCCTTTCCCTATCGTACCGTCACGGCGCAGTTCGCTTTGGATACAGCTACGACATTACCATAAGCAATCTGGGATGGAATTCTGCCGGAGCACATGAACTCTCCCTGATTTTTGAATTCAATCAGAACTTCAGCCTGCGAAACCGAGGGCAAAGACCCGCTGTGCCGTGCCAGGCATCGTCCAATCCACTCATAGACCAACAAAATACCGGAAAATACAGAAACAAACGGAAGCGAATTTTCTGATCCGGACAACATTGTAAACGAATAAAAAAATACAGAAATAATTCTTTAGTTTTTATTATATTTGTTAAAACGGTGAAGTAACCATGCATCGACACACACCTGGCTCACATTGGGGTATCACGTATTTAACCGACCTTATACATAAGAAAGATACGGTGACAGGATGAAAGCATGAGAGCAAGTGCCTGAGGCAACGCCCCAGGAAAATTGTAACAAATCCCCCCTCCCATTATTGGTCGCGTCGCGACCAATAATGGGAGGGGACGTAAGAGATACCTCAAAACCCAGGGCGTTGCCCTGAGCTATTGCTCAAAGACCTTTGGCCTTTTAAAAACGCAACACATTATGTATTCCATTGAAAGAAAAAAGCCTCGCTTTTTAGAAGCCTGCTTTATTCATGCAAAGCAGACTATCATGCAAAAAACAAATTACTAACAGATAAAATAAGCACTATGAACTTTTCACTTCCTCAATTACCTTACGCTTTGGATGCTTTGGAACCAAACATCTCAAAGAAAACACTGGAGTTTCATTATGGCAAGCACCATCAGGCTTACGTAAACAACCTGAACAACCTGGTGTCGGGAACCGAATTTGAAAATGCCGATTTGGAGACCATTATCAAAAAGGCCGATGGAGGCATCTTCAACAATGGAGCCCAGGTCTGGAACCACACTTTTTATTTTTCTTCCTTCTCTCCCAAAGGAGGAAATGCGCCCACAGGCCCTTTGGCACAAGCCATAGACGAAGCATTTGGCTCGTTTGAGCAATTTAAAGAAGAATTTGCCAAAGCTGCCGCCACATTGTTTGGATCAGGCTGGGCCTGGCTGGTAAAAAACAGCAGCGGGAAACTGGAAATTGTAAAAGAGAGCAATGCCGGCAACCCGCTTCGAAACGGACTCACCCCCATCCTCACTTGTGATGTGTGGGAGCATGCCTACTACCTCGATTACCAAAACAAACGCCCTGATTACATTCAGAAATTCTGGAATTGTGTGGACTGGGACATCGTTGGAAAAAGATTCTAACAAATTAAACCAATCAGGTCCGGATTAACCTGCTTTATTGACTTCGTCGATCTTCGATTCATGAATTATCGTTATGAGATGTTCAAATATCAAGAGATACAATCAACCGCAGATAAAATGGATGCAGGAAATAATGAAACGAGCAAGCTTGCGAGTTCAATACGACCATAAAAAATAATAATAAACCGTATTAATTATTTTCAAATCCATTTTATTGAGGACGGTTGTATTTTGCAGATAGTTGGACATTGGAATAGATTATTTGTGAATAATGCAGGTTAAATGCCGGAGTTGATTTTTCAAAATTAACCAAACACTATGAACAACCTGAAAGATTTAATCCGACGAAACAGAAGTTATCGTCGTTTCTATGAAGAAGAAAGCATTCCTCAATACATTCTGGAAGGGCTTGTTGACCTTGCCCGTCTTTCCCCGTCAGCCCGCAACGCTCAAACGCTCAAATACTTCATATCCTGCGATGCTGAAACCAATGCAAAGATCTTTCCGCACCTTTCCTGGGCAGGTTATCTCCCCAACTGGGACGGCCCTGTAAAGGGAGAAAGACCCTCAGCCTACGTCGTGGTACTCAATGACACAAAGATTTCGGATAATTATTTTTGTGATGACGGCATTGCTATCCAAAGCATCCTTTTGGGAGCAGTCGAGCAAAATCTGGGAGGCTGCATCATTGGTTCGGTGGACAGACTAAAACTGTCCAATGCACTGAACATCCCCAAACATCTGAAAATTGTTGAAGTCATTGCCCTAGGAAAACCAAGAGAACAGGTAGTCATCGAAGACCTTAAAGATGACAACATCAAATACTGGAGAGACGAAAGCCAGACCCACCATGTGCCCAAAAGAGCACTGGATGAAATTATTATAAAATGCTGATTTCTCAGAGGCTGTCCGGCAAAGACAGCCTCCTTTTGCTTTACAAAGGACGACTGGTCAACTCTACATCCATGGCCACATCATCTCCTTTTTCGTTGGTTACAATTCTGAATTTCACCTGATCGCCCGGTTCAAGATCATTAAAATCACACCCAACCACTGCCTCATAGTGAAAGAACAGATTAAGTGGCGGATACTTTATAAAACCATAGCCCGATTTTACAGACAAAATGGTACTCACCTCATAATCCTCTCCCAGTGGTTCTTCGTCCTCCTCTTTAGGTGCCAAATCTCCATTTTTTGTTGTCGAATCCTTATTCACAAAAAGGCTTTCCACCAACGGAATCTCCTCAGGTTTTGGTTCATTAATGATCTCTTCCATATAAACCGGATAAGTAACCATATTCAACAAATCCTGCGAAGTTCTCGTAACCCGGTGATTCCCGTAGTCGTCGCGATAATCAAAATCCCAGGACAGCAGCATTATGCGCACACCGAGGGAGTTAAGCTTTCGCGCCAGCGGCACATAGTCACTGTCGGACGCAATCAGGACAATTACGTCGAAGCGGTTGTGAAATGCCAGGTCAAAAGCTTCAAGCGCCAATAATACATCAATGCTCTTGTCGAATCGGGAACTTCCACCTGCATTACTTTTCTGAGGAAGATAGTGCGTGGTAATACCCTCTGACATCAATATATCATCAAATACCCGGTCGTAATAAAGCAAATTCCCTTTCTGACTGGCTTCAGCAGCACCTGGACGGCTTCTGAAGTAATGTGCATCAACAATCTGACAATGAGCGAACCCCATGGGGCCATACTCTACTGAAGCCACTTTATTACGAATGAAATCATGTAATCCCGAGATGCTTATTCTGCTGTGTTTTGAATGAACGTAGTTGTAATAATTACTTACATGAAAGAAATAATTGCCATCATAAAATACTCCTATTCGAATCAATTCTTTGTTTTTTTCTAATTGCATTTTTCAGTATTTGTTTTTTGATTTTTCCAAGACGCCTTCCCATCTCTATTTCCCTCTAATCAGGTGGACAGCGCCTTCTTTTCTGTGCACTTCATTATCATTATATCCTACGCCCCGTATATTATAAAAATAAACTCCCGGAGCGCCCATCGTCCCCCCTATTTTACCATCCCAGCCACGCGCAGGGTCATTCCCCTCATAAACGCGACGTCCCCAGCGGTTAAAAACAACCATTTCAAACTTCTTAATGGACTTGTAAGCCACTCTGAACTCATCATTTATCCCATCACCATTGGGCGTAAACACATTGGGCACTTCCAGTTCCGATTCCCATACGCTCACCACAAAGGGGGCACTGAGGCTTTCACACCCTGAGTCGCGGTTCACAACCCGCAGATATACGCTATCGGTTCCCGCTGCAGAAAACACAAATAACGGGTTTTGTTCAACCGACTGCCCCGAGTCTCCAAAAGACCACTCCCAGGCATTCACTTTCCCCTGAGATTGATTGTTAAATTTGATCTCAATGGGGGCAGACCCCTGTGCATCAGAATGACGTTCATTTAGCACAGTATCTTTTTTCACATCGGCTTCAAATTCGGCTGACACAGCAATGGCTGAATAATCAAGGGTCGATTCAAGGACATTGCCAAAGCGGCCGGAAACTGTTACCACATAAGCTAAGTCTTCAAAAGGAGCATCAAACTCCACACTCCTTCCTGATTTCGATTCGTTACCGTCAGGCAGGGTAGTCCACTCAAAAGACAGATTGTAATGAACGCCTCCAAAACTTCCGTCTGCAGGATCATAAAAAATCAACGGAACGGTATCTGCAGAGGCAGACATTTCAACACCAAAACAATCATCATAAGTTATCTCAGCCTCCAGATTGGTGATTTCCTGGGTATTGTAAACCCAAAATCTTTCATCTGCCACAACAGCACCCGTCTCATCCTCCACTACTACGCGATATCCTCCGGGAGATCCGGCAACCAATTGGTTTCCGGTATTGGTCAAAGGATTATCCCAACTGTTATTGGTTACATCGTGCTGAAACCATGAGAAAGAAGGACTGCTTCCGGAATAATCAAATCGAACCGACATGGGGCTGGCTACAGGAAAGCAAAACACTATATCATCCGGGGTCGTGGACGAATACTCAGTTTGAGCAACAAAAGCATTGTCCGCAGAGAGTTGTCCACGAACACTGAATGAAGTCAAAAGAGAAACAATAAAAAACAACAGTAAAGATCTAATTGAGAACATTCTGAAAATCATTAACCGTTAGAATAAGTGACGAAATTACAATAATAAAACGTACCATAAAGTAATTTAATTGTGAATCTGATATTAAAACCCCAAAATTCAAAACTATAGAGCAGTTTCATGTCCCATCACTCAGGAATTCTTATATTTGAAAGCGAAAAAAACAACCACAACTGTTATGCACAACAAATCCCTGAGATACAAAACATATAGCTTTTTAGTGATACTTTTTGTCATGATTATTGCTGCCTGTACTTCCCCGGAAAAGAAAAAAGAAACTGAAAAAGAAACAGGCGGAAAAGAAATTTACACAGAAGCATCCGAAAAGAAACTGGAAGAATGGCATAAAAACAAACTATCGCTTTTCGTTTATTTTGGTGTCTATTCGCTCTATCAGGGAAAGTCGGACAACCAACCGGTGGGCAGCGCAGCCGAAAACATCATGGCTACGGCAAGCATCTCACCCGAAGAGTATGAACGAAAAGCACGGGAATTTGACCCCAAAAAGTGGGATGCCAATGAGATTGTTAATATGGCACGGGACATCGGGATGAAAAGAATTGTGCTGAACGCAAAACACCATGACGGATTCTGCCTGTTTAAAACCAATACAACAGATTTTAATTCGGTAGATTTCACCCCGGCAAACACAGATCTGGTAAAAGAGATGTCGGATGCCTGTAAGTCGGGCAACATAAAGTTCAGTCTGAGTTACTCCCTCACCGACTGGCATCTTCCGGCTGCCGGACCAATGTCAGCAAATCACAACACCCCTGTAACAGAAGAGCATCATAACACAAACCTGAAACAAATCGAGGAACTGTTGACCAAATACGGTTCTGTTTCCGAAATATATTTTTATTCAGGATTAAACACCCCGGAACAAAGCAATGAAATACGCCGGCTGGTCAAAAGGCTTCAACCCGATTGCCTGATCAGCGATGGCATCGGCAATGATATGGGAGATTTTATTGCCACAGAATTCAATACATTACCCGGTACGCCCCCCGATATTGCATGGAACATGCTTGCGTCGGCATTCCCGGACACCAGAGCATTTACCGATGTAAAATCAGGCAAAAATCCGGTAGCTATAGCAAAAGAAAAAGTCAGGGAGATGATACAGGTAATCTCCTCCGGCGGGAATTATTCTTTAAGTATTGGCCCTAAGGCTGACGGCTCAACGGAGGGAGAGGAAGAAGAGATTCTCAAAAATATTGGACGATGGATAAAAGTAAACAGAAACGCTGTTTATGAAACAATTGGATCTCCTTTCAACACCCAATCATCAAACTTTAAAATCACCAGAAAGAAGAATAAGCTATACCTTTTTATGGAATCAGTTCCCGCAACTTCCACCATCCGGCTGTCGGGGCTGGACAATAAAATTACCGCCGCCAGGTTTCTGGGTAGCGGCATATCCCTCCAGTTTGTCAACAAAGGCAGTGTAAATGAAATCCTTTGGACATCCCCCGCCATGGCAGACCCCATGGAACTTCCTGTAATTGAGGTAGAATTTGAAAACACCATTCGTCCCTTACCACGCAAAAGCATAAACGTCACCTCCGCAGACACTCTGATTTTAGGAAGAAAAGAGGCTATTCACCACAACAGTATCACACAACAGGACCGGGTTACAGCCATCCCCTCCACCATCGCTCTGACATGGCATATTAACGCATCACACCAGCAAAAAGCAGATTTCAAATATCTGAAAACTCAAAAAGACAGAGAGATTGAGGCCATAACAGCCCAGGGAAGCCAAAACTTTATTCTAAAAGGCAAACAAGGTCATCTGATTTGTTCTAAATATGACACCATCCAAACAGGAGACATCTACAGATCTGACATCTTTTACGGAGACTTAAAAGAAGTCCACGTAAACCCCAATGGCAGTAACCGTTTAAGAATTTTGAAAACATCATGGCATAACCTCAGGAACATCAAGGATACACATCTCATTCCTCTCCCCATGTCCACCAGATATTACTATGTGGAAATAGAATCTGAGAACGAACAACAATATTGTTACAGAATAACCGGAAACGATGGTTTGCAGATTTGGTTCAATCAGGAAGAAATTCTTCTGAACCGTAATCATGCTCCAGGCACACCAATGACAAGAGAGCTGGTGTTCGACCTCAAAAAGGGAAAAAACATCCTACTGATAAAGAACTATAATCGTGTTGGTAGCAAGGACTATTTTGATCTTCTTTCGCTTCCCGATGCACATTGGTGGCGACAGACCATTTCCATCCCCGCAAATCCGAAATACCTGAAAATAAAATCTGCAGGTCAACAAAATCCCTTTCAGGATATAGGGTTAGGACATTTAACCATTACATTAACCCCCGAAAAGTAATCGAAGTAACCCACAGACCACCAGAAAATTAAAAACCGAAGAAATCTGTTTTTTCGTGGAGAATTATTTACAACAGCTGAACGAAGCACAACATAAAGCGGTGATTAACACCGAAGGACCTTCATTGGTCATTGCAGGAGCTGGCTCGGGAAAAACCCGTGTGCTGACATACAGAATTGCATATCTGCTTGAAAAAGGGGTAGCCCCCTGGTCCGTTTTGGCATTGACCTTCACCAACAAGGCAGCCAGGGAGATGAAGAACCGAATCGGACAGATTGTAGGACAGGAAACGGCCTCCAAGCTATGGATGGGCACTTTTCACTCGGTTTTTGCCAAAATACTTCGCATAGAGTCAGAAAAACTGGGTTATCCATCCACTTTCTCCATTTATGACACTACCGACTCCAAAAGCCTCATCAACAGCATCCTTAAGGAATTGGGGCTCAACAAGGAAAAAGCCTACCGTCCGGGAGCTGTACTGGGAAGAATCTCTGCAGCAAAAAATGACTTGATTATTCCGGCAGTATATGCCAAAGATCCTCAACGCACCAGCGCTGATGCAGCAGCCCGTATGTTCAGGATGCCGGAGATTTACCAGCGTTATATGAGAGAGTGTCGAAAAGCAGGAGCCATGGACTTTGATGATTTGTTGCTCAACACCAATATTCTTTTTCGCGACAATCCAGAGATTCTGGAAAAATATCAAAACCGCTTTCAGTACATTTTGGTCGATGAGTATCAGGATACCAATTTTTCGCAATACCTTATTACCAGAAAGCTGGCCGAGAAACACAAAAACATCTGTGTGGTGGGAGATGACGCACAGAGCATTTACAGCTTCCGCGGGGCCAAAATTGAAAACATCCTAAACTTCCGGAACGATTATCAGGGCTATCAGCTTTTCAAACTCGAACAGAACTACAGATCCACTCAAAACATTGTAAACGCAGCCAACAGCATCATTGCACATAACGAGAAACAGATAAAGAAAGAAGTCTATTCACAGAACGATGAGGGGCAGAAAATTAATATGTTCCAGGCACAGTCAGATGTGGATGAAGGATTTATTGTCATCAACGACATCAATGACAACCGCCTGAGACACCAGTCTCAATACGAGGATTTTGCCATACTCTACCGGACCAATGCACAGTCACGGATATTTGAAGAAGCACTCCGTAAGAAAAACATACCTTATAAAATATATGGAGGTCTTTCGTTTTATCAGCGAAAAGAAATAAAAGACCTGCTGGCTTATCTGAGAATTACCGTAAATCCACGGGACAGCGAAGCTCTCAAGCGGGTTATCAACTATCCGGCCCGGGGAATTGGAAAAACGACCATGGAAAAGATTGAAAACCTGGCCAGCCAGAACAATCTCAGTCTTTGGGAAGTAATAACCAACCCGGCCTTACCCAATACCGGATTCAACAGCGGAACCCTGAAAAAACTGAGCAGTTTTGCACGACTGATATCAGGTTTTATGAGTCAGGCACCAAATATGTCCGCCTTTGACCTCACCAATGAGATAGCCACTCAAAGTGGTATTATGAAAGAGCTTCATCAGGAAAAATCGCATGAAAACCAAACACGCATTGAAAACCTGGAAGAACTTTTCAATGCCATTCGTGAATTTTCCGATGAACGGCAGGAAAGTGGAGAAAACAACAGTCTGGTTGATTTCCTGGAAGAAGTATCTCTGTTAACCGACCAGGACAATGACAAACCCGACGACCTCAATAAAGTCACATTAATGACCATTCACACAGCCAAAGGGCTGGAATTCAAAAATGTTTATATCGTCGGCGTGGAAGAAGGACTTTTCCCTTCATCGATGGCCTCGGCTACCGAATCAGGCATTGAAGAAGAACGCCGTCTTTTTTATGTAGCACTTACCCGTGCGGAAGAACGGGTTACATTGACTTTTGCCCGGAATCGTTACAAATACGGAGAATTAACCTTTGCCAGACCCAGCAGGTTTTTAGGAGAAATTAACCAGGAATACCTGAATATTCCTAGCGAATCCAGAAGTTTTGCACCAACAGGAAAGGATCGCGGCTCAGCCATAAAAAAGAAACGATTCAATCTGAAAGATGACACCTCTCAGGAAAAGAAAAAATTTAATTTCAGCGGGAAAACACTGCGGGACAATGAATCATCATCGCGGTTTAATTCTCTTGCTCCCGGTGAGCAAAATCATATTCAGCCCGGCGTAATTATAGAGCATGAGCGTTTTGGACAGGGAAAGGTTCTGCATCTTGAGGGAGTCACCCCAAATATCAAAGCCACTGTGTTTTTTAAGAATGCGGGACAAAAACAATTATTACTTAAATTTGCCAAACTTAAAATAATCACTTAGATTTGCAATACATTTAAGCTTCAAAGGATTACGATTAAAAAAAATCGCATCTCTTACCAGAACAATCATTTTTTGAAGATTTTTCCAGGCAAGTTCGTTTTTTTTAACAATGAAATACGATATTTGCAAACCCTGAAACTTACTTGAGAGGTTACCGTTATAACAAACAATTTTATATTCAAAAACCGAGGTCGGAAATCCGGCTTTCACAGCGTTAACATCAATAACAACCCTCTTGTGAACCCGGTGTCCGGGTGCTTTTAAGACACTACTCCGGACATCTTACCTTTTTCAAAAGAACCTTGCTGAAGTATAAATTAAAACGCTACGTTAATCAGCAAAAAAATAATTTTTTTAAACAACTAATGGATTATAATTCAAGCCGAAAGAAACTGGTCTTGCCTGAATATGGACGTCATATTCAGAAAATGGTAGATCATGCACTTACCATTGAGGACCGCGAAGAAAGAACCCGATTTTCGAGAGCCATTATTGGCGTAATGGGAAATTTATTTCCACATCTGCGTGATGTCAGTGATTTCAAACATAAATTATGGGACCATCTGGCCATTATGGCCGACTTCAAATTGGACATCGATTATCCGTACGACCCTCCTGTTCCCGAAAACTTCCAGGCAAAACCGGACCCCGTTGCCTACAATCAGGGTAAAATGACTTTCAAACACTACGGGACCATCGTAGAAGAAATGATACAGGAGGCCTCCCAAATGGAAGAAGGTCCCTTAAAAAGGCATCTCATCATGCTTATCGGAAATCACATGAAAAAATCTTTGTCCAACTGGAACAAAGACAATGCAACCGATGATCGCATTCTCAGCGATATAGAACGTCTCTCAAATGGCAAAATCAAGATTGAAGGAGAAGCAAGAATCAATGATTTCCGTGAATTTAAAGACACCAACAACAACCACAATCGTCAACGGAAAAAATTCATTCGCAAAAACAACAACTAACTATAACTAGTGTCTGCAAGGAAACTCTGGTATTTAGCGTCTTTATACATTATAGGATGCGCTTCGGAATAGGAATAGCCCAGGCAAGCCTGGCTCTTCACTCTGCTTTCACTATATTTGATAAGAAGTCGCCAAATACAAGGCTTTCGACCGCGTGCCGGCCAAAGCTTTAGCGGTGGCGCAAGTTTTTGAATCTAAGGAGTTTATTTTTCATAAATAACTGATTCAAAAACAAGAATAACGCAGTAGTTGGCGTTTTCTTGCAAAGACTAACTTCTTACCGGAAATAATTTTACAAAATCACCCAGAACAATGAACAGCTTCGAAGTGCAGGGGGGTCTGCAATTAAAGGGCGAGATCACACCCCAGGGTGCGAAAAATGAAGCCCTGCAAGTTATTTGTGCCGTTTTACTATCACCCGAGGAAGTTATTATTGATAATCTTCCGGACATTTTGGATGTCAACAACCTGATTGACCTTTTAAAAGATCTGGGTGTAACGGTAAAACGTCTCTCTTCCAAAAAGTGCAGCTTCAAAGCTGAAAACATCAACCTTGACTATCTGAAGACCAAAGAGTTCCGAAAGCGAGCAGCCTCGCTTAGAGGTTCCATTATGATCATGGGCCCACTGCTGGCACGTTTTGGAAAGGCTTATTTCCCAAAACCGGGAGGTGACAAAATAGGGAGACGACGCATGGACACTCACTTTTTTGGCTTTGAGAAACTGGGTGCCACATTCAATTTCGACTCCGACGATATATTTTATACCGTTCATGCAGAAAAGCTGGAAGGATCATACATGCTTTTGGATGAAGCATCCGTTACCGGCACAGCCAACATAGTGATGGCAGCAGTAATGACTCCGGGCAAAACTGTCATTTATAATGCAGCCTGCGAGCCTTACATCCAGCAACTCTGTCGGATGCTCATCTCCATGGGGGCAAAAATTATTGGAGTAGGGTCCAACCTGTTGACCATTGAAGGGGTTAAAACACTGAAAGGATGCAAACATCGCATTCTGCCCGACATGATTGAAATAGGCAGTTTTATCGGCCTTGCAGCAATGACCGGAAGCGAAATAACCATCAAGGATGCAGCCACCGACCACCTGGGAATCATCCCACTAGCATTCAAACGGATGGGCATCAATATGCACATAAGTAAAAACGAAATATACATTCCTCCAAAACAAAAATATACCATCGAGACCTTCATTGATGGTTCTATTATGACCATCTCAGATGCCCCCTGGCCGGGATTAACCCCGGATCTTCTAAGTGTATTTCTGGTGGTGGCAACACAGGCCAACGGAAGTGTTCTCATTCATCAGAAGATGTTTGAAAGCCGCTTGTTCTTTGTGGATAAACTCATTGATATGGGTGCCCGGATTATATTATGCGATCCCCACCGTGCAACAGTGATTGGTCTGAATCAGGAAGCGCCGCTGCGAGCTAGTGTTATGACTTCTCCTGACATTCGGGCCGGTGTAGCTCTACTCATTGCAGCTCTTTCCGCCAAGGGTAAAAGCGTCATTCATAACATCGAGCAAATCGACCGGGGTTATGAGCAAATCGACCAGCGATTAAACCGGTTGGGAGCTAAAATCAAGCGCATTTGAAGAAATATTTCTTTAATAGAGGCCTTTATTTTGTCTTTTTTACACCTTTTTAACTCGTCTTTGACTGCCTCATAATCAGCGGCTTAATATATCGACGCATTAAAGATATAATTTATAAGCATTTTTCAAAACAAACAACCCGCTTTTTTTCATGTTTTACAGCATAGTTTTGTTGCGCAATTAAAACCACTGGTCACTCTTTTGATGGTATTCATCTAAAAACTTTGACCAGTCCGAATAATTTATTGAAACTTTGTGCAGTAACATTTCGGGAAAGACTATGCTTATGAAGAACAAGTTACTAATAATCATCACACTAACAGGAATTGTATTTCTGTCTTTCATCAATGGTTCTCCTGAACCACGTGTTGGGCTTGACATCGGTAATAAAGTTCCTGAGATCAGTGAACCTCTTTTGGATGGGACTCGCCTTACTAGCGAAGACCTGAAAGGCAAAATGGTACTGATTGACTTCTGGGCGTCCTATGATGCTCAATCAAGGGTGGAAAATCCATTAAAAACAGAGATGCTCACAAATTACAGCAATCAGGAATTCCTCAACGGAAAAGATCTGGTGATTGTCAGCATATCTCTTGACAGGTTTAAAACCCCCTTGAATCAGGTTATTCAACGAGACAATCTGGAAACACTAAATCACATTTGTAATTTCCAGGGTCGTGAATCAAATCTGGCCAAGGATTTTGAGGTAGAAGAACAAATGAAAAACTATCTGGTGGACGGTGATGGACGGATTGTGGCAGTGACCAATGACATAAGGAAAATCGACCAGACATTAGCACGACTCAGAAAATAGCTTTTTGTAATTATTTACAGGGATTCAAGGACAGTAAAAAGCATCGACTTTTTGCTGTCTTTGTCATTTTTGCGGTAGTCGTTATGCCAAAATGTCCCTCTTTTTAATATGGCAAAGAAATTGCATACCTTTGTGCGCCAAATATTAAAAAAAAGACTACAAGATATGAGCAGAAAAAAAGCAACTGAAGAAAAAACAAAACAGGCTGAGGCTCAGGAAACTTCAGACAAAAAGACTGAAGAAACACAAGAAAAAGCAACTACTGAAGCCACCGACAAGGAAGCCGAAGAGATAAAATCAGAAGATAAATGTGAAGAAGCCATGCAAGATGCCGAAGATGAACAAACTCTGTTAAAAAGGCAGCTTGAGGACTTGAACGACAAACACCTGCGACTAATTGCTGAATACGACAACTTCAGAAAAAGAACCCTGAAGGAAAAAATGGAACTGTCAAAAAGCGCAGGAGAGGGCATTCTTGCAGGCATACTCCCCGTTATCGATGACTTCGACAGAGCAAGAGCACACCTGGGAACTGCCAGCGATCTTGACGCAGTAAAAGAAGGCATAGACCTGATATACAATAAATTTCAGGAATTCCTGAAACAACAGGGAGTCGTGGAAATCGCCACAGAAAATCAGGAGTTTGACAGCGAGACTCATGAAGCCATCACTAAGATTCCGGCACCATCGGAAGATATGAAAGGGAAAATCATCGACTGTGTTCAAAAAGGCTACAAACTCAACGACAAAGTGATTCGCTATCCCAAAGTTGTTGTTGGAGAATAAAACCAAAATATTATCATGTCAAAAAGAGACTATTACGAAGTACTGGAGGTTTCGAAAAGTGCAAGTGCTGAAGAGATAAAAAAAGCTTATCGAAAAAAAGCCCTGAGATTTCACCCCGACAAAAACCCCGGTGACAAAGAGGCAGAAGATAAGTTCAAGGAGGCAGCGGAGGCCTATGAAGTACTTGGAAATGCAGAGAAACGACAACGATACGATCAATTTGGACATGCCGGTGTAGGCGGTGCTTCCGGAGGTGGTTTCGGAGGTGGCGGAATGAGTATGGACGACATATTCTCGCACTTTGGAGATATTTTCGGTGGCGGCTTTGGCGGATTCGGAGGTTTTGGCGGATTCGGAGGCTCTTCCCGTGGCGGGCAACGCGTAAACAAAGGGTCTAATCTCCGGGTGAAAGTAAAACTTACCCTGAAAGAAATTGCCAACGGTGTCGAGAAAAAAATAAAAGTTAAAAAATACGTCTCCTGCGATCATTGCAACGGTACCGGAGCTGATGGCGGAACAGCTTACAGCAACTGCTCCACCTGTGGTGGATCCGGCCAGGTAACCAGAGTTGCCAACACCATTCTCGGGCAGATGCAAACACGCTCCACCTGCCCCACATGTAACGGGGAAGGTAAAACCATCACCAAAAAATGTGCGCATTGTAACGGAGATGGTGTTATGCGAACCGAAGAGGTCGTCAGCATCAATATCCCGGCCGGCGTGGAAGAAGGTATGCAACTATCAGTTTCCGGCAAAGGAAATGCTGCCCGACGAGGTGGAATTAACGGCGATTTACTGGTACTTATTCAGGAAGAGAAACATCCGGAGTTGATTCGCGATGGCAGTGACCTGATATATCATTTGCAACTGAGTGTACCTGATGCCATAATGGGGACTCCGGCAGAAATCCCAACGGTGGAAAGTAAAGTTAAAGTTAAAATTGAACCAGGCACTCAGCCCGGAAAAATCCTCCGCCTTCGGGGAAAAGGATTACCCGAAGTAAACAGTTATCATCGCGGTGATTTACTGGTTCGTGTCAATGTGTGGATTCCCTCCGATGTATCCAAAGAGGAGCGGAAAACACTAGAAAAACTTAAAGAATCAGATTCTTTCACACCAAAAGCCGGGAATGAGCAGAATGGTTTTTTCAGTAAAATGAAAGACATCTTTTAATTGTTGAAACTGTTTATAAAATACCACAAAACGGGTATCCGGGAAAGGATTCCCGTTTTTTTTATATCTTTTGCCTCGTTAAAACGCAAAATATGAATATCCAACAACTGGAATATATTGTGGCCCTTGACGATCATCGTCATTTTGTCGATGCCGCCGAAAGCTGCCACATCACCCAACCAACGCTCACCATGCAGGTGCGCAAGATGGAAGACGAAATAGGTGTGCAAATATTTAACCGGTCCAGGAAACCCATTGAACCCACTCCGGCAGGCGAAGAGATCATTATCCGGGCCCGTCAGATCCTCCGGGAAATTTCAGATTTGCGCAATTATGTCAGTCACGAAAAGAAAAGCATCGAAGGAGAATTCCGTCTCGGTATCATTCCCACGCTGGCACCATACCTTATCCCGCGTTTCCTGCCTCAGTTCATCAGCGAGAATCCAAATACGCACTTGCGGATCGAAGAACTTGAGTCAGAGCAGCTGCTGAAAGCACTGCACAACGACCGGATAGACATAGGCTTAATGGTTACCCCGACAGAGGAAAGACAAATCAGGGAAATACCCCTCTTTTATGAGCCATTCCTGTTTTATGCCCCCTATGACCATCCTTATATGCACAATGAATTCATCGAGGACAACCTTTTGGATCCCGCAAAGGTACTGGTTTTAACAGAAGGGCATTGTTTTCGCAATCAAACACTTGACATTTGTGGCAAAGCCAATCAGGCCAACAATGCCTTTGGGTTTTATTACGAAAGCGGAAGCATAGAAGCCCTTAAAGCAATGGTGCGCAAAGGAATCGGATATACCCTGGTGCCTGAATTATCGGTTGATTCTATGACTGACCGCCCGTTTGTCAGGAGGTTCACTGTACCAGAGCCGGTAAGGGAAGTGAGCATTGTGGTACACCAAAGCTTTACCCGCCAGTTGTTGATTGACCAAATAAAGTCAGCCGTACTCGACAACCTGCCGGATAATATAAATAAAACAAAGAGTGTGAAGAAGATTAAGTGGAGGTAAATAAAAAACTTTCATAAAAATTTTGCATTTTAAAAAATCATTCCCTAAACTTGCAAAGTCTAAAACATAACAAATGTCATAAATAGTGGGTCTGACCCGCAATTAAGCAAAAACATGAACATTTCAGTTGCAAATATTTGGTGGTGGCGTCATTTCTTTTTTCCTCAGAGGGATTAAGGTGGTGTCTTCATGCTCAAATTTGTAACAAAAGCATAATACAGAAAGGCTTACCGGAAATCCCGGTGAGCCTTTTTTTTATCTCAACATCGAAAACAGAAAAACAACCGATACCTATGAAAAAGCAAAAATTAAATCTCTCATGCAGTCGTATTCCGGCCCACGTGGGCGATGTAGTAACTCCGGTAAGCATTTATCTGAAACTTCGGGATCTGTTCCCCAATACCATTCTTCTGGAAAGTTCAGACTATCATAGCGGAAACAATTCCCTCTCCTTCATCTGCTTCAACCCCATCGCCGATTTTATCGTTAACAAAGAAACCGTAAGGACCCGCTTTCCTGACGGAAACAAATCGGAGATCAAGCTACCGGGCCAGAAATCTGTACCTCAGATAATGCAGGAATTTATCGACAGTTTTGACATCCCGGAAACAGAACAAAAAAAGTGCCCGGTTCCCGCTTCCGGTCTTTATGGCTATACCTCCTATGATGCCATCCGCTATTTTGAAGATATCACACTTAATATTAACACGGAAGCTCCCCACGCCATACCCGATATCCGTTATCACCTCTACCAGTCTGTTATTGCCTTTAATCATTTCACCAACCAGCTTTACCTGGTGGAACATCTTCTTCCAGGTCAGGAGTCGTCTTTAAATGACACACTGGAAATTCTAAAAAACCGCTCGGTACCCTCCTTTTATTTCTCCCCCATTGAACATGAACAATCGCCTCTGAACGAGCAACAGTATATGGAAATGGTCACCAAAGGTAAAGAACACAGTTATCGGGGAGATGTCTTTCAGATTGTATTGTCGCGCCAGTTCTCGCAGGCATTCAAAGGCGATGAATTCAATGTTTACCGGGCATTGCGCCACATCAACCCCTCACCTTATCTTTTCTATTTCGATTATGGCAATTACCGCCTGATGGGGTCTTCTCCGGAAAGTCAGCTTGTCATTGAAAAAGGACTGGCTACCATCAATCCCATTGCCGGTACATTCCGCCGCACAGGAGACGACCTGAAAGATATGAAACTGGCCGAAGAGCTTAGCCAGGACCCAAAAGAGAATGCAGAGCATGTAATGCTGGTGGACCTTGCCAGAAACGACCTTGGCCGTAACTGTAAAGAGGTGGAAGTAAAAACCTACAAAGAAGTTCAGTACTACAGCCATGTACTCCACCTTGTATCTGAAGTAACCGGAAAGTTAAGAGACCCCAATGCCGTTGCTCGTGTCATGGCTGACACATTTCCTGCCGGAACCTTATCCGGAGCACCTAAGTACAAAGCCATGCAACTTATTGACAAATATGAACCTCACAATCGGGGATACTATGGCGGTTGCATCGGAAAACTGGGACTGGATGGTTCATTTAACCAAGCCATTATGATACGGTCGTTCCTAAGCAAAGACAACACACTCTTCTATCAGGCAGGAGCGGGAGTGGTTTCAGAGTCTGTTGAAAAGAAGGAACTTCAGGAGGTAAACAACAAGCTGGGGGCCTTGAAGAAGGCGATCGAAATGGCTGCAGAGTTCTAGTTTTTTAGTTAACAGTCAGCAGAGAATAGAAAAAAGAACTAACAACCCGACAAAGACCGTCATTTTGGCTTTGCAAAAAAACAAAAAAATGAAGATACTCGTTATAGACAACTACGATTCATTCACCTACAATCTGGTGCATTATCTGGAGGAAATAGCCGACCAGGAAGTGGATGTTTTCCGGAACGATAAAATCACCATCGAAGAAGCGCGTGCTTACGACAAGATTGTTTTATCACCGGGCCCGGGAATTCCCGATGAGGCGGGAATACTAAAGCCGCTGATAAAAGAGCTCGCCCCTACCCATTCCATTTTTGGAGTTTGCCTGGGTTGTCAGGCCATAGCCGAAGTTTTTGGTGGATCCATCTATAACCTACCGAAGGTATATCATGGCATCGCCACCCCCATCAGCGTATGCGACCGCAACGAAATGCTTTTTAACACACTGCCTGACACCTTCATGGGTGGCAGATACCACTCATGGGTGGTCAATGAAAAAGACCTTCCGAAAGAATTGAACATCACTGCACGGGATATTCAGGGACAAATCATGGCCATCACCCACAAAAAATATGATGTCAGAGCAGTTCAGTTCCATCCCGAATCAATCCTTACCGAGCATGGAAAGCAAATGATAAAAAACTGGCTTGAAGGATAATTTAGTGAGTAGTTTTTAGTCAGTAGTCAATATAAAAAACCTGACTTCAAAAACATAGAGCTACCAAAGGTTAACGGGATTTCAAAAGCAAATTGATGAATAGAATGATCAGTCATCCATTCAAATCTCAAAACAGGAAATCAGCTTAATCGTTATCCTCTTCGCAATATCACCAGTGCATCAAACGATGATGCCAATATTTAATTTTAACACCTGGAAAAATGTTACAGCCAACATTAAAAAGACTATTCGAGTATAACACCCTCTCAAAAGCAGAGGCCAAAGAAATACTCGTCAACATTACCAGTGAAAACTACAGCAAATCAGAAGTCGTAGCGTTTCTGTCCGTTTTCATGATGCGCCCTGTAACCGTTGAAGAGTTATCAGGATTTCGGGACGGGCTGTTGGAACAATGCAAGCGTGTAGATTTGTCGGATTTTCAGACCATTGACATGTGTGGCACCGGAGGTGACGGAAAAAACACTTTCAATATCTCCACACTTGCCTCACTCGTGGTAGCCGGTGCAGGCTACAAAGTGGCGAAACACGGAAACACCGGGGTCAGCTCTGCATGTGGCTCCTCCAATGTAATGGAACATCTGGGCTACAAATTCACCAATGACAATGATCTTCTAAAAAGGCAAATTGACCAGGCAGGCATTTGTTTCCTGCACGCGCCACTTTTTCACCCGGCCATGAAAGCAGTAGGTCCCATCCGCCGTGAACTGGGGATTAAAACCTTCTTCAATATGCTGGGTCCAATGGTAAATCCCGCCAACCCGCAATTTCAGCTGGTAGGTGTTTTCAGCCTGGAACTGGCACGCATTTATCAGTATATTTACCAGCAATCAACAACAAAATTCAGCATTGTTCACAGCATCGACGGCTATGATGAAGTATCTTTGACAGATGCTTTTAAGGTGATATCGCACGAAGGTGAAAAGTTACTAAAGCCGGAAGATATCAAGTTGCCTGTAAACCGTCCTGAAGACATTTTCGGAGGCAACACGGTGGAAGAATCAGCCTCCATTTTCAAAAAAGTATTGAACCAACAAGGAACCCCGGCCCAAAAGAATGCTGTACTTGCCAATGCTGCTCTGGCCATCGGCACTATGGATGAGCAACTAACCTTTGAGCAATGTCTGGAAAAAGCTCACGACTCGCTCGAAGGAGGAAAAGCAGCTGCCACCTTAAAAAAACTTCTGGAAATTGTTTAACCCATATATCTCAAACTCATGAATATTCTGGATAAAATAGTGGCACAGAAACAGAAGGAAGTAACTGCCGCAAAAGATAATGTGTCGATAAAAGAACTAAAATACTATCGGCACTTCACGGCTCCAACAGCCTCAATAAAAGAACACCTGATAAAAAAGAGTGATTTTCCGGTCATCGCCGAGTTTAAAAGACAATCGCCCAGCAAAGGACAGATTCATGCCAATGCAAAAGTTGAAGATATCATACCGGGATATTCAGAGGTGGGAGTCGCCGGGATTTCAGTACTTACAGACACCCAATTCTTTGGCGGATATAACGATGATCTTAGTAAAGCCCGAGACCTTACGGACACCCCCATCATTCGCAAAGAGTTCATCATCGATCCATATCAGATATATGAAGCCAAAGCCATTGGGGCCAGTGCCATTTTGCTCATCGCAGCCATACTCAAAAAACAACAAGCCGCAGAACTTGCTGCTTTAGCAAACTATCTGGGGCTGGAGGTATTGATGGAGTTACATGATGAAAGCGAAGCAACAATGATTAACAGTTATGTAGATATGGTAGGCATCAACAATCGAAACCTCAAGACCTTTGAAGTAGATTTGCAACACGCCGCCAACATGATATCACTGCT
Source organism: Marinilabilia salmonicolor JCM 21150 (assembly GCF_000259075.1). Lineage (GTDB taxonomy): Bacteria > Bacteroidota > Bacteroidia > Bacteroidales > Marinilabiliaceae > Marinilabilia > Marinilabilia salmonicolor. The sequence goes on from NZ_AJKI01000011.1 coordinate 195,687, forward strand.
TCCCTCACACATCCTTCCCATTGCCGAAAGCGGAATACATTCAGCAGATGATTTCAGATTCTTGAGAAATGCAGGTTTTCAGGGTTTTCTGATGGGAGAATACTTCATGAAGCACCCTGATCCCGCTCAGGTTTGTGCCAATCTAAAAGCGGAAGTTATCGGAAAAAGCGTCACCCGGTTGTGAGCTGGGAAAATAAAGAACAAATCATGCAAAACAAGATAAAGATAAAGGTATGCGGAATGCGTGATCATCAGAACATTCTGGACCTGGCTAAGCTGGAGCCCGACTATATGGGATTCATCTTCTACCCTAAATCGCCTCGTTTCGCCGGTAATATTTTAAATCCGGAGACCACCGCCCTGTTGCCTGAAGCCATTCACAAAACAGGCGTTTTTGTCAATGCAAATGCACAAACCATTAAAGATACCTGCAAAATATATAACCTAAACACGGTTCAGTTACATGGAAACGAATCAATAGACCTATGCATGGAATTAAAAGAAGAAGGGTTGGAAGTCATCAAAGCGTTTTCACTAAAACAACATTCAGATATTGAAATCACCAATCAATACAAGGATGTTTGTGACTTATTTCTGTTTGATACACCCACTGCCCAATACGGAGGAAGCGGCAAGAAGTTTGACTGGTCGATCCTGGAAGGGATTCATCTCTCCCGTCCTTTCTTCTTAAGCGGCGGAATTGAAAACGGAGACGCTTCCGGAATCCTGAAAGATTGCCCCATCAGACCCTATGCTCTGGACATTAACAGTAAATTTGAAACTGCTCCGGGTTTTAAAGACATCGCTTCAGTAGAACAATTTATCAAAACTATTCGCCAACAATAAAAAAACAATTCAATCCATATGTCAACTTCATTTCAACCCGACGAACGGGGCTTTTACGGTCCTTATGGAGGAGCATACATCCCCGAGATGCTCATTCCCAACATCGAAAATCTCAAAGAGAACTACCTGAGAATCATGAATTCGGAATCGTTCCGAAAAGATTTTAAAACACTGCTCGAAGATTATGCCGGCCGGCCGTCACCTCTTTATCACGCCGACCGGTTATCAGACCATTATGGTTGCAATATCTGGCTCAAAAGAGAAGACCTCAACCACACAGGCAGTCACAAAGTCAACAACACCATAGGCCAGATTTTGCTGGCCAATGAAATGGGGAAAAAACGCATCATTGCTGAAACCGGGGCCGGGCAGCATGGAGTAGCCACAGCAACCGTTTGTGCCCTGATGGGACTGGAGTGTGTGGTGTATATGGGTGAAACCGACATTGAGCGACAGGCTCCCAATGTAGCACGCATGAAAATGCTGGGAGCCGATGTCCGCCCCGCCATGTCGGGCAGTCGCACCCTCAAAGATGCCACCAACGAAGCCTTGCGGGACTGGATTGCCAATCCGCTGGATACTTTCTATCTCATCGGATCTGTAGTCGGTCCCCACCCCTATCCCGACATGGTAGCCAGGCTGCAGTCGGTCATCAGTGGCGAAATACAGTGGCAGATGAGAAACAAAACCGGCAACAGCAACCCCGACTATGTGGTAGCCTGCGTAGGTGGAGGATCCAACGCTGCCGGATCGTTCTATCATTTTCTGGACGAGCCGGAAGTACAACTCATCGGGGCTGAAGCCGCCGGAGAAGGCCTGACATCCGGGAAAACAGCAGCCTCCATTGCCATGGGCGAAACAGGTGTCATTCACGGAAGCATGACCAACCTGATGCAAACCGATGATGGCCAGATCACCGAACCGTACAGCATCTCTGCAGGATTGGATTATCCCGGTATCGGACCACTCCATGCCTGGCTGGCAAAAAGCGGAAGGGCCAAATACCTTTCGGTTACTGATCAGGAAGCACTGGATGCGGCCCTCCAGCTTACTCAAAAGGAAGGCATTATACCTGCACTGGAATCGGCACATGCACTGGCAGCACTCAACCAGCTGGATCTAAAATCGGGCGAAAATGTGGTTGTTACCATTTCGGGGCGCGGCGACAAGGATATGAAAACCTACATGGAACGCCTGAAATTAACCTAACCTGATGGATTCAAAAATCGTCAGGCGGTTATAATGCAAAATTGCTAAAACCAACGATACCCTTCAAAAAACAAAAAGAACAATACCAATGGAAAAATTAAAGTCCCTGCTTCAACGCAAGAAAGACCTGTTATCGGTCTATTTCACAGCAGGATTCCCCCATATCGACAGCACCGTAAAAGTTCTGAAATCGCTCGAAAAAGCAGGAGTGGATTTCGTGGAAATTGGAATGCCCTACTCCGATCCGCTGGCTGACGGTCCGGTTATTCAGAACAGCAGTACCATTGCCCTCCAAAACGGCATGACACTTAAAAAGTTGTTTGAACAGCTATCTGAAATTAAAGGAGAAGTATCTATCCCCATCATATTAATGGGATACCTCAACCCGGTACTCAAATTCGGCCCTGAGAAATTTGTAGAAGAATGTAAAAAGAACAATGTTAGTGGACTGATTCTGCCCGATCTTCCTTATGAAACTTATGTGGAAGAGTTTCAGGAACTATTCACCTCCCACGGACTCAGCAATATTTTCCTGATAACCCCGCAAACTCCGGAAGAGCGAATCAAGAAACTGGACAGCGCATCCACCTCCTTTATTTACATGGTATCCTCAGCGGCTGTAACTGGGGCCCGGGACGGATTATCGGCCCAACAAATTGAATACTTTGAGCGGGTCAACACCTTGCAGCTCAGCTCTCCACGCATGGTGGGCTTTGGCATCAGCAACCATGACACCTATAAAAATGTGTGTCAATATGCCCATGGGGCAATTGTGGGAAGTGCTTTTATAAAACATCTGGAACAAGCCGGCGATGACGAGGAGGGAATTATCTCCTTCATCAAGAAGATGAAAACGGGAAAGAACGCAGAATAATGGGGGTGAGGAGTAAGCTGATAAGGATTGAGGAATGAGCTGATGAGGGGTGAGAGATGAAAGTAATCCGGTATTCCATCCACTCTTCTAACAAACTAAGCCACGGAGCCCCTTATCGCTTTTTAATTTATTACTTTTGTAGCCAAAACAGTTACAAATATGTCAAAAAACCAAACAGCAATATTACGAATTCATTGCCCCGACCAGGGTGGAATTGTAGCCCGTGTCACCGATTTTATACATCAAAACAAAGGAAATGTCGTTGCCCTGGATCAATATACCAACCGTGAAGAAAACCGTTTCTTCATGCGGGTAGAGTGGGAACTGAATGGCTTCATGCTGGAGCGTGACGATATCGGAACCGTGTTCGGGCCCCTTCTGGGCAAACCGCTGGAAATGGTCTGGGATCTGAAGTTTTCGGATCAAATTCCCAGGATGGGGATATTTGTTTCCAAAAGTTCACACTGTCTTTACGATCTGCTGGCCCGTTACGAGGCCGGAGAACTGAAGGTGAACATCCCCGTTATCATCAGCAACCATCAGGAAATGGAAAAGGTGGCCAAACGTTTCGAAATTCCGTTTTATCATGTGGCTGTGACCAAAGACAACAAAAAGGAACAAGAACTGAAAGAGCTGGAGATACTGAAAGAGCACAATGTGGATTTTATCGTTTTGGCCAGATATATGCAAATTCTTTCTTCTGATTTTGTAAGCAATTTCCCCAACAAGGTTATCAACATCCACCACTCTTTTCTCCCGGCTTTTGCAGGAGCCAAACCATATCATGCAGCCCATTCACGCGGGGTAAAAATTATCGGAGCCACCAGCCATTATGTAACCACGGATCTGGATGCCGGCCCCATCATTGAGCAGGACATCATCCGGATTTCGCACCATGATTCGGTCGAAAGTCTGGTGCAAAAAGGAAAAGACATTGAAAAAATAGTTCTTTCGAGAGCCGTAAAAGCTCACCTGGACAGAAAAACATTGGTTTACAATAACAAAACGGTTGTTTTTGCCTAAATAGTGTTGGTCTAAAAAGTCCAACTTCTGCGTTGTTGCTCAAAATCTAAATCCTCAAATACATTAGTATTCTGCGGTTTAGATTTTTCACACGCCTTGAATTTGAACTTTCTATCTCAAACACGTGAAAAACGCTTAGTTTATGGACAGACACAGCTTCAGTTAGAAATTTTCCCGACTTTATAGACGGGCACTAAATATAACGCTATGCTAAAACTAAAACACCTCTTTTTTATAGTGATGGTCATGATCGGTTTCAGTTGCGAGAGCCAGACTAATCACCGGGGGTACATCGTTGATGTCGGCGATAAAGCTCCGCTTTTTGAAGCCACACTGGCGAACGGTGAGACTTTCCGACTCGAGGAAACCCGGGGAAAAGTTGTAATGCTACAATTTACTGCCAGCTGGTGTGGTGTATGTCGAAAAGAGATGCCCCATATTGAAAATGAAATATGGCAGTCCTACAAGGACAAAGGGCTGATTGTTATTGGCATTGATCGGGACGAGCCACTTGAAACCGTAAAAGAGTTTGCCAAAGAAACAGGCATTTCCTACCCTCTTGCACTGGATCCCGGAGCTGAAATTTTTCAGCTTTACGCCAAGAAAAAAGCAGGAGTAACACGAAATGTATTGATTGACCGTGATGGTAAAATCGTTTTTCTAACGCGGCTTTTTAACGAGGAAGAATTCTCAGGCCTCGTGGAAAAGATCGACCAATTGATGAAGTAATGAAGATTGTAATTATAAAATATAATGCCGGTAATATCCAATCGGTTAGCTTTGCACTGGAACGTCTGGGGTATCAGGCAGAAATCACAGCCGATCATGATACCATCCGGAAAGCCGATAAAGTTATTTTTCCGGGAGTAGGAGAAGCCAGCACAACAATGGCCTACCTAAAAAAAGAGGGGCTCGATCAATTGATTCCAACGCTGAAGCAACCCGTGCTGGGAATCTGCCTGGGAATGCAATTGATGTGCAGCCACTCGGAAGAGGGTGACATCCCCTGCCTGGGAATTTTCGATGAAAAAGTAAAGAAGTTTATAGCCCCGCCAAAGGACTCCGGAAACATAAAAATCCCGCATATGGGCTGGAACCAGCTTACCAATGTCAGGGAACCGCTGTTCAATAAAGAGCTGGAGAACGAATTTGTCTATTTTGTACACAGTTTTTATGTTGCTACAGGTCCCGACACTGCTGCAGAAAGCAATTACATCCATCCCTTTAGTGCAGCCCTTCGAAAAGACAATTTCTACGCCACCCAGTTTCACCCGGAGAAAAGTAGTAAAGCAGGAGAGCAGATACTCAGGAATTTCTTAGAAATGTAGGGGCGGAGATAGAAGCTAGAGGCTAGAAGTTAGAGGCTAGAGGTTAGAATTTAGATGTTAGAGTTTAGAAATCATACTTTCAATAAATGCAATCAATCGAATTAATACCCGCGATAGACATCATCGGAGGAAAATGTGTAAGACTCAGCAAAGGAGATTACAGCACACAGAAAACTTACAATGAACATCCACTGGAAGTGGCCAGACAATTTGAAGACAACGGCATCACACGGCTTCACCTGGTGGATTTGGATGGTGCCAAGGCTGGACATATTGTCAACTACAAAGTACTTGAGACCATCGCCGGGAAAACGAGTCTGACCATTGATTTCGGCGGCGGGCTAAAAACGAGTGAGGATTTGCGCATTGCCTTCGAAAGCGGAGCCCAAATGGTTACCGGAGGAAGCATCGCCGTAAAGAACCCTGACGAATTTTTGCAGTGGCTTACCACCCATGGTCCTGAAAAAATCATCCTCGGCTCCGACGCCAAAGATCGGAAAATCGCCACATCAGGCTGGCTGGAAACCTCCGAACTCGACCTGATGGATTTCCTGAAAGAATACATCAGCAAAGGAGTGACCCAAACCATTTGTACCGATATCAGCAAAGATGGAATGCTTGAAGGCCCGTCAACAGAGTTATACAAGGAGATACTGGCCAATTTCCCGGATCTGTATCTTATTGCAAGCGGCGGTGTGAGCAGCATGAAAGACATCGATGAACTGGAGGAAGCAGGTGTGCCGGCGGTAATTTTTGGGAAAGCCATTTATGAAGGAAGAATTAAGATGGAAGAGATTGAGAGGAGGAGTAGAGGGTAGGTAGGAGTCAGTAGGGAATAGTCAGTAGAGAATAGTCAGTAGCCAGTAGAGAATAGAAAATACCATTTTCTCTGGTGAGAGAATTATATAATTAACACTTAACTCAAACCATCATGAAAAAATTCAATTCATTTAAAGACCTATTGGTTTGGCAAAAGTCCATGAACCTCACAGTTACTGTCCATTCCAGTATTAAGAAGCTCCCTCAAATTGAAAATTTCGGGTTAATTTCGCAAATGCAAAGGAGTGTCGTGTCCGTCCCAAGCAACATTGCAGAAGGGTATGGACGAAATCAAACAAGAGATTTCATTAGATTTCTGCAAATATCAATGGGCTCACTTTACGAGTTACAAACCCAAATGGAGATATGCTACAGATTGGCCTATATTGAAAAAGAAGAATATGATAATTTTGACCTTGACAGTGTGGAAATTGCAAAAATGCTTTCTGCCCTGATCCGTAAACTCAAAGAGTCCCTTTAAACCTAAAATATAATACAATTCAAACTACTGACTACTGACTAAAAACTATTCACTATATCATGCTCGCAAAAAGAATCATACCATGCCTGGATATCCGCAACGGACAGACGGTAAAAGGCGTAAAATTTCTGGATATTAAAGAGGTAGGTGATCCGGTGGAACTGGGTGCCCTTTACGCACAGCAGGGTGCAGACGAACTGGTGTTTCTGGACATCACTGCCAGCCACGAAAAGCGGAAAACCTTCGTAGATCTTGTGAAAAAAATTGCCCGGCACATCAACATCCCGTTTACAGTAGGGGGCGGCATTAGTGAGTTAAGCGATGCCGATGCACTGCTGAGCGCAGGAGCCGACAAGATATCCATCAACTCTTCGGCAGTCAGGAATCCACAATTGATTAGCGATATGGCGCAGCATTTCGGCAGCCAGTTTGTGGTGGTGGCCATCGATGCCAAACAAATTACCGGAGACGACTGGGCGGTAACGGTAAACGGAGGTCGTATCCCCACAGAAAAACGACTCTTCAGCTGGGCCCGGGAGGCAGAAGAGAGAGGAGCCGGCGAGCTCCTGTTCACCAGTATGGATCACGATGGTGTAAAGCAGGGATTTGCCAACGATGCCCTGGCCAAACTCTCCGATGAACGAGGCATTCCCATCATCGCCTCGGGAGGAGCCGGTACCAAAGAACATTTCAAGGATGTATTTACCAAAGGAAAGGCCGATGCCGGTTTGGCCGCCAGCATTTTCCACTTTAATGAAATACCCATACCCGAATTGAAGAGCTATCTGAAAAACGAAGGTATCTCCATTCGGTAACCTTGCAAGCCATGCCGGACAAATCATTATCTTTGTCCTCAGATAATTATGTAAAAACACAAACAACATATCATGCAATTAGATTTTTCAAAACTTGGGAACGGACTTATTCCCGCCATCGTACAGGATGCTCAGACCAATGTGGTACTGATGCTCGGATTTATGAATGAAGAGGCATTTGCGAAAACGCAAAAGGAAGGCAAAGTAACTTTCTTTAGTCGTACAAAAAACCGCCTCTGGACCAAAGGCGAGGAATCGGGCAACTTCCTGAATGTGGTTTCCGTCACCCCCGATTGCGACAACGATACCATCCTCATCAAAGCCAATCCTGTTGGACCTGTTTGTCACCTGGGAACCGACACCTGCTTTGCTGAAGAAAACAAGGGCAACATTGATTTCCTGGTTCACCTGCAGGATTTGATTGACAAACGTCTGCAGGACATGCCCGAAGGCTCTTACACCACATCTCTGTTTGAAAAAGGCATCAATAAAATAGCCCAAAAAGTTGGTGAAGAAGCTGTGGAGACTGTCATTGAAGCCAAAGACAACAACGATGATCTCTTTCTTAATGAGGTAGCTGATCTTACTTATCACACTTTGGTATTGCTTACTGCCAAGAATTACCGCATCGAGGATGTTGTGAAAATTCTTCAGGAAAGACATAAGTAGTGCCCGTCTATAAAGTCAGGAAAGTTTCTGGCTGGAGCTGTGTCTGTTCAGAAAGTACCAGTTACAAGGCTTGCGAAGTCCGAAAATACGGAGTTTACTTTTCGTAAATGAGTACTTTCCGGACAAGCGTAACGCAGTAAATGGTACTTTATGGACAGAGACTAAGTAGTACTTGCAAGAAAACGACAGTTGCTACGTTATGCTTGTCTTCAAAACAGTCATTTACGAAAAGTAAGTAAAAAGGGCTCAACACAAAAAAACCGGAAGGAAAAAGATGGAGGGGAAAAAAGACGCTATTCTTCAGATTTTTGACAAATACTATTCTACCATTCACCCGGCACATGAATTGCTGATTATTCACAGCCAACTGGTTCGGGACAAATGCCTGAGAATAGCATCCAATCATCCGGAACTTCATGCGGATGATTCATTTATCGAAGAAGCTTCGATGCTCCATGACATCGGAATTTTCCTGACCGATGCGCCATCCATTGGTTGTCACGGGCAATACCCATACATCTGCCATGGTTACCTGGGCCGTGAAATACTTGAGAAAGAAGGGCTTCCCAGACATGCGCTGGTTTGTGAGAGGCACACCGGAACCGGACTGACCGTAAAGGAGATCAAAAAGCAGCAGTTGCCCTTACCTCAAAGAGACATGGTGCCTCGTAGTATTGAAGAGCAAATCATCTGTTTTGCTGATACTTTTTATAGCAAAGGAAAAGACCTGAAAAAAGAAAAAAGTCCGGATCAGGTAAGGAAGGCCCTTCAAAAATTCGGTGAGGATAAAGTAAAAATATTCAATCTATGGTGCGAGATGTTTCTGTAAAGGCTAAATCCCGGAATGCCGCCTGGTATTACCACCATCCGGATTACGGATACAACTGTGCCCAGGCCATGGTGAAACATTTTGGCGGCAGCGAAGAAGAGATTCAGTCCATGAGGAAGATGGGATCAGGTCGTGCACCGGAAGGTCACTGCGGAGCCCTGCATGGAGCTTTATATTTACTAAAAAAGTATCCGGAAGCATGGGATGAACTTATTGAAAAATTCAGTCAGCAAACCGGAAGTCCGTTTTGCAGATCTATCAGAAAAGAAAACAAGGCTTCATGCCGTCGATGTGTGGAAATTGCTGATGATGTCCTTCTAAAAATTAAAAAACCCTTAAAATAGACAACCTTATGCCCTCAAAAATATGGAAAGAACAGATTACTGTATCTTCTTTTGATGTAGGTGCTTCAGGTCGTCTGGAAGCAGCAGCACTGATGCGCCATTTTCAGGAGGTGGCCGCTCATCATGCAGATGAATTAGGTGTTGGTTTTTCCGACCTGATGAAAGAAAAGGTCTTTTGGGCCCTTACGCATTTGCAAATTGAAGCTGACCGATGGCCGCGAATGGAGGAAAAAATCACCGTAGAAACCTGGCCCCGGGGAACCCAAAAACTTTACACCACCAGAGATTTCATAGTTTCGGATAGTTCGGGGAAAGTCATCATTCGGGCCACTTCTGCCTGGATTATGGTGGATTATCTGCGAAAACGACCGGTGAGACCAACAGAGAGACTGGGAAACATTGATTTCACTCCTGAAAGAGAGGCTATCAGCAGTTTCCCCGAACCGTTCACCTGTGAGGGAGATCAACAATCTAAAACAGAGAGGAAAGTTGCTTATTCCGATCTGGACATCAATCAACATGTCAATAACACCCGATATGTGGAATGGATAATGGATACCATCGGTTTCCAATCAGACAAATCACTCAGTTCTCTGAATATCCACTTTACAAATGAATTTAAATACAACGAAACGGCGCTTCTCAAATGGGCGACAAACGGAGATAATTTCTATTGCTCAATTACTCACCAGGCAACAGATAAAACAGGGGTTGAGGCTTGTCTGAAATTTACAAAATAAGCACATCATACCAATACGTACCTCAAAAGTTTACAAAGGTGTTACTAAATACAAAAATGGCTTAAGCCATTTCTTGCCTTTTTGATCCACGAATTACGCGAATTAAACGAACCAATAAAACAAAAAAGCGCTTTCGGGAAGCCCCGAAAGCGCTTTTTGCTCTTAATCATAAGAAATCCAAGCGACATCTCTCGATAAAAGTCAGAATTTCTTATTGCTGTTGTTGATCTGCTAATTTCTCATCCACCTTTTTCTTCACATCAGGATTGGTACTGTAAGCAGCAATCATCTCCTGATACAAAGCAGGGCTGATTCCGGCATTTGAGATAATTTCATTCATTTTTTGCTGGGTTTCCATCTGGATTGCCTGCAATTGTTGAGAGATACTCTGGAACTTTTTCATATCAGCTTCTTCAACACCTTCCGGCTGCTGCCCCTGCTGCATCTGGCGGGCAATCTGATTAAAGTTGTCCAGTTTCATTCCTCCTTCTTCAATTTCTTTCATCATTTTCTTTTCTGCATCCTGCTGTACCGGCACTACTTTCACCACTACATCAGCAAACAAATCAACCTCCTCATCAGAATAACTTTTTTGTGTCTGCTGCCCCTGTTGTTGCATCATCATCTGATTCTGGGCAGCAACAGTTCCACCTAGCAAAAAAATTCCCGTCAAAAATAAACTTACAAATTGTTTTTTGAAACTCATATTATTACCTGTTTTACAGAGGGCTGAAAAAAATCATTCATTCGGAAAATCGCCCTCATCTGATTAAAAAAAACCGAACAAAAATTCTTAAATCATTATTATTTAACAACATAAGCAAACCTACAAAACCAACTATCCAATTCCAAAAAATTAATCTGTTGATTTCCCCTGTCGCACGACATCCCTTACTTATTTAGGATATGCTGCAAAACGCATATTTCTTTTGTTATTGACCTCTTAAAGCATAACAACGAGTAAATAGGTACAAGGTTATTTCACAGCACACTCTTATTCCTTTGAACTTGTATATAAAAAAACGGCTAATCAAAAAAACAAAATTTCTTCACCGCTCCAAACTGGAAGTATTTCAATACTCCTTCGATTGGATCGGCTTGTAAATTCTGCTCTTTTGACTATTTCAGCAGGCCCTATTTAGAAACAATCTTGTTACAAATTACTAATTACAAATATTTGTATTTTTATATATCTGAATTCATCCCTAAATTCGAGATCTCAAACAGGCACTTGCACATAGAAATGAAAAAAACGGAGCAAATACCACAGTTCATTATTTTTCTGTAATGCAGACAGCCACAGAATAAACTTTTATTAACAACCATACGTAACAAAAAATAGTTCAACCAACAACAAACAAAATATGAAGAAGGTCGTTTTTTCCATCATTTTGTCATCCATCGGAATCCTGATTCTGATTCACATAGCTTACGACCCGCCACTTCCAAACCTGGGCGAGCTGAAGCTGAAACAAGAGTATGCTATCAAGCCAACGCCATCGGTGGACCACACCCTTTTTGAAGAACTTCAAAAGGATTTCAATTCACCACAGGAAGTTACGGAAGCCTGTATTGAGTGTCACAACCAGCGACATAAAGAAGTGATAGCCTCCAGCCACTGGAACTGGGAGCGTATTTCATATGTTGAAGATCGCGGAATCGCAAGTATGGGAAAAAGCAATGTATTAAACAACTACTGCATAGGGGCCAGTTCCAATGAGCAATCGTGTGCTGCCTGCCATATTGGTTTTGGGATGACAAACGACCGGTTCGATTTTGACAACGCCAGAAATGTAGACTGCATGGTTTGTCACGATAATAGCGAAGAGTACCACAAGGGCTCGTCTATGGCAGGATACCCTGACCGGTCAGTCAACCTGGCCCGAGTAGCCCAAAGTGTAGGCCGCCCTCAGAGAATGAACTGCGGTGCCTGTCACTTCTACAGTGGTGGAGGAAACAACGTAAAACACGGAGATCTGGAAGAAGCCCTTCTGTCAACAACCCGGGAGGTGGATGTACATATGGCAGCCAACGGGATGAACATGACATGTGTGGACTGTCACTCGGCAGAGAATCATAACATGAAAGGAAAACTCTATTCTGTTTCCTCCAGCGATGAGAATCGTTTGACCTGCGATCACTGTCACACCAGCACTCCCCACATGGATCGGAATCTGGATTTGCACACAGCACGGGTAGCCTGTCAGACTTGTCATATCCCCACTTATGCCAAAGAAAATCCCACAAAAATGGAGTGGAGATGGTCTGACGCAGGCCGTCTTGTAGAAGGAAAACCAATCCATGAAACAGATACCTCAGGGGTGGAAACCTATCTTTCCATTAAAGGATCATTCCGCTGGGAAAAAGACGTGGCACCCGAATATTACTGGTTCAATGGCCATGCAACCCATTATGTCCTGGGCGACCAGGTTGACAGCATCCCTATTCAGGTAAATCAACTCCTGGGTTCAGCTGATGATAACCGCTCTAAAATCTACCCAGTAAAAGTCCATCGTGGCGACCAGATTTATGATCCGGAAACCAACCTCCTGATTCAGCCAAAACTTTGGGCTGCCGAAGAAGGAGACAGTGCATACTGGAAAGACTTTGACTGGAAACTGGCAGCAGAAGCCGGAATGAAAAGAGTAGGCCTTCCATACAGTGGCAAACATGAATTCGTCAATACCGAGATGTACTGGCCTGTCAACCATATGGTGGCTCCCAAAGAAGATGCATTGTCCTGCGAAGAATGTCATCGCAGAGACGACAGCCGTCTGGCCGGGCTAAATGATTTCTATATGCCCGGAAGAGATTCACATGCAGGTCTCGATTTCATTGGCAAACTACTGATTATTGCTGCCATGGCAGGGGTCATTCTTCACGGACTGGGAAGAATCGTTGCCGCCATAAAAAACAAAGAGATAGAATCTGAAGAGATCAACACCAATTACAATCAATAAGCGACAGAAGATTATGCAAAAAGTATATATCTATAAAAAATTCGAGCGGTTCTGGCACTGGACCCAGGCCGCCCTCATTTTCTTCCTGGCCATAACAGGCTTCGAAGTACATGGAAGCTTTTCATTTCTGGGCTATGAGCAAGCCGTTGAGTCACATCGGGTGGCTGCCTGGATGCTGTTGATTCTCATAGCATTCTCCATATTCTGGCATTTCACCACCGGTGAATGGAGGCAATACATACCGACTTTCTCAAAGTTGCAGGCACAGCTTCGTTACTATACATTGGGCATTTTTAAAGGAGAACCACACCCAACACGAAAGTCAGTGCATAAAAAGCTGAATCCACTACAGGCCCTGACCTATCTGGGATTTAAGCTTGTGATGGCACCATTACTGGTAATCACCGGTATTGTTTATATGTTCTATCGCACCATTGATGCCAACAACATGGTCATTGTAAGCGATATTCCGCTGGAAGTTGTTGCTTTTTTGCACACTTTAGGAGCTTATCTGATCATTATGTTTGCAATCGTGCATATTTATATGACAACTACAGGACATACGCCCACCTCAAATATCAGGGCCATGCTCACAGGCTACGAAGACTTAGAAGATGATTCGGAACAAGAGTTAAAGGACGAAAACAAAAAAGACGAATAACATGGACCGAAAGAACAAATTCATGAACCCTTATCTGGCAGGTATTCTCCTGGGGTTTGTATTGTTGGCGACCATTTACATAACGGGACGGGGGCTGGGTGCCAGCGGAGCAATGAAAAGTGTGGCAGTAACCTCTGTCAAGGCCGCTGCCCCTGAGCATTACGAATCCACCGCCTATTATCAGGATTATGCGGCAGATCATCCGGATGGCCCCATGAAATCATGGTTGGTATTTGAGATGCTGGGAGTTTTGATCGGGGCTTTCCTAAGTGGAGCACTGTCAGGCCGGTTGGGGCTTAAATTGGAAAAAGGTCCCGGTGTAACCAATACCACCAGAATTATCGGAGCTATTATTGGCGGAATGCTATTTGGTTTCGGAAGTCAGTTGGGACGAGGCTGCACCAGTGGATCAGCCCTCAGCGGAATGGCAGTGATGTCGTTTGGTGGCATCATCACTATGTTAGCGATCTTTGGCGGCGCCTATGCTTTGGCATGGTTCTTCAGAAAATTATGGATAACCCGATAAATTGTAAAAAATGGCACCATTAATACCTGAAATAATATCCCCCGAATATAATTATCTCGTAGCCCTAATTGTGGGCCTGGGGTTCGGATTTGCCCTGGAACAGGCAGGATTTTCGAGTACACGTAAATTGGTAGGGCTGTTCTACGGATACGATTTTACCGTATTAAAAGTATTCTTCACAGCTGGCGTTACTGCAATGATCGGAGTAGTAATGCTCTCGCACCTGGAGATGCTCAATACGGAAATCATTTTTGTGAACCCGACGTTTCTCCCTTCTGCCATCACGGGCGGAATTATTATGGGAGCCGGATTCATTATCGGTGGCTTTTGTCCCGGTACAAGCGCGGCGGCAGCAGCCATAGGAAAGCTGGATGGCTGGGCATTTATTGGAGGAGCCACCATTGGCATCTTCGCTTTTGGAGAAGTATTCCCCCTATTGGAAGATTTTTACCTGGCCGGAAACCAGGGGCCGTTACTCTTTTACGAAGTACTTGGCATTGAGAGAATCACCTTTGCATTGATTCTGACAGCAGTAGCCATCTTCGCTTTTGTGGCAACAGGCATGATTGAAGATAAAGTCAACAAAAAGCCGGTACATATCCTGAGTGGTAACTGGAAAAAAAAGACCATTGCCGCAGCCATCCCCCTCGCCGTGGTTCTTTTGATAATGTTTACTCCTTCGAGGAAGGAATTTACCATGGAAAAACTGGAAGCACGGGCAGCAGCAGGAGAATGCAAACCAGATTTGATTGATGCGGACAAGCTGGCGTTTGAACTCATGAACAATTATTATCATTATAATGTAATTGACGTTCGGTCGCCCGAAGAATATGAAGAATTTCATATTGCCACAGCCATCAACATTCCGTTGGACGATTTGCACAGCACAGCCTACCGGGAGTTACTCAATCAACGCATACAGACAAACGTTTTCTATGGAGCCTCTCCGGCACAGGCAAAAAAGGCCTGTCTGATTGCCCGATATCACGGAAATACGACCAGCTTGGCACTTGATGTGACTGCCGAGAATTTCAGAAACACTTTTTACGGTGAAATCAATATACCGGAGAACCCCACAAAATCGGAACAAACCGTGGCACTATTCAGACGCAGGGCAGCCGAAAAGATGAAAGAAATTGAAGCAAATCTGGCTTCCCGGGAGAAACCCGTTCAGAAAAAAGTTATCCGGGTACAGGGAGGATGTAGTTAGAGAAGTTAATCAAAGACAGAGTTATACTTTAAAGGACTAAATTACAAACAACCAGTAACAACGTTATCAAAAAAGAGAGGGCCTCCAATTCAGGAAAGCCCTCTCATTTTATTTCAAACACTTAAAGCTATTCATTTCCTTCCGAATACATCCCGATATAAGTACCCACAAAGCCACCTGCGTTAGCAGTACTCAGATAGGTTGCATCCTGGCCTTCGGCCAGCACATCCCAATTCTGCTTATCTTCCGAAATAGAGAAATTAAGAAATTCTCCCTCCCCCTCAACACGCAGAAAGACAGAATTATGGGCCCCGAGCCCTGTCTTTTTCATAGCCAGACGTTTTTTCTCGGGAGTTCCCTGCCTGACAGTGGTTTTTTCCACAAACGCAACGAGTTCACCATGCTCTATACCGACCCCAAGAAAATAGTTATTGGCTTCTGTCCTAAAACAAGCCAACCCGGCACGATCACCAACATTTTGAGACACAACCTTTACTTCCGTCGTTACTGAAAAGTTCTTATGTTGTTGTCTTCTACCGATAAATGAAGGATTCTTCTTCTCTCTCATTGTAACGGCCCTGAAATCCAATCTCAGACTTCCATTGTCCAGTTCGTACCATTTCTTTTTAGGAGTGCGAATAAAGTTCCAATAAAATTCCAGAGAATCTGTATCAAAATCATCTCTGACAGTGAAGTTTCCCGATGGAAAAAAATCCCTCTCCTGTTTTCCGTTCAACTGATGTCCAGATTCCCCTTTCAGCGGAACCTCCTTCCCGGGTTCAAGAATAACAGGCCATCCGTCCTGCCATTTTACAGGCAGCAGAAAAGTCTCCCGACCGGTATTGTAGTGATTCTCAAGGTATGGCCGGCACCCCAGAAAAACGGCCCACCAACTTCCGTCTACGTACTTAATCAAATCGGCATGTCCGGTCGAAGTAACAGGATTTTCCCTTTCGTTTGGAAGATTTCTTTGCGTAAGAATCGGATTATTCACGAAAGCCTCATATGGTCCTGTTACATTACGACTTCGAAAAATAACCTCAGAATGATTTTCTGCTGTTCCGCCTTCGGCAGCCATCAGATAGTAGTAGCCATTCACTTTATAAATGTGAGGTCCTTCAATCCAGATGGGCTTTTTGGAGATGTCGTGTCCTCCATCAACAATCATTTTTCTCGGACCGGTCATTTCGTCCTTTTCCAGATCGTACTCCTGAATCCAGATTGCTTTGTGTCCCGGGTAAACAGGATCACCCTCAGGATCGCCGTTATTTACAATCCATGCCCTGCCGTCATCATCAAAGAATAATGAAGGGTCGATACCTGGGACCTCCGAAATAAAAACAGGGTCACTCCAAGAACCTGCCGGATCTTTTGCTTTGACCAGGAAATTGCCTTTTCCTCCAACAAATGTAGTAACCATGTAGAAGGTATCATTGTGGGGATTATAACTAATTGCAGGTGCAAAAATGCCTTCCGAAATTTCCTGGTTCGTAATGTTCAGCTGCGATGATCTGTCCAACACATGACCTATCTGTTTCCAATTCACCAGATCGGTACTGTGAAAAACAGGAACCCCGGGAAAGAAGGAAAAAGTAGAATTTACCAAATAATAGTCCTCTCCTTTCTTACAAACAGAAGGATCGGGATAGAACCCACTTAAAACAGGGTTAAAATACTCCATTTCCCCGAGTTGATTTTCATCATAAAACTTGTCGGTCCCCCGGTATTCAAACCAATGAAAAAAAGCTCCTTTTTTTACAGTCTCATGAGTACCGCACGAGCTAACCAAAATAAAGAGTGGCAGCAGTATAAAAATCCTGAATTTGTGCATAACAGCGTTTTTTTAGTTGTGGGATCCGGAAAATATTTTCCGAATTAATTATGATGTGTCATGTCGAATTTGATTTTCTTCAATTCATCCAAATCGTGAACCGGTCGCTCAAGTTCTGCAGGAATAGGCATCTTTGAAAAAGTCTGAAAATAGAGCAAACAAGCATCTCTCCACCATTCCGCCTCGCGGGACTGTATTTTCAGTTTATGTCTCACATGCTCGAAACGTTCTTCATCAATCATTCCCTGCATCCGATCCCATTTTTTCTGCATCAATCGCACTTCCTCCACGCCGTCATAATAATGGTAGCAAAGTTCGTCCCACAACGACAGGCCTGAACTCATGGTATAATCCCATGGAAGGTGATGAAACCAGAGGATCAGGTTTTCCGGACATGTTTTGGGATTGTTGTACATAGATGCCAGTGGCTCCTCATATTGCTCAACCGCATTACTACCACTCTCTGAGCGGTCAAACCCAATTCCGGATTCCGAAGCATTGTGGTAGTATTTAGGCAACCAGTCGGGACGTGCCCCTTCAATCTCAGTCCACGGTTCGGGACCATGATGGTGGCTCCATCCCATCAGGTGGTGAAGCCCGAGTGGTGTCATATAATTGACCACAGCCTCACGTGAGCGCATCATGATATTCAGAGTAGGATCAATAAAAGCAGAATCATTGGAGAAAGTCATTTTCAACCATTCCTGACCAATTTCATCGGCCCTTAATGTATGATCCCAGGCCAGTCGCCCATAAGCATACCAGTTGGCTTGTGCAAAATGATGCCCTGTCCAGTTGGTATCGCGACCAATGTTAGCCACTCCGGCAATAGCGGTATGTTTCTGATTAAACAAAGAACCATCCGTAGCTTTGGCAACAGTTGAACCCGGCCCTTTGACATAAGTATCGCTTTCAAAAGTCTCCTTTTGCATCGTAGGCAAGTAAGCCAAATGATTAGAGAAGCCCAGGTATTCCTGGGTTATCTGGAATTCAATCATCAGAGAAGTCTCCTCCATGGCTCCAAATACAGGGCTAAAGGGCTCTCTGGGTTGAAAGTCGACAGGACCGTTTTTCACCTGAACAATAACATTCTCATGAAACTTGCCATCCAATGGCACAAATTCAGTGTAGGCTTGCTTGGCACGGTCGTCTCCGGATGGTGCATAAACAAAAGCCCGCCACATTACTATTCCGTTATAGGGCTCCAAAGCTTCGGCCAACATATTGGCGCCATCAGCATGGGTACGGCCATAATCCTGCGGACCTGGCTGACCTTCTGAGTTGGCCTTCACAAGGAAACCTCCAAAATCAGGTATCTCTTCATAGATTTCCTCCACTTTATCTTTCCACCATTCCCGAACTTCGTCTCTTAACGGATCTGAATCTTCCAGACCTCCAATTACAGCCGGGGAAGAAAAATTTACAGACAGGTAAACTTTAATATTGTAGGGGCGCAATAGATTGGCAAACCGAACAACCTGCTCCAGATATTCATCAGTTAAAACTTCGGGAGCAGCATTTACATTATTTAGAACCGTACCATTGATTCCTATCGAGGCGTTGGCCCGCGCATAAGTTTGGTAATGCTCTTTCAGGACTTTAAAAATTTTCTCTCTGTTCCACCAGATGGAATGCCCGGCATATCCGCGTTCAACTGTTCCGTTAAGGTTATCCCAATGATTAAGTAATCGGAGTTCATACTTCGGAGATTCAACAATATTAATAGCGGCAATATCTTCCTCACTTTGCAACATGCGAATAAAGGCAAACGTTCCATACAACACACCGGCATCACTATTGGCTGTAATCACCACCTGCGCATCGCTTCCCGTTCCGATCGTTTGGATAACATACCCTTCCGGACCACAGTTCTTCAAACGGTCTTTCAACCCCTGAATGTTTATTTTTTCATCGAGTCCAACACCCATAAGAATAGAACTTCCTGCTAACTTCTTATTGACGACTGCATCCACCGATGTCATGGCTTTGATCGCTTTCATCAATTCATTTTGTGCCACTTCAATCACAGGACTACTTTCTTCCACATAAATTTTCTTCAGTCCTGAATATTCATCAAGAACTTTATTTGATACCTTCTCATATCTCAGCCATAAGTTTTCACCTGATTCGGCCATCATCAATCCCGGCATTGAAAAAACCAGAAAAAACAATAATAAAATCTTTCCTCTCATATCTGTTTATTTTGAATCATTTATATTCATACAATTGAATCCGCTGTATATCAAACTCATCAACAGGAATGCGCAAATGCCGTCCCTGATGACTCTGATCTCCATTCATCCTGAACTTCCGCATCCAGTCTCCCCCGGTCTTCTCAATCTGGTCTATCTCTCCTATTCCGGCAACTGACTTTTCGTCCAGACTTTCAAAAGTCACTACAACACCTGTTCCTGCGATAATAAATTCATCCTCCCCCATGTAAATTATCAACCCGCCGGTTTCGGGCCATTCCGATCCATCTTTTGCAGCCGGACTCCAACCAAGGGTATAATCATGTTTAAAATGAAACCTATAGTTCCCCATCACGAAGGAAGTATCCCGTCGTTCATTATTGAACCAGACCCCGGCAGTCTGTTCTCCCTGCTTTTCAGCCAGAAGGGGCATTAGCTGATGGAGAACTTCGTAGCTCCTGGTTAACGGGGCATTCGTGGGATCGGGTGTATCTTCAATTGAAAATGGACTGAAACCCAATGCAGCATGTTCTCCGAATGCATAAAACACCCGGGCATGATTGCCTGGCTCATTTCTGATTTCAGGAATAAACAATGGATTATTGGGTAAATGATAAAGATTGCACCAATGATTGAACCCGGAATCATAAATATCAAGTGCATAAACATCAATGGCAGGAGCTCCCAGTTTCCAAACATCAATAAGATGAGCCAACGGACCGGCTGACGGATATTCGCCCGGTTTCCTCCCTCTGGAATTCAAGGCTGCATTTACATACATGGGCAAAGGATAAACGTCCTTTCCTGCTTGTGTTATCTCCCCGGCATATTTGGCAAAATGCCATGCCATAAACAGTTCATCAGTATAAAGGCTTTCACCAAAAACTTCCTCCCAGTCACCAGTCTCCCTTTTACCATTAGATTCCCACATCTGAGAAAGGTGTTCCTGTGTTTTCGGATTATCCTCCTTCAGAAGAACAATTAATTCTTCGGGGACATCTTGATTAAAAGCCTTGTTGGCCTCGGAATGATAATCACGGGCCTGTGGAATCATACCTATCTCATTCTCCACCTGCACCATGATCACTGTGTTCTGATCCCTGTCTCTTTCTTTTAAAAACTCCATCAGCTTCACAAAAGCCCTTTTGTCAGCTTCAAGATTATTCCTGGAAAAAGGGGTCAGTATTTCCAATGCTTTCCTTTCTTTGGTTTTACTTCTCGGAAATCGTTCCCAGTCCTCTTTTACCCACAAAGGAGCGTAACAGGACATGCTGTTCTTCCAACTCCCGAACCAGAGTAAAACAAGTTTAGTATCATACTTCCGGGCCTGATTTATCAATTGATCCACCGAAGAAAAATCAAATTCTCCTGCCACAGGCTCTACCAGTTCCCAATAAACGGGTGCAAGAACGGTATTGAGTTTCATTGCCTGCAGGTCGGGCCAGATTTTTTCCATAAATCCCAGGTCGGAAGCACTTGAATTCCCAAGTTCTCCTCCCAGCATGAGCCAGGGGGCATCATTCACCATCAATTGAGTCGTCTCTCCATTGGAACCCAGGTATGGAATTTTAGATTCTTGTCCCACAATGACATAGGGTGCCATCAACAACAAAATCACAAAACCTGAAATAAAACGTTTAACCATAACTTTCATCTTTTATTCATCCAGTCTCAAAAAACTATCCGCCAAACCATTAATTATCTAAAAGAAATTATCAATAAAATCTCTTTTGTGGTCAATAAAAGAGAGACTTTGAACACGTCAATTTTCCGAAAACCTTTCTAACAGATGATTCCATTTCCCATTGGCCAGTTCTGTATGATATAGAAAAGCAAAAACTATCACCTACCAATAAAATCCGTTAACAGCATAGAATAAAACTAACTCTCCCTGGAACAGTTAATCAAAAAACAGATTGGCCACACAAGAAAGTGCAGCCAACCTATTTATTTTTACTTAACAAGCTTCATCTTCGATATTCTTCTTGAAGAGTGGAAACAAAACTTGCATGAGTTTTTTCTTTAATATATGGCTTCACAGTTTCAATTAGTTATACCCCGGATTTTGATAATCCGCTTTCTCCGCTTCATCCATTTCCATTGCATCAAGTTGTCCTTGAGGAATTGGGCGCAGATAATGAAAATCCTGGATGTCCCGGGTAAACACATCAGGTTCATTTCCCTGTTCATCCAATGCTGCGGACCCAATGGTATATTCTGAAGAAAGCTCACGCCACATTTGGGTACGCACCAAATCATACCACCGATACCCTTCGCCGTAATACTCACGAGAACGTTCAGCAAGAATATACTCAACATCAATATCAGCCGGAGTTGCATCCATCATTTCCTGGCTAAAATCGTCCATTTTGGGAGCATTTCCATTGTTGTCCCATCTCCAATTTCCGGCACGACCACGGATCACATTGATAAGATCTCTCGCAGTCATTCCAGCTGCAGTAGCAGCGCCCTTCACGGCAGCTTCAGCTGCAATAAAATAAAATTCAGAGAATTTAGCGATATTAAAAGGTCTGGTACTACCTGCATTGGGTTGTCCAAGTCCACCATCATTATCGGTACGATAAACACCTAGCTTCCAGAGACCGGGATATCTCAGGCGGCTAATTCCACTTGGAGGAATCACATAATCAGCTCTACCAGGAACAACTCCGGCACCAATATCACTTTTATAAGGATCATTGGAATAATCCACAGCGACAACAGGCTCCTCTTCTAGAAAAGTAAGAATTGGTTCTCCCGGAGCAACAGTCATATTATTGGCATTGTAAACAACATCCAGATCAGTTCCACCTTTAGGCCAGTTGGCACGATATACTGTGGTAAAAGTTCCGTCAAACCGGGAATCCAGCGTTTTCTCAGCAAAAGTCTCCGTTACAACTTCAATTGTTGGACACATCCTTGTCCATGGACGACCCAATGGCTGAGAAGCTTCACGTAGTACAGGACTTATTCTGTCATTCCAGTCAGGGTCAGCACCACTTTTGGTATTGATGTAGTTCCAGGTCATAAACCAAACTGCAAAGTTGTCCGGAGCACCTCCACTTCCGTATGTCAGACTACCTCCGTTATAATATTCACTTTCTTCAGTATGATCAGCATACAGCAAAATCTCACTGTTTCTATCATTTTGTGCAAGATTAACATCGTAGTAAGTAGGCTGAAGGCTGTAAGGGCCTGGGTTCTCAATGGCGAAAGTTGCTACATCATAAGCCTGCTGAAAATACCACTGCGCATCATGTCCGTCAGGATCATTTCTGTTTGTTTCCGGATAAGTAGGAATGTTTTTAGGATTCTCTAACCACCACCCATAAGTCAGATACGCCTTCGAAAGAAAAAGACGAGCCACAGTCTTGGTAACGCCACCTGTTACTCTTGGATCGTCAGGAAGATTCTCCACTGCAACTACCAAGTCGGGAAAAATAACTCGGGAATACACTTCCGGCACAGTATTTCTTTTGGAATACCTGGAAGTTGAAGTATTAAAAGCCAACTCTCCGGCACCTAAATCCAGAGGCACACCACCAAAAGTTTGTACCAGCATAAAATAATTGAATGCTCTGAAAAAACGGGCCTCAGCAACAAGTGCATCCGAGATCGTTCCAACTTCTTCAGCATTTTCTATAATACCATTGGCAGTATTTATACTTGAAAAAGCATTCCCCCACAACACATCGGCACGACTACTGGTAGATGTTAAAGAACCGGCTCCGGATAAATCCATATCTTTAAAGTTTCCATCAGCACTTTGTGCATAGGTTACCTCATCAGTTCCTGTAAGGGTAGCATTGTAAAAATACCCCTGACCAAAAACATATCTAAGTTGAGAATACAATGCTGTAACTCCACTTTCCACACCTCTTTCAGTTTTAAAGAAAGATGGCTCATAAATGCTTCGGGGATTTTCTTCCAGAACATCAGAACATCCCCCAAGAAGAAATGCAAACAACGCAATCCCCAATAGTCCTTTTATATATTTATATTTCATTATAATGCTTTTTTAAAATGTCAAATTAATACCGAATAAGAAGTTTCTGGTAGAAGGTGTGTTGGTACCAATAGTAAGCAGTCGCTCCTGCATCTGATCGGTTACGGCAACATTCTCATCTGCATAAGAGTTGGTTTCAGGATCCATACCCGACTCATCATGATATGGTGAGAAGAGAACAAAAGGATTCTGAACTGTAAAATATACTCTCAAATTGTTCAGACCGGTTCTTTCCAACCACCCTTCACGATCGAAATTGTAGCCCAAAGTCATTGCACGCACTTTGAGATAGGATGCATCAAAATAACCCAGAGTGTTACCATATTTGGGGTTATCACCGCTGGTCAGGCCACCTGGCTTGGGATACCGTGCACCTGTATTTTGAGGTGTCCAGTAATCAACATCCACATTTCCTCTACGGCCACTCAACATATTGAGATATCCATTCGCTGAATACAAGGTACTTATAAGTGTCCCTCCATTCTGGAAAGCTCCGATTGCAGTGAAATCAAAGTTTTTATAAGCGACTCTTGTATTGAAGCCCCCCTGGAAATTGGGATCAACTTCAATAATCTGACGATCATCTGAACCAATACGACGGACAGGTGTTCCATCGTCGTTATATTCACCATCATATTTTACTTTAATCATACCTGCATTTCCCCCGGGCTCCAGAATATCCAGGTAAGGATCATCTTCCTGCCAAAGACCGGTACGCTCATAGTCATAGATTACATTGATGGGGTGTCCTACAAACCACCAGTTGCTTTCATCGACTTCGCGACCCGAAGAGAGTGCAACGAGCTCATTATTATTAGAGTAAAGATTCACTCCGGCTTCCCAGGTCCAACCATTTCTGTCATCAATGATTACACCATTAAGAGAAAGTTCAAACCCTTTATTCTGAGTCTCCCCTACATTTGCCATATAACTGCTCACCCCGGATGTTCCAGGCATATTAACACTCAACAGCAAATCTTTGGTGTTTTGCACATAATATTCAAAACTACCGGAAAGACGATGTTTCAAAAGAGAAAAATCGATACCATAGTTCCAGGTCTCAGAAAACTCCCATCCTAATTCATCATTGGGCAGTTCACTCACATACATACCAGTAGCATACTCACTCCCAAAATTATAAGGACGTAGATTCAGACGACCAAGTGTTTTGTAAGGATCTACTGCCTGATTGGATGTCTGTCCGTAACCAACACGAAGCTTTAGTCGGTTAACAAAGGAAACATTATCCATAAAGGACTCTTCAGAAATATTCCAACCGGCAGAAACTGCAGGATAAGAGTGCCATTTTTGCCCTTCTGCCAGGCGGGACGATGCATCAGACCTAAATGTAGCCATCAACATATACTTACTTTGGTAGGAATACATCACACGTCCCATCCATGACATCAGCCCACTTACGCTATAATCCTGGTTGTCCGGATCAATGGTTTTCTCACCCTGCGCATGTCCAAGATTGTAAAACTGAAATTTATCCGAAGGAATGTCTTTAGCAGACATATGTGATTTGTTGTAGCGTGTTTCCTCTGCTGAGTATAATGCAACAACATTCAAATTGTGCTTTCCGTTAAAAGTACGATCGTAGGTAAGCAAATTCTCAATAGCCCAATTAGTGGTCAGTGAATTAGCTACCATTGCTGTTGACTCAGTCGTCGGATTGGAGCTAAACACACCCTCACCGGTATATTCACCTTCATTCTTTGTACGGAAATTTAATCCCAGATTAGCTCTGTATTTGAGTCCCTCAATTCCGGGGATGCCAACCTCTGCAAACAAGGTATTGTAAGACCCAAAAGCTTTGTCCTGATCAATCCAGGCATCTCCAAGGGCATCTACAGTTTCCTCTGTATAAACCCACTGCTCATCGAGCGGCATATTAACCGTTCTTTGAGTTGTTCCATCCTCATTGAAAGGATCAGCAATTGGAGACATGCTCAAAACCCCATAAAGGCCCATATTGTTGCCATTAGAAACAGAGTAATTATTATTCGAGGTAAAACCAACACGAACATAATCACCTATTTCCTGATCAAGAGTTCCCCGGAAGGATATTCTTTCATAATTCTGGCCAGGAATAACCGCTTCATCCTTATAATAACCAACACCAAAGTTGTAGCTGGCTTTCTCAGTTCCACCGGAAACACTTAAATCGTGACTAGTAACCATTGCCGAAGAATAGAACAAATCCTGCCAATCTGTATTCACATCATCAAACTCATCAACAGTATTTGTGAATTGTCCGGCGGCCTGGCGCAAAGCCACAAAATCAGGTCCATCCATCATGGGGTATTCGGCAAAAAGACTCTTTACTCCATAATAACCATGATAGTTAACCGTGGCTTTTTGACCCTTTTGTCCTTTTTCGGTAGTAATCAAAATAACACCATTAGCTCCTCTGGAACCATATATAGCTGTTGAGGAAGCATCCTTCAAGATATCAATACTTTTAATATCATTAGGATTGATATCTCCGATAGAACCGGCAAATGGGATACCATCTAATACAACCAAAGGATCATTACTGGCATTAAGAGAACGAGTTCCTCTAATCCGAATTTGCATCTCCGACCCGGGCTTGGTAGATGTTCTGCTCATTTGAACTCCGGCAACCCTGCCTTGAAGCGCTTCTGACACATTGGAAGAAGGTACCTCACTCAGTTCATCACCCCGCATAGAAGCCACAGAACCAGTAACCGCCTCCTGTCGCTGTGTTCCGTAACCAACAACCACAACCTCATCAAGTGACATTAACTCCTCCTGAAGAACAACATCAATGGTTTGGCGTCCTCCAACAGGAATTACCTCAGATTGGAATCCGATAAAATTAAATACCAGATTTGCATCAGCAGGTACCTCAATAGAATATACCCCGTCCACATTGGTAATCGTTCCTGTAACAGTGCCTTGCACTATTATATTAACTCCGGGCAAAGGACCACCTGCAGGATCCGTTACTGTACCCGTTACTTTCACCTCTTGGGCAAAAGCAACAAAGGATACTGATAGAAAGAGATACAATGCAAGCATCGTTCCCTTTTTAAATACATTAGTTTTTCTCATGGAAATAAAATTTGTTGATTAGTAGATTGAAATTTTGATGATTCATTAACTTTTTATTAAAACAGAAGAATCTTACTCTTCCCAAACACATATCACAAGAATCGACACACTAAGCATTGCTAAACCAATATTCATCAAAAAACCCTAAAATTCCTTGCACGAAGTTAACAGGAAGCAGTAAGCCATGGGAGGAGAAACTTATTTTAAAGGCGTACTTATATGATAAAAGGTAAATTTTTAGTGTAAAATGGTGGATATTTTTAAGGATTGCCCATTTAGACGGCACAATCCTGTTAAAAACATTTAATAAAAGCGAAAATGATACTGACACCCTACCTCTTTAGCGATTCTTACAAACACAAAAAGTCAACCGGAAAAGTGGCTCATTTCGTTGGTGACAGAAGCGAACCAAAATCTTTCAACCTATCAAAAAAGGCCTGCCGGAAAATTCCGACAGGCCTTTACTTAAAAGGAACCTAAAGTATCATCAAAAATTTAGTCTTCCAGTTCACCGGTGAAGTCCTCACTAACATCACGACCAGCAAGGCCATCGGCAAAATATTTGTAAGCTACCTTACGTTCATAATCAGCATCCCACAACAATCTGACAATTTATCCTACCTTATTACCCCCTGGCAAAGCAATCTGCTATGAACTAATTATCAACATTACAAGTGGTGATCCTTAATATATTCTGTTGGTTTCTTACCAATTTGCCTGGAGAAGCACTTACTAAAGTACTTGGGATCTGAAAACCCTACCATAAAACTTACTTCAGAAACAGATAGCTTGTCCTGTCTGAAAATCTGGGCAGCCCTCTTTATTCTCATCGACCGGATAAATTCCACCAGAGAAAGCCCTGTCATTGACTTTACCTTTTTAAGAATAATAGAGTGACTCATATGCATTTCGTCCACCAGTACCGATACATCGAAAGAAGGATCTCCCATCTTATTTTCTGTTACTTCCATAAGTTTTGTCAAAAACTTTTCGTCTGCTGGAGTAATTAACTCCTCAGAAGGCTCAAGAGATAATTTCCCTGCAAAATTTTGCTTAAAAGCCATCCTTGACTTAACAAGAGAACCAACCTGAGCTTTAAGGATATTAACATTAAACGGCTTGGTAATATAACTATCAGCGCCGGTTTTAAGCCCCTCCAACATATTGTCATCCCCGGTTTTTGCAGTAAGCAGAACTATCGGTATATGACTGGTTTCAAAACGCTTTTTAAGACTTTCAGTCAGCTCGGTGCCCAACATTCCGGGAAGCATTACATCACAAATAATGATGTCCGGCATTTTGGATAATATCCCGGGGAATGCTTCTTTTCCATCATAAAAAACATCCACCCTAAATTCCTTTTCGAACACCCCTGCCAACCAGTTGGCCAACTCATGATCATCTTCCACAATACACATTCCCGGCTTTTCCCTTTCTTCATCATTCGTGGAAAAATCATTTTCTGAAACCGTTTCCACAACAAACCCGGAATCATTTCTTTCATCTGTCTTCGCAGACAGAAACCCTTCACTTTCCGTAATCTCTGCACTTCCCGAACTTTCAGGCAATATCATTTCGAAACAGCATCCTCCTTTTTCCCGATTGTAAGCCCTTACTTCTCCCTCGTTCAAAGCAACAAACTCCTTTACAATAGAAAGCCCGATTCCGGAACCGCCCAAATGTGAGTGTTCTCCGGTTTTCACCTGACTAAACCTTTCAAAAACCTTAGTAAGCAAATGGTCGGGAATTCCTGGTCCGGTATCACAAACACGCACCATCACCTTTCGCTCTCCGTGTGGCAAGTCCCCATTGTTACAATTCTCCAACTGAAGAGAGACTCTGCCTCCGGATGGAGTAAATTTCATTGCGTTAGACAATAGGTTATACAATGCTGTGGAAATCATTTTTTCATCTGAAGTAATCCATAACTCTTCAGTCGCTTCAACACAAACTTCAATATCCTTTTGATCCGCCAAAGAGTTAAAAGCAGCCAGGGTATCCTGGCACAAGGTCAAAAGATTAAACGTTACAGGTTTTACTTCAGAATGCCCGGTATCTATCTTTCGAAACTCAAGCAACTGATTCACCATGTTCAACAGACGCATCACATTCCGATGCATTATTGAAAGTGTACCGTAAACCTCATTATTTAAATCATTTCTGTTCAAAATTTCCTGAAGAGGGGCATGAATCAAGGTAAGAGGAGTACGGATTTCATGGGATATATTGGTAAAAAAGCGCATTTTTGCTTCAGTCAGCTCCTTATCCTTCCTGTGTTGGATACTCTCAATAATCAGATTGTTTTTCTGCTTGGCACCAATAAGGGAATACTTTCTAAAAGTAAACAACAAGAAAACGACCAGTGCAAAATAAACAAAATAGGCCCAGCCTGTTCTCCACAATGGAGGCTTAATGGTCACAAGAATGGAAGCCGTTTCCGAAAACCACTCCCCGGCACAGTCTGTAGCTTTAACTTCAAAAACATAATCACCTTCATGAAGGTTTGTGTAAGTAGTCCGTCGGTTTTCGCTATCCGTCTCCTGCCATGATTCGTTAAAGCCCTTCAATCGAAAAGCATATTTTATATCTCCCGGATTGGAAAAATGAAGTGCCGAAAACTCAAAAGTAACCTCATTATTCCTGTGAGACAATGTAAGATGATCCGTATAAGGAATATTTTTATCCAGAATATACTTCCCGCTCACCTTTTCACCCGGAAAGACCGGATTGTTATGCAAAAGCAGTCCGGTAATCTGAGGCTTTGGAGGAAAGGGATTAGACCGCATACTGTCGGGATGGAAAACCGCAACTCCGTCAACACCCCCAAAATACATTACTCCAGTATTCGGATCTTTGTAAGACGCATTGACATGAAACTCACCGGATGGCAACCCGTTGTTTACTCCATAATTTGTGAAAACCTCTTTTTCAACATTGAATCTGGATATTCCTTTATTAGTCCCCAGCCATAAGTAACCATGATTATCCTCCTCAATAAAAAGAACCAGACCTCCGGCTAATCCATCATCTTCTGAATAGGATCGAAAAGTTAGCTGTCCGTTTTCCGCAGATGTGGTAAGTCCTGATGACTCATCATATAAGACTTTATTCAACCCACTTCCGGTAGCCAGCCACATTTCTCCGTTCTGATCTTCCCATATATCATAAACATCATTATAGCTTAAACTGAGCGCATTTCCAGTAATGTTTTTGTAAGCTACAAATTCGCCGGTTCTAGCGACAACTTTCTCTTTACTACAAACATTCACTCCTCCACCTTTTGTACCTATCCAAAGAAGCCCCCGGGAATCTTCCAAAACACACAACACTTTATCACTGCTCAACCCCAAAGAATTGGCGGCCGTTCCATAATATTCCTCCACACGGTCAGTCTTCTTGTCAATAAACCCCAATCCCCGCCCCCAGGTACCAAACCAAATCCGGGAATCTGAGTCTTCAAACAATGAAAAAACAAAACCATTTACCAGATAATTTCTAGACTCTTCTGCCTGATTGTAAACAGTCACCCTGTTGCTTGCCGAACCGATCCACAACTCGTCTTCGCTATCGACCAATAAGGACATAACTTCTCTGGTATATTGCTCATCATCGAAGTAAACCCGGGAAATATTATTTCTTTTGGATATCCCTTGATTCTGAGTAGAAAAAACATCTATCCCTGCGGCCGCTGTACCCACCCAAAGACGTTCATCCATTCCGGTAATGGCAGTTACCAGATTATCACTAAGTCCTTTATCAGGCGTATTCCCGGGACGAATAACATGAAAGCCTCTGGAATAAAGATCCAAATAAGTCAAACCCTTACTTTCAGTTCCTATCCAGAGAATACCGGTTCGGTCAATCATCAAAGAGTTGATAAGGTCATCGGGAAGAGATGCATTATTTCCCTGCACATATTTATATTGCGCACTTACGCGGTCTTTAGAGATTTTAAAGAGGCCTCCCCCCCTGGATCCAACCCACAAATTTCCCAAATGATCAAAAGCAAGATCTTCAACCCAATCAACTTCAAGCCTCTGTGCAACCGACGATGCACCAGTGTAGAAATGCTCAAGTTCGACCCCGGGCTCAGTAATCATTCCTTCAGGAATTTTAAACAGTCCTTCATAAGAACCTGCCCAAACATTTCCTTGTTCATCGACTACAATCGAAGTAAACACAGTTACGCCCAACGTCTGATCCGAAATGGAAGTAAACTCATTCCTTTTAATATCATATCTAAACAAGCCTTCCTCACCCCCAACAAACAAAATTCCTTCGCGAATTTCTTGAATCACAGTAATAGAAATATTTTTTTTCCCGGGTTCAAATATCTTTCCTTCCGAATTAAAATATCTAGCCGTTTCAGAAACGTTTCGAATCATATTTCGCTCTCCTGTCTCATCAGCAGAGAACAACAATAACCCTTCGGAAGTACCTGCCCATAAATTATTCAGACTGTCAGTCTCAAGATCCTGAACCAAATCATCATAGGTGAGATTATTGAACCGGGTGATATCACCTGTCGCAAAATCCAATCTATTGATACCACCACTTCGGGTACCTATCCACAAATATTTATTCTGATCGTTTTCGAGACAAATAATTTCATTATTGGAAAGAGATTCCGGGTTATTCTGAATGTATTTGTAGGAAAGAAACTCATATCCGTCATAACGATTCAGACCATCCTTTGTTCCTATCCATATAAACCCTTTATCATCTTGAAGCATGCAATAGACAGAAGATTGTGACAAGCCCTGACCGACAGGTATATCCCGGAAAAAAAGTTCTGAGTTCCAATAGGAGCGCCCTTCTGCAGCAGTTAAAGCCATGAAAGACAACAATAAAAAATTAATAACCAACTTTTTGCACTTCATCAGCGATTTTTTTTCAGCAGAGAACTGATTCCAATTTACTATTCTTTTGCCGGATTCTGCACAAAGTTAAAAAATATTTTATTTTACGCAATCGATTGCGCAAAGCGAATCATTATTCTTACATTTGCACTTCAGAACTTTAGAAAAATGCAAAAAAAGGAAGTCACCATATACGATATAGCACAAGCGTTGCAAGTGTCTCCGGCCACGGTAAGCAGAGGATTAAAAAACCATCCTTCCATCAGCAAAAAGACCTGTCAAAAAATCCAGGAAACTGCGCAAAAAATGGGATATCGGTCCAATGCTCTTGCCAGCAGTCTTCGAACCAGCAGGAGCTTCACTCTGGGCGTTATTGTTCCGCGACTGGACAGTAATTTCATGTCAACCGTTCTTGCCGGGATGGAAAAATCGGCAGTAGAACTGGGGTATCACCTCATCATAATGCAGTCTTTCGAAACTTTGGAAAAAGAGAAAGAGTGTGCACAACTGCTATTTAACCACCGGGTGGATGGGCTGTTGGTCTCAACATCTGCAGAGACAGGCCACATAGAACATTTTGCACCTTTTTTAGCCAAAAGTATTCCCGTACTTTTTTTTGACAGAGCCCCTTTAGATCCACATCCTTTCAGCAGTGTTACCATTGACAATCATCGGGCAGGCTACGAACTAACAAGAATCATGTTACAAAAAGGAGCCACCCGGTTGCTTCACATTACCGGAAACACCGGACTCAGGGTATATAAAGAACGACTGGAAGGGTTCAAAGCTGCACTTAAAGAATTTAACCTCTCTTACTCAACCGACAACCTCTGGCAAACCAATCTGGGCGTTGAAGACGGAATCCGGGCTGCAGCAAAGATACTTCAAATGCACCCATTGCCTGATGGGATCTTTGTGGCCAATGACACCTGCGCCATTGCCATTATCAACCATCTTCAAAGTAACAACATTCTAATACCAGGTCAAATTCAGGTATCCGGATTCAACAATGATCCTTTTGCTTCACTATTTACACCACAACTCACCACAGTGGAATATCCGGGGATTGCAATGGGGGAAAGAGCAGTTGAAACCATCATCGATCTGATTCAAAACAAAATTAAAACCACAAAAAAAGAATCGCTGGACTTTAAACTAATCAACCGTTCGTCCACACGGTGAATAGGAATCTGGATTCAGAAGGCAGCCTATTTTCTTTAGCCTGCTTTATTCATAAGTTTTCGTTATGAGATGTTCAAATATCAAGAAATACAAGCAACCACAGGCAAATTTGGCGCAGGAAATAGTGACCTATTTTTAAATCATATTTAGCGAGGACGCTGGTATTTTGTCGATAGTTGGACATCGCAATAGATAATTTGTGAATAATGCAGGTTAGAGTTTAATAATTAAAACGTATAAATTATGACAAAGCAAAAAACAGCAATCATCACAGGTGGAACCACCGGCCTGGGAAAAGCAATTACCAAAACATTTATTGATGCAGGAATTTTCACCATCATCATCGACCTGAATGAGGAAAACCTGAATGCAGCAAAAAATGAATTTGGAGACAAATCCGGTTATGAACTCTTCAACCTGGCAGAACTGGATAAGATCCCTGCTTTGGTGAATTCATTGGAAGAAAAATACGGGCATTTGGACATCCTGGTTAATAACGCAGGAATCCATCTCAAAAAATTCGCATTGGATGTCACAGATGAAGAATTCAAAAGAGTCATCGAAATCAACCAAAATGTAATCTTCTCATTATCCAGAGAGGTCGCCCGCAAAATGATTAAGCATGAATCAGGCGCTATCCTCAATATCAGCTCAATGGCAGCCATTTACGGGATACCGCAGGTAATCGCTTATACCGCAGCAAAAACGGCAGTAGAAGGAATGACCAGAGCCATGGCAGTGGAGTGGTCTCCAAAGGGAGTCAGGGTAAATGCCATTGCCCCCGGATTCATTTATTCAAAAATGTCAGGCAAAGCGCTGGACAGTGACCCCGAACGCAAGCAAAAGGTATTCTCACGAACGCCGATGGGACGGATGGGAAATCCGGAAGAAGTTGGCTCTGCAGCCCTGTTCATGGTTTCGGATGCAGCCAGCTACATCACAGGAGCTGTCCTGCCTGTTGACGGAGGAAACTCCATTGGATTTTAGTCCTGCCAGCTGATTCTAAAACATCAAAAAAAAATATCATGAAAATTACCAATGCAAAAGTGATTGTTTGTTCCCCCGGCAGGAACTTCGTCACTTTAAAGATATATACCGATCAAGGCGTATATGGTTTGGGCGATGCAACACTTAATGGACGGGAACTTGCAGTAGCAACCTACCTTAAGGAGTATTGCATTCCTGCGCTGATCGGGAAAGACCCCCGGAACATCGAAGACATCTGGCATTATTTCTACCGTGGTGTTTATTGGAAAAGAGGTGCTGTTACGATGACTGCCATATCCGCCATCGACATGGCATTATGGGATATCAAAGGCAAAATGCTGAACACCCCTCTTTACAATCTTCTGGGAGGAAAAAGCCGGGACCGGGTAATGGTATATGCCCATGCCAACGGGGTAGATCTGGATCATGCACTGGAAAGTGTAGCTCACGAAGTTGATCAGGGCTTTAAAGCCATTCGCGTGCAATCGGGAATTCCCGGACTGGATCACACTTACGGGGTGGCCAAAAAAGGGGAAAAATATGAACCTGCCGGCAAGGGACTTCCTAAGGAGGACTTCTGGGATACGCACAAATACCTAAACTGGGCTCCTAAACTGTTTAGCAAAGTCAGAGAACACTTCGGTGAAGACCTTCTTCTTTTACACGATGTTCATCACCGTCTGACGCCCATAGAAGCAGGACGATTGGGAAAAGAGTTGGAGCCATTTCATCTTTATTGGATGGAAGACGCCGTAACAGGCGAACTTCAGGAAGGGTTAGAAATTGTTCGTCAGCACACAACAACCCCAATCGCCATTGGAGAAGTTTTCAATTCTGTATATGATTATACGACGCTTATCTCAAAACAGCTCATCGATTTTGTCCGGATGCCGATTGTACATGGGGGAGGAATCACGCATCTCCAAAAAGTGGCCGCATTTGCCTCCATCTATCATGTCCAGACAGGATTCCATGGGGCCACCGATTTATCCCCGGTAAATATGGCTGCGGCACTGCATTTCGATTTTGCCATCAATAATTTCGGAATCCAGGAGTACATGCCTCATGAAGAAATTGTCAATGAGGTATTCAAAACCAATTACACTTTTGAAGACGGCTACATGTACATTGACGACACTCCCGGAATTGGAGTGGACATTGACGAAGAAGCGGCAGAAAAATTCCCGTACAATCCGGCAAGCTTGCCAGTCAACCGCAAAGCCGACGGAACCCTGTTTTATTGGTAAATAACAACCATATCAATAATGCCGGTTTCTTTTAATTAAGATGATTGTTTCTATATTTGTCAGGAACAATCATCTTTTTTATGACCTGGACACGCAAACAACTATCCATCCTGGCAATTGTAGCCATCACCTCGTTCATGGGAACCTTTTTAATTTCTTCCATCAACATTGCTTTGCCGGCCATAGAAAAAAGTTTCGGACTGGATGCCGTAACCCTCAGCTGGGTCATTACTGCATTTCTTCTTGCAATGGCTATTCTGTTACTTCCGGTAGGACGCTGGGGCGATTTAACAGGCATTCGAAGATTGTTCAAAGCGGGGGTGCTCCTTTTTACCATTTCCTCTTTACTTTGCGCTATGGCTCCATCCGGGCTCTGGCTAATCATTTTCAGACTAATGCAGGGAGCCGGGGCCGCACTATCCAGCACAACCGGTCCGGCCATTTTAGTGTCCGGCTTCCCCATAAATCAACGCGGAAGAGTTTTAGGAATATCCACCTCTGCTGTTTATCTGGGACTTGCCTTTGGTCCATTTGCAGGAGGACTTCTGACCCAATCACTTGGCTGGAGATCTATTTTCTATACATCTTTTATAATAGGAATTCTGGTTGTGACCATCACCTGGGTTTTCCTCGGAAAAGATAAAGTGCCTAAAGATTCTCAACCTCAAAAAATTAATCTTAAAGGGTTGATATTTTATATAGCCGGATTGATATCATTGGTTTATGGCTCTTCCATTATTCCCGAGGTTACCGGATGGACCCTTATGGCACTGGGAGTGCTTGCATTAATCATTTTCTGGAGCATTGAATCACGGTCAACAAACCCAGTAATTCAGACGGAACTATTCACAAAAAACCGACTGTTTGCCTTTTCTAACCTCGCCGCGCTTATCAACTACAGCGCCACTTTTGCCATTGTCTTTTTACTTAGCCTTTATCTCCAGAAAATCCAGGGGTTAAGTCCCCGGGATGCAGGCATCATCCTCGTAGCGCAACCCATCATGATGGCAGTATTTTCGCCGGTTGCAGGACGCGCTTCAGATAAAATTCAACCCCGTTATCTGGCCACCATTGGCATGACCATGTGCACGCTGGGACTGGCTGCCTTTGCCTTTTTGAATGAAAACACACCACTTTGGGGAATCGTAGCCCTGCTAATCTGGGTCGGTCTTGGCTTTGCACTGTTCTCCTCACCCAACATGAACACCATCATGAGTTCTGTCGATAAAACAAAATATGGTCTGGCCTCAGGAACTGCGGCAACTATGCGTGTAGTGGGCCAAATAACAAGCATGACAATTGCCACATTCTTTTTTGCCCTTTTATTTAGCGGCAAAGCAGTAGATATCATAGAAAACGAAACATTTCTGATAGCCATGCAATATGGCTTTATCACCTTTGCACTTATTGCAATTGCAGGAATCTGGTTTTCTTTCTCCCGGGGCAGCATAAAACGATAATGCTAATTTTTTTGCTTCCATTCAGTTTTTGTTGCTTAACACCATACCATCACCGGTATAAATAATGAATTCAGGAGGACAAAATGGTAATTCTGTTTTGGGCCATCAGATGACTCATCAATTTTCTTTAATCTTGTGAAAGAAACTGAAAAACTGAGTCATGAAGGCAATAAAGAAATTAAAAAACAGATCTCTGATTTGGACAGCAATTCTGGGGTTTAGCCTGCAGGTAAATGCACAAAACCCCGTTATTACAGAAAAGCATACCGCCGATCCGGCTGCCATTGTTCACAATGACACCGTTTATCTATATGCAGGCCATGACGAAGCAGCGCACGATTTTCACTTTTACAATCTTAACGAATGGCTCATCTACTCCTCCACAGATATGGTTAACTGGAGAGAGGAATCTGCCTTCCCTGTCACTGAGTTTAAGTGGGCCAGCGGAGATGCATGGGCAGCAGAAGTTATTGAGAAAGACGGAAAGTTTTATTGGTACGTCACAGTACATCATAAAGATGTGGATGGGAAAGCCGGGAAAGCCATTGGTGTTGCAGTTGCCGAATCTCCCACAGGCCCCTTTAAAGATGCCATCGGTTCCGCACTTATTACAAATAATATGACCACGGATATTGATATTGACTGGGACGACATAGACCCCACTGTTTTCATCGATCACAATGGCACTCCCTGGCTGTTCTGGGGGAACACCAAATGCTACTACGCAAAACTGAAAGAGAACATGATTGAACTGGCAGGTCCCATCAAAGAAGTTGAAGGACTTCCAAATTTCACTGAAGCCCCTTATATCCATAAGAAAGGAGATTATTATTACCTGACCTATGCTTATGAGTTCCCTGAGAAAACAGCATATGCCATGAGCAAAAGCATCGAAGGTCCCTGGGAATATAAAGGGATTTTGAATGAAATTGCCGGAAACAGCAACACCAACCATCAGGCAATTCTGGAGTACAAAGGAAATGATTATTTCATTTACCACAATGGCGGTATTCCAACTCAGGGAGGCAGCTTCAGACGATCTGTTTGTGTAGATTACCTTTATTATAACCCCGATGGAACACTAAAAAGAATAATCATGACCAGTGAGGGGGTTAACCCTGCAAAATAAAAAGACCTCAAATCCTGTGTGCTTCCCCCCAAAAAAGGATTTAAGCCAACAGACAGGCCCTCAGCCGGACCTGTCTGTTTTTATATTTACTCATCCTCCGGGGATTCAT
This sequence comes from Marinilabilia salmonicolor JCM 21150, assembly GCF_000259075.1. Lineage (GTDB taxonomy): Bacteria > Bacteroidota > Bacteroidia > Bacteroidales > Marinilabiliaceae > Marinilabilia > Marinilabilia salmonicolor. Next base: position 233,101 of record NZ_AJKI01000011.1, read on the forward strand.
CCTTATTGTTAAAGTTTACAGACCCCAGATTGGTAAGCTGGTAATCTCCCGGCACAAAGCGAATCGATGCAGCATCATTCAACTCAGTTACCTGCATCATATTCGTTTCTCCCGTTTCTTTGTCTAAACTTTCACTCTCCATAATCATCCCGTTGTATATGCCATGTGAATACAAGCCTGCCTTGAAAATCGACGAAAAAGTATCATTCGCTTTCCACTCCGCTTCTTTTGTCACCCAGAAACTCCCTTTATCTACTTCTGTATCAAACGCATATTCCTCACATTTACAACCGGCAATCATTTTTGTTCTACCCGTTTTCTTATACCGGGAATCATAAAGATCCGAATCCTCTGTCTCCTCTTCATAGGTTTCCGAATCATCCTCTATGGCCTCATCAAAAAATTTTATCCCATAGACAACCCCTGTCTTCTCACCATTATCATCCGACAATATAATAGTGGCTCCATTGGCATAATCCATAATAAAAATGCCCTTTTGAGGTCCTTCCCGATGAGACGGATTTCCGGAGATAAACTCATATGCAAAATTCTTCTCCCCAGGTGATAAATAAGTCACCACATCGCCCTCATCGGTTACCTGTCCGCGATTGTCCATGTTTTTATAATGCATGTTCATTTTAGAGGAAAAATGATAACTGTCTGAAATGGGTACCGGCTCTGATGACACACCCATTTTTTCCATCAGGGCACTCATTTTTTTGCGCGAACGTTCTTCTCCGGGAGCTGCTGCTTCTTCCTCTCCATTATCTACAGATTCTTCCAGACTATTGAACCCTTCATCGATTTTCTCATCCAGTTTTTGATCGGCTTTTTCTTCTGCCTTCTGTTCAACTTTTTCCGAGGCTTTCCTTGCTACCCGCTCCAGGAATCCCTGACCGGTAACCGTAATCGGGAGCATCAGGAGTAACAACAAAACGGTAAAATTCATTTTATTCTCCATGGCTTAATATTTTGTTATTATTTCTATTTCAAGCGAATATATCCACAGAGCCTACCATTGTCAACTAAAAAACCACAGACTTCTGTTTTTAATTGATAAAAGATATTTCCTGATTTGATTTTTCAACAACCTGCTAAAATGAAAAAAACCGCATCTTCAACGGAAGTATGCGGTTTGAAATGAAATAATTGTTCTGTCAGATCTGTTTCAATGCCTCTTTGGCTGCTTCAATCATAGGATGAACATCAATGGGACTTCCAACCGCTTCCATCATCCATTGATTGGGAGTTAACCGTCCCTGCCTGAAGATTCGCTGAACCTCTTCAGCAAAGTCTTGTTCCGTCAAATACTGCTCCAACTGAAACTCAATGATATTTCCATACGCATATGCAGATAAATACAATGGATAACTTACCATGTGACTATAAATTGCCAAAACAGGCTCATCCTTCATCCCGTAAACCGGTGCATAATAATTATTCCAAATTTCTTTGGCCAAAGTAACAGTAGCATCTTTCAACTCTGAAGCTGTTGCATCGGGGTGCTCATACAGCCATTTCCAGACGCGCATATCAAGCAAAGAAACGCCCATTATCTCATAAGTGGACCACAGCACATCAAGCGTTTTTAATGCTTCTTGTTCAGGGCTTTTATCTGATCGTCCAAGAAGCTGAAGATCCCGTTTTTGAAAGATAAAAGCCAAAGCTTCTGTAAAGGCAGTATTGGGCACACCATTCAGCATATAATAATCCACATCGTACAAGGACAAAGTCTGTTCCACGTTGTGGCCAAATTCGTGTATTGCAATATTGTATCCTTTATAATCCATTCCGCTCTCAGGCACTCGGGTGCGTAAGTGAGACTGCTGTCCTTTCATTGCTGCACCCCATGCGTGACCGGAGCCCCGTGCCGGATCTACGGTAATTTTTTCGCCCAAGGAATGTGCTTTCTCCGCAGGAAAACCAAGTTTGATAAGCAGGTCAGGTAAATCGGAATCCAAAGCAGCCGCATCAGGATACAATTTTCGTGTTTGAGCGGTCAAATGTTCTTCATTGATATTGCTGCGGGCTTTAAACCCGTCGTACCAGATATCAAATGGTTCCAAAGGACGTCCTAACCGCTCACTGATCAGCGTTCCCACCTCTTTCAACACCTCCGATTCCAGAAACTCAACAAAAAGTGCCTCCACCTCCGGCTGCGAAATCTCCATTTCCCCTTCAAACTTTCTTTTAATGTAGGTATCCAGTGGAGTATAAGCATCCATTGCTCTTAGTGCCCGAAAATTATTAACAATCTGCTGATATCGCGTATCAGGCTCAGAATCGAGGGTTACTTCAGAGCCATTCGCAAAAACTTGATTTGTGTAAGGATTCCACAGGAACTCGCCATTATTAATGACATCGTTAGGAATCGATTGTGAAATAATCCTTTTCATCACCTGATAGATCATTTTTTGCTTTTGCAACCCCACATTCCCGAGCGGATAATTGGCCTTCAATTCATCACGAAGGTTCCAATGGGAAAGTAGCACCATGTGTTCAGGAAAAGGACGATTACCTGCCTCATCCACCAAATTACCTGCATAGATGTTGTACTGACTGATATACACATCCGAATTGGATCCTACCCGTGATACCTCCTGCTTCAGATGAGCGGGAATTCTGGAAGTAAAAACATCACCCATTCTGGCATAAGCCCAGTCAAGACGGGTCCACTCTTTCGCAAACTCCTTTTTCTCCGAAAGCGAATAAAACGGAAAATTAAGTGCCACTTCAAAAGCAATTTTCCCGGCGAACAAATCCTCCTGAAGGTGAGCAGAGGGATTAAACCCACCAAAAGTTTCATCAATTGGTTTAATCTCGCCATACTTTAAATGTAACGGTTCCTGTAACTCCAGGGAAATCATATTGAAATGACCATTCAGGATTTCCAGATTTCGACTAATCTTATCAAACAGAATCCTGCGTTCTTCCTCATCACTCACGAAATGCTCCTCGCAAAACGCTTTAAAATCAGATGGCGTTCCATCCTCCTCATACCAAAGAGAGGCCGCATGGTTCACTCCTCTTTCAATCCGCAATTCAAGATCCGGATAATTGTTTTTCAAAGCTTCAATAGTGGAACTTTTCACTTCATCACTCACAAAAGCCAAATTGGATTGGGTGACCACCTTGTGCTCACATGAGCATAAACTCATAACCAAAATTAAAAACAATAAATAATTAGTTCTCATTTGTATAGAATCTTTTAATGCTTAAGTTAATAGTTGCGTGTGGATGTTTAAAGATTGCTTCGGCCTGAGCCCTCGCATTGAAAACGCCACACCGCAGGGGGGAGGGCAACGCCGGAAGGAATCTCTAATTGCAAAAACGTAATTTTAAACTATAGCCTCTTTTAATTACTAACCTACCATATAAACAAAACGGACAATTATATATATTTCAAACAATTAACACTAAAACAACCCATGCTGATTCTGCTTTTACAGACTTCTTATTAAAAAATTGCATGCCTGGAACCAAACCTCCATGACATGCCCCGTGGCTGTTATTCAAAGACCTTCTGCCTTAAAAAAACACAACTCTGTTTTGTCAAATTAGCCTCATGTGTTTTTCTGAAAGGTAAAATCCCACCTTTTAAAGAGCTCCTTTATTCAAACCAAAGACAATAAAGCAGATAAATACAAAGATAAATTTAACAACGCGGCATATGAATGATAAATATCTTAAAATAACCGAATCATCAGACGTTACCAAAATGTATAAATCAATCTAAAACTGGACTTTTAAAAAACTAATTCATAGATTTACAAACATATAGTGCTGACAAGTTATGCCCTTTTTTATTAACCCTTAAATAAATTGTCATGTTAAAAATGATTCTGTCCGGTGCACTCGGACATGATGCCGAAATCAAAGAAGTAGGCAAAAAGAAAGCCATCAATTTCGATGTTGCCGTTTCAATGGATTACAAAGACCAACAAGGAAACAAAGTAGAACGGACCGAATGGGTGCGTGCTGTATTGTGGAAAAACGACGGACAAAGCACCAAAGTGGCGGAATTTCTTACTAAAGGGAAAAAAGTGTTGATTGAAGGCGTTCCCACCAGCGAAGGCTACAAAGGAAAAGATGGCGACATCAAATCGACTTTGAACGTAAATGTAAAAGAGCTTGAGCTGATTAAATAGTGCCTGTCTATAAAGTCGGGAAAGTTTGTAAACAGTCATGTGTCTGGTCAGAAAGTGCCAGTTGCAAAGCCTGCCCCGATTTTTCTTTGGGGGCTTGCGAAGCCGCAAAAAACGGAGTCCCGAAGTTGCTTTTGTAAGGTTTTTTGAACAGAAAACCAACAAAAAGCACAATCGGGATGAGTATTTTGGCGGCATGCGTAACGAAGCAAATGGTACTTTATGGACAGACATTAAGTAAGGTTTTGAACCAGGTGGCAATTGCATTACATAACCCACAAAAGGCTGTCTTTAACAGATGGCCTTTTTTATGCCCTACGCAACCAATTTACCAATGAAAACAAAAGATACCCCAACACAGTAAATGCAATTCCTCCGATTCCAAAGAAAAGTACGGATACCGACCCTATCAGGATTAACAAATACCGCGAAATGTTTCGCTGAAAATGAAAATTCTTAAATTTAAGTGAGAACATTGGGATTTCACTCACCAGCAGGGCACAAAAAACAACAATAACCGGAAGCACAAACCAGGGAGTCGCGAGCATCTCCCAATTAGCTCCCCTCGTATAAATAAGGTAAATCAAAGAAACAGAAAACATCCCGGTAGCTGTGGTCGTAAGTCCAAGAAAGGATTCTGTCTGTCGTGTATCCAGATTAAACTTGGCCAGACGAAGAGCAGAAAAAACTGTCAGTACAAAAGGGGCCAACAATAGCAGTTGAGTAGCAAAATTATGAGTAAAAAAGCTAAAGGTCCAACTTCCTGTCAGCCCAAAATGTAAAAGACTGATATAAGCCACCGCAGGAGCAAGGCCAAAACTTATTAAGTCGGCCAGGGAATCCAATTCTTTTCCTATATCACTGTAAGCTTTCAACATGCGTGCAGCAAATCCATCGGTAAAATCAAAAAATGCCGCTAACAGAATACACCAGGCAGTAAGATCAGGACGCCCCTGAAAAGCCAGCATCATACCGGTGGCACCAAAAAACAAATTCAAACTGGTAAGCGTATTGGGAACAAACTGAAGAATTCTCATATAATATCTTTTTTAACTTAAAACTGACAGAACAAGACATTGGTTAATAGAGGCTAATTAGTGTTTGTCTATAAAGTCCAACTTCTGCGTTGTTGCTCAAAATCTAAATCCTCAAATACACTAGTGTCAAGTCAAGCATAGTCTGACGGGCCAAACCTTGCTCTTTCTACCTTGTGCTTCTCAAAAAAAAGACTCACGTAGCTATGGCTATGCTTACTTTTTTGTTGATTTGCACAAGGTGAAAAATAGTGGCGGCTTACCCGACATTCTTCACTTGACTTGACACTAGTATTCTGCGGTTTAGTTTTTTCACACGCCTTGAATTTGAACCTTCTATCTCAAACACGTGAAAAACGTTTAGTTTATGGACAGACTCTAATTAACGCCACCCTTCTATCAAACACAAAAGTAACGATTTTCACCGACTATTATCCCCGTCAGCAAATCTTCATCAGGAAAATAAAGCTCAAAACAATGATATTTTTATGTAAATATTGCTTGTCTCCGCAACTATCATCTCCTTAAATTTGTATAATTGCAGCTTCCCTCCCTCACCATTTTTTTTACAATCTAAAACTAAAGCGAATGCTAATTAAATGGACTGAAGATCTTTCTGTAGGCCATGAAACCCTGAACCAGGAACACCAAAAATGGATTGCCATCCTGAACGATTTTTACCAGGGGCTGGCTGACGGGAGCTCAAAAGAAAAACTTACCGGTCTGATAAAGGGGCTTTTGGATTATGCAAAGGTGCATTTTTCCAATGAAGAGGAGTATATGCGCTCGATTCATTTCCCCGGACTGGAAAGACATCAACAGGAACACGGGGAATTCATTGAGAAGGCAACCGAATTTTATGAGAAATTTTCCACCGGAAAAATGCTCCTGTCTATTGAGGTAACCAACTTTATCAAGAACTGGATTTCCAATCACATCAAAGCAGAGGACAAGCAATACGCGCGCCACGCCGGACTTTAATACAATCTGACATTATCCAGGCCTAATAAAATTTTTCAGAAAAAATTTGATTTTATCTCAAAAGCACCTACTTTTGTATCATATTATTATCAAAAAAGCGAAAAAAATATGATTTTTTCAGTACACCATCATGCTCATCATCATTTCTACCTCACGTAGCGAGGGTGGGCTGGTTGTACTATGCAATAATATAACTGTAAAAGGCTTACCTCGTCGGGTAAGCCTTTTTTGTTTTCCGACGGGGATCATTAAGCTGAAAAATTAAAAATTTACAATACTATTATGGAAACAAGATTAAGAATTGCGCTCCAGAAGAAAGGACGTTTATTTGAAGACAGCCGGGACCTGCTAAAGGAAGCAGGCATAAAGTTTAACCTGGGTAACGGCCGTTTAGTAGCATCTGCCACTAAATTCCCCATGGAAGTTTTGTTCCTTCGGGATGATGACATTCCGCAAACAGTAGCCGACGGAGTGGCCGACATTGGCATTGTGGGACAGAACGAATTACTGGAAAAAGGATTTGACCTGACCACGGAAAAAGAACTTGGTTTCAGCAGGTGTCGTCTGTCTCTGGCTATACCCAAAGAACAGGAGTACACCGGTCTCTCATGGTTCGAGAACAAAAAGATAGCCACCTCCTATCCGGAAATTCTGAAGAAATTCTTTGCTGAGAAGAAGATCAATGCCGAAATCCATGAGATTGCCGGATCCGTAGAGATTGCACCGGGAATAGGCCTGGCAGATGCCATCTTTGACATTGTCAGTTCCGGAAGTACATTGGTAGCCAACCACCTCAAAGAAGTGGAAAAAGTAATGGATTCAGAGGCAGTGCTGGTCTCCAGCGGAGATCTGTCTCCTGAAAAAAGGGCTATTCTGGATCAAATGATTTTCCGCATCAATGCCGTAATGGCTTCCAACAGCAACAAATACATCCTGCTGAATGCACCCAACGAAAACCTCGAAAAGATTATTGAGATCCTCCCGGGAATGAAAAGTCCTACTGTCCTGCCTTTGGCACAAGAAGGATGGAGCAGCGTACACTCCGTAATCAAAGAAGACCATTTTTGGGACGTTATCGGTCAGTTAAAAGAAAACGGAGCCCAGGGAATCCTGATAATCCCCATCGAAAAAATGATTTTATAGACAATTAATTTCCCTGAATCCATGGAAATAGTAAAATATCCGGCCCGGGACCAATGGCAGCAACTGACCACCCGGGCCATCAGCAACCAACAGGAGGTCATTGAGAAAATCCGACCTGTTCTGACGGCAGTCAAAAAAGACAAAGACAAGGCATTAAGAGATTACACCTCCCGGTTCGACGGTGTGGAGATTGAATCTTTCAGAGTAAGTGAAGAAGAGATTCGCCAGGGATGCCTGAATGTCAGCAATCAACTTAAAGGAGCCATCAATGAGGCAGTCATCAACATTCGTAAGTTTCATGAAAGTCAGAAACATACAGTAAACAAAGTTGAAACTGCCCCGGGTGTGGTTTGCTGGCAACGAAGCACGGCCATCGAAAAAGTAGGCTTATATATTCCAGGAGGATCAGCGCCCCTTTTCTCAACGGTTTTGATGCTGGCAATCCCCGCCTCCATTGCCGGATGCAAAGAAATTGTACTGTGCACTCCGCCGAACAAGCAGGGGAAAATACACCCGGCAATTTTATTTGCTGCTCATCTGACGGGAATCACCAGTATATTTAAAGCTGGCGGAGCCCAGGCAATCGCTGCCATGGCTTATGGCACGGAAACCATCCCTGCCGTTGACAAAATTTTCGGTCCGGGAAACAGTTTTGTAACAGCTGCCAAACAACTGGTAACTCTTGATGGAGTAGCCATTGACATGCCGGCCGGACCTTCGGAAGTTGAGGTTATGGCAGATGCCTCTGCCAATGCAGGCTTCGTTGCATCAGATTTACTCTCACAGGCAGAACACGGACCGGACAGTCAGGCAATACTGGTTACCGACTCAGAACCACTAATTGCTGAGGTACAAAAAGAAATAACAAAGCAGCTAAAAACATTGCCACGGGCAGAAACAACGAAAAAAGCACTGAATCACAGCAGATTAATTCTACTTAAGAATCAGACTGAGATGCTTGACTTCACGAACCTTTACGCTCCGGAACACCTGATCCTTTCAGTACGAAATTATAGTGACGCAGCCGAAAAGATCAACAATGCCGGTTCTGTATTTCTGGGAAATTACACCCCTGAGAGTGCCGGTGATTACGCCTCTGGAACCAATCACACTCTTCCCACATACGGTTACGCAAGAGCTTATAGCGGTGTGAATCTCGACAGTTTCAGCAAAAAAATAACCTTTCAGGAAATTTCCGGAGACGGATTGCAGAAACTGGGCCCTGTAATTGAGACAATGGCCGAAGCAGAGGAACTCGAAGCTCACAAAATGGCTGTATCGCTGAGGATGGATGCATTGAACAAGACATAGACCTTCGCCAATACAAAACCACGAACGTCAAAAGACCCTATACCCGGAATCCAAATTGTTTGTCCTTACCCAGAGCATCCCCGAAAGTCCCCGACATTGGCAAACCATTAAAAACCAAAAATAAATTTCTATTCTAAACACGTTTAGTAAATAAAAACATGAAATCAATAAACAACCTGTTACGTCCCAATATCCGCAATTTAAAGCCATACTCTTCTGCACGTGATGAGTTTAGCGGAGAGGCAGCCGTATTTCTTGATGCCAACGAGAACCCCTTCAACGCCCCATTTAACAGATACCCCGACCCTTACCAACGAGAATTGAAAAAACGAATTTCAAAAATCAAAGAAATACATGAAGAAAGCATCTTTCTGGGAAATGGAAGTGATGAGGCCATTGATATTGCCATCAGAGCCTTTTGTGAACCCGGGAAAGACAATATTGTATCCATTTCTCCCACCTATGGGATGTATCAGGTATCCGCAGACATCAATAACATTGAGGTAAAAAAAGTTCTGCTCACACCTGATTTCGAGCTGGACGCAGAAGCTCTGCTTGAAGCTACAGATGAACACACAAAAATCATTTTCCTCTGTTCACCTAACAATCCAACCGGGAACTGTTTCAACCCACAGGAGGTAAAGAATGTACTGAACGGATTTGACGGCATTGTGGTACTGGATGAAGCATACATCGACTTCGCCCCCGACAAAAGCTGGTTGAAAAAGCTGAAACAATACCCCAATCTGATAATCCTACAAACTTTTTCCAAAGCCTGGGGCATGGCAGGCATCAGACTGGGCATGGCTTTTGCCCAAAAGGAAATAATAAACGTGTTTAGCAAGATTAAATACCCTTACAATATCAACATTCTCACACAGCAAAAAGCATTGGAACTACTCTCCGAAAATGACACAATGGGTAAATGGGTAAAACAGCTTCTCGAAGAACGTGGCGTACTAATAAACACATTAAAAACCAAAAAATTCGTACAAAAAGTTTACCCAACCGATGCCAACTTCGTTCTGCTTAAAACCCCGGAACCAAAGAAAATTTATAATTATCTTGTGGACAGAAAAATCATTGTTCGCGACCGCTCTAATGTTGCTCTCTGCGAAGGATGTCTCCGTATAACAGTGGGAACCCCTGAGGAGAACAGGAAATTAATTGAAGCACTGGACGGATTAAGCTAATCCATTTTTAACACAATCAAGTATGCGCATATATTTATCAATAATATTTATCGCAAGCATGATGCTGAATGCAATGGCACAAGATCAATCCATTCCGCTATATCAAGACACTCCTCCGGGAAACAAGACACCGAATACCGGGGAAGTATGGAGTACCTCGGCAAGTGGCTCTGCAATAGTTTCCAATATTACAACACCTGAATTATGGTTTTTCGGTTCAGACTCCGGCCAACCGGCACCTGCCATCATCATTTGCCCCGGTGGAGGGTACAGATATCAGGCGTACGAACATGAAGGCCTGCAGGTGGCAAAATGGCTTTCTCAACTGGGGTATCAGGCATTTGTGCTAAAATACAGGCTTCCTGATGAATCGCTCTTCGACAACGCATCCACCATACCACTTACGGATGCCCGGCAAGCCATCGTCACCATCCGCAAAAATGCATCAACACTGGGGGTTGATTCCACCAAAGTCGGCATCATGGGATTTTCGGCCGGAGGACATCTGGCAGCCTCAGCTTCCACCCTTTTCAACCACAACCTGCCATATATCAAAGCCACCCCATTGGCAAGACCCGATTTTTCAATTTTGATGTATCCTGTTATCTCCATGACAGATAGCCTAACGCATAAGGGATCAAGAGAAGCCCTTCTGGGAAAACATCCGGATAACAAACAGGTTGATCTCTACTCCCTCGAAAAGCAAGTCACATCTGAAACACCTCCTGCTTTTATCCTGCATGCAGAGGATGACGGCTCTGTGCCGGCAGATAACACAAAACAATATGCCGGGGCATTACGAAAAGCCAATGTTCCGGTGCAGGAAATAATTTTGCCGAAAGGAGGACATGGATTTGGGTTCAGAAAAGAGAGCCCTGCCTTTGAATGGACAGTCCACCTGGAAAAATGGCTGAAAAATTTATAATTTATCCCTTTGTTTAATTCGGAATAAACCATAAAACAATGAGCACTCAACCGGTTTTAAAAAGAGTCCTTTTTATCGATCGTGATGGAACCATCATAAAAGAACCGCCCTCAGATTACCAGGTGGACAGCCTGGAAAAACTGGATTTTGTCCCGGGAGCAATAACAGCGCTCTCCAGCATTGTCAAAAGCCTTGATTTTGAACTGGTAATGGTAACCAATCAGGACGGCCTTGGAACCGATTCTTTTCCTGAAGCAACTTTCTGGCCGGCACAAAACAAAATGCTCGATACACTGAAAGGTGAAAACATTGAGTTTGCCAACATTCACATAGACCGCACCTTTCCGGAAGAGGATGCACCCACACGAAAGCCCGGGACAGCAATGCTCAGCAAATATATGAGCGACACCTACGATTTACAAAACTCTTTTGTTATCGGAGACCGCATTACCGACATCGAATTGGCTAAAAACCTGGGGTGTAAAGGAATCTTTTTGAAAAACAAATCAGAAGCAGAAGATCAACTTAACAAACAAAACCTTGATGAATACTGTGCCCTGTTTTCAGATGAATGGGAGGAGATTGTAAACTTTCTGTTTGTAAAAGAACGTACGGCCAGCGTGGAGAGAAACACCTCCGAAACAAAAATCCGAATCAACCTGAACCTTGACGGCACCGGGAAATGCTCTATAAACACGGGCCTCTCATTCTTCGATCACATGCTGGAGCAAATAGGCCGGCATTCGGGCTGCGATCTAAACATTCAGGTTGATGGTGATTTGCATGTGGATGAGCACCACACCATTGAAGATACTGCATTGGCATTGGGCGAGGCATTTAAAAAAGCATTGGGTGACAAAAGAGGCATTGAGAGATATGGTTTTTCGCTCCCCATGGATGACTGCATGGCACATGTTGCTCTTGATTTTGGCGGACGTCCGTGGCTGGTGTGGAAAACAAAATTTAAAAGAGAAAAAGTAGGTGATTTACCTACCGAGATGTTTATGCATTTTTTTAAAAGTTTCTCTGATGCCGCGGCTGCAAACCTTTACATCAAAGCCAAAGGCAATAATGAACATCATAAGATTGAAGCTATCTTTAAGGGGCTTGCCCGCGCTCTGAAAGCCGCCATCAGGAAAGATTACCTCAACAATCAGCTGCCCAGCACAAAAGGAAGCCTCTGAAAAAAGCATTCAGCCCTCATTGACAAAACAAACAGCCCACCTCTTGACAAACCAGGAGGCGGGCTTTATTTTTAGTATCAAAATCAACAATCATGAAATTACGCAACATCACATCATTTAAGTTTTTTTCGTACCTGTTGCCATTGTTTTTTGCCGGGGGGCTGATCGCAATTTCTACCACTTCTTGCAAAACCACAAAAAAAGCAAATATCCCTGACCAACAGGTTGAGTTGAAAAAACAGGACAGCGAAACACCGGCAGATTCCACAGAATATGAACTTATCATAATGGATTCCCGTTTTCAATCCTGGTTGGCCACCCAACCATCGGCCAACTTTTATTCGCAGCCGTATTATGAAAACTGGAACCAACGCTACGTAACTGAATGGAACAACAGGCACAGCAATCCCCTTCGCTATGGCGATTTTTACCAAACGCGCATTGATTATGATCCAAATGCGGACTACGGCCTGGAATTGAATTACAAACTTTATTATTATTTTCGGTTCATCGAAAAAGAATATGGTATTGTGCTTATTCCCAGGGGGAAATAGCGCCATGTATAATAGTACCACATTCATAAAAATCTTTTTAGAAGTCTCCAAATATTAACTAAATTTGGGGTTTTGAGACTATTACAGTCTTACAGCAACTAATTGTTCAACCTAAACCCATAAGCATATGGCGTTTTTAGAAGCCAGTGGCATCGTAAAAAGATTTGCCAACCACCTGGCCCTTAATGATGTAAACATTTCCGTCCCTGAAAACAGCATCTATGGACTGCTGGGACCAAACGGAGCAGGAAAAACAACCTTAATCCGGATAATCAACAAAATTACAGGTCCTGATGAAGGCACACTTCTTTTTGACGGAAAGCCGCTCCGCAATTCGGACATTATGAAAATTGGCTATCTCCCGGAAGAACGTGGCCTGTACAAAAAGATGAAAGTCGGTGAACAAGCGGTCTATCTGGCCCGCTTAAAAGGGCTTTCAAGAAATGACGCCCTCAAACGGCTGAAGTACTGGTTTGAGAAATTTGAAATTCAACCCTGGTGGGACAAAAAAGTGGAGGAACTCTCCAAAGGAATGGCCCAAAAGGTTCAGTTCATCGTAACCATCCTTCATGAACCACAACTACTGATCTTTGACGAACCATTCAGCGGATTCGACCCCGTTAATGCCACATTGCTCAAAGAAGAAATCCTTGAACTCAAGCAAAAAGGGGCTACCATTATCTTCTCTACACACAATATGGCTTCTGTTGAAGAGTTGTGCGACCACATCACCCTCATCAACAATGGTAAGGCCATGATTGAAGGACGGACGGAGCAGATTCGAAGAGGCTATCGTCAAAACCTTGTAAACATTGAGTTCTCGGGGCAACGGGAAGAGGTAGAAAAAATCCTGAAAGACAACTACGAGCTTCGCAACCTGAATGCCGTAAATGACCATTTCGAAGCTCAGGTGAAAATGAGCGAAGATCAATCTCTGAACAATGTTCTTTCGGGCATTATAGGGCATTGCACTATCCACAGTTGTCAGGAATTACTCCCCGGCATGAACGATGTTTTTATACAGGTAGTTAATCAGAAAGAACAACCTTCCCAAAATCAGAAATCATGAGCAAAATATCGCTAATTATAGAAAGGGAATATCTCTCCCGTGTCCGCAAGAAGAGTTTTATCATCATGTCCATTCTTGGCCCTGTTTTATTTGCGGCCATGATGGTTGTTCCGGCCTGGCTGGCATCTATGGAAGACGATGAAGTAAAGACCATTGCAGTCATTGATCACACCAATCTCTATTCCGGACAAATTGAAAATACGGAATTGTTAAAGTTCGATTTTTTGGACGAAGAATCAGAAGAGGAGATTCGAAGCAACTTCAAAGAATCCGGTTATTATGCCTATCTGGTTATTCAGGATAATTTACTTAAAAATCCGGAAGCAATCCGTCTGTATTCCGATGCTCAAATCACAATGGATGCAAAAGGGTACGTTCAGCGAAGTCTGCGTGATCATTTGAAAAATCAAAAGCTTCAGACTTATAAAATGGAGGGATTGGAAAATATTCTTTCGGAAATCAACCAAATAAACATCGAAATTCCAACCGTAAAAATTGGAGAAGACGGAAGTGAGAAGCAAAGTTCTGCAGAGTTAACCATGTTTGTCAGTATGGCATTTGCGTTCCTCTCTTACATGTTTATTTTCATTTACGGAACGCAGGTTATGCGAGGGGTCATGGAAGAAAAGACTTCCCGCATTGTGGAAGTTATTGTTTCGTCGGTAAAACCATTTCAGCTGATGATGGGCAAAATTCTGGGCATAGCCATGGTGGCATTGACACAGATTTTACTTTGGGTAGTGCTTACCATACTGATTGTAACCGGTGTAAAAGCAGCATTTTTCCCGGATTCAGAAATGCCTTCAGGAACACATGCCCAGATTGAAATGATGCAGGATCAGAATCCTGAGGCTGCGCAACAAATAGCTTCCATGGAAGATGGTTTCAACTTCAACAACATTCTGGAGATGGTAAACAGCCTGGAGCCTTTAAAAACACTGCTGCTATTCATCTTTTATTTCTTTGGCGGGTATCTTCTTTATTCGGCACTTTTTGCGGCTGTTGGAGGAGCTATTGACAACGAAAGCGACCAGCAACAATTCATGCTACCGGTTACCATTCCCATCATCATATCCCTTTATGTGGCCATGATGACCTTCCGAAACCCCGGCAGTGATGTAGCATTCTGGTTCAGTATGATACCATTCACCTCCCCCATTGTCATGATGGCGCGTATTCCGTTTGATGTACCGCTTTGGCAATTATTGCTCTCCATGGCATTACTTGTTGGCGGATTTATAGCAACCACCTGGTTTGCAGGAAAAATCTACCGTGTAGGAATACTCATGTACGGTAAAAAGGTCGATTACAAAGAGTTGTGGAAATGGTTCCGGTATTCGGGAGATTAAAAGCATATAAAAAAAGGGGTTCTATTTTTTAGAACTCCTTTTTTTATCACAAAATAACAATCGCCGGGAACCGGTATTAAATTGCAACACCAAGCTACCTTACCAGAAAACGAGCACTGTGATGCCATGAGTTATCGCCCCCCGGAATACCACCCCCGTAAAACACTCCAAAGTGAAAATTCGTTGGCTCGCTATTGTCCACATATTTAGAATTGCTTTCATGGAATAAAGTAAGTGAATAACCTGCCACAGTCCGGGGATACCACATATAATTTACAGAAGAAGAGCTTAATCCTACATCAACCCAACTGCCGGTGAAATCAAATCTATAATAAAGATTATCGCCAGAAGACAAGTCTTGTGTAGTCCCGTAATTTGGCAAAATATCTCTGCTTTTAACCCTGTATATTGTTTTAGCAGCATGATCCTCCCAACCAGTAAACCATGAGGATTGATGAATAATTACTGCAAATTCAAGTGGCCATGCCACACCTCTAAGTACGCGCCAGTCCGTCCAGGCTCCTTCACTATCGGGATCGGCAATATACTCCGGGTTTCCATAAGTCTCATCCAATCCCGCCTTCATAAAATATGCATAATCCCTGTCATCCAGATCATCAGGTGCATTTTCCGTAGCAGGATTCCGGTAGTATCCCACCAGCGTCCACCCCCCTCCATCAGTAGTCATATCACAATAGCACTCAAAGGGGTCTGAACCCCCTTCTCCATCGGGATCGATAGTATAGATGCCATCAACAGCTTCCGGATTGGCGACCTTGATTTCCTTACAGCTCTTATAGAGGACAGGAGTAGAGATATCGCCAATTCTACCAATTGACTCAACAGGCACTCCGCCAATTTTAATTATGGCATTTTTCTCAGTACCCCCTATCTTACCTGTAGTCTGACCAAAAGCCAGAGGGGATAGCTGAAAAAACAAATAAAACAGTAATAATTTTTTCATTATTTCTATTATCGTTGGTTAGCCTGATAAAACAGCCCACTTCATCTAAGCCATATTGATCCGTAATTAAAATGTTCTGTACCCGAACCGTCCCAATAGGGGGCATCCTGGAAACTTTCCAATCCTCCACCCCAGAAACTTCCACTCATGCAAGCTCCGTACCACCATGCTGACTCATAATAATTGTGAGAGCAATTGCTACTAAAAGCATCATGGTCAGCATCACGTGTTGTGAGTGGTCTGCCATTATGATAGGTATACATACCAGGACTTGCAGTTCCCTCGGTATGTATAGTAACAGATTCATTTGACATTACCAGAGCATAGTTATTACTCTCATCAAGGGAAAAGTCATAATATGCCCTGTGAGCAAGGTTTGAGGGGGATTCACCCATGTCAAGCCTTGCTGAGGATCCCAAAAAATTCCAGTGTCTTACCCCCAGAAACAGATCGTATGAGGTAATGTCGGTTGAAAGCGCCCCGTTAAGGTTAACATTATTAACCGCCTCTGTCCAGTAGGGACGAGGACAACCTGCTATGGCGGTATTGCTTAACAGCACCAGCGTCCACCCTCCGCCGTCTGTGGTCATATCGCAGTAACACTCAAATGGCTCGGAACCTCCTTCTCCATCAGGATCAATAGTATAAATGCCATCAACAGCCTCCGGATTAGCATCCTTGATTTCCTTACAGCTTTTAAAGAGTCCAGGAGAAGAAATATTCCCAACTTTGCTTATTGACTCAACTGATATACTGCCTATTGTATTAACAGACTCCATTGAAGTACCCGCAATTTTGTCCGTGGTCTGACCAAAAACAAGAAAAGACGACAGAATAAACAAATGAATCAGTAATATTTTCTTCATAGCACAACAATTATTATGGTTGAACAGGTTTACATCTGGTCTTTCTTATTTTATCTCTATAAGCATCAAATTGGGATTGAAAAACAGCGCATTGCTTTTTATTGCGTATCCCAATATCTGCAGCTGTTCTCCTGTTTCCGAGGGAGGGGTCTGTGTAATTACTCCACTGATTGGAGAAACATATACCAATCCACCGGGTGTGAACGACCAGCTATCATTACGGATATTCCCCTGCAACAAAATTCTTTTCCTTCCTGCATCCGTTTCTAAAGCCAGTGCTGTGCATGGCATCGTAGATGCAGAACCTGCATTAGCCTCTTCATACTTACCATCAGCTGTCATATATAGAGCTGCACCATATCCTGCAGTGTTGGAGTTAACAGTTCCGTAAGAGGTGACACCGCTGGCAGACTGATCTTTTACAGGATCACTCAATACCTGTTCAACAAGAATTTCTTCCGCCTCGTTGTCTCGATCTCCAAAATCTGTTTTAGCAAAATTCCATATTTTCACATTATCGACAGAATAACGATCAGTAGCAAAGTCGTTATCCCATGGAGTGGCTACTCTAAAATCTCCTGTGCTGTTATCCGCTCCCCAATCATTATCAGTACTATTTGCTGCTACCACCTCGCCGTCAACATATAGTCGCATATAATCCCCAGAACCATCTATTCCGTCCCGGTCCCATACACAGGCAATATGGACAGGCGTGTTGAGGGGAGGACTAAAACTACCCAATGAAACATTACGACCCGTACCGTTAAAAGTCAACGTCATATCCAAAATACTACCGCTGTTATGCCAGGTAAAGCTCATCACATTATGACTCCAGTGATTTACGTTGACAAAACCATATACTCCATAACTTCCGGATGCAGGGGGGGTATAAAATTTAGTCCACATCTCAACACTACCCCTATCCGGATCAACGACAGTAGTCGGAAAGTCCACACCACTATTTGCATTACCCGTATTAGGCGTTAATCCTTGTCCAAAACGAACGTCATTATCAAAATTGACATCACCCAAAATGGTTCCGGCGGGACCTGTCTCGCTGTTTTCCACTTCATCAACCGATCCCATCTTGTTCCACAAAACCAGTCCCTCACTGGAAAGACCCAGTTTATCATTTACCAGATCAACCTTTGTATTTAAATCTTCAGCCCTCTCTGAGGTGTTCGAGTACAGAGCATACGGTACACTTAGCAACTGACTTGTACCAACTTCTTCGAAAGCAGTTCCGTTTTCCGGATCAATCTCGACCTTCATAAAATATGAGCCCGAACTCCAGTCAATAGATGAAAAGGTGCCTGTAACAGGAGTTCCCTCACCAACATTAAAAACAGCAAGGCCAAACTCATTGGTTGTAACACCGTGAGTCTCAACATAAGATTCAGATCCGGATATACTCCCTTGCAACAGCGATATTCTAAATGCAACATTTTGAGATGCCAGAACCATACTACCATCAGCGCTTCTTACAACAGCCTGATATTTTAATGACTGAGGTGCCTGTCCCCAAAGGGTTAACGTGGACAACAGGAAAATAATTACAGGTAAATAGTTTTTCATAATTCTATTTTTTAATTATTCTATAAATCCCTTGTTCTTTTAGAGTGGTGTACAATTTCAAAAAGTAAACACCTGATTTTAAATCATTAACTATTAACTGCGATTCGGGCAGTGTAATTACACCCTCCTTCAGTATTCTGCCTTTCAAGTCAAGAATGGCATAGTTCATTTTCTCTGTTCCTGAAATATCTGAAACGACATTAATGATATTATCGGCAGGATTAGGAAAAATCTTAAGGATCTGATTCTCTCCCTCCCACTGCTGTATAGTAGTTACAATCAGAAAATCTCCCTGATTAAAGCCCTGTGTCAGAGCAACCCCTGCCCCCTGGACTGTCTCAGTCACCGGCTCTCCCACAGTCCATGATACCCTTGCGCCACTAACCGAACCTGCCCCCCCGGAAGTTGAAATTACCTCTTGTGAATGCGACTGTGTTAAAAAAAAGAAGATGATCAAAACAGCCAGAAAGATCTCTTTCCTGTTTTTCATTTTTAAATGGTTTTTGAAGTGCAAAATATCCAGATAAACTCAAGTGTTAAGTTATCCGAAGGATAAATACATTTTAACCCTGCGTGAAAAATATAAAATAAAAGTACAAATTATCATCTATCAACAATTCATTATTACACAAAACCTTAGGCTTACGGCTTTTAAAAACACGAACCCCGGTAAAACAAGATGGTAACAAAGCCTGTCTTTCCAATATTTTTCATGTTTTTTTGACGAAAGACATATCCGACACCAGAATCTAAGAATTCGACTTATATCTTCATTCCTTCAAACAACAAGATTTTAGCCTGCTTTATTCATGAATTATTCAGGCTAAAAAGCAACAGATTTAATACGCAGCAAAATTAACCAACCGAAACACCCCCACCACAATGATTATTTGTAACTTTGTAATCAGAAATACTTTACATATCATGAAGCACAACCGTATTGCCATAATAGACCTGGGAACCAACACCTTCAACCTCTTGATCACCGAAGTTGCCGAAAACGGGACTTACAACATTCTTTTAGAATCGAAGAATCCTGCTAAATTGGGAAAAGGAGGTATTCATAAAGCCACCATTACTTCCGAGGCTATGGAAAGAGGCGTAGAAGCACTTAAATCCCATCTGATTACCATTTCCGATTATCAGGTCGAGAGCATCTTTTGCTTTGCAACTTCCGCAATAAGGAGTGCCAATAACGGTCATGAATTTGTAAAAAGGGTTAAAAATGAATTGGGACTTACCATTCGCATCATCCAGGGAGATGAGGAAGCTCAAACCATTTTTGACGGAGTCCGACAGGTTTATCCGCTGGATGAGGAATACATTCTGATTATGGATATCGGGGGCGGCAGCATTGAATTCATCATCGCTAACCGGTTTGGAGTGGCATGGAAACAAAGTTTTGAGTTGGGCGTTGCACGTCTGCTGGAACAATTCACCCCATCCGATCCAATCAAAGAGAGTGAAATAAAGGCCATTCAAAAACATCTCAAAAAAGAGTTGGAGATGCTTTTTGAAGCAGTCAAACAATTTCCGGTAAAGAAAATGGTTGGTTCATCCGGATCTTTCGATACGCTGGCAGCTCTTCTTTCCAAAAAATTCTATCCTTTGCTGGACAGTTCAAAGCTCACCTCTTTATTGCTGGAACCAAAACGTCTATTACTTGTACATAAAGAGCTGATGACATCCAACTCGGATGAACGGAAAGTGATGCCGGGGATGGAACCACACCGGGTGGACAGCATCGTACCGGCCAGCATCATTGTAAAATTTATTACCGAAGAATTAAAAATTAAAGAAATCTGGCAGTGCTCATTCGCACTCAAAGAAGGAGCAATTCTTCAGATAATCTCAAGTCAACTGTAATAAACATCTCTTAAATATGTCCAAAATACTTGTCATTGACGACCAAAAAAGCATAAGAAACACATTAAAAGATATCCTGGAATACGAAAAGCACGAAGTTCTGCTGGCCGAAAACGGAGCAGACGGGCTGGAACATTTTTCCGAATCGAAATTTGATGTGGTCTTGCTTGATATCAAAATGCCCGAAATGGACGGCATGGAAGTACTGGACAAAATGATGCAGACTTCACCAGACGTTCCTGTCATCATGATTTCAGGACACGGAAATATAGATACCGCTGTGGAAGCCATCAAAAAAGGCGCCTACGATTTTATTGAAAAGCCGCTTGACCTGAACCGTCTGCTGGTAACCATCAAAAATGCCATCGACAAAAAAGAACTGGTATCAGAGACCAAAGTTTTGCGCCGAAAAGTCAGCAAAACCTTTGATATGATTGGTGAATCAGAACCAATGATGCAGATAAGGGAAATGATTGATAAAGTAGCCGCCACAGATGCCCGAGTTCTGATCACGGGTCAAAACGGAACAGGCAAAGAATTGGTGGCCAGGTGGTTGCATGAAAAAAGCAATCGTGCGGCTCAACCTTTCATTGAAGTAAATTGCGCAGCCATTCCATCCGAACTCATTGAAAGCGAGCTGTTTGGCCATGAAAAAGGAGCTTTCACCTCGGCCCACAAGCAAAGAAAAGGAAAATTTGAGCAAGCCAATGGCGGCACCATATTCCTTGATGAAATAGGAGACATGAGCCTTGCAGCGCAGGCCAAGGTCCTCAGAGCACTTCAGGAAAATGTAATTTCCAGAGTGGGCAGTGACAAAGACATAAAAGTGGATGTACGGATTCTGGCTGCCACCAACAAAAATCTTCAGGATGAAATAAAAGAATCACGTTTCAGAGAAGACCTTTATCATCGCCTGAGTGTTATCATCATACAAGTTCCCTCGCTTAATGAGCGAAAAGATGACATCCCCTTGCTCACAGAGCATTTCAACAATCTTATTTGCAAAGAACTGGGAGTTCAACCAAAATCATTTGATGAATCAGCTGTTAAAGAGTTACAGAAAATAAACTGGACCGGTAATATCCGGGAATTCAGAAATGTTATTGAGCGATTAATAATATTGGGCAGCGATGGCATTTCTTCCAAAGATGTTCAAACCTATGCCATGCCTCTGGCATAAAACGGCCTGATTTTATTTAGACTGAACTATTTAATCCCTCAAAATTACGGAAGCATCCATATACCAAATGTCTCCGGAACCGTTTCCGGGGCCCAACAGCCATTTTTTTATACTGGAATATCTTAATTGCCGGGGCATTTTACGGGTTACAGTACTGGAGAAAATGAATATTCTCCCATCAGAGGTAAACATTGGGCAACATTCATAGGCTGTTGAGTTTACTTTAGTCCCCAGACTTACCGCTTCGCCCCAATCCTCTCCCGATTTGTAAGAGACATACAAATCGGATGTACCCTCACCCTCCGGACGTGGAGAGCTAAAAACCAGACACTTCCCATCGGGAGAGATCGCCGGATCCCGCTCCGGAAACTCAGAATTAACCGCCGGCGAAAGCTTTACTGCCTCAATCCAGTTTTCCTGATTGTCTGACTGAACACTGAAAATATCCAGTGCGTTTTCATCTAATGTGATGGTACCACCGTCATAATCCGCACTAAAATAAACAATCCCTTGTCGGTCAACAGAAACAGAAACTTCGTTCCTGTCACCGTTACTAAACGACATTAGTTCAGGAGTTGACCAATCCCCGTTCTGCATACGGCTACTTCGCCACACATTCCAATCCAAAACCAGGTCACTTTCATACGAAGGTCTGTTGGAGGTAAAGAAAAGAAAACGACCATCAGGAGTTACAAAAGGACTGGCGTCCATATATTCACCAGAAAAAGAGACCACTTCCGGATATGTCCAGAATCCATCATGAAACCTGGTCGCCAAGATGGCTGAAAACACACCTTTCTCCGTAATACAGTAGTAAAATTCGTCACCATCAGGCCCAAGAGCCCCATAAGCCTCGCCCATACCCGAAGAGATAAATCCCGGAGACATAAGCATAGGCTGCTCTCCCACCTCTTTGGAAAAGAAAAAATCGGCAGGCGAGTCTGCGTAAGTTTGTGACAATACAAGAGTTCCGGAAAACCACAAAACCAAAAGAAGAGGTAAAAATTTAACCATAAACAACGCTTTCAAATACATGATTGACCGAACACAACAGGATGTCTAATCTGACTCAGGTACAAAACTTCAAATTGTGTGAAATGCTCAAAAATAGGTCTTTTTATCTGATTCCCGAAAGAGCAACGCCCAAACGCTGGAACTTATCTCAAATTTTTAATTACTTTACACAAAAAAAATGGGAAAAGACCGGCAGCCTTTTATTGGCATTTTTGGAAGAAGGAACAACGGTAAAAGTACATTGATAAACCGACTTGCAGGCCAGGAGATAGCCATTGTATCCGACATCCCGGGAACAACAACCGATCCGGTTAAAAAATCTTTTGAGATTACAGGCTTCGGACCGGTAGTTCTCGTTGATACAGCGGGCACCGATGACATTGGAGAATTGGGCACCAAAAGGGTTTCCAAAACGCTGCAAACCATCGACAGAATTGACCTGGCAATACTAATAGTGACCAACAATCAACTGGAAGAACCGGAAGAAAAACTCATTTCAGAATTCAAAAAACGGGATGTTCCTTTTTTAGTCATTCACAACAAAGAAGACCTCAATCCTGCCAATAAAAACATTGAAAAAGAATACCGAAAATCAGGAGTGGCCGGATTCCTTAAACTGGGATCCGCTTTATCCACTGAGCCAATCATCGATGCCATACGAAGCACCATTCCCGAATCTGCTTACACAACCCCGACATTGCTCGGAGACCTCATCCATCCGGGAGATATAGTTTTACTCATTACCCCCATCGACATTGAAGCTCCGGCAGGCAGAATGATTTTGCCTCAGGTGCAAACCATCCGTGATGTACTGGACAACGATGCAACCTGCATTGTACTTAAAGAAACAGAAGCAAAAGCCTTCCTTGAAAAGACAGGTATTACACCTGCTTTGGTCGTCACGGATTCCCAGGTCTTCGCCAAAGCGAATGAGATAACCCCAAAAAACGTTAGACTAACCAGCTTTAGCATACTTTTAGCAAGATTAAAAGGAGACTTCGGGCAATATATGACAGGCACCCCCAAAATCGATGAGCTAAGAGACAATGATCGTGTACTGATACTTGAATCCTGTACACATCACGTGGCATGCGATGACATTGGACGTGAAAAAATCCCTAAATGGTTAAAAAAACATACCGGGAAACAGCTGGAATTTGATGTAATAGCCGGATTGGACAATATAAAACGCCCCATCAATGACTATGCGCTGGTAATTCAATGCGGTGGCTGTATGATTACCCGAAAACAACTTCACAACAGATTAAAACCAGCCATTGAGGCCAATATCCCTGTAACGAATTATGGGATGGCCATCGCCTGGGTGCATGGAATTTATCACAGAGCAACAGCACCTTTTCAAAAAACAGAGAAGTAAGAATTGTTGTGTCAGCCGAAAAATTGAACCCACATTATTCCCGAATAATCCGGTCCGGTTATTCATGAACCAAGGTTCGACCAAGTCAAAGCAAAAAGAAAAGGCTGCCTATAAAGACAGCCTCTGTTTTTATATCCTTAAGAGGTTACCGTCGAAGTCTGGCCGACGGCATTTTTGATGATTCCCCGTTTCGATCCTTTAATGAAATTAATGATTTGTCCCATTTCCGGACTTGGATCCAGATAAGCCTGCATGTATTCAATGGCCTGAGAAACATTTCTTCCCTGCTGATACAAAGCCCGGTAAATATCATGGACATTGTCTATTTGCTCTCTGCTAAAGCCTCGACGACGCAATCCCACCACATTGATCCCCATATATGCAGCAGGGAGACCAAACACTTTCGTGAATGGGGCCACATCGGACAACACTCCACACATTCCGGAAACCATGGCGTGAGCTCCTATACGACAGAACTGATGTACAGCACTCATTCCGCCAATAACTACCCAGTCTTCCAGCACAACTTCACCAGCCAGCTGAACACTGTTAGCCACCACACAATGACTGCCCACCTCTACATCATGTCCCAGGTGTGCATAAGCCATCAGCAGGGTGTCATTGCCAACGCGGGTAACCCCTTTAGCAGCAGTACCGCGGTTAATGGTCACATACTCACGAACAGTAACCCGGTCACCGACCTCAACAGTACTGTATTCTCCATCAAACTTAAGATCCTGTGGTTCTGCAGAAATAACTGCTCCGGGAAATACTTTACAAGCCTTTCCAATTCTTGCCCCCGGATAAATGGTCGCATTGGCGCCAATCCATGTGCCATCACCAATAATTACATCTTTATCAATCTTAGCAAAAGCCTCAATCGTAACATTTTCTCCAATCTTTGCATCCGGATGTATCTCCGCTTTTTTCGATATGAGTTGCTCCATTCTCAGTCTATCATTTCTGAAGGTAAGACAATCTTAAAAATCCAAGAATTGCATCCCTTAGTTAACATTTTACAATTTTACCTTTTTATATGACAACTGAGCGTTCAAGCACACGTACAAAAATTTTAATTTTTTTCAGAAGGGGGCCCGAAAGTCTCTCAACATCATTAAAAACCAAGCACTTACAAACGCCCTTTTCTTCCCGCAACAAAAAAAGCCGGCCATAAAACAGACCGGCTCCTTTTAGGAAACTTAGTTACCCGCTACCCTGACAATCTCTTTTCGGGGAAATTCAGATAGATTCTATTTTGACAGGAACTCATGAACATGCGCAGCGGCCTCACGTCCCTTTGCAATGGCTGTAACCACCAGACTGGCTCCGTTTGCAGCATCACCAGCTGCAAAAACGCCGGGTTTACTGGCAGCAAATCCATCGTTAATTTTTACATTTCCGCGCTGGTCAAGTTCCAATCCGAGTTCCTTCACCAAACCTTTGTGAACAGGATGAACAAAACCCATGGAAAGCATTACCATATCCACGTCAATTTTACGTACGGTATCTTCCTTTTCTTCCATTTTCCACCGGCCATTATCCTGCATCCACTCCACTTCAACAACCTCAACTGCTTTAAGCCTTCCTTTATCTCCAACAAACCGACGGGTGGAAAGGCTCCACATACGCTCACACCCCTCCTGATGAGAAGACGAAACCTTCAGCACATTGGGCCAGAAAGGCCAGGGATTATCAGGGGTTCTGGAGGCAGGTGGTTTAGGCATAATTTCTATTTGCATTACCTTTTCGGCACGCTGACGATTGGCCGTTCCCACACAGTCACTTCCAGTGTCTCCACCACCAATGACCATCACCTTTTTCCCTTTGGCATTAATACGCTCATCGTCCGAAAAAGAGGAACCCCGGTTCACCTTATTCTGCTGTTTCAGATAATCCATGGCAAAATAAACCCCTTTTAAATCACGTCCTTCAACAGGCAAATCTCGGGGCTGCATGGCTCCAATAGCTAAAACAACCGCATCAAACTCCTTCAGCAGTTGCGCTCCTTTAACATCCTCCCCCACAGCTGTATTTATGCGAAATTCGATGCCCTCCTTCTCAAATATCCTTTGCCTGCGATCAATCACCTTCTTATTCAACTTAAAATCCGGGATTCCGTACCGAAGCAATCCCCCAATAGCATCATCACGCTCAAAGACAGTCACACTATGTCCTTTTTGATTCAGCTGATCTGCCACCGATAATCCGGACGGCCCGGAACCTATAACCGCCACCTTCTTTCCGGTTCTCTTTTTAGGAATACGTGGCTGGATAAAACCAAGCTCAAAAGCTTTCTCTACAGTTGAAGCCTCATTTTCGCGAATGGTAACAGACTCTTCGTGAATGGCCAGGACACAGGACTTCTCACAAGGCGCAGGACAAACCCGACCTGTAAATTCAGGAAAGCTGTTGGTCGAATGCAGCACCTCACTGGCCAGTTTATAATCACCGCGGAACAAAGCGTCCTGCCATTCAGGAATTTTACTTCCTACCGGACATCCCCAATGACAAAAAGGAACGCCGCAATCCATACATCTGGAAGCCTGTAATTTCCGATCCTGGTCATTCAGCGTTTGCTCCACTTCCCCATAATCATCAATTCGTTCATTCACAGGTCGGTTTCCACTCAGCTTTCGCTCAACTTCTATGAATCCTCTGGGATTTCCCATAGCTAATCATTATTATGATGACTGACACAATTGCCATTGATCACAACCCTGTCAATCCTTATTAATAAACTATTTTACTCTCTCAAATGCGGGGCATCTTCAGTCTCCCTCAGCTTTTTCTCCAGCTCCTCCACTTTCTGCTGTTCCAGCACCTTCTTATATTCAAAAGGAATCACCTTCACAAACTTCGGAAGAAATTTCTCCCAGTTCACCAGTACATTACGGGCCTTCTCACTGTTGGTATGGAGCAAATGTTTATGAAGAAGGAATTGCAACTCCTGAACATCACCATAATCCTGCACAGGCGTCAGATCTACCAACCCTTTGTTGCAATAAAAATCAAAATTGCCAGATTCATCCAATACATAGGCGATTCCACCGCTCATCCCGGCAGCAAAATTTCGTCCGGTGGATCCGATAACAACAACACGACCTCCTGTCATATATTCACAACAGTGATCTCCTGTCCCTTCCACCACAGCATTTGCGCCGGAATTCCTGACAGCAAAGCGCTCGCCGGCAACTCCATGAACATACAGATGTCCACCTGTGGCACCATAGAGCACGGTATTTCCGATGATAATATTCTCTTCAGGATTAAACTTATGCCCAGTTGGCGGAACTACCACAATTTTCCCGCCCGACAAACCTTTGCCCAGATAATCGTTGGCATCTCCCTCCAGCCGGAAGCTCACCCCACTCACCAAAAAAGCACCAAAACTTTGACCGGCCGATCCGGCAAACGAGCAATTAATAGTATTCTTGGGAAGCCCCTCTTCCCCATAAGCTATGGAGACCTCTCCTGAAAGCATGGCTCCCACAGCTCTGTCAGTATTATTCACCGGATAGGACATCCAAACACGCGAACCATTCTGAATAGCCGGGCGAGCCTCCTCTATCAATTTGCGATCCAAGACCTTATCAATTTTATGATCCTGATCTGTGGTCTGATGCAATGGATATTTTTGACCTTCCGTTGGGAAATGGAGCAATCCTGACAGGTCGAGACCTCCGGTTTTCCAGTTTCCAACTTCAGGATCCCGTTCCAACAGATCACTCCTGCCGATGATTTCGTTCAACGATCGATACCCCATTTCAGCCAAAACCTCCCGTACTTCAGTTGCAATAAACGTAAAGAAATTCACCAGATTTCTGTACTTCCCGATAAATCGCTTTCTGAGTTCTTCATCCTGGGTGGCAATACCTGCAGGACAGGTATTCAGATGACATTTACGCATCATCACACAGCCCAGTACAATGAGACCGGAAGTGGCAAAGCCATACTCTTCTGCGCCCAAAAGTGCCATTTTTACTACATCATGGCCCGTTTTCAACTGACCATCGGTTTGCAACTTCACCCTGCCCCGAAGATTGTTAAGCACCAGCGTTTGTTGTGTTTCGGCAAGACCCAGTTCAACAGGAAGTCCCGCATGTTTGATAGAACTGGAAGGACTGGCACCTGTTCCTCCCTCCGTTCCACTAATTACAATCAAATCGGCATGCGCCTTGGCCACCCCTGCTGCCACAGTTCCGACTCCGGTTTCAGAGACCAGCTTCACACTGATTCTGGCCCGGGGATTGGCATTTTTCAGATCAAAGATCAACTGAGCAAGATCTTCGATAGAATAGATATCGTGATGCGGAGGGGGAGAAATCAGAGTAATACCGGGAGTTGAGTTCCGCAGTTTTGCAATAACCTTATCAACCTTATACCCGGGCAACTGACCTCCTTCTCCAGGTTTAGCTCCCTGGGCAACCTTAATCTGAAGTTCATCGGCATTTACCAGATAATTATTGGTCACGCCAAACCGACCACTGGCCACCTGTTTTATGGAGCTACGTGCCGGCGATTTAAAGCGTTTTGAATCCTCACCTCCCTCTCCGGTGTTGCTTCGGCCGCCAATTTCATTCATGGCCATGGCCAATGCTTCATGGGCCTCTTTAGATATGGAGCCATAACTCATGGCACCAGTAACAAACCTTTTCAATATGGCCTCTACCGGTTCTACTTCACTTAAATCAATCGCCTTTCCTCTTTTAGGATTTAAAAAACCTCTCAGAAAAAGTGGTTTGCGATTATCGCTTTCCACCTTACGACTGTATTCCTTGTATTTCTGATAATCATTGCGTGCAGTAGCCCATTGCAAAAGCCCTATTGTTTCCGGATTCCAGGCATGCTTCTCTCCGTATTTCCGAAAAGCATATGCCCCGGCACTATCATAAGGTCCTTTGGGCAACAACTCATCAAAAGCTTTTTGATGAAAAGCCAGTGCTTCCCTGGCAATTTCCTCAAAACCAACACCACCTATCCTTGAGGTCGTTCCGGTAAAATATCGTTCAATAACCTCACCGGATATCCCTATGGCTTCAAAAATTTGTGCTCCATGATAACTTCGGAGAGTGGATATTCCCATTTTTGAAAGTACTTTCATGAGACCTTTATCCACCGATTTAATGTACTTTTCACGAGCCTCGCCGTAACTACCCCGGACTGATCCGTTTTTAACCATTTCATTGATGGTGGCAAAGCAAACATAAGGGTTGATAACACTCGCCCCATAACCCAACAACAATGCAAAATGCATAACTTCTCTGGCTTCTCCGGTTTCAATAATCAAACCGACCTGCATTCTTTTTTTGGTTTTTATGAGGTGATGATGAACAGCAGCAGTGGCCAGCAGTGAAGGGATCGCCGCGTTTTCCAGACTCACACCGCGGTCACTCAGAATAATGTAATTGTTACCCTCATCAACCGCCTTTTCCGCGTCGGTACATATCTGCTCAAGGGCAACTTTCAGCCCCTCCCCACCCTGAGAAGCTGGAAAAAGCATGGGTAAAGTTACATGCGAAAACTCTTCACGGCGAAAATCTTTAATCTTCCCCAGATCAGTATTTGTAATCAGAGGACTTGCAAACTTGATGGAACGGCAATGCTCATGGCTTTCCATCAAAATATTTTTAGAAACAGATCCGATATAATTGGTCAAAGCCATTACCAAACCTTCTCTGATGGGATCAATCGCGGGATTGGTTACCTGAGCAAAATGCTGCCGGAAATAGCTGAACAAACGTTGCGGCTTATCAGAGAAAATCGACATGGGCGTATCATTCCCCATAGAGCCAATAGGCTCCACTCCTGTTTCCGACATGGGCTTAATAATAAGATCCACATCCTCTTTATTGTACCCGAAAGCTTTCAGGTACATATCATAATTCTCTCCCAGATCTGACGACACTCGTTGACGTACCTCAATGTCTCTAAGACTAATTCGGTTTTCTTTGAGCCAGTTTTCATACGGATGACGCATCGACAGCTGTGATTTTATCTCCTCATCAGGAATAATAATCCCCAGACGGGTATCCACAAGCAACAATTTTCCGGGTTTAAGCCTGCCTTTAGAAACAATCTTCTCTGCAGAAAAAGTTTGAACCCCGACCTCGGATCCCATCACAATCAAATCATCATCGGTAATCACATACCTTGAAGGACGCAACCCGTTTCGATCAAGAGTTCCTCCAATGTATCTTCCATCAGAAAAAACAATGGAAGCAGGACCATCCCAGGGTTCCATAATCGTACTGTGATATTCATAATATGCTTTAAGACTTGGAGGAATCGGATTTTTGTCATTCCACGATTCCGGAATCAGCATCGTAAGTGCATGAGGTAGTGTGCGACCGGTCAGAAACAAAAATTCAAGAACATTGTCGAGAGATGCTGAGTCACTTTTTCCGCTTTCGATAACAGGAAAAAGTTTCTTCAAATCATCCCCAAACATATCAGACTCCAATAATCCTTCGCGGGCCTGCATCCACAGACGGTTTCCTTTAATGGTATTAATTTCTCCGTTGTGAGCCAGAATCCTGAAAGGCTGGGCCAGATCCCAGGTGGGAAATGTATTGGTACTGAAACGGGAGTGAACCAACGCAATGGCACTTGCCAGCTTAGGAGCCTGAAGATCAAGAAAATATTCTCCCAACTGAGCAGGAGTCAGCATTCCTTTATAAATAAATACTTTGGAAGACAAACTCACAATATAAAACCCCTCTTTGGAAGCAATTTTCGAGTTCCGGACGGCGTTCTCTGTCATCTTCCTGACCAGATACAACTTTCTTTCCAGAGCATCCTGCTCCACAAATTTACCGGTCACAAATACCTGCCTTATGACGGGCTCACTTCCACGCGCTATTTCCCCAATGGCGTCCGAATTTACAGGAACATCACGATATCCAATCAGTTCCAGTCCTTCATCCACAATATTCTTATTAAGGATTTCCAAACAACCACGGGCCTCTTCCGGATCACCGGGCAGGAACACCAGTCCTGTTCCGTAATGCCCGGGAGCAGGTAAGTCAAAATCAAATCCACTAAAATACTCATAAGGAACCTGCATAAGAATACCGGCACCGTCACCAGATTTATTGTCAGAACTCTCGGCACCTCTGTGGGTCATATTCACAAGAACCTCCAACCCCTTTCGCACAATATCATTAGAAGGTTTTCCTTTGATATGCGCGACAAATCCAATTCCGCAATTGTCATGTTCATTGGCCGGATCGTACAGCCCTTGAACTCTGGGAAAACGTTGCTGCATACTGAAACAATTTTAAAAGGAGATAAAACAAAACATTGGAAGTCTGAGATGCCTGCCGAACATCCAACATTAATACTTTTTCAAGCAACAGGCACTTTTTACTTAATAACCGAAAGCAAAATTACAATTTTAATTACGTTTTTCAAATTTTTTGAGCTAAAATATAACAATTAGCACTTTTCATGTCCTTTTCTATCATTCATTAGGAACAGGTAGCTTTGTATTGAAATATCTCAAAAATCGCAACTCGCGGGATTTAATCACCCATTTACCGATTAATCTCTTCCCGTTTTAAAAAATGATGTTATTTTTGATTCAGGACTAAAAGATGCTTCAGAATTAAGCACTTTAAAAAATAAAAGACAAACTGACAATCAAACCATTCCATTATGGAACCAAAACAAGATGTGGAAAGTTCAAAACGAAACCACTCATTCGCCGGAACAGGATTGATAATTATTGGAGCCCTCTTACTTGCCGGTAATCTGGGCCTTATCCCCCAACCGGTTTGGAACATTATTTTCAGATGGCCGACCATATTTCTGATCATTGCCATTATAAATCTGATCAAAGAAAAATTCATTCCCGCTTTAATATTCACAGCCATCTGGGGATTTTTCGTGCTTCCTGACATTTTCCCGACTTTGCACACAGAGGAGTTGAAAAGTTACTGGCCTGTTTTACTCATCCTGGCCGGATTGCTATTCCTCAACACTCATCGAAAAAGAAAACATGATAGTTACCCCGGAAAAACCAGGACGCACGAGGAAAACCAAATCGATGAAGTCGCCATTTTTAGTGGAAACGTCCGGCGCATTGAGTCTGAGAGCTTTGAAGGAGGAGAAATTACCTCAATTTTTGGAGGAAGCGAACTTTATTTCAATAATTGCAAAATCGGTCCGGGAGGAGCTGTCATCGAACTAACAAATATTTTTGGAGGCACCAAAATTGTTGTTCCACGCAATTGGAATGTAAAAATTGAAGTAACCAGCATACTCGGCGGTTTTGCTGATAAGAGAATTTATCCTGACAATGAAAGTCCCTCCAAACAAACCCTCATCATAAAGGGAATGAGTATATTCGGGGGAGGAGAAATCACCAACTTCTAACCTTTCAATATATGCTACATCCAATACTGGCCCAGAAACGATTGTTTTATGGCTTTATGGCCGGATGGATTACGCTTTTTATGGGACATACACTGTTCTTGTCCTATCAGTATCTTCCATTTGCCGAGGCCCTTGTGGATGCCTTCATCTACAATGGTGTATTCATGATTTTATCAGTAGCACTCTATTTTCCGCTTGCTTACCCCGAGGACTGCACCAGCAGTGCATTCAATAAAAAATCTTTTCTTTACCATGCCTTTCATCACATTACAACAGGCATGGTAACACTTGCTATTTGGCTGGGAGCATCCTTTTTTCTTGCCTCTCAATTGTTGAGCCAAAACACCGAATATTTAAACTTTGCAAGATCAAGCCTGCCCATGCGGGCAGCATTTGGAGGAATCTTAATTGTTTTGCTGATTTCGATGTATCATTTTACCAGCTTTTATAAACATATAGAAGAAAAAAATACGCGTGAAGAGCAACTCAAAAAAATGCTGAAAGAAGCTGAATTGAAAGCACTCAAGGCTCAGCTCAATCCTCATTTTTTATTCAACAGCCTCAACTCCATAAGCTCTCTTACCATATCAGATCCGGAAGCGGCAAGAGAGATGTTAACACTCCTTTCAGACTTTCTCAGGTATGCCCTCAAACGAAAAGAAGAAACCCTGCTTCCACTCAGAGAAGAGATAAAAAACATCCAGCGCTATCTTGAAATCGAAAGAGTCAGATTTGGTGACCGTTTAAATTGCGAATTCAATATGCATCCCGATTGTTTAAACGTGCATGTTCCGGCCATGTTGCTCCAGCCACTTTATGAAAACGCTATCAAACACGGACTTTACGAAAGTATTGACCCCGTTAGTATCAAAACAAATTGCCGATCAGGCAATCACATACTTGAAATTTCGGTATCCAACACTTTCGATCCCGAAAGCACCCCTGTTAAAGGAGAAGGGGTGGGACTGGAAAATATTCGCAGCAAGTTACTTCTTTTTTACAACCGAACAGACCTGTTGAGCATTCACAGAGAAAACAACAACTTTGAAGTAAAAATAATCATCCCAAAATCCAGGACAAAATGAAAAGAGCATGGCAACGATTGTCACAAGAGAATATGTATAAATTCTTGCATGCAAGTTCCATCCGACTTTAATAAACAAATTTTAAACGAATGAAACGAGCATGGCAAGGAAACCACAAAGGATCATGTATAATATTCTGACATGTGAGTTCCATCAAGCCAATAACTTAAACAAATTTTATACTGATGAAAGAACAATCAAACTTCAGCGCACTAATCATTGATGATGAACCTCCTGCAAGAGCTGTTGTCACTTCTTTCCTGTCTCAACACCCTTACATTAAAATAATAGGTGAATGCGGTAACGGGTTTGAAGCTCTTAAGGCCATTCAGGAACAAAAGCCTGACCTGATATTTCTGGATGTTCAAATGCCAAAAGTTTCCGGGCTGGAATTGTTAGAAGTAATGGACGAAAACCCCGTAGTAGTTTTCTCCACCGCATACGACCAATATGCACTGAAGGCATTTGAAATGAGCGCTGTTGACTACCTCCTGAAACCATACTCTCAATCACGATTCAACCAGGCGATGGAAAAAGTCCTGAATCAACTTCATAAAGGAGAAAAAACAGACACAAAAAAATTGGTTCAGACTCACTCCCAGGAAAACCAGTCAACCCTCGAAAGAGTAGTAGTGAAAACAGGAAACAAGATGCACGTTATTCCTGTGGGAAAAATACGTTTTATCGAAGCAAACGAAGACTACGTAATGATTTACGCCGAAAGTTCACGACACCTAAAAGCTCAAACCATGCGATTTTATGAGACGCACCTCAACAACGAGCAATTTGTAAGAATCCATCGGTCCTACATTGTAAACGTCAATTTCGTTGAACGTATGGAACCTTACGATAAGGACACTTATGTGGCTGTAATGAATGAAGGACAACGGTTAAAAATAAGCAGAACCGGATATCGAAAACTCAAAGAAACACTTAACTTCTGAAAAACAACTGTTCTTAATCTCCACAATATTGACAAAATGCAACTCTCCATTGTGTTGATTACCTCAAAATCCCCATAAAACTCAAAAAGCAAGAATCCACAATTCAATTTTGAAGTAAAGCCCCAACAAATAAAATTTATTAGGTTCTCACATTTCGGTATTCAGGTTCTTGATTATTTGTTTATTTTAGCAAAAATTTTGCAATCAACTGCAATAAGGTCATCAAAAATCTGTTTATTCGGAAGAGTTTCTGCAAATATAAGGCAAATTGAATATTGACTTGCCTTATACCTAAAACAGGTATTAAGAAAACAGGCGGAGTACCTGAAAGCAATAGCCCGGGACAGCACCCATAAGATGCATTTGTCTGCTTTCCTATTTTTATTGGCAGTAATTCGACCAATAAATAGGAAACTCCGATTGGCCAGCAGATTTAATCAACAAAAAGACGAGGAGCAGAAAGTTCAAAAACAGCATTGACTTAAAGAAAAACTCAATAAGAAACACTAATTTTAAAAAATCCTTTTATTTTTCACTATCTTGGATTTTCAAGTATGGAAAAACTCAGAAAAATAGTCAATTTTTACGTCACGGGGTTCCAGAATCTGCCACCGTGGGGTAGAGCGTTATGGGCCATAATACTGATCAAACTTTTCATTATGTTTGTTGTATTGCGGCTTTTCTTTTTTCCGGATCAACTACAAAACAACTTTAAATCGGATGAAGAGAGAGCCCGGCATGTAATTGAAAACATTACCACACCGTAATCAAACAATCAGCTTAACGATAAAACCGAAACAAAATGCTTGAAAACATTGACTTCACCCTGGTCAACTGGTCAAGAGGCCAGTTTGCACTAACAGCCATGTTCCACTGGCTATTTGTGCCGTTGACGCTGGGGCTTGCCTACATCATGGCATATATGGAAACCATGTACGTCAAAACCGGGGACCCCGAATGGAAGCGCATCACAAAATTCTGGATGAAACTATTCGGAATCAACTTTGCCATCGGCGTGGCCACGGGCATTATTCTCGAATTTGAATTCGGGACAAACTGGAGCAACTACTCCTGGTTTGTGGGCGATATTTTCGGAGCTCCACTGGCCATAGAAGGAATCATGGCTTTCTTTCTTGAGAGTACATTTATTGCCGTGATGTTTTTTGGATGGGACAAAGTAAGCAAGCGCTTTCACCTTACAGCTACCTGGCTTACTGCTATAGGAGCCAGTCTAAGTGCTGTATGGATCCTGGTTGCCAATGCCTGGATGCAAAACCCGGTGGGCACTTTCTTCAATCCGGAAACTGCCCGTAACGAAATGACCAGTTTCTGGGATGTTTTTCTATCCGAAACTGCAGTCAACAAGTTTGTTCATACCATAACATCAGGCTTTGTTTTTGCCGCCATATTTGTAATAGGCGTCAGCAGTTGGTATCTGATAAAAAACCGTGAACATCTGCTGGCTAAAAGAAGCATCGTAATTGCCGCAGTCTTTGGTTTAATAAGTTCCTTTGTCCTGATAGGCACAGGAGACAGCTCGGCCAAAGAGATTGTAAAAACCCAGCCAATGAAGTTTGCCGCCATGGAGGCGCTTTACGAAGGGCAGAGCAATGCTCCATTAGTGGCATTTGGCATCCTGGGCGAGGAAACAGACCATAAAAATCTGAATGCCGAAAGCGAAGCAGATTTTCTGTTTAAAATAGAGATTCCATCCATGCTATCGTGGCTTGCCTACGGAGATCCCGACAGGTATGTGGCCGGGATAAAGGATCTCATTCAGGGCAACGAAGAACAGGGCATACTCTCCTACAAAGAGAAAATCATCAGAGGATACAAAGCTCAGCAAGCTCTCAGAGCCCTTAAAGATGCTCAAAAAAGTGATCCCAACGGGAAAGAGGCAACCGCACTGAAAGCAAAATTCAGGGATCCGGAATTCATCGAGAATAACGTACAATATTTTGGGTATGGCAATTTTTACCATCCCGATCCGGAACAAATTGAAAAGAATGCCTTCACCATGGTACCGCCAATCTCCATGACCTTTTATGCTTTTCACATCATGGTAATGCTGGGAGGTTTGTTTATGGCATTATTTGCCGTATTCCTCTTCCTTGTATTGCGCAATCAGTTGCATAACAAAAAATGGTTGCTTTGGGCAGCGGTATGGACCATTCCACTGGCCTATATTGCTCAACAATCAGGCTGGATTGTAGCGGAGGTTGGTCGCCAGCCCTGGGTCATACAGGATTTGATGCCCACCATGAAAGCCGTTACGCAAATAGATGTAGAGTCAGTAATGACCACATTCTTCCTTTTTGCTGTCGTATTTATCGGCCTTTTCATTGCGGAAGCAAAGATTATGATAAAGCAAATCAAAGTTGGACCAAAAAAGAAGGAGGACCCGAATAATGTTTGAAGCACTCTCTCACTTAGCATTACAACAATACTGGTGGATCATCATTTCCGTTTTGGGCGGCGCCCTTGTTTTCCTGATGTTCGTTCAGGGTGGTCAGACATTGATTTATCAGGTAGGAAAAGAAAAAGATGAGCGCACAATGCTGATCAACGCACTGGGAAGAAAATGGGAATTCACGTTTACCACCCTGGTAACTTTCGGAGGAGCTTTTTTTGCCTCATTCCCGCTCTTTTACAGCACCAGTTTTGGCGGAGCCTACTGGGCATGGATGGTGTTGCTTTTTGCATTTATCATACAGGCAGTTTCTTATGAATTCCGTTCGCGTCCTGGCAATGTATTCGGGGCGCGCACTTATGAAACCTTCCTGTTCATTAACGGACTGATAGGCACTTTTCTTCTGGGGATAGTCGTAGCCAGTTTCTTCACGGGATCACAATTTTCGTTGAACGACATGAATGAAATGAACTGGCATTCTCCTGCCCGGGGGCTGGAACTATTGCTAAATGTCCACAACCTCACTTTGGGGATAGCCGTTTTTTTTCTGGCCCGCACATTAGGACTGCTTTACTTCCTGAATTCCATCGAAGACGAGAATATTGAGAAGAGAATCAGGAAGCAGCTATGGTACAATGCAATACCATTCCTGGTGCTTTTTCTCACTTTTATTATCTGGCTGATGTTTCGGGATGGATACGCACTCAATCCGGAAACAGGCGAAATTTTCATGCAGGACAACAAGTACTTCCTGAATCTGATTCAAATGCCTGTTGTTTTAATCCTGTTTTTATCGGCCGTAGTGCTTGTTCTTTATGGGATCTTCATCAGTCTTTTCAAAAAGAGTTCTGCAGGAATCTGGTTCACCGGAAGCGGTAGTTTTTTAGCCGTATTCTCATTGTTTTTGGTCGCAGGGTTTAACAATACCGCATTCTACCCTTCAACGATCGACATACAAAGTTCTTTGACCATCATGAAAGCATCTTCAAGTCATTTCACACTCACCGTAATGAGTTATGTATCATTGATGGTTCCTTTTGTAGCCGCCTACATATGGTTTACCTGGCGGGCAATCAACAAAAATAAAATCAACAAAGACGAGTTGACCTCTGGAGAATCACACTTTTATTAGGAAAAAATTATTAGCAGAAACAACAAAAAAAGAGACCTATGAGTTATTTTGTGGCTATTTTGATGTACTTATCATGGTTGGCAACCGTTGCTGTTGGTTATTTTGCTTCGGTATCTGCCGTAAAGTACTTCGACAAAAAGTGGAAAGAAACAACTAAAGCGGAAGAAGCTGCTGAAAGTTAGTATAACATCGATATAATACAAAAAAAGGGGCTTTGCACAACTGCGCAAAGCCCTTTTTGTATATAATGAGTTTTGTTTACCTCTCTCCCTTCGATTTCTTTATCAGATCCACAAAATCGTCGAAAAGGAATTCCGTATCGGTAGGGCCACTGGAGGCTTCGGGGTGAAACTGGGTGGAAAAGAACGGTTTGGTTTTATGGCGTATGCCCTCGTTGGTTTTGTCATTAATATTCACAAAAAGAGGCTCCCAGTCACTGCTCAAAGAATCGGTATCCAATACAAAACCATGGTTCTGACTGGTAATGTAACAGGTTCCTGTGCCCACCTTAATTACCGGGTGATTGTGAGCCCTGTGTCCATATTTCAGTTTATGAGTGGATCCTCCGGCAGCTGTCCCCAAAAGCTGGTTGCCCAAACAAATTCCAAAAATAGGCTTATTCCCTTTCAGAGCTTTACTTATATTCTGTATCGTAGTCTCACACATTTGGGGATCGCCGGGACCGTTGGCCAGCATGATGCCATCAAAATCATCATTATTAAAATCATAATCCCACGGAACCATCGTAATCGTTGTATCCCGCTTCAGAAGACATCGGATAATATTGTATTTCCCGCCGGTATCCACCAACACCACTTTGTGCTTCCCGTTCCCGTAAGTCACCTTTTCCTTCGTACTCACTCTGGCAACGAGGTTGTCTTTATTGGGATCATAAAATTCAATCTGCTCTTCAT
Organism: Marinilabilia salmonicolor JCM 21150; assembly: GCF_000259075.1. Lineage (GTDB taxonomy): Bacteria > Bacteroidota > Bacteroidia > Bacteroidales > Marinilabiliaceae > Marinilabilia > Marinilabilia salmonicolor. The sequence goes on from NZ_AJKI01000011.1 coordinate 271,690, forward strand.
CGGTTTCAATCTTTCCGAGCATAGTCCCTTTCTCTCTAAGAATTTTTGTCAATGCCCTGGTATCAATACCAAAGATGCCTGGAACCTTATTTTTTTTCAGCCAGTCTCCCAAACTACTTTGCGCATTCCAGTGACTGAAATCAATAGAGTAATCAGAAATCACAAACCCGGAGACATGAATACGGTCTGACTCAAAAAACTTTGGAATTCCATTCTCCTTGTCATCTTTAGGTACTCCGTAGTTACCTACCAGCGGATAAGTTGAGACAAGTATCTGCCCTTCGTAAGATGGATCTGTCAGGCTTTCAGGATAGCCTGTCATTGCCGTATTGAATACCACTTCCCCGGCAACCGCCTTGTGATATCCAAAAGATTTTCCTTTAAAAACAGTCCCGTCTTCCAGAACCAATCTGATAGGTTTAAATTCAGACATACTTCACTTATTCTTTAAAAGTCCAACGCTTATTCATTTCCGCAAAAAATGCATTTACCTCAGAAACAGGGTAAATGCATTTCGCAAGGGTTTGTTTGGTTACAAAATTAGCAAATATTTCGCATTAAGGCACAGCAAAATTAATATTTATGAATATTTATTATACACATGCAGAATATATGTGATTTTTATTCACCCCGCCATGCTCCGGATCATAATATTACCCAGTCAAGATACTACACCAATCTACTGCTGCCAGCAAGAAGGCCACTGTATTTCAAGTCTATACAAGAAAGCATCAAACACGAGGCTTTCGACCGCGTGCCGCCTAAAGCCTTAGCGGTGGCGCAAGTATTTGAATCCAGGGATTTTACATGTCGTAAATAACTGATTCAGAAACACGAATAACGAATTAGTTGGTGTTTTCCTGCAACAACTATCTATCTTTCATGAATGTATATTTCAGCCGCGGATAAACCGCTTTATAAGCAGGACGTATAATGCGACGGCTTGAACATGTAACTTCCTCAATTCGGTGCGCACACCATCCTGCAATTCTGGCAACTGCAAAAATAGGAGTATATATCTCTTCCGGAATTTCCAGACACTGATAAACAAACCCGGAATAGAAATCCACATTGGCACAAACCGTTTTTGAACCTGAACCTTTGAAATCATAGAAAACTTCAGGTGCAAGACGCTCGATCATAGCATACAAATTAAACTCCTTCAGGCGGTTTTTCTCCACAGCAAGCTCTTCCGCTTTTTCTTTGAGCAAAATAGCACGAGGATCAGAAAGCGTATATATGGCGTGTCCGATTCCGTAAATTTTCCCGGTCCCGTCATAAGCTTTTTTATTCAGGATTTTCTCCAGATAAGCAGCCACCTCTTTCTCATCTTCCCAGTTTTTAACATTTTGTTTGATGTTGTCCATCATGTTAATCACTTTAAGGTTAGCGCCCCCGTGCAACCCTCCTTTAAGAGAACCGAGTGCTGCGGCAATAGCGGAGTAAGTATCCGTTTGTGCAGAACTCACCACACGAGTGGTAAAAGAAGAATTGTTACCACCACCATGTTCGGCATGCAATACCAAAGAGAGATCCAGCAAATCAGCCTCAAGTTTGGTGTATTTCTTTCCTTTAAGCATATAAAGGAAGTTCTCTGCCGCACTCAACTCAGGTTGAGGATGACGAATAATAAGGGATTTTTGCTGATATGAATGTCTCATTCCAAAGTATGCATAAGCCACAATAACCGGAAATTTGGCGATCAGACTCATGGACTGTTTCAACAGATTTTCGGGAGAATAATTCTCAGCCTCGTCATCGGCCGTGTACAATCCGAGTACCGAGCGGGCCAGCATATTCATCACGCAGCGACCACGCAGAGACAGAATCATGTTTTTGGAGAAAAAATCAGGCAGCTCACGCTCTCTTGCCAATTGATTACTAAAAGTACTCAACTGGCTTTTGTCCGGCAGTTTTCCCGACAGCAGCAGATAGGCAGCCTCTTCAAAGCCATGTCGTTTATCTTCCTGAAATCCTCTGCAAAGATCCTTAAGTTCAACGCCACGGTAATAAAGTTCTCCATGGGCTGGTATGATATTCCCCTCTTCATCTTTGTTGTAGCCCACCACATCACCAATATTGGTAAGTCCAACCAAAACACCCGAGAAATCGGCATTTCTCAATCCTCTTTTCACATTGTATTTAAGATACAACTCCTTGTCGATCTCGCACGACTGAACAGAGGCTTTTGCAAATTCATTCAAAAAGGCCATATTTTAAGTTTTTAGGTTAATCATGTAAGTAATTTATTCATAGCATCCTGCACACGTTCAAAGTTAAATCCCGCGATTACAACATCCATTTTATCTTTGATTTCTTTGTTGCACAGGTTCCCAATGCTTCCCTCATGAGTATGTTGCACTGCGGAAGTATCGGGCAGGAACTCTCCCTTTTCTATTTCTATCCCCACCTGTTTATATGCATCCCGAAAGGTCATCCCCGAAAGCACACGCCGGTTCACCTCCTCCACACTAAACGCATATTTGTAGCGTTCATCATTCATAATATCTTTAGCAATCTCCATTTTGGAGATTGCTGTGGTCATCAGGTCAATACAGCTAAGGATATCCTCAAAAGCAGGAATAAAAACCTCTTTGGTAATCTGCATATCTCTAAAGTACCCTGATGGCAAATTGCCTGTAATCATGGCAATCTGATTGGGTACATCAATCAATTTGTTACACCTGGCCCGCAGCAGTTCAAACACATCAGGATTCTTTTTATGCGGCATAATGCTGGAACCGGTGGTAAAAGCATCCGGTAACTTCACAAATCCGAAATTCTGACTCATATACAAACAAGCATCCATTGCCAGTCGCGATAAGGTTGATGCTATTGAAGATATAGCCATAGCCACCGACCGCTCCATTTTTCCACGTCCCATCTGTGCATAGACCACATTGTAGCTAAGGTCGTCAAAACCAAGCAGACGGGAGGTCAGCGTCCTGTCCAAAGGGAATGAATTTCCATATCCGGCAGCTGCCCCGAGAGGGTTTTGATTAACAACCCGCCAGGCGGCCTGCAAAAAGTGCAAATCATCCACCAGACTCTCTGCATAAGCCCCAAACCAAAGACCAAAAGAAGATGGCATGGCCACCTGCAAATGAGTGTATCCAGGGAGTAGGTCATCCTTGTGGGCATCACTACGCTTTTGCAATACATCAAAAAGATCTTCCACAGCCCGGGTCACTTTCATAATTCCGTCACGGGCAAACAATTTTAAATCAAGCAAAACCTGATCATTCCTGGAACGTCCGCTGTGTACCTTCTTTCCTGTATCCCCAAGTTCGCGGGTGAGTAACAACTCCACCTGTGAATGCACATCTTCAATCCCTTCTTCGATCACGAAGTCGCCTTCCTCTGCATTTTTATACAGCTTCTTCAGCTCGGGAATCAATGTCTGCAGATCCTCCTCACTCAGCAATCCCACCTTCTTCAACATCATGGAGTGAGCCAGCGTTCCGGCAATATCAAAAGGGGCCAGAAACAAATCCAACTCCCTGTCTTTACCAATAGTAAATGACTCTATCTTTTTGTCAGTATCAATACCTTTATCCCAAAGCTTCATAAAACTACAGCATTAGCAAGAAATTAAACCCTAAGAATCGAAGTGAAAACCGGAGCAAACTCTTTTAAGGGCTATAAAAGTGCATATTATTCATTTTTAAAACAAGAGAAACACACTTACAGTTTTCACCCAATTTGCAATCAAAAAGTCGAAAGCGTCACAAAAATAAGCGAATATTTTAAAATCCATGTATTGAAAAGAAAAATAATCAACACATTCATTTTATTTTTAATCATTTTAAATTGAATTAATATTCAATCCATCCAATAATTTGAAATACAATCCCACCGCTTCAGCTATCTCTTTTTTGCAAATGAACTCATCAGCGGTATGTGATCTGGCAGAATCTCCAGGCCCTATTTTGACAGTAGTAAACGGCAGACGTGCCTGATCTGAAGTAGTAGGAGAACCGTATTTCTGAAGTCCCAGTTGCTCCCCACGAATCACAAAAGGATGATCAACAGGAATAGAGGAACTGTTCAACCGAAATGAGCGTGCCTGCAACCGGCAGTTCACCTTCTCCTGAATCAATTGAAAAAGTTCCTCATTACGGTAAAATTCATTAACCCTGACATCGACCATGAACTTACAAATATCGGGAACGACATTATGCTGCGAACCGGCTTCGACACCGGTAACGGTCATCTTAACGGGTCCCAAAAAATCTGACTGCTCAGGAAACTGAAACGTTCGAAACCATTCCAACACAGGAAGAGCCTCATAAATGGCGTTCAAACCCTCATCCCTGGCGGCATGACCGCTCCTCCCCAACACTTCACCATCAAGAACCATCAGTCCTTTTTCGGCTACAGCCATCTGCATTTGTGTCGGCTCACCAACGATCCCGAGATCTACCGGGCCAAATTCTTCTATAATGGAAGCGACCCCGTCATCACCTGAAACTTCCTCTTCGGCGGTGGCCGAAAAAATCAAGTTATAAGTTTGTGGCGATTGTTCCAATTTCCGGAAAGCTGCAAGAAGGGCCACCACTGAAGCCCCTGCATCATTACTCCCCAATCCGATAATACGATCGCCCAACTCAGTAGGAACAAACGGGGGATAGGTCCACGCAGAGGAGGACTTAACTGTATCCAAATGAGAGTTAAGCAAAATGGTTGGTTTCTCTTCCGAAAAACCAGCGGACTTTACCCATACATTATTCCCCTTTCTTTCAGGACTGAGCCCAAACGACTTCAGAGAATGCTCAAAGATATCGGCAACCGCCCCCTCTTCTCTGCTTAAAGACGGAGTGGCAACCATTTTTTTCAGAAGTTGTATGGATTCGGAAACAAAGGGATCTTGTGACATACAATAGATCGTTAGATTTTTAGAAATTAGAGATTAGAAATATCGTATAACATTGACATTTTGAATTTTATCAAAAAAACTCATTTAACCTGAACTATTCATAAATTATCGATTACAATGTTCAACTACCGGCTAAATACAGGCGTCCTCAATAAAATTGACTTGAAAATAAATCGTTATTCCCTTCATCAATTTTCTTTGCGGTTACCCGTACTTATTGGTATTTAAACATCTCATGACGAAAACTTATGAATAGACCAGGCTAAGATTAAAAACTTAATTTCCAGAACTTTGAAAAAGATTAACGGACTATTGACATAAAAACAATTAATAAACTCTCAAAAACTATTCACCCAGGGTAGTTCCGCTACCCGGAACAGACAAACCTTCAGTATTGGTAATTACCACCTCTGATACGCCGTTTGCCAGTGAATTAAACCCATTTTCCAGCTTAGGAACCATTCCTTCCGAGATAATTCCCTCGTTGCGATACATATTGAATAACTCACGGTTAAGGAAGGGAATCACAGAGGTATCATCATCAGGATTAATCAGAACACCCGGTTTTTCAAAACAAAACATCAGCCGGGTTTCCATGACTTTGGAAAACCCTGCTGCCAGGGATGAAGCAATGGTATCGGCATTGGTATTCAAAAGGGTTCCCTGTCCATCGTGTGTGAGTGGAGCAATCACAGGAACAATTCCCTGCTTCAACAAAGGAATAACGGGGGAGATATTCACCTCATCCACATCACCAACAAAACCGTAATCAATATCAGTTCCGGTACGTTTATGGGCTTTGATAAGATTCAGGTCAGCACCGGTAATCCCCATCGCATTAATATCCATAGCCTGCAACCCTGCAACTACAGCCTTATTCACCAGGCCTCCATAGACCATTGTAACCACCTCCAACATTTTCTCATCAGTAATACGCCGACCTTCAACCATTTTAGTTTCTATTCCGAGGCGCTTGGCCATGGTCGTAGCGGAGCGTCCTCCTCCATGCACCAAAACTTTTGGTCCGGGGAGGGCAGAGAAATCTTCCAGAAAATCGTGAAGTGTTTCCGGACTCTCCAGCACTTTCCCTCCGACTTTGACAACGGTAAGTTGTTGATCCATACTTCCTTTTCTTTTTTTTACAATTAGTGTAAAAGTTTTTTCTGAGTGCTTGATTCGAAAAGTTCAAGTTCAAGGCGTGTGAAAAATCTAAACCGCAGAATACTAATGTATTTGAGGATTTAGATTTTGAGCAACAACGCAGAAGTTGGACTTTATAGACAAAGATTAATTACAATGATTCAAGCATACGTTTCAACACAGTCTGAGCGGAAACCACACGGTTAGCCGCCTCCTGAACAACAATGGAATCCGGACTTTCAATCACACCGTCTGTAACCACCATATTCCGCCGCACCGGAAGACAGTGCATAAACTTCGCTTTATTGGTCAATGCCATTTTTTCTTCATCCACCGTCCATGAACGATCGGTGGAAAGCACCTTTCCATACTCCGAAAAGCTTGCCCAACTTTTGGCATAAATAAAATCGGCACCTTCAAAGGCTTTTTTCTGATCGTATTCCACATGAACACCATCCATGAATTCAGGCGCCAGCTCATAACCTTTCGGATGGGTAACGGTCAGATCCACATCAGCGACCTTCATCCATTCCACAAAAGAGTTGGGAACCGCCTGAGGTAACGCTTTCGGATGCGGAGCCCATGTAAGTACCACTTTAGGCCGTTGAACTGAACGATGCTCCTCAATGGTAACAAGGTCTGCAAATGCCTGAAGCGGATGACGGGTAGCCGACTCCATACTTATAACGGGACGACCGGAGAGCTCAATAAACTGATTAAGAATCTTCTCACTATAGTCCTCCTCTTTATTCTCAAACCGGGCAAAGGACCTTACCCCTATAATGTCACAATATTGGCCAATCACCGGAACAGCCTCCCGGATATGCTCAGGTTTATCGCCGTCCATAATCACCCCTGTCTCTGTCTCCAGCTGCCATCCATCTTTATTGATATCCAGAATAATAACATTCATTCCCAGGTTGGTGGCTGCCTTTTGAGTACTCAAACGAGTGCGAAGACTGGAATTAAAAAAAATCAGAACCGCTGTTTTGTTCTTTCCCAGATGCTGATGTGCATAGGGATTCTTTTTAACTTCTGCTGCCTCTTTCAAGGCCTGGCTCAGATTGCCGATATCTGATGGAGTAAGAAATCTTCTCATATTTTTATTGTGTAAGTAGCACGTTTAAGAGTTGTTGGGTTTTGGGTTTTGAGTTTTAAGTTTTGAGTTCTGGGGTTCGGGTTCCGTTCCGAGGTTCGGGTCCCGGGTTGTGGGAATTAAATCTGAGTGCCTCAAGGGCGAACTACGCCATCACTCTCAATCAACCATTTGTAGCTAGTAAGTTCCCGTAGTCCCATAGGTCCGCGGGCATGAAGTTTCTGAGTACTGATTCCTATTTCTGCGCCCAATCCGAACTGAGCCCCATCAGTAAACGCGGTGGATGTATTGGCATAAACGGCAGCTGCATCCACTTCATTAAAAAAGCGGGCAATTACATTCTTGTCCTCAGCCATAATTGCTTCACTGTGTCTTGAGCTGTAATGTGAAATATGCTTTAAGGCCTGGTCAAAATCATCAACCACTTTAACAGACATTCGAAGGCCCAGAAATTCTGTACCAAAAGAGGCTTCATCAGCCTTCCGGAGCAGGTTTTCAGGATAGTGTGACTGAAGAACTTCATAAGCCCGTTCATCAGCCTCAATGACAACATTCTTCATCGCCAGCGCGGCTACAACATCGGGCAGATCAGCCACACGATCGGCATGAAGCACCAGACAATCAAGAGCATTACAAACGCTGGGCCTCCTTGTTTTAGCATTAAAAACAACCTTTTTTGATTTCTCCAAGTCGGCGGAAGCATCCACATACGTGTGTACAATTCCGGCACCAGTTTCAATCACCGGGATCCTGGATTCATTTCGGACAGAGTTTATCAACCCCTGAGAACCTCTCGGGATAAGCATATCCACGTAACCATCAGCATGCATAAGATCCTGGGCCGCTTCCCGGTCGGGAGGCAGCAACTGAATAACATCTGATGAAACAGAATGCGAAACCAGACACTCCCTGATAATTCCGACAGCTGCAAGATTAGAGTGCCAGGCATCCTGTCCTCCTTTTAATACAGAGACATTACCTGATTTAAAACACAAAGAAAAAACATCAAAAGTCACATTGGGACGGGCCTCATAAATCACCCCGACAACACCGATGGGTACGGTCACTTTTTTCAGTTTCAGTCCGGAAGGCACTGAACGCCCATCCAAAACATCACCAAGCGGAGAGTTCATTCCCGCCACATCCCGCATATCAGATGCAATACCTTCAATTCTTTCTGCAGTAAGTTGAAGTCGGTCGTAACGTGGATCAGACTCTTTCATCCGCTCCAGATCCTTTTTATTGGCACTGAGCAGAAGAGCCGTTTTTGCCACCATAGTATCAGCAAGATCCAGCAAGACCGTGCGTATGAAGTCATCACTCAGACGAACCATAACATTTGCCGCCTCCTTTGCTTTCTTAAATTGATCAAGGTTTGTCATAACAAATCATTTTCTCTTCTCCTTATTCACTAATGTACATCAGGATAAATAAAAAGATAATCATAATGTACCAACGGTCTGTACCTGCTATCTTCAAGATGGCGCTCCGCAACGGATTTTTCATATTGAGCTCTACCTATACCGATAACACCCCCGTTATAGTCGCGAATTCTCAGCAAGTCACCCTTTTTAAAATCTCCCGAAAATGAGATTACTCCTGCAAGCAACAGACTTCTTGCTTTTTTACCGGTAAGGGCATTGCGGGCCCCCTCATTAACCTTTACCTCCGCCTTTGCAAACCCATCTGCATAAGCCATCCATTTTTTAATGGCAGGCTTGGGACTGTCTGGTTCAAAACGGGTATGTTTAACACCCCCGGGATTGTGGGCCAGATCAAGGATTATATTATCGCGGGTTCCGTTGGCAATATGAACTGCAACACCTGAGTCAGCCGTTTTACGTGCAACGCGACATTTGGTTAGCATTCCACCACGCCCAAAATTACTTCTGGTAGTGGAGATGTATTTTTCCAAATCATCTTCCCCCTCTTTGATCAGCGGTACCAACTCAGCACCCGGATCTCCGGGCATTCCGGTAAAAATACCATCCACATTGCTGAGGATAAAAAGAGCCTCGGTCCCCATCATGGAAGCCACCATACCGGCAAGTTCATCATTATCAGTAAACATGAGCGCGGTTACCGACACTGCATCATTTTCATTTATTATTGGCACAATGTGGTTTTCGAGCAGCACCGAAAGGCAATTCTTCATGTTCAGATAATGCTCTCTGGTGCTAAAATCCTGTTTGGTCACCAGCACCTGCGAGCAGGTAAGTCCCCTGTTGCCAAACAACTGCGAGTAGATATTCACCAATTTCACCTGCCCCACAGACGACAACAACTGTCGCTCAGACACCGGATCTTTGGCAATTTTCCGGGCCACCATACTCCGACCGGCAGCCACCGCACCACTGGAAACCAGCACTACACCAATTCCCAGTTTATGAAGTTTAGATATCTGCGCAGTAAGATGCTCAATCCTTTCCAGATCAAGATTTCCATCGGGTCGTGTAAGGACATTGGATCCGACTTTTATGGTAATTGATTTATAATACAGATCTGCTTTTGTCACTTCTTTTTACTTCCGTTTTCAATTTTCTCAAATGAAGTAATCAATCCTTTAATGAGCGATGAACTAAAACCCTGATGTTCCATCTCGTTCAGCCCCGAAATGGTGATTCCTCTGGGAGTAGTCACCTTATCAATTTCTGCTTCGGGATGCGCTTCTCCCCGGATAATCAACTCTGCAGCTCCTTTCACCGTTTGTGAAGCTATTTTGAGTGCCAGATCGGAACCAAACCCAATCTCAACTCCTCCCTGTGTAGCTGCACGAATAAATCTGAGGGCAAATGCTATTCCACATGCTGCCAGCACTGTTGCCGAAGCCATCAATTCTTCCGGAATAAACTGCACAGTTCCGGTAGGGTCAAATAGCTCTCTAATAACAGACTCCTGCTCTTCTGTAGCTTTGTAGGATGAGACACAGGTCATGGATTCTCCGATGGAGATGGCTGTATTGGGCATTACCCGGAAAATAGATTCTCTTCCGTTTGCCATTTCTGAAATGCTTTGCGAATCAACCCCTGCAGCAAGAGAAATCAACAATGTTTCATCAGTGAGTGCCGGCTGAATCTCTGAGATGATATCCTCCAACTGATAAGGTTTAACAGCCAGAATGACAACATCGGCATCGGTCACCGCCTTCAGGTTGTCCTGGCCAACAGAGATCCCGTATTCTTCCAACGACTTTATCAGATGCACCCGACGACGGGTAACAATCACTTCTCCTTTAAAGGGTTTGTTTGATTTCACAAAACCTTTGGCTATGGCAGTTCCAAGGTTTCCCCCGCCTATAATAGCAATTTTATTGATCATTCAGAATAGGTTTTTATTTTTCTCCAACCACTGGCTTTGACTGAACATTTACGTGAGACCAGTTTTCGCCGCGTTTTATTCGATGTAATTGAATTTCGCTAATCCCAAACTGACGGGCAATAATCTTAAGCCTGGTTTTTCTTCCGGGATCGGAAATCCGTTTTTTTAGCAACATCACCTGCGTATCGGTAAGCTTAGCTCCCTCACATGGTTTTCGGGCTTTCATCTTTTTCCGGCCTTCCAAAACCAACGGATTGCCCTGTTGATGATCAAACATATCCTTTTTATTCGCCCAGCGCAAGTTTTCCACAAAATTATTGCATTTATTGTAGTCCAAATGAATCACAAACGTTTGATCTTCTGAATCTTTACCAATAAACTGTTCAGCAACCAGTTTGTGCACATAAAAAGTTGTGGATTTACCAAAAGGTCTGAGTGGCAGTGTCCTGTATCCTTTTAACACGCCACCCTTTACGATGCAGGCATCACCTTTGTCATCTGCACAATAGCTGATGACACGTCCATAATTTGATACTGCATAGCGCTTTCTCAACGCTCCTTTTTTAAAGGGAATCTCTTTCCACTCTTCGTTCCAATAAGAATCAACCATAGCATAAGGGTTTAGGGAGCCAGAAGGCGGCCCAAAGCCCTGGTAAATACAGTTGCCTGTTCCACCGTCAAAGACAGTGGAGGAAGCAATCGAATGATATTGGTTGAAGAAACCCCTGTGAAAATATGTTCCTCATTCAAAAGTTTTTTCCGCAAAGAGGCCACCTCAGAATCAAACTCAAGGCCAATCATGAGCCCACGTCCGCGCACCTCTTTGATACCATCCATTTTACCCAGCTCTGACAACAGAAAACTCCCTGTTTCAGCAGCATTCCTGATCAACTCCTCAAATTCCATCACCTCCAGTACGGCAAGTCCTGCCGCACAAGCAAGGTAATTTCCTCCAAACGTGGCTCCAAGCATACCGTGCCTTGCCTCGATATCGGGACTTATCAGAACGCCACCCATGGGAAATCCATTGGCCATTCCTTTGGCTGTTGTTATTATATCGGGTTTAATATCTGCTTGTTGAAAAGCGAAAAAGTTTCCACTTCGCCCATATCCGGACTGAATTTCATCCAGAATAAGCTTACAATCATATTTTTTACTCAGTTGCTCCAGAGTTTGAAAGAACGAATCATCCGGAATCTGTACTCCTCCAATTCCCTGAATTCCCTCAATGATAATAGCACAAACATCTCCGCTTTTCAGTTCTTCCTCCACCAGTTCAGCATCATTGAGCGGCAAAAAGGAAACATCCATCCCCTTGTTGATATTGGCCTGTATTCTCACATTATCGGTCACACTAACCGCTGCAGATGTACGGCCATGAAACGCTTTATTAAAAGCAATAACTCTTTTCTTTCCTGTGGCAAAAGATGCCAGTTTCAATGCATTTTCGTTGGCCTCGGCACCACTGTTACACAAAAACAGGTGATAATCGTTCAATCCCGAAAGTTCTCCAAGTTTACGCGCCAATTCCTGCTGAAGCGGATTTATGACAGAATTGGAATAAAACCCAATCTTCTTCAATTGATCATTGATACGCTTTATGTAGTGAGGATGCGAATGGCCAATGGAAATTACCGCATGACCACCATACAGATCCAAATACTCCGTACCCTGGTCGTCGGTCACATAACATCCCTTACCTGATACCGGAGTCACATCCATCAGCGGGTAAACATCGAAAAGTTCCATATTAACTATCTCCTATATTCCGGATTTCCGGGAAATTATTGCAAAAACACAAATTGGTTCGGAAATGTCGCTGCATTCAACTGAATGCAGCGACAAACGAATCTTCGGGTGTGGGATTGAAAAAAATGAACACCTAAATTTAAACCGTAAAAAACAACCCTTAACTATTTCAAAAAGCCACTGGCTTAAGTCGTAGTCCCTCCGATTCGTCCAAACCAAACATTAAATTCATATTTTGAACAGCCTGACCGGAAGCCCCCTTGGTCAGATTGTCTATAACACTCGTGATGTGCAGCTTACTGCCATATTTCTTCACATGCAACAAACACTTATTCGTATTGACCACCTGTTTGATATCCACAGGTTTAGCCGAAATGGTCACAAAAGGATGATCTTTGTAAAAATCTTCATATATCTCAACCGCCCGATCCTCTTCCAAATCACATTCGAGGTAAACTGATGCCAGGATTCCACGGGAAAAATTCCCTCTTACAGGAACGAAATTAAAGGGCTTTTCAAAACCGGGCATCATTTCGCGCATGGTTTCGTTCATTTCGTTCAGATGCTGATGACCAAAAGCTTTATAGACCGAAACATTTCCGTTTCGCCAGCTAAAATGGGTCGTTCCTGAAGGTGCCTGTCCTGCGCCTGTGGATCCGGTAATTGCATGCACATGTATTTCGTCCAGCAAATGAGCTCCTGCAAGTGGTAACAGAGCCATCTGTATAGAAGTGGCAAAACAGCCGGGGTTGGCCAGAAACTGACAGGACTTGATCTTTTCCCGGTTCACTTCAGGCAAACCATATACAAAATCATTCTCTGCACGATTCAGTCGGAAATCATTACTCAGGTCTATAACTTTAAGATGAGGAGGCAAATGATGCTCCTGCATAAAAGTCACCGATTTTCCGTGTCCCATGCAAAGAAAAACCACCTCCACTGTCTCAAAATCCATCTTATCAGAAAAAATAAGATCGGTATCTCCCAACAGGTCGGAGTGCACATCACTCAGAGGTTTACCCGAATTGCTTGTACTATGAATCCACTCAATCTCAGCACCAGGATGTCCAAGTAAAATGCGCACCAGTTCTCCTGCTGTATATCCGGCTCCTCCAACTATTCCAACTTTTATCATGTTCTATAATTTCTCAATAAATCAATCTCCTAAGTTTCAGATTACACTCCGGTTTCCACATCGAAGCCATTCACCTTATTGAATATCTTCAGATAATTACCCATAAGTTTGGTAAACCCTTTCACATCATCGGCATTCCACTCCTTGTTCATTTCACCATAATCTCCAAATCCGCTGTTCATCAGATCATGTTTGGAGCGGATTCCCACAAGTTCGAAGCGATAAGGGTGCAACTTAAGAATGACTTCTCCGGATACATTGGCCTGAGAATGCTCCAGGAAAGCCTCAATATCTCTCATCACAGGTTCAAGATATTGTGCCTCATGCAATAACATTCCGTACCAGTTGCCCAGTTGTTCTTTCCAGTAAAGCTGCCACTTGGTCAGCGTATGTTTCTCAAGCAGGTGATGCGCCTTAATAATCATCAGCGGACCTGCTGCCTCGAATCCTACCCGGCCTTTGATTCCGATTATGGTATCTCCCACATGGGTGTCACGACCAATAGCAAAGGCATTTCCCAGGGCTTCCACCTTTCGGACAGCCTCCACCGGATTGGCACATTTCTCACCATTTACACCATTCAGCTCACCTTTTTCAAAAGTCAAAACCATCTCCTCAGGTTTCTCTTTTTGTAACTGACTCGGATAGGCTTCTTCAGGAAGGCTCTGATCGGTTGTCAGCGTTTCTTTACCACCGACACTGGTTCCCCAAAGACCTTTATTGATAGAGTAGGTCATCTTGGTCCAATCCTTTTTAACCCCGCGTTTTTTGAGATATTCAATTTCGTCTTCCCTTGAAAGAGTCAAATCCCGGGTGGGGGTGAGAATCTCTATTTCCGGAGCAAGAATCTGAAAAGTCAGGTCGAAACGAATCTGATCATTTCCGGCTCCCGTACTACCATGAGCAATGTATTTTGCTCCAATTTTCCGGGCATAATCGACGATAGCCATTGCCTGAAAAATACGCTCGGACGAGACCGAAAGCGGATAAGTATTGTTTTTCAACACATTACCATATATCATATACCTGATACAGTTGCGATAATACAAATCGGTAACATCCAGGTTTACATGATCTTTTACGCCCAGTTCACGGGCACCAGCCTCAATTCCGCGGAGTTCTTCATCCGAAAATCCGCCGGTATTTCCTATTGCCGAATAAACTTCCAGTCCCTTCTCTTCTTTCAGGTATTTCACACAAAAAGAGGTGTCCAGGCCACCACTAAACGCAAGTACTACTTTTTCACTCATTTTTTTCGATTATATTATTTCAGGCAAACAATGCTGAAAAGAAGCTTTTCAACACATTATTCTTCCCGTCTTTATTATTCTTTTTCCGGTTTCCTCCAAGAAAAACAAATTTCTTAAACCTCAACCACCTCTCGTAAACCCCGAGTTTTCGTTGCGGAATAGGGTCCGCCTTTGCATCGCGGGCGGGGTCAAACAACATACCTGTGCACAGACAATGCTTGCGATTGGTACGAAGAAGGATATCATAATTTACACAACTCTGACATCCTTTCCAGAACTCGTTATCATCCGTAAGTTCAGAAAACGTGACCGGCTTATATCCCAGCTCGGAATTTATCTTCATCACGGCAAGCCCTGTTGTCAAACCAAAAATCTTGGCGGTAGGATACCGCTTTCTGGAAAGTTCAAATGCTTTTCTTTTAATATTTTTGGCCAGTCCCTGCCCTCTGAATTTATCAACAACAATCAGTCCTGAGTTGGCTACAAATTTATCGTGCCCCCATGATTCAATATAACAGAAACCGGCAAACTCCTCCCCGCCAAGGGCAATAATCGCCTTTCCCTCAACAATTTTATTCTTAATATAGTCAGGATTCCTCTTGGCAATACCCGTACCTCTGATCTTTGCAGCGTCAGCAATTGTCTGAAGAATCGTATCCACATAAGCCAGATGCTCTTCTGAGGCAATCTGTATCGTGATATTATTTCCCTGTTGTGCCATCAATATAACTTCAAACCTGTTCTAAACCAGTTTCTTTTTTAACCCGGGCATAAACAGCGACAACGCGTTTATTACATCGGGACGAGAAACCCCCTCCTTACTAATCAACAAAATGGTATCATCTCCGGCAATCGTTCCAAGCACCTCATAAGGTCCGTGACTATCAATAACCGACGCAATGCTGTTGGCAAACCCGGGCCGGGTTTTAATAACCGCCATGTTTCCAGAAAACTCTATGGACTCAAGTCCGCTCACGGGGAACACATCCCCACCATCGCCATCCTCCCTGTCATCATTATCCTCGGGCAAAACATAGGCATAACCGCCTTCAATATCGGGACGCTTGGCTACCTTCAATGCTTTCAGATCACGAGAAAGCGTTGCTTGTGTGGTGGAGTATCCCTCCTGCTCAAGCAAATTCAACAGTTCTTCCTGACTCCCTACTTTATGGTCAGAAATCAATTGTCGAATTACATTTAATCTTTGTGTTTTTATTTTCATATCAGAAAAAAGAAAGTTGCCCCTTTTGCTATACAATCCGGCAAAAAGAAACAAGCAGTCCGCTTTAAAATTTCAAGAATAATTATTCAATTCAAGATGCAAATTTATTCATTTTAAACAAACATCAAAAATTTATGCGTATTTTTTTTCATTTTTATTCCAGACTCAAATCACACTGAAAACCACACCCATAAATGCTAGCAGCAGATACCAGCTCAACAACAACAAACCTGATCCAATACATATATTCATAAAATATACAAAATTCCTTTCACAATGCATTGAGGTTAATAGAGAATAATGTACCTTTGCATCCCGGATAACAGGTTTACCTACAAGCAAAAAACAATCAACCAATGAAGAAGGACATCAAAAAAGCACTCATTCTGGGTTCGGGAGCCCTAAAGATAGGGGAAGCAGGAGAATTTGACTATTCCGGCTCGCAGGCACTGAAAGCCCTACAGGAAGAAGGGATCGAAACAGTACTCATCAACCCAAATATTGCCACGGTTCAGACATCTGAGAAGGTGGCTGATAAAATTTATTTTCTGCCGGTCACCCCGTATTTTGTGGAACAGGTAATAAAAAAGGAACAACCTGAAGGTATTTTGCTGGCATTCGGTGGGCAGACAGCTCTGAACTGCGGAATTCAGCTTTTCGAACAGGGCATCCTGGAAAAGTACAATCTGGAAGTTCTCGGAACCCCCATTCAATCAATCATCAATACGGAAGACAGGGAGATTTTTGCCGGCAAACTGGGTGAAATTGATGTCAAAACCCCCAAAAGCGTCGCGGTAACATCGGTGCAGGATGCAGTAAAGGCGGCGGATAAGATGGGATACCCCATTATTATAAGGGCAGCTTATACGCTGGGAGGAATGGGAAGCGGCTTCTGCTCTAACGAAAAAGAACTCATTCAGCGTGCTGACAATGCGTTTTCCTACTCCAAACAGATTTTGGTGGAAGAGTCGCTCAAAGGATGGAAAGAAGTGGAATACGAAGTGGTGCGTGACAGCTACGACAACTGCATCACTGTTTGTAACATGGAAAACTTTGATCCACTGGGAATCCACACCGGAGAAAGTATTGTGGTGGCTCCGTCACAGACTCTGAGCAATTCTGAATATCATAAATTGCGCGAACTGGCCATTAAAATTATCCGGCACATCGGAGTTGTTGGCGAGTGTAACGTTCAGTATGCATTGGATCCCTACTCAGAAGATTACAGAGTGATTGAGGTAAATGCCCGTTTATCGCGATCCAGTGCCCTGGCCTCCAAAGCCACCGGTTATCCGCTGGCATTTGTTGCCGCCAAACTGGGATTGGGATACGGCCTTTTTGAGCTTAAAAACTCCGTAACCAAGACCACGCCTGCTTTTTTTGAGCCCGCATTGGACTACATCGTCTGTAAAATCCCGAGATGGGATCTGAACAAATTTTCAGGCGTTTCCAAACAAATAGGCTCCAGCATGAAAAGTGTAGGAGAAATAATGGCCATCGGCCGCACATTCGAAGAGGCAATCCAAAAAGGCCTCCGTATGGTTGGCCAGGGAATGCACGGATTTGTTGCCAATCAGCTCCTAAAGGATATTGTGCTGGAAACAGAACTTGCGGAACCAACAGACCAACGGATTTTTGCCATTTCAGAATCTCTGCAAAACGGATCTACCGTTGACGAGATCCATAACCTCACTAAGATTGACAAATGGTTTCTGGAGAAACTAAAAAACATCAGTGACCTGAAAATTCAGCTGGCCAAATACAATTCCCTGGAGTCTCTTCCGGATGAATTACTACTGAAAGCCAAACAAATGGGCTATTCCGACTTCCAGATTGCCAGAATCGTCATCAATCCGGAAGATACTGCCATGGAAGAAAGCCTTTTAAAGGTAAGAGCATACCGCAAAGAGCGCAACATACTTCCGGTAGTTAAGCAGATAGATACCATGGCAGGTGAATTTCCCGCCCAAATCAACTATCTGTATCTGTCCTACAACGGGGAATACCATGACATTGAATTTGAAAAAGACGGAAGGTCGGTTGTTGTGCTTGGATCAGGTGCATATCGCATTGGTTCAAGTGTGGAATTTGACTGGTGCAGCGTGAATGCCATTGATACCATCAACAAACAGAAGTATCGTTCGGTAATGATCAACTACAATCCCGAAACGGTAAGTACGGATTACGACGTTTGCGACCGTCTGTTCTTTGATGAGCTCACACTGGAGAGAGTGCTCGACATCACTGATCTTGAGTCTCCCAAAGGAGTCATTGTTTCGGTTGGCGGCCAGATTCCCAACAACCTGGCCATGCGTTTGCATGAGAACAAAGTTCCTATCCTGGGGACCTCTCCGGAAGATATCGACAGAGCAGAGAACCGCCAGAAGTTCTCCTCCCTTTTGGATACCTTAAAAATAGATCAGCCCCGCTGGAGCGAGCTGACCTCTACTGAGGATATCTACAAGTTCATTGAAGAGGTGGGTTACCCGGTTTTGGTCCGCCCTTCCTATGTTCTTTCCGGAGCCGCAATGAATGTGGTATCAAACGAAGAAGAACTGGACCACTTTCTGGAACTGGCCGTAAATGTATCTAAACAATACCCGGTAGTGGTTTCCGAATTCATCGAACAAGCCAAAGAAATTGAAATTGATGCAGTGGCTAAGAATGGCGAAATGATTGCCTATGCCATTTCTGAGCATATTGAATTTGCGGGGGTTCACTCAGGGGATGCTACCATAGTATTTCCTCCCCAAAAGCTCTACATCGAGACCATCAGGAGAGTCAAGCGAATTGCACGCCAAATTGCCAAAGCGCTGAATATCTCAGGCCCGTTCAACATGCAATTACTGGCCAAAGACAACGACATCAAGGTAATTGAGTGTAACCTGCGCGCCTCACGAAGTTTTCCGTTTGTGTCAAAGGTATTGAAAGTAAATCTTATCGATATTGCCACCCGGGTAATGCTTGACCTACCAGTGGAAAGACCAGGCAAGAGTATTTTTGAGCTGGATTACGTAGGGATCAAAGCCCCCCAGTTTTCTTTCTCAAGGTTGCTTAATGCTGACCCCGTACTTGGCGTGGACATGGCCTCAACCGGAGAGGTAGGATGTATTGGAGACAATTATTACGATGCAGTATTACAATCTATGCTGGCAGTTGGATACAGACTCCCGGAAAAGAATATTCTGATTTCTTCCGGTCCTCTCAGAAGCAAGGTTGAAATGCTTCAGAGTGCAAAAATGCTTGTGGAAAAAGGCTACAACCTCTTTGCAACCGCAGGAACGCATAAGTTTTTTGAGGAGAACGGCATCAAAAGCACGATGCTGCACTGGCCCGACGAACCGGAGAAGCAGCCCAATACACTGGATTACATCAGAGAGAAGAAGATAGATCTGGTCGTAAACATTCCCAAGAACCTAAGTAAGGGAGAGTTGCGCAATGGATATAAAATCCGCAGAAATGCGATAGACTTTAACATCCCACTCATTACAAATGCCCGACTGGCAAGTGCTTTCATTTATGCTTTTTGTAAGATGGACATCAGCGATATTTCCATCAAAAGCTGGAATGAATATCGTTAATCCATACTAATAGATATAAAAAAACGGGATCCGACAAAATCGGATCCCGTTTTTTATATCATTCATTCAGGTTATTCAGCGGCAGGAAACCAACCGTCAACCATTTCCTTATTGTTCTGATAGAACTGCTTAGCTCCGTCCAGAGGATCGGTAGCATTCTCTACAGCATCAACCAATTCATAAAGTTTGGATTCCTCGAGCTTAAAGTTTCCAAAGAAAGTCGCCAATTCCGGAAAATCAGTGGTAAATCCTTTACGGGCAAGAATTTGCACTTCATCGGTAGGATAAACACCTTTAGGATCATCCAAATATTTAATATCGAAACGAGCCCACTTAAAGTGAGGTTTCCATCCGGTAATTGCAATCCACTCTTCATTCTGAATAGCACCTTCCAATGCTGCAATCATAGCAGTACCAGAGGATGTTACCTGCTTAAAATCAAGTCCGTATTCATCAATGGCTTTAAGGGTATTCTTGTGAACACCTGCACCACTTCCGATACCAATAATTTCACCATCAAACTTGTCAACATTGTCATTCATCTCTTCGATAGAGTTAATGGTCACATATGAAGGAACAACCAATCCGGTGGTGCCATTATCAAAAGCAGTTCCGATGTGATCTATTTTGTCACCGAAACGCTCCCAATACTCAGCATGGGTATAAGGCAGCCATGCATCCATAAATACATCAGCATCACCTTTTGACAAAGAAGCATAAATAGGACCCGGTTCAATGGGCTTAATTTCTACATCATACCCGTTCTGATCCAGAAATGCTTTGGCCAGATGGGTCATAGCAATACCCTCAGACCAGTTGGGATACGGAATAAAGACTTCTTTCTTCTGATCTTTCTTGCCTGCACAGGAAGCTACAGCTAAAAGAATGGCTGCAACAACTGTCAGATTTAGAATTTTTGCAATTTTGTTTTTCATAATCATAATCGATTTTAAGATTTGAATGTCGAAAATTATCAACAATCTAATATCCTGTACAAGGAATTGCACAGAATAGAATACATTTTTATTTTTTACCAAGGCCTCCAAGGGCCTGAGTCACACGGTCAAGAATAATAGCCAGGATAACAATACCGAGACCTGCTTCAAAACCAAGGCCTACTTTTGCCTGAAGGATTCCGGAATAAACCCGTTCTCCAAGACCGGCAGCACCTACCATTGATGCAATTACCACCATGGAAAGTGCAAGCATAATTACCTGATTGACACCTGCAAGAATAGTTGGCATGGCCAATGGTATCTGAACTTTAAAAAGCAACTGTCTTTTAGTACTACCAAAAGATTGAGCGGCTTCCACAACTTCCTCGGGCACACCTCTGATTCCAAGGCTGGTAAGACGTACCGCCGGGGGAAGTGAAAACACTACCGTGGCCACAACACCAGGAACGTTACCCACTGAGAAAAACAGAATGGCCGGAATCAGGTAAACAAAGGCAGGCATGGTCTGCATAAAGTCTAAAACAGGTCGAATTACCTGATCTGCTTTTGAGTTTCTGGCAGCCCATATTCCCAAAGGAATACCTGTCAACAGTGCCAGGAACGCAGAGGCCAGCACAAGAGCCAGCGTTTGCATGGTCTCTTCCCAATAATCCATCCACAGTAACAAAAACAAACCGATAATGGTAAAAATGGCCAATCCAAAACCTTTCCTAAAGCCTTTCTTTGTCCGTGCAAGCTTCAGTCCACCTGCCTGTACATAATAGGCAATCAGCGCCATCAATATCATAATCAGCCAGGATGGCGCAGACAGTAAAGCATTCTGCAATCCATCCACAATTCCTTCGATAACCAGTGCAATACCGTCCAAAACAGGGCCAGCATGCTGAGTGATGGAATCTATGGCACTCTCGATGTATTTTCCAATATCTAATTTTTCCATAACTATAGGCCTCCGCTGTTTTTAATTTCAATAATCTCTTCGCGATCACGTCCGGTAACTTCGGCAATAACTGAGGAATGAACTGCCACTCCCAGCAATTTACCATCATCGTCAACCACCGGTAGCGGTAATTGCTTATCAATAAACAGCGGCAACAAATCAGCCGCGGGCGTATCCGGGGCTACTTTGGGCATGACATCCTTAATCAAAATCTTATTCAGATCCCGATCATCTTTTTTCTTCAGTTCCACGGCATCATTGTCACGCACAAATCCCAGAAAAACATTTTCACGGTCAACTACCGGCAAACGGTTCACGCCCATTTCCCTCATACGACGCAGTGCCAGGGACGGACCATCCTTCTCCAAAATGAGTTTTCCGGTATTCTTAAACATCAGACTTGAAGCAGTAACAATCATGCTTCGATCAACATTTTCCACAAATGCCCGCACATAATCATCAGCCGGATTTACCAGAATTTCTTCCGGAGTACCAATCTGAACGATTTTACCATCTTTAAGTATCGCAATCCGGTCTCCAAGCTTCAAAGCTTCATCCAAATCGTGCGTAATAAAGACAATGGTCTTTTTCAACTTCCGCTGTAATTCTATTAACTCGTCCTGCATATTGGTCCGAATCAATGGGTCGAGTGCACTAAAAGCCTCATCCATCAGCAGAATCTCTGGATTTGTAGTGAGAGCACGAGCCAGTCCGACACGTTGTTGCATTCCACCGCTCAACTCACCGGTCATCATATCTTCATAACCTTCAAGTCCGACGGTCTTAATCATTTCACGAGCCTTTTCATAACTCTCCGCCTCTGAAACACCCTGTATTTCAAGGCCAAAGGCTGTATTGGCTAATACCGAACGGTGAGGCAACAATCCAAAATGCTGAAAGACCATTGACATCTCTGTTCTCCGCAACTGGCGAAGCTGATCATCATTCATTTTGATGACATCCTTCCCATCTAACAAAATGGAGCCGGCAGTTGGTTCGTTTAAACGGTTAAAACAGCGAATAAGTGAGGACTTTCCGCTACCGGAAAGTCCCATCACCACGAATATCTCGCCTTGCTCAATTGAAAAATTGGCATCTTTAACCGCCACTGTACACTTGGTTTTTTCAAGCACTTTGTCCTTGCTCATCCCCTTTTTTACCAGCTCGAGCGCCTGCTTGTGCTTTGAACCAAATATCAGGTACAGGTCTTTAACTTCAATTTTGCTCATTCGCTTAAGATTATATTTTTAGAAATAGTAACCAATGTTGATGTTGAAGCGGCGATCCCAGCCACTCTGATCTTTTCCTTTGGCTAAACCATTGGTCCACTGGTCTCCTACCCAGGCATTATTTTTACCAAAGGCCCAGTCAACATAGGTATAGATGCTTCCTGCTGTAACCAGGAACCCGGGTACAAAATGCTCACTGTTATGAAAACCCTCTTCAGCTTTTGTAATTACAGAATAATCAATATACGGTTGAATATTTGAGATCGGGCCCCACTCAACAGGAATAGAATAAGCCAGACCAGCTACCCAAATATCGGCTTTTGCGGCAACATTATAGTCGTATCCATAAGCTCCCATTTGAACTGCAGCCAAATCATTTCCGGCATTATCCTTTGCGCCAAAATCATAAGAAATATACTCCCCTTTGAAGTTAAATCCGTTTCCGAAATTACCCACTACGTGAGCGGCAAAAGCATTTGAAGCCTCTGATTCATCAAGAACACTATTGTAGTTGCTTCCAAATTGTCCTGAAAGTCCAATCTCCCAATCATCTGACAAATTGTATGCAGCGCGAATGTTAAACTGGCTTGTCTCTTTCAAAGATGCATTTTCTGACGGTGTAATATCATATGAATACCGGGCAGCATAGTTAGGACTGCCTTTTGGCTCCGGCTGATGAAAATAAGCAATGTTCAGCGTAAGATTCTCAATACCGGTATAGTCAAACTTAATACCCATATCATAATCATCTTCCAGACCTACATAATAAGGAATCTGAAACCACCATGAATGAGAGGCAAATTTGGTGATTCCAAAAGGCACCTGTGACACCCCTAATTTCATGTAAAGATCTTCGTTAAACCCGTAGCCCAACCAACCGTGGTGCAGAAAATGACTATTATCAACAGGATAAAAGCGATACTCAAAACTGAGATCCACACCAGCGGTGCGGGCATCCACATTCAGGCGCCAGGTATCCCAGGTAAACTGAGGGTCGGTCTTGTCGTCATTCCAACTCTTATCATGAATATTGTAACGAACTGCCCCTCCAAACTTCACATAATCTTCCTGGGCTTGCATAGTCCCATGGGTTAGAAGTCCTCCAACGGCAAAAATCGTAAATAATACTTTCTTCATAATTTTCAATCGTTTAAATTTTTAGATTAAACTCTTTTCTAATTATTAATAAAACAGGTTTTAAATCCTGTGTAAAAATTCAATTATTTTCTCGCCACCCAACATCTCAAGGGTAACAGCAATCACTTTAAACATTCCGGAAATCTCATTCCTCACATCAAAAGCCTTTTAAATTAACCATTTAAATATAAAATAGTCAAGTTTTATTTTTTCAGTCAAGACAAAACACAACTGCTTTGATAAACAATTATTTATCAAAACCAATAATTCTGTTTTATTTATTCTAAAACATGATTATTTCTATACCAACAAAACTAAAAGGAACTACTAAACTGAAACGGCATACAAAAACAGCTGCAAATATACAGCTTTATCAATACATTTCCAAATAGTTTCTATAGAACCTGTTTTCGCTCATCAATAATTTAACTACATATATGAACACATATTACTACTCTAAAAACCAAAAAAGGAGGCAACAAATACAGGATAATTCACTGAACTTGCTATTTTTGAACTTCCAAACAAACACACAAACCAACCCTCTATGAAAAAGAAAACCTTCGGACAGCCGAACAAATCACTACCCGGGCGTATCAGCTCATATCTCAGGGGCCATCAGAAAATCATTCTCATCGGTGCAGGATTCACTTACATCTTGTTAAGTTTTCTGACTTTTAATTTAAGGGTCAGCGAAGGGGGAGACGACAGTGCCTACATCATCCGGGCCCTGCGACTGTTTGAAGAAGGACGTTTCCCCAAATTTCAGGGACCGCTATATCCATCCATTTTGTCGATATTGGTAGCTCTTACCGGCCTCAATATTGTTGTACTCAAAATATCTTCCTGGGTTTTTCTAACCATCTCTCTGTTACTACTTCTGAAATCCTACTCAAAAGAGGCATCAACCATCACCATTGCCGCTACCGGCATGCTCCTAATCCTCAATCATCATTTTCTGTATTTTGGCAGCCAGACCTATTCAGAGGCATTCTTCATGGCCCTGCAAGCCGGATTTTTACTTTTTCTGTTCCACACCATACAATGGCAAAAACAACACCGGGTAAGAATCACACAAACGGCTATCCTGGCCCTTTTCCTGGTGTCTTTGTATTTAACCAGAACAGTAGCAATAGTGGCAACTCCGGCCATCATTATCTATTTCATGACCCAGAAACAATGGCGTGCCCTCCTTTACACAACCCTTTTTGTCACACTCTTTTTATCTGCCTACTTCCTGATATTAAATACAATCATCAACATCGATCCAACGGGAAATGATCAGCTGACATCCCTTCTTCAGAAACATCCTTACGACAAAAGCCAGGGCATGGAAACCCTCCCGGGTTTCTTTGTTAGGTTTTGGGAAAATTCCAAAATTTATTTATCAAAACATTTCTTTATTCTTACAGGCTACAAGCCAGCTATGTCCCTCT
Source organism: Marinilabilia salmonicolor JCM 21150 (assembly GCF_000259075.1). Taxonomy (GTDB): domain Bacteria; phylum Bacteroidota; class Bacteroidia; order Bacteroidales; family Marinilabiliaceae; genus Marinilabilia; species Marinilabilia salmonicolor. The sequence continues at coordinate 296,755 of NZ_AJKI01000011.1, forward strand.
CAAAACCCCCATTACCGGCCATTTTATTGTATCTGTTTTTCTCATGGGGAATTATTCGGTTTTATAAAAAAAACCAGCGGTTTTTATTCTTCACCGGAATTTATGTGGCCTTTTCGGTAGGACTTACGTTCTTTGCCCTCCAGCCACTCTGGGATCAGGTCCGGTTGATTATCCCCTTCTTCCCCCTGGTTCTGATAATAATTATAGAAACCATTATCGGCCTGGTAAAGCAAAAGGAACGAAGATGGGCACAACAAATATCACTCTTATTGATAAGCATCGCAATTCTCCTTACCGGGGTCCAAACCCTTCGGCAAACTGATTTCTCATCAGTTTTCAAAAACATTCAGGGAGAAAAACTCTATGGATACACCCCGGACTGGCAGAATTACCTGAAAATGGCCGAATATGTGGCAAAGGAATTACCTGATGATAGCTATGCAGCCTGCAGAAAACCAAACATGGCACGTCTTCATTCTGGAGGTAAAAAATTCTACGGAATATATTCTTTCAACTCTGCCAATCCTGACACCTTATTAATGAATTTGTATGAAAGAAATGTATCACACATCATGGTCGCTTCACTGCGAAAAAACCCGAGGAGAAATACTGGTCAGGTGATTAATACAATTCACAGATATATGTCGGTGATTGCAAAAAAATATCCTCAATCATTTATCCTCAAAAAGCAAATTGGAGAAAATGAAAAAGCATGGCTTTTTGAAATCGATTACACCCGGTTTCTTGAAAACCAATAGTTCGGTAAAAAAAGCTTAAACGCAAAGGCGCAATGACGCAAAGTATTTATTATTAGAGAGTTAAAGTCAATGCATATTGTTTTACAACCAGCTCTTTATCATATATTTACAAAAGATTAACGGACTATTGTGAAAACAATGCAAAAATGAAAAACATAAAACATCCAGCATCAGCGCAATGAATCATATACTAAACTACTACAACAAAGCCGCACAAACATGGCAGGGATACCGGAAAAAGAAGTTTTATTACTGGGAAAGCATCACCCGTTTTTGCAATTATTTCATTCCAAGGCAGCACAAAGTACTGGAAATTGGCTGTGCAACCGGAGAATTGTTGAGCCGGCTGGAAGCAAAAGAGAAAACCGGCATTGACTTCAGCCAGGAAATGATAAAAATTGCCCAGGCGCAAAACCCGGACATCCATTTTCACACCATGTCTGCAGAGGAGATTACCCTAAACGAAAAATATGACACAATTATTCTTTCCAATTTGGTTGGAGTACTGCCCGATGTTGAAAAAGCATTTCATGAGTTGGCGAAAATAAGTCATCCGGGGACACGCATCATCGTAACTTACTACAACCGACTTTGGGAGCCTGTCTTACGATTGGCTGAAACGCTTCGTCTAAAACGCAAATCACCTCTCCAAAACTGGCTATCCACAAACGATCTGAAGAACCTTCTCTACCTCTCAGGTTTTGAGACCTACAGGGTAAATAAAAATATGCTTATTCCTTTCTACATCCCTGTCATATCATGGTTTTTCAATCGTATTGTTTCACGTCTTCCTTTAATCAGACATCTGTCGCTCAACAATTTTCTTTTTGCCCGCCCTTTTCCGGACCCGGAACCTGACAGAAATCAATTTTCAACAAGCATTGTAATTCCCGCCCGCAATGAAGCAGGCAATATCGAAGCCGCCATTCAGCGCATTCCAAATTTCGGCAAAAAGGTTGAAATCATCTTTGTGGAAGGTAATTCAACGGACAACACCTGGGATGTCATTCAAGAGGTACAAAAAAAATATGCAGCCACACATGACATAAAAATACTTCAACAACCAGGAAAAGGAAAAGGAGATGCTGTGAGAGCCGGCTACAGAGAGGCATCCGGAGATGTACTCATGATCCTGGATGCTGACCTCACGGTGTCTCCGGAAGATTTGCCCCGCTTTTTTAATGCCCTGACCTGCCGGAAAGGCGATTTCATTAACGGGGTGCGACTGGTTTATCCCATGGAGAAAAATGCTATGCGTCCACTGAACACCGTTGGAAATTATTTCTTCAGCATGCTTTTCTCCTGGCTTTTGGAGCAGCCGGTAAAGGACACATTGTGCGGAACCAAGGTCATGTACCGCTCAGACTACCTGAGACTCTCTGACAACCGCCCATTCTTTGGTGAATTTGATCCTTTTGGGGATTTCGATTTATTGTTCGGTGCCTACAAACTAAATTTAAAAATCATTGACCTTCCTATCCGGTATCAGGAACGAAAATACGGAGACACCAATATCAGCCGCTTCTCTCATGGCCTTATCCTGCTAAAAATGGCCGCTTTTGCTGCAGCAAAAATCAAGTTCTGGTAATCAGAGGACTGACGAATCACAAAATTAAACAATACGCGGGAATTGGTGGTCTGACTTATTTTTAGGATTTTTACGGTGTTAATCTACCTTATACATAAGACAGGTAAGATGCAAACAGGCTGAAAGCCTGAGAGCAATAGCCTGGGGCAAGGCCCTGGGTTTTGAGGTATCACTCACGCCCCCTCTCATTATTGATCGCGACGCGACCAATAATGAGCATAACGAAAACTCATGAATAAATAAGGTTAAATCACTCAGGAAGCAGGTGATTTTTAATTTTGGAAGAAAAAAACAGGAAACATGCAGAAAACAGCGCTTTTTCCCGGGTCATTCGATCCTTTTACGGTAGGACATGAGAATATTGTCAGACGAGCATTGACGCTATTCGACAAAGTCTATATCGCCATCGGATTCAACGCCAATAAAAAGGATTTTTTCCCGGTAAAACAAAGAGTTGAATGGATTAAATCAGTTTTTCAGGACATCCCGTCCATCGAAGTGGTCACCTACGACGGATTAACAGTCGATTTTGCAAAGGAGTTGGGTTGTGGGTTTATTCTCAGAGGCATCCGTACTTCTGCCGACTTTGAATATGAACGCGCCATTGCACAGGTTAACAAGTCTATGTCCGGCATCGATACTGTATTTTTACTCACATCGCCCGAGCACACACCGGTCAACTCCTCCATTGTAAGAGACATTCTTAAGCACGGGGGCGATGCGTCCAAATTTATTCCCGATAAAATAAAAATTCAGGTAGCCAGGGTTAGTCGTGAGCAATAACCAAACTGGCATGATTCATGCTTTAACATCAGCAAAACAGACAATTTTAATGCTGCACAATCTCAAAATCTTTATCGGTTTTTTGCTTTGGCTGCTCCCTCTTTGGACCGCTGTTGCACAAACAAAGACCACCAGCATATCGGGACATGCTCCGGAATACAAGAATATGGGATTGGTTTTTCAGCGTTATCAAAACTTTCTGACTCTAGAATCCGAGGAGTTATTCTCACTTCAGGTGGACTCCACCGGACATTTCAATTTTCATATTGATTTGCCCGAAACCACATACGCATTTGCAGATCTAGGAAGTTACCGGGGGTTCATTTATCTCAGGCCCGGACATAATTACGAACTTAAACTTCCACCATTCGAACCAGTACCTCAACCTCAACGATTAAATCCGTTTTATACCCCTGAAGCCATATCACTTGGAATCCTGAATCAGGACAGCAACGACTTGAATGCCCGGATACGAAACTTTGATGATGCATTCTATTACGAGCTGAATACCCGGGCCATCAGGTTAATGGCTTCCAGGAATAAATCGGCTGTTGCGGCAATTACAGACACACTTGAAACCCGTTTTCCGGACAATTCCGATTCGTTTTTCAGGGGCCACAAGAGGTACAGATATGCCCGGCTGGAAATGCTCACTTCACGCAATCCGGAAAAAGAAATCATTCAAAAATACTATGCCGTCCATCCGGTTCAGTTTAATTTGCCGGCATACTGGGACACTTTCAGGGATGTTTTCCGTGGCTTTGGGCGAAAAACCCTGAACAAAGAATTTACCGCCCCTCTGACCTTTTCAAAAACGGTCTCACTGGTAAAGACAGACAGCACTTTTCAAAAAAAGGATATTTCGGAATTGCTGGCATTGTGGACCATCTACCAGAGTTATCATGAAAAACTGTTGCCTCAGCACAGAGCACTTCAACTGATCAAAGAAGCATCGGACAGCGCCTCTGTAAAAGAGATTAAAAATATTGCCGGAAGTATTTACAGAAAACTCTCAGCCCTTCAACCCGGTTCTATGGCACCCTCTTTCACACTGATGGATTTTGATCGCAAGGAACACCATTTAGATGATTACCGGGGCAAATTTGTCTATCTCAACTTCATGCACACGGAAAACTATACCTGCCGACAGGAGTTGAGGTTACTGCCACGCCTTCATGAAACATTTAACAGAGATCTGGAAATTGTCACCATTCTGACAGATGACAATTACGATAAAGCACAAGAATTCGTGAAAGACACCGACAGTCCCTGGACATTCCTTCATTTTGGAATGAATGCCAACATTCTGAGCAAGTACAACATCAAAGCAGTTCCACAATATTTCCTCATCAATCCCGATGGAAAACTAATTCTTTCGCCCGCACCTGCTCCGGGAGAAAATTTTCACGATCATTTCATCAAACAATACCGGCAATATCAGCATGAACAGCAACGAAAAAATCCGGAGAAAAGAGAATCCATTTTCGGCCCCTGATCCGGCATGGTTTCTTCAGGTTTGAACCAACACAACACCAATTTCAGGTGGTTTTTGATGAATGCACTGATTCTTTCTGTAAAAACCTTCCATACAGCGCTAAATAATTGCGTTTTACACCAACTTTTTTATTAGGTTTGTGAAGAAGTGTATTTTTTACTTAAAATCGCAATTGAATTTAGGGTTTCATCAAGATGGACAAACTTAAAATACTCATAGCATCTTTTATCTTTTTAAGCCTTTCGCACGGCGCCTATTCTCAAAACGAACTAGATGCACAAATTATCAGTGGAGACATTGATGTTTGCGACAACGAATCAGCCACAGTAGAATTGGCCATTCAATTTACAGGAGAAACACCTTTTCAATACAAGATTCGTCTTTCCCCATCAGCGACTACAACCTCTGAGGATTACGTTTACAACGATGATGTAGATGAGAACAACGTTTTTCTAACCACTGAAAACATCTCTCTTTCCATTCCCGAAGGCGAGGCCAATGCATCTTTTCTTGTTCAGGTTACCCAAATATCCAAGGACGGGATTAATTGGGTTGAGACAACCGATCCCGGAGTCACCTTTACCAACTGGGCGATGCCCGATCCCAATGCAGGAGCCGACATCGACTCCTGTGGTCTCTCAGCTGTGCTAAGCGGTGCCCCCGATCCGGTTTCTTCTGATTACCAATGGGAAGCACCTACACAAGGAACTTTGTCGGATCCGGCTTTGGGAAACAGCAGCTACAGTGTTTCATCCACAGGAACCTACTCATTAACATTCATCCAGGAAAACGGAGCCTGCATTGCTCAGGACGAAATTCAGGTAATTTTCAAAGGCTCACCATCCGCATCCATCTCTACGACTTCAGAAGTTTGTGGCACATCCCCTCAGGATGCTACACTTCAACTCTCATTCACAGGTGCGGACAGCCCATGGACTTTTGCCTTATCAGATGGTGAAAACCAATCAGTAACCGGAACAGCCACGACGTCAGAACACAGCGAGCAGGTAAGTGTTCAGGGCGAAACCACCTACTCAGTCCTTTGGGTGAAAGACGGCAACGGATGTCCGGCCAAACCAGAAGATCTCACCACTACAGCAACCATCCAGGACATGAAGCCGGCGACCAATGCAGGAGACGATTTTCTTGCCTGCGGTCTTTCTTCGGAGTTGGCTGCCATCAGCGATAAAGGAACCGGTACCTGGACATCTGAACATCCGGAAGTCTCCTTATCAGCAATAAATGACCCAAACAGTGCGGTTGATGTTACCGAACAAGGAACCTACACGCTCACCTGGACAGAAAACAACAATGGCTGCGAAAACTCGGATCAGGTTGAAATCCAATTCAAGGAGCTTCCCACCATAACCTTTGAAAAAGAGAACGCACACATTTGCCAGGGGGATGAAGCCAGTTTCGCATTCACGATAACCGGAAACAATGGTCCCTGGGCGCTTAATTATAGTTTGGGCGAAGAACCACAAACCATCAATTATCAAGATGCATCGTCCTCCCTCTCCACATCACCCGTTCAATCCACGACTATCCAGATGACTTCGCTTACCGACCAGTTTGGATGTGAGACGATTCTGACCTCAGAACTTTCTGTTTTGGTTGACCAGATGCCTGCTCCCAATGCAGGTAACGACAAGGCTGTCTGTGGGGATATAGTCCAATTGGAGGCCCAAATGTCGCCGATAGCACAGTTTGGTGAATGGCAATTTCCGACAGGGGACAATACCAGTAAGCCCGATGCAACTTACCAAAGTACCGACTTTGGCCCCGTGACGCTAACCTGGCTCGAAACCAACGGACTCTGTATCGCAACCGATGAAGTAACCATCAGGTTTGATGAAGAACCCGTTGCCTATGCCGGAGAGGACATAACCCTTTACAATCAATACGAAACCGTTCTCCATGCAGGACAACCGGTACCATCCACCGATGAGTGGACCGGCGAATGGTATATTTCATCCGGCCCCGGAAGCATTGCCAATCCGGGAGCGAAAGATGCCACCATTTCAGGTTTGAAACACGGAGAGGTGGAAATCCTATGGACGGTAACCAACGGTGCCTGCCCTCCGGAGTCAGACAGCCTGACGATTAATGTCAAAGGACTGACATACCACACCGGAATTTCCCCTAACAATGATGCCCTAAACGATTTCTTTTCTTTAAAAGGAGCACACACGATACCTCAAAACCAATTGTTGATATTTGACCAGAGTGGGAAAGTAGTTTATCAACAAAACGATCTGGAAGAAGGAAACGTTTGGGACGGGACCGACAACAATGGGAATCCCCTTGAAAACGGCATATACTACTTCATCTTCAAAGGAGACGGCATTGATCCGGTAAAAGATTACATAGTCATCAAACGTAATATTAACTAAACCCCTGACAAATGAGAACAAAGGGCCTCATTCTTTCCATATTTCTTCTTTTGACCATTTCTGTGTCGGCGCAAAAAGCCATGACCCTGAGTCAATATATGCACAACAGGTTTGCGATCAACAGCGCCTTTGCAGGTTCACGCGAGGTTTTAAGTGTATTCGGATCGTTTCGAAAACAGTGGGCAGGGCTGCCCCAGTCGCCACAATCTCAGTATTTCACCGCCCATACTCCCTTAAAAAATCCAAAAATGGCAATGGGACTACAGGTATTTAACGAACAATTCACCATTAAAAATAACATGGGATTTTCCCTGGCTTATACTTACAGAGTAAAGGTTACCCCCTACACCTGGATGGCTTTTAGTCTGTCGGGAGGTTTCTCCAGTTACCAGATCAACTGGAATGAAATAAGCCTCGAGGATGACAGCGATCCTGCTTTTGCGGGCAATGACGCCTCCAACGGCCCACAGGCAGGATTCGGCTGGAGCATCTATAACGATCGCTTTTTTGGGGGCATTTCCATTCCTGAAATATTTACGCACGATTTTGAAAAAATGGACGGAACCGAGCCGGATTTCTCGAGAACGGATTATTTATTCACTGGGGGCTATCTCATCGACCTGTCATCGAGTTTTATGTTCCAGCCCTCTTTCCTTGTCAAGGCCAACCAGGAGACAGGCAGTTGGGCAGATCTCTCGGGATCTGTAATTTACGATAAAATGATTTGGGGGGGAATTACCTATCGCACCCGTGAAGAATTAATTTTCCATACAGGATGGCAGATTCTCCCGCAACTGCGTATGGCCTATTCTTTTGATTACTCTTTGGGAGATATTGGTGATTTCAACAACGGAAGTCATGAAATCTCCATCCAATACGATTTTGGATATAAAATAAACTCCCCCAGTCCCAAGTTCTTCTAAAAATCTGAGTTATGACTCCAAAGAAGATATTATCTGCATTCCTTATTATCAGCGCCTTTGCCATATCCGAAAATTCAACCGGACAGGAGATAAAGGTCCGGCCGGCAAAAACCAACACCATCAATAACAGCGAATTGGCCCCGGTCCTCATGGATTCAGTTTTATATTTCATCTCCAACAGGCGTACCAACCTGTTGGTCACCTATTTGAATCAGGAGGACGAGTTGCTCTATCGAATTTTCAGAGCGCCTCTGAAATCCGACAGCACTATTGGCAAAGCAACACTCTTTGCTCCCCCCGGGCAACCCAAATACAATGCAGGATCTCTTACATTTTCCGCCGATGGAAATAAGATGATTGCCACCCACAATAAAAGTAACAGAAACACCACCCGCAAAAACAGGGATCGAAATAATCCGCTGGCCCTTTACTCAGCAGAAAAAAAAGGAAACGGGTGGTACGATTACCGAAGGATACATACAGACCTTCCCCACGGAAGTTCTTTTGCACAACCCTCCCTCTCCCCGGATGGCAATTATCTCTTCTTCGTGTCTGACATGGAAAGCGAAGATGGCTCCACAGACATTTTCATCTCGGAGAAACGAGGAGATGGTTGGGGAATCCCCATTAAGTTAGGTTCACACATTAACACTTCCGGAAAAGAACTTTTCCCGTTCATCCATCGCTCAGGAAAGCTCTATTTCACCTCGAACGGTCACACGGGCCCCGGAGGATACAATATTTATTACATCGACTGGCAAAACAAAAATGCCAGGCCCGTTTTGATGCCTTCCCCCATCAATACTATTTCCAATGATTTCTCGTGTTACATCAGCGATGATGAGAAATGGGGATACTTTGCCTCCGACAGAAACGGAGACGATGATATATTCCGATTCTCGATACCTCAGATGAACTGCAAGGCACCCAAAGAGGTTGTTGATGACAATTATTGCTTCACTTTTTTTGAGAACGGCCCATTCAAATCGGATACTTTACCTTATATTTATCGATGGGATTTCGGCGATGGAGAACAAGCCGCAGGTCTTGAGGCAGACCACTGCTTCCCCGGCCCGGGCAACTACCACATCAATCTGAATGTGGTGGACACACTGCTTAATGAAGAGCTTTTCTCTGTGGCTTCATACAATTTAAAATTGGAGCAGACCAGTCAGATTTGGTTCGAAATTCCTGATACCATCTCAACCCACCAACCCATCAACCTCAACGCTGAACCCCGTAAAATGGAGAATCTGACTCCTGAGCCCGTTTTCTGGTGGGATTTTGGAGACGGAGAAACAAGATTTGGCAGGAATATTGATTATCAATACAAAGCAGCCGGAGAATATCAGCTTGTTTGCTCCACCAACCTGGCAGACGGCCGAACGGTTTGTTTTTTCAGAAACATCACAGTTATTGATTCACAAGAAGACTAAGAACCATGAGCACTAAAAAGTTCCTTTTTTATACCCTTTTTTCATTATTTATCCTTTCCTCTTCCGCATTTGCGCAACCGGTACCGGCACTGGATGAAAACATTCCACATCTGGTAACCTTCGGAGGCGAAGGTGAAACAGGCTGGGGTGATGACGACTTTGTTCAAATCATTTTCTTCTCCATCCCCGAAACATTTGATGCTCCGATTTTTATCCGTGTGTATGATCCGGATACAGGAGGAACTATTGATGAACCAAAAGGAGAATGGGATACGATGATGCGCTATTCCGTATATGGAGGTGACGGAGCCGCCTCAGAAGAAGATGCGCGCAGATCAAATCTTGAAGGAAACTATCTCAGCGGAAACCTGCTGGCAACCCGCTCATTTGCCGAGAACCCGCGGTACGATAATAACTGGTACACTTTTGGTCCCTTCAACCCCACAGAAGGAGAATTGCTCCCCGAATATGGAGGATACATTTTCAAACTGGTCATCGAAGGTGCAGAAGGAGACGATGGCAACCTGTACAAACTATTCCTCACTACAGAAGGAAGTGAAAACCGACCTGTGGAAGGAGCTTTTGCCTTTTATTTCAAATACAAATTCCGGTTACACAATGATGTGAATGAAGTTTCTCACATTTATCCGTATATGACTTCAGAAGTAATTGCCATTAAGCAAAGTAATTTCGATTGGGACAACGACGGATTCATCAGAATCATCAGTCCGACCAAAAACGGAGAAATTCTGCGCACATCGGGCGACGATAACTGGACTGACAGCAGGCACACAATAGATGAGGGCGACCACAACAGTTCACTGGACATTCAAATGATTAAGAAAAAATCAAACCTTGTTAAAGACAACAACGTAGTTATATTTCTGGAAAACCAATATGGAGAACTGATGCCCTTTTACAGTATCCCTATCGGAGGAATTCCTGAGTACAAATACAGCATAGGAATAAAACCAAAAAAATAACAATATGCATCTTCGTGCCCGTTGGCTGTCTGTTATCCTGATAATTGTCCATGCAATTTTTACATGTACTGCCCCGGTTCATGCCCAGTCATTCCGTTTTAAAACCTACGATTCCAATGTAGGTCTTCCCCAGAACTTTGTTTATTCGCTGAGCCAGGATCAAAACGGATACCTGTGGATGGGAACCGGAGAAGGGCTGGTCAAATATAACGGATTAGAATTCATCGGATACAACCACTCTGATTCACTAGCTGATGATTTCATCTCAGTAATGCATGTTTCCAAGGACGGAACGCTTTGGATCGGACACAACAATGGGGACATAACTCTTTACCAGGATGATGAGTTCATTCCACTACGCATCAGCGAAACCAAAAGCCCTGTAACAGCTATTATCTCTAATGGAAACGGGCATGCATGGGCCGTCAGTCAAAATGAAGGCCTGATTAGCATAAACCAAAAGGAACAGAGTTACCGGCTTGTTGGTCACAAAAAGCTCAAAAGAAAGCTTTTTTACACACTTGCTTCAGACGGAGATCGTCTTCTCGCTGGCACTTCAGAAGGCATGATCAGCATAACTCCGCAAGGAACAGATTCTATCTCTGACGTATCGAGAATTTCGAAGATTCCGATGACCAATATCAACTGTATTGTTCCCCGTAAAGGAATCAACGGAGATTTCTGGGTTGGCACAGAAGACAATGGTTTTTTTCTGTACTCAGAATCTTCAGACCGGAGCAAACACATCGTGGACAACAGCCTCTGTCTGAAGTTCGATATTCAATGGGAAAACATCAGGGATATTGAAGAAGAGCCCAATGGCAACCTGTTGCTGGCCACATGGGGGAACGGAGTTATAAAACTATTTTATGCTCCGGAGAGCCAGTCTTTTATTGATTCCTACAACTTTACTACCGAAAACGGACTCAGCAATAACTATGTACGTGATATATTATGCGACCGGGAGTCGAATTATTGGTTCGCAACTTATGGAGGTGGTACATCTGTGCTAACGGGTGAGGAATTTGTTTTTTACAACCTGGAAACCATTGGCTTTGAAAAGTCAAAAGTTCTCTCCACACTTTTAAACGACAGCACTTTGTGGTTTGGTTTGGAGACCGGTCTGATTAAGACAGACCCATACTGCTTCACCGATTTTGAATATTACGATGCGGCCTTCGGACTTCCGGATGACGACATCACAGGAATGCACAGGATGCACGACGGAACGCTCTATCTGGGAACAGCCAATAGCGGAATGTATTACAAAGTTCCGGGCAGTACCTCGTTTATCCCATGGCATTACAGCCATCAGGTACCAGACAAAAAGATTCGTGATATTGCGGGCAAAGAGGAGATGGTTTACCTCGCCACTTACGGAGGTTTCTTTTCCATCAACACGAAGACCAGAAAGGCAGAGCATCTGACAACCGGAAAAGGATTACCACACAACAACATCAATTTTGTTGAAGTGGACAAAGAAAATCAGGTATGGATAGGCCCGAGAAACAGTGGTATATGCAAAGTAAACAACGGCAACATTGAGATGCATAAAATCTCAGATTCACCCATCGATGTTTACGATATGACTCAAACCTCTGATTCAGCATTCTGGCTGGCAACACAAGGCCAGGGAATCATTAAATACAGCAGAGATTCCATTGAACACTACTCCATTGCTCAGGGCTTAGCTAAGAACTTCTGCTACAGCATTGAAGCAGATATTAATAACAGACTCTGGATTGCACATCATCCGGGACTAAGCATGTTTAACACAAGAACCGGAGAAATCGAAACTTATGGACATGAAGAAAACATGGGTTCAGATTTTTATCAGATTCTTAAGGACAGCGATCAGACTCTGTGGTTCTCTTCGGCCAATGGAACAGTTCATTACTTTCCGGAGAAACACCGTAAAAATGATATTGCTCCGGCACTCCATTTTACAAAAATACTGATCTCCGGAGAACAGTATTCCTCCGGTCAGGAGATAAACCTAGCTTATCCTTACAGAGAGAATTATAAGTTTCGGTTTAATTTCATGGGAATAAGTTTCAAAAAGCCCAATGAAGTTACTTATCAATACCGTCTGATAAAAAACGGAGAAAAGTCTGAAAGTGAATGGATCGATCTGGGAAATACCAATTTCAGAGAATATGACTTTCTTCCCAGCGGTAGTTATGAATTAAAGATTCGGGCCATTAACGCTGACGGATATGCCGCCGACCCCATTTCTGTAACCTTCTCAATAGCCACTCCATTCTGGAAAAAACCATGGTTTTTCCTACTGCTGGCGGCTGTAATGATTTATTCGGTATATCTGATTATTGTTGCCCGTGAACGAAAATTAAAGAGGCAAAAAGAGATACTTCAAAAAGAAGTGGACCTTCAGACCATACAGTTAAGAGAGCAAAAAGCCGAGATTGAGCGAAAAAACCGAGATATCACGGACAGTATTAATTATGCAAAAACCATCCAGTCATCAATTCTTCCTCCGCTGGATGTTTTGAAAACAAGATTCCCCGAATCGTATGTATTCTTTGCCCCGCGCGATATCGTAAGCGGTGATTTCTATTGGTTTTACAAAACAAAAACCCATTTTATTGTTACCTGTGCGGACTGTACAGGCCACGGAGTTCCGGGAGCATTTATGTCAATGATTGGCAGCACATTGCTCAATGACATTGTGAAACGAAAGGACGTGAATTCACCAGCGGATCTTCTGGAAAGGCTGGATTTCGAGATTAAAGTACTGCTCCAGAACAGTAAAAATAAAGACAACACAAAAGACGGGATGGATATATCTGTGGTGGAAATTGAAAACACAGGAACACGTGTCAGGGTGGCATCTGCCAAACGACCGGTATATCTTTATCTGAACAATGAGCTTACCATATACAAAGGCAACCGAAGAAGCATTGGAGATTCGCTGGTGGATGATGACACGCCATTTGTAAACATAGAATACAACGCCGCAGAAGGTGATTTAATTTACCTGTTTTCAGATGGATATACGGATCAGTTCGGAGGTCCAAAAGAAAAGAAATTCATGAAGGTCGGTGTGAAAAATATGCTCGAGGAAATCCACACACTTCCAATGGATGAACAATATAAATCCGTAAAAACACGCTTTCATGAATGGAAAGGAAAGCTGGAACAGGTTGATGACGTAATTTTCATGGGCTTGAAGCTATAACGGTTACCCTGAAGTATCAACGGTACTTATTCAAATTGACCTCTTCCATGGATCTGATATTGTTATGTCATAAAAGTATCAGATCTCAAGGTTTCCTGAGGAGAATACCCACACACAATAGCGTCCACCTGTTTGTTACTGAAGCCAGCCCAGAATAGTCTGCTTTCCTTTTACTGCCTGTCCGGGTTTTACATCTATCCTGCTGCCTAATGGAAAAAAGACATCAACACGGGAACCAAACTTAATAAATCCCATTTGCTTTCCCTGTATGCTTTCCGTCCCAACCTCAGCGTAACAGACAATCCTGCGGGCAAGCGCTCCGGCAATCTGACGTACAACAATGACTTTACCTTTGGGGGATTCAAGAACCACAGTGGTTCTTTCATTTTCGAAAGAGGCTTTGGGAAGGTAAGCTGCCTGGAACCGGCCATTATGGTGTTTAAAATATTTCACCACTCCATTAATGGGAAACCAGTTTATATGCACATTGAATACAGACATAAAAACAGAAACCTGAATACATTTCTCCTTCAACACCTCATTTTCTTCGGTTTCTTCAACTACCACAACCTTGCCATCAGCTGGTGAAATAACAGCATCATCCTGAAGATAGCCCTCTCTTTTGGGGCTTCGAAAGAATGCAAGAAAAAAGAAAAACAGAATAATAGATAGACTCACACTCCATTCTAAAACAGAAGCAGGAGACTCTGTCAAAAAATAGATCCCGGTATTAATAACGGCAAGGATCAAAAAAACAACAGCCAGTGTAGCAAAACCTTCCTTATGAATTGTCATAATCTTAATGTGGTGTTTGGATATTTTTTCAGACCACAAAGGTACAATAGTTCAATAACATTTTGCCTATTTATACCTCAAAAAATAGCTAACAAGGGGCAATACAGAGAAATAGCAGGAAAAACAGCCGGGTTGCATTAAGAAAAAAGACTGGAAATTCTAACAAAACAAAAGATAGCAACTAACGGCTGGGGCAGAGAAAAACACGGCATCGAAACGATCCAACACCCCTCCGTGCCCCGGCAGTACACGACCGGAATCCTTAATATTTACACTACGTTTGAGCATCGACTCTATTAAATCGCCATAAGTCCCCAATACTGAAACCAACGCACCAATCACCAACCAATCCACCAGGCCCAATGTTCCCATCAGGTAAAAATTGAATACCGAAATACCGGCTGCAAAGAAAAATCCTCCAAATGCTCCTTCCCATGATTTTGCCGGAGAAACACTCGGGAAAAGCTTGCGACGACCAATTAAAGTTCCAACCAGATACGCTCCGGAATCATTGCCCCAGATAAGAAGGAAAAAACCCAGCAATAATTCGTATCCGTACTCTCCCTGAAAAAAAGCCAGATGATGTAAGAATGCAAATGGCAAAGCCACATAAAGCGGTACAATAAGGGTTGTGGCAATATTCAAGAGCGAGTTCTTATTCTTCAGATACAACTCTGTCAGAAATACCCCGCCCACCAGTGGCACCATAACAACCAACCATCTTGGCTGCAATGCGGCGTAAAAAATAAAAAAGGAACTCAGATACAAAAACAAACCAATGGTAAGGGCCCAGATAACCCTAACTTTAGCATCAAGTCCATCAATCATTCTGATGAACTCGTACATACCAAGCATGATAACAATTGCAAAGATGGTCATATAAGCCAATGGATGCCACCAGAGTCCTGCGACAATGGCGATAACAAAAAATAAACCCGTAATTGTTCTTTGCAAAAAGTTATTCATGCTCTGCATTTTCGGTTATCAGTTCTGCAAATCCACCAGAACCATCAATTCATTAAATCCAGGTGCCATCATATCCTTACCACATCATATCCTTACCACAATGCCACTGAACAGCATATCTCTTGAAATTCCTGCCTCAGGACACTTATGCTTTGTTATCTGATTCATCTTTCTTACCAGAATCAGATGTGTCTTCAGGTTTAATTTCATCCTCTTTTTTGTCTTTGGGAGCTGAATTTTCATTCTTTTCAGTCTGCTCTTCCCCATTGTTACCTCCGTTTGATGGAATCACATGCTGAGGACCCTTTCTTTTACCGAAAATTTTCTCAAGATCTTCGCTGAAAATGACTTCCTTCTCGAGCAAAAGTTCAGCCAACCTGGAGTGTTTTTCCTTATTCTCGGTAAGAATCTTTTTAGCACGATTGTACTGTTCTTCAACAATAAGAGAAGCTTCCCGGTCAATTAACTCAGCGGTTTTTTCACTATAAGGTTTGTGAAAAGAATACTCACTTTGTCCTGAAGAGTCGAAGAAGCTGATATTTCCTAATTTACTGCTCATCCCGAAATAGGAGACCATTGCATAAGCCTGACGAGTCACTTTCTCAAGATCGTTGAGAGCCCCTGTGGAAATTTGATTAAAAATCAGCTCCTCTGCAGCACGCCCCCCAAGAGCGGAACACATCTCATCAAGAATCTGGGCAGAGGTAGTCAACTGCCGTTCTTCAGGGAGATACCAGGCAGCACCCAATGCTTTTCCCCGGGGAACAATAGTTACTTTTACCAGAGGATGAGCGTATTCCAGCAACCAGCTTATTACAGCATGACCGGCCTCATGGTAAGCAATGGCACGTTTTTCATCCCTGCTGATGATTTTATTTTTCTTTTCCAGACCTCCGACTATCCTGTCAACAGCATTCAGAAAATCATCTTTCTCTACAAGTTTTTTATTTCCACGGGCCGCAATAAGAGCCGCTTCATTGCACACATTTGCAATATCGGCACCCGAGAAACCGGGAGTTTGCTTAGCCAGAAAATCTGGATCAACATCATCTTTAAGTCGAAGAGGCCGAAGGTGAACTTTGAATATCTGTTCCCGTTCTTTCATATCCGGCAACTCAACAGCTATCTGACGGTCAAAACGGCCCGCCCGCATAAGCGCACGATCCAGAACATCGGCACGGTTGGTGGCAGCCAGAATAATCACACCACTGTTGGATCCGAAACCATCCATCTCGGTAAGTAACTGATTGAGCGTATTCTCACGCTCATCATTACTGCTAAATCCGGCATTTTTTCCTCTGGCCCGACCGATCGCATCAATTTCATCAATAAATACAATACATGGAGCCTTTTCTTTGGCTTTCCGGAATAAATCACGAACACGGGAAGCTCCCACACCCACAAACATCTCAACAAAATCGGAACCCGACATACTAAAAAACGGCACATTTGCTTCCCCGGCCACGGCTTTGGCAAGCAAAGTCTTACCGGTTCCCGGAGGGCCGATCAGTAAAGCTCCCTTGGGAATTTTCCCACCCAGTTCGGTAAACTTCTCGGGTTTCTTCAAAAACTCGACAATTTCCTCAACCTCCTGTTTGGCTTCAGACAAACCGGCAACATCTCCAAAATTCACATTGATGTTGTCCTCTTTATCAAACATTTTCGCCTTGGATTTTCCAACACTGAAAATATTCCCGGCACCACTGCCGCCTCCCTGAGAACTCATTCTTCTGAAGATAAATATCCAGATAATGATAATGAGCAACAAGGGCCACATCATTGACAGGAAGTCTTTAAAAAAGTTCACCCGCTCTTCATATTCAACGGGGATACTGATATTATTAGCCTCCTCAGCAGCCTTTCGTGCCTCCTCAAAACTATCAAGCGTAGGAATTTTCACGGTAAAATGCGGACCTGCAGCAGGAGGTGCATAATCGCCCTTAAACAGCTCACGGTATTTATCAATGGCATCAGGGGCAATGGTAACCTCGGCAGCCCCTTCATTTTTAATCACCACCACACGTTTTATATCTCCACCTGGCAACAACTCCCCCACAAATACACTGTAAGAAAGATTTTGCGGTCCTTGTCCAAGATTAAAAGTACTAACCACGATCAGGGCAATCAATATCAATCCGTAAATCCAGTATGCATTAAACTTTGGCATTTTAGGCCCCTGATTTTTCGGATCTCCTCCGTCACTCTTTTTACCAGTATTTTTAGACTCCTTGCGGGATCCTGATAAATTCGTCACCGGCTCTTTAGGTAAATCGGTGGTTGATTTTGGGTCTTTTTGTTCCTTTTCTGTCATATAATAGTTTAGCTATTGTCTGTTGGTAATAAAATCATTTTGTCCGGGAATAGAAAATGCCCGTCAATAAACCTGATAATTCAGATTAAAAAAGGTCTTCGATATCTTTACGGCCGGCATCGGCCCATAAATCTTCAAGGCTGTAGTAGTTCCGTACCTGCTTTTGAAAAACATGTACCACTACATTCATATAATCAATCAACACCCATTCGGCGTTTTGTTTTCCTTCCACATGAAATGGCTTCTCACCGGCATCGCGTCTGACTATTTCTTCCACGGAATCCGAAACAGCATCCACATGCACATTGCTTTCCCCTTCACAAATCACAAAAAACTCTGCAATCATATTTTCTATGTTTCGCAAATCCAGCACAGTTATTTTCGTCCCTTTCTTCTCTTGCATCCCTTCGATAACTGCATCTACTAATTTTTCAGTTGAGACAACTTCAGAATTACTTTCAACCATTCAAAAATACCTTTTTATCATATCTCCGGCAATTACAACTCCGGATATGTTTCATTATCTAATTTTTACATACTCATTGCAACATATCTATTGAAAAAACAATGCCACAATAAAATTTGTGCTCAAAGATAACATTTTAAAAGAACATATATACCTATTTTTGTTGCTTCTGAGAGAGCATTCTGACAAAATGACGTTCTTTAAATAAACACAAAAAACAATTATGCAGCACATACCGGAAATAATACAACCAGCACAAACAGCCTCTACCAGTACCTACCTGAAAGAGTTACTGAAACAACGCAAATTACCGGAATGTTCGGTAGTAATAACCAATAACCAAACAGAGGGAAAAGGACAACCCGGGAATAAATGGGAAACAGAGCCCGGAAAAAACCTTACATTTTCAATGATATTTTACCCCAACGGCATAAAAGCTTCAGAACAGTTTATTATTTCTAAAGCAGTCAGTGTAGCCATTGTCAAAACCTTAAAGAAGTTCAACCTCAGCGCCACCATAAAATGGCCCAACGACATCTATATCAACGACAAGAAATTAGGTGGGATACTCATAGAAAACACACTGAGTGGTCAGACGATCGATCAATGCATTATCGGAATAGGCCTGAACATAAATCAGGAAACATTCCCCGACCATTTGCCAAATCCTGTCTCCGCAAAAAACGTTTCAGGCAGGGAAACCGACTTGCTGGCCATTTTTGGCGAACTACATGAATCCATCTCAGATCTTTACGATCAGGTTTTGGCGCAGGATCATCCGGAAATTGAGAAGGAATACCTAAACCAGCTTTATCGCAGAAGCGGGCGTCACCTTTACAAAGATAAGACCGGATTATTCAAAGCTGAGTTCCACAGCATCGGTCCGGCCGGCCATCTGTTTTTAAAACGAGAGGATGGCTCTGTAACTGGCTACGCTTTCAAAGAGGTAGAACACATTCTTTAATAATCGTATCCGGCAATACCCTCTGCCAGCATTCCGATAAATTTCTCTATCGGTCCTTTGGCCACCATTTTTATCATTGGATTCATATCGGCATCCAGGGTTATTTTCAACTTGCTTTCCCCGTCGATAACCTCCTTAAGCTGAATCCAAAGAAAAAAAGTAAAAGGCACCTTCCCGTCGGCCGTATATTTAATGGTTTTATTCTCTTCCCGATCCACAATCTTAAGTCCCACCTGTCCTACGCCATCCACCTCGAAGCGGCAAGAATCACCAAAACTCTCCCAGTTCTTTATTTTATCACGGGGAATCACCTCAGAAAAATTGTCAAAATCAGACAACTTCGCATACACCTTTGATGCGGGATGCGTAATTGTCTTTATCTGACTTTCAAATCTTGTCATAAATAAATTATTTCTTCCAATTAGCGGGGTCTTCCCTCCATTGCGACAGAGTGCTCAATTCGTCTGAAGAAACATATCCGGTTTCAACAGCGACTCTGAGCAAAGCCTGATAATCGCTCAGCGTTTCATATTTCACAGAAGCTTCGTCAAAATTGTCTTCTGCCACTTTAAAACCGTATGAGAAAATGGCAAGCATTCCCAGCACCTCAGCTCCGTTATTTCTCAGAGCCTCCACTGCTTTCAGACTACTGCCACCGGTAGAGATCAGATCTTCAATAACCACCACTTTCTGCCCCGGTTTCAAATCACCCTCTATCAGATTTTCCAATCCATGACCTTTCGGGCTTGAACGCACATATACAAATGGTTTACCAATTAAATCAGCAACCAAAGCCCCTTGAGCAATTGCCCCGGTAGCCACTCCGGCAATCACATCCACTTCGGGCCATAATTCCAATACCCTGCGGGCAAACTGAATTTTTATAAAATCACGAACCTCCGGATAAGAAAGTGTTTTACGGTTGTCGCAATAGATGGGCGATGTCCACCCCGATGCCCATGAAAAGGGGTTTGCAGGTTGCAGTTTTATTGCTTTTATTTGCAATAGCTGCCTGGCTATATTTTCCTGTAAATTTTTCATACTGCAAATGTACAAGATATTTTTCAAAGATAGAGTTGTATTACTGACCGACAATATTGATTTGGCCCTTACAGATGAGGTTCTCGGCATCCACAAACTGGGAAGCGACGGAGAGCTGAAAAAATTTCTGGCCGATTTTGAAAACACTCCTGACAGAAAGGAAGCCATTATTTATCATCACAATCAACATGAGCTTTTTCAGCGATTTCGCAGCTGTTATAAAAATCTGCTTGCAGCAGGAGGCGTGATCTGGAATGCTGAGAGAACGCACTTCCTGAGTATGTACAGGCTTGGACGTGCTGATTTGCCCAAGGGAAAAGTAGAAAAAGAGGAAACATTTGAGATGGCTGCGGTGAGAGAAGTAGAAGAGGAATGTGGCATTACGGGACCGGAAATAACCACCAAAATTGGTTCCTCCTTTCACATTTATCAAATCAATCAACAATCCATTCTGAAGGAAACAAAATGGTTTGAGATGGTTTATCATGGAACAGCAACTCCGGTTCCTCAAGAGGAAGAGAATATCAGTGAAATCAACTGGACTGCCAAAGAAGACCTCAGAGAATTTGCAGAAAAGACCTATCCGTCGATAAAAGAGATGCTGATAAAAGGAGGATACCTTAAAACCGGATTGAATCAATAGAATTTATCACCATTCTTCCAACAAAAACAAAGAATTAAAAAGACCAAAAAAGAAAAACCATGGATTCAGTCACCCAAAATGAAATTGAATTAAAAAAATGGAAAGAAAAAACACGCCGTGAGGCACTTGAAACTGAAGTAGAGCGATTGAAGTCCGTTAACACCTATCAAACGGGGAAAATCAAAAAAGTCACCATTGCGCTTATTGCGACACTTGTTCTGCTGGTCACCTCATTCATTGGTTTTTTTGTCATCCGGTTATCAGAAAAAAACGATCAGACAACTGTAAGTGCCCAAAAAGTAGAAGAAACGCTCCCGAAAAGCCCAGCTCCTTCAGATTCCAAAGAAATAAACATTATCTCTCCGGCATCAGATACCATCAAGCTCTGGGTTCAGGACAACGGAGTGCTCTTCAGCGTTCAGATTGGCGCTTATTCGGGGCAGAACCTTGATGAATTCAAAGACAACATGATTTCCCTGCATCAATACAAATCGGAAACCATCAATCAGTTTACACTAGGGCTCTTTACAAGTTATGAAAAAGCCATTGAATTCAGAGAAACCATAAAAAAAATTGGCATCAAGGACTCTTATATTTCAGCCATAAAAAACGGGAAAAGAATTAAAATACAGGAAGCTCTGGCGAATAGCGAATCACTTCAACCAGGTCAATAAAACCTCACATCCTGTCGGTAAGTTTCTGCACCAGTTCATATTTATCAAAAAACTCTCTGGCGATCACACGCACAATGGTATAAACAGGTATTGCCAGAAACATTCCTAATATTCCGGAAAGGTATCCGGCTCCCAATATCACAATAAAAATCTCCAACGGATGAGCCTTCACACTATTCGAAAAAATAAGGGGCTGAAAAACGATGTTATCCAGAAGCTGAACTGTAATGTAAATAACCAGCATACCTCCCAGGAAAGAGAGATAAGTAATGTCCATGGGTAATTGCAAAAACACCAGAGTTCCGACACTGATTCCAAAAATAGCGCCGATAAGAGGTCCCAGATAGGGAATAATATTCATCAATCCACTAAAGATGCCAATGATTACGGCATGACTAAACCCAACGCCCAGGAGCGAAAAACCTAATGTGACAATTGTCCCCATCAGGGTAGTCTGAATCAGTATCCCCAGAAAATAGCGCCGCAACAAATACCTGATGGAAATTAAAGCATGCCTGATGCCGGCTTCATGTTTTTGAGGCACAAACAATAAGATACCCCCTATCAATAATCCCTCTTCTTTCAGAAAAAAGAAGGTAATAAAGGAGATGGAAAAAGCAGCAATAAAAACACCACCAAAAAAACCGGCAATGGAGGTGAAAAACAGACGCACCTGCTCAAAATCCAGGAAAGTCAGGAGTGCAGCCTCAAACTGCTCCTCAAAGCTCTGCATCAGTGCACGTCCTACTTCGGACCCCCTGAGCGGCGCCAGTGTATTGGAGAGTAAACCTCCGGCCTTTTGAAGAGCAGAAGGAATATCTACGTTGGAAAAGAACTGAATTTCTGAGGCAAGCAGAGGGACCGTAAAACGAAAGAACAGAACAATCAGCACCCATAATGACAGTACGGTGAACAAGGCAGCTCCGCTTTTGCCGATGGTAAACCGCCATACTTTAACCCGGTGAAAAGCATCAAAAATCGGACGCGTAACCAGAGATAATATGGCACCAACGCTCACAAACAACACGATAGATCTGAAATACCATAAGAGAAAGAAGCCTCCAAAGATGGCAAGTGTCAGAAATAAATACTTAAAAAACTGCTTCATATTCAGAATATGCCTTAAAACACTTAAAATTAAGAAAAATTACACGGTCTTTCGACAAAATGAAAATCTTATTGTCATTTTCTCTATAAAGAGACATTATTATAATCGGAAAAGTTTGATATTTAATGAAAACTTATCATATTAGCCGACTCATTTTTTTACGTTTTTTTCCAAATCCACTACTATGAAAGGTGCAATTATCGGCGACATTATAGGTTCAACATTTAAAAATATTGATTTAGGAGATACCGATTTTCAGCTTTTTAAGCCCAACTCCGCATACACCGATGACACCATTCTTACCATTGCAACGGCAGATTCAGTTCTGAATAAAAAAGATTATGAACAAACACTGAAGGATTGGGTCAGGGCATTTCCCCGGGCCGGTTATCGACCCAAATTTCTTGAATGGGCCCTCTCTGATCAATCAACCCCTTATATCAGTAAAGGTGAAGGAGCAGCACGTCGTATCAGCCCGATAGGCTTTGCTGCTCAGAGTGTGGAAGAAGCGCTTACCGAAGCGGAGAAAAGTACCCGGATCACGCACAATATTCCTGAACGTATCAAAGCTGCCAAAGCAGTTGCCGCAACCATATATATGTGCAAACATGCCGGGACCAAGAAAGAAATTAAAACATTTATCGGTCAGGCGTTCGATTATGACTTCTCCCTAAAGGTGGAAGACTGGAAACAGAGAAAAATAACTCCTGACAGTGAGACTTCTCCCGTAGAACCGGCCTTTTCTGCTTTCATGGAAGCCTCAGATTATGAAGAAGCCATCAGGCTTGCTATTTTAATCGGAGGTCCGAGTAATACCATTGCGTCTATTGCCGGCGCTTTGGCAGAAGCTTATTTCAAGCACATTCCCAAATCCATCATAAAAAGAGCGCTCTCACGCATCACCCCCGAAATGCAGGAAATACTCTCGGTATTTGAAGATAAATACCTGAAATTCTCGGAACAGGAAGCTTAATATCACCAAAAATATTAGAAAAAGCCGGACTCATTAAAATATGAACCCGGCTTTTTTATTGTCTGTAAATCAATAATCTGCTTATGCTTCGGCTTTCTCATCTGTAAGTGCTATACTGAGCACCTCCTGGATATCATCAACATAATGGAATCTAAGTTCCGCTATATATTCAGCTTTTATTTCCTCCACATCTTTTCGGTTCTCCTTACAAAGAATAAGTTCATTGATACCGGCACGGCGAGCAGCAAGAATTTTCTCCTTAATTCCCCCAACCGGAAGTACTTTCCCCCGCAAGGTAATTTCGCCTGTCATAGCCAGTCGTGATTTCACTTTTCGCCCGGTAAATGAGGATGCCAGGGAGGTAACCATTGTAATTCCTGCTGATGGCCCGTCCTTAGGTATAGCCCCCTCCGGCACATGGACGTGAACATTTCGCTCATCGAAAATCTCCTCCTGTAAGCCAAGAACATCTGCGTGCGATTTGAGATACTCAAGGGCCAGCATAGCCGACTCCTTCATGACCTCTCCAAGGTTTCCGGTTAGCGTCAGTCGTCCTTTCCCTTTACTCAGACTGCTTTCCACAAAAAGTATTTCACCACCGGCGGCAGTCCAGGCCAAACCTGTAACCACTCCTGCAAACCGGTTATCCTGCCATGTATCTTTCGAGAATTTTTCAACACCCAGGTATTCCTTCACTTCCGAAACGCCCACAGATTTTTTCACATCCTCATCGGTTGCCAACTTAAGGGCAATTTTTCGAAGCAGTCGGGCAATGGTCTTATTCAAATCACGAACCCCTGACTCGCGGGTATAGTGGTCAATAATATATCCGATGGTTCGTTTTGGAAGCGTAACAGTTCCTTTAGGAATACCATGGTTTTCCAATTGCTGCGGCACAAGATGACGGCGGGCAATCTCTACCTTTTCCTCCAATACATAACCACTTACATTAATCAGTTCCATTCTGTCGAGCAACGGAGGGGAAATGGAGTTCAACGTATTGGCCGTTGCAATAAACATTACTTTAGAGAGGTCAAAGTCAACCTCCAGAAAATTATCATGGAAAGCGCTGTTTTGCTCAGGATCCAACACTTCCAAAAGTGCCGAACCGGGGTCCCCATGAAAACTGTTACTTATTTTATCAATTTCATCCAAAATAAATACCGGATTCGCAGATCCTGACTTATTAATATTATGGATGATACGCCCGGGCATCGCACCGATGTAGGTTTTCCTATGTCCTCTGATTTCTGCTTCATCATGAACCCCTCCCAGCGACATTCTGACATATTGGCGCCCCAGGGCTTCGGCTACTGATTTTCCAAGGGAGGTTTTCCCCACTCCGGGAGGGCCGTAAAGGCAAAGAATAGGAGATTTCAAATCACCTTTCAACTTAAGCACCGCCAAATGCTCCAAAATTCGTTCTTTCACATTCTCCAGCCCAAAGTGATCACGATTCAAAATTTTCCTGGCCCGTTTCAGGTCAAAATTATCCTTTGTGTATTCATTCCAGGGAAGATCGAGCAGTGTCTGTACATAATTGTACTGGATAGAATACTCCCCGGAAGCAGGATTCAGACGACGCAATTTCTCCAACTCTTTGCCAAACAACTCCTTGACGGATTCATTCCACTTTTTACCAGCAGCGCTTTTCTCCATTTCTTTTATTTCCTGCTCAACAGGGCTGGAGCCGAGCTCATCCTGAATGGTTTTCATCTGCTGATGCAACAAATATTCACGCTGTTGCTGATCCATGTCCTGCTTCACCTTCGATTGAATATCGTTCTTGATTTCCATCAACTGGACCTCACGAACCAGATACTCAACCAAACGCATTCCTCGTTCTTTCAGATCATTTGTTTCCAGCAGTTTTTGCTTTTCTTTGACAGGAATATCAGAACTGGAGGACACATAATTTATAAGAAACGCAGGACTTTCAATATTCCGGATGGCAAAGGAAGCTTCGGGGGGTACATTAGGCGACTGCTTTATAAGGCTCAACGACAAATCCTTAAGCGATGAAACCACCGCTTCAAACTCACGTGTTTTATCACCCTCAGGCTCCACATCCTCCAAAACACTTACGCGTCCCTTAAAATAAGGATCCTCCTCGGTCATCTCCTCCAGTCCAAAACGCTTTTTACCCTGAATGATTACCGAAGTAGAGTTATCAGGCATTTGCAGTATCTTAATAATACGTGCAACGGTACCTGTTTTATAAAGATCATTTACTCCGGGATCATCAATCTTGTAATCCATCTGAGTAAGCGCGCCGAAAAAACCTTTCGATTTTTCTACATCCTTGACAAGCTGATGGGATTTCTCCCTCCCGATTGCAATTGGAATAATCACTCCCGGAAAAAGAATGGTATTACGCAAGGGAAGTATGGGCAACACTTCCGGGATAGGCTGATCGTCATTATCCTGCTCCATATCATCACCAATGATGGGAATAAACTCAGAGTCGTTGTCGGAAGCCTCACTTAACCCAAACGGGTCTATCGAAATCTTAAAATCATTATCCATAATATCTGATATCACTATTCAGTCACAAACGTGCCACTTTGACAGACGGAATTGTTAAAGAAAAGAACCGTCAAAGAAAAAAATGCAAACACCCTCTAGGCACTGCATGCCTGGCACAAGAACCTTTAACCTTCAAAAAAATCGTTTTTATTAACGATGCAACAATAGGGAACAATCCCTGTACCAAAAACGTTTTTGCCCCTAAAGATAATGCTTTTCAGAAAGGTTGTCAGCAATAAACCAAATTCATTCATTCATCAAACAGAACATAACGAAGTACTACCTCCAAACAAATCTGCCTTTCAGGGATGGCTATTTAGTGCCTGTCTATAAACTAAGCGTTTTTCACGTGTTTGAAATAGAAAGTTCAAATTCAAGGCGTGTAAAAAATCTAAACCGCAGAATACTAATGTATTTGAGGATTTAGATTTTGAGCAACAACGCAGAAGTTGAACTTTATAGACAAACACTATTTAACTTAACCAGTAAGGAGATGAACAGGGTAAAAACAAAAAAGCTCCGGAATAAAACCGGAGCTTTCTTAAATATTCTAAAACCGACAAGTGATTATTTCTTGTCTTCGTAATGTTTCTTGTAACGATTACGGAATTTATCCACACGACCTGCGGTATCCACAAGTTTCATTTTACCAGTGTAAAACGGATGTGAAGAACTTGAAATTTCAAGTTTCACCAATGGATATTCAGTCCCGTCGATCTCAATGGTCTCGCGGGTGTTTACAGTAGAACGGGTGATAAAAGTATCGCCGTTGGACATATCTTTAAACGCAACCATGCGATAATTGTCCGGATGAATTCCCTTTTTCATTTCTCTAATATTTTATTTTCTAACCTCTGTTTTTTTAACTCTTTCCGGTGAGTGTCTGACGATTAAACAAAACACTCACATCTAACGGACTGCAAAATTAATTATTCCGCTGACAAACACCAAAAATTTTCTCAGAAAAAAATTCAAACAATCTGTCATTCCTCTTTCCGCGGCTTACTAAAGCTATAAAAAAACGAAAAACAGGCGCGCTTCAGGATTTAACTTTTCCCTTGGTATCATTAGGAATTGAAGCAGCATGCTGTCCCTCTTTTCGTTTTTCTTCATCAAAGATAAAACGATAAGTAATATGTTTCTTCCCGAAATCAGCCCCTACCGATTCATGAAGAGCTCTCATCTTGGGGTTAAAATCTCCAACCCAGGAGAGTTCCATCTCTCTCAGCCATGGTTTTTTGGAAACAGCATTTCTCAAATGCCAGAAAATTCCTGATTCAATACCATTTCGCTGCCAACGGGGACGAATCCCCATAATCACAACTCTTGTACGAGTCATTACTTTTCGCCATTTCAGATAAACAAACTTCAGTTTATTCCAAACATTCATCTTCCCATGAAAATGCTTAATAATCTGATTTACATCCGGGAACTGCACAAAAAAACCAATGGGTGTCCCTTCATGATAAGCAAACCAGATCAACTCCTCGTCCATAAAATCCTTGGCTTCCTTAAGGGAGTTGCGGAGTGTTTCAGCCTTCATCGGAGTGAAATTTTCATGAAACTGCCACGCATCGTTATAGATTTCAATAAAATCTTTAATAAACTCCTCACTTTTGTCCCACTGAAAATGCTTAAACTCATAACCAGGTTTTCGTCCTACCCAACCCGCAATTTTCCAAAATCTTTCGGGAAAAGGTTTTTGCAAATCAAGATGATTTGTAACCTGTTCAAAATAACTGGCAAACCCGTACTCCTCGAAAAAATCTTTGTAATAGGGGGGGTTATACTGGACGCCAAAGGCAGGCGAAGTAAATCCGTCCACCAAAAGTCCCCAGAATGTATCATTTTCCCCAAAATTAATGGGTCCGTCCATGGCTTCCATTCCTCTCTCTGAAAGCCAGTCACGAGCAGCATCAAAGAGCATAAAAGCAGCTGCTTTATCATTCACACATTCAAAAAAACCCATCCCTCCTGTTGGCTGCTTGTAACCATAGGCTTTTTTCTCATTAATAAATACCCCGGTTCTTCCAATAACCTTATCGTCATCCGAAAGGAGCAAAAACCGAACAGCGTCACCATGTGCAAAAAAATCATTGGATGCAGGATCAAAGATCTCCTCTATCATCACATCCAGTGGGCGCACATAATTATCGTCGTTTTTGTATATCATATCCACGACATCCAAAAATTGTCGCTTTTGCTTGCTCGTATTTACCTCAACAATACGCATAAGAGAATATAAAAAATTATGTAATCAGTAGTATAACAAGAGGTCAAAGTTAATTAATTTGGTTGAATACACTAAACCTGCTTTATTCACAAATTATTTATTCCGATGCCCAACTATCTGCTAAATACAACCGTCCTCAACAAAATGGATTTGAAAATAATTTATTATTTCCGGCACCTATTTTATTTGCGGTTGATTGTATTTCTTGATATATGAACATCTCATTACAACAATTCATAAATAAAGCAGGTTAAAAATGAAACCATGAAAGATAATCATCCATTGTCTTTCCGGGCTTGTTTTTGTGGCTAAATTCATTCTCCCACGGATGGTATTCATAATCCTCCGACCACTCTTCAGCATTTTGTGCGACCTGAGCGACTGCATCAATAATATACTCAATCTCCTCTTCGCTCATCACCGGATGAAGAGACAACCGGACCCACCCGGGCTTTTCAGACAAGTCGCCCATATCAATTCTACGTGTGATATTACTGGAGGTATAATAATCCACGTGCAACAAATAGTGACCGTAAGTGCCGGCACATGAACACCCGCCTCTGACCTGAATGCCAAAACGGTCATTCAACAGACGAACCACCAGGTTAAAATGAACATTGGAAATGTAAAATGAAATTGCTCCCAACCGTTCTTCCTGCCCATCTGCAAGAATAGTCAGCCCCGGAATTTTCCTGAATTCACCAAAAATTCGTTGAATCATAGCTTTCTCCCGTTCCGCCATTTTCAGACAATTCATCTGCTCCTTTAGCCTGATGCTTAAAGCAGCGCGAATAGACTGAAGAAAACCGGGAGTCCCCCCGTCTTCCCGGGCCTCAATATCAGCAATATACTGATATTTCCCCCATCTGTTGGTCCAGTTCACAGTGCCTCCACCGGAGTTATCAGGTGCTTTGTTGTGATAAAGAGCAGAATTAAACACAATTACTCCGCTACTGCCCGGACCTCCAAGAAATTTATGGGGAGAAAAGAACACCGCATCCAACCGTTCCAAAGAATTATCCGGATGCATATCGATGGGGACATAAGGCGCCGAAGCAGCAAAATCAACAAAACAGAAACCTCCATACTCATGCATTATCCGGGCAAGTTGATGGTAGGGGGTTTCAATTCCCGTAACATTGGAACAGGCGGTAAAACTCCCAATTTTTAACACCCGGTCCTTGTATTTTTCAATTTCCTTCTTCAACGATTCCGGATTCACCAACATATCGGCATCCGGCTCCAACACTACCACATCAGCATTGGTTTCCAGCCACGAAGTATGATTAGAATGATGCTCCATGTGCGTAAGAAAAACCACCGGTCGTTCTTTTTCAGGTAAATGACAATACCGCTGCGCCTGCTCAGGAACCCGCATTCCAAGAATCCGCTGTAGTTTATTCACCACCGAGGTCATTCCATAACCGGCAGTTATTATGAGGTCACCCTCACGGGCATTTACGTGTTCTTTTATGAGTTTATGGGATAACCGATAGACATTGGTCATCACTTTTCCTGTATCGCTCGATTCGGAATGCGTATTGGCCACCATAGGACCAATCACATTCACTATTTGTTCCTCTACCGGCCGGTACAACCTCCCGGAAGCAATCCAATCGGCATAAACCAAAGGCTTTGCCCCATAAGGAGTTTCAATGGCAGCATCAAAACCAACAATATTCTCCCTGAATTTTTTAAAATGATCTTCGTGAGGTAACATACAAGCAATACGGTCAATAAGTTTTACTTTGAGTTTGTCTGTAAAGCCATTATTCATGGTTTCGGACAGACACTATCCCGACTTTACAGACGGACACTATTTAGTGCCTGTCCATAAACTAAGCGTTTTTCACGTGTTTGAAATAGAAAGTTCAAATCCAAGGCGTGTGAAAAAGCTAAACCGCAGAATACTAATGTATTTGAAGATTTAGATTTTGAGCAACAACGCAGAAGTTAGACTTTATAGACAAACACTATTTAGCGGTGGTCTCGTCTCAATATGAGCAGGAATCCGGATCCTTTCAAATCGATTCCACACCAAACCGCAATGACAAAAATAGAATCTACGTTTGATAAAAAAGCTGATGAATGACACTACTGAAAAGCTTCCAGCTCATAAGCTACATCTTTTCCGGTTTCAGAGACATATACATCATCCTCCGTCATCCATTTTTTTGCATTTTCAAAAACAAAATCCCGAAAAGAAGAAAAGCGCCCGGCCATTTTTAACACAAAGCCGACAGCTCTCATCAACCGAGGGTCGGAAGCCATGGATTTGAGCATATCCATTAAATCAGGCAACTCACTAAAGCTATCATCTCCAGCCAACCGAATTCTCCAGCCAATACCCATGGCAGCAGCATATTTCTTATAAATCTGCTCACTTTTGAGCCATTCAATCAGAAACAGCGAGGGGACCTTCTCTGCGGCCAGCAAATTACGGCCTATCTGCTCGGAAAGTTCAATGGTATGAAGCATATTGCCCCACTCTTCCAGTTCCTTTACAGGCAAAGCATCAAAATCAACCAGCATAGTGGCCAGAATCATGGTCTCACGGATCTCACGGGCCCACAAACGTATAGCGAGGGCGGCACTTTTCGGAAAATCCCCTGCCATTTTACGAAGGTAAACCACCGAAACACCGTAATTTACGCGATACCGAGCTCCTGATTCTTTCATCAGATCTGCTGTTTCGCCATCTTTCAGGTTACGAACCCGGCGCATCAAAGACTCAATTTGCCGGTCAACCTCCGGCTCCACAGTGAAAAACTTCATTATCAATATTTTTAATGACCACACATTTCGAAGAAAGCAATTATAGTCGCTTTTTTTAGAAAAACATTTGCAAAACTAATGGAAAAAATTTTACCTTTGCCCCCACATTAAAAACGGTGATTGTAGCTCAGTCGGTTAGAGCGCCAGATTGTGGCTCTGGAGGCCGCCGGTTCGAATCCGGTCTTTCACCCTTTAAAGCGGACAACCATTTTGTTGCCCGCTTTTTTTTAATAACATTTTATTAAAGAAATAAATCGTTAATAGGACAAGTCTGTTGATTCCTAAACTACAGGATCGCACAAACAGGAAGCAGAAACTCTGTTTTCAATACCTGAAACCATCCTGCTCATGGTAATTTATTTCTTACCTTTGCAAACATAAACTAAAAACACTAAGGAAATGGTAACATCTGAAATGATGAAAGACCTTTCGGGACGCGAGATCGCGTTGAGGAGGTATCTTTGACATCGATAGAAAAAAGATTGAAATAGAAGAAGAGGAACTGCGCACTCAGGCACCTGACTTTTGGGACGACCCCAAAGAGGCAGAGCTTAAAATGAAAAAAATCAAAGAGCTTAAAAGCTGGGTAACGGGTTACGACAAAATTAAAAACGCCATCGAAGAGACCTCTGTCCTGCTGGAA
Organism: Marinilabilia salmonicolor JCM 21150; assembly: GCF_000259075.1. Classification (GTDB taxonomy): domain Bacteria; phylum Bacteroidota; class Bacteroidia; order Bacteroidales; family Marinilabiliaceae; genus Marinilabilia; species Marinilabilia salmonicolor. The sequence continues at coordinate 328,428 of NZ_AJKI01000011.1, forward strand.
TTCTTAAAAGAAGGAGAGGCCGAAGAGGCTGATGTGGATGCACAATTTCAGAAAACGGTAAAGATGCTGGAAGATCTGGAGTTGCGCAATATGCTTCAAAAAGACGAAGACCGCATGGGCGCCATTCTCAAGATTAATGCAGGAGCAGGTGGAACAGAAAGCCAGGATTGGGCAGAAATGCTCATGCGGATGTATGTTAGATGGGGTGAAAAGAACGGCTACAAAGTCACAGAGACAAACTTCCAGGAGGGAGATGAGGCAGGAATAAAATCAGTCACCCTCCAGTTTGAAGGAGACTTTGCCTATGGCTATCTGAAAAGCGAAAACGGAGTTCACCGACTCGTAAGGCTCTCACCTTTCAACTCGGCCAACAAACGAATGACCTCTTTCACATCGGTTTTCGTAATTCCTCTCATCGACGAGACGATCGAAGTGGATATCAATCCTGCCGACATTACCTGGGAAACTTTTCGTTCCAGCGGCGCAGGAGGTCAGAATGTCAACAAAGTGGAGACCGGCGTACGGTTGCGCCATGGGCCATCAGGCATTGTCATTGAAAATACCGAATCGAGATCGCAGGGAGGAAATAAAGAAAACGCTCTGCGGATGTTGAAATCTCAGCTCTACGAGATTGAGTTAAGAAAAAAACTGGAGGAGCAAAACAAAATTGAGTCCCAGAAAAAGAAAATTGAATGGGGATCACAAATACGATCGTATGTCCTGCAACCGTACAAACTCGTCAAGGATGTCCGCACCAGTCATGAGACCAGTAACGTACAGGCAGTTTTAGACGGTGAAATCGACGGATTCATCAAAGCCTTCCTGATGGAATATGGAGCTGAAGATGTCTTCAAAAAAGACTAAACACAGTTTAGTAGTCAAACATGCATTCAATTAACACTCATAAAAAACTACAAAAAAATGGAATATCGGATTGAGAAAGACACCATGGGTGAAGTAAAAGTGCCCGCAGACAAATATTGGGCAGCCCAGACACAGCGTTCTGTAATGAATTTCCCCATTGGCCCTTCTGGATCAATGCCCCTTGAAATTGTTCATGCCTTTGGTTATTTGAAGAAAGCAGCTGCCTATGCCAATGAAGAATTGGGTGTGCTTCCCGCTGAAAAAAGAGATCTGATAGCTGCTACCTGTGATGAAATCATTGGCGGAAAGCTCAATGATCAGTTCCCATTGGTGGTATGGCAAACCGGTAGCGGAACCCAGTCGAACATGAACTGCAATGAAGTTGTGGCCAACCGCGCCCATGTAATTAACGGAGGGAAACTCGGTGAAGGAGAAAGACCTATTCACCCCAACGATGACGTTAACAAATCACAATCATCCAACGATACTTTCCCCACAGCAATGCACATCGCTGCCTACAAAATACTGATGGAGAAAACCATTCCCGGGATCGAAAAACTCAGGGATACGCTTCAAAAGAAATCAGAAGAGATGAAAGAAGTGGTAAAGATTGGCCGTACTCATCTGATGGACGCCACACCGCTTACCCTCGGACAAGAGTTTTCCGGCTATGCAGCGCAATTAACACATGGGATCAAGGCGATCAAAGCCACACTGGAACACCTTTCTGAACTGGCACTGGGAGGAACCGCAGTGGGAACAGGTTTGAACACCCCTAACGGATACGATGTGACAGTAGCCAAATACATCGCCAAGTTCACCGGAATGCCATTTAAAACCGCTGCCAATAAATTTGAATCACTGGCCGCTCACGATGCCATTGTGGAAAGCCACGGAGCACTAAAACAAGTAGCAGTGAGTCTGATGAAAATTGCCAACGACATCCGCCTGCTGGCATCAGGCCCCCGCTCAGGCATCGGCGAGATTCTGATTCCGGAAAATGAGCCCGGTTCTTCCATTATGCCCGGAAAAGTGAATCCTACGCAAGCCGAAGCAATGACAATGGTATGTGCTCAGGTTATGGGAAATGACGTTACCGTTTCGGTTGGCGGATCTAATGGTCACTTCGAACTCAATGTTTTCAAACCGGTAATGATTTACAACTTCCTGCAAAGTGCAGAACTCCTGGGGGACGCCTGTGTGGCCTTTAATGACAACTGCGCTGCAGGAATCAAGCCCAATCATGACCGCATAAAAATGCACCTCGACAATTCTCTGATGCTGGTTACAGCTCTGAATACCCATATCGGATATTACAAAGCTGCCGAGATTGCCAAGAAGGCTCATAAAGAAGGGACTACCCTCAAAGAAGCAGCACTGGAACTTGGTTACCTCACAGCAGAAGAATTCGACAAATGGGTGGATCCGTCCAAAATGATTGGATCTTTGGACTAAGGGACCTTATACACAAAACAGGTAAAAAAATCATTTTCTTCAAATATTTTTTTAACCGCCTCTCAATCAGGGGCGGTTTTTTTGTAACTTTGAGTTTCCAAATACAAAAAACGACCGATAAACAATTTATCCCTGCCCGTCACGTTACCATAGAAAGATTCAGATTTTTCATTTTGACAACCGGAATCCGTTCTTGCAGAAACATTCTATACGAAAACCGAATAATATCATGGCCATGATTAAAAACAAGATTGCTAAAATTCTTTTTATTGCACTTATCACAAGCACCCCCATCACTGCGCAAAACGAACAAAACGAAGCGACACTGGACAAAGGTCCGGTGGCAGGGCAATTTGATTATGCAATAGAAAAATCCAGCAAATATGAAGAATACCGAGTCGTTCGCACCAACTGGTTATACAAATTAAAAGCCAATGTCCTTGACTCTCTCTCTTCCCTGGAAACAACCATTGTGCAAAAAGAGGCAAATATTGATTCTCTTAAAAGTGAAATAAAAACAATCAACAGCAATCTGGAAAATACCAAAGAAAAGCTGAACAAAGCAATTGCCCAAAAAGACAGCATCCCGTTTCTTGGGGCTGAATTGCCCAAAGGACAATACAACTCAATCATGTGGGGTCTGGTATTAATTCTGGCCATTGGTGCGGTCTTCCTGTTTCTCCTTTTCAAACGCAGTCACCACCTTACAGGAGAAATGAGGGAAAAATACAGCGATCTGGAAAAAGAATACGACGCCCACAGAAAACGGGCGCTTGAAAAAGAAAAAACCATGGCGCGTCAGCACCTCAATGAGCTGAACAAGCTGCGCGGACGAGACTAATCAATCAATCTCCGCACCGGAAAGAGAGTTCATTTATTCTTCCCGGTGCGGAACCCTGTAAGCACCCTCTTCAAAGCACTTCCAACAGCCGCACCACCTGCTTCTGTACGAAAACCATATATTTACTTACCTTTGCAATTCAATCCACTACGCGTTTTCGCAGGATTGATTAATGGCAAAACAAATCATTAATTACCCGCAGCAGGCTTATCACTCTAGTTCAGACTGAAAAAGTCCGTTGCCTGTGGCGTGGTCGTATATGGAATATTATGAGCAAAACATCATTATTAAAAGACCTTGTTAAGAAACGAGTACTGCTTCTGGACGGAGCGATGGGCAGTCTTATTCAACAATACAAACTAACTGAAGAAGATTTCAGAGGGGAAGAATTAAAAAATCATACGCACTCACAGCGCGGAAACAACGATTTGCTGTCACTAACCCGACCCGATATCATCACAACCATACACGAGAAATATCTGGAAGCGGGAGCCGACATTATAGAGACCAATACCTTTAACTCCACCCGCATTTCTCAGTCAGATTATGCATTAGAGGATTACGTTTACGAACTCAACAAACAATCAGCTCTTCTGGCATCCAAAGCGGCAGCAAAATATTCCACCCCTGAAAAGCCGCGTTTTGTGGCCGGCTCTATGGGGCCCACCAACAAAACTGCATCTCTGAGTCCCGATGTCAACAATCCCGGATACAGAGCCGTCACGTTTGATGATCTGGCATCAGTATATGCAGAACAGGCAAAGGGATTGCTTGATGGTGGCGCCGATATTCTTTTGTTGGAAACTATTTTTGACACGCTCAATGCCAAAGCAGCATTGTTCGGAATCGGTGAAGTGCTAAAAAAGCGGAAGCTCACCGATTTTCCGGTCATGGTATCCGTAACTGTTGCCGATGCCAGCGGGAGAACCCTGTCAGGCCAGACACTCGAAGCCTTTTTAATCTCCATTTCACATTTTCCGCTCTTTTCTATCGGACTCAACTGTTCATTCGGAGCGGAAGATCTCCGATCCTATGTACAAACCCTGGGTGAGAAAACACCTCATTTCATCAGCGCCTATCCCAATGCAGGACTACCCAACCAATTCGGAGAGTACGATGAGACCCCCCAGGAGATGGCACCGAAAATTTTCCAATACCTGAATCAGGGATTGGTAAACATTGTTGGAGGTTGTTGCGGAACCACTCCCGAACATATCAGGGCATTTTCAGAATTTATTAAAGATGCCAGACCACACATTCCTTCCAAGCCCGATATAAAAACAAAGCTGAGCGGTCTCAATGCACTAATAATGGATCAAACCACCAACTTTGTGAATATTGGGGAACGTACCAATGTGGCAGGATCCAAAAAATTTGCCCGCCTCATCAGGGAAGAGAAATACGAAGAAGCACTATCCGTCGCACAGGATCAGGTTGAAGGAGGAGCCCAGATTATAGATGTCAATATGGACGATGCCATGCTTGACGCAAAAAAGGAGATGGTCACCTTTCTCAACCTCATGGCTGCAGAACCCGACATCGCAGCTCTTCCGGTAATGGTAGATTCGTCCAAATGGGAGGTTCTGGAAGCCGGATTAAAATGTCTGCAGGGGAAATCCATCGTCAACTCCATCAGCCTTAAGGAGGGCGAAGAACCATTTGTTAAACAAGCCAGTGCCATTAAAGAGTACGGTGCCGCAGTGGTTGTAATGGCTTTTGATGAGAAGGGCCAGGCAGACACATTGGAAAGACGCAAGGAAATTTGCCAGCGCGCCTATAACCTACTGACAACCAAAGTCGGATTCCCGGCAGAAGATATTATTTTTGACCCCAACATTTTGGCGATCGGAACCGGAATAGAGGAACACAACAACTATGCAATAGACTACATAAATGTAACCAAATGGATTAAGGAACACCTCCCCCACGCAAAAGTAAGCGGTGGAGTCAGCAACCTGTCGTTCTCCTTCCGGGGCAACAACCAGGTCCGGGAAGCCATGCATGCAGTATTCCTCTACCATGCCATACAGGCAGGTATGGATATGGGCATAGTCAATCCCGGAATGCTCCAAATCTATGACGAAATACCTGCTGACCTTCTGGAACTGGTAGAAGACGTAGTCCTCAACCGGCGCCCGGATGCCACCGAACGCCTCATCGAGAAGGCTGAAGAGATAAAAGACCAAAAAGAATCCGGAACAGCAGTAAAGAAAGACAGCTGGCGGGATAACCCATTGGAAGAGAGACTGCACCACAGCCTGATCAAAGGAATTCCCGACTTTCTGGAAGAAGATCTGGTGGAAGCCAGAGAAAAATATGAATTTGCCCTCGACATCATTGAGCAACCCCTGATGGACGGGATGAACATTGTAGGAGACCTGTTTGGATCAGGTAAAATGTTCCTCCCTCAGGTCGTAAAAACTGCCCGGGTAATGAAAAAGGCGGTGGCCTGGCTGGAACCTTTCATCGAAGAAGAGAAAAGAGCCTCGGGAAACGCCAACACCAAAAAAGGCAAAATACTGATGGCCACAGTAAAGGGAGACGTACATGACATCGGTAAAAACATTGTTGGCGTCATCTTGGCATGCAACAACTATGATGTGGTCGATCTTGGGGTAATGGTTCCTGCTGAAAAAATCCTCAGTGAGGCCGTAAAAGAAGAGGCTGACATCGTAGGATTAAGCGGGTTGATCACCCCATCCCTCGAAGAGATGAGCAACGTGGCCCGGGAAATGGAGCAAAGAGGCATGAAACTACCGCTCCTCATCGGAGGTGCCACCACATCCAAAGTACACACTGCAGTTAAAATAGACCCATACTATTCAGGACCCGTTGTTTATGTCAAGGATGCCTCCATGAGCGCCCAGGTAGTAGGCGCATTGCTATCGCCGAAGGAACATGAGCGGTTCAACCAGCAGACCAGTGAAGAATACAAAAAACTGAGAGAAGCAAATAAAAACAAAAAAGCCAAGGAATATCTGCCCATCGCGGAAGCCCGCCAAAAAAAGTGGCAAACAAACTGGCAGAAAGCTCCTGTTAAGAAACCCAATTTCACCGGCATTAAAACCTTTGCGGATTACCCCGTAGATGAAATCGTTCCCTTCATTGACTGGACATTCTTTTTCCATGCCTGGCGACTCACAGGGAATTACCGGGGAATAGAAAAGGTCACCGATGAAAAGTCGAAACAGCAATGGCTGGACAATTTCACCTCCGGTATGGCAAAGGAAAAAGCATCTGAAGCGTTGAAACTATGGAGAGATGCTCAGCAAATGTTGCGAAAAATAAAAGAAGAAAAGATGCTTCGCCCCAATGGCATAATTGGATTATTTCCGGCCAACAGTGTGGGAGATGACGTGGAAGTATATGCGGGAGAAGATCGGTCAGAAGTTCAGACCACTTTCCATTTTCTGCGTGAACAACAAAAAAAACAGGGTAAAGAGGTTTACTATTCTCTGGCTGATTTTGTTGCCCCTAAAGATTCAGGCATTGGCGATTACATTGGCGGGTTTGCGGTAAGTGCCGGTGAAGGAATTGAGAAATGGATCACCGAATTTGAAACAAAACATGACGATTACAACGCCATTCTCTTGAAATCGCTGGCTGACCGACTGGCCGAAGCTTTTGCAGAGTTAATGCATTTCAGAGTTAGAAAAGAATTTTGGGGAACCAACCCCGATGAAGCATTTAACTACGACGACCTCGTGCGCGAACGTTACCGGGGAATCCGGCCGGCATTGGGCTATCCTGCCTGTCCCGACCACAGCGAAAAGCGTTTACTCTTCGACCTTATGGAAGTGGAAAATAACGCGGGAATCACACTGACCGAGCATTTCAGCATGTACCCCAATGCTTCTGTCAGCGGGCTCTATCTGGCACATCCGGACGCCATCTATTTCGGGGTGGGCAAAATCAAGTCAGACCAGGTAGCGGATGTAGCAAACAGGAAAGGAATGAAACCGGAAGAACTGGAAAAATGGATCCCGACCAACCTGGCAGATAAATAGTGTCTGTCCATAAAGTACCACTTGCTGCGTTACGCTTGCCACCAAAATACTCATTTACCCAAGTAAACTCCGTTTTTGGTGGCAAGCCTTGCAATTGGCACTTTCTGATCGGACACATGACTAAAAACAAACTTTGCTTAGTTTATAGACGGGCACTAAATAGTCAAATAACCTGCATCATCCGGGATCATGAAAACAGACGAAAACAGTGCCAACCACATAAAAATCGGGGATGTTTTCACCCCCGTTCGCTGGGCGTGCTTCGCCATTGAGCAGTTTGGTATTTTTGAAAGATGGATGAAAGGGGCTACCATTTTTGACCCCACCATGGGCCAGGGCAATCTGCTGATTGCCCTGGTTGAATATGGAGTTGAAAAGGGCTTCAACCTCAAAGAACTTCCAATACTAAACCTGTTTGGCAACGAAATAAATACGAATTATCACAAAAAGGCACTTCAGTTTTTCCTTGATGAGTTCAACACAGACATGTCCGGTAATTTCAGCAACCGGGACATTCTGGAACTGCCACCTGTCCCTTACGATATTGTCCTGGGTAATCCACCCTGGCAAACCTTCAACGACCTCCCGGATAATTACAAAAAGAAAATCAAACCCTGTTTTGAAAAGTACCGACTAACCGGAAACAAAAAAAATCTGCTACTGGGGCATTCCCGAATCGACATCGCAGCACTAATCATAAAAGCAACCATTCAGGAATTCCTGAAGCCCGGAGGCAATGCCTACTTATTCATGCCTTTGTCATTGCTGCTCAACGATGGTGCCCACGAGACATTTCGAAGTTACACTTCCACGGAGGCTCCTTTTTCTCCTGTAGAGGTATTTGATTTCAACAAAGAAGATGTTTTTAATAAAATAGCCACCCGTTACGGGCTGGTTCATTTTCAGAGAAACAGACACCCCGTGTTTCCCATCCGGTACAAAATACTGAAAAACAAACAATGGGAACTGTTTCATGCAACACCACTCACTTCTCCATCCGCCGCTCTTAGCATATTTAAGAATTCGGATAAAGGGGAGATAAACTCGTTTAGCAAGATTAACTTAAATAAAAAAAATCAACCCCGACAGGGCCTTAATACCTGCGGTGCCAACAAAGTTTTTTTCTTTAATGACTGCAGGCAACTTGATGATCAAACTTACTTGCTCAATGATGCAATAAAACTGCCATCAGCATTTGTTTACCCCCTCCTGACCGCATCCAATTTTCGCAACGGAAAAGCCCCGAAAGCCTGGGTTCTGCTGCCTTATTCCAAAGAAGGACGGCCTCTCACGGCAAAAGAAACCTCTCATTGGCCACTACTGGATCAATATCTGATGAATGTATCTGACAAGCTGCGTTCACGCAAAGGGACGCTCATCAAAAACTGGATTAATAAAGGAATGTGGTGGGCACTCCTTGGAGTAGGCCCGTATAACTTTGCTCCTTACAAAATTGTGTGGGAAGCTTACGGTCGAAAAAAATTCTCTCCACAGATTTTCGAAGGCCAATGGCAGGCCAATCAGGCATTACAGGCATTTATCCCGTGTGACTCTGAAAAAGAAGCAAAAAACATTCTGCAGAAACTGGAAAATCCGGTGGTTGAAAAGATTCTTCTGTCCCACCGAATGGAAGGTACAATGAATTGGGCACAACCGGGAAAGATTAAAAAATTGATAAATTTCACCTGAAATTTCAATCAAACTATAAGCAAAATTCCCTTTTCGGGATAATAATTTTAATTTTGCACCCCTAAAACCTGAAATTATGTCAACAGTTGCAGAATTAATCCGGAATAGTGATACGCCATCCTTCTCATTTGAGTTATTACCTCCGCTCAAGGGGAACAGCATCAGCAAAGTATTCAAAACCATTGATAAACTCAAAGAATTTTCCCCTTTATACATCAATATCACTTCACATCGCGATGAAGTGGTTTACAAACCAAATGCCGAAGGAATCAACATCCCCCACGTTTACCGAAAAAGGCCAGGAACTGTAGCTGTAGCGGCATCAATCCAGCATCAATACAAAATTCCTGTCGTCCCCCACATGATTTGCAGTGGTTTTACCCGGAGTGAAACAGAGTACGCCCTCATAGATTTAAACTTCCTGGGCATACATGATTTATTGCTGTTGAGGGGAGACAACTCTGACAGACATAACTTTGTAAAGCCCGGCGAACCCGGAAACAAATATGCCATTGATTTGATCCACCAGGTAAACAACCTGAACAAAGGACAGTTTCTGGACGGAACGGTTATGGAGCCTTTCGAAACGCCCTTTAGCTACGGAGTGGCAGGATATCCCGAAAAACATGAAGAAGCTTCCAGCCTGGATGAAGACATTTCCCGACTGAAACAAAAGGCAGATGCCGGAGCTGAATACATTATTACCCAAATGTTTTTTGACAATTCAAAATTCTTTGATTTTGTTAAAAAATGCCGTGATGCAGGCATCACCATTCCTATCGTACCAGGATTGAAACCCATCAACTACCTCAGCCAGATAAAAGTATTGCCGGATATTTTCAAAACTCAGTTTCCGGAAGCACTTTCCGCGGAATTGCAAAAGTGCACAAGCAATGAAGAAGTTGCCAAAGTGGGAACAGAATGGGCCGCCCATCAGGCCAAGGAATTAATGGAGCATGGCTTCAAGCTGATTCACTTTTACTCAATGATGGCCACCAATTGCGTTTACGACATTGCCCGAAAAATTTATTAAGGAACTGTTTAAATTTTGTTTTTGGTAGGTGTTTTTGAAGGATTGAGCTCTTGAGACAAGTCAAAATTGACGAGAATAGCAGCGCTATTTAAGGAAATTTTGACGAAGTATAAGAGTTCAAGACTCGAAAATATCCCAAAGGATAAAACTTAAACAGTTTCTAAAGGATGATGGAAAGCCGCACTCCGAGAAATTCGGCCACTTTCCCATGTGCCTTAAGGCCCACACCCGCTTCCACATCGCCAGTCAATTCAAAATCGAGTGTATAGTACTGAAACCATGGGGAATGCGTTGAATGTCCACGAAGCAGGTACAGCCCGGCCGTCTGACCAAAATCGAAGCGCCCCAAAATGAAGTGATGACCGGTAACAGCACTTAGCCGGCCCTTTTTGAGAGACAATGACCCCGGCTTACTATTGTCCAATTCCCCCATCAGGCCGGCAGACCAGCCATTGATACGGGCAAACTGAGCATGATATTCGGCCATCAACCCTATAACAGAAGCCTTGCTTTCACTCCCTTCAGGCTCCTTCAACCCTGCAATAATCGTAGATTTCAATCCTTTTTCCCCAACTGAAGCATCAAATGATTCAACTGTTTGTGAAGGAGGCACCTTTTGCCGATCAAGTTTACGGGAAACGCCCAACCCAATAGTTGTATAATTAATTCCCAGATTGGGCTGATTCACACCTCCATTCGAGATATGCTGAAACATTGCAGATAATTGGAAAGACCAGTCATCAGATACAGGATAATCGACCGAAAGCCCTGCCATCAATGGGAAGGCAATTGACGTACTATAAACAATATTCTCCGGATTGTTTTCTTCATCGTATGGATTGTCCAAAAAGCTAACCCCCAGCCCGGCCTTTAAAGACAGACTAACATCAAAGGGAGAAAAAAGCACCGGCTCCACATAAAAAAGAGAGGAAAATGCATTGCCCAGAGCTTCATGTCCTAAATCCCAGTAATTAAAGGAGACGCCCAATGACGGGTAACACCGACACAACTCATAAGCCTTAGCAGAAATAAATTTCCATGAAAAATCCATCCCAATCCCAATGGGTTGGACACCCCTGAAATGCTCAATCTTTGAAGAATGAATCTGTAACTGCCCCCCATACAATTCACCAGTTATAAAGCGGACCAAATTCCGTTCTTCAACCTGCTGCCCCCCGGAAAATTGCGGGAAAACCATCAAAAAAAAGACCATCAACAAATACCTAATCATACCAAACTGAGCATTATATCGGGTTCAACAATTGCCAAAAAACCACCAATCCCATACTAAGGGTAAAAGAAACAGGCTTTCTGGTTTTATGATCATATATTGCTTTTCAAAATACTACTCCACCTCCTGGAGTGCACTTAAAAAATGACTATTTTAGCCTTTCTAATCAAAACAAACAACACAAATAAATGGATTACAAAAAAGCACTCCATAAAGCATCATCTCTTTGTTCCCGCCAGGAATATTGCAGGTCGGACATTAAAAAAAAACTGGAAAAATGGGATCTTCCCGCCAGTGACAGTGAGAAGGTAATCCAAAAACTGGTAACAGAAAAATTCATCGATGAAGAGCGCTTTTCGTCATTTTATGTGCGTGACAAATTTCGATTCAACAAATGGGGACGTAGAAAAATAATGTGGCAACTCCGACAAAAGGGAATTGATCAGGAAACCATCTATCAGGCACTGGAACAAATTGACCCTGATGAATATAACGAAAAACTTCAGGAGGTGATTCGTGAAAAAATCAGACAGGTAAAAAACAAAGAGCCCATCAGGCAAAAAGCCGCAGTAATTCGCAATGCTGTGTCCAGGGGATATGAATATGAAGAGATCATGCCCCTTGTGGAACAATTATTGTTAAAGAAATAAAAAAACTCAAAACTAAATGTCATGGCCCGTAAAATACTCCTCATCACCGTCGTTCTCTTTCTCACTTCTGCCTTAGCCTCCCAAGCTGCCAAGCCCAAATGGGTGAAAAAGCGCCCCTCGGAAAGAGAATACTACATTGGCATAGGAATGGCTTACAAAAACGGGCATACAGGACTCGACTATGCAAAGAAAGCCCGTGCTGAAGCCCTCCGGGAAATGACCTCCGAAATTGAAGTTAATGTTTCAGCCAATTCTCTCCTGCGACAATTTGAGGACAATTACCGTTTCAGGGAAACCTTCGAATCTGAAATCAGCACCTCTGCTGAAGAAAACCTTTCGGGTTATGAGGTACAGACCTGGGAAAACAAAAGGGAATACTGGGTCTTAATGCGACTGAACAAAAACGATTTCAGGAGAAAAAAAGAACTGGATCTGAACATGGCCAAAAAAAGGGCAGCCTCCTATCTCCGGGAAGCACGGCGGTTAGAAGACCAGCAGGAGATCACTGCATCGCTTGCCGCTTATTTTAAAGCCATCGAATCACTCGAAAATCATATCAGTGATGATTTAACCTATCGAACCATCGACGGGAACCTCAATTTTGGAACCGACATCATTCAGGATTTAAGAGCTTTATTTGGAAAAATTGCCATCTCCTCAGAAAATCCCGACTACAATATTTCATTCTCTAAAAGCATGGAACGACCCCTAACGGCAAAAGTGGAGTACTTCACCAAAGGTGGACGAAAAATCCCGATTCACAATTTCCCGTTACACCTGGAATTCACTGAAGGTGCAGGCATTCTTCAGCAAAAGATAACAACCAGCCGGGGAGGAGAAGCTTCTGGTTATATTCAAAAAATGGAATCTTCACGAAAGAAACAACAGGTAACTGCAATATTTGACCATACAGCGTTACTTCAGAAAGAACACATAGAGAGCCCCCTGGTGGCATTTTTTCTGCCCACGGAAACCCTTCCAAGATTCACATTCAACATTGAACTTCAAAAAACCAAAGCCACCTTTACAGCCAACGAAATGATTTTCGGGAATCCCTCCATCTCAGAAACCTTCTCAAACCGGCTTAAAGCTCAATTAAATGAAACCTTTTTTAATTTCACATCTTTTGCAGATGAGGCCAAATATCTTGTTGTAACAAACATCAATTTCAGAAAAGGAGAAATCAAAAAAGGAGATGGCTATGAAGTATATCTTGTCTTTGCGGATCTCTATTTCTCTGTTCTATCTGCCGGGTCCCAAACAGAAATTTACAATGGCACTATTTCCGGAATCAAAGGAATGCGGCCGGGGAACTACAATTATGCACTGGAAGAAGCCAGAAATAAAATGATGGCAGAATTTCAAAAAAAGATTTATCCTCAATTAGAGGCCTTAAACTTTTGATCTTCACTAAAATGATTCAACACCCTTCGCGGAAAAACAGAATACCAGATTCCGGGAAGTGCTGAAACTGCTGAAACCAGGAAGAACAACAAACTTAGTGCAACAGCCAGATCCTGTTGCAGATGAAGGTACTCCGCCCCCATCAGAAAGGTAAACTCACGAGCTCCTATTCCACCAAGAGTTACAGGCACGGAAGCCATAATGGCCGACAGAAAGAAAAGAAACAGGTAATCGTCATAATTCGCTGAGTCATCAACCCCTAAAGCATAAAGAATCCCTACAGCAGCAAGCATCTGAATTCCCTGCACCAGCACCGACCACAGACTGATCGCTGCAAAAGCCTTAATAAATAAAGGAAGAAACAACCTCAATAAAAAATAAAGTCCCAGAAGAGGAATTGGGATGGCCAGCAAAAACAAAAATTTACAGGGGATATTATAATCGATAAAATGAACCAATATCAGGAGGAAAGTCACAATGATGGTCAGTCCGGATAATCTGTCAGCAAAAATAGCTCCCAAAGAGCGCTTCACGGGAACTTTCAGATAATGATTCAGTATATACACTTTAAAACCATCACCTCCAACCCCCCCCGGAAGAAACAGGTTATAAAAAAGTCCCAGCCAGTAAAGTTTAAGATTTGAAATCTGTGAGATACGAATGGGCATCAACCGGAAAAGGGTATTCAGGCGAAAGGATGCCGCAACCTGGGAAACAGTATATATCAGCAATGCAACAAACAACCAGCCAGAGTTAGCCCGTCGCATAGCTGCACCAATTTGAGTCAGATCTATTTTGGTAGAGATATACCACAAGATAGCCCCACTCAAGGCAATTTTAGCGGTAAGTTTTAAGTACTTAAAGAGTTTCTTTTCTTTTTTCATAACAGGCAGGTCGCCTTACGGTAAATTCTAAGAAAAATCAAAAATACAACAAATCATAAAAAAACCCGCAACAATGAACTATTGATGCAGGTTAAATCTGTCATTATGGTTTTTAGAGCATCATTCGTGCCAGATCTTCCTCAAAGAAAAACTCCTCCTGGCCGAAAGCAGGTTGAAGATCATCCATCCACAAAGCACGAGGATCATATTTTGCAAAGAAAGGCCGACCTACCCAGTCGCTGTTCCGCCCCTGAATGAATTCACAAACAAACACTTTTTCTCCCTTAATCTCACTTATCCCGATGATACGGACTTTCCCGGGTGTACAGGACATACTCGGCCCCCTGACTGTCCGCGAGATACCACTGACTTTGGTGTATGCACCCCGGAAGATCTCCCAGGCTTTTGTCAGCGACACCCCGAAATATTCCTGGGCTCCGGTGTCTCTTGCTATGAACATATAATAAGGTATCATACCAAGTTTTACCTGCTTCTGCCACATAGTACTCCAAACATCGCTACTGGCATTGATATGGTTGAGCAGAGGCGACTGAGTACGAATCTGCGCACCGGTAGCCCGGATTCTGGCAACCGCCTTTTCCAATGCAGGAGTTTCCAGTTCACGGAAATGATTAAAGTGCGCCATAAAAGCAAGGGATTTCCCGGCTTTGGTTACTTTCTCAAATACCCTGAGCACATCACCTGCGTCACTGTCGGTAAGATATCTGTATGGCCAAAAGGACAAAGATTTACTTCCTATTCTAATGGTCTGCAAATTAGGCAAATCAGCATCCAGCAGTTTGGTGATGTATGAATCCAGAATAGAAGCCTTCATAACCATAGGGTCACCGCCGGTAAAAAGAATATCTGTAATTTCGGGATGCACCTTAAGATAAGCAATTACATAATCGATCTGATTCATTGCAAATTTCAGATCATCCATGCCCGTAAACTGAGGCCAGCGAAAGCAGAACGTACAATACGCATGACAGGTTTGCCCCTGTGTAGGGAAAAACAACATGGTTTCATCATACTTATGCTGAATTCCCGGAAGCTTTTGTCCGTTCAATTCCGGAACATTATGAGCCTGTCCGGCAGGGTGGGGATTCATTTTGTGACGAATGACATTGGCGGCTTTCTTTAACTCAACCTTATCATTCTCACGTTCCAGCACCGACGCCATCGAATTAAAATCATCGGGCTGTAACATTCCCCTTTGAGGAAAATTCAAAATAAAAATGGGATCTTCATGGAAATTATCCCAGTCGATGAGTTCGTCAACAACGTAATTATTGGTTTTAAAAGGAAGTACATGACCAACAACATCGATATTTTTCAAATCCTGTTCACTAAATTTATCGATTTGAGGAATCTTTCGATAATTATGCAATGAATAGATCTGGTATTTCATAGGCATCCAAAGTTTTTTATTTTTTTAAACACTATTCTTTCGAACCACCAACACATCTTTCAGAAAAACAAAGACATGCTTCGGGTGCCACACTTTTTTAAATCAAAAATACAAGAGGCCAGGAGCCAACTGAAGCAGAAATTCTTTACGGGCGGGGATTATCCGTAATTTACTGCAAATATACAAATAAAAAGGGAAACCGGCAAGCCACAACCCGCACCACTACTGACATACAAGCAGTTACAACACCCCCCGCAATGAACCAGGAGAGAATATCACTTTCAGTTTTCCTTTTTTTAATTGTCCGCAAAAACCCACAAGGCACATCAAACTGACACAAAACAAGAAAACCTGCTATCAATTTGACAGCAGGCACTCCGGATTTCTTAAATATTACGATGTTTGATGCTTCCGAATCCGTCAGCTTAATATTTCTTTAAAAGCAATATCGTGTGAAGCAACCACAAACAATTTTCTCGGGATGGTGGCAGTTTTTTGTTTTAAATCTTCAAAATAATCTGAAAATTCATTATCCGGCTTTTTCAAGCCGCAAAGTACCAAATCTGCACCTTGGGAGTCTTCGGACAAAATCTGAAAGAAGTTTCCCTGTTCACTCACAAGAATTTTTCGCCTGAACTCAACACGAATAGAAGCAAGTAAACTATCAAGGTTTTTTCGCGCCTCGGTGGCAGCTTTGTCCGATGGCACCACCATTTTTATGGTAACAGACACCTGTTGCCAATGAGGACTATTCTGCATCATATATGCCAGCACCATCATTAAGCCACCGTTGCCCTGAAGCCCTCCCCACCACAAATCAACATTGATTTTATTACGACTTGGCAAGGGTTGATCATCCTTAAGAATAATCACATTCTTTCGTGATTGATAAAAATGGGTAATCATCTCAGCATAACTTTGATGATGAGATACATCTGTAGTATCCCCCAGAAGAATCGTATTAGGTACAAGTGGTCCAAGTCCGTATGCATTGCTCAAATACCTGGCTCCGGAAAACGGATCCTGCGCCCTGACTACACGAACCAAAGAGCGAATATTCTTATCAAATAAATAATCACGGATTTGCTTCTCATATTGATAGATTTTATCTTGTGCCACTTTCTCTTCAGGCAGTATGGTTGCCACAGTAAACAGCCCTTTTTCCTGAGCAAGTCCGCTGGCAAAATCAATCAGATGCCAACGTTTCATGGGAGCCCCGCTAAAGACAAGGATATTGGGACGCCAGCTTTTGGCATCATCCATAGGTTTTACCTTGAGCATCACAAAACGGGCTATTTGCAACAACATACCGTTGCGCACATCACCCCAGGTAGTTTTTAACCTACGGCGGCGGAGCCAAATTAAAACACCCATAATAAAAACAATGGCAAGAACCGTAGCCAGGGCATGTATCAGAAACATTACCGAAATACATCCGATGGCACCAATAACAGAGAATCCCCAGTGAACCTTGAATTTAGGACGGAAGGAGGGACTCTTTAAAAAACGTTCAATTCCGGCAGTGACATTCAGAATTCCATATGTGGCCAGAAAAAACATGGTCAGAACAGGAGCAATAGCATCTAAATCCCCCAGTATAACACAAACAATAGTAATAATAATGGTTACAATAGTGCCTCCACGTGGTATTCCCTCTTCTCCGTAACCGGTGGCCAGAAAAGACCATTTCTTAGGCACCACATTATCGCGCGTAAGAGCCTGAAGCACCCGGGGAGCACCAAGCAAACTCCCCACCGCACTGGACAGGGACGCACCCCAGACACCCAACAGAATAGCCCCTCCCCACAGGGCAATTCTTCGCATAATGAGGGGATCCGAAACAAGTGTTGACGCATCGGCACGTGAAGCGAGAATTATCGGTAATGCCATATAAATCAAATATCCTGTACCCACAGCCAGGAATGTACCACGGGGGATGGAACGCGATGCATTCTTTAAATCGCCTGACATATTCACACCAGCCATAATCCCGGTTACTGCAGGGAAAAATACCGCAAAAACCTGCCAGAAACCAACGGATCTAGCTGCCGGCACTCCCCACATTTCAATACTTGAATTTTCAATGGCACCGCCAAAAAAGAGAGACAAAAGCGACAGAACAATCACAAAAAGAATAACGTATTGGGCTTTAATGGTAGCTTTTGTGGAAAAAAGGGCCAATCCGCCAAGAGCCAGGGTGGAAACTATTCCAACAACCTTGATATTCAAAGCCGGGAAAATAGCCACCAGACTCTCTGCAAACCCCATAACATATAAGGCTACAGAAAAAGTTTGCGCCAGGTAAAGAGGAATACCCAAAGCTCCGCCGATTTCAACCCCCAGCGATCGGCTGATCATATAATAAGCACCTCCGGCTTTTACCTGCGTATTGGTTGAAATGGAAGCAATGGACAAGGAAGTAAGAAACGTTATGGAGGTGGAGAGTGTCACAATCAACAAAGTCCCAATAAGCCCAACATTCCCGACAACCCATCCAAATCTCAGATACATTATTACTCCGAGAATGGTGAGAATAGAAGGAGTAAAAACTCCCCCAAAAGTTCCAAGCTTTTTATTGTTCATCCCGTAAAATCAGTAATGAAAATTAATAAATACAATCGCCATTCCAGCGACCGAATGCATATCCTGACTAATTCATCAATTATTCAAAGATAAAAAAAGCCGCAGCAAAAGATTGCCACGGCTCCGAAAATAATTCAATATTCTACCTATTCAGAATAGGAGTTCCTTACAAAATCAGCATTCTGAAGAAATTCAAGGCTCTTTTCAACGCTAACCAACGGGTCAAAATCATACTTTTCCACTTCTACAATTAGATAATCAACCCCGGCTTTATCAGCCATCGCAAAAGACGACTCAAAATCCATTTCACCACTGGCACCCAATTCTTTCTCATCCTTCACATGCAGGTGCAGAAAACGTCCGGGATAATTGTTAAAATAATCCACAGCATTTTTCCCACCCTCTTTTATCCAGTAAAGATCCAACTGAAAAAATACATTTTCCGGATTGGTGTTCTGAAGCATAAAATCATAAATAACTTCCCCCTCAAGTTCCGCAAACTCTCCATCATGATTGTGATATCCAAAAATAATTCCGTTCTCACGACATCTCTTCCCTACTTCATTAAAGTATTCACAATACTGCTTCAATCCCTCCAGAGAGTTGTATCCTTTCTCTCCCATCCAGGGCTGAACAATATATTTTACCCCTGCAGCAGAATGCGCCTCAATACATTGATCCCACCAGGCCATTGTTGAATCCCAGTTAGCTGAATCAGGAAGAGCCTGACCGGTATGAGAGCTCAGAAAAATCATTCCGCTCTCTTCTACCAGCGACTTGAATTCCTTAGGTTCCATTCCATAAAATTTGCCATCGCCATATCCGGCAGCTTCCACAAATGTGTAGCCCATTGCTCCTACACTTTTCACAGTCTCCACAGGAGCCTCTTTCATGGCATCACGAACCGAATACAGCTGAAGCCCTATTTCTTTCTTCTCTTTTGTTGTACACATAGCAAATGTCGTTGCGATAAAAACCATCACCAACGGAAAAATTGTTTTTTTCATGATTTTATAGTTTTAAGTGTGTGTTTCTGCTTCCAACATTAAGAAAGCATGTTAAAAATAATAAAACCAATGAGATAAAATCATTCAAAATGGACATTTTCTTAAAAAAAGTATGCAAAATTCCGGGAATGTTCTTTTATTTGTATCATAAATAAACCTCATGAAGGATTTTGATAGTCAAGGTGGTAAAAGAACCCCAACGATTATCTTAAGCCTCATGAAATGAATAACAAATTAATTTCTTATTAAAATGAAAACAGGAAAAGTAAAATTCTTTAATGAAACCAAGGGTTTCGGATTCATTAAAGAAGATGAGTCAGAAAAAGAGTACTTTGTTCATGCTTCCGGTCTTATCGACAAAATCAAGGAAGATGATGATGTTACTTTCGAACTCGTAGAAGGTCGTAAAGGACTGAATGCTGTTGATGTTAAATTGGTTTAGAATATATATATTTCAACACCAGATTACATTAAGCTTAAAAAACGGGCATTTCTTTAACCGGAATGCCCGTTTTCTTTTTCTAAACAGTCCTTAATCACGCAACTAGAAAAATCAGGTTCCGAGCTTCTGTAAACGACGGTTCAAACGACGAAGCTTAAAGGTCTCAAAGTAGCGGATTACACGACGCAATATATCCAAATACAGGGTTACGTACAGGACACCCACACCTAACCAGACAACCAACATATTAAACCAGGGTGTTGAAATGGTCACTGCCCCCAGTTTCTTAGATGGTGAATAAAAGTGAGCCCGGCCCCAATCTCCTTCAGGAGCCATATATCCGGGATGCTTCTTTCTAACAATTCTGCCATCTGAAAACACAAATTGCTCCACACTCTTCTTTTTCAATACAACATCCGACAAAGCTTCATTGTGATAGTCCTCTTTATAGGCAAGTACTGCTTCCGAACTCCCATATTCATCAATTAAATCTTCCATTATAGCATTGCGTTGCCGGCTATATCGCTGATATTCCCTGTTAAAAAAATCTCTCGCGTCAACAAGAACCTCTTCTGCACTCACCAAAACCTTCTCGGACCAGGGAGTATCAGGGGCAGGCACTACTCCGGAAGGAAGCAAATCCGGAAACAACTCATGCAGCTGTTCAAGGGCGATGTAAACCTTCTCCTGATAAACCATCTGCTGATCAGACTCGTTACGTTGTGCGGACCATTCGGCAGCCTCCAGACTTGTCAGTAGTTCCGAAATCAGGGTCGTTGCATAATAAGAGTTATTACTCATTTTCTGTTCCGCATCGAAAAAGAGTGCATCAAAGTCGTTGTTTTTAAACTGATTCACCGCCAGTGCTTCATACGACCATCGGGACACCATTACATCTCCAATTCTCGGCACAAATCGCTCATTGGCAATAGATTTATGCAATTTATCAAAACTGACAATAACTCCACTAAACAAAAGATGCGGCACCAGTATCAAAGGAATCAATACATAAATGGCAACAACAGAATTCAAACCACTACTGATATTCAAGCCAAGCATATTGGCAAAACAAGCAGTGGAAAATAGTATCATCCAATAACTCCAGGTAAGACCTTTTATCTCCAGGATACTGTTTCCAACCAATACAAACATTAATGTCTGAATGGCGGAAATAGCAAAGAGAATGAGAATCTTACTATTTAAAAAACTAAAACGGCTCAAATTCAGAAAAGACTCCCTCTGCAGCAGTTTACGGTCCTTAATTATTTCCTCGGCACTCACATTCATGCCAATAAAAAGGGATACTACCACGGCCATAAACAGGTAGGCAGGAATATTTACATTTCCGGCAAATACGTATGCTGAAGCATCACTTCCGGTTCCCACCAGATACTTGGTGAAGAAGGAGAGAATAAGTGCCAACACCGGTACTTCCAAAAAATTTATCAGCATATACTGACGATCTTTGAGTTTGGAAAGTCCGTCTCGAAGGGTATAAATCCAGAACTGACGTCTCCGGTTGGGGATGTTATAGAGGTTGTCCGGCAATGGTTCTTTACGATCCATTTTCCGTTTGGACTTCCACTGAAATTTACTCTCAAAATTTTCAAGGTAGTAACGATACCACTCCTCGGGTTTTACTTTACGTTTACGAATGAGCTTACCGTAGGGGTTCACCATTCTTGCCTCCACTATTCGCAACACCTGTTCCGACTTCACATTGCCGCACACATAGCACTCCCGTTCCTCTGGGTTGACATAATTGGCCATCTTCTTAAAATAAACGATGGCATCCATTGGATTGCCGTTAAAGATGATGTAACCTCCTTTGTCAATCATCAATAGCTTATCCAACATTTTATACAAGTCAGATGATGGTTGATGAATATTGATGATCACCAGTTTCCCCTTCAGAACCTGTCGTTTGAGTAGCGACATTACCTTCTCCGAATCCATAGACGAGAGCCCTGACGTTGGCTCATCAACAAACAGAACCGATGGCTCACGAATAAGTTCCAGAGCTATATTCAAACGTTTACGCTGACCACCACTAAGGATTTTATTCAACGGATTTCCTACTACCAGATCACGGGCTTCCACCAGGTCGAAATCCTGAAGCGCATTGTCCACGCGTCTCAAAATCTCATCTCGGCTTTGATCACTAAAACACAATCTTGCATTAAAATAAAGGTTCTCAAAAACAGTCAGTTCCTCTTTCAACAGATCGTCCTGCGGAACATAGCCAATAACCCCCTCCAGGTGCTCCTTATCCTCATGCAGGTCGTAACCATTCAGTGAAATTTTACCGTTGCTCAGCTTATAGTTTCCATTCAGTACATTGAGCAGGGTTGATTTACCTGTTCCGCTCCCCCCCATGATGCCAACCAGCTGGCCTGATCGTCCTGTAAAACTAAAACGATGAATCCCAATCTGATTGTTATTAAATTTATAAGAGACATCCACCGCCCTGTAGATAATCCGGGCTTTATCGATGCGATGGATAAATTTTTCAGCCACTCGTCCGTAATAAACCGGAGGCATTCGGGAGGTTTTAATCACGGCCCCTACAGCCAGGATATAGGTTCTGTTTTGTTCAACCTTATGTCCGTTGAGATAGAGGTTGCGGGAGCCTGAATACCTGAAAATAAAAGTCTTGGTACTTCTCACCCGCAGCACCCAAACAATAACCTGCTGTTTGGGGTTATAAATATTTTTCACCCTTGAATCGGGGGAATCTTTATCACCGCTGATATACAACAAAGAACCTTTGTCTTCTACCTCCTCCGGCGACTTTAGAATAAAAGTTTTCAGATTATCATAATCCTGAGCATCAATTTTAAGATTCTCTGCCAGCAGATCCACAAAATAGTGTTCCTCTTCACTGATGGTGTCTTCCTTTTTCAGGAAATCCAGCAACTGGACAAAAAGAATAATTTTTGGCTCCTGTTCCAGTTCCTGATTGATCTGATTACATATATTGAGGATCCTTGTTTGATTATCTGATGATTGTTTTTCAAGCAGTTCCTGATTACCACTGTCGATGTGCGCATGATACCGGGCAAGAAATTCATCAAACTTCTCAAGATATTGCTGAACGTACTCAGTATTAAAATGCCTCCCCAGAAAATCCTCCACCAAAAACCGGGCCCTGCCGGTTTTACTCTCAGTTTTAATATCGGTAAGCAGCGCAAAAAGCTTCATTAACGACTCCAGCAGAGCTTCACTTATTGTTTGTTCCATTGCAGGCATACTTTATTCATGTGAAGATACAAAAAAATACTCGCCAACCCAGAGATTCCAAAACAACTCCGGCAATATCAAAAAAAAGCCATTCCGGTTTTTCAGAATGGCCATTTTTTTTGTTCCGTGGTTTAGAATACACTATTCCACAAAGTCATTTCTGACCTTTGTTACCTCTTGAATAATCATATTCATCTGTTTCTCAGAAATAGCATTGTCTTCCACCATATTGTATACCCCAGCCAGCGGTGTCAACTGCTCAATAACTGCAGCTACGGCAGGATCTTCATCATATTTCTCCATTATCTCCAGAAGCTTATTCAGCGAAGATTTTTGTTCCATCACAATTTTCACCATCTCTTTATTCTGATAGGTGTCTTCAGAAATATTGGTAGTAATATAAAGTGCCTCCACCCAGCTTCCGGCAAGTACAAGCATACTTACGGAACCGCGTTGATTAACATTCAGGAACTCATATGTATCATAAAAAGTATTGGTGATAATTTCCACCAGTTTATCCTTATTGTCCTCATTCTGCTCTACCTGATCAAGGATATCCGAAGGCAAAGCACTGGTAATATTTAAAGCATCAATCAGTTTCTTGGATGCTTCCATATAGGTAACAATCTGCTGCTTCTGATTATAGGTACTTGCATAACTCAAATCGGCACCATAAACCCCAAGATTCAGGGCTTGCTTGGTTTCGGTGAGGTATTTATCCACATTTTCGGCAGAGTTCGATAAGGTAAGAATGTAAGAAGCTCCGATTCTGTTAAGCATCTCAGTGACTTCAAAAGAAGTAGGAAGGGGATATACAAACTCCCGTACATCCTGTTCAATCTCTTCTTTATCAATTTTCTGCGTTGTAACAGATTTATTCTCTCCTTTATCATCCTTCTTCCGGCCCGACTGACAGGCAGAAAACACCAATGCTACAGACAAAACAATGGCAATCAATGGTTGGCTAAGCAAATTTCTCATAGTTAATCGCTTTATTTTTGTTTTGTACAAATATACAACACATCGTTAGATTTTTGAATGCTTAAGATGAGATAATTATTAAGCTTTTTGCGTATTGTTAAACAGAATCTCTTTATCTGCTAAATCAATCTACTCACAACTTGTTTTATCCAGTTCATCAAGTACTAAAACAAAACCATAAAATACCCTATACCATTCATGCTCATCACTTGTTCTTTTCCATCCTGTTCTGTACTTTTGTTAATATTACTTAATAAATCTTACCTAAACCTTTAAGCTAATTGTTATGAAGAAAATTTACACGTTGATTGCTTTAATATTTTGTACAACCGCGTCTTTTGCTCAAAATGAGGTTATCCTTGCAGATTTTGAAGATGGTAATTCCCCGATGTACATTTGGGATCAATCAACTCCAACCGTCGAAAGTAACCCTGGATCCAATTCAGTCAACTCATCATCATTCGCTTTAAAGTTCAATCCGGATGGATGGGGAAACGGGGCAGCCTTATGGGCAGAAGAAGGAGATCTTTTTAAACCCAATTACATTTCCTATTCTATAGATATCTTTGTTCCTCAATTTCCTGGAGGAATAACCAACGCAACAATAAAATTACAGGGAGACAACAGCATTTCAGATCCAAATGCTGGTGACTATGCAAGTGGAATTAAATATGAAAAATACCAGAATATTACAGTGGAAGGAGAATGGGTTACCCTGACTTACGACATTACAGACAATGAGGTCTTTGACTTTAAACAACTGGCAATTCAATCGGATATCACCGCTGATATCTACATAGATAATCTAACTTTTATTAAAGATCCTGCCCTTTCTGTGAATGACGACATTCAATTTGATGCAAAAAATATTCTCACTTCAAACGGAACCATAAAAATTAAAAACTGCATGAGCAGCAACGTTGCTATTTACTCCCTTTCCGGCGCTAAAGTTTTCAATCAGAACAATGCAGGTGGAAATATCTCAGTAAATGTAGCTCCGGGCCTATACATAGTGGTTGTGGACAATACAACAACTAAGCGAGTTGTAAATTAATCAACTAAAATACGAAAAACGACAACCCATCCCCAAAATATGCACCCGGCATCTTGTCGGGTGTTTTTTATTAAATTAATCTTCCCTGAAATTGATATCCTTCACCATCAGCTGAAACGGCTGATGATTGTCGTAGAGACTTTCCTCAATAGTATAGCAGATATTAAATGGTTGCGACTTTTTTATTTTCTCCAGCAAGTGTCCTTTTCCAAAAGCAATTCCCTTAATTATCTTAGGCGATGTACTCTCAATCATTTCCAGTTTCAGATGCTCTTTCTCTTTTCCGACCACTTTACTGGTTCCAAAATCATAAACATTCCGGGTGACAAATACAGGTTTCAGATTTCTGGGTCCATAGGGGCGAAAGCGCTTCAAATTTTTAAAGAAATCAACCGTAATATCACCGAGCCCGATCTCTGCATCAACCTCAATCTGAGGGACCAACTGCTCCGGCAGAATGGTCTCAGAGACAATCTTCTCGAATCGTTCGGAAAAAGCACTGATGTTCTCAGGTCTGAGGGTAAGTCCGGCAGCGTAAGTATGTCCACCAAAATTCTCGAGTAAATCCTGACAAGCCTCAATGGCATGATAAAGATCGTACCCATCCACCGACCTTGCAGAGCCTGTAATCATTCCCTTCGACTCGGTAAGCACCACGGTTGGCCGGTAATAGCTCTCGGTAAGTCTTGATGCAACAATCCCAATCACCCCTTTATGCCACTCGGGATGATAAAGAACGGTTGCTTTTCTCACTTGCTGAGCATCATTATTCTCCAGCAAGGCCAGTGCCTCACGTGTAATATTTCGATCCAGATCCTTGCGGGTTTCATTGCACTCATTAATGGTACAACTCATGCCGTAAGCCTTGTTTTCATCCTCACTTACAAGTAAAGCTACGGCATCCTTGCCGGATTCAATGCGTCCGGCTGCATTAATTCTGGGACCAATTTTGAAAATGATATCACTAATGGTCAGCTCTCTTCCAGCCATTCCTGACACACGGATTATGCTTTTTAGACCAATGCCCGGGTTTCTGTTAAGTTTCAGCAGTCCCATATCTGCCAGAATCCTGTTTTCTCCGATAATCGGAACCACATCAGAAGCGATACTTACCACTACCAGATCGAGAAACTGAAAAAGAAGCTCATCATCAATTTTCTGTTGTACACACAGTGCCTGCAGCATTTTAAATCCGACACCACAGCCCGACAGATTTTTTTCGGGATAAGAACAATCGGATCGTTTGGGATCGAGGCAGGCAGCTGCCTTTGGCAATATTTCCCCGGGAGTGTGGTGATCACAAATAATAAAATCCACTCCCCGCTCACGGGCATATTCAATTTTCTCAACGGCTTTAATGCCACAATCAAGAGCAATAATCAGCGCGGTATTATCCTCAACCGCCATATCAATGGCTTTGTAAGAAATACCATAACCCTCATCATACCTGTCGGGAATGTAATAACTAATTTCGGGAATAAATTTTCTCAAAAAGGAATAAACAAGCGCCACACTCGTGGTTCCATCCACATCGTAGTCGCCATAAACAAGGACTTTCTCATTTGCAGAAATAGCTTTGCGGATGCGATCCACCGCCTCCTGCATATCTTTCATCAGGAAGGGATCATGAAGATCTGAAAGGCTGGGGTTGAAAAAGGTACGTGCTTCCTCACTGTCTTTCACGCCTCGCAAAGCCAGAAGCCGTCCCAAAACTGGTCCTATTTCTTCGAAAGCAGATAGCTCTGCTTCAATTTCACTTTCGGGGTTTTCTTTTATGCTCCATCTTTTTTCCATTTCGGCACACTCACTTTTGAGACAGTAAATTTTCTCAAAAAATACATTTTTTCAAACGATTCCGGCTTTTATAATCCGAAAAGTTATCAACAGACAACAGGGAACAAAAACTAATTCACTGCTACATTGTCACAAAACTTAAGCCAAAGACCTTTTGAAGATGATTTTTTAATTTCGTCTTCACTTCTGCCATATCTACCTCCCTGCTCAACTCTTTTTGCAGGGAAGTTACTCCCTTGTCCACAAAACCACAGGGATTAATATGATTGAAATACTCCAGATTGGTATTTACATTGAGGGCAAATCCGTGCATAGAGACATAGCGACTGGCCCGCACTCCAATAGCACAGACCTTTCTTGCCTGTGAGGTGTTGGCATCAAGCCACACGCCAGTGGCCCCGTCCAGACGCGAAGCCTCAATACCGTATTCGGCTACTGTCAGAATAATGGCTTCTTCAAGCTTATGAATATATTCCCTGATGCCAAGTTCCATCTGCTCCAGATCAAAAATTGGATACCCGACAAGTTGCCCGGGACCATGGTAGGTAATATCCCCACCACGGTTAATTTTATAAAACTGAGCATCAATTTTTTTCAAAAAATCATCCTGAATAAGCAGATTATTAGCCTGCCCACTTTTTCCCAGAGTGTAAACATGCGGATGCTCACAAAAAATCAAATGATGTTTAATTGGCCTCCGGCTTTCCGGACTTTCCCGGTTAAAAAGTTTGCTGTCAACAACCCTGGAAAACTGGACTTCCTGGTAATCCCAGGCCTTTTTGTAGTCAATTTTTCCAAGGTCTTCAAATATGGTAAACGATTCACCCATTATTTCAATGCGTTAATATGTTTTTCGGCATGATAAGAAGAACGGACCAGCGGACCACTTTCCACATATTTAAATCCTCTCTTCAAACCCTCTTGTTCGTAAAAAGCAAATTGCTCCGGAGTAACATACTCCACTACGTCCAGGTGCTTCGGCGATGGCTGAAGATATTGCCCGATGGTAAGCACCTTCACCCCTGCTGCAATCAAATCATCCATGGTTTCCAGTACTTCTTCTGGTTGTTCTCCAAGTCCGACCATAATTCCCGATTTGGGTACAACCCCTGTGGATGCAATGTATTCCAACACCTTCAGGCTTAAATCGTATTTAGCTTTACTTCTGATCTGAGGTGTCAGCCTCCGTACGGTCTCCAGGTTATGACTTACCACTTCCGGTTCTGCATCAATCACCTGCTGAATAAGATGCTTAAGTCCGTTAAAATCGGGAATTAAAACCTCCTGCGTAATACCCGGGTTCATCTCTTTAACTTTACGAATGGTCTCAGCCCAGACACCTGCTCCCCCGTCTTCCAAATCATCCCTGTCAACCGAGGTGATCACGGCATGTTTCAGCTTCATTATCTGAATAGAGCGGGCAATACGGAACGGCTCCTTAAAATCCACCGCATCAGGCTTTCCGGTTTTTACATTACAAAACTTACATGAGCGGGTACAAATGTCACCCAAAATCATGAAGGTTGCAGTACCATTGCCCCAGCACTCTGCCGAGTTCGGACATTTCCCACTGGTACAAATGGTATGTAGCTTATGGTCCCGGATGGTCTTATTCATCCAGTTATAAACGCTTGTATTGGGTAATTGAATTTTCAGCCACGCAGGCTTTCTTCTTCGCTCAGATACTATATTCATTCGATTAAAATTTTGTAATTGCCTGATAAAAACTAATTATAAATTTGAGAACGAATGGAACCGCTTCACTCTCTCATAATATTTTTTAAACATCTTCTCTTGTGATATTTTAGGCTTAAAAAATATCATGCTCGTTTCATCCATATAAAATTTGTTTATTAAGGTCTGATACAACTCGCGATTTCTTTATACATAGACTTTTGTGCCAGATTTCTTTGTACATAAACCGGCATAGCCGAGGGAGAAATCAAAGCTCCATGCTCGTTTCATTATATTGTCTTTTACAGCTCACCACAATTTCTAAACCTGCAAGTTTAATTAAAATGATTTTAAATAACAATGAGTTTTTCAAAGGTCTTTTCCCTGCTCCTGATTGATAACGCATTGAGGCAAATAAAACAGATTGGAAACTGAAAAGTTTTATCCGAATCCTTTACCCGTCTTTGGGGAAAGCATTAATGTTCTGTTAAGACAAATTCTAAGAAGTTAACAGCCCGGGAATTGGTTTTCACAGGTAATCACTATCTTTGTGCTGTTTTTTTTATTTGACCGGCTCATTGTCTGTAGATAAAAACAAGCATATTTACCGTCAGCGGGTTCCATTAGCCGGAACTCTCACCGGGTTTATCGAATAAAGAAATTTTCCGAAGGACAAACAATACGCTATTTTATGAACCAACTGGAACTGAGCGAACAGGAAATTATCAGACGAGAGAGTCTGAATGAATTGGAAAAACTGGGAATTAATCCTTTCCCTGCGGAAGAATTTCCGGTAACCCATTACAGCGAAGACATCAAGAAAGGCTTTGAAGAGCATGCTGATGATTTCAAAGAAGTGAGTCTTGCAGGTCGCATCATGGGGCGACGCATTATGGGAAGTGCGTCTTTCGCAGAGTTAAAGGACAAAAAGGGGCGAATTCAGATATATCTTCGCCGCGATGACATTTGTCCTGAGGATGATAAAACCTTGTACAACACCGTATTTAAAAAGTTGCTTGACATCGGCGATATCATTGGCATCAAAGGATTTGTTTTCAAAACCCAGATGGGCGAAATTTCGGTTCATGTCACGTCTATGACCGTATTGGCTAAGTCTCTCCGACCTTTGCCGGTTGTTAAAGAAAAAGACGGAAAAGTTTACGATGCCTTTTCAGATCCTGAGCAACGCTACCGCCAACGGTACGTGGACCTTATTGTTAATGATCAGGTGCGCGACACCTTCAGGAAAAGAACGCGCATCATTAACTCCATGCGTGAGTTCTTTAACGCGAACGATTACCTTGAAGTAGAGACCCCCATCCTTCAGTCCATTCCCGGCGGTGCTGCCGCGCGTCCATTCATCACCCATCACAACACTCTGGACATGCCCCTTTACCTGCGTATTGCTAACGAACTATACCTCAAGAGGTTGATTGTTGGTGGTTACGAAGGAGTTTATGAGTTTGGAAAAGACTTCCGCAACGAAGGAATGGATCGCACCCACAACCCGGAATTTACAGTAATGGAGATCTATGTAGCCTACAAGGACTACAAGTGGATGATGGATTTCACCGAAGAGATGATTGAAAAAGTGGCGCTTGACTTGCATGGCAATACAAAAGTGCAGGTGGGAGACAACATGATTGACTTTAAGCGCCCCTACAAACGCATAAGTATGCTCGACTCCATTAAAGAACATACAGGATACGATATTGCCGGAATGGATATTGCCGGCTTACGTAAGGTTTGCGATACACTGGAGATTGAATATGATGAATCGATGGGCAAAGGAAAGCTGATTGACGAAATCTTCGGCGAAAAATGTGAAGCATCCTACATTCAGCCAACTTTCATTACCGATTATCCGGTGGAAATGTCACCGTTGTGTAAGAAACACAGAGACAATCCGGAACTTACTGAGCGCTTCGAACTGATGGTCAACGGCAAGGAACTGGCCAACGCTTATTCGGAATTGAACGACCCCATTGATCAGCTGGCACGTTTCCAGGATCAGTTAAACCTTTCGGAAAAAGGGGACGACGAAGCCATGTTTATCGACATGGACTTTGTTCGTGCATTGGAATACGGAATGCCCCCCACTTCAGGAATGGGCATCGGCATTGACCGCCTTACTATGTTGATGACCGGGCAGAGTACCATTCAGGAAGTGCTGTTTTTCCCGCAAATGCGCCCCGAAAAGAAAAAAGAACGCGACGGAGAAGAAAAGTTCACCGCTATCGGTGTTCCTGCCGAGTGGGTGCCTGTCATCTACAAAGCAGGATATCTCAAAGTTGATGAACTGAAAGAGAGTAACCCCAACAAGCTCCATCAGGAATTGTGCGGACTCAACAAGAAGCACAAACTGGGCCTTCAAAATCCGAAACCGGATGAAGTTAAAAGCTGGGTGGAAAACTAGTAGTGCATTCGCTGAATAGTATTTTGTGATCGCACTACTATATCAATCTTTTTAACATTAAAGGTTTTAATAATTCATATCTAACAGACCAAAGGAACCAAATCAATGACATTTGTCGTTGCATTCGGCTTCTGTCTATCAATAAATTTGCAGAAACCAAAACAGACAGGCACATGGATGAAGAATCGACCATTGGTATTATAGGAAGTGGCAGTTGGGCCACGGCCATTGCCAAGATGGTAATGAATAATTCAGACAGACTGAACTGGTACTTCCGTGAGCAAGAGCACATCGACCGGTTTCGTA
Organism: Marinilabilia salmonicolor JCM 21150; assembly: GCF_000259075.1. Classification (GTDB taxonomy): domain Bacteria; phylum Bacteroidota; class Bacteroidia; order Bacteroidales; family Marinilabiliaceae; genus Marinilabilia; species Marinilabilia salmonicolor. The sequence continues at coordinate 359,394 of NZ_AJKI01000011.1, forward strand.
AGATGGATCACAACCCCAATTACCTTACATCAGTGGATTTTGATACCGACCAGATATTCTTTTCCACTGATATCAATGAAATTGTGGAGAACTCGGATGTGCTCATATTTGCCGTACCTTCGGCTTTTCTTAAAGAGTCTTTGGAATCGCTTCGGACCCCGCTGAAAGACAAATTTGTTGTTTCTGCCATCAAAGGGCTTGTGCCCGATGAGAACCTGATTATCGGCAGTTTTTTCAACAAACACTATGAGGTCCCTATTGATTCTATTGCAGTTATTTCGGGCCCCTGCCATGCAGAAGAAGTGGCTCTGGAAAGACTCTCATACCTTACGATTGCCTGTCAGGACATCAAAAAAGCCAGAATCTTTGCATCCCGGTTAGCTTGTTCGTATATTAAAACGACGGTAATCGATGACATTTACGGCACCGAGTACTCAGCCGTACTCAAAAACGTAATGGCCATTGCCGCAGGCATCTGCCACGGGCTGGGGTATGGAGACAACTTCCAGGCAGTACTCATTTCCAACGGCATACAGGAAATTAAGAGGTTTGTAGACACAGTTCATCCTATCACACGCGACATTAAAAGTTCAGCATATCTGGGTGACTTGCTGGTGACTGCCTACTCTCAGTTTTCAAGAAACCGTACTTTCGGAAATATGCTGGGAAAAGGCTATTCGGTAAAAAGTGCACAACTGGAGATGTTGATGATTGCCGAAGGATATTATGCAGTAAAAAGCATTGTGGAGATTAATAAAAAATACAAAGTGAACATGCCCATCACCGAAGCGGTTCACAATATTATTTATGAAAAAATCTCACCCGCTATTGAAATCAAACTGCTGACGGATCAGTTGAGATAAGAGGAATGAGGGTTGAAGTTTAGTCGCAAAAAATATAAAAACAGAAAGATAAATACATAACGCTATGAAGAACCTTACCATTGATGTGTCGCAGGTTGCTCCGGAAGTAACCCAGGACATGATAAACAAAGAACAGGACAATATCCTGAAACAACTGAAGACACTTACCGACAAAAGCGGAAAAGGTAATGACTTTCTCGGATGGCTGGACCTCCCCGAAAATATTGACGGAGATCAGGTGATGGCCATGGAAAAGACCGCAGCCAGACTGCGTGGAAAAGCCGACTTCGTGGTAGTTGTGGGTATCGGCGGAAGCTACCTGGGAGCAAGAGCGGTTATCGATGCCCTGAACGATTCGTTTGATCAGCTGAAAGGCGACCGGAAAAACCCCGCCATTCTTTATGCAGGTCAGAACATAGGAGAAGATTACACCTATGAATTACTGGATCTGCTCAAAGACAAATCTTTTGGTGTGATTGTTATCTCCAAATCGGGAACCACCACAGAACCGGCCATTGCTTTCCGTGTACTCAAGGAACTTCTGGAAACGAAATATGATAAAGAGGAAGTAAAAGAGCGCATCGTAGCCATAACCGATGGCAGCAAAGGAGCTTTGCGCACACTGGCGGAGCAGGAAGGGTACGAAACCTATGTAATACCTGACGATGTGGGCGGACGCTTCTCGGTCCTCACACCTGTAGGATTGCTTCCCATTGCCGTTGCCGGATACAGCATCAGCGAACTGGTAAGAGGTGCCAAAGAGATGAAGGCACTTACAGGCACCGACATTCCTTTCGATAAAAACCCTGCTGCTGTTTATGCGGTTGCACGTAACCTGCTTTACCAGAATGGGAAGAAAATTGAAATCATGGTCAATTACCAACCCAAGTTACATTACGTATCTGAGTGGTGGAAGCAGCTTTATGGTGAAAGCGAAGGAAAAGAGAACAAGGGAATTTTCCCTGCGGCAGTTGATTTCACTACCGACCTGCACAGTATGGGACAATGGATTCAGGAAGGTGAACGTTCTATTTTTGAAACTGTGGTTTCTGTTGCCGCGGCCAAACACCGGGTTTTAATTCCCCGCGATGAAGCCGATCTGGACAAGCTGAACTATCTGGCGGGGAAACGCATCGACGAGGTTAACAAAATGGCCGAGTTAGGTACCCGCATTGCCCACACAGACGGGGGCGTGCCCAACATTAAAGTAGAAATCCCCGAACTCAACGAATATTACCTGGGACAACTGCTCTACTTCTTTGAAAAAGCATGTGGAATCAGCGGTTACACATTGGGAGTTAACCCCTTTGATCAGCCGGGTGTTGAGGCCTACAAGAAAAACATGTTTGCCCTGCTTGGCAAACCGGGTTTCGAGCAGGAAACCGAAGCCATCAAAAAAAGGCTTTAACCTTAAATATAAAGCTGTCTGACATTCAGGCAGCTTTTTTTATTTATTTTACAGCTCTCTGTCAGCAACAATGATACAATAATCATTAAATTCACACCGGGGTACACAAATTAAAGATCGGGTGTTGTTAAATGTTCTCTTTTTCTTAATTTTGCGTCAATTCCGAATAAAATTGTTAAAACAATGACAGCCACAAAAAAGATAAAATCTGCCTTAATTTCAGTATTTCACAAAGACGGTCTTGATGATATTGTAGCTCAACTGGATAGACTGGGAGTCACCATTTATTCCACCGGAGGTACGCAGTCCTTCATCGAAGGCCTGGGAGTAAAAGTACAATCTGTAGAGTCACTAACAAGTTATCCCTCCATTCTCGGAGGTCGTGTAAAAACGCTTCATCCTAAAATATTCGGAGGAATTCTGGGCCGAAGAGATGACGAAGATCACAGGAAACAGATGTCGGAATATGAAATTCCTGAGATAGATCTTATCATTGTGGATCTTTATCCTTTTGAAGATACCGTTGCTTCAGGAGCATCACATGCCGACATCATTGAAAAAGTTGACATTGGCGGAATCTCTTTGATACGTGCTGCAGCCAAGAACTATAAAGATGTAGTGATTGTACCTTCCAAAGACCAGTATGCACAGCTACATGATGTGCTTGTCAACAAAAAAGGCGAAACCACCACAGAAGACAGAAAATCATTTGCTACCGCAGCTTTTGCTGTTTCTTCGGGCTACGATGCTGCCATCTTCAATTATTTCAACAGCGATGATACTTTCCCTGCTTTTCGAAAGGCTGTCAATGAAAGCAAGCCTCTGAGATACGGAGAAAACCCGCATCAGAAAGGAACATTTTTCGGGAAATTTGAAGAGCTATTTGAACAATTGCATGGCAAAGAAATTTCCTACAACAACCTGTTGGATATTGATGCCGCCGTTGCTCTTATTGCTGAGTTTAAAGAAACCACTGTAGCTATACTGAAACATAACAATGCATGCGGACTGGCATCCAGAGATCAGCTTTCCGAAGCCTGGAAAGAAGCACTTGCCGGAGATCCTGTATCTGCTTTTGGTGGAATCATTATTACCAACAAACAGGTTACAGCCGAAGTGGCAGGAGAAATAAACAAAATTTTCTTTGAGGTAATCATTGCACCGGGCTACGACCAGGAGGCATTGGATATTCTTCAGCAGAAGAAAAACCGGATTATTCTGATTCAAAAACCATCCTCGCTAAACACCTATAATTCCAGAACACTTCTTAACGGAGTGCTGGTACAGGAGAAAGACCAAAAAACTGAGTCGCGTGAGGGGCTGACTACTGTTACCTCCAAGACACCGTCAGAGAAAGAAATTGAAGATTTACTATTTGCCAATAAAATAGTAAAGCATTCCAAATCGAACGCCATCGTACTGGCAAAAAACAAACAACTGATTGGGAGCGGAATCGGCCAAACATCAAGAGTTGATGCGCTAAAGCAAGCCATTGCCAAAGCACAGGCATTCGAATTTGACATTGAAGAAGCTGTATTGGCCTCCGATGCCTTCTTCCCTTTTGCCGACTCGGTGGAAATTGCCGCTGAATCAGGAATCAGTTCAGTGATACAACCCGGAGGTTCAGTGCGGGACAAAGACTCTGTCGATTTCTGTGATGCACACAATATGTCCATGGTGTTTTCGGGCACTCGTCATTTTAAACATTAACAAAACCAAATACAATGGGATTATTTTCATTCTTGTCACAAGAGTTGGCCATGGACCTGGGAACCGCCAACACCATCATTATACAAAACGACAAAATAGTTGTGGATGAGCCCAGTATTGTTGCATTAAACCGGCGTACCGATAAGCTTGAAGCTATTGGTGAAAAAGCACGCCAAATGCATGGCAAAACACACGACAACATATATACCATTCGTCCTCTTCGTGATGGCGTTATTGCGGACTTTAATGCTGCCGAACAAATGATTCGGGGCATGATTAAAATGATCAACAAAAAAGGACAACTTTTCACTCCGTCACTTACCATGGTAATCTGTATTCCATCGGGCAGTACCGAAGTGGAAATACGTGCCGTACGCGACTCCGGAGAACACGCAGGCGGACGAGAAGTTTATATGATTTATGAACCGATGGCAGCTGCTCTGGGAATCGGACTTGATGTGGAAGCCCCCGAAGGCAACATGGTGGTGGATATCGGTGGAGGTACTACCGAGATTGCCGTTATCTCGCTGGGCGGAATTGTGACCAACAAATCTATCCGCATTGCCGGTGATGACCTCACAGCAGACATTATGGAATACATGCGTCGTCAGCACAACATAAAAATCGGAGAACGTACTGCAGAAGAGATTAAAATCCGGGTAGGCTCCGCACTTCCCGAATTGGATGAGCCCCCGGCTGATTATATTGTTCAGGGCCCCAACCAGATGACCGCATTGCCCATTGAAGTGCCGGTTTCCTATCAGGAAATATCACACTGTCTGGAAAAATCCATCTCCAAGATGGAAACCGCTATTCTGAATGCCCTGGAGCAAACACCTCCGGAATTGTACGCCGACATTGTAAACAATGGTATTTACCTGGCAGGTGGCGGTGCATTGCTCAGAGGCTTGGATAAGCGACTGACCGACAAAATCAATATTCCGTTTCACATTGCAGAGGATCCGTTGCATGCAGTAGCACGCGGAACCGGTATTGCCCTGAAAAACCGTCACAAGTTCTCGTTCCTGATGAGATAGACCCGAATTAAAAACACAAGATGAGAAACTTCATCCGTTTCATCATTCGAAACCATTTTTTGCTGCTGTTTCTGTTATTGGAAATAGTCAGCTTCTATTTCATATTTAATTACAATCAGTACCACAGAAAGGTTTATCTGAGTTCATCCAATCAGGTATCGGGCTATTTGTACGAACGATTCAGTTCAATAATACAATACTTTGAACTGAAAAGAACCAATGAAGAGCTGTCCAGAGAAAATGCAGAATTACGCAATCAACTGGATAAGAACTCTTTTTATGCCCCAATGCTTCCGGAGATTGAAGTGGACACAGTGGCAGCTCAACAATACCGTTATTCCGCTGCCCGGGTAATTAACAACTCAGTCAACAAACACTTTAATTATCTTACGCTCAATAAAGGCCGAAAGGACGGCATTGCCCAGGACATGGGAGTCATATCATCCAGGGGTCTGGTGGGAGTGGTGCTGAATACTTCTGAAAACTACTCCACCGTTATTTCCGTACTCAACACCCGGCTTAGAATCTCGGCCCGTTTGCGTGAGACCGGCTTCTTTGGCTCTCTCTACTGGGACGGAAGCTCATACAGGTATGCCACTCTGAGCGGAATTCCCGCCCATGCCACCCCGCTTGTGGGCGATGCTGTGGTATCCAGTGGTTATTCTTCGATTTTCCCTGAGAACGTACTGATTGGAACCATCGATAAGGTAACCATTGATCAGGGAGAAGGGTTTTACGAAATACGCGTGTTGCTATCTGTTGATTTTAAGAATCTGGAATATGTCCACATCGTTGAAAAAATGGAAGCTCAGGAGCGATTGGAACTGGAAAAACTAAGTGAAGATGATTAATTTGCTGCCAAGATATCTGTTTAATTTTGTAATGCTGATATTACTTCAGGTGTTATTGTTAAACAACCTGCAGTTTAGCGGCTACGTGAATCCGTATCTTTACGTCTTATTCATCATCACACTGCCGTTCAGCACCCCCAAATGGTTGCTACTGGTGCTGGGATTTATCACAGGGCTCATCATCGATGTTTTCATGAATACTTGGGGACTGCATGCTTCAGCAACGGTTTTCATGGCTTTCCTGAGGCCTTTCATACTCAGCTCATTTTCTCCGAGAGACGGCTATGAATTAGGAACAAGACCTGTACCCTCGGACTACGGATTTGGATGGTTTTTCAAATATATGTTCATAATGGTGGCCACCCATCATCTGTTTTATTTCTTTGTTGAAGCTTTTGACAAAGATCTATTTCTGGCCACCTTGTCAAAAAGCATTGCAAGTACAATGGTAACGGTACTGTTTGTTATCATTGCCATGCTTTTTGCCAAAAGAGATTCCAACACATTGTAACCTGTTTAAAACAGAGCGTAAGTGGTAAACACCAATAACAGAACAATCGTCATCGGTTTGATAGTTTTGCTGTTAAGTCTTATATACATTGTAAGACTTTTCATGCTGCAGGTGTATGATCCGTCTTACAAGTTCTCGGCAGAGAGCAATGCCCGCCGTAAAATCACAGAATTCCCCTCCCGGGGACTAATTTACGACAGAAACGGGGCATTGATGGTTTCCAATCAGGCAGTGTATGACATTATGGTGGTGCCCCGTGAAACGGAAGCACTGGACACCCTTGAACTGGCGCGCAGCATGGGCATTGAGCTCAGTGAAGTACGTGATCTGTTTAGTGAAATGCGCAATCGCCTAAGGCAACGTCAAATCTCATCATTTCAACCATCAGTTTTCTACAAACAGATGCCTGCAGAAAAGTATGGAGCTTTTCAGGAAAAAATTTTTAAGTTTAAAGGTTTCTACGGCCAGCGACGGATTGTTCGGAAATACGAATATGAAACAGCAGCCAATGTGTTGGGCTATGTAGGTGAAATCAATGAATCGCAGTTAAAAAAAGAGCCATATTATACACAGGGTGACTACTGGGGCATCAGCGGAGTTGAGAAAACCTACGAGAAGACACTCCGCGGTGAGAAAGGGGCCACATATGTATTGGTGGATGTCCATGGCCGTCAAAAAGGAGCATTTCGCGACGGAGACCACGATGAACCCGCAGTATCCGGTAAAGATCTGACCCTTACATTGGATCATGAGCTTCAACTCTACGGAGAAAAGCTGATGCAAAACAAAGTGGGAAGCATTGTTGCCATTGAGCCTTCCACCGGAGAGATTTTAGCAATGGTTTCATCTCCATCGTACGATCCCTCACTGCTCATCGGCCGGGAGCGAAATGAAAATTTCCCAAAACTGGCAAGCGACACCCTCTACCCCTTATTTAACAGACCATTACAATCGGGATACCCTCCGGGATCCACTTTTAAGACCATTATGGCTCTGATTGGCCTGCAGGAAGGAGTAATAACCCCGGAATCACGCTTTGGATGCCAAATGGGTTATCATACCCGTGCTCTTTCGGTAGGTTGCCACTCACATCCCAGTCCGTTGGATCTTGAGGCCTCCATTCAGATGTCCTGTAACGCCTATTATTGTCATGTTTTCAGGAATGTGCTGGACAATCCCGAATATGATTCTCCGAAAACAGGTCTTGACAAATGGAAAGATTATCTGGTAAATTTTGGATTTGGCTACCGTTTAGGAACTGATCTGAGCAATGAAGGAAGAGGCTTTGTGCCCAACAGCAACTATTACGATCAGATTTACTCAGGCAGCTGGGCTTCCCTTACCGTAATATCACTAGCCATCGGACAGGGGGAGTTGCTAACCACACCTATTCAGATGGCCAACATGACAGCTGCTATTGCCAATCGCGGGTACTGGCGTACCCCTCATGTAGCCAGAGAAATTGAGAATGATACCATTCCCTCAAAATTCAAAGAGTCCCACTATGTGGGAATTGATTCAGCCCATTTTGTTCCGGTAGTTGACGGAATGGAACAAGCCATTTGGGGAGGAGCCGGAAGTACCGCGCGCATAGCACAAATACCAGGTGTTACCATTTGCGGTAAAACAGGAACTGCGGAAAACCCTCATGGAGACGACCACAGTATCTTCATTGCTTTTGCCCCGAAAGACAATCCTAAAATCGCTGTGGCTACCTATGTGGAAAATGGCACCTTTGGAGCCACCTACGGGGCTCCGATTTCGAGCCTGATTATCGAAAAATATCTGAACAAAGAAATCCACCGCACACGAAAATGGATAGAGCAACGAATGTTGGATGCAGACCTGATAAATGAGGATGAGAGCAACGATTAGATCATACAAAAACATAGACTGGATGACAGTTGTCATTTACGCCCTGCTGGTCACTTTTGGCTGGATAAACATTTATGCCGCCAACTTTGACCCGGAAGATGCTTCCGGAATCACGCTGGCTTCGGAGCCGGGCAAACAATTGATCTGGATTGGACTGTCAGTGATCATGATTGGGACACTCTTTCTCATTGACAGTAAATTCTTTGTGGAGTTTGCCTATATATTCTTTGGCGTCTCTGTCCTACTGCTGATTATGGCACTACTGTTCGGAGTTGAGATCAACGGAGCCAAAGCCTGGTTTAAGATAGGCTCCATCCGGTTACAACCTGCCGAGATGACTAAAGTTGCCGCCGGTCTTGCTTTGGCAAGAGTGATGAGCAGATACAATTTCAAGATGTCAAAACTTCGCTACATTCTGAAGATGACCGTCATCGTTTTTCTTCCGGCCGTCATCATTTTGTTGCAAAACGACACCGGTTCCGCTCTTGTTTATGCAGCCTTTTTCCTGGTCTTCTTCCGTGAAGGAATGTCACCGGTTTTTCTTTTTCTTATCGCACTCGCAGCAGTAATCCTTATTGCATCATTGCTCTACCCCATCGTTTATCTGATTTTAGGAATTTTCCTGCTTTTTGCAGGTTACATTTATCTTTCTAAACAGAAACGTCTGGCAGTAATTACAGTGGCCATTACGGCCGGAGGTTTCCTGATTGTTTACAGTGCCGGGAAACTCACCGGCTGGGAGACAGGGCTGGTCATCCCCCTGATTACAGGAATCGCTGCATCAAGTTTATTCCTGGGATTCAAAGTATTAATCAGGAGACTACCCCAAATTGGTATTGCTTTAATTTTGCTTTGGGGCATGACAGGATATACCTACTCGACCAATTATTTTTTCGATTCCGTTTTATCGGAATATCAACGAAACCGGATACTGGTGATGCTGGGGTTGGAGAATGATCCGCAAGGAATAGGATACAATGTCAACCAATCAAAAATAGCCATTGGCTCAGGAGGATTTTACGGAAAAGGATTTCTTCAGGGCACACAAACCAAGTTCGATTTTGTTCCTGAACAAACCACCGACTTTATTTTCTGCACCGTCGGAGAAGAATGGGGATTTATCGGAACCACATTTGTCATCCTCCTGTTTCTGACACTTCTGCTGAGAATCATTTTTCTTGCCGAGCGGCAGCATTCAGCCTTTAGCAGGATTTATGGTTACGGAGTCGCTGCCATTTTCTTCATGCACATCGCCATAAACATTGGTATGACAATCGGACTGGCGCCTGTAATCGGTATTCCCCTGCCGTTTTTTAGCTATGGAGGCTCCTCATTCTGGGGTTTTACTATTCTGTTATTCATCTTCCTGAAGCTGGATACCAACAGAGCCGAATTAATTCGATAGAATGATTTTATTTTGAATCGGCAACCCGCTGATTTGCATCCAAAGAAAATTATATCGAAAAATCAGATTACGAAAGATTTTTCCTTTTCGTTATATTTGGATGATTTTTTTTAGAGAATATCCGCTTAACCCTGGTCAGAAAACAATAACGCTTACAAACGAGAGGTAACAAAAAATGTTGCAAAACTATTCTGAAGATACCATACGCACACTTGACTGGAAAGAGCACATCAGGCGTCGTCCGGGTATGTACATCGGGAAACTCGGCGACGGAAATTTTGCCGACGATGGAATTTATGTACTGATCAAAGAGGTCATGGACAATTCCATCGATGAATATATGATGGGGTTCGGTAAAAAAATCAAAATCGATCTGGACGAAAAAAGTCTGGCTGTACGCGATTATGGCCGTGGCGTTCCGTTGGGAAAAGTGATTGATGTGGCCAGTAAAATGAATACCGGTGCCAAATATGACAGCAAGGTATTTAAGAAGTCAGTGGGACTCAACGGGGTAGGTATCAAAGCCGTAAATGCACTTTCCTCTAAGTTTGTTATACAGGCCTTTCGCGACGGTCAAACAAAAAAAATTGTCTTCAGTGAAGGAGAATTAGTGGAGGAATCACCCGTGGAGCCCACAAAGGAAAGCAACGGTACGTTTGTGGAATTTCTTCCCGATGAATCGATCTTTGGAGAATATGCCTTCAAGGAAGAATACATTAGCTCTTTGCTGAGGAATTACACCTATCTCAATGCCGGTCTGGCCATCCATTTCAATGGAGAAGTCTATCGCTCCGAAAACGGATTACTGGATCTGCTGGATGAGCAAATGACCGAAACCGGCCTCTATAAAATCATCTCCCTCAAAGACGATGATCTGGAAATAGCTGTTACCCACTGCAACCAGTATGGAGAAGAATATTACACTTTTGTAAACGGTCAGCACACCACTCAGGGAGGAACCCATCTGATCGCTTTTCGGGAGGCTTACGTAAAAACCATCAGGGAGTTTTTCAACAAGAATTTTGATGTTGCCGATATTCGTTCCGGAATTGTAGCCGCTGTGAGCATCAAGATTGAAGAACCCGTATTTGAATCTCAGACAAAGACCAAGTTAGGTTCCAAAGATATGTCGCCTGGCGGAATGTCCGTTCGCAACTATGTGCTGGATTTTGTGAAGGAAAAACTGGATAACTTCCTCCACAAAAATCAGGAAGCAGCCGAAATCATTCACAAAAAAATTCTGGAATCGGAAAAAGAACGCAAGGCCATATCCGGTATTCAGAAACTGGCACGTGAACGCGCAAAAAAAGTGAGCCTCCACAACAAAAAACTGCGTGATTGCCGCATCCATTTCGACTCTAACCATGAGCGAAAAATGGAAACCTCCATTTTCCTTACTGAGGGAGACTCCGCTTCAGGATCCATTACCAAGGCCCGGGACGTGGGCACACAGGCCGTCTTCAGTCTTAAGGGAAAACCCCTGAACACCTACGGCCTCACACGGAAAGTAGTCTATGAAAACGAAGAATTCAACCTGCTGCAGGCAGCCTTGAACATAGAGGAAGGACTTGAAACTCTGCGCTACAACAAGGTCATCATCGCCACAGATGCCGATGTGGACGGAATGCACATACGCCTGTTGTTGCTGACCTTTTTCCTGCAGTTTTTTCCGGAACTGGTAAAAAACGGCCATCTCTACATCCTGCAGACCCCGTTGTTCCGGGTTCGGAATAAGAAAGAGAGTTTTTATTGCTACAATGACCAGGAACGTTATGAAGCCATGAAAAAACTTGGTAAAAATGCCGAGATTACCCGATTCAAAGGTTTGGGAGAAATCTCTCCGGATGAATTTACCCATTTTATTAACAGGGACATTCGTCTGGAACCGGTAAAGATGAAGAAAGAAGATGCTTTTAAGGATGTTCTGGATTTTTACATGGGAAAAAACACTCCCGACAGACAGAATTTCATCATTGACAATCTTGTGGTTGACGAAGAAATGCTATAAAAATGACTGACGAAAACGATAAATATCCTGAAATACCCGGAGAGCCCGAAGAGGAAAACAACGAAGAAATCAACAACTCCGACAATTTCGCTTCACAGGCCGAAACAGAACCTGAATTAAAAGTTACTGCACTTCAGGGAATGTATCGTACATGGTTTCTGGATTACGCCTCTTATGTAATTCTGGAACGGGCTGTACCTCACCTCAATGACGGTTTAAAGCCTGTCCAACGACGTATCCTGCACGCCATGCGCAGAATGGAAGATGGCAGGTACAATAAAGTGGCCAACATCATTGGTTTTACCATGCAGTTTCACCCGCATGGTGATGCCTCCATTGGCGATGCACTGGTGCAGCTGGGACAAAAGAACCTGCTGATTGATATGCAGGGCAACTGGGGTAACGTCTTTACGGGCGACCGTGCTGCAGCCCCGCGATACATAGAAGCCCGGCTGACAAAATTTGCCCAGGAGGTGGTATTTAACCCTAAAACCACGGAATGGAAACCTTCATACGATGGCCGTAACCAGGAACCGGTAACACTTCCGGTTAAGTTTCCCCTGTTGCTGGCGCAAGGGGTTGAAGGAATTGCCGTAGGTCTGGCTTCCAAGATTCTTCCACACAACATCGCCGAACTCATTGATGCCTCCATTGCACAACTTAAAGGACAATCATTTGAGTTATACCCCGATTTCCCGACAGGCGGAATGATGGATGTTTCGCGCTACAATGACGGGCTACGCGGGGGAGCAGTGAGAGTACGTGCCAAAATCAGCAAGCTGGATAACCGCACGCTGGTTATTTCAGACATCCCTTTTGGAAGAAACACCTCCTCCCTTATTGAATCTATCCTGAAAGCCAATGAGAAGGGTAAAATAAAAATCAAAAAAATTGATGACAACACCGCACAAAAGGTAGAGATTCAGGTTCACCTTCCGGCCAACACCTCGCCCGATAAAACCATTGATGCACTTTATGCTTTTACCGATTGCGAACTGTCAATTTCGCCCAACTCCTGCGTAATTCGCGACGAAAAACCCGCATTCCTCGGAGTCAGTGAGATTCTTAAGAATAACACCAACCATACAGTTCATTTACTCACCCGGGAACTGGAAATCAGAAAAGGAGAACTGGAAGAAGCATGGCACATGTCATCGCTGGAAAAAATCTTCATCGAGAATAAAATATACCAGCGTATTGAGGATTGTGAAACCTATGAGGCCATTATCAAAACCATTGATCACGGTCTGGAACCTTTCAAGCTTCAGCTTCGACGGAAGGTTACACGGGATGACATTCTTAAACTGATGGAAATTCGGATTAAACGAATTTCTAAATATGATTCCAAAAAAGCCGACGAATACATCGCTTCACTCGAAGAAGAGCTGGAACAAGTGGAGTACAACCTAAACAATATCATTCCTTTTGCCATTGAATATTACAAGGGGCTGAAGAAACGATACAGTTCACACTACCCGAGAATGACAGAAATCAGAAGCTTTGAAAACATTGAAGCTTCCAAAGTGGTGGTTAAAAACGAAAAACTCTTCATCAACCGTGAAGACGGATTTGTAGGAACAGCATTGAAGAAAGATGAGTTTGTCTGCAACTGTTCCGACATCGACGATATTATCATTTTCTATAAAGATGGCCGCTATCTGGTAACAAAAGTACAGGATAAGGCTTTTGTCGGGAAGAACATCATTCACATAGCCGTTTTCAAACGCAATGATTCCCGTACCATTTACAATGTGGTTTATCGCGATGGAAAACAAGGAAACACCTACATAAAACGATTTGCAGTAACGGGGGTAACCCGCGACAAGGAATACAACCTCACAAAAGGGAAAGAAGGTTCAGAAGTTCTCTATTTCAGTGCCAATCCCAATGGTGAAGCAGAAGTTTTAAAGGTAACCCTGAAACCACGGGCACGATTGCGCAATCAGATATTTGAGTTTGACATGGCAGAACAAGCCATCAAAGGGCGGGGCGCCCAGGGTAATATCCTGACCAAATATGCCATTCACAAGATAGTGCTGAAAAAGAAAGGCGAAAGCACCCTTGGAGGACGCAAAATATGGTTCGAACCCGAAATCCTTCGTCTCAATGTGGATGGCAGAGGCAAATACCTGGGCGAGTTTCATAGCGGCGACCAGATTCTGGTGATGACCAAAGACGGGCAATTCTTCCAGACCGGTTATGATCTGGCCAATCACTATGAGGACAATATCCTCTACATCGAAAAATTTGATCCGGAAGTTGTATGGTCAGCAGTCTATTACGATGCAGATCAGGACTTTTACTATCTAAAACGGTTCCAGGCAGAGCAGGTTAGCAAACCCCAGCGATTTATCGGAGATAACCCCAAATCGCATCTGGTTCGTCTGACACAAGTGGATTATCCCAGACTGGAAATAAAATTTGGAGGTGAAGATAAAGACCGGGAAAAGGCCATCGTAGAAGTGGCTGAGTTCATCAATATCAAAGGGTACAAAGCCAAAGGGAAAAGACTCACGACCTATCAGATTCATAAAATCATGGAACTGGAACCCATCATAAAAGATGAACCAATGCCCGAAGAACAGGACGATGAGGAAACCGGAAACGATGAGGAAGAAGAAGACAACAACCAGATGTCTATCTTTTAGGGGGAAAGAGCCCTCTAAGTCCCCAAAAGGGGATCTGAGCATTAAAAAGCTTCAATGTCATTAAAACCCCGGATGTGGAGAAACAAAATCTCTGCTAAAATCCGGGAGACAAGCGATAATGCGGCAAAATCATTATACTGAAAGGCGCATGAAATTAAGAATACAGTCACTCTTCTAAGTCGGGAAAAATGCAATATCCAATATATCTAACCGGATTCATGGGCAGCGGCAAAAGCACCTTCGGCCGCCTGCTGGCTCGTGAACTTGGATTTAAGTTTATTGACCTTGACAAATACATCGAAGAAGAGGAAAGAACAAGCATCTCTGAGATATTTGCCAGGTATGGAGAAGAAAAATTCCGTGAAATTGAGCGTCTGGCTGTTCATGAAAGTACAAAGTCAGGAAAGGCAGTTATTGCCACCGGAGGAGGAGTGCCCTGTCACTTCGACAATATAGAGATTATGAATAAACACGGTCTGACCATCTATCTCAAAGTATCACCCGAGGCCCTCACTGACCGTTTGATGCCTGCCAGAGAGCATCGCCCGCTAATTGCAGGAAAAAGCAGAGAAGAATTACTGGCTTTTATCAGGAGTACCCTGGCACAAAGAGGCCCCTATTACAAGAAAGCCTCGCTTACGGTAGATACAACAGAGCTTTCTCCGGAAGATTCTGTCAGAATTGTCATGCAGGCACTAAATTCAAAACAAGCCTGATTATTGTCGGTTCAGTAGCCCCGAAAGCACTTTTAATCAATTATTAATCTCTTAATCATGCACCGTAACCGGGAATCTTTTACTTTTGCATAAAATCCGGTTACAAGCATGAGAAATTCTATACCATTAATCATACTGATTTATCTGACTTTAGGGTTTCAGCTTCAAGCTCAGGAGAACCACCCTAAAATAGGGCTTGTACTAAGTGGAGGCGGGGCCAAAGGACTGGCTCACATCGGTGCATTAAAAGTATTGGAAGAAGAGGGGATTGTTCCCGATTACATCACCGGGACCAGCATGGGCAGTATCATTGGCGGACTCTATGCCATAGGATACACTGCTGAAGAACTGGATTCGATCGTCAATAATGTATCCTGGACTGATTTGCTTTCGGATCAGATTCCTCTCTCCTCAGTTTCTCCGCAGGAAAAGGAAGATTACAACCGCTATCAGGTAGAGTTCAACATTACACGCGAGGGACTGGAAATTCCATCGGGACTGGTTCGGGGACAAAAGATCAGTGAACTAATATCCCGGCTAAGCTGGCATGTGACAGACATTCAGTCGTTCGACGACTTCCCCATACCGTTTCGTTGCGTTGCAGCAGACCTCATCAGTGGCAATCAATATATTTTTGATCAGGGAAACCTTACAACGGCACTCAGGGCCAGTATGTCTATTCCATCGGTTTTTTCACCAGTGCGGTTAGATTCTATGTTACTGGTGGATGGGGGAATTCTTAATAACTATCCGGTTTATCTGTGCAAAAGAATGGGAGCTGATATCATCATCGGTGTCAATGTAGGTTTTGAGGAAAATCCCGACGATGAAGGTCCTAAAACGCTACCCGAAATATTAATGGCATCGGCCACAATCGGAGGAAACCTGGCCATGCGCAGGGCTATCAGAAGAACAGATTTACTGATCTCGCCCCAACTGGAGAAATACAATACCGCCAGTTTTTCAAATGCCAAAGAAATTATCCTCCTGGGAGAAGAAGCTGCCAGGCAGCAGACAGACTCCCTCAGAAAACTCATGGCAGAGAATAATATTGTACCGCAGATTTTGCCGGAAGTGGATAAAAAGAAGGCAGAAAATAAAATCGTATCCAGAATTCAAATTCATGGCCAGGAAAGTACAACACAACAATTTTTGCTGGGAAATATGCGTGTACAGCCCGGAGATACCATTACCAGTGAACTGCTTCGCACAGGCATTGAAAGAGCCATGGGAACCCGCCATTTCGAAAACATCACCTATCACCTTGCCCCATTGGATCAGGGCTATGTACTGGTTTTAAACGTGGAAGAAAGTAATCCGGCCAAAACTAAATTTTCAGTTCATTACGATAATGAATACAAAGCAGGGCTATTGGCCAACCTGACCGTAAGGAACCTGTTTGGGAACTCTTCGCGCACCTCCCTGACCACCGACATTTCTGAAACACCCCGACTAAATGTATATCAACTTAATTATCTGGGGGAAAAACAAATAGCTGCCGCCAAGACAGGCTTTACCTACGAAAACAATAACCTGCCTGTTTATCTGGATGATGGCTCCAAATATGGAACCTTCAAACAACAATATGCATCCGTTTATGCCGGTTTCCTGACAAATCTGGGCACCTCCTGGCAAATGGAAACTTCGGTACGATACACACACTCAACGCTACAGAACAGAAGTGGATTTTCAGACATTTTTTATGCAGGAGTGGAGCGTTTCGGAAACACCTTTCTTTCTACCCGGTTCGATTTCAATTACAGTTCATTAAACCGACGATATTTTCCGGTCAGAGGTTCTAAAATCAATCTTTTTTACCGATTCAATATCGACGGGAAAGAGCTTTACAAAGGCAGCAGCAACGGAAAAGAATTGGTAGCACCCCTTACCAACATTCCCAACCGGCAATACTTTTCACTTGGCGGCCACTGGCAAAAATATTTCCCGGTAAGTCGTAAATTCACCCCAGGCATCAGATTATCCGGGCAATTTACAAACAAAGCAGCTCCGTTGCTCGACTTAACATTTATCGGAGGACTTCCCTTCAACAACCGCAGTAACGAAGTACACTTTATCGGTTACTCATTCAGGGAAAAGCTGGTGGAAGATTTTGCCCTGGGGGAAATCGATCTTCGATACCGCCTGCTTCAACAAATTCACCTGAATATCCAGGGAGGAGTGCTGTTTTCCACCATAAATCTGCCCGAGCAAATTGAACCCATCGGTCTGGACAAAACAGAAACCGTTTACGGTTACGGCTTAATGCTGGCATACGATAGTTTTTTAGGCCCCTTACAGTTAGGAGCAGGAAGCAATAACACCGACCACAGGTTACGATGGTACTTCAATTTTGGGTTCAATTTCTGACCTTAACCAGATGACAGTTCTGTAACTTCACGAACAATTGCATCGCAAAGCAACTCTAAAAAATTAACCATTCACTCAATATTTCGTTCCATTCACTCATTCTTTTCGGAATCAGATCCTCCTGCCACTATATTCACATTGGATTAACCTCCCAAGCCTTTACGACCTATAAAAAACCGAATATCCCCGGCCTTTGGTTAAACAATTAAAACCAGGCAAAATGAGCAATGTGATTGGAATGATGGTATTGGTAGATTCTGCGGCCCTTCTGAAAAACCGCAGAATCCAGGAATTTTTAAAGCAAAATTCAGAAGCCAGAGAGATTCCCGTATTTACCATCAGAGAGGAAGATGAGTTTTCTTCTTCCATATATATGGTGGCAGACCACCGTCATGTAGTAAATGGTCAGGGCACCAACAACCTTACCATAAAGGCCGCTCCGGGAGATGAGCTACGATGGTGGGAAACGAACATCTCAAATAATTCTCCATTCGAAGTAATAATTAAAGAGGTATCTCCTGCAACAAATACAAACTTAAAATGGCAGGACATATTTCACCACACTCCCAGTCTGAATCTCTCGAGCTATACAGGAAACCAATCCATTGGTCTTAAAGGAAAAGACTTATTCTGGACTGCTGCATTTACCGACCATAAATATCAAACTCAAATAAAAGAAGACACCCTTTTGAGTGAGCTTAATATAAATCTGGATTACCACATAGATTTACAAATTATGAATAAGTCGCATCCTGAGGAAAAGCCAGTCTGCATTTTCAGATGGTTCCCAAAAATACAACTTCAGGAGGCATCTTAACCCTTAATCCTAATACTACTCTCTCTATCTCAGTTTGTCTGGAAGATAGACCTGTCAGCTGCTCTGGTCAAGCGCTGGCAGGTCACTTCTACAAGTTTTTTTCTCTTCATAAATATTGACTCCCCCCGGGCATCTACCAAAAGGGATTTCATCCCTTAAACCCTGAATTACTTTTTTTGTCTTGACACAAAAAAAGTAAT
>NZ_AJKI01000012.1 GCF_000259075.1 Marinilabilia salmonicolor JCM 21150
TTATTGGTCGCGTCTCGACCAATAAACCGCGGGGTTGGGTGGGAAACTGCAACCCCAGGACGTTGCCCTGGGCTATTGCTTTCATGCTTTCAGCCTGTTTCCTTATTGCCTGCTATATTGTTTTATGTATAAGGTAGGCTAATTCTACTTTGAAAGATTATTAAAAAAAAACGACTCATCACAAACAGGGGTATCTATTCCTGATATTACTCATTCAAAAAAGACGTTCCTAACAACCACTTAAGCATATAAAACCTTCAGCGTCGATGTGTTTTATATTCTCCTTGCAAGTATAACCATGGGAGCTGCTCAGGCTCTGTTTTCCTCAAATATCAAAGAGATGGCTCCGAAGCACATCAAATGTTTACAGATGTAGTGCTTAAATCCGGAAACAGCAACAGATTTTCTCCAAATATTTTAAATACCCCCCTCTTCCAAAAGGGGTAATTTCATAAAAAATGCAAAAATTGAAATTTTACCCCTCTTAAATTAGGGGTTAAAATTAAAAAGTATATATATTTGCATTGTCAACCCAATCAAAAAAGGGGGTAATCTCCAAAAAACCAAACAAAATAACCAAACACCCCCCTTTATTTTGAGGGACAAGTTTATTAACCACTTATTTTAAAAACTTACCGCTATGAGAAACTTTGGAAAACTTTTTTTGGCCTTGACCTTCGCAAGTCTTTTCGCAACCGGCTTCAATGCCAGATCACAAGTTGAAGTAAGCGTCGGCGCCGACCTTATGAGTCGCTATGTTTGGCGGGGAACCGACTTCGGAGGATCTCCGAGCATTCAGCCATATCTGGAAATGAGTGCCGGTGATTTTGTCTTAGGTGCCTGGGGTGCCTATACCACCAATCTTCCCGGAGCTCAGGAAGCCGACCTCTATGCAGGATATTCATTCGGGGATGCATTTTCACTGACAGTTACCGATTACTACTTCCCGATGGATGACATGTCTGATGACTATTTTGATTTCGACAACAATCATTCAATCGAAATAAGCGGAACACTTACACTGGAAAAATTCAGTCTTCTTGCAGGAAAGTTTTTTGCCGGAGCCGACGACAAGTCACTCTATCTCGAGGCAGGATACGATTTCGGCCTGGTCAATGCATTTATTGGAGCCGGCGATGAAGTCTATACCACTGATGGTGATTTTGGAATTGTAAATATTGGCATCGGAGCATCCAAAGAAATCAAACTAACGGATTATTTCTCACTCCCTCTTTCCGGTGCTGTGATACTCAACCCCGAAAGCGAAAGTTTATTCATGGTGGTAGGCGTTTCATTCTGAGCCCCGCAGCTCAGCAGAAGCCTGCCGGAAATAACCGGCCATACTGCCAAGTAGTCAAAAACCTAAAAAAAATATTATGAAAAAAATTGAAGCCATCATACGCAAAACAAAGTTCGATGATGTAAAAGAAGCCCTCAGCAAAGTAGGAATTGACTTCTTTTCCTACTGGGAAGTCCGTGGAATCGGAAGATCACGGGAAGAGCGTGCCTTCCGGGGTATTGTTTACGATACCAGTGCCATTGAACGCATCAAATTATCCATTGTGGTACGCGATAAAAACCTGAAAAACACCATTAACGCCATTCTGGAATCGGGAAAAACCGGAGCCATCGGAGACGGAAAAATCTTCGTGGTGGACATCGAAGAATCCTACCGGATACGCACAGGCGAAAAAGGTGATGAATCTCTCTACATCAAAGGAGAAGAGGAATAAGAAGAATCCTCTCAGGTTAAATCTATTAAAATCATACGATTATGGAAGAAATTACAAAACAAGTATCCGAGATAACCGTCTCTTTAGACATGTTATGGGTTTTAATTGCAGCGGCCATGGTAATGTTTATGCAGCCGGGGTTTGCAATGGTTGAAGCCGGTTTTTCACGTGCCAAGAACACTGCCAATATATTGATGAAGAACTTCCTTGACTTCTCCGTAGGGTCACTAATGTTCTGGCTGATAGGCTTCAGCATTATGTTTGGAACCGACTTGGGAGGATTCATTGGAATGCCCGACCTCTTTTTCTCAGGAAGTTATGGCAATGATGTGGATTATGCCATTCTGATATTCCAGACTGTTTTTGCAGCAACTGCTGCCACTATTGTTTCCGGAGCTGTTGCAGAACGAACAGAATTCAAAGCTTATATCCTTGCCAGCTTCTTTATTACAGCAGTCATCTACCCAATATCCGGACACTGGGTATGGGGCGGTGGATGGCTCAGCGAATTGGGCTTTCACGACTTTGCCGGATCCACCGTAGTTCACTCTGTAGGAGGATGGCTTGGTTTGGTAGGAGCCGCTACAGTTGGTCCTCGTCTGGGGAAATACAACGGAAAACGAAAAGCGATTCCCGGCCACAGTTTAACAATTGGCGCTTTAGGAGTCTTTATACTTTGGTTCGGATGGTTCGGCTTTAACCCTGGTTCCCAGCTTGCAGCAAGCGGACTGGACAATATTTCAGCGGTAGCCTCCATTTTTGTGACCACCAACCTTTCGGCTGCTGCCGGAACAGTTACAGCCATGATTATCTCGTGGATGCGTTACAAACGACCATCTCTGGGTCTTTCACTCAACGGTGCCCTGGCAGGATTGGTAGCCATCACGGCGGGTTGCGATATTGTTAGTCCCGGAGGAGCTGTAATCATTGGAGTTATTGCCGGCATAGTCCTGATATTTGGAGTGGAAATACTGGACAAGCTGCGTATTGACGACCCTGTTGGTGCTGTAACGGTGCACGGATTTAGCGGCGCAGTAGGAACCATAATGGTGGGTCTGCTTGCTACTGACGGAGGACTCTTTTATGGTGGCGGAGCAAGCCTGCTTGGCGTTCAGGCATTGGGCGTATTTTCAGTTGCTGCCTGGGCATTGGCCATGGGATTCATCCTGTTCCGAACCATTAAATCAACCGTAGGTCTGAGGGTTCCCAAACGAGTAGAAGAAGAAGGGCTCGACATTTACGAACATGGTGAAACTGCCTACGACAATCTGACATAATAAACAACCGCCTGTTTTCGGGAGTTTTCCCGAAAACAGGATTAACGGAAAAAGACGTTTCTTACAATTTACCTTAATAACCGTAAAAGCAAGACAACCCGAAAGGAGATAAACACAAACCTGATGCCGGCCGGCATCAGAAAAAAGAAATGCCATAACGATGGCTGGTCCGGTTAAAAATCCGGTTCTGTTAATTGTCCTGTTTTTAAAGTCTGTCCTTTGCGGGCAGACTTTTTTTATAAAAAACGTCCCGCTGAATAATTCAGCAGGACGTTTAAATATAGAGGTTAGCCCGAACTATCAGGCATTAATCATCATAGGCATAAGCAGCATAAGTTCGTCCTCGTTTTCCGACTTATCAAAAGGAACAAATATTCCGGCACGGGCAGGATCAGACAACTCCAACACTATATCCGAAGAGGAAATATTCTCCAGAATATCAGCCAGAAATCCTGATTTAAACCCAATCTCCATTTCATCACCTTCGTACTGACACCCAAGCTTTTCATGGGCAGATATGGAAAAGTCAAGATCCTGTGCAGAGATAACCATCTCATTTGCTCCGAGATGAAGCTTCACAAGGTTGCTGGACTGACTGGCAAACAATGAAACACGTCCCAGGGTATTAAACAAATCTACCCGATCAACTACCACCTTATTAGGATTGTCCTGAGGGATAACCGCATTGTAACTGGGATAATTTCCTTCCACCAGACGGCACACCAAACGATAGTTTTGCATGGTGAAATAGGCATTTTGGTCATCGAATGCCACTGCCACATCCCCGTCTTCCTTGGGCAAAACATTCTTTAACAGGCCTGCAGGTTTCTTGGGCAGGATAAATGAGGCTTCATAATCGGTTTTTACATCTAACCGCTGATAACGAACCAATTTGTGTGAGTCGGATGCCACAAAAGTCATATTATCAGGGGTAAATTCAAACAGAATACCATTCATCACAGGTCTAAGCTCATCATCGGCAGTAGCGAACAACGTCTTCACAATTCCTGTCAGCAACGTATCGGCAGATATCTGAAGATTACTCGCCTTCTCCTCATTGATTTGAGGCAGAGCCGGGAAATCATCTCCGTTCTGACCAACGACGCTAAACTTACCCTTCTCAGTGACAATATCCACCGCCATGGTTTCCTCATTAATCTCAAAGTTCAGAGGTTGTTCGGGAAACTTCTTCAGTGTCTCCAATAGGATTTTTGAAGGCATTGCAATTACACCCTCACCATCAGTGGTTTCCAGATCCATCGAAGTAATCATCGTAACCTCGGTATCGGAGGCAGTAATTGTTAATTTTTGTCCTTCAAGGCTAAACAAAAAATTATCAAGAATAGGCATAGGGCTTTTGGAAGCAATAGCCCGGCTGATGGCTTGCAAATGCGACAACAGCCCTGAACTGGAGACAACAAACTTCATTGTTTTCTATTTTTTATAATTATTATCTGATAAACAAAATATTATTTTTTCTATGGTCGGAATAACGACCATCATAACAATCAAAACTCATTCAGGAACAACAAATTGCACCTCAATATAAGCTTTTCTGCAAACATCTTCAAATATAAAGATTATGTAGCGAAAAAGTGTGCCGAAAATAATAAATTTTGACGCCACAAAAAAGCTCGGCAATGGGATTTTCTACTTCGTTTCCTTCCCGTAACGTCTTTTTCTCCAAAAAGGCACCAATAGCCCGGCAAAAAGAACAAACACAACAGGAATTCCCAAATTAATGCTTTTCCAGAATCCGGCTTCATTGGCTACTTTATCTCTGTCAAGCAAACGCAACCTGTAGTTTCTTGTCCGCAGATTCATCCACCCCTCTTCATCTGTGAGATAATTAACCGCGTTAAGAATAAACTGCTTATTTCCGAATGTCTGCCGGGTAACCTCATCATAGCCCAAAGGAACAATACCGGGATTAGCAGATTCTCTTCTGTGTACTTCATTCCTGATAATTTCTCCATCTGCGACCACAATCATCCGTGTGGGTACACTCAGGTCACGACGCTCCATGTCTGAACCATTCACCCCCGGCGGAACGGGCCTGTTCAGAAAAGCAGAAGTAAACGCTCCCTCCGACAAATAGGCTACCGGAATATGCGATTGGGGAAAATTCTCTCTGGCCGGTTGCTCCTCTACCTGCCCCAGGGATATATAGACCGGACTCTCCATTTCACGCGAATAACGACTGGTACGCAGCAATGGAGTTTTTACAGTCTTCCGGTCTCCTCCCACCGTATCAATACTACTGACAAAGGTTCCCTTCACCACATTTACATTGCGTGTTACAGGATGTCCACTGTTGGTGTTAAGCAGAGGACTATAAGTCCAGGGCATGGGAACAAACTGTGATGCCTGCCCGGCAGGCGCCACATTTACAGGAATCATACCTGACTGGACATCCTGCACCACCACCGGATTGATACGAAAACCATAACGAAACAACTGATCGTTCAGATTAATATCCAATGGTAATCCAACGGTTTGCATGGAATGCTGCAGACTATCCATCGTTACTCCAAGTGCATCTATCAGCCACAGTACCCTTCCGCCATGCATTATGTACTGATCAATGGCATACTTCTCATCTTCCGAAAATTCTCTTTTGGGTCCGGCAATGATCAAAGCTTCATAAGGGGCAAGCATTTCAGGCGAACTGCCCGGATTCCCCCTGTCCACCTGATAATATCGCGAAAGGGCATCGGTAATATCCACCACATCAATCTCGTCATATTCTCCATGTCCCTCCAAAAAGGCAATACGGGGCATTTCTTCCATTAACAATCTCCGGGCAGCATCCATCAGTTTAAACTCCAGCACTTCAACAGAAGAGTTCAGATTTTCGGCCCCTGATTGCCCGGGCATATTTTCCAGCAAATTCACTGCTATCTCGGCATCACCCGACTGCAAAATCAGATATGGATAAACCAGCGTCCTGCTGCGAGATCCATCCTCTTTTGCTTCGTAAACAGGAACCGGCTCAAGACCCTGTTCTTTCAACTTTTCAGTGGCCCTTTGCGACTCATCAGAGGAGTCGTTGGGATCAATAAACCGATAATCCAGATTAGAACCAGCATAAACACCAAACTCATCTAGTTTGTCCTCCACTGACTGAGACAACCGGCTGAACCCAACATTCAAATCGCCCGACAGATAAACACGCGCGAAGACGGGTTGGTCCATCCCGGAAAGAAACTCTTTGGTAATATCGGCCAGGGTATATCTTTTCTCTGCCGTCAGATCTAGGCGCAGAACAACTGATGAAACCAACATATTGACAGCAAGAACCACAGCCAAAAGAAGGCCGAAACTCAAAAGATCTCTCTGTTTGTTCAATTTTCCGGACATATTTTTAAGTCATTTTTTTTGTCTTCTGTCTTCTGCCTTCTGCCTTCTACTCTCTACTCTCAACTCCCCTCACCATCTCCTGCTACTCAGCACCAGCCTGGAGAGTCCAAGAAACACCACAATCAATCCAAGAAAGTACAACACATCCCGAACGTCAATCACCCCCCGACTAAGTGACTGGTAATGAGAATCAATCCCCAGATTTATCAGAATAACCTTAAAAGAATCGAAAAAAGGTGTAGAAGCCAGCGCATCAAAACCGCTGTAGAAAGCAAATGCCAGTATGGCTGCTAAAACAAACGCCACAATTTGATTGTCGGTAATAGCAGAAGTAAAGATCCCCATAGCCACATAAGCGCCTGCCAGCATAAGCAGACCGATGTAACTGCCCCATATTGCCCCGTCATCCACATTCCCTGTAGGCTGAGCCAGCTGCGTTACGGAATAAAAATAAACCAATGTAGGCAACAGACTCAATACAACCAGAGAAAACCCGGCCATGTATTTACCGGTTACTATCTGCCAATCGGCCAAAGGACGCGTTAAAAGCAACTCAATGGTTCCCGATTTTTTCTCATCGGCAAACAAACGCATCGTAATGGCAGGAACCAGAAAAAGATACAGCCAGGGGGCCATATAAAACAGTCCGTCCAGGTTGGCATATCCGCCAAACAAAATGTTAAAGTTCCCGGGAATAATCCAAAGAAACAATCCATTGAGCACCAGAAACACTGCAATAACCAGTGAACCCGTCAGTGAACTGAAAAAAGTAAAAAGCTCTTTTTTCCACAATGCCAGCATAAAGAAGTTATTAGTATTTAGTTTGTAGTCAATAGAAAAAAGAGAGACTGCCGGTATTTTTAACTATTGAGGGTATCCCACATCAATCGGGCAGTTTTGCCACTGCTTCCGGGGCCTCCCATTATTTCCTGCAACTCGGTATAATCGGCAAACATTTTATTTCGAATGCCCTCGTCACAAAGTAAATTTCGCAATTCAGCCGTCAGATTCTCTTCTGTCATATCATTCTGAAACAACTCTGTCACCACTTCCCTGTTCATAATCAGGTTAACCAGTGAAATAAAAGGCACCTGAATAATCACTTTTTTTGCCATAAAATCAGTGAATGCCCCACCCCACATTTTGTAACATACCACCTGCGGACATTTGAGCAAAGCTGCTTCGAGCGTGGCCGTTCCGGAAGTCACCATCGCCGCTTTGGCCTGTTGCAATAAGGCATAGGTTTCACCAAAAATAACTTTCACACCTCCCTCACCAGGAACATATTGCTGATAATCAGCCTCGGAGAATGAAGGGGCTCCGGCGACAACAAACTGATGATCGGAAAATTTTCGCACCATCTTCAACATATAAGGAATGTTTCGATCAATTTCCTGAAGACGGCTGCCTGCAAGAACTGCCACAATGGGTTTGTCCGGCAGCTGATGACGCTCCAAAAAGGCTTCGCGCGATTCATCTTTAAATTCCCTGGTATCAATAGCATCAAGCAATGGATTTCCCGAATAGGCAACCGGAACTCCATAATCTGCATAAAAGTCGGTTTCAAAAGGCAAAATGGTAAACATTTTATCCACCCATTTCTGAATACGCTTTACCCGTCCCTTATTCCAGGCCCAAATTTTAGGAGATATGTAATAAAATACTTTTAATCCGTTGCTATGAGCAAAATTGGCAATCCGCAAGTTAAAACCCGGATAATCCACCAAAATCACCACATCAGGGTGATAACGAAGAATATCTTCCTTACAATCGTTTAGGTTTTTAAAGATGGATGGTAAATGAGTGATTACTTCCCAAACCCCCATATAAGCTGTATCGCGATAATGTCGGACCAGCATTCCTCCCTGTCGGGCCATTAGGTCTCCACCCCAAAAGCGAAAATCGGCATCAGCATCCAGCTTTTTCAGTTCCCGCATCAGGTTGGAAGCGTGTAAATCTCCGGAAGCCTCACCTGCTATGATATAATACTTCATCAATATTAGTTTTCTGGCAATTAATGACTTATTGATTCTGCCTGATTAAAGACAGCATTCAATAAGAAAAAATTCATATCTGGCCCCTTCAAAAAAATCATCTCAAAAAATACAAAATTACTGTTGCAAGGGTGTAAAGAAGTGTAGCAATCACAATGCCCCTCGCTGCCAGCAGACGCTCAGTCCAAATGGCCAGGAAGAAAATCAGCAGATTGGGCAACACACTCACACTAACCAACTTCCCCAGACTTTGCAATAAAAACATGGTCTTCACGAATTCCCAAAATTCAAGATCTCCGTGATACCGGCCTTGAAAAAGAAGGAGTCCAAAAACAACCGGCACAACCAGTCCGATTAAAATGCCGACAATCTGTTTGTTACATTTGCAAATCATCTCTCTTCAAAAAGGAGGGCTACACAACCCCGTTAATACTCATTTCATACGACTGTGCCTTCAGCTGTTCCATCGCTCCGTGATCTGTGATGTCCAATGTGCAGGGAACCACTGAAACAAATCCATGCTCCAGTACATACTCATCGGTATCAGTGGCGTTGGGCTCCAGATTCTGAAAAAAACCTGTAAGCCAATAATATTTTTGTTTGCGGGGATCTTCTCTTTCCACAAATTCCTCCACCCATTTGCCCCGGGCCTGACGAACCACTTTTATTCCTTTCAGCGTATTGCCTTTGGGAATATTCACATTCAGAAATGTACCCGCCGGCAGACAAAACTGTATTACCTGCTGTATTACCTGCCGGATAAAAGGAATAGCGGCAGAGAAATCTGCATCAGGACTGTAATCCAGTAACGAAAAACCAACGGAGGGAATCTCATTCATCACTCCCTCTCTGGCTCCACCAAGGGTGCCGCTGTAATGCACACTAGAGGAACTGTTGCTTCCGTGGTTAACTCCAGATAAAACCAAATCAGGGGTTCGGGGCAACAATGAGTTGAGTGACAATTTAACACAATCAACCGGTGTTCCATTGCTTTTATATATGTATAACCCTTTTTCGCTGTGTACCTTTTTTAAAAAAAGGGGAACTTTTACTGTGATGGCATTCGACATTCCCGATTGTGCCGAGTCAGGTGCAACCACCACAACATTTCCAAACTCACGGGCCACCTCTCTTAACGTCCGAATTCCCAACGCATCCACACCATCGTCATTGGTTACTAGGATCAAAGGACGATGATTCTCTTCAAAATTTATCATAATTATTCACGTTTTCTGCTCCGAAACCGAAAAAATTTCCGGTTTTATGCTTTAAGTCCCAAAGATATTGAAATAAGAGGAAACAACAATATTTTTAGTGAGTAGTCAGTAGTGAAAAGCCAGTAGGCCGTAATTGAGTTGAGTGGAGCAAAACAATCGGGATTTGAAAAGACGAATGGCCGTAGCCTGCTTTATTGACTTCGTCGATCTTCGATTCATGAATTGTTGTGTTTTTAGAAAGCCAAAGGTCTTTAAGCAATAGCCTGGGGCAACGATCTCATAAAAAAATGCAATAAATACTTTCAAAACCACGGTGTTTCCTCTCCGATACTGGCCCATTTCAAAAAGAGGTACTTCAACTCTAAACCCGAAACTCTAAACCCAACTCTCGGAACTCAAAAAAAAGATATCCTCTATTTTTTAGCACGTTGAAACATATTTCTTATTTTTGCTGGTCGTTTCGTTTCAGTTTCTAATTGCTAACGTACCTTTCGATTCAAAAATTAAAAAACACAACATACTCATGGATATCTCATACAATTGGCTCAAAGATTACATCAATGCAGATTTACCGGCAACCGAAATTGCAAAAACCCTCACTGATCTGGGGCTGGAAGTTGGTTCCATTGAAACCATTGACACCGTAAAAGGAGGCCTTCGCGGACTGGTAATTGGTGAAGTACTTACCTGCGAAAAGCACCCGAATGCCGATAAACTTAGTGTAACCACCGTGAATGTGGGATCCGGAGACCCTCTTCCCATTGTTTGCGGGGCACCAAATGTAGCCGCAGGCCAAAAAGTAGTAGTAGCAACCGTAGGTGCCACACTTTACCCCGACGAGGAGGGTTTCCAAATCAAAAAAGCCAAAATCAGAGGTGAGAAATCGGAAGGTATGATTTGTGCTGAAGATGAGATTGGCCTGGGAACCGGACACGACGGCATTATGGTGCTGGAGCCTGACACCAAACCCGGAACCCCTGCTGCAGAGTATTTCAATATTGAGTCGGACATCCGCATTGAAGTTGACCTTACCCCCAACCGCATTGATGGAGCCTCTCATATTGGTGTTGCCAGGGACCTCGCAGCATATTTAAAACAAAAGGATAATTCCATTGAAGTAAGATGGCCTTCGGTCGATGAGTTCAAAATAGACAACCACGACTGGCCCGTGCAGGTGAAGGTTGAAAACCCTGAAGCCTGTACCCGATACAGCGGACTAACCATCAGCGGAATCAGCGTAAAAGAATCGCCAGACTGGCTGAAGAACAAGTTGCTGGCTATTGGAATGACACCCATCAACAATGTGGTGGACATCACCAATTTCATACTGCATGAAATGGGACAACCGCTCCATGCTTTCGATGGCGACAAAATTACCGGAGATAAAGTACTGGTTAAAACCCTCAGCAAAGGAACCAAATTTACCACCCTTGATGAGAAAGAACGCGAGCTAGACGATCAGGATCTGATGATTTGCAATGCCAATGAGGGAATGTGTATTGCCGGGGTTTTTGGTGGCATTGACAGTGGTGTAACAGAAAAAACCTCCCGGATTTTTCTCGAAAGTGCCTGCTTTAACCCTGTTTTTGTCAGAAAAACGGCACGTCGCCACACCCTCAACACCGATGCCTCATTCCGGTTTGAAAGAGGTACCGATCCCAATATCACTCTTTATGCACTCAAAAGAGCCGCTCTGCTGATTAAGGAAGTTGCGGGGGGAAATATCTCTTCCGAAATAGTGGACATCTATCCGGAACCTGTGAAACATCACGATGTGGAACTCTCTCTGGCACATGTGGACCGACTTATCGGTAAAAAAATTGAGTCATCGCAAATCCGTAAAATATTAAAAGCGCTGGATATTGACATCGTTGCTGAAACAGAAGGGTTGTGGCGTTTGGCTGTTCCCCCATACCGGGTGGATGTGCAACGTGAGGCCGATGTAATTGAGGAAATTCTCAGAGTTTACGGATACAATAATGTGGAAGCTCCTCACAAGTTGAACTCCACCATTGTTTATGCGGATAAACCAAACATCGGAAAACTTCGCAATACTATAGCCTCTCAACTCGTTGGTGCGGGATTTGATGAGATTATGAGCAACTCGCTCACTAAAGCGGCTTATTACGAAAATTCGGAAACTTTCCCCGAAAAACAGGTAGTAAAACTGGCCAACCCCCTAAGTTCCGACCTGAATGGGATGCGTCAGACATTAATTTTTAACGCACTGGAAGCCGTTCGTCATAATCGTAACCGTCAAAACGCGGACTTACGCCTGTTCGAATTCGGCAATTGCTACAGCCTCAATCCGGCTAAACCGGCGAGTGAAGTAAAAGGTTACAGGGAAGAAGAGAAACTGGCCCTGATTGTTACAGGAAATAAGATTTCAGGGATCTGGAACAGTGAAGACCAGAAAATTTCATTCTTCGATCTGAAAACATGGTGTTACAATATTCTGGAACGTCTGGGAATTGACATGCAGAGTTGCAAAGAACAGCCCAACGAAAATGATCTTATTTCAGAAGGTCTCAAAATCACTGCGGCCGATGGAAAAGAGTTGTTCTATATGGGAATGGCTCATCCCACACTGCTTAAAAAATTTGATATCGACGAACCGGTCTATTTTGCTGAACTGAACTGGCAAACACTGGTAAAGGCTTCGGCCAAAAAGTCGGTGATGTTTAAAGAGATTTCCAAATTTCCGGAAGTGAAACGCGACCTGGCACTATTGATTAACAAAGATGTAATGTTCAGTCAGATCAAAGAACTGGCCCTGAAAGCAGAGAAAAAACTCCTGAAAGAGGTCTCTTTGTTTGACGTGTACGAAGGAGAAAAACTCGGCGCAGGAAAGAAATCGTATGCTGTTTCATTTACACTGCAAGACACCACAAAAACACTAAAAGACAAGCAGATTGATAAGACCATGAGTAACCTCACAAGAGTGTTTGAGCAGGAACTGGGAGCAAAACTCAGGTAGGGGATTAGAGAATAGTTTGTAGAGAATAGGCAGTAGATTATAGTTAGTAGAGAGACAGTAGAGAATAGTGGAATAGGTAGTAGATGATAGATAATTACTGTTTGATAAAAGAACCGTAGTTTTTAAAGCGAAAGCTGACTCCGTCCTAAAAGCTTTAGAAGTGCCTACCTCAAAGATATTTGAGAAATAGTGGGTCTATGACAGACCTGGCTCGTCCCCGTTGGGGGCAAACTTGAATCGAAGATCGACGATAGTCAATAACCCCGGGTTATCGACCCGGGGTAGGTTGGGCAAAATGAACCAGGTCCCCGGAAGGGGGCCAACTATTAATTGTCTGATTTTTTGTTTATTACAAAAATTTTTCATTGGTAACGTAGTGAAGCAATCTCAATTTGTAAACGAACACCAATGATTTTTTTTACTTTTTTGTACTAAGACAAAAAAGTAATTCAGAGTTTAAGTGATGGAATTCCTTTTGGAAAAATATTTAGGATCCTATTGTCTTTATATCAGAAAATCTACCTTTCAGCAACTGTTTTTACGAATAGAAGAATATCACTTCTCCGGAACCATCCGTTTTTTTGATCCCTCCGTTTTTTTATAATTCTAAAATATTATAAAACAGAAACGGGCGTTACCTCGTTTGGTAACTCCCGTTTCTAACCTTAACCCTAACCCAAAATTATGAAAATCTATATACTTAAACAAGTAATCTGTCTGATGGTTTAAAGAAAGAGATAAAAATTTTTTATTTTTTGAAAAACTCTATAAAGAGAAACTTTTATCTCTTTCTTTACAATTTACCTAACCTAAACCCTTACTTATGAAGAAAACTTCACCCTTTATAACGGGTTGTTGATGTAAAGGTTTCAGTGTTTTGTCTAAAAAAAGTCATTTTAACTTTTTTTGGCACGAATTTGGTTTTGTAAAGATTTACTACAACCCCATCTTCTTGCTTAAATCTTTAGCAACCACCTCTTTATTAATCATGATAGAAATGGTCTTCAATCTTACAAAGCTTTCAGAAGCATAGAGATATCCGTCAAATTTATTGTTGGTATTCCACGAATTTTTCACCTTGTAATAAACAGTTCCGTTTTGATCTTCCACCATTCCTACGATGTGCATTCCGTGATCGTCGGTAGTCTGATAATTGTTAAAACCATCCTGGCGAATCTCCTGGGTAACAATCTTCTCTTTCACCGGCTCATCAAAAGAGTACAATTGCTTTTGACGCTCCTCCGGAGTTAATTTCTCCCAGCGCGAACGCTCAGTGTCATCCAACTCTTTTACATCTTCTTCAGGCACAACAGCTACCCCGTTGCGATGCGAAAACCCTTTCTCACTCACATCAGTCGCCCAGCCAACTGTATAGCCCTGTTCCAATGAGTTATTTATAATTTCCATCATTTCATCCAGCTTAACATTGTAAACCTCGCCCCACAGCCAGTTATCTGGAACTTCGATAATGAATGGTTCATAAAACGGATGATGCGTAAAAGAAGTTACCTGAATGTAATCATCGGCATCCAGTCCGATAACCTCATCAGCAAATCCACGGGGCGTATATTCTTTACCATTGTAATCAAACTCTTCCGGCAGATCCCCGAGATAGGCATCCAAAATTCCATCAAGTCCTTCATTCCAGGCAGTACTCACACGCTTATTCCGGTTTTCAATAACCCCGTCCACATAATTTTTCAGAACCTCATCCATCTCACCATGCACATGATTGTCTTCTCCATATTCAAGACCAGCATAGGCCTCCTCGGGAACAGCACCATAGTTTTTCAGTACGTACAACACGTCATGAAATGCACCTCCCGCTCCAAAATTCAAATGACCGTGAAGCCGGACATACTTATCAGCTTTATCGGCATAACAATGGCGAACAATAAACATTTCTGAAAAATCAACAGGATCTTTGCCCATCCGCATCATTTCAGACTCCAGAAACGAAACCCCGGAGAAACTCCAGCAGGTACCCGACCGGTTTTGATCCTTCACTACAGTAGTTTCCAAATCAACAATCGTTTCAAACTTGTAACCTTCCTTTTTATCATCCTGAGCTACAACATGATTAAACATTCCGAAGGAAAAAACCAATAAAAATAACAATGCTTCTTTTCTCATATAATTAAATTTCTGTGTTATTAGCTATCCCATACGCACACATCATCCTAATTTCCAAATAAGCAAAAAATCCCCCAGCTAAACCATGATTTTTTTCAAGGAAGAAACAAAAAAAGCGCAAACCAATTTCACTTTTTTACGTAACATCGTTTTAAACAAAATTCAATGGCTGGCAAATACTCTATCAAATTCCCCCTACTCCTCTCGATAATTTTCGTACTTCTCATTTCTGGTTGTGCATCCAAACGCTTTATGAACAAGGCATTGGAACTGGAAAATGCAGGATTGGTCACCGAAGCAGCCGATTTATATCTGCGTTCACTTCAGGCCAATGATGACAATATTGACTCAAAACTTGGGCTCAAAAGAACGGGACAAACCGTAATTGACAGAAAAAGCAATGAATTTCAAGCATTTTACAGAAGCAATCAATATAAAGAAGCTGTTTATACTTTTTTGGACATCGACAATTTTCGGTCACAGGCCAGCCGGTATGGTATAAATATAGGGGTGCCTCAAAGTACTTTTGCCCAATACAACAAAGCCAAAGAGATTTACCTGGACAGACAATATCAAAAAGGAATGGATGCCCTTCATGCAGAAAATTTCTCCAACGCGTTATCCCTTTTGGATGAAATCCTGAAAATAGATCCAAACTTCCGTGATGCCTCCCAACATTGGGTAACTGCCAGGTACGAGCCGGTGTATCGCGATGGAATTAACCTCCTTAGATCAGGGAAAAACCGAACTGCCTATTATGCTTTTGATGAAATTCTCCGGAACCAGGGCACCTACCGGAACGCCTCTTCTTTACGCAATGAAGCACGTGAAAAAGCATTAATGAAAATCGGCATCCTTCCGTTTAACGGAATAGATCTTTCGCAAAGGGATATTGCTCAGGAACTTCGCACCTACCTGACTTCTGATATCAGCAGACAAAATTCACCTTTTTATGAAATCGTTGAATCACCAATTCTTAGTCAGACCGATATTACCGAAGCAATCATTCGGGGCATCCTGACGAAAAATCAGGATAAAATCCTTGAACTTCCCACCGACATCGATGCCATTCTTTCCGGAAAGATTAACGAATACGCCTCCCTTACCACTCCCCTTCAAAAGACAAGAAGAAAAGCATGGTTACGGGAAACCGCTACCATCACCAGAGAAGATGGCACCAAAGAAAAGGTTACCGAATACCACAAAGTGTATTACTATGAGTATTTACGCACCAGTGTATTCAAAATGAGCATTTCGTATTCCCTGAGAAGTATGACAAACAACTCGGTAATCCTGTCGGATGTCATCCACAAAAATCTGGAAGACCGGATTATGTTCGCGGAATTTGACGGCAATTTCGAAAACCTTATTCCTGGAACATGGTATTCTGCAACACGTGACAGCGACATGGATAAAATCTATGACGACCGGAATTCGGTCAATGAGCTCCATTCACTTTTTGAAAATCGCCAGAAAATCACCAGTTCACGGGAACTCAGAGAAAGAGGACTGGCGGAGATGTCAGGTCAGATTGCACATCACCTGATAAGTTACAATCCGGAGAGGTAAGTATTCAGAATGCAAAAATTCATCGGCACGGGTAGCCCCCCATCTGCCCTACCCTGACATCAGGTAAGTTTTTCCTGATAGATATCCCACTCGTAATCTTTAGTTTTGGGAATGATTTTAATGGCTCCATCACCTCTTGTAACGGTTGACTTTGAGGGTATTTCCCCGGAAATAACACATCCGGCACCAATGGTGACTTCATCCCCTATTTTAGAGCCCGGAAGAATGACGCTGTTTGCTCCAACCCACACATTATTACCTATCTCAACGCCTTTTTTCGGAGACGTTTTTCTCTGATCATACTTGTTGTGATTGGTCGTTACAATGATCACATTCGGACCAATTTCCACATTATCCCCCAGCTTTAATCCGCCAAATGCATTGATATAAACACCGGGACTGTCTCCCGGGTCGCACATAATCCCTTTTTGAATAAACTGCCACCCGCGAACTTTGCTGCGAAAATCAACCGGCCAGGGGACCATTCGATTAAAACCCATAATTTTTTGCATGAAGAAAAAATCGTACAACACCCTGTAATGCTTCATATAACCCTTGCGGGGTCGTTTGTATTGCGGATAAAACAGTTTAACCAGCCAACGAAAAAGATTCTGATCAAAGAAATCAAACAGGGAAACAAAAAGTTTTTTTAGAAACATGCGAAAAAATTAAAAACCATTAACCTCAAAATCTTTAAAGAGCAGAAAACAATCTTTTAATGGCGCATATGAAGAATCGGCACCTCCAAAGAAAGTTGAAAACAAAAGATGATCAATCTTCAGATTCTCCGTGCGGCGAAACAAAAGTCCGCTTTTTTCCAACTTCAATTCATCATCGATATAACAACTTATCCATCCGTTTTCTTTTCCCAATTCATTCATCTGGACTTCTAAACCGATTTTAATCCATTTATCTCTGGGCAAAACAAATCTGGCGGATCCGGATTTTAAATAAAATTGTTCCCCAAACCTGCCTTTCATCGCAGGATAATAAAGATAAGCACAAATCTCTCCGTGCTCCATAAACATAAAGCGAACACTCCAGCCATCCTTCCCATTGGGCACCTTGCCTCCTGTATTTCCTCTACCTCCGCCAAGTCCCGGCAATTTACCGCCTTTCACAAAATCAAAATCAGCAGGAATAAACAATTTATACTCAAGAATCGCGTTGTTTACCGGTTTAAAATTGGTTTTCCATTGGGAACCGGGCAGAGGGCCATAACGACTGGCTGGCAAATTAACTTTTAATACTCTGGCATTCTCAAAACTTTCAAAAGAAGAAAAGGAGCATCTCCTTGAAGAGTGTAAACATAAGCTTTCTAACTTCCCGGACAAAAAAGTTGTGTTCCCATCCGGAAAACCAGATCGAAGTTGTCTTACTCCTATTAGACCATCCGCCACTCCATTGAAATTACTGCAAAGCAACTTCATCATTTGACAACTATTAGATTAGTATCATTTCTTTTTGCCTGCAAAACCAACTCTCTAAGATAAAAAAAGTAATAAATAACCCCTGTGACTGAATAGACCAATAATCCCTCCTTATAACCGGTTTCGATTAATCCAACGGGCACAATAAACCCGAGTACGATACGCACAAAAAAACCACCAAGATAAAACCACATTACTCTTCTTTGTTTTTTAAAAATAGTAAACAATGTAGTAAAAGGAATAGAAATTGACTGAATTAAAATCAATGGTAGTAGAATTTTGGTGATTATTACCGCGTTTTCCCATCCCGGCTCCATCAATTCATAAAAAACAACCGGTGCGACGAGAAACGAGATTAGCCCATATGCCAGATACCATCCCCCCATTTGTTTAAGAGTCCTTCTTGCAATCTCATAGACAGGTCTTTGGCTATTATAACAGTCTGAACACTTTCTAAAAAAAACCTGTGCAACACTTTGTCCTAAAGCCCCGGGAACTGCAGAAAAAATTCGTTGCACAATGCCGTATAAAGCCACCACCTTGTCGCCAAAATAAATGGACAAAAGTAATGTCGGGGAATGGTTTATCAACATCAAAATTCCGGTTATAAAAGTATTATATGTAAGAATCCTTCTGTGCCGCAGAACAAATAATCGCACTACCTTTTTGGAGACAACTACTTTTGCAAAGAATGCCTTCAATCTCCACAATAAAAAAAGTATTCCGGCAATCTGGCCAGCAAAATATCCTAAAACCAATACCTCAACACCCGGTAAAATAAAGCCACCTAAAACGATGAACACCATCACAAATACCACCCTCAACAGTCGCAGGCTTCCCAATAAGCGGAAGCTTCTCAAATAGGTTAAGTACTGTTCAAATGACAACAAAACAGCACCGGACAAAACATAAACAGGCAGGAATAAAATCCACCCTGAGTTCTCCGGAATTCCAAAGCAAGGACACAGATAAAAGATAAGTGCAACAAAAAAGAAAAGAAAAGAAAAGAAAGCTCCAATCCCCAGAGAAATTACAAAATTGGAAACCGCCACAACATCACTCCTGCTTAAAACAATGGCATTATGACTTTGAAGTGAAATCAAAGGAATCAAGATTTGCGCAACTGCAAAAAAAACAAAAAACACACCAATATCATTCGCATCAAAAAGAAATGGCAAAAGAAAAACCAAAAAGAAATTTATGCCCTGAGCCAAAAATGACGCAGAAAACAACGGTAAGGAAGTTCTTAATATATTTTCTTTTTCTCTTTCCACAACAACTTTTTTCGCAATTTTTAACGCAAAAAATATGATATAATTATTTTTTTGCGGTAATTTTGTGTCGTAAATCAATTCAAAAGGCCGCCCGCCATGACTAAAAAACGAACATCTCTCAAAGATATTGCAGAAGCACTCAACACTTCCGTATCTACTGTATCCAGAGCTCTGAAAGATCATCCGGATATTAGTCCCGCCCTTAAAAAGCAGATTCAGGAGATGGCTTTTGAACGGGACTACAAACAGAAAAAATCTTCCGCAAAAAATAATAAAATTTCCGCAAAAACCATAGGACTGATTGTTCCGGACATGGTCACCTATTTCTTTTCATCCGTCATCAGCGGCATTGAAAACTACGCCAAAGAAAAAGGCTACTTTGTAGTCATCACCAATTCTCACGACCAGGGCGATCAGGAAGAAAAGTGCATCAACCACCTTCTGGAAATCGGTGCCTGCGGTGTCATTGCTTCCATTGCACAAGAAACAAAAAATTTCAGTCATTTCAGCCGACTGACAACCCAAAATATCCCATTGGTCTTTTTTGACCGGGTAGCAGAAACGGACAGAATATCTTCAGTGGGCATCGACAATACAAATATCGCCCGCGAACTGACCTGCCATTTTCACGACAATGGGGCAAAGAGAATCGCCTGTCTCGCCGGACCTAAAAATCTCAGCATATCACGCGAAAGAACAGCTGGTTATCTTTCGGCTCTTCTTGATTGTGGACTACCCGTAAACAACGCCTACATGGCCAATACCAGACTGGATGCCGACTCAGCTGAAAAAGCCACCAATCAATTATTACAACTACCAGAGCCTCCTGACGCTCTGCTTTGTATTAATGACACTGTGGCTTTTGGAGCCATGCGGGCCATCCGAAAGGCGGGGCTTTCCATCCCTCAGGACATAGCGCTTTCAGGCTTTACCAACGAGATGCATGCCACAGTCGTTGAGCCCCCACTAACTTCGGTTGCTCAACCCACGGAAGAAATGGGACTTGAAGCAGCGAAAATGCTCATCGAACAGATAGAAAACGGGTTGTATCAGGTTCCACGACAAGTCGTCATGAAAGCTAATATTGTGGTACGCGAATCTTCTGTAAAATCAGCACTTTAGGCTAAGGTTAAGAATAAAGGTAAGATGGAGATTGATGAATTTGATAGTCTCTGCCCATATAAAGAAGTATTTAACGAATCAAATAATTGGTGTCCGGTTAAAAAATTGAGTTTTTTTCCGGACACTAGTGGAATCAAATAACATTACATCAAATCAGAAAAAATGAAGTTAAACAGAAGTAACATGAACCTGCCGGCAGAAAGACCGGTGAGAATCATTCAGTTTGGAGAAGGAAATTTTTTGCGTGCATTTGTGGACTGGATGGTTCAGGAGATGAACGACAAAGCAGGGTTTAACGGAAATGTGGCAGTGGTACAGCCCATTGAGTTTGGAATGGTGGACCAATTAAATGAGCAGGACGGTCTTTACACCCTGGTGCTCAAAGGCATAAAAGACAAAAAAGGGGTGAAAGATGTTACCCTGATCGATAGTATATCAAAAGGCTACAATCCTTATCAGAACTTCACTGAATACCTGAAACTGGCAGAAAATCCGGACACCCGGTTCATTGTCTCCAACACTACCGAGGCAGGCATTGCCTTTAACGACAATGATACCATTGATATGCAGCCGCCGGTATCTTTTCCTGCCAAAATAACCCAACTGCTTTATCACAGGTTCAAAACTTTCAACGGAGCTGCCGACAAAGGCATGGTACTTCTCCCCTGCGAACTGATCGAACTGAACGGTGACAAACTCAAAAAATATGTACTGAAATATGCAGAAAAATGGGAGCTTGAAGCCGGTTTCACCAACTGGATTAACGAAGCAAACCTGTTTTGCAATACGCTGGTTGACAGAATTGTGCCCGGATTCAACCCCGACAACATTGCTAAACTGAAAGAAACCAAAGGTTATGAAGACAACCTGGTAGTGGAAGGCGAACAATACCACCTTTGGGTAATCAGGGGGCCCAAAGAATTGGAAGAGGAACTTCCTTTCTCCAAAGCAGGACTCAACGTTCGGGTGGTGGATGACGTGCAACCCTACCGAACACGGAAAGTGCGTCTGCTCAACGGCCCCCACACCGTAATGACTCCCATTGCCTTTTTGAGTGGAGAAGAGTATGTACGCGAAACCCTGGAACATCCGGTACTGGGGGAATTTGTACGCAGCGTCATGAAAAATGAGATCCTTCCAACGATAGATCTTGACCGGGAAGAGATGGAACGCTACATGGACAGGATTCTGGATCGCTTCCTGAATCCGTTTGTGCAACATGCATTAATGAGCATCAGTCTCAACAGTATCTCCAAGTTCCGCGCAAGAGTGTTGCCCACCATCTTCGACTATCAGAGAAAAACGGGTAACCTCCCCAACGGATTGGTACTGGCATTGGCTGCCCTGATTGCTTTTTACCGGGGTAAGTACGAAGACAAAACAATTCCGCTGAAAGACGACGAGGCAAACATCAGCTTTTTCAAAAAATTGTGGGAGCAATATGATGCTGGAGAATATACTGCATTGGACCTGATCGGAGATGCCCTGGCAAACGCTGACCTTTGGGGACAGAACCTCAACAAAGTGCAGGGACTGACAGAGAAAACAGCTGAACTACTGGAAGGAATCCTCTCCAACGGAATGATCAATGTGGTGTCAGAAATTATAAAGAAAGAGATTCATGCGTAAACTACTTAAAATAGACGCCCGCGACAACGTTGCCGTAGCACTGGATAACTTGTCAGCGGGTTTTGCCACTGATCAGGAAGATTTGTCTGTTACAATCCTTACAGATGTGTCCCGGGCGCACAAAGTAGCACTCAGTGATATTGCGAAAGGGGAAAACATCATCAAATACGGACAACCCATCGGTCATGCTACCTCTCCCATCGCCAAAGGAGGGAAAGTGGATGAGACCAATATCAAAACAAATCTGGAGGGCGTACTGGAATACAATTATTCACCTGAGTTCACCCCCAACCAATACCGAAACCGTAATCTTACTTTTAAAGGTTTCCGGCGCAAAAACGGAGATGTGGGCATCCGCAATGAACTATGGATTGTTCCCACCGTGGGCTGTGTCAACGGGATTGGAGAACAAATGCTCAATGCCCTGAAACGGGAAACGGATACATCAGGTATTGACGGGATTGAGATTTTCAAACACAATTACGGGTGCTCTCAGCTGGGGGATGATCATGAAAACACCCGGAAAATTCTCCGCGACATTGCCCTTCACCCCAATGCAGGCGGGGTATTAATTCTCGGGCTCGGATGTGAAAACAATCAACCCGGTGCTTTCAGAGAATTTTTGGGTGACTTTGATGAGGAACGCATAAAGTTTATGGTCACTCAGGATGTGCAAAATGAACATGAGGAGGGACTCAAAGTCCTGAAAGAGCTGTATGAGAAAATGTCTGAAGACCTGCGGGAGGACATACCTCTTTCAGAATTAAGGGTAGGTTTGAAATGCGGTGGTTCTGACGGGTTCTCAGGCATCAGTGCCAACCCGTTGCTGGGAGCATTCTCTGACTTCCTGGTGGCTCAGGGTGGAACTACTGTCCTCACGGAAGTTCCGGAAATGTTTGGTGCTGAAACCCTGCTGATGAACCGGGCAGATAACCGGGAAGTTTTTGAAAAAACAGTGCACCTGATCAATGATTTCAAAAACTACTTCATAGAGAACAAGCAGCCCATCTACGAGAACCCTTCCCCCGGAAATAAAGCGGGTGGAATCTCCACATTGGAAGAGAAATCTCTGGGCTGTACCCAAAAATGCGGAACTGATAAAGTAAAAGACGTTCTGAAATACGGTCAGCGCCTCAGCACCAAAGGACTCAATCTGTTGAGTTCTCCGGGTAATGACCTGGTGGCCTCCACGGCTCTTGGCTCCGCAGGATGTCACCTGGTTCTGTTTACCACTGGCAGAGGAACGCCCTTTGGCAGCTTTGTTCCTACCATGAAAATCTCCACCAATACGCCGCTTTCGGAGAAAAAGCCTCACTGGATAGACTTCAATGCGGGTCCCATAGCCGAGGGAGAGCCAATTGAGGAAGTGTTGGAAAACTTTATTCCTTACCTGATAGAAATAGTTAGCGGCAAACAAATCAATAATGAGAAATACGGCTTTCGTGAAATCGCGATCTTTAAGACGGGGGTAACGCTATAGACAGGGTTGAGAAGCGAGGGTAAGGAGTGATGAGAGGGCTGTTAGCTCCTGGCTCTTAGCTCTTGGCTGTTAGAACAGAAAGCAGAGGTTTATAAAATTAGCAACCTGATTTTGAGGGTGAACCCGTCTCAGCGAGGGACAGCTTAGTGGAAATGGCATTAAAAAGAGAGATAAGATTAGCCCCTGTCTTTAGGCGGGGGTACCGATACGGCATAATATCCATACCAGCCGGCTTGAAGCCGGCTTCTAAAAAACACCAATACCTCATGTGTTTCAGGAAAAGCCGGCTGAAGCCGGCTCATCACGGATTATATCTACTTATCAATTCCCCCGGCTAAACCCGGGGGCTACACTCATTATAAAAAGGAGCTTTCAGTTCTTCCTAATAATAATTGACTCCTCGTTTCATAATCTTTTGTTTTGTTTTCTGTAAACCTTTCTAAGGAAAAGTCAGCTTCTTCAATCCTAATATTTTAAAATTATCTGACAAAAATCCAATTTAAAAAAAGAAGCCCGCTGTTCGGATAAAGCGAACAGCGGGCCTCTGGTTATTCTATTACACAGCGACAGATTACTCCATTACTTTCAACTTGACATTCCTGAACCACACATCGTCACCATGATCCTGCAGTCCGACATAGCCCATGCGCTCTTCTCCGCCGGCATTGATCATCTCAGTCCAGCCTTTGAACTTGCTGTTTTCAATCATCTCTTCCCATTCGGGGGTCCACAGGTGATACTCCAGCACAACTTCCCCATTCTGCATGTGAATAACGGTTCCCTTGTAAACAATGATGGTTCCTGTGTTCCATTCGCCAAAACCTTTGCTGTTTTGCGGTTTTGCAGGAATCAGGTCATACAGGGACGCAGACTTACGGTTGCCGTCCACACCCAAACGCGCATCCAGATGGTTCTCATTGTCCAGAATCTGATATTCGGGTGACGAACGATATATGGGAAGCTCTTCGAATTCGCGGGCCATATAAAAAACGCCACTGTTTCCGCCTTTAGAGACTTTCCAATCAAATTTCAGTTCAAAGTTTTTGAATTTCTGATCGTAAATAATGTCTCCTCCATCTTCAGCTCCGGCTTCTCCTTCACCCGAACCATTAATTTTAATAGCATTGTCATCGATGGTCCATGCCCCGGGAACCGATTCCTTGTTGTAACCGCGCCAGCCATCAAAATTCTCTCCGTTAAAAAGCAGCATCCATCCTTCTGCCTTCTCTTCTTCGGTCAATCCGTTCAAAGGTGCTTTTTCTTCCACTTTCGCCGATTTGGTTTCTTCACTTTGTTCTTCCGATTTCTTTTGTCCACCCATTCCGCAGGAACTAACAATAAAGGCACCTACGAGGATGGCCATACCAATTTTCTTTGTCTTCATATATTAATTTTTTAAGTTTTAAATTGTCCCGGAATATCTCCGGATTTTATCATTCGTACTCCAATCAGGAGCCCGCTACCTGCAATTAAGGCATTGGAGGCAGGCTCCAACCATTCCGGTAGTTATGCTTAATCAATTCCTGAGCAAACGCTTTGGCATTCACCGGATCCGTCCATGTCTGATTAAAAGTAGGATGCCCGTCATGGATTTCAAAACCATCTTCAATAACGGTGCGGAGGGTCTCATCATCATTGATATTGGTGAATTCCATCTTTTCACCATTCCACTCCAGTTCCTTATTCAGCGCCTGCAATCTTACAGCCAGTACACCCATTACAACCATTTCGTTGAACGGTCCCGCTTCACTAAAGGGGGAATTGGTCTCCTGACGATTGGCCGCATTTTCTTTACAGGCACGCACCCAATCCATTTCGTGACTGGTACTCACCCGTCGCTCGGTTTTGGGAACGTTAGGCACCCTGCCGGAGAGCAACCATGGATCTTTTCCATAACATCCGGTTACCAGCATGTCTTTTGTTCCATGGAAGAGCAAACCACCACCGGCATCGTTCATATTTTTCCCGGCAGGCCATCCATCGGGTTTCATGGGTTGCAAACCACCATCATACCAGTGCACATCCACTTCCGGAAGATCAAGCTTACCTTTTTTCCCTCTTTCGGGGAAGGTCATGCGAACCCGCTGCGCTGTAGGTGCGGACTCTGTCAGCAACAATGTAGAACTTCCCTGCGCTTTGGTAGGATATCCCAAATCGAGTCCCTTAAAAACTGGGTGAAGAATATGACAGGCCATATCGCCTAAGGCCCCGGTACCAAAGTCCCACCATCCACGGAAATTCCATGGAGTATAGATTTCATTGTACGGGCGCATTTCAGCGGGACCAATAAAGAGATCCCAGTTCAGCGTATCGGGTACCCACTGTCCCTGTTTGGGGACATTTAATCCCTGTGGCCAGATAGGACGATCGGTAAAGGCCTCCACTTTAGAAACTTCACCAATCTCGTTGTTCATGAGCCATTCGGTAGCAAGGGCAACACCCTCACCTGAGGCACCCTGGTTACCCATCTGTGTGGCCACCTTATATTTTTCGGCCAGTTTGGTCAGCAACCGTGATTCGTAAACCGTATGTGTCAATGGTTTCTCCACATAAACATGTTTGCCCATAGTGATGGCAGTTGCAGCAATAATAGCATGAGTGTGGTCGGCAGTAGCCACTACCACGGCATCAATAGAGTCACCCAACTCATCAAACATTTTACGCCAATCCCAGTATTTTTTTGCTTTTGGGAAATGATCAAAGGCTTTTTGGGAATATTTCCAGTCCACATCACAGAGCGCGACAATATTCTCGCTTTCCATAGCTTTTAGAACTGCAAAGCCCCGGCCGCCAATACCGACTCCGGCAATATTCAATTTGTCACTGGGAGCTTTTCGTCCCAGGGCGCCTCCCATGGCCACATTGGGAATAACGGTCATCCCTGCTGCAATAGCAGCCGAATTACGCAAAAACCGGCGTCTGCTCAATCCGCCTGAATTGTTACTGTTTTCCATTTTTTAGTTTATTAATTGTGTGATTAAGAGTATTTCAAACAATGAATAACGGATCTGAACCCGCCATTGCTTAACGAAATTCTTCTGAAAATTAAAAAAATTAACGTAAGAATACAAAATATTTGTTTTGAAACCCTGATTAGGACAAACCTAAACCAGGTAAATGTTCGTTTTTGTATTTCATAAAAATGTATGTACACAATAGTCCGTTAAACTTTTTCAAAATTCTGGAAATTAAATCTTTAAGTTTAAACGAATGCTTTTGAT
Source organism: Marinilabilia salmonicolor JCM 21150 (assembly GCF_000259075.1). Lineage (GTDB taxonomy): Bacteria > Bacteroidota > Bacteroidia > Bacteroidales > Marinilabiliaceae > Marinilabilia > Marinilabilia salmonicolor. Next base: position 26,417 of record NZ_AJKI01000012.1, read on the forward strand.
AAAATCCAGAATGTCAATGTTATACGATTTTTCTAACCTCTAACTTCTAAAAATCTAACGATCTATTGTGTAAAACGATTTGTTTTTAAATCATTAGTGTCAAGTCAAGTGAAGAATGTCGGGTAAGCCGCTGCTATTTTTCACCTTGTGCAAATCAATAAAAAAGTAAGCATAGCCATAGCTACGTAAGTCTTTTTTTTGAGAAGCACAAGATAGAAAGAGCAAGGTTTGACCCGTCAGACTATGATTGACTTGAGTTAACAAATGGAGATTGCTTCACTACGTATGCCATGACTGGCCTTTGCAGGTTGTTGAGGGTTGAATTTTCAGGGCCGAAGATCTTTAAGCAATAGCCTGGGACGTTGCCCCCTGCGGGGACGAACCTATTCCGCCATAATCCCATTATGCCTTTTGAAAAACCTGCCCGCCATGAATTGACCATCCTATGATTTGTCAATGTTTATCCCTCACAAAAAATGTAAATTTGCAAAAAACACCGTTATGCAATACTGGAAAAAACTCACCAACAGCGAAATAAAAGAGAAGGTAAACAAGGCTCTGGCACAAAACGTGGATTATCACGAGCGTAGTATCCTGGGAATCCCCGCATCTCATCTGGATGAGAATGTCTTCAACATGGATCCTGCCTATTTGAACAATGCCCCCTTTCTGAAAACGATGGTGGACAACCCCAACCACATAGGATGCCACACCATGGGCGAATCGGAGCCTTTTTTTGCAGGAACCCAAAAGCTGGAGAAAGAGCTCATTGGCATCGTAGCTGAGGATATTTTACTATGTGGCCCTGAGCAATATGACGGATATGTGGCCTCCGGAGGAACGGAAGCCAATATTCAGGCCATCTGGATTTACCGAAATCTTTTCAAAAAAGAGTTCAATGCCCGTTATGACGAAATCTGCCTGCTATGCTCGGAAGACTCTCACTACTCTATGCCCAAAGCGGGAAATATCCTCAATCTGGATTTGGAATATGTCACAGTGACCGATGACTCCAGAGAGATCACCCCTGACAGTGTATTGGAGGCCATTAATAGTGCTAAAGCAAAAGGGAAGAAATATTTTATCGTGGTCGCCAATATGATGACAACCATGTTTGGATCCGTCGATTGTGTAGAAACCTACACCCATGCACTGTCCGACGCCGGAGTTGAATTTCGGATTCATGTAGATGGCGCTTACGGCGGATTTGTTTATCCTTTCAGCACCGACAATGAGGAGATGACTTTCCGCAATCCGCATATCAGCTCTGTAACGCTGGATGCCCACAAAATGGTACAGGCACCATTTGGCACAGGGATTTTTATTGCCCGCAAAGGTCTTATTGACAATGTATTTACCAATGAAGCCCAATATGTCAGCGGACTGGATGCCACCCTCATCGGCAGTCGCTCCGGGGCCAATGCCATTGCCGTTTGGATGATTCTGCAAACGTACGGGCCTCACGACTGGTTTGAGAAAATCCATATATTGAACTACCGAACCAACTGGCTGTGCAACCAGTTGAAAGAATTAAAGGTCGATTTCTACAGACACCCCAGTTCCAATATTGTAGCTATCCGCGCCAGGCATATCCCCAAAGAACTGGTGCACAAATACGGACTGGTACCTGATTCTCACAACCACAATCCCCAGTGGTACAAAATTGTGCTGATGGAACATGTGCACGTAGATCATCTGATGCCCTTTGTGGAGGAACTTAAATTAATCGTATAAAAACAAAAAAGACGGGATATCCCGTCTTTTTTGTTTTTATACAATCACCTCATCAGCCGCACATGGTATATCCCACCAGCCAGAGATCCTTCGGCTGCCCGGAATTTCACTGTCAAAACACCATCTGCTGCTTTTTCAATGATCGAAGCAGAAATCGGATAATCCACCTCCACAAACTGAGCGCCACCATCGCCTTTCAATTCTACTGAAGCCAATACCTCATCATTGATCAGGATATCGAAAGAACGCCCTGCATCTCCGCCGAAATAAGTAACACGTAATCGAGTGGCTTCCCGGTGCGGATCTTTAAGATCATAAGAAAACCAATCTGAGGTATGTCGCCAGTGACGATCATTATGTACACCGGCCTCTGTTCCTTTTCCCTTAAAGTTATGTTCCGATTCGGGCTGTTGTTCCCCGGTGGCCACTTCATCAATGGTTTGCTTTTCCAGTTCCATCAAAGCTTTCTCTGACAGCTCAATGGCAGCACGAGCTGAATCTATCTCCTGGGTAGTCCCGGTACGCCAGTAAACCATATAGCGGGCATCATGCACCCGGTAAAAAGGCATCAGTCTGAGATCCTTTTCTGAATCAGGAACAATCAGTTCCGGTGCTTTAAAAGTCATGGACTCCCCTTCAACAGGAACCACCTTTTCGGTCCAGTTTTCATCATTAATCTGTAACATAGGTGCCTCATCCAGCGCGCGAAGAGGTCCATGCGCAACATGCCCCATGCGACTGTCATCAGCAATAAGTCCTTCAAGATCGTCCTTGCCGGTAACGGCTGCCAGCACAAAAGGACCATGTTTAATGGAAAGAAACGGACTGTTGTCGGGCAAATATTCACCCGAAGTATGCATCTTAAGATTGACAGTAATCTCATCACCATCCTGCCATTCGCGTTTCACCTGATAATATGCCCCGGGAGCTCCGCCGCCCCGGGCACGTTTCCCGTTAACGGTGACTTTCATCTCGCCTTCTTTCATCCATTGAGGATAACGAATCCCAATGGTAAAACTACGGGCTTCCGGCAATTCCACTTTCAATGTGGTCTGTTCATTATCCGGAAAATTCGTCTTTTGTGTCAACTTCAACCCTTTCTCCTCCCAATTCAGTTCTGAAGGGATAAACAGGTTCACAAACACATCATCGTCACTGTGGGCATAAATCAGCTCTCCATATTTTTCATGATTCTCGATCCCTGATCCTACGCAGCACCAGAATGTCTCTTCAGGATTGGAATAGACGCGATAATGCTGAGGCCGCATGGGCGTAAAATAGACCAGTCCGCCATGCTCCGGATGCTGTGACGAAAGGATATGATTGTACAAAGCCTGCTCGTAGTAATCCACATACCTGAGATCATTCTTATACAGATAGAGCTGCTTCGACAACTTCAGCATGTTATAGGTATTGCAGGTCTCGGGGCCCTGACGGGATTCCACCATAGAAGAAAAATCGTCAACCGGATGAAAATGCTCATGTGTGGAGTTTCCGCCAATGGTAATGGTACGATTGCTTACCACGGTATTCCAGAAAAAGTCAGAAGCGTCTATCCAGGCACTGTCACCGGCAAGCTCTCCCACGCGCATAAAACCAACCACCTTAGGAATCTGGGTATTGGCATGCAAACCTGTGAGTTTGTCTTCATGATTCAACAATGGCTCAAGAATGGAACGATGCGAATATTGGCGGGCCAGTGTAAGGTATTTATCCTCACCTGTAATGTCATAAACATCGGCAAATACCTCGTTGAGGCCCCCGTGCTCGGAAACCAGAATCTCCTGAATCTGCTCATCCGAAAGGCCGCTGTTTACATCGATAAACCAATCGGTAAGTTGAATCAATATTTCCAGGGCTTTTTCTTTCCCCGCATATTTCCAGGCATCGTGCAATCCGGCAAACAACTTGTGAATATTATAGAGAGGCACCCACTTCCCATTGAGTGAGAAACCTCCGGCATCGATATTCCCTTTGGCTATTTCTGCCCACATGGGCTGACCACCGGGTATTCCGCCCACATAACCATTGCCATTTGCTTCCTGGCAGCGGGCCAGTTCTTCGATCATATAATCAAGTCTCTCCTGGGCTTCCTCATTTCCTGTTGATGCCACCATCAGTGCCAGTGAAGTAAGATAATGACCACCAATGTGACCGTTCAATCCGCTGCCCTCCCAGTTTCCGTAACCGGGAGCTTTTGGTTCCAATCCTGCATCAATCAGGAATGGTGCCAGCAGACGATCCGGATCATGCGCAAAAACATACTTTTCATTCAGCTGCTCAGCATGTTTGAAAGGACTGTCCAGCAACCGGACAGCAGAGAGTGGGAACGATTCAACATCAGGGGCGTTTTTCGGCGCCTCATTGCATCCTGCAAATAGCAATACTGACAACAGGGAAATGACTGACAAGTGTAGATTCTTTTTCATATCCAATAAGATATAATTCACGACTGCATTGTAATTTAAAACCAGAAAGTTAAAAGTACTTTATACTTTTTTACAAATATATTAAAAAAATGACACACCCAGAAAAATTTGAGATTCCTTTCCTGAATGATCCGGATTTGCAATATCCGGATCTTAAAGTATGAAAAAGCGGTTAAGGAGGAATAAGAGTGTCTAAAAAGTCCTCAGCCTTGTCATTCTGTATATTTTTAAATCTCCAGGTTAGTTAACAATGAGACTCCTGGTTGCGTTCAGAATGACAAATAACACCAAGTTTCTGATTTTTTGGAAACCTTCTTCCTTCTTCCAGGGCAATCACAATTCCATACTTTTTTCATCCTGATAATACCTCACTGCATAAAGCGGTACATTTGTAAGCCAGTCTTCCTTGCGGTAATCAGACATAGAAAAACGCAAAGCAGTATCAGGATTATATTTCTGACAAAAGGATTTCAGACTTTTTGCCCTGAGATTTTCTTCTGCTTTCACTTCAATAGGAACAATCTCCCCCTCCTGTTGAACAAGAAAATCAATCTCTGCTGTGGATTTTTCTGCCGACCAATAATAAACAGACTGAACCTTACTTGTCAATAATTCCTGTAAAACATATTGTTCAGTCAATGCTCCCTTAAATTCTTCAAAAATCCTGTTCCCTTCAAGTATTGTTTTAGAATCAATATCAACCATCGCTCCCAACAAACCCAAATCCGTAATAAACAACTTAAAATTGTTATTTTCGGCATAAGCTTTCAATGGGATCCCCGGCTTTGCAACACGACAAACTTTATGAACCAGACCGCTATCAATAAGCCAGGAAAGTGCCAACTCATAATCCTTTGCCCTGGCCCCTTGCCTTACAGCACCGTAAATAAATTTCTTATTTTCACGTGCAAGTTGTCCGGGAATTGAGTTCCATAACATTCTTATTCGCGGTACAATTTCATTTGGAGTATGCTTTGAGAAATCAAATTCATAAGCTGTCAGTATGTCCCTCTGAAGCGACCTCACTTCCTGAAAATCATTACTTTCAAAATACAAACTCACCACTTCGGGCATCCCCCCTACAAAATAAAATTGCTTCAGCAGATAAACATATTTGTCTTTAAACGATTTTATCAGTGCCCAATCTTGCTTTTGCAACAAGTCTAACAACTGTGAATGATCAGAGGCCATCAAGAACTCCGAAAAATTCATTGGATATAGATTACAAAACTCCACCTTACCTACCGGAAAGGATGTATCGCGATGCAACGCAACCCCTAAAAAAGAACCGGCGGCAATCACATGATACTCAGGATGATTTTCATAAAAATACTTCAAGGCAGTAAGAGCCCCGGGGGCTTCCTGCACTTCATCCAGCACAATCAGCGTATCAGAAGCATTTATTTTGGCTCCGGTTTCTATCTGTATTGCTGTAAGAATCCGTTGAACATCAAAGTTATCTTCAAAAATGGACTGTAAACCCTTTGACCTTTCAAAATTCACATAAGCCATTTGCGCATATTCCCGCTTGCCAAACTCTTTAATGAGCCATGTTTTTCCGACTTGCCTTGCTCCTCTTAAAATCAAAGGTTTTCTTCGGGGTTTATTCTTCCACTTGATAAGCTCCTTCATTGCTAATCTTTCCATAGCCAGCATTTGATTAATGTTTTCCAAACAAATATCGATCTAAAATTACACTTTTTCAAGGGAAGATTTGAGCAGTTCAACACTTTTTCGAATGAACTTTTGTAATTAATCACGCTTTTTCATCACAGGATATTTAGTGTCTGTCCATAAAGTACCACTTGCTGCGTTACGCTTGTCCGAAAAGTAAACTCCGTATTTTCGGACTTTCCTTTTTAAATAACACAAATCATCATTGACAAGATTATGCCATTGTCACCGAAAAACCATTTCTTTCCAATTCAACAAAAACCTTCACAGATTAACAATAATCAAGGCCACAAAACTCCACAAAACTCCACAAAAAAGCCGGCTGGAAGCCGGCTAAATTTTTTGCCCTGGCAAAAGCCGGACACTTTACTCATATTATATGTGACAATTCTAAAAAACACTCCGTCAAACTATTGCAAAGGCGCGACAACAAATAATTTGAAATACAAGGGCTGTATGTTTGCAGACCTATGATAAAAAAAACTTTGCGTCCTCGCTTCTCTGCGCTAAAGCTTTCTTAACAGACATTTTTTCTTCCAGAAAGCTTTCCTTAAAACGGAAAATCATCCTCTCCTTCCTCGGGAGGCAATGCATCGGGCTGGTTGGGCAGTGGCGCGGCAGAAGGAGTACTTCCCCCTCCGGCATCTACTTTATCAATCCGCCAGGCTTCCAGGTTGGTAAAGTAATTTACTTTCCCATCACGTTCCCACTTGTTGCCCCGGATATTGAAAGCCACTTTTATTTCATCTCCCAGGTTATAGGGTTCAATCAACTCAGTCCGATCCTGAGTGGTCTGAAATTTAATGGTATCGTTCCACTCCGGATTTCTGTCGTTGGGAACATCAATCACAAATTCCCGCTTCTTAAATCGGTCGGAAATATTTACAGTATCTTCTTTGACAATTAGCTTGCCGGTCAGCTCAAAACTCATAAAATGATTTTGTGTAGTTATTCAATTACAATTTTTTCAATTTTATCACCTTCTCTGATCTGGTCGATTACATCCAATCCCTCATACACTTTTCCGAATACGGTATGCTGACGATCCAGATGTTGGGTATTTTCACGGCTGTGGCAGATGAAAAACTGAGAACCTCCGGTGTCACGACCGGCATGGGCCATACTCAACACTCCGCGATCGTGGTATTGCTTTTCGCCATCCAGTTCACATTTGATGTGATATCCCGGACCACCTGTTCCCACTTTAGGATCACTCATATCTTTTGAATAGGGGCATCCTCCCTGAATAACAAAACCGGGGATTACCCTGTGAAAGGCTAAACCATCATAAAACCCATCTTTGATCAGTTTAATAAAATTCTCTACAGTACCCGGAGCATCATCATGAAAGAACTCTATCTTCATAACTCCTTTAGGCGTGTGAATTGCTGCTTTTTCCATAACTCAATGACAGTTAAATCAATAATCGTTTTTCTTCTCAATAGGTCAGAATTGCAAAGGTAGAAAAATTTTACGGAAATAAGAGATAGCTGTTAGCTCGTAGCTCGTAGCTCTTGGCTCCATGCCCTCTGCCCTGTGCATTCAAAAAAAATTTCTATATTGTCAGCAATCAAACCACAAACCATGAAGCACATCTACCTGACAATCATATTTTTAACCCTCCTACTCTGGGGATGCAACAACAGGGAATATTCCGATCCTGGGCCTTCTCTTATCTATCTTGATTTCAATAATAAAATTGAAAACTCAGGCATTTTACCAGTGGAATTCAGGGGAGAAAAATATGTTTCGTTCGCCAGAGGCATTAAAGACACCAGCCTGAATCTTTCAATCAATGCCCAATATCGTAAACCTGTCATTATAGAAAAAGGGCCTGCCAACAGTTTCGGGGATTATGAAGGACTGACCTTCCTGATGTGGGTTAAAGCGGCTCCTGACGATCCTATGAACTATGTAATTGCCGGACAAAGAGTTTTCCTGGGCGATAATCAATACCGGGGCTGGCACATCACCAAAACAGGAAACGGAGGATGGCAATGGGAGTTTTCCGACGGAAATCAAAAACTTACTTATACACCTCCCCCCACCCACCAACCTCTGAATGATAATAAGTGGCATCAGCTTGGGTTTGCCATCGACAAACAACAACAGGAGGCACGCCTCTTTTTCGACGGGAACCTGAAAGCAATTCTCAGTCTTGAGACTGTAAATATTGTTTTTCCCGGAACAGCATTGAGCATCGGCTCCGACCCGATGGCAGAAACTCCTATTTCCGAAACTTTTAACGGACTGATTGACGAAACAGGCATCTGGTCGAGGGTTTTGAATGACTCACAGGTAAGCGGTAGTTATAAATCCGTATCCGGAAAAAAGCTGAAACCGCTAAAAACTTATACTGATTCTCTTACTGTGATGACCTGGAACATTGCCAATGGTGGAGAATTACAGGGAAAATTTGTAGGGATTCAAAGAATTGCAGGGGTTATCCGAAGTTCGGGAGCCGATATTGTCTCCATTCAGGAAACCATGAATGCCGGAGAAATTCTCGCGGGAGAACTGGATTATTATCTTTACCGCCGAAGTAAAAACCTGAGTCTTCTGTCGCGCTTCCCCCCGGTAAAAAGTTTTAATGTTTTTCGTCCGAATCATGCAGGAGCCTTACAGGTGGCCATAAATAACACAAGGCGCATTTTGGTTGCACCTGTATGGCTGAGTCAGCAGCCCGATCTGGCAGCTTATGTTGCCAAAAGTGATGCGCAGACCGATACCATCGAGGTACGGGAAATGGAAAGCCGCGGTCGGGAAGCTAACTTTATCCTAAGCGAAATGCGCCCGTTTCTCATCAATGCCAATCAAATACCGGTAGTAATTGCAGGTGATTTTAACAGTGGATCGCACCTCGACTGGACAGAAAGGAACCAGAAAAAACACAATGGTCTCGTGGTTGACTTCCCGGCAACGAAATTCATGCAGGAAGCAGGATTTGCTGATGCCTACCGGTCTGTTTTCCCCAACGAAACAATCGATCACGGACACTCCTGGTCACCCGTTTACAAAGAAGGACTGCAGGCAAGGATGGATTTCATTTACTACCAGGGAAAAATGCTGACCCCCTCCGTTGCGGCAGTGATAGATTCCGCTGCATTCGAATTCCCTTCAGACCACGCGGCAGTGGTGGTGTCGTTTAGGGTTGAGGAATGAGCAATTATCAATGAAGAATTATCAATTATCAATGGGCAATTATCAATGAACAAGTATGCACAATAAGAATTGGTAATTGATAACTGATAATTGATAACTAACTAATCTTCCTCCTCCTCATCAAAAGGAAGCAGGCATCCGTAATCATCTTCCAACAAAATATCATTGATCTCTTCCAGATCAAAATATTCCGGATCCAGCCCTTCCGGGAAAAGAGCCTTAAAAAATTTATGTTGGGGATTGGAGGGATCTCTAACGGCTTTGACCATCTCTGCATATCCACCCGGGCCACCGCAATCCTCCGGGGGGCATTCGCGGGCTCCACCGGTACACAACGGATAGTACTCCATAGGATCAGGGGTGATTTCTTTCTCTAAGGTTATCGTATGCCGCCAGTCATCTCCCATATCGTATTGATATACCATCTCATCTCCGGGATTACGCAACAGATCGTTCACCCGCACAATGGTATAATCCAGAAAGTTGGGATTGCTGACAAACTCATCGTCCGACTGACCAAACATTTTCCGCCCCTTGCGAAACATATGCAAATGTTGATTTTCCCATCCCATTGCCGTTTGCAGCACTTTATGAAAATCATGTAAAAAAAGGTCTGCAGGGATCTGTAACCTTCGCCATATGGAGGGCTCAATCCCCTGAAGAACAACTTTCACCTGATATATTTGCGGTTTTACCTGGTACATACACTGGTTCTTTTCTATTGATCATATTTGATGATCGGTTTCGGGTATAAAGTTACACATTACCAGAGGATTTTCTGTAAAAGATGGTGGTTGTTTTTTTAGGGAGAAGGCAGAAGATAGAAGGCAGAAGAAAAGAGAGATTGAGCGTGTGTCATTCTGAGCCTGCGAAGAATCTCTTAGGGAATAGTCAGTAGTGCGTAGCCAGTAGCCAGTAGTAGGAGCGAAACTAATAACTCAACCACTCCGTGAAGCTCTGTGTAAATAAGGCAGGAGGCAGAAGAAAAAAGAGGTTGAGCTTCTGTCATTCCCATCTGCGGATTCTAAAACGTTGCGCAGCAACCTCTGTGGTTCTCCGAGTCCTCTGTGGTTATATTCCACTCCCCCTGCCCCTCGTTTCCGAACGAGGGGCGTTCCATCCCTCGTCTCCCGACGAGAAAACAATTAAACCATCTTCTGTTTTACCATATTATCACCCCAATCCCTGAAAGGGGCCAACAAGGTTAAACTAATTCTCTTCCACAAATATACGACACCTTCAGCGTCGGTTTCCCTGGAAGCCTAACTTCTAACTTCTATAAACATGAGAGTCCTTCAGACTCCTCACCGATAGATTATTAAAAGGTGTCACCCCTGCCGGGGCTTTTCCCCATCTTGTAAGACCCATTGCTACCATACTGCCGCCCCGCAGGGGCTGATTAACCATAAAAGCCTGGTGCCAATTTCATCTCATAGTTGTTTGCCCTAACAGCTCTGAGCTAAGAGCCACGAGCAAACAGCTAAAAAACGCTCTCACCTGGCTCCCTGCCCCTTGCCCCATGCCTTCACAACACTCTCTCTCCATCCCAACGGACCACGCGACCTTCACGATATGCAATGGTCGCCATCATTGCGGTAATTCCCTCCTCAAAAGCTTCATCGATGCCACAACTGACCGCTGCACCAGTTCGGATGCCGTGCAACCACTCTGCCAGGTGCAGGTGAGCAGTATCCACCATACGTCCACCCTGCGAGGTATAGAGGAGTCCGCGGGAGGCAAAATATTTCTCGGTAGCGGAACTCACTGCATCCAGTTGTGCCTGCATATCCTGTGTCAGGGCAATAGGCTGATTGGGCAAAATGTCCTCATTGTTGAGGTACTCTTCGTACATTTTCGATTCAGAATCCACAAACATCTTGAGCGTTGCACCCACTTCAATGGAAGCTTCATCACCCATTACTTTTTTAGGACGATAGAAGTTACTGGCCAGCGATGCGGAATAGAGCAATGAGAAGTTTCGGGACGGGTAATCAAGCACTGTCTGCTGCACATCCGGCACTTCACGACCATCTTTCCAGTGATAAACACCTCCGGTAGTAGTCACAATTTCCGGAATTCCCATATTCAGCATCTGGTTGATACTGTCGTATTCGTGCGTCATCAAATCGCCGTTGAGTCCGGTGCCATAATCCCAAAACAAACGCCAACGAAAGAAATGCTCTTTATTGAAAGGGGTATTGGTATTTCTGAGAAAGCGCTGCCAATCAACATTGTGAGGACCGGCATCCTCCGGGATATCATAAACCCAGGCACCATTGGGAGAATTCCGGTTGGTGGTTGTCTCCACCAGGTTGACACTCCCCAGCAGCCCGGCCTGTACCACCTTCGCAGCCATCCTGTTACTTTCGGCCTGCCGGTTTTGATGCCCCAGCTGAAACACCACCCGATTGTTCTTCACCGCTTCCCTCACGCTAAAAACATCCTCCAGGGCTTGTGTCAGGGCTTTTTCGCAATAAACATGCTTTCCGGCATTGGCCGCCATCACCGCAACGGGCCCGTGCCAATGGTCACTGGTGGCAATCACCACCGCATCCACATCTGAAGCCCCAATCAAATCTTCAAATCGACCATATTGCTTTACCGGTTTACGGTTAAAAGAAGCAGATCCTTCCCTGTCATTATTGGCTCCCGCACGTGCCGCCTCCTCCAGTCGTGGTTTGTACAAATCGCACACACCGGTAATTTCTATATTCAGATCGGGCTGATCCTGAAAAAGTTTCCTTTGTCGATCGTTCATCCGGTCAATATCTTCAGGCGTCATAAAACCCAGTGATTTCATCAGCTGTTTGCCCCTGATGCCAAATCCCACAAGTCCTATCCGCACTTTTTTTCCTCCGGATGTCTGCGCAGACCGCTCCGCTCCGGAAGGCAATATTTTTGACCTCACAAATTTCTGAAAAGCACCTGCTTCCTCAGTCTTTTCAGCAACCATCTTCCTTGCAAACATATAGCCATACGCCCCGATAAAAGGAACACCGGCAAGGCCTTTTAATAAATCTCGTCTGTTCATATTGTCTGTTTATTGCGTTCGTTAATTAGTGTCTGTCCATAAAGTACCACTTGCTGCGTTACGCTTGCCGCCAAAATACTCATTTACGAAAATGCTCCACGCTCCACGCTCTCTGCTCTCTGCTCCATGCCCCATGCTCCATGCTCCATGCGCTATGCTCTCTGCTCCTTGCCCCATGCGCCATGCATCAATCTGTCAAGCCCCCACTGCTTCCCGGGCCTCATTTTCCATATCACCCACAAGACCAGAAACATAATCATATTTTTATCCACAATCAGGTAATTGCCTTCAGCCATCACATCGCTGATTTCACCAAAGGGCGGGTAAGAAAGATAGAAAAACACCAACAGCACCATTCCGGCAGCTGAAGCTACGCGCTCTAAAAAGCCGGTCATCAGCAATAAGCCGGTAGCAATAAGTAATATCACCACTCCGTAATTGGCAATTTCGGTAATAACTTCATTGGAGATCATCCATTGAAAAAGTCCCTGCAACGGTCCCTCCGATTGAGCCAGGTAATACTGAGCTGTCCATCCCGGAGTAAAAAGCTTATACAGTCCTTCGTGAAGAAAGAGCCAGCCAACCGCTATTCTGAGAATAAAAAGGGGAAGTATTCGTCCGTTTTTGTTTGTTTCCATTTTTTAAATATTTTTCTCATCAACAAAAATATCTTTTTCCAACAAAAAGAAACGATTTTTAGCCTGATTAATTCATTAATTTTCGTAATGAGATGCTCAAATAGCAAGAAATAAAATCAACCGCAGATAAAATTGTTGAAGGGAATAATGAATTATTTTCAAATCAATTTTATTGAGGACGATTTTAGTTCGCAGGTAGTTGAGCATTGTAATAGATAATTTGTGAATTATTCAGGTTAGGATTTTAATTTTAGTAATTCTCTTACAAAAGCCCATCATCGCGAACGTAGTGAAGCAATCTCAATCTATTAACCGGACACCAATGATTGAGAATTTTATGTGCCAGATGCATAGAATTTTATAATGAGTTTAGCCCCCGGGGTTTAGCCGGGGAAATAATGAAACGCCACACAGGTCATTAGAGCCGGCTTCGAGCCGGCTTTTCGAGAAATGTTCAGGGAATTGGTATTTTTTTAGAAGCCGGCTGACGTTAAGGGGTGGTGGCTTCAAAGAATCCCCCCCTAAAGACGGGGGCTAATCTCATGAGGCACATTCATAACAAAACAACCTACACCACTCATAAGTTTTATAATAAGACTGCCCGACAGGGCTAATCCACTATAAAAGACATAATACCAGCTTCATAAAAGCCGACTATTAATCCTAACAGCTAAGAGCCAGGAGCTAACAGCCCCACAACCCTCATTCCTCATTCCTCATTCCTCAACCCTCATTCCTCAACCCTAACTCCCCTCCTCTTGCCCCTTCACATTAAATTTTCTATTTTCGTCCTGTCAAAAAAGGAAGGAATTTTGGAAAAAAACACTGAACCCAGCTGGTATGCCCTTTACACAAAGTCCAGGGCCGAAAAAAAAGTATACGAGGAATTAAAAATGCTTGGTATTGAAACCTATCTGCCGCTCAAGCGTGAGCAACGTCAATGGAGCGACCGCAAGAAATGGGTGGAAGTACCGGTCATCAGTTCCTATATCTTCATAAAAATAAAACCACAGCAATACCGCGATGTCTTCAATGCCCGCGGAGTGGTAGCTTATGTATCCCACAAAGGACAGGCAGTCGCCATCCCCGAAAGGGAAATTGAAGCCATGCGTCGCACAGTCGAAAACAAACTGGCTTTCTCGGTGGAATCCAATACCCTCAAAAAAGGAGAAAAAGTAACCATCACCAGCGGACCACTCAAAGGAATTGAGGGCGAAGTGGAAGAAATTCAGGGTAAAAAGAAACTTTATCTACGCATCAGTCATATTGGCTATATGCTCGTTCTTAATCTGGACGAGGTGGAACGGAACGGGTGAGAATGGGGCCTCCCCTAGCCCCTCCCAAGGAGGGGGATTGATTCACTTTAGAATCCGGAATAGCTATACATCTGGTAGATTTTTCTGCTTTGAGCATTCCGCTATTACGCCTGATTGCCAACAAGTCCATGCTCTTTGCTCCACATCCGGTGTACTGCGGACCTTACGCAAAGTCACCCTTGGGGGAATTCAGGTAAAACTATATAATCTGCGTTCATCTGCGTCATCTGCGGACTCCCCAAGTTGCGAAGCAACAAGCCCCACGCAGTGCAATTATCAATTATCAATGACCAAATATCTGCGTTCATCTGCGGAAACCACAAGTTGCGTAGCAACAAGCCGCACGCAGTGCAATTCGCGTTCATTCGTGCAAATTAGGTGACACCCAAAAGTTGCGTAGCAACTCAAAGCTCAAAACCCTCATCTCTCACCTCTCAACCCTCAACTCTCAACTCCTTCCTCACCTTCTCCCGCTCTTTCTTCAGCCCGGCAAGTTCCTTCAACACAAAAGAGGTCTCATAGCCATCACGAATGGCCTCTTTGTCGAATTTCTCCATGACAATGTAGTAATATCCCTCACCGATAAACTGTACCTTCAGCGGCTGATCCGGATTGGTGGCAATAAAATTGATGGCTCCGTTGTCAGCACCATCCATATAATTGACGATTTCCCATTTATTGCCGCCATCCTCAAATCGACGGTTGTGAAAACCATCTTCGGGGACTTTCTCTGACGTCACAGACTCTCCTGCATTATATACTTTTATCTGATTGTGATGAATCCATTTATCCCCGAAATACCTGCTGGAGATGTAGAATTCACCTTCGGTATCTAAGTGCGCCCGGAGAAAGGTCCGATTGTAACTATTCTCTGGTCTTTGCCGCTTATGAATCAGTATCGGTTTGGCACCGTATTCATCCGACCGGATAAAGTTTTTCATCAGGGGTTCCAGCTCTTTCTCTTTCACCGCAATCATACTGTCCAGGTAAGCCAGATTTCGCTCTTTTTCCTTCCGGTCGATGTCTGCCAACAATCTTTTGGCATCAGCCACCTGCTCTGTGAGGCTTTTATACTCCCTCATCAGCGTATCCAGTTTAAGCCGTGCCAGATTAAACTTGCCGCTGTCCCGCAGCATCTCTGCCTCCTGCAACTTCTCCCCGGCCAACTCCTCCTGCGACGGACCGCAACTTACTGCCAATATCAGCATCAGCAATCCCGGTAAATATATGGTTCTTATCATCCCTGAAATTCTTGTTTCAAAAAAATTGAATTACAAATTTAACGGAAATTGCGGGAGTCACGACATGAAAAGGGAAAAATGATGGAAGGGTTTTATAATGAGTATAGCCCCCGGGTTTAGCCGGGGGATAAAGAACGTACCAACCAATGAGCATGAGCCGGCTTCAAGCCGGCTTTCCAAAAAACAGACAAAGCATTTGTTATCTTCAGAAGCCGGCTAAAATGAGAAGTTGTCCTATTAAAGAATCCCCCGCCTGAAGACGGGGGCTAACCTCATGAACTATTAATATTGAAATAATCTTTATTCTTGATTTATAGAATTCATTTGCTATGATGCCACAGCTGGTGTATGATAATTTTGTTGGGCGTTGACCTTACTTCATTATTACAAATTCTCTAAAATTATCTTTATCTATCACATTGCTCGCTGCATCATATGATTCAATAAATGTCTTAGGCAATTTAGAAGTCTTCTTTTTTTTCCATTTAAATTCGTATCCTGTTATTTTGCCACTGTTTTCTTCCACAAAATCAACTTCTTGTTGTTGTTTGGTTCTCCAAAAATATGTTCGTGCAAGACTCTGCTTATACTCGATTTGTTTTATTCTCTCGGATATTAAAAAGTTTTCCCATAAGGCACCTTTATCTGTTCTTAATTCTATTGGATTAAAATTGCCTATAACCATATTCCTAACACCATTATCAAAGAAATAAATTTTCTTGTTCGTTTTTATTTCATTTCGAACATTTCTACTAAAACTCCCCAATTTGAAAATAATATATCCTTTTTGAAGAATATCAATGTACTTACTAATCGTATTTTTATCCACATTAACAATCTGTGCCAATTCTGAATAGTTTACTTCACTTCCTACCTGAAGAGCTAATGCCTGAACCAGTTTTTCAAGCACGTCAGGCTTTCTAATATCAGAATATGATAAAATATCCTTGTACAAATAGCTATTTACCAAATTTCGAAGAACACTAATTTCATCCCCAACATTATTCAGAACATCAGGATAGAATCCATAAAGTAATCTATTTTCTAACTGTTGTTCTGAATTCAAATAACCATGATGGTTTTCAAATTCTTCCCACGAAATTGGAAATAATTGATATTCCCATTTTCTGCCAGTCAACGGTTCATTTATCCTATTAGTTAAATCAAAAGAAGATGAACCACTTGTAAATAATTGAACATCTTTGAACCTATCTGTAATAATTTTCATTGTTAGTCCAACTCCTTCAATTCTTTGGGCTTCGTCAATAAATACAAATTTATATTTCCCTAAAATTGCTCGTATTTGTTCTGTATTCGGTTCTGTTAATAATGTCCTTGTTTTGGGGTCATCTCCATCAAGTAGCAAATAGTCTTTTGATTCAAGTATTGATTCAATTAGAGTTGTTTTACCTACCTGCCTTGGTCCAATAACAACTATCGCTTTACCTGAACCTATTCTTTTTTCAATTCTTTCTCTTAAGTACCTTGAATACATTTTCTTTTTTATTCAAAGATAATACTTTTCGTGATTTTATTCACCAATAGTTATATTTTCAAGTGAATTACAATGTTTTTCTGCTTGCGCCCAACGAAATACAATGAGTCTAACCCCCTGATTTAGCCGGGAGTATTGATGAATAAGAACATACCGGGTCTGATCCATCATGATAGGGAAAAAAAGAACAATAATTTCGATCCATAGAATTTATAATGAGTATAGCCCCCGGGTTTAGCCGGGGGAATATTTGAAACGCCACACAAATCAGGAGAGCCGGCTTCAAGCCTGTTTTTCGAAAAACATTCAAGAGATTAGTTTTTTCTTAGAAGCCGGCTCAAAGCCGGCTGACAAAGAAGTGTTATGGCCTCAAAGAATCCCCGGCCTAAAGACATGGGCTAGTCTCTTGGAACATTTATATTGAAATATTCTGATGGCATAGATTTTCCATAATCCTCTTGATTTATGGTGTCACCCCTGCCGGGGCTTTTCCTCTCACAGCAACATCATTGCTACCAAACTGTCGCCCCGCAGGGGCTCGTCCACCATAAAAAGAAGGATTCCAATTTCATAAACCCATGCCCTCAACCCTCATCCTTCTTTGCTCACATCTCAACCCTCATCTCTCATCTCTCCTTGCCCCATGCTCCATGCCCCATGCTCCACCCCCTATGCTCCCCCGCTCCCCGCCTCTTGTATTTCTCCCAAATCTTAACTATCTTAGGCTAAAAACGATAGAACTATGAGTACACAACCCATTCCCGAACAAATATTACCGGAATTGATTAACCGGTTTGATGACCAAAAAGTAAATGCCAATCCTTCACAACCCCTGATGAAAGCCTGTAAAGAGACGGGCAGTGAATTATGGCTCGACACAGGAGATATCGAAGCCATCGACCAACTCATCACCCCTGAAGTGAGTGCCGTAACCACCAACAACACGCTGCTCAACAAGGAGGTTCAAAAGGGCATATACGACAAGATCATCAAAGAAAATGCCGGACGTTTCGATGAGCTGCCACCTCAGAAACGCATTGTGGAAATTGCATTTTTGCTCAACGCACTGCATGCCCTGCGACTGGTAAGACGCTATGGCGGTATGGTTAGCGTCGAACTGCATACCGATGTCACACATGATGTGGATGGCATCGTTCATTATGGCCAGCGTTTTCACAATATCGCACCCAAAAATTTTCTGATAAAAGTCCCTATGTCTCCATCCGGACTGCTGGGAGCGCGTAAGCTCCACGAAATGGGAATACCGGTAAACTTCACCCTCCTGTTCAGCGTGCGCCAGAATATGCTGGCTTCCCTGCTGGCTAAACCGGCCTATACAAATGTTTTTATGGGACGCATCGGAGCCTACATGAAAGACAACCACCTGGGGGAGGCTTCCGGACCCGGAGAAAAAACCGTTCACCACACCCAGAAATGTCTCCATACCCTGAGGCATGACCTATCCCTGAAAACCAAACTCATCGCCGCCAGTATCCGCGACTACACGCAACTGCCGGCACTGTGCGGCATTGATGTCATGACCATCCCCGCTAAGGTGCTTTCCGAAGGTTTGGAAAAACTCACCGGCCCCTTCACACCCATGACCGACCACGATTTCCACATCGTTTATGAACCGGGCGTCGCCACCTCCGAGATCCAAATAGACAAGCTTTGGAATGTCTCAGAAAACGAAAAACGGCTCTTCCGTGAGTTCCGCACCCATCCGCCCCAATCGGCATGGGAACTGGTGGATATCCTCCGCGAAGAAGGCATCACAGATATTTTTCCACACCTCACGCCCATCGAAGAACTCTTCATCACCGATGATGGCAAAATTCCCCGTCACGACCGCTGGGCCAGTCTGATTTCCCGGGGCGAAACAGCCATCGACACGCTCCTCACACTGGCCGGCGTGGCTGCTTTCACCAAAGACCAGAAAGCACTGGATGAGCGCGTGAAGAAACTTGTTAGCTATTAGCTCATATCAGAGATATTCATAATTTATTTTCAGCAAAACAACACAAAACCTTAAATATCCAATCACCTAATTTTCCGATAATAAAGATTTTTAATTAGATTATTTTAACGGCTTCGCCGTTTTATTAAAAGTCACCGAATGGCACGAATTAACGCGAATTAAAAGATGTTGCATCGCAACATGAAGGCAGTAGCCTATACATTCGCGTTCTTTCGTATCATTTGGAGACAAAAACATTACGAAGCAACAGCTATACGCAGCACATAACCATTAGTTCAAAACCAAAAACTCATAATTCATGCCAGATCTCTTAGCCCAAAATCAAATCCTTTACAAGGATGAATCCTTTAAAATTATTGGTGCCGCAATGGAAGTCCACCGCGAACTTGGCCCGGGTTTCCTCGAAGCTGTCTACCAGGAAGCACTCGAAATTGAATTCAAAAACAAAAACATCCCATACAAAAGGGAAGTACCACTAGAGATAAGTTACAAAAACCACACTTTAAAGAAAAAATACACTGCAGACTTCATCTGCTACGACAAAATAATCGTGGAAACAAAGGCTTTATGCGATCTGAATTCTGGACACCAGTCACAGCTTTTAAATTACCTTAAAGCGACAAATAAAAGACTGGGAATACTCATTAATCTTGGAAAACCGAGATTACAGCATAAAAGAACCATCAATAACCTATTCTAAAGATAAGTCACCAAATATTCATAAATTATCATTTTTAAACCAACCATAATCCGGAGAATACCTTAAAACCCAAAATAATCATATTTTAAGGAAAAAGATGTTTACAGATAGACTACTAAACGGCTGCACCGTTTGTTGAGGTGTCACTGAATGTCGCAAAGAACAAGAATGGGAAAGAACTGCAAGCAGCGATTCTAAAGTGTTGCGAAGCAACAAATGTTCGAAGGGAATAATTCGCGTTTTTTCGTGCCATTCGGTGACCAAAAGTTGCGAAGCAACAAGCCACACGCAGTGCATTAATTCGTGGACAAAATGTCGCAAGCCACCTCCTAACCCTCTGAACTTCCGCCCCTACCCCCGTAAACCCCAAATTCCCCTCCATTTTTATCCACTTTCCCCGAAACTTCCCTATTTTTGTAACGTAGTACAATATGTTTTTTCCAGGTGGGCCAACTGTGACCCACCGCGCCGCAGGCGTGGAGGAAACGCAATGATCAATGATCAATTACCAATGGTCAATTACCAATAATCTGTATTCATCTGTGCCATCTGCGGACAACCCTTAGTTGCGAAGCAACCGCCGCCCGCAGGGCCAAGTACAATTAGTGGAAAAAAATGAGCAATGCAGTAATCAAAATAGGAAAACGCTCCCACAACCTGAGCGAAATAAAAACTATAATTGATAAAATCAATCAAACTGATTAACTTTACCTATAACCGATAAAAGACCATACCATGCAAAACATACAAATTGAAAATAAAAAAAACAGCCTTATTTTAACCATTAACAAGAAAGGATTAGATCAGGATTACCTTATCAGACTCGTGAAACGATTACAAACAGAGGATCTGATTTATAAATCGCAAATAAACGACAATATTCTCCAGATAGCCGAAGATCTAAATCTTGATTGGTGGAACAAAAACAAGGAGGACTTTTTGAGTACAAAGAAAAAATGAACAAAAAAGCCCTGGTTGTCGATACCAATATTATTTTCTCAGCCTTAATACCTGATCAGTCAAGAATCAGAGATCTGTTTTTTGAAAGTGATATCCTGTTTTATGCTCCAAATTATCTTATTTACGAGATTTATGCTCATAAAGAAAAGTTGCTTAAGAATTCAAAGCTTAATGAACAGGAGTTCTATATTATTCTAAACAATCTTCTGGAGTGTATTCAGTTCGTTCCAATTGCTTTAATCGATCAAACCTCAAAGAAAAAAGCGTACATGCTTTGCAAAGACATCGATGAAAAAGATACTCCATTTGTTGCTTTATCAATTTATCTCAACCATCCTCTTTGGACTGGTGATAAAGCGCTTAAAGTTGGACTGAAAAGAAAAAACTTTGAATTACTGTTTTAGAAAGACCAATGATCAATGTTCAATGAACAATAATCAATTATCAATGACCTTTTAATCCGTGGACACAACCCAGTTGCGAAACAACATCCGCACGCAGGGCATAGGTCAATGACCAATTATCAATAATCAATGACCAATCATCTGTATTCATCTGTGCCATCTGCGGACAACCCAAAGTTGCGCAAGCAACAAGCCGCACGCAGTGCATAAATTCGTTTAATTCGTTAAATTCGTGGACAAAAAAAAGTTGCGAAGCAACAGCCGCCTGCAAGGCATAAGTCAATGATCAATTACCAATGATCAATGATCAATAAATCTGTGTTCATCTGCGGACAAAAGAATCATTCAGCCCAAACAGATCTGTCATTCTGAGCCTGCGAAGAATCTCAAAAAAACCAGAAAGTAGTTTTTAATAAATTACCAATAACCATTAATCTGCGTCCATCTGCGACATCTGCGGACAACCCAAAGTTGCGCAAGCAACCAAGCCGCACGCAGTGCACAATTCGTGAAATTCGATGAATTCGTGAACAAAAAAAGGTTGCGAAGCAACAGCCGCCCGCAGGGCATAAATCAATGATCAGTTATCAATAACCAATTACTAATAAAATCTGTGCCATCAGTGGACAAAAAAACCGTTGCGCAAGCAACCCACTCACATATAACCAATGACTGAAAATTACGACCTCATCATCCGCCCCAAGCGGCATGCATTCGACATCAATTTCAAAGAAATATGGCAGTACCGCGACCTGCTCTATATGTTCGTCAAGCGGGATGTCATCACCATTTACAAGCAAACCGTCCTGGGTCCCATCTGGTTTGTGGTGCAGCCTATCCTCACCACCGCCATATATATCCTGGTGTTCGGCAATATCGCCAAGATCAGTACCGATGGCGTTCCCGGCACCCTCTTCTACCTGGCCGGTGTGGTTCTCTGGAACTACTTTGCCGAAAGCTTCAACACCACCTCCAAAACATTTAAGGAGAATGCCGACATCTTTGGAAAAGTCTATTTCCCGCGGCTCATCATGCCCTTTGCCAAAGTCACATCGGGACTCATAAAATTCGGGATACAGTTTGTCTTTTTCCTGGCTGTGTATGCTTATTATCTGATATCGGGCGAAGCCAGCGTACAACCCAACATGCACATCCTGTTGTTACCCCTGCTGGTACTCCTCATGGCCATGTTTGGTCTGGGTGCAGGCCTCATATTCACCAGTCTCACCACCAAGTACCGCGACCTCACCTTCCTGTTACAGTTTGGGGTACAACTGCTGATGTATGCCACCCCGGTGATCTATCCGCTCAGCACCATCCCCGATGGCAAACTAAAAATGCTTATCCTGGCCAACCCCATCACCCCGCTCATGGAAACATTCAAATATGCCTTCCTGGGTGCCGGCCACTTCAGCTGGATGAGTCTTGGGTACAGCATCGCCTTTGCAACCATATTGCTGACGGCAGGTATCGTGGTGTTTCATAAAACGGAGAGAAACTTTATCGATACAGTGTAATCCGCAAAAATTTATTATCGCTTCGCGATTTTTTGTTATCCGCAGATGACGCAGATGAACGCAGATATTAAAAACAAAACCCAGGCTCATATTAGTTAGTAGCGAAAGTCCAAGACAGACTGGAGCATATATATGCGTAGCAACAACAATCTGCGTTTATCTGCGGATAAAACCAATGTTGCGCAAGCAACAATCATCTGTGCCTATCTGCGTCATCTGCGGATAAATCACGTTGCGAAGCAACCGCCTGAAGGGCCAATAAAAAATTAGTAAAAAAATGAGCAATACAGTAATTAAAATAAATCCACCATCATGATTACAAAAATCAGTAAAAAAGACTCAAAAGAAGAGATCAAAAAACATCTCGAAAAGATAGAAAGACATAAATCCCGTGATAAAGGTTTTGATGCTTACAAATTTTGTGGGGCTGTAAAATTTAAAGAAGATGGCTTGAGCCTTCAAAAAAAGATGAGAGATGAATGGGAATAAAATATTTATAGATACAAATACAGCTATTTATTTGTTAAATGGTGACACGACGCTTGCAGAAGTTCTAAATGGTAAAAGAATTTTTATCTCCTTCATCTCCCAACTCGAATTGTTAGGATATAAAATGATTTCTGACGATGAAGTTGAGACCATAAAGCTTATGCTGGATAGTTTTGCAATTATTGATATAAATGATAAAATAAAATCCCTGGTAATAACCCTCAGGAGAAAGTATTCCATCAAATTACCAGATTGTATAATAGCTGCGACAGCTATTTATTACGATTCCCCGCTTATTACCTCAGATAAAGGTTTTAAAAAAATCGAAGAATTAGATCTGATTCTTTACGAGTAGCATAAGTCCACGAATAAAAATATTTTAACGGCTTGCGCCGTTTTGTTTTGGGTCCACGAATTTAACGAATGAACGCGAATTTTAAATCGCTTCGCGATTAGGCTACCGTCCGCAGATGACGCAGATGGACGCAGATATTAAAAACAAAACCCAGGCTTATATTAGTTAGTAGCGAAAGTACAAGACAAACAGGAGCATACATGGATAAACAAAATTGCGTAGCAACAACAATCTGCGTTTATCTGCGGATAAAACCAATGTTGCGCAAGCAACAATCATCTGTGTCTATCTGCGTCATCTGCGGATAAATCACGTTGCGAAGCAACCGCCCGAAGGGCCAATAATACATTAGTGGAAAACATGAGCAATACAGTAATCAAAATAGAAAATCTTTCGAAGATTTACCGCCTAGGCGAAATAGGCACCGGCACATTAAGCCACGACCTTAACCGCTGGTGGGCCATAAACAACCGCGGCAAAGACGACCCCTACGCCCTCGTAGGCGGCGTTAACGACCGCACCGCCAGGGCCACCAAAGGCGAGCACATAGCGGCCCTCAAAGACATCAACCTGGAAGTAAAACAGGGGGAAGTACTCGGATGAAAGTCCTCAGCCACGAAATATGGATTAATAAAAGTATGATTTTACATTGATAACATGATACACATAATCTTGAAAATGGCTTAAAAAAATGCCTATATTTACAACACAAAACCAAAATTAAATCCCGTTGTGATGCACAAACATTTAACGTCAATAAATGAAATGAAAATAATTCCGATAGTGGCAAGAAAAGCAACATCAGAAAGCTTTAAAAATGCAATAAAGGAAAAATTATCAGTCATCTTCAAAGAAGGTAGAAACATTGTTGAAATGCGCCCTAATGGTGAAAAAATTGTTAAGCATCGATTAAATTACACGCATCGTAATCTCGAAAAAAAATTTAAGTTATTGTAATATAACCCATGGCCCAAAAACGTCTCAGGCTTTTCGCGGGCCCTAATGGGTCTGGTAAAACAACCATTATTAATAAAATTCCTGATAACATCAATCTCGGTTTCTTAATTAATGCCGATGATATTGAAGCAGAATTACGAAAAAATGGTTATTTCAACCTAAAAAATCATCAACTAAAACTTACCACCTCCGAATTACAAAATTTTATTTCAAATGAAGGTGCATCATCTGTAAAACTACCTGTCAACAGATTTATTGACCAATTTTACATCTCTAATCAAAAAGTATTTATTCCTAAAAAATTATTGAACTCTTACATTGCTGCTGACATTGCTGCTTTATTAAGAATTCAACATGCTAAAGCTGGTCATTCTTTCACTTTTGAAACAGTTTTAAGTCACCCTTCAAAAATTGATTTTATTACAACGGCCAAACAAAACGGATACCGTATTTATTTGTATTACATCGCTACTGAATCGGCTGATATAAATGTTAATCGTGTCAATATAAGAGTTACCCAAAAAGGACATTCGGTACCCGAAGCAACAATCCGGGCAAGATACAAGCGTTCTTTGGCACTTTTATATAAAACTATCAAAGTTTCAGACAGAGCTTTCCTTTTCGATAATTCAGGCAAAGAAAGTTTCTTCTTTGCTGAAATAACGGATGGCTCGGATGTGGAAATAAAATGCGACGATGAAAATATTCCAGAATGGTTCTTTTCTTATGTATTGAACAGATGATTCAAGCAGCTTTTTGTTCACGCTTTTTTCTATCTCCACCGAAACTTCTCTATTTTTGCACCGTAGTAAAAAACGATCTTTCTCCGGTGGGCTTACTGTGACTCACCGTGCCGTAGGCATGGAGGAAACGCAATGACCAGTTAGCAATGAGCAATGACCAGTTATCAATAAACCCAACATACAACAAATTAAAGACGCTTGCTGAAAAGTTTCCGGAGGACGAATTTCTCCAATGCCTTCTGGAAACCTATCGTCCATATCCCCCAACCGATCAATCGGACGATGATTTGCTCTACGCAGCTCTCAAAGAGAAATACAACCTTTAATGAAGCTTAAAGGGAGTCCACAAATAAAATATTTAAACGGCTTACGCCGTTTTGTTTTGGGGTCCACGAATTTCACGAATTGTACGAATTTTGGGCCTTCGGCCTTTATGTTGCAAAGCAACATTATTTTAGAACTGCTTGCAGTTCTTATAATTCGTGTAATTCGTATAATTCGTGGACCAAAAAACGTTGCGAAGCAACCGCCCGCACGCAGTGCATAATTCGCGTTAATTAACGTCATTCGGTGACACAAAAAGTTGCGAAGCAACCCGCACCCAGTGCAAAAAACATTAGTGAAAAAAATGAGCAATACAGTTATCAAAATAGAAAACCTCTCCAAGATTTACCGCCTCGGTGAAATAGGCACCGGTACCCTCTCCCACGACCTAAACCGCTGGTGGGCCATGAACATACGTGGAAAAGACGACCCCTACGCCCTCGTAGGCGGCGTCAACGACCGCACCGCCAAGGCCACCAAAGGAGAGCACATCGCCGCTTTGAAAGACATCAACCTCGAAGTAAAACAAGGCGAAGTACTCGGCATCATTGGCAAGAACGGAGCAGGCAAAAGCACCCTGCTGAAAGTCCTTAGCCGCGTTACCTCCCCCACCACCGGGAGCATCAGCGTGAAAGGCCGCCTGGCCTCACTCTTAGAGGTAGGCACCGGCTTTCACCCCGAGATGACGGGCCGCGAAAACATCTACATGAACGGCACCATCATGGGCATGCGCAAGTGGGAGATCTCCCGCAAGCTCGACGAGATCGTGGAATTTGCCGGCGTGGCCAAATACTTAGATACCCCCGTGAAGCGTTACTCCAGCGGTATGACGGTACGCCTGGGCTTTGCCGTGGCGGCCCACCTGGAACCGGAAATTCTCGTGGTTGATGAAGTACTGGCGGTAGGCGATGCGGAGTTCCAGAAAAAGGCCATCGGGAAAATGCAGGATGTGAGTACCAATGATGGGAGGACGGTGTTGTTTGTGAGTCATAATATGGCAAGTGTGAAAAAACTTTGTAACAGAGGGGTTTTAATACAGAATGGAAACATTATTTATGGAGATACAGCTGACAAAACAGTAGATTTTTATCAGAGAGGAAACGCAGGTACTACACAAAACCAAGTTTTTATTGAGGAAAATGATCAGAATAATAAAGGGATACAACCCAAAGAAATAAAACTAACCCCGCTAATTGGAGAAAATATTGATGTAGAATCAGGAGTTAAAATTTTTATTAAGCTCAAAAACCACTTAGAGAATTCAAATATTACTTCAAGTATTAATATATTTACAACAGATGACATTCAACTTTTTGAAGCCCCATGTTTTATTTCACAAAATAAAGATTCAAAAAAGGGAACTTATGAACTTTTGGCAACGATTCCGCCTTACTTTTTAAATGCTGATAAATATAGAATAAAATTAGTTGTTGCTGAAAATCAAAAGTACGTACTATATAAAAATGAGAACATCCTCACCTTTGAAATCGAAGATACTTCATTTAATAAAGGCCATAGTTTAAATAAAGTACCGGGAATTTTAAGACCCAAAATTACCTGGGAGGTCATTCATTCATGAAATACTTGAAACAATTTATACTAAATTTTTGGGTGCATAATTTGCAGCAAATAAGAATTGCTGTATTTAAAAAACTTTCCACAAACCAAATAAATGGGAAACCCAATATTATTCAACCTGCTCTTTTTTTAGGCCAGGGACAAATCAATTTTTCTAAGAATGTTCAAATTGGTTATTATCCCTCTCCATTTTTCTATTCAACCAACGCCCATTTTGAAGCAAGGACAAAAAATTCAAGGATAACCATAGGGGAAAAAGTTTATTTCAACAACAATTTTGTCGCTATTGCTGAAAAAGAAATAACACTTGGGAACAATATATTGATAGGGACTAATGTAGAAATTTATGATTCGGATTTTCATAATATTGATCCAGCTTTGCGCTTTGGTGGGCATGAATACGAAAAAGCAGAAGTGAAAATTCAAGATAATGTATGGATTGGTTCGAATGTTAAAATATTAAAAGGAGTAACCATAGGAGAAAACAGCGTTATTGCTAGTGGGGCAATTGTCACGAAAAGTATACCAGAAAATGTCCTTGCGGGTGGTATTCCGGCAAAAATTCTAAAAAAAATTGGGAATGAATCCTAAGCTCATCAACCTCCCCAAAATCCTCGACAAAAGAGGAAACCTCAGCATCATTGAGGAAAAACAACATATACCTTTTGGTATACAACGGGTGTATTGGATATATGATGTGCCAGGAGGGGAATACAGAGGGGGCCATGCATTTAAAGAAAACCACGAATTAATAGTAGCACTTTCCGGCAGTTTTGATGTAGTGCTTCACGATGGGAAAGAAGAGAAGAAATATAGTTTAAACAGATCATATTATGGGCTATATGTCCCTAAAATGATATGGAGAAGTATTGAAAATTTTTCTACTAATGCCCTGGCACTAATCCTGGCCAGCACAGATTTTTCTAAAGAAGACTATATAAGAGATTTTTCATCTTTCCAAACTTTAATAAAGTGAAAAAACATCCCAAAATATATGACTGTGCTGTCATTGAAATGCCCACTGTAAAAAATCGAGCTGGAAATATTTCAATTTTTGAGAACCAACATGAAGTACCTTTTAAAACAAAAAGAGTCTTTTTCTTATATGATATTCCTGCCGGAGAGGATCGGGGTGCTCATGCACATAAAGAATGCCATCAATTTTTAATTGCTGCAAGCGGTAGTTTTGATGTGCTGTTAGACGACGGTACACATAAAAAAATTGTAAACCTTAATCGGCCTTATTATGGATTACATATACCTCCTGGCATATGGGCACATGAACTTAATTTTTCAGCAGGAGCCATTTGTCTTGTACTAACATCACATGGATATGATGAGGAGGATTATATCCGTAATTATCAAACTTATCTAAACTTTATTAGATGATACATGCATTGGCCGATGTGCAAAGTAAAAACATTGGCAAAAACACCCAGGTTTGGCAATTCTCTGTTATTCTCAAAAATGCAAGGATCGGAGAAAATTGTAATATTAACTGTCATACTTTCATTGAAAATGATGTTGTTATGGGAAATAATGTAACGGTAAAATCTGGTGTGTATTTGTGGGATGGCATCACCATTGAAGACGATGTTTTCATTGGACCTAATGCAACCTTTATAAACAACTCAAATGTAAGATCAAAACAATATCCGGGAAAACATATTGGTGCCACTATAAAAAAGGGTGCTTCCATCGGTGCTAATTCAACAATAATGGGAAATCTCACTATTTCTGAATATGCATTTATTGGTGCCGGCAGTGTTGTAACAAAGGATATCCCTCCATATACCTTATGTTACGGCAACCCCGCAAAACAACATGGATTTGTTTGTAAATGTGGCAACAAACTTTCCCCCGAATTACACTGTACAAAGTGTAAAAAGAGTTATAAATTACAGAACAATACCATTTCTGAATTGTAAAAAATTGGCCATGCAACTACATATTATAAAAAAAAACAATGAGTTTGTTTTAGTCAATCCTCCACAGGATCTTGCGGACAAATTTTTCATTGAGATTGACAGGGAAAATATTATACCTGAAGAAAAAATAAAGGAGTCAAATTCTCAGGAAAGTAATGCATTTAAAAAGACCCAAGTGCTATATAAGCAAAACCCCAAAGATGACTTTATCAAAGCATTGCATGAAAGTACGCCTCCTCACTACCAATACAAAGCTTCTGACAAGACTGATGACGACTTATTGTACGATGCTTTAAAAGCAAAATATGAGTTAGAAAAATAATATGGTTATCTTTATTAAGTTATGCAACTGACTCTTTTAAAAACCACCACCGGGTATATTATTCAAAACCCTCCTGCTTCATGGGAAACGACTCTTCCGATCGGTATTCTCATAAAAGAGGAAGATTTATCTTTACCCGTAAAAGAGAAGGAAAATAAAAAATTAACAGCAGAAGAACCTACTCCCCATTATCATAAAAAAAAAATAAGAGGCAATATTTTCTATAAACGTCCGAAGCAGGCAAATCCCAAAGACCATATCATAGAAATTGAAAAAAAAGATAACAACTACATTGTAAAAAAAATTCCTGCGAATATGCCGGAACGTTTTTACATTAAACTTAACGAACCCGAAAGACGAAAATCAGACAAAATGAATGATGCCACCTATCAGGAATTAAAAGCAATGGCTACAAAACATCCTGAAAACACACTTTTGCAAAAAAAATTGAAATACTATTCGCCTTATCCTGATGAGAGTGATTTTAGCGATGATGATGCTCTTTTTTTAGCCCTAAAGGAAAAATATGATTCATAAGTATATTTGGGACAACAACATTTGCCTCGACTTCCTGCTTAATCGTAAGGCCGTAAATCCACTGGCACTAAAACTCTTTAATGTTTTCATCGATAACCAGGTAAGCATTTTCGTTTCTTCAAGCCAGCTGCACAATATTCAGTACATGTTTTTCAAGTTATGTAAGCTGCATGACATTATTTCAACAGAACAAGCTAAAGACATTTGGGATGATTTTTTCTCTAAAATTGAAATTGTAAAAACACCGGCTTATCTGGACGATGGACACCCTTTATTGGAATCCGATATTGAAGATTACCTGATCGAATTATCAGCACAAACACTCAAAAACAGTAAAATTATTACCCGCGACAAAAAGTTCCTTCAACAAAGTAACCTCGCAATCACTGTTGATGAAGCAATTTCAGAAATCGAAGAACAGGAAGAAAAAAACATTTCTTTCCTAAATCTCGAGCAGGTAAACCTTCCACATAGAATTGAAATCGAAAAAGGCATCGACCGCGTTCTTACAAGTGGCTGGTACCTGCAGGGCAATGAGGTAAATGCTTTTGAGAAAGAATATGCACAATTTATCGGCACCAATCACTGCATTGGTGTAGCCAACGGTCTGGATGCTTTACGCCTTATTTTGCGGGCTTATATAGAAATGGGGCAATTAAAGACAGGAGACGAAATTATTGTTCCTGCCAATACCTACATTGCTTCTATATTGTCCATTAGTGATAACAACCTGAAACCATTGCTGGTAGAGCCAAATATCAATACCTACAACATCGATCCTTCTAAAATTGAAGAAAAAATCACTTCAAAAACAAAAGGAATCATGATTGTCCATTTATACGGCCAAAATGCCATGTATCCGGAAATTGAACATTTGGTGGGTAAGTATAACCTGAAACTCATTGAGGACAATGCACAGGCCCAGGGCTGTTTTTACGGAGAAAAACGGACGGGTAGTCTTGGCCATGCCGCCGGTCACAGTTTCTATCCCGGTAAAAACCTTGGTGCTTTGGGAGACGCAGGAGCTGTAACAACCGACGATGAACAATTAGCAGCCACCATTCGTGCCATTGCCAATTATGGGTCTTCCAAAAAATACATCAACGATTACAAAGGATTGAATAGTCGGCTGGATGAAATTCAGGCTGCTGTGTTACGCACAAAGCTTAGTGGTCTGGATGAAGACAACAAACAACGCTCAGAAATTGCCCGCTATTATACCGAAAACATAGTGAATCCAAATATCACTTTACCTGTATCAAAAGACTTTTTCAAACCATCCAACCCTGCCACCATCCAACCTTTAACCCCTAATACCCATGTCTGGCACATCTACCCAATCCGATGTCAACAACGCGATAAATTACAACAACACCTTGCCGCCAATGGCATTCAAACGCTCATACATTATCCTGTTCCACCTCATAAACAAAATGCCTATAAAGAATGGAACAGGCAAGATTGGCCTTTGACGGAACAAATTCATAAAGAGATTTTGAGTTTGCCGATTAGTCCGGTGATAAAATTGGAGGAAGTGCAAAAAATCACCGAAATAATTAACCATTATGAATAAAAATCCATTAGTATCCTTTTGCTTGTTTTGCTATAATCAAGAAGAATTCATCGAAGAAGCAATCGAAGGAGCTCTAGATCAAACTTATTCACCATTAGAAATTATAATATCAGATGATTGTTCAACAGATTCTACTTTCCAGATAATTGAGAAAAAAGTAGCTAATTACAAAGGACCTCACAAACTAATCGTCAGACAAAATCCAAAAAATTTAGGTTTAGCAGAGCATGTAAATACAGTACTATACAAAATTGCAACAGGTGAATATTTTGCCATGGCAGCAGGCGATGATATCTCTTTACCAGAAAGAATAGATACTTCAATCATTTTTTTCAGACAAAACCCAGATATTGTCGCACTAAGCTCTAGCTTAGAAGTAATTAACAATAAAAGCATTATACAAGGGGAACAAATTTCAGTAAAAAAAAATCAGATTTTTGACCTTAAGTTTTATAGTTCCCTTAATTTTAAACACATAAATGGTCCTAGTCGAATATTAAAAAGAGAAATAATAAAATATTTTCCACCACTAAATAAGAACTGTCCAACCGAAGATACAACATTTTTATTAAGATGTTTTATCATTGGAAAGGTAGCACAACTTGAAAAAAAATTAGTGCTCTATAGAAAACATGCAAATAATATAACCTCAAAGAAAAATATTCATAAAATTAAAGTTTCGAACATTTTCAAACAATACAAGAAAGATATTTCACATGCAAACAAACAAGGTCTTTTAAATAAGCAAGAATTTTCACTGGTCAACAAAAGGATTAGTAAACTAAAACAAGAAAAAACACCTAAAACAAGAAATATTATATTGAAATATGCAAAAAAAGGCATCAATATAATTCCAAAATTATTCTCGAATAAGACTTTAAGAGTCCATTTTCTTCACAAAGTATTTATTAAATTTTTCCCATCTCTCAAATTCTTATTCGATGCTTTTCTTTTAAGAAAAGCAAAAATAAAAGACATTTTCAAGTCGCTTAACAATTATTATTTCAATAAAGAAAAAGCAATTTTTGTCCAAGGACTAACGGAGAGCAAAAATTTTGGTGATGCATTAAATGTTCCTTTTTTTACAGATTTAGTGGGGATGAAAACAATCGAAACAAACAACATCCCAGATACTCGTGAAAATAAAATACTCGCAATTGGGAGCATCCTGCATTTATGTGATAGTTATACTTACGTATGGGGTGCTGGCTGCGTATCTCAAGCGCATATGCCAGGAAAAAAACCAAAACAAGTCTGTGCTGTCCGAGGTCCTCTTACTAGAGATTTACTTATAAAATGTGGTATCAACTGTCCAAATGTATTTGGAGATCCTGCATTATTACTTCCTTTTTTGTATAAACCAAACAGAAATATAAAGAAGTATAAATATGGAGTAATTCCCCACTACATTGAAAACAATGCGGATATTTTAAAAACATTAACCCACAGAAGTGATGTTAAGATAATAAATATTAACACTGGACGGAATTACAAAAAATTCATAAACATAATCAGTTCCTGCGAAATAATTATTTCAAGCTCACTTCATGGGCTTATTATTGCCGATGCATATAATATTCCTAATATTTGGGTAAATTTTTCCAATAAAGTCATAGGTAATGGCTTCAAATTTCGGGATTACTTTTTGTCTGTAAATAAGCCAATCATGCAACCTATAAAAATTGAAAATTTATTTGATGAAAAGATCATTAATGAATTTGCATCTCAATGGATAAAACCGCAAATTGATTTAGAGAAACTTATCGATTCATTTCCTTTCGAGTTAATCAATGATCGTGGAAAGATAAATTTACAAAGAATAAAATCCAAAATGAAAAATACTTCAACCACACCAGAGCATAATAAAAACTATGGAATTCAAATAAAGGAATCAAAATGCAACAAAATACGCCTTTAATTTCAATTATTATAACAACTTTCAACAGACCTGAAAAGATAATTTCGGCAATAAATAGTGTAATTAATCAAACTTTTCAGAATTTTGAATTAATAATAATTAATGATGGATCTACAATAAATTATGACAAAGTAGAATTGTACTGTGAAAAATATGGTGATAAAATAAAATACTTAAAAAAGAAAAATGAAGAGCGTAGTATTGCAAGAAATTTTGCTATTAGTTTGGCAAAAGGCGCCTGGGTTTGTTTTTTAGATGACGATGATATTTATTACAAAAATCACTTACAGGTATTTTATGAAAGACTAAAAACCGAAAAGAGAACAAACGTCTTATACCATACATTATCTGTACACAGATTTCCAGATGGAACAATAAAGAAGCAATCATTGGCCAATCAAAATTACCAAGGTACAGCAAAAATACTTAATGACCAGTTTGCAATAAATACTATTTGCGTTCCAACTAAATTGCTTCAAGAAAATAAATTTAATCCACAATTAAATTATGGTGAAGATTACGAATTATGGTTAAGGCTCGCAGAAGTTGTTACATTTATTCCGATTAATGTTTACACCAATGAATATATCCATCACACCGAAAGCACTACTGCTTATAGTTTTTTATCTCTCTCGTCTAAAATCAAAACTTTAATCTATTTAAAAAAGGTATACCCACATTTATTTTCTAAAAAAGAATTAAATAAAAAAATTGGAAATTTGGCCATTGGAGCAGCAGCATTTAAATCCAAAAACCAATTTTACTATATTAAACTGGTTTTAACAATAACACCTAAAAAAATATTTAGCAGGCAGTTTTGGGGTCTCGCAAAAAAAATACTATAATGAGTAAAAATAAACCTATTTTTGTCACATCCCCACTCCTTCCTCCTCTTGAGGAATTCCAAACATACCTCAAGGAAATATGGGAATCCAAATGGCTCACCAACAACGGGCAGTTCCACCAACAACTTGAAAAGGAACTATGTGATTACCTCGGTGTAAAACACGTATGTTTGTTCAGCAACGGTACCCTAGCCTTAATTACAGCTTTACAAGCTCTAGGCATTACCGGTGAAGTTATCACCACCCCTTTCAGTTTTGTGGCTACCACCCACTCGCTTTGGTGGAACAATATAAAACCGGTGTTTGTCGATATCGATCCTTACACATTCAATCTTGATCCCACAAAAGTAGAAGCTGCCATTACACCAAAAACAACTGCCATAATGCCGGTACATGTATACGGCACCCCTTGCAACCTGAAAGCATTTGAACAAATAGCAGAAACCTATAATCTAAAATTGATTTACGACGCAGCGCATGCTTTTGGTGTTGAAATCAATGGGAATTCAATTCTAAATTTTGGAGATCTTAGCATCCTCAGCTTCCATGCCACTAAAGTTTTCAACACTTTTGAAGGTGGAGCGATTATTTGTCAAGATGAGAAAATGAAGCGCCATATTGATGACCTAAAAAACTTTGGGTTTCGTGGCGAAACCACAGTTGTTGCTGCGGGGATCAATGCCAAAATGAACGAAATGCAAGCTGCTTTTGGTATATTACAATTGAAATACATTGAAGAAGCAAGGGAAAAACGTAAAAAAATTGCGAAAACATATCGTCAGACTTTAAAAAGCACGGAAGGAATCACCTGTTTAAATGATTTTCCCGACATAAAACATGCTTACTCCTATTTTCCGGTGCTAATTGAACAGGAAAAATATGGCATGAGTCGCGACCAACTTTACGAAAAACTCAAAGAAAATAACATATACAGCAGACGATACTTTTATCCGCTAATTAGTAATTTCCCTACTTACAAAGGGTTATCATCTGCAAAAAAAGATAATTTGCCAAATGCGAATAATATTGCAAAACATGTTTTGTGTTTGCCTATTTACCCGTCTCTCGAAATTGAGGATGTATATAGGATATCAGATATAATATTAGAAAGTAAATTTAAATAATACGCAATTGCCACATGCAAGAGACTTCGTTTTATAGTAAAAAGGAATTATTACAATTAGGATTTAAAAGTATTGGAACTAGGAATTTACAAATTAGCCGGTTTGCAAGATTTTATGGCATAGATAAAATGACAATAGGAAATAATGTAAGAATTGATGATTTTGCTATTTTATCTGGCAATATTACTCTGGGAAATCACGTTCACATTGGTGCCTATTCTGCTCTTTATGGTAAATTCGGAATTGAGATGGAAGATTTTACCGGCATCTCACCAAGAACGACAGTCTTTAGTGCCACAGATGATTTTTCTGGTGATTATTTGATTAGCCCTATGGTTCCCGAAAAATATACCAATGTCACCGGTGGAAAAGTAATTATACAGAAATTTTCACAGATCGGTGCCGGAACAATCATAATGCCAAGCCTTACTATTGAAGAAGGGGTCACGGTAGGGGCCATGAGTTTTATAAGGAAGAATTTGATTGCCTGGCACATTTATGCAGGGATACCGGCAAAAAAAATTAAACCCAGGCAAAAAAAATGTATAGAACTCGCGAATTTTTTTATAAGCTCTGATAATAATGCGTGAATCGGAAAATGCTATACCCCTAGTAAGTGTATGGATGATTACCTATAATCATGAATCCTATATTGCAAAGGCAATTGAAGGTGTTTTGATGCAAAAGACTAATTTCCTTTTTCAACTTGTTATTGGAGATGATAACAGTACTGATAATACTGCTTCTATAATCCGCAATTTCAAATTGAGATACCCAAAAATAATCAAGGCAGCACATAATAATCCTAATTTGGGTATGATTCCCAATATGATAAAAACACTTGAAAAATGTACAGGGAAATACATCGCGATGTGCGAAGGAGACGACTATTGGACCGATCCCAACAAATTGCAGAAACAGGTGGATTTTTTAGAATCTCATCCTGAATATTCCGGAACAGCCCACCAATCCTTAGTGAAACATGAGAACTCCGATAAAGCACCATCACTTTTCAGAAACCATAATAAAATCGTAATAAAACTGAAGGATCTTTTTGGAGACAGATTATTCCATACAGCATCTCTCATGTTCAGAGCTGAAATCCTTAAAAACAATACCTTGCCCACTAATATTACAGCTGGCGACAGGGCACTATTCATGCTTGTGGCTATCTTTGGAAAAATTCACTACTCCAATGAAGCCATGTGTTGCTATCGAAAAAACAATACTGGAATTTCTACATGGGTTACAACAGAGTTAATGGAAAAGGATTTGAATATTGTTCCTTGGATAAAAAAAATTCAACCGAACTTTCCCAAACACCAATACTATCATTTTATACATTACACCATCACGCGATTCCCAAAAACAATTACGAAATGGAAATTGATAAAACATTCATTTTGGTATATATATCATTCATTCTTTCAATTTCCAAAAAACATTAAACAGATTATTATTTTTATCCTGTATGAATTCCCAAAATTATGGCAGAAAACAAAGACAATATAGGACACATTACAATATATGCAATAGTAGTAACATACAATGGTGTAAAATGGGTTGAAAAATGCTTTAGCAGCCTTGTAAAATCAACCGTTCCCTTGAAAATACTAGCCATTGACAATGCATCAACTGATGGCACTCCGGGTATTATCAAAGAAAAATTCCCACAGGTTGAAGTCATTGAAACCGGCGAGAACCTGGGGTTTGGAAAAGCAAATAATATTGGACTAAAACGGGTACTTGGCGAAAATGCTAATTATGCTTTCTTGTTGAATCAGGATGCATGGGTGGAGGAAGATACAATTGAGAAGCTTGTGGAAGTTCATCAACAACATCAAGGGTATGGCATTCTGAGTCCGGTTGAATTTTACAGATCGGGGGTTCTTGATATAAAATTTAAAAAGTTCTATGCTCCCAATTGTCTGTTGGAGTCGATAAAATACAATAAAACAACAATTTGCCAAACAGATTTCATAAATGCAGCTGGTTGGTTATTGCCCAATAAAACAATAAAAATTGTTGGTGGATTTGACGAGATCTTTATTCACTATGGAGAAGATGTAGATTTCTGTAAGCGTACCTTATCTAATAACTTTAAAATAGGAATCACATCCAATACAAGATACTTTCATGACCGCCCTCAATTATTAATAAAAGATAGCTCTCCATTAAAGCAGATTCATCACAATCATATCAAAAGAATACTATACTTAAGGTGGGGCGATAAACATTGGATAAAAAAAACAGCATATATAGTTCGCGAATACTGCTTTGAAATCATTAGCACTAAAACAAAATTAAGACTAAATGTTATTACTAATTTGTTGCTTTTCATTACTAATTATTTCAAAATAATTCAAGCAAAGAAACAAATATTGCTGTAATTTTATGCTCTTCAACGCTTTCGAATTTGCCCTACGCCTTCCAATAGTGATTTTTCTGTACTGGTTTGATTTTTAAAAATCAGACCAAATACCAAAACCTCTTATTAATTATCTCAAACTATATTTTTACGGGTAGGCCTGGCGCTATTGTAACATAACGACTACACCGAAAATATTGGAAAAAATAACAGGTTTGGCAATTTAGCATGAGTTATCAAATAAGACTTAATGGTAGAATATGCTTTATTATTATTTTAATTAACTAAAAACATTAACCGTTTCCATTTTTTATGATACCATCGATCATGTTGAACATGAAGATGTCGTAATGTTCTCAACCAAAATGGCCAATTTTCTTAAAAACAAAATTGATTTAATAAAATGTTCATCTCCATCATCATCCCCGCCTACAACGTCTCCCCCTACATCGAAGAATGCATCCACCCCGCTTTTGCCCAAACCTACCCCCACATCGAAGTCATCTGCATCGACAACAACAGCACCGACGACACTTGGCAGAAGCTGGAACAGCTCAAGCAACAATACCCCCAACTCATCATCGACAAGGAATTGAAACCCGGTGCCCCGGCAGCCCGCAACAAAGGGCTCAGGCTAAGCAAAGGTAAGTGGCTCCAGTTTCTCGATGCCGACGATTTGCTCATGCCCGTGAAAATAGCACACCAGGTGAAGCTTATTGATAAACACCCCCATGCCACCTTTATTGCTGCTGCCTGCATCAAACGTTCCGTAGCCGGACAGGAAAACATCCACAAACCAAAACGTGATAATCCTTTTAAAAGTCTTTTCACCACCAGTCTAGGCATTACCAGTTCCAACCTCTGGAACCGCCAAACCATCGAACAAATCGGCGGGTGGGACGAGTCGCTTAAAAGCAGTCAGGAGGCCGATTTAATGTTTCGCCTGTTGCAGGTAAAAGATGAGGTAATGTATGATGATGAAGCGTTGACGATTGTGAGGGAACGGCCGGAGGGGCAAATATCGCAACAGAATCATTCTGAAAAGTGGCAACGTTTCTTTAATAAACGCATCGAAATTTTGGAGTGGTTGAGAAAATACAGGCCGGAACATTACATGAGCGAAAAGGGTTTTTACCAGGATGCCTTGTTTGGCATCCTAAAAATAATGGCAGAAGAGGACTTAAAAACAGCTAATCTATTATATAAACAATACTTGAAAGGGCATTACAGCCCCTCGCCCAATCAAGACCATTCCACCAAACCGTATTTAGTTTTATTTCGATTGTTTGGCTTTCGGGGGGCGGAAGTAGCTAAAAGGTTATTAGGCAAGTAGGGGATTAGGCGAGTAGGGAAGCAGAAAAAGGTTTTGAGGAAAAAAAAAATGTTTCAATTTGAAAACCTTATAGCTATATGGTAAATGCTAACAACTTCCCTATCCCACTCCCCCCCTGACTCCCCTGAAAGGGAGAACCTCCAAACCCGCATTTCTCAGCAGATAAAAACATGCGAATGTTACAATATGGAAAAATCGAGCGGCTGGTTCCCCTTAAAGGGGGGCAGGGGGTAGCGCGAGAAAAGAGATACAAACGACTGTTTCAAAATTAAAGTCCGAAGCAAGTGGTAATTTATATACAAACACTTCTAATTAGCCCAAACAATTGAATACAATCCTCAAATCTCTATTGTTTTGTTGAATATTACTGGCTCCTGTTCACTCTGACAACACACCTTAGTTATGCTAAAAGTTGGTCATTTTAACACAACACGCTATTGGCAAAAATATGCCTTCGCCCATCCACCTGAAGGAATGGTTTATAAAAGAGCAGTTGATATACCCTGGCACCTCACGAATACTACCAATCAGTTTTTACTCAACACAAAATGGGTATTACCATTGCAAGGACTTGATTTTCTTCATACATATAACAGTATCATTCCATATAATATTCCATGGATTATTGAAGTTGAATCATTGATCCCTCGTTACGGAAAAATGAATGAAACTGACAAAAGATACCAATGGGCCATAAAAAGACTATTATCTGATTCATGTAAGAAGATCTTATTTACCTCAAAATCGGCAAAAAAACTCAACGAACAGCATATGTTCAACTGGGGAATACCACAAAATAAGATGAGTGTATTATATCGAGCAGTGGAAATGCATAACGATCTTTCCAAACCAGAATCTACTTTCAATATTTTGTTTGCAGGCAATGGTTTTTACAGAAAAGGTGGCATGGAACTTTTAAAAGCATTTCAACAAATTAACAATAAAGATATTCGCCTTACCATTATTTCATCTTTCGAAATTGATTGGAAAATAATTCCTTCGCAAGCTCAAATAAATTGGATAAAAAAAGTAATCGCTGGTGACGATCGCATTACTGTTAAAAGTAATATACCACATGAGCAGATTGTTCAATATATGCAAAAGGCCCATGTATTTGTTGCAACAACATTGGCTGATCCATTTAACAATACAATACTTGAGGCAATGGCATGTGGAACCGCTATTATTTCCAGCGATGTTGGCGCTATTCCCGAATTTGTTGAAGATAAAAAGAATGGATACATCTGTAATGTGCATAATCTCACATCAGATGAGACAGTCGATTTTATTAAAGAAAAGATCATTAGTTTATTCAATTCATCAGATTTAAACGAAAGTATGCATTCTGAATCGATGGATATTGCCAAAAATAAGTTTTCGATAGAACGAAGAAATGCTTATCTAAAAACAATATTGTGCAAGTAATATCATTCTTTCTGCCTAATATTCACTTAGATGAAGTTCCTATTGATATTGAGAAGTATTGGGATTGGCAAACAAAAACGGATAACCTTTCAAATTTATGGGGACATTTTCACTGGGTTTTACAAACATATATTTACCTCAACAATCATGCAGGGGGGAGAGGATACCGTTTAACTAATAATTTCCCTAATGAGGGTATTGTTATTACTCATATCGATTTAATCCCTGAAGATACTATTCCGAATAAAAATCGTTTTATAATTGCATTATTGGTTGACAGAGGATTCTCTTATAAATTTGCTGACCTATACATTAGCCATACTGATATTAAAAGCAGATTTACCTCAGAATCATTTTACCACAAAGTATATCACATTCCACCATGGCCACAGATCAATATTATTAAGCGAAATAGAAGCAGAGGGAAGAAATTTGAAAATATTGGGTTCATTGGAAATAAAAACCAGTTAGCAAAAGAACTACAAACTGATACTTTCGTGAATGAATTAAAAGCATTAAACTTAAATTGGATAATATCAGACAGAAAAGATTGGAACAATTTTGAAAATTTAGATGCCATTGTTGCTATAAAAAGTTTCGATAAAAATGATTACAAATTTAAACCTGCACTAAAACTAATAAATGCATGGTTAGCAGAAGTTCCTTGCATCTTAGGTTATGAGTATTCTTATCGAAAAATAGGTAGTTTAAATGAAAACTATTTAGAAGCTACCACATTTGAAGAAACAATTTCAATGATCAAAGCCCTGAAAAACGATGAAGAACTACGTTGTAAATTAGTACAAAATGGTATTCGAGAAGTAGAAAATTACAACCATGTTGCGAATACTGAAAATTGGATAAATTTATTAAATAACGAGGTTTTTACTAAAGCTGATAGAAAAAATAGTTTTAGAGTTTTTATATTTTACATTTTTAATGCTGCATTGTCAAAAATTGCTTCTTTAAAGAAACGCTTAAATATTGCGTGAGTGTTCCTCAGAAAGGGGAGCAGGGGGCGTGTAGAAGGTTTAGAAGAGTATTACAATATAAAATGGCTAAAAGTTTTGAGCTATGAACCAAGCCGTTTAGTCCTCTCCATATCACGCCCCATCTTAATTCTCTGAATGGAAGAGCCATTAAACCCTTAATGTACAGCAATTAATAGAAACAAACTTTTCAATTCAAAAACCAACACATGACCACTAAATCACAAAAAATAAAAACACTTCTCGTTTTCGGCACGCGCCCCGAGGCCATAAAGATGGTGCCATTAATAAAAGAATTTGAAAAGCAACGGAACCTTTTTGAAACAAAAATATGTGTAACCGCCCAGCATCGCGAAATGCTTGATCAGGTATTGGAATTGTTCACTATAAAACCCGATTACGATCTCAATCTAATGCAAGCTGGTCAGGATCTCTATGATGTTACTGCCAGGGTACTCACAGGAATGAGAAGCATTCTTGCAGAATACAGTCCGGATGCTGTTCTGGTGCACGGCGATACAGCCACATCAACGGCAACGGCTTTGGCTGCATATTACCAACAAATACCAGTTGGTCATGTAGAAGCCGGATTAAGAACCAACAACATTTACAGTCCTTGGCCCGAAGAAATGAACCGCCAGCTAACCGGCAGAATTGCCACCTGGCACTTTGCCCCCACCCCTTGGGCAGCCAATAATCTTTTGAATGAAAACGTTAATCAAGAGGCCATCACTACCACCGGCAACACAGTCGTGGACACCTTACATATGGCTGTTGAGCTCATCCAAAAGGATTCAGAGAAAAAAGAAGCCCTAATCTCAAGTTTAAACAAGCATATCCCCGACTTAAAAACCATTATTAAAACAAAAAAAATAATTCTGGTAACAGGTCACCGACGCGAAAATTTTGGTGACGGTTTCTTGAATATCTGCAGTGCCATCAAAGAAATAGCCGCCAACAATCCCGATACAGCATTTATTTACCCGGTACACCTCAATCCCAATGTTCAGGAACCGGTAAACGACATATTGGGCCAACAAAATAACATCTTTTTAATTCCACCACAGAATTATCTTCCCTTTGTCTTTCTAATGCAGAATGCAAATATTGTTCTCACTGACAGCGGAGGCATTCAGGAAGAAGCTCCGGGCCTTGGCAAACCGGTATTGGTAATGCGAGACACCACAGAAAGACCGGAAGCAGTAAAAGCTGGCACAGTAAAACTCGTAGGGACCAACAAAAAAGTAATCATTGAAGAAGTGGAAAGACTCCTAAACGACAGTGAGCATTACATCCAAATGGCACGAGCGAATAATCCTTATGGTGATGGGAAAGCTGCGGAGAGGATTGTGGAGTTTTTGCATAAGAAATTAGGCGAGTAGGCAAGTAGGCGAGTAGAAGCTTTAAATAATTCAATAGGATGTTGCAGAATCATGGGTATTGCGCGATGGAGGTTCCCCTTAAAGGGGATTAGGGGTGTGCTCCAAGGAAAGAAACAAACAAATGTACCAATGTAAAACCCTATGAGCTATAAACTATTCCCCCTCCTCCCTTCACCCCTCTGACTCCCCTAAAGGTGAGAACCAGGCTGACACGCAATTCGCCAAACATTAAATCGTAAGAATGTAACAATTCAAAAGGAATCGTGCGACAGCATTCCCCCTTTAGGGGGCTAGGGGGTGAGCGAAAGAGGATACAAACAAATTTTTAATAATAAAATCTATAACTCCACCTTCTCTCTACCCCTCTAACTCCCCTAAAGGGGAGAACCGGGCTAACCCGCGACTCATAAGATTTTGATACATTCGATGGTTACTATAAAAAATAGTTTGCGCGGCGGCGTACCCCCTTTAGGGGGTCAGGGGGTGAGCGCGAGAAGATACAAAAGATTATTTCAACCCAAAACACCCAACCAATGCCTATAGACAACCAAGTCAACATGTTTTTTAATGCCAAACCGCACATTTTCGAAAAAGCAAAAGATTTAAGAAAAAACATGACACCCGCTGAACTTAAGCTATGGAAATATATTAAAAACAATCAGATTTTAGGATTAAGATTCCGCCGCCAACACCCCATTGATATCTTTATTGCAGATTTCTACTGTCATCAAATAAAACTGGTCATTGAGTTGGATGGAGAAGTACATAACAACAACGAAAACCATGAATACGATGTAAACCGAACCGCTGAACTTGAACGATTAGGCATTACAGTAATCCGCTTTAATAATCATGAGATAATGGATAATATTGAGAAGGTAGTAGAACAATTGAAAAAGATTTGCGAGGATTTATTGAGGTAGTTTTATCCACTATCCATCCCTTCACCCCACTAACTCCCCTAAAGGGGAGGACCGAGCCAACCCACAACACATAACAAATTAAGACAAGCGAATGTTAGAATCCAAAGAAATAGTGCGGCGGCATTCCCCCTTTAGGGGGCCAAGGGGTGTGAGAAGGAGGATACAAACAAATTATTCAAAATAAAACCTATACCCCTCCCCGCACCCCACTAACTCCCCTGAAGGGGAGAACCAGCCTAACCCGCAATACAAAGCAGATTAATCCAAACGAATGTTATAAATATAAAAGAAATCGCGCGGTAGGGTACCCCCTTTAGGGGACCAGGGGATGTACGAAGGGAAGAAGGTGTAAGTAAAATCTTTTCCCTCCAATTTCAATACTTTAGCACCCCAACAAAAAAAACAAAACAACATACATGACAACACCAACAGTTACCATCATAGGAATGGGCTACATCGGGCTTCCCACTTCAGCCGTTATGGCAGGCAAAGGAATTAGAGTCAATGGATGCGATGTGAACCCCAAAGTGGTAGAAATCATAAATGCCGGAAATATTCACATTGTGGAACCCGGTCTCGATGAGCTTGTAAAGAACAGTGTGGAAGCAGGTTACCTTAAAGTTTACGGGAAACCTCAACCCGCTGATGTTTATTTAATAGTAGTCCCCACACCATTTAATCAAAATCATCAGCCTGACACATCTTTCGTAGAAGCTGCCACACGCAACATAATTCCAATATTAAATAAGGGCGATCTTTTTATTATTGAATCCACTTCACCGGTCTTGACCACAGAAAAGATGGCTGAGATAATTTTCAAAGAACGACCGGAACTACAGAAGGAGCTTTTTATAGCCTATTGTCCTGAAAGAGTTCTGCCGGGAAATGTACTCTATGAGTTGCAACACAACGATCGTGTAATTGGTGGAATTGACGAAACATCCACCCAAAAAGCGATTGAGTTTTATCGGTTTTTTGTGAATGGGAAATTGCATCCCACTAACGCGCGCACGGCCGAAATGTGCAAACTAACGGAAAACAGCTCCCGCGATGTGCAGATAGCCTTTGCCAACGAACTATCCATAATATGCGATAAAGCAGGGATCAACGTTTGGGAACTGATTGAACTGGCCAACAAACACCCCAGAGTCAATATCCTACAGCCGGGGTGTGGAGTTGGTGGCCATTGCATTGCTGTTGACCCCTGGTTTTTGGTATCCGACTATCCCGAACATGCTCATGTCATTCGTCAGGCAAGAGAGATCAACGATTATAAAGCAGAATGGAGCGTGGAAAAAATACTGGGTACCGCCCGTCAGTTTGAAATAGACCATGGAAGACAACCGATAATTGCTTGCATGGGATTGGCATTTAAGCCCAACATTGACGATTTACGCGAATCACCAGCCAAGTACATATCTTCTAAAGTTGTTGCCGAGGCCCGGGGTGAGGTTCTTATTGTAGAGCCCAACATAAAAGATCATCCAAGCTTTACCCTTACTCAATATATGCAAGCCTATGAAAAAGCCGATATTATCGCCTGGCTTGTTAATCACAAAGAATTT
This sequence comes from Marinilabilia salmonicolor JCM 21150, assembly GCF_000259075.1. Classification (GTDB taxonomy): domain Bacteria; phylum Bacteroidota; class Bacteroidia; order Bacteroidales; family Marinilabiliaceae; genus Marinilabilia; species Marinilabilia salmonicolor. Next base: position 71,374 of record NZ_AJKI01000012.1, read on the forward strand.
CCGATCATCAACAAAGATGAACAGAAAATTGAACTTGATTTTTGCGGAGTCAGGAAATGAAAAACATGTTAATACATACGAAAATTAAAATGTAAAAGGAATTAGGCGGTGGAGGTACCCCCTTCAGGGGGCCAGGGGGTGAGCGAAGGAAAGGATGAACGAAAGTTTCAATTCAAAAAACCTAAGAGCCACAAGTTAAATGCTAATACCTCCCCCATCCCACACCCCACTAACTCCCCTAAAGGGGAGCACCGGCCTAACCCGCTGTTCTCAGCAGATCAATACATACAAATGTTACAATATAAAAGAAACCGTGCGGTAGCGTACCCCCTTTAGGGGGCCAGGGGGTAAGCGACAGGAAGATACAAACGAATGTTTCAAGACACCCCTATGAGCTAACAACTTCCACTACCCCGCCCTCTACCCCACTAACTCCCCTGAATGGGAGGACCGGGCTGGCCCGCAATCTATAATAAATTAACACATACAAATCATACCCTTTTACCTGATGAACAAAAAAACCACCTACATAACCTTTAACGAACCCGTTAACGGGGTTTACATTAGCCAGGTAATAGAAGTAGCCCAACAATTAAGGCAAGATGGTCTTGATATAGAAATCATTGCTTTTTTTTCATTAAGGGACTTTATTAAAAACCGCAAAGTTTTAAAAAATCATTTCTTAAAAAGTCATGCGATTCCTTCAATTCCTAAACTAAAGTATTGGAAATTAAACAAAATATGGTTTAAGATTCTCCCTTTTTTCTCAAAAAATCAAGTAGTTATTTGCCGGGGGCCATTGGCAACCAACCTTGCCATAGATAACCTAAAAAACACCCGTATCATATACGACGGAAGAGGTGCCGTATGGGCAGAACAAAAGGAGTATGGAGTATACAATGGCTCCGGGATAGAAAATGAATTATTTGAAATTGAAAAAAAGGCAGTAACAAAAAGTCATCGACAAATTGCAGTTACTACTGAATTAATAAATTACTGGAAGAAAAACTTCAACGTTGCCGGAGATACAGCCAAAGTAATTCCCTGTACACTCAATACCACAAAAACCGGAGCAGTTCATAATATTCCGGAAGATTTAATCTCATTTATAGATAATGCAAACCATCAAAACTATTCAATAACGGTCTTTGCAGGCGGTAACGGAAAGTGGCAGCAATTGGATAAAATCTGTGAATTTGCTGCTAAGGTTATTGAAAGGCAGGAATCTCCTGTTTTTTTGTTTTTATGCCCTCCTGATAATAATGTTCAAAAATTACAGAAAAAGTTCCCAAAAAGAATTTATAATACACTTGTTAAACCCGATCAGGTACATCTCATTCTTGCAAAATGCGACTACGGAATTATTTTACGAGAACAAAACATAACCAACAAGGTTGCATCACCCGTTAAAGTGGCTGAATACCTTTTTGCAGGTTTAAAAGTAATCATCAGTCCCAATGTTGGAGATTATTCCAAAATGATAAAGGAAAATAATCTTGGAATCATTTGGGACAAAAAAAATGAAGTACCCGGCTTACCCAAACCCAGTGTACCTGATAAGCAACGAAACATAAATTTTGCAGAAAAGCATTTAAGTAAATCAGCTGTGGATTATGGAACTCTAATTCAGCCGTAATGGCAGAAACCGCAAACATTAATATTGTCAATTTCATTTTTTAATTAATATGCGCATAGCCCTCCTCACCGACGGCATCTATCCCCACATCATGGGTGGCATGCAAAAACACAGCTACTACCTGGCCAAATACCTGGCACGAGCAGGAGTAAAAGTTGATGTTTATCATGCCATACCGGAGGGTCAGCCCCTTCCAACAACCCCCGAAGGGTTTACAGAGGAGGAGTTACAAAACCTGAAATTCTTCCCAGTTCATTTTCCAAAACCGGCAAAATATCCGGGGCATTATATCCGTGAGAGCTATATTTACTCAAAAAAGGTTTACAGGGAGTTTATTCTGCAACCACAACCTGACTTTGTCTATATTCAGGGGTTTTCAGGATGGGCATATCTTAAACGCAAAGACACAAAGGCGCAAAGAAAAAAAAATATAGTATTTTCAGGAATAAATTTCCATGGGGTTGAGATGTTTCAGCAAGCCCCGTCCTTAAAAGTAAAACTGGAACACCTGTTACTTCGCCCATGGGTAAAATGGAATCTTCGCCTTTCAGACATTATCTTTTCACTAGGCGGTAAGTTAACACATATACAAAAGCAGCTTTCTTCTGCACAAAATAGAATTATCGAAATGCCAATTGGTATTACCAAAGATTGGCTGATTGATGAAGCTCCCGAGCAAAAAAGCAAAATCAGAAAATTTGCTTTCATTGGGCGATACGAGAGACGTAAAGGCATCGAAGAGCTTCATTCAGTTCTTCAGCAATTAATAAAAGAAAAACAACCATTCGAATTTCATTTTATTGGGCCCATCCCGGAAGCCAAACGACTAAAATCTCCTACGCCTCCTCCCTGGCCCCATGAAGGGGGTAAACAGCCCCCCCACCAAACACCATCCAACCAACCTATTGACCTATTGACCTATCGACCTAATAACCTAGTCCCCTATTCACCTAGTAACCTAAACTCCTACTTGCCTAACCCCCTAACCTCTCCTTCCCTTACCCCCTGGCCCCCTGAAGGGGGAAACCAACCCGCAACCAAAACATCTAATCGCCTACTTGCCTATTCGCCTACTAACCTAATTTACCACGGTGCCATCCGAAACGAAAAAAAAATACAGCAAATCCTCCGTGATGCCGACGTACTCGTCTGCCCCTCCTGGAGTGAAGGCATGCCCACAGTAATTTTGGAAGCAATGGCAAGCGGGTGTGCAATTATCGCATCTGATGTAGGGGCGGTTAGTGAGCAGGTTGACAGTGACAATGGCATTTTAAAAGAGCCGGGAAACAAAAAACAATTAAAAGAGGCCATGATAACCGTACTCAACATGGATGAAGATAAACTACTGGCAATGAAGAAAATGTCAGTAGATAGAATAAAAGGGAAGTTTTTGTGGGAACAGGTGGCAGAACGAACAATTCAGGAAATTAGGAAAATAAGTCTTTAGGCAAGTAGGGAATTAGGAGATTAGGCGAGTTGATTTTCAGTGTGAGCTTGCGAAGAATCTGTTACAATATCATAGAACCTGTGCGGTGGGTTTCCCCTTAAAGGGGGGGCAGGGGGTAGCGCGCAAGGAAGAATACAAAAAGAAATTACAAGCTATCAATTTTATCGTCCCACCACTACCCCTCTAACTCCCCTGAAAGGGAGTACCTCGGCCCGCAATATGTTTGAATGCACGAGACCTTCAATATGACAGAACCTGTGCGGTGGGTTTCCCCTTAAAGGGGGTCAGGGGGTAGCGCGCAGGGTAGAATATAAAAACCTTTTCAAGCAATCAATTATATCAAACACCCACCACAGACCCCTCTAACTCCCCTAAAAGGGAGTACCCCGGCCCGCAATGCTCTTGAACACAAGAAACCTTCAATTTGACAGAACCCGTGCGGTGGAGTTCCCCTTAAAGGGGGCCAGGGGGTAGTGCGTAAGGAAGAATACAAAAACCTTTTCAAGCAATCAATTATATCAAACACCCACCCACTACCCCTCTTACTCCCCTGAAAGGGAGCACCCCGGGCCGCAATGCTCATGAACACAAGAGACCCTCAATATAACAGAACCCGTGCGGTGGAGTTCCCCTTAAAGGTTTACCATATAAAAGTTATTTTTTATCATGGGGGCCAGGGGGTAGCGCGCAGGCAAGTGCTTTAAAACCACACAAGGACGAGTTTTCCAATTTATTTCTCATAAGTAGTTTTTTCATCCTAAACCCCTATTGCCTAACCCCCTAACCTGGTATTATCAGAGATTCTTCGCAAGCTCAGAATGACATCTCTACTAGCCTAATCCCCTACTAGCCTAATGACCTAATGACCTAATTGTCTATTTACTATGCTCAACGAACTCCTATACGAAAAAAACAACTACCTCACCCTCCTGTTCTGGGTGCTGGTCGGGGCCTTTGCGGGCCCTTTGGTGTATGTAGTGGTGCCCGTTCACATGCTCATTCTTAACAAAAAAGGAGCCATATTGTGGATATTGTTAGGGTTATGGCTGGTATTGACCTTAAGCGACAGCCGGCAGCCCGTCTTCAGCTTTGCTGTGAATCTGAAAACCGCCATGATGCTGGTCATGGGATATCTTTTTCTGGTAATGCCAAAAGAAGAAGATGCACTGCGCTTTGTAAAACCTTTCATTCCCTTTTTTGCGGTGGCATTCATTGCCTTAATCGGCAGTCCGGTAGCCTTTCAAGGGTTTCAGAAAACCGTTTCTTATGTATTGCTCCTGACCGTAATCCCACCCACTGTGAACCTTCTGCTCACCTGGGAAAAAGAGCGATTTCTCTATCATCTGATTATGGTAGGAGTCATTGTACTGGCCACCGGTCTGGCCTTGCGATTTATCTCCCCCGGATTTGTCATTTTTGGAGAAGAAAGATTCTCCGGATTATTGGGCAACCCCAACGGACTGGGAATCTATGGGTTTATGTTTACCGCCCTTTTTACCATTATCATCCATTTTCAAAGGTATCTGTTTACGCGCAATCAGATTATATTTGTTTATGCACTGGTTTTCGTTTCTCTTATAATGGGCGGTTCCCGTGGAGGCCTGTTTTCCACAGCACTGTTTTTGGCCGCCTGGTTCCTGTTAAAGCGCGATCCCATCATAGGCTTCATCATAATGTCACTGGTGTTTCTTTCTTACCAATATGTTATAGCCAACTTCGAAGACATCGTGCTTTCCCTGGGTTTAGAAAACTATTTCCGGCTCGAAACCCTGGAATCCGGATCAGGCCGGGTTTTTGCACGCCAGGTAGCTATGGAAAACATTCAGAAAAACTACTGGTTCAGCAAAGGTTTCTCCTACAACGAATTGGTTTTTTCCCAATATGCCGACTTTTTCGAAAAACATGGTCACCAGGGTAACGTGCACAACAGCTGGCTCACCATGTGGCTGGACACCGGTCTGGTTGGTCTGATCCTGTTTTCTATCGGCTGGTTGACCAACTTCATACGTGCCTCCCGCTTCTCCCCTCTTGTGTGGGCGGTGTTTTTTGGGTTACTGCTTTCCATTAGTGTAGAATCATGGCTGGTAGCCTCACTAAATCCGTTTACTATTGTACTGGTGATTATATTGAGTATGATGGGGAATCCGGCCTTTTACAGGCCGGCAGGGGAAATGGGTGATTAGGTCAATAGGCAAGTAGGCCAGTAGGTTAGTAGGTCAGTAGGTTAGTAGGTCAGTAGGTTAGTAGGTTAGTAGGGGATTAGGAAATTAGGCCAGTAGGTTAGTAGGGAATTAGATAAATAGTCTTATCATTCTGAGTTTGCAAAGAATATTCCATACAAGTGCCATAGGCACAACCGATTTTGTTGTCTGGGATTTCAATCCCCGGGATTAGATTAGGCGAGTAGGGGATTAGGTCAGTAGGTCAAATAGGCGAGTAGGTCGTTAGGTCAGTAGGCGAGTAGGAGATTAGGTCAGTAGGTCAATAGGGGATTAGAGAAAACTGAAAAAACATCCCAACAATCAAAAGCCACAAGCTTGCCAATTAGAAAAAATCAATATATCTTTAACAGAAACCACAAATTTAAACCAACAAAAATCCATGACGAACTGGGATTTCAATAAAAATCATTAAATTTGAACCTCTCACGGATTTTTCACGTTAACATATTACATAACAACAATTGATCTGTTATTTCAATGTGCGATACAGAAATTAAAAAATACAACGACAAACTCCTAAAATTTGGGAAGAAGATTGCATCAAGCAAAGAAAAATCAGACTCATTTCTGAATCAGATAGGTGTGACCACAAAAAAAGGCAACCTTAAGAAACCCTACAAAAGCTTATGTACTCAACACGCTCGGGACTGATTTTGGGATTCCATGGGTGCGATTCTTCTCTTGCCAAGGCAGTTGCTTCAGGCAAAAAAAATCTTAGAAACAGTGAAAATAATTATGACTGGTTAGGTCATGGTGTTTATTTTTGGGAAAATAGTCCGCAGCGCGCTTTCGAATTTGCCACATGGTTAAAAACCAATCCGGGTAAAGCCAATTCCAAAGTAGAAACACCAGCAGTCATTGGAGCAGTTATTGATTTAGGCCTTTGTTTTGATATGCTTGATTATGGGATGCTCGGTATTTTAAAATCAGGCTATGAAGTCTTTAAATCAATTTGGGAAAAGACAGGCAGAAAACTTCCTACCAACAAATCAATGGGAAATTCCGGTGATCTCCTTCTTCGTGAATTAGATTGTGCCGTCTTTGAAACCATACACCAACTTCGCAAAGAAGCCAATGACCCTCCTTATGATTCAGTTAAAGGAGTATTCTGGGAAGGCAATGAACTATATCCAAATGCCGGTTTCAAGGAAAAAGATCACATTCAAATTTGTATTAGAAATCCCAACTGTATAAAAGGTTTTTTTCTTCCACGTCTGGAGAATAAGAAGTTCAGTAAAGTTTAGAAAATACTGATGAATAACTAAATTACTCCTTCTACACCCCTACCAACCTAATCACCTATTTGCCTAATCACCTACTGGACTAATCACCTATTGACCTAACAACCTACTGACCTATTTGCCTAAAACAATGAACATACTCTTCCTATACACAGAACTCGCTTCCTACTTCCTGGCAGGCGTTAAAGAACTTACCCAAAAAGGGCATTCAGTGCACATCGTGCGCTGGCCTGTGAATAAAGAAGCTCCCTTTCTGTTTGATTTTCCTGAAGGTGTGACGATTTATGAACGCAATGATTACAACAAGCAAGAACTGATCGATCTTGCCAAAAGCATCCAGCCAGATGTAATAATCTCCAGCGGATGGGTGGACAAAGATTACCTGGGCGTTTGCCGTCATTTCAAAGACGACATACCTACCGTAATGAGTATGGACAATCAGTGGAACGGCACTTTACGACAGCAGTTGATGCGACTGGCTGCACCATGGATTTTGCACCGCTCCTATTCACATGCATGGGTACCGGGAGCCCCCCAAAAGGAATATGCACTCAAGCTGGGTTTTAAAGAAGATAATATTGAAGTAGGCTTCTACGCTGCTGATGTAAAACTCTTTTCCTCATCAGCAACCGACAGAACAGAGTCAAACTCATACCCACGAAAACTGGTTTATGTAGGGCGATATGTGCAACAAAAAGGATTAGACCTCCTCTTCCCGGCTTTTATAGAGCTTCAGAAAGAATCTTCCAACGAGTGGGAGCTCTGGTGTGCCGGCACCGGAGAATTGTTCGATCAGCGTCCTGACCATCCTAAAATCAAACATCTGGGCTTCCTGCAACCCGATGAACTCAAGAAAAAATTAAAAGAAACCGGAGTATTTGTCCTTCCCAGTCGCTTTGAACCCTGGGGTGTGGTGGTTCATGAAATGGCAGCAGCCGGTTTCCCCATGGTCTGCTCCAATGCCATAGGCGGCACCACCCGCTTTCTGGAAGAAGGTAAGAACGGTTTTCTTTTTGATAATGAAGACAAAGAAAGCCTTAAAAAAGCCCTGAAACGAATCATGAGCCTCAGTGACGAAGAGCTACGGGAAATGGCCGGGCAAAGCCACAGGCTGGGAGTTGGGTATGATCCGGAGATGTGGGCCAGACAGGTTGTTAGGCTAATAGGTCGGTAGGTCAACAGGTCAACAGATCGGTAGGCAAATAAGCCCGTAGGTTAGCAGGCAAAATAATAAACTTAACTTTTAATCCATGGAAAATTTTAGTTTTAAGAAATTATTGGTTTGGCAGAAAGCCATGACTTTCGCTGAAAAATGTCTTGATATCACCGAAACAATTAAAGGACATTACCGACTTATTGAACAACTGGAAGCAGCAGCTGCATCTGTACCGCAAAATATCGCAGAAGGCGATGGCCGTGTAAGTATCAAAGAAAATATTAATTATCTATATATTTCCAGAGGGTCACTTTATGAATCAATTACTGTTCTAAATCTATTTTACCATAAAAATATCATACCAAAAGAAACCTTGGATGAACTGGAAACAATTGGAATGGAAATCTCTAAAATGATCTCCGCATTAATCTCTCAAAAAAGAAAATTCCTCTAATCGGTCGGTAGGTCAAATAGGTCGGCAGGTTAGTAGAAAAATTAACACAAACACAAAAAAACAACAACTTAACCGCAAAAACCCTTAAACCTATTGACCTAACAACCTGTCAACCTATCAACCTATTGACCTATCAACCTATCAACCTAATATATTCCTCCAACACAACCAGCGGCCACACCCGTGAAAAAGTCACCCCCGCATCCCCTTTCAGGAATCTGTTCCAGATATCCAGCACTCCTTTTTCATTAAACATTTCGCGCTGAGCAATTGAGCGGATGCGCTCATCGGCATAGCTGTGCATCTCCCCTTTCAGCCAGTCGCGCCACGGAAAAACAAAACCCATTTTAGGGCGGTTAACGATGTAGTCAGGCAATAAATCCGGCATACTATCCACAAGTAACTTTTTGGGTGTAACCGGTCTCTTTATGTTATCAGGAAGCGACAACACATACTCCACCAGTTTATGATCCAGAAACGGCACCCGTACCTCCAGGGCATGAGCCATACTCATCTGATCACTGTCGCGGAGCAAAACATTCTGCATGTAGGTGCTTAACTCAGCCACCGAAACCAGCGAAAGCACCCCCGCTTTTCCATTCAGATTTTGCTTTTTCAACCACTCCACCGGATTGTGCGCAGGCAGTTTATCCCGGTTAAGCATGCCCTCCAGCTGAGGATCCATAAGTGCCTGGCGAGAAGTGGCAAAAGCTTCCTCAAAATTGTACTCTGCCATCTCCAGTAGCTGTTTCATTTTTGAAGAAGCCACTCCCGGCTTTAAAGAAGCAAGACTCTTCCCGGCCATCTTTCGTAAGAATAAGGGCAACTGCCACAGCCATTTTCGCTGTTCCAACGCCGCCATCCGGTTAAAAATGGCATATCCTCCAAACACCTCATCACCGCCAAGTCCCGAGAGTGCCATGGTAATTCCGGCCTCTTTAGTCATTTTAGAAACCACCCAGGTATTAGGCCCGTCGCCACTGGGGTGATCCATGGCCGATAAAGCATCCGGCAATAGATGAAGGAAATCATCAGGTTTGAGGTGAATCTCATGATGGTTGGCTTTGTGCATTTCAGCTATGTACCTGGCGTACGGCGCTTCCGAGAACTCATCCTCGGCGAAGGAAATATTAAAAGTATCAATCCGGTTACTGGAAACTTTAGCCATGGCCCCCACAATAGCACTTGAATCAATGCCTCCTGAAAGAAAAGCGCCGAAAGGCACATCAGCGACCAGGCGTCTTTCTACCGATTCAAAAAACAGGTTACGAACCTGTTTCTTTACCTCATCATAGCTTCCCGGTTTATGCTGTTGCATCTTGTCGGCTAGATTCCAATAAGTATCAAGAGAAACTTCATTACTTTTAATACTATAATTAAGAATGGTTCCCGGCAGTAGCATCTGAACCTCTTTCAAAATGGTGTTGGGTGTCTGAACCGTCTGGTATCTTAAAAAATCCACCACCGAATTGTCGTCCAGCTCTTTTGAAACATTACCGGAGGCCAAAAGAGCTCTCACCTCCGATGAGAAAAACAAACCATTGTCATTCAAACTCCAGTAAAGCGGTTTTATCCCCAGGCGATCTCTTACCAGCGACAAGGTCTCCTCTTTTTTGTCCCATACAGCAATCGCAAACATTCCATTGAACAACTCAATGCACTTAGGCCCCATTTTTAACCATGCTGCCAGAATAACTTCACTATCAGTATGTGATTTATAGGGGTAATCAAACTGATTTCTCAACTCCCTGAAATTATAGACCTCCCCGTTAAAAACCATCACATAACGGCCACATGCCGATAACATCGGCTGGTGACCCGCATCCGACAGGTCAATAATTGATAAACGCCGATGTCCCAAAGCAACCTCTCCATCCTGCCAGACACCCTCATCATCAGGCCCCCGATGCGAAAGCCGGTCGTTCATGGCTTTAACCCTGGTGCCTTTATCTTCTATATTTCCTGAAATTATTCCGTTTATTCCACACATATTTTTATTGTATTGAGCTGGTGAGTTGATGAATTAGTGAGCTCCAAATCTAGCTAAAGTTCCGTAGGAACGACAAATCTTGTTCACCCGGAATTCATTCCGGGGGTTGTTCAATTTCATGTTTCTTCATCAAGTTACAGATTCTTCGCAAGCTCAGAATGACAACTCTATTCGCTTATTTTTCTACTCTCCCAACAATCTAACATACGCCTCCAGATTGCGCTCATCATTACAAAACACCTGCGCCTTTTCCCCTGCAGCATTACACCTCTTCCTCCATTCATCCTCGTCCAGTTCTGCCATCTTCCCAATTTTATCTGCAAACAGCGATTCTTCCAACGGAAGGTCATAACCACAATTTTCTTTCTCCAACTCTCGCCATGGTGTTTGATCACTAATCAGCACCGGCCGGCAGGCCGTAAAACTTTCCAGAATCACATGCCCAAAATTCTCGCCTCTCGAGGGAAGAAACAAAAAATGATAATCTCCAATGACTTCTGCAACCTTATCACTCTCAACCAAACCGTGGTATTCAACATGAATATTGGCCGGAAGGGTATCAATAACCGCTTTGCAATCGCGCCAATAAGTTTCATTGTAAATCTGTCCGTAAAGGTCATACACAATCTCACCGCCTCCGGTATATTTCTTTAATGCCTCCAACGCAAACAATGTATTCTTTTCAGGGGCAATGCGGGCCATGGATACCAGGCGTAAAGTTCCTTTCTCCTTGCTTATCTCCTTTGGAGCCGGTAATACCTTGCGGGGCAGATTAGGAGCCACAGCAACAGGCACCTCTCCAAAGACAGCTCGTGTATCCCTCTTTTCCTGCTCGTTGGTAGCATGAAAAACCACGCTTTTGTACAAGCCAAATACCTTGGCCAGATTGAGAAATACCTTCTTTTTGGTGCTTTTCACATTTATAGCGCTACGGGCCAGCATACCTCTCACCCCAACAATTATTTTGTTTCGTTTAAGAAAAAACAGCGGAAGAATAGAAAACCTCCAGGAATAGATACCATTCACATAAGCCACATCGAAATTGGTCTCTGCAATCAGTCGCTTCATATTTTTAAAAGAAAGACCCTCCTTGGAAAAGTAATACACTTCAGAATCAAATGGTCCCTCCACCCACTGGTCTGCTGTTAGTTCATAGGGCTTTGTCTCCATATAATCCGTATTCCTGGTCACCACCAGAAAGTGATACTCCTCACTAAACTGCTCAATCATATTGGCCATGGAACGCACGGGGCCTCCAGCCTTATATCCCGGTAAAAACCAATCGATAAAAATCAGTATTCTTTTCTTTTCCTTATGCATAGTTGAGCAAAGGTAGTAATTTAGTGGATAGTTGGTAGGCAAGAAGCAAGTAGCAATTAGGGAATAGGACGAGTAAAATTCTCTTTTTGAGCCTGCCAGGAATCCCTTACAGTTAGTTCTTCGTTGACAAAATTAGCCACCAAGCTTTTAACATCGTGAAGAACTAAAATAAGATAATCAATACATTAAAGAAATTGTTAAATAAAAACAATGCAAAGTAGTCTGCCTGTGGCAGAGAAAAATTCTTCCTTACCCAAATTTTCTGGGATCATTCATCACATGGCAATGCATTTACCACACAATGAAACTTCAGGAAGAATATTTAGTAATTCCATCCAGTGAAGAATCTAAATCACAAAACAACGCAGAGAGGAACAGATTAAAACAGTTTCTAATAAAATAACTACTCATCTTTTGTTAAGAAATTTAAATCCAACAATTCTTTAGGAGTTATCCCAAGTCCTTTCGCCAAATCAATCAGGGTTGTAAAAGAGAGATTCCTTTTCCCATTTTCAATGTCACTAATAGTAGCTTTAATTAAGTTGTTACTATTCAACACTACTTCATCCTGACTCAAACCGGCTTGCATTCTTAATTCCTTAACATGCTTCCCGAATTTCCGTAATATTCGCTCCTTTTGTTTATCCATTTAATAGGAATTTATATACAAAGGGGGGAAATATTTTTTCAAATTTTGTTATAAGATATTATAACAATTCAACATTTATTTCTATATTTGTTTCATCGTTTGAACATGTAATGTAATTTTGCGATACTTCGATAGATAAAAATATTAGAAGCATTCGCTTAGAATCTCGACTTGAAAACTGGTAATTTTTAAAGTACACGAGATGATAAGTAGAAAGGCTCACGACCCGGGCGTGGGCTCACTTATCTGTGTACTAGGTATACCAGTGCCTCAAGTCGGATAAGTTGAGTTCCGCGCCCTCTTTTTTTGTTCCGGCGCATCCTTTTTCAGGTCACTCAACTACGGATCTACCTCCCTCAAAGGGCGTACTTTTATGCAACAGTATTACAGTTAAACCTTAACAGGCAGCATGCTTATGACACCTTAACACTACCATTGCAAACAAAAAAAGCCCGCTACAACTGTTTGGCGACATGCAGCAGGCTTATTAATCAAAAGTTTAATTAATTCTTCAAAAGTATGCATTTTTTTCCACACCACCACAGTGCCGGAACAGGCAGCGTGTATCCTGTAAGTCAAGCTCCGTAAGGCAAAAGGGAGGGAGCAGGAAGGGATTAGCTGTTAGCTTTTGGCTCATAGGCCAGTGCACCTCTGTGTCACACGAAATACGGAACCAGAAACACAAAACTCGTCAGTTCTGTGCACCTCTGTGATCTCCGTGTCTCCTCCGTGAAACTCTGTGTAACATATAAACCAGTAACACGGAACTCAAAACACGAAGTCCCCTCTTTTTCAGCCCCCCCCTGGGAGGATTTTAGGGGGCCTCTTCAGTTAGCCCATCGGCTACTGAAATGGGTATGCTATGCGCTCTTGTGAATGCAACCAAATGCATTCAACACACTAAAAACAAGCATTTTAATAAAAATTCAGAAGCTGTTTTTTCATAAACCCGGAATATCCGGAGGGCAGGTCTTCGGACTTGCTTTCGGATATTTTCCTTTCACACACAACATAAAAACAACAATGCAAACAACCAAAAATTTAAGTTTTATGAGAAATTCCAAAGAAAAAATCCGGTTCCTGGTGAACATCCGTCACAGGGGAACCATGCTTCTTTGCCTGTTCATACTCACAGGCATTGTCAACTTCCTCATGGCTCAGGAGAAAAATCTCACCGGCCGGGTCACCGATCCCCAGGGTGATCCCATGCCCGGAGTCACCATCTCACTCAAAGGAACCACATCGGGCACCATTACCGATATGAACGGCATTTATACCCTCCACGAAGTACCCGACGATGCCCTGCTGGTATTCTCCTTCATTGGCATGCAAACACAGGAGATAGCTGTGGCAGGCCGCTCCCGCATTGATGTCACCCTTCAGCCTGCCGTTATTGGCCTGGAAGAGGTGGTGGCTGTCGGGTACGGAAGTCTCAAAAAAGAAGATGTTACCGGGTCGGTCAACCGTATGATGAGCGACAATTTCAATCCCGGGCCTGTCACCAATCCCCTGCAGCAACTTCAGGGCCGCATGACAGGGGTCAACATCTCGCAGGCAGGATCAGATCCCAATCAGGCGCCCACCATACGCATACGGGGCATCAATTCACTGGCAGGAGGCAATGACCCTCTGGTGGTAGTGGATGGCGTGCAGGGTGGCCCGGAACTGTTGCAAACATTGTCTCCCTCCGATATTGCCTCCTTCGATGTTCTCAAAGATGCCTCCTCATCGGCCATCTACGGATCACGTGGAGCAGCAGGAGTGGTGATCGTCACCACAAGAAGTGGCAAAGCAGGCAAAATGCAGCTGGAAGTCAACAGCATAAGCTCACTGGAGACAGTAGCAGGAAAGCCTGATTTGATGAATGCTGCTCAATGGCGTCACTATGTGGATCAAAGCGGGATCAGCGCCTCTGATTACGGTGCCGACACCAACTGGTTCGATGAGATTACACGCAATGGTCATATCATGAATAACAACATAGCCATTTCGGGAGGAACCGAACAGCTCAGCTACAGAGCTTCTCTCAGCTACATCAGCCAGGAAGGTATTCTTCTGGAGTCAGGCTCCGACAGACTTACAGGATCTCTTAAGGTTCAACAGAAAAACCTCAATGACCGCCTGCAAACCACGCTTCACCTCAACGTCAATACCACCAAAGCTGACTTTGTAGCTACCGACGATTACGATGACATCAACACGGCACTGGTGGCTGCTTATCAGCGCAGGCCGGTAGAACCGGTGGTCAACAGCGACGGCAGCTTTTTTTACGACTCCAGCATCTGGGGATATGTCAATCCGGTGGCACTGCTGAAGGAGACCCGCAACCAGGGCAATATGGACAGTTATTTCGGAAGCATCAAATCGGAATACAACCTTTGGGAGGATTTGAAACTGGGGGTGTTTGCTTCCAAACGTAAGCACAACAATACCTATGGCTATTATCAGCCGGGCGATCTCTTTGGCACCAATGGTTATACCTACCATGGGTATGCCCAAAAAAGCCAGACTGCGCTCCACGAGGGACTGCTCGATCTGACGCTCAACTACCGGAAAACCCTGAAAAATCATCGCATTGCATTTACCGGGGTGTATGAGTGGCAGCAGTCCGCCAACGAAGGGTTTAAAGCCATCGGCCGCGATTTCATCTCCGACATCAATGACTTCAACAACCTTGGAAATGGCAACATCGGGGACGTACAAAGTGGTGACATCTCCTCCTTTAAGGACGAAAGCACCCTTATATCGTACCTGGCCCGCCTGAATTATGCCTATCGCGACAAATACCTGCTTACCATGAATATTCGTCACGACGGCTCTTCCAAGCTTGGAAAAAGCAACAAATGGGGCACCTTCCCTTCAGCTTCGGTGGCCTGGCGCATCTCCCAGGAACCATTTCTGAGCAACTCCTCTACCATCGACGATCTGAAGCTGCGGCTGGGGTATGGCGAAACAGGTAACCAGGGCGGACTGGTTCCTTACCAGTCGCTGAGATTGCTGGCATCGCAGGGCTCCACCCTTTTCAACGGCCGGCCCGTTACCCTCTACGGTACCTCCCAGAACGAAAATGAAAATCTCAAATGGGAAGTAAAAAAAATGGTCAACATCGGTCTGGATTTTCACCTGCTAAAAAACCGGCTCATGGGCTCCTTCGACTATTACAATGGTCATACCGACAACATGTTGTACGAATATGCCGTTCCCGTGCCCCCTTTCTATACCAATACGCTTTGGGCCAACATTGGAGAGATGACCAACAAAGGTTTCGAATGCTCACTGGAATACCTGCCCGTAAAAACCGAAAACACCTCATGGTCGGTGGGCATCAACTTCTCCACGAATGAGAACAAAATAAAATCACTCAATGGCACCCTCAACGGCAATGAACTTTCCACCGATCTGGTGCCTTATGGATATGCCGATGGAAGGGCAGTCTCTTTTCTAAAGGTGGGCGACCCGGTAGGTGTCTTCTATGTTTACAAACATGCAGGAATCGACGATCAGGGCAATGAAATCCTTGCCGACCTCAACAACGACGGAAGCGTTACCATCGACAACCGCTCCCCCGACAGGTACAATGCCGGAAATCCACAACCTGATTTTACCTATGGCATCAACACCTCATTCCGCCACAAAAACTTCGATGCCATGCTGGTATTCACCGGATCACAGGGCAACGAAATCTACAACGGCACCTGGAGCCGCCTCAACAGGCTGGGAGAAATCGGCATTCTCAACATGGCGCCCGAAGCAGTGGATAACGGTTTTAAGGTGATGTCCGACTTCTCCGATTTCTGGATACAGGACGGATCGTTTTTCCGGCTCTCGAACCTCACCCTGGGATACAATATCCCCGTCAGAAACGAGGCCATATCCCGCCTCCGGCTCTCCTTTACAGCCAACAATCTTTTTGTTATCACCGGCTATAAAGGTACCGACCCGGAGATACAGTCCGACGGGGCTTCCGGTTTTGGCATCGACGATTTCAATCTCTACCCCAGGGCCCGAAGCTTTGCCTTTGGGGTAAACCTCACCATTAAATAGAAGTGTCTGTTCAAGAATTATAATCACAACTGTAAAACCATTAAAAATAAAAGTCATGAATAAATTCCTGATATATTTCAGCCTGTTATTCCTTCTGCTGCCGGCATGTAGCAATCTGGACGAAAAGGTTTACGACCAGATAGAGGCCGACCGCTTCTACACCACCGACGAGCAGATCACCAATGCCCTGGCCCGAATTTATGCCCAGCTGCGCAGCGAAGCCAACCACCAGGGATATGCAGGCGAAAAGGGGTGGTACGACCTCAATGAAGTCACCACCGACGAACTGATGATTCCCGCCCGTGGCGCTTCCTGGCAGGATGGCGGTGTTTGGATGCAGCTCTACCGCCACAACTGGACACCCTCACACAACTTTCTGGGAGGTACCTGGGAGTGGCTCTACCAGGCCATTATCGATTGTAACACGGCACTCGAGGTGTTCAATGCCAGCCAGTCCGGCGAACAATACATTGCAGAAGCCCGGGTGCTGCGCAGCTTCTTCTATTTCCTGCTGCTCGATGGCTGGGGAAATGTTCCGGTAATCACCGATCGCGCCACTCCCCTTTCGGAAACATCGCAAAGCACACGCAGCGAAGTTTTTGCTTTTGTCGAAAAAGAACTCCGCGAAAATGTTCCCCTGCTGGGCGATGCCAAAGAAAGCCTCTATGGCAGGTTTAACCAGGCGGCCGGATATTCCCTGCTGGCCAAACTTTATTTGAATGCAGAGGTTTACACCGGCACTAATCGATGGGCCGATGCTCTGGAAGCCTGCAACAAAGTGGAAGAACTGGGGTATGACCTCCATAACGATTACTTCGCTCTGTTCGGGGATGAATGCCCTACCGACGAAGTGATACTGGCCATCCCCATTGATCCCGTACTGGCTCCCAAGATGATTTATGAATTCCGGACACTGGCCTACGAACATGGTCAGGCTTATGGCATCAGCTCCTGGAACGGGGCTTGTGTGCATGAAAATTTCCTCCGGAAATATGCCAATGGAGACATCCGAAAAAATCAGTGGATCTACGGCGAACCGGTAGAGGTAAACGGTCAGGTCGTGAAAAACGGCAACGGAGGAGATCTGGTGTACCAACCTTCCATCGCAAGCCTCGAAAATGCCGGAACTTACGAAGGGGCACGCAATCTCAAATTTTCCTTCGAGCGGGCCCCCTACAACGGCAACAGCGGTGGCAATGACTTCCCCGTTTTTCGTTTTGCCGATGTATTGCTGATGAGGGCTGAATGTGCACTACGCCTGAATGATGAGTTACAGGCGGTGTCAGACCTGAACAGGGTGCGCCAGAGAGCCGGGCTGCCTCCCTTTTCGGGAACGCTGACCCCTGGGGAGCTTCTGGATGAGCGGGCACGTGAATTATGCTGGGAAGGATGGCGCCGCCAGGATCTGATCCGGTTGGGCAAATTTGGTACTGCACACGACTTCATGCCCGGAAGCCACAACCATTTCGAGCTGTTTCCTATTGCCGAAACTACGCTGGCCAACAATCCCGGCCTGACCCAAAACAAAGGCTACTAAACTGATGAATCAGGAGTCACAGCATATATAACGATGAGTGGTTGAGCTCGAAAAACGGGAAGGTTAAGTAAAAAGAGAAGGCCAACCTGGTTTAATGCTGCCTTATCATAATGCCTGCCTCCGGTTGCACGGCTCACCACTCATTTCACAGTCATACTTGCTTGTGCTCTGTTCATTTATACCGATCATTCAGTAATAAAAAACATCATGAAATACAAAACAATCACTTCTCTTATACTCATGTTCCTGACTCTTTCCTGTGCCCACAGCGAGAACAGCAGCGTTCAACGCATAGATCCTCCATACTGGTGGACCGGGATGTCCAATCCCCACCTTCAGCTGATGGTGTATGGAAAAAACATTTCAGCCAGCTCCGTTTCCGTTGATTACCCCGGAGTCACCTTACAGCAAGTGCACCGCATGGATAATGCCAATTACCTCTTCCTGGATATTACCATCCGGCCCGGCACACCGGCAGGAACGCTGCCCATCAACTTCGGAGACTATACTTTTAACTATCGCTTGTACCCCAAACCCCGGAAGCAGGGAAGAAACCGGGGAATAAATTCTGAAGACCTGGTTTACCTCATCATGCCGGACCGTTTTGCCAACGGAGATCCGGAAAACGACCTCATCCCCTCAATGCAGGAGATGGTTCTTAGCCGGGATTCCATGTATTACCGGCATGGAGGCGACCTTCAGGGCATCATCGATCATCTCGATTACATTGAGGAGCTGGGGGTCACCACCATTTGGTGTACCCCGGAAGTGGAAAATGATCAACCTGTAACTTCGTATCACGGCTATTCCGTTACCGATCATTATCAGATCGATCCCCGTCTGGGATCCAACCGGCTCTATGAGCAGTATGTGAGCCTCTGTCATCAAAAAGGAATCAAAGTCATTAAGGATGTGGTGCTCAATCACATCGGGAGTGAACACTGGATGCTCAAAGATCTTCCGATGGATGACTGGCTCAACGATCCCGTAAAATACCCGAAAAGCACCTACAATTGCGAACCGGTAATGGATCCTTATGCCGCGCAAAAAGATCGGCAGACCACACTGAAAGGCTGGATTCACCACTCCATGCCCGATCTGAACAACGACAATGAGTTTGTTCAGAAATACCTGACTCAAAACACTATCTGGTGGCTCGCCTTTGCTGGTATTGACGGGATACGTTTCGACACCTATTTTTACAACAACCCCCAATATCTTGTACATTGGGCCTCCCGGGTAAAAGAAGAGTTTCCGGAAGTAACCATCCTTGCCGAAACATGGGTCAACGGCATGACAAAACAGGCCTGGTTCAGCGGAGGAAACACCGTCAACCGGGGACTGGACACCCACATCGACGGAATCACCGACTTCCGGTTGCGGGAAGCCATCATAAAAATGCTGAATCAGTCACCCGATCAATGGAGAAACAAACTCACACCCAATGTGGCCATGAACCCTGTATATGCAACCCTGGCGGGAGATTTCATCTATCAGTCTCCCTCCTGCAACCTGGCTTTTCTGGACAATCATGACCTGAGCCGAATCTCCACCGTTCTGGGAGAAGATGTGCAAAAGCTCAAAAACGCGCTCACCCTGCTGCTTACCACCAACCGAATTCCCCAGATATATTATGGCACCGAAATAGGAATGACCGGGTTCTGTAACCCTGACGGACTGGTACGAAGCGACTTCCCCGGAGGATGGCCCGGTGACAAAGAAAACAAGTTCACCCGGAAAGGCCGTAACAAACAGGAAAATGAAATTTACAATTTCGTAAAACGCCTGGCCCGTTACCGCAAAAATTCCGATGCCCTGAAAAAAGGAAAAATGATGCAATACTTCCCAACCAACAATGTGTATGTCTATTTCCGTTACACCGACAATCAAACTGTCATGGTGGTGTTCAACTCCAATAACCGGGAAATATTCCTCAATGCTGATGATTTTTCCGAAAGGACACAGGCAGCGTCCTCAGCACTGAATGTAATGACAGACAATGCCATCAAAAACCTGAACCGCATTCCGGTTCCGGCCATGGAAGCAGCCGTTTTTCAACTGGAATAAACATTTGAGCGGTTTTAAGCCGTAAGCAAAACAGCCATTAAAAGGTGAGCTGATGAGGGATAAGCACGGAAGAACGGTCACTTCCGCAGTTTATCCCTTTTTTGTCCGGTTTTACATACTGATCCTGCGAAGAATCTCTCAGGAGTTAGTCGGTAGTGAGTAGTCAGTGGCCAGTAGTGGAGTCTTAACAAGATGAATCCCCTACCCCTCGTTTCCGCACGAGGGGTTTACCATCCCTCGTCTCCTGCCGAGAAAACAATTAAAGGCCCCTCCCCAACCCTCCACCCAAGGGGAGGGAGCAAGCCACTTCTATCACAAACATTCTTTCTACCATACTTTCGCCCCACCGGGGCTGGTCCATGGCTTCAGATATTTTCGAACATTACTTTTCAACACCTCTTATTCCCTATAAAAAACAGATTACCTGTCTCATAGTATCTCAAAGTCCCCCCTGGCGGGATTTAGGGGGCCACCCCCTCACAACAACCGGCTATCACAAAAAAATCTTCCCCCTAAAAGAATCCATCCCCCTCTCGGGGAGGGGTTAGGGGAGGCTTTAATCCCCCTCTCTGGGAGGGGCTAGGGGAGGCCCTCTCTCTCCTTCGACCCTCCTCCGACCCTCCGTCGTACCTGCTTCGACTCTCCTTCGACTGTTCTGCGACTCTTCTTCGACCTTATAAGAGTCGCAGAAAAGCCGAACAAAGGCCGAAGAAGCCCCGAACAAGCCTCGGAGAAGGGTCAAACGCCATCCAGCCAACTCGCTGTCATTCAACCATTTAATGCAATTACTATTTAACAAAATATTAAAATCATGCAGAGACAGACTTTCCAAAAGCAACATAACAAACTGTCAATAAACAGATTACGGAGTTAAGCACATCAAAAAAAGGTTCACCACTGCAGTGCCAATATTTTTAGTATTGAAATGATGACCTGGAATTTGTGGATCTAACTGCCAGAACATTTTTTCACCCATTCTTTACCTGCCCTTACAGGGCGTAAAAACCAAACCTGTTTTTTCCCCGGGACGTTGCCACCGGGCTATATTTAGTTGGGCTTTCAGCCCGTATATTCCGGCATTCAAAAACTCATGAAAAGTTAGCCCCCTAAAACAAGGTGCTATTCTCATAAAAAAAACTGATAACCCCTCTACCCCTCGTTTCCGAACGAGGGGTTTACCATCCCTCGTCTCCTGACGAGAAAACAATGAAAGACATTTTCCATGGTAACAGCCAGTCCCTGAAAGGGGCAAATTTGAGTAACCCCGGATGCAGTCCGGGGAAAAAAGGAACCCGGCACATAAGGTCCCTGAAAGGGGCCAACAAATCCGCATCCATAAACGTACGACTCCTTCAGCGTCGGTTTCTCTGGTGACCAAACTATAAACATGCGAGCCCTTCAGGCTCCGATCCTCCATACCCCTCATTTTCCGCACGAGAAAACAATTAAAAACCTCCTCTATATCCTCAGTGGTTTTGGCAATAGCACCAGATAATTGATCATTGATCATTGATCATTGGTCATTGATCATTGGTCATTGCTCATTGGTCATTGCTCATTGCTCATTGCTCATTGGTCATTGGTCATTGGTCATTGGTCATTAAAAAGTGTCACCCCTGACGGGGCTTCATCTTTTCTATCACAAACATTCATTTTTACCATACTGCCGCCCCGCCGGGTCTGATCCATCATAAAAAGCAGGATTCGAACAATAATTATCTCCACCTATGAATTGAATAGCAAAAGAGGATTGCAAATCCCAGGTGGTCAAAACGGTCGGATTGCAAATCCGCCCGAACGGGGGCAGAAATCAAACAATTCTTACCCCGAGATTAATTGAAAAATACCTGGTAATATCCAAACCGCTGCCTGCCCTAACAGCTAAAAGGTACTAGCTATGAGCTAACACCTCCATGCCCATTTCTCATCTGCGTCCATCTGCGCCATCAGCGGACTTCCCTGTCTCATAGTATCTCAAAGTCCCCCTTGGGGGGATTTAGGGGGCCATTTCCTCCTAATTACAACTCATTACAAGAACGTTCTTTTCATTTTATATAAAAAAAGGTCGCTCTATCTTGCACCCATCAATCGATTGAAAGCGGACAACCGTTTCGGGGTAGCTGCCGGGACAATTAAAGATCCGCATCATTAAAAAAAGAATCGGGAACCAGGTTCCTGAGAAAACAGAATAATGATGAATAAAACATTCAATTTCATCACCGGCGCATTGGGAACTGCCGGAACCATGCAAATGGTAGATCCTATCCCTGACGGAGGAGACGAGATCAGCACGCTGGTCATGCTCCTCACCAAGACCCTGATCAGTTTGCTGGGCGGTATCCTTACCAACCAGGTCGCAAAACTGTTCCGCAAAAAATCCGACAAAAAAGAATAGGCGGATATAACCGTAGCCTGCTGAACAAATGAATAAAATTTTAAAACACTCTGCTGAATAAAAAAACTCTTTTATAAAAAAAGAGATTCACTGTTCAAAAGGCGCGGTGGCCTGTCCGTTTTCCGGGCCGGCGGCTGGCGGGAAGGGTTAATGGGCGACTTCAAGGCCTTGCGGGCCAGCCGGAAATTAACCCTGACGCGGGCAGATAGGTTTAAACCGACTAGACCTTTTTCGTTCTTTTTGGGGCAATGCCAAAAAGAACAAAAATAAAGAAATAAGAATCAGGGCTGCAGACTTATTCAGCAGGCCCAAATTAAATCAATTTTTTAATCAGTCTGATCAGTAATAAAACAGCACACAGAGCCGCACCGCCGTGCGGCTCCCCTCTGGTAAAATCACCATGAGGGGTACTGCGGAATTCCAGGGCCACACAAGCAAAGACGCGTCACCATGGATCCTGATGCTGATGAATCGGGCCCGGATGCTCATAACTAACCGGTCAGACACAAAAAACAAAAATCATGGGAACAACCAAAAAAGGAATATTGGGTAATTTCTACGGAAAAGTAGGAACCGTAATCGGAAGTAAATGGAAAGGCATCAAATATATGCGTTCCTTGCCCGATCCGAGCAGTAAACCGCCTACAAACAGGCAACTGAACCAACGGGAGAAGTTCAGGCAGGCAACAGCCTTTCTACAACCGCTGGGGCCTGTCCTGAGAATAGGTTTCCGAACCCAGCAACAAAAGCAAACACCTATCAATGCAGCTCTTTCCGACCTGCTGATCAATGCCATGGAAGGCGAAGCTCCGGCTTTTGCCATCAATTATGAGCGTCTGAAAATTGCCAAAGGCAATCTCACAGGAGCCCGCGATGCTTCGACCAACCTGGAAGACAGCTCCATCAATTTCTCCTGGCACGACAATTCAGGTGAAGGAGACGCCCATGCAGAAGACGATGCACTGGTGGTGGCAGTCAGTGATACCGCAGCACCTCTAATGGCCATAGGGGCTGTCAGCCGTAGTAATGCAGCGGCCAGCCTGACAGTACCCCAGGGTACTTCAGGAAGTATATTCCATTGCTACCTGGCATTTGCCGGAACCGGAGAACGCACCCAGGTAAGTAACAGTAATTATCTGGGGACAGTGGAAATTCCGTGATTCTAAGATCATAAACAGGACCGGAGCTATTGGTTCCGGTCCTAACCTTACATTCCCGGATGAAACCTAAGATGGATACCAACAGAAAATTAAAATTTATTATACAAAATTCCGGTTTCCCAATCCTGTTTCCATTGAAACACGCAGAAAACCTGGAAAATATCATCCTCATCCATCACTTCTCCGGTTTTATCTAAATTTATTAACACACTCATTATCTAAATATTAAACATTTCAGCCTTTATGAATTGAACCTTACCACCAATCATAAGAACTTGATTTTTTAATATATTTTAGTATATTTTTAGTTTCATTTCCAAAATAAACGGATATTAATTTTGATATCCTTTAAACCAATTAACCTAAAAATCTAATTAAAATGACCGAAACTCCCTTAACCCGGAGTTATTTCATGGTGCTCGACCATGTTAGAACCCAATGGCAAAATGTGGATCCAAGTAACCTTGATGACCCGGAAAAAGAATTCTCTCCCATTTTTGATTCCATCGTGAATCATATCAGGATGATAAACACCAATCCTCAAAAAACAGAAACAGTAGAACTACTGAGAAAATCCTTTAACAGTTTCATTTACATGAAACGTCAGTACGACAAATTTGACTGGCAAATAAATCAGGTTCCTCAAAAGTCATTAAAGTCTTACTACATGGACGTGGCTTTCTATCTGAAAATATCGCATTTTCTAAACAATGCTGCCACAGTATGGTCCCCTTTACTCCCCCACAATATTCTGCCCCCATCCCATCTTACACATGCTAAGATTGATATGGAATCGTTGCAAAAGATAAAAACGCAATGCCCTCACCTGGAAGAGTTGATACACCGGGATATCCGAACTCATCAGAATCCACTGAAATCAATGATCTCTACCCTGCCCTCATTCTCAGAAAAATATAAGGATCAGGGATTGACCCAAATGCTTAAAACGCTTGAAATCAATTTTGGTCTTTTCCCACCTCACAATCTTTCCGACGAAAAACTCATGCTTTCAAATTTGAAAAAAGCAAAATTGTATTTACAAAACAGTTCGTCAATTCTTAATTCTTTCAACATATTTTACAGGATCATAAATACAGGTATATTAAACATTTACAATACCGAAAATTTCATTTGCAGAATTATTGCAGAATGTCTAAAGAGCAAAAATCCACTACCGGAACTGGAGAGAATAAATTCATCTTTATATGCTTATGGAAAACTGGGAAAACCACACTACACCAATTCCGAACTGAACACCAATACCTATTGCATTTACGACCACCTCAAAAGAAAAATCAAAAATGCCATTAAAGAGTCCATCGATGTTACCGACAGTACCCCCAAAATACAATGGTTCGACAGTCAGGAGAAATTTCTGGAGCTTTTTAGCAAACTCATCAAAAACAAAACCATCCTCATTCCCAACCAACGCGACCGAAATAACACCATCAACCTGATATCAAACATATTCCTGGTAAAAATGGTGCGTGGAGAAGGTTTCTACTCCCCTGTTTCTCTTGCTAAATATTTGCGGGAAAGAATCAGTGAATATATATAGGAGGCTGAGTGGCCTCCGGAGCCATTCCAGTCCGGGAATGTTGTCATGCTAAGCCTGCGAAGAACCTCTCAGAATTTAGTCAGTAGTGCGTAGCCAGTAGCCAGTAGTATCAAGCACCTGTGTCCATCTGCGGCCCCCTGTAACGTTTCCGGTTTTGAATGGTAACACCACTGCGCAAAAGAATCCCATGAGATTAGCACCTGTCTTTAGGCAGGTGATACATTATATCCCGGATATTCCATGCCAGCCGGCTTCAAGCCGGCTTCTGACCAACAACCAACACCTTGAATGTTTTTTGAAAAGCCGGCTCATCCACCATGTATGGTACATCAATAATCCCCCGGCTAAACCCGGGGGCTAATCTCATTATAAAAATTCATATTAAGAGCATTTGTCATTCTGAGCCTGCGAAGAATCTCAGGATTTAGTCAGTAGCCAGTAGTAGGAGCCAAACTAGTAACTCAACCACTCCGTGATGCTCTGTGTGAAAAAGGCAGAAGAGAGAAGGCAGAAGGCAGAAGAAAAAAGAGGTTGAGGCTAAGAGCGTGACTTGTCATTCTGAGCTTGCGAAGAATCTCTAAACAACACAACAAATGGAATAATATATAAGTTAAACCTATTTTTTTTAAGAAACAGATTCTTCGTCGTACCTCCTCAGAATGACATTCTACTTGGTGTCACCCCGGTCCCTGAAAGGGGCAAATTTGAGTAACCCCGGATGTAGTCCGGGGTAAAGAAACCCACCACACAAGGTCCCTGAAAGGGGCCAACAGGAACCAAATTCTCATCCATCCATAAACATACGTTACCTTCGGGATCGGGTTCCCTATTATTATAAATAAACATACAAGCCACTCAGGCTCCGATAATTGATCATTAAAAAGATGTCACCTCTGCCGGGTTCTTCTGTCTTTAGACCTGCTGATTATTTCCCAGGAAAAAGCAAAAGCAACTCCCATTACCCGGCTCCGATTCCAGCCAAATATGACCTCCGGCAGCCTGAACAGTTTTAGCCACAAGGGTCAGTCCGATGCCAAGGCCCGGTTCACGGCGCCTTCTGTTTCTACCTTCTCAAAGGCATCAAAAACAATTTTCTGGTTTTTCGATGAGATTCCGGCCCCTGTGTCTCTGACAAAAAAACCGGCCTTTCAGAAGAATCCAAGTAACAGCCAAACTCTACAACACCTGCTTCGGTATATTTGAGCCCATTACTGATAAGGTGTAACATGATCTCCTGCAAATAGGCCAGGTTGGTCTTTAAAACAAAATTCTCCGGAAGGCGCACAGAGGCCCTGATT
This sequence comes from Marinilabilia salmonicolor JCM 21150, assembly GCF_000259075.1. Lineage (GTDB taxonomy): Bacteria > Bacteroidota > Bacteroidia > Bacteroidales > Marinilabiliaceae > Marinilabilia > Marinilabilia salmonicolor. The sequence goes on from NZ_AJKI01000012.1 coordinate 97,548, forward strand.
TCGACCTTCTCTCTGTGATAAGTTTCTTTTAAATTAAAGGCTTTCTCTTTGAACTTACTAAAAAATATCCACGGACTCACATCTTCGTCCGGACTAATGCTTGAACGCCACATAATTTAAAAAAGTAAAGAATCCGCATTTTCGAAAGTAGTAATAACATGGTCGGCAAGCTCACAATTCTGCTCCCCGGCATCAGGAAGGAATGCGACAACACGCATGCCAGCGCTTTTGGCTGCCTGCATTCCGTACAATGAATCTTCAACGACCACACACCCGGATGGAGGCGTCTTCAGCCTTCGGGCAGCCTGCAGATATATGGCGGGATGGGGCTTCCCTTTTTCCTCATGTTCGGCTGAACAGACAACATCGAACATATCCTCCAGTCCTGTTTTTTGAAGCACCGAGGGAATCACCCTCGCAGGCGAATTGGTAGCCAGTCCGATCTTGAAATTCCGGGATTTCAGCTGTTCAATGAAAGGGAGAACGCCATCAATGGTGCAGTCCGTGCATCTGATTAGCTCAATAACCCTGGAGACCACTTTCTGTTCTGCAACTTCAGGAGGTTCGTGTTTCCAGGGAAACCTGGAATACCAGAATGCAGTCACATCTGCCGTGGTCATAGCTCTGGTACGCTCCAGACCTTCGGCAGTCAACTCCACCCCCAACGATGAAAAAACTTCAGTTTCGGCCTGTGCCCAAAGCTCCTCTGTGTCAATCAAAACACCATCCATATCAAAAATAACTGCCTGGTGAACCATCATATGCTATTGATATTAAACTATTGGTATTCCTGCTAACACCTTCTTTATCCATTTACCACGGTCATCGACTGATAAACCGAAAGTCACGCCATAAAGATGATCCAATTCATCACGGGTAAAGACATATTCCTTGCCGACAGGGAAAGAAAATTTTATTTCATCCACATTTTTCACCAGCGAAAAAAGAACAGCTGACCTCCCCATATAAATCTCTTTCAACGTACTCTGCTTTATCGAATCCTTCTGCGCCATGCAAAATACATGAATAATGTATGGCCTGCTGTCGGTTGACAAAGCAAGCTTCTCCCGCTCCACATCCAACAAAGTCAATATATTTCCTACAGCACTGGCATCCCCCACAAAAGATTGATTATAGCCCATTAACCTATCAACTGTACCCCTGTTCTGCTTTTTTGGAAAGCTACATGCTATCCCCAAACTGAGAACCGTACACATCAGTAACAAAACTTGTTTTCTCATATCGGTCAAACAAAAATAACAGAACATCATAAAGATTCAATTCACTGCAATTCAAAACGCACCAAAATTGAATACTCCAGTTTTATTTTCTCAAATTCTATTTGCGGAGCTGCGCTTTCATTGCCCCCCCGGGCTTTGACAACCATATTGGCCATCATGCTTTCACCACTCTTATACGCCCCGTAAATATGCGAATTTAATTCCTGAATATAAAGTGCCTGCCCTGCTGACTGACCAATGGCCTGGGTCAGTGAAGCGGCTTTCTCTTTTGCAGCTTTTATGGCATTTATCTTTACTTCTGTTTTAAACTTTTCCAGTTGGGAATGATCCACACGCTCTATGGATATATTAGAAATTCCCAACGAATGCAGTGTCTGAAATACCCGTCCCACGGTTTTTGCAGCTGTCACCACCAACTGGTATTCTTTTTGTGCATTGATATCGGCACCAAGAATCCAGTACTGTCTGAAATTGCTCACCATATCCTTTACAGAGAGTGCTCTGGAAACATCAATTCCGGTGGCTTCAAGTTTACTTATCATTTTCTGCTCCACCTCATCAACGGTCTGGTTGCCTTTCAGCTCTTTTTCGTTTAGCAGAATCTTCAGATAAATCTCGTCGGGAACGATTTCCATCTCAGCTTTACCAGTGACTTCAATGTAGTTTTGATCGATAAAATTTTTGTTTCCCGGTTGACTGAATGCCGTCAGAGAAATAGTTGCCAGCATTAAAATAAATAAGTTCTTCATTTGCTTCTATTTTATTAATTAAACTCCGCTACTGCAAGAGTAATTGCAGCTCCTGCACTTGCAAAAAACAGGACCATTGCGTCTCATTACAGTTAAATGAAATGGTCATCCGTCAGATGACAATAATACTGATAGGTTGCGTGAAGAGAGGGAATTTAAATGCCCCGGCTAAATCCGGGACCTATACGGATTAATCCATGCAACCACCGTACCACTCGTTTCCGCACCAGAGGTTCAACAGCCCTCCTCTCCTGACGAGAAAACAATGAAAGGCCCCTCCCCATCCCTCCCCCAAGGAGAGGGAGTAAGCCGCTTCTATCACACATATTCATTCTACCATACTGTTGCCCCGCCGGGGCTGGTCCATGGCTTCGGAAAACTTTTGATATTTCTTGTCAGAATCTCTTATTATTAAAAAGGAGGCCCCATCCCATGAGATTAGCACCTGTCTTTAGGCAGGTGATCCCTTACACCCCGGACATCCTATATCAGCCGGATTCAAGCCGGCTTCTAACAACAATAAAAACCTGGTATATTTTGGGAAAAGCCGGCTCGAAGCCGGCTCATCCACCATGTATGGCATATCAATACCCCCCCCGGCTAAACCCGGGGGCTAGACTCATTATAAAAATCCATGCATCGGAAAACCACATGGGCTTTTAAACAGTCATATCCCCACAAATAGAAATATCCGAATTTATCTTTCCATAAGCCTCATGCACTGTGCTCCATGGCCGTTTCTCATCTGCGGTCATCTGCGCCATCTACGGATTTCCAAGTCTCAAAGTCCCCCTTGGGGGGATTTAGGGGGCTCCATCCCCCCTTCTCCCCAAAATTCATTATCTTCGCATAGTAAACCAACAAATATTATGCTACAACTCACAAAAACCGCTATAGAAGCCGCATTGGCAGGTGCTGCCGAAATCATGGACGTGTATGACAACCACGATTTCCAGGTGCAGACCAAAGAGGATAATTCCCCACTGACCATCGCAGATGTGCGGGCACACAACATCATCAAAAAACATCTGGAAGAGACAGGCATTCCCATTCTCAGTGAAGAAGGTGCTCAAATTCCTTATGAAGAACGCAAAGGATGGTCGCGTTTCTGGCTGGTCGATCCCCTCGACGGCACCAAAGAGTTCATCAAGCGCAATGGAGAGTTTACCGTCAACGTTGCACTGATTGAGAACGGGACCCCGGTACTCGGAGTGGTTTACGCCCCTGTTTTGCAGCAAATATATTTTGGTGATCTGGAAAATGGTGCTTTTCTGGCTCAACACATCTCTCCGGCAGAAACACCGGAAACCATCTCTCCCCGAACTGAGAAACTTCCTATTGCTCAGCAACGGGAAACCCTGAATGTAGTAGCCAGCAAGTCGCACCTCAATGAAGAGACCAAAAATTACATTGCACAACTGGAACAATCATCCGATCGCCCCGTAAAAACTGTCAGCATTGGCAGTTCCCTAAAACTATGCCTGGTAGCCCTGGGCGAAGCTGATGTGTATCCCCGCTTTGGCCCTACCATGGAATGGGACACCGGAGCCGGACATGCGGTGGTGAAAGCTGCGGGGAAAAAAGTGATGCAGGTAGATGCAGATGAAGAACTGATCTATAATAAGGAAAACCTGCTCAATCCGTTTTTTGTGGTGAAATGAGGGGAAAGGCCCCATAAATACTCCCAGAGGAACTAAAGGATTAGGTTGAGGCTGAGGTTAAGTATCAAGCAAAGTGGTTACCCTAAAAAGTTTGGGGAATAATGCATATATTACCTAAGTTGAGCGGTACGAGGGTAACGAAGTAGCGCATTACTTAGCGTTAACCCCGACTTAGAAAATGTTGGTTTTTCACCATCTTTTTGGTGAAAACCTTACATTTTCTTAATCGATTGAGTGAGAACCGCTCAATTTGGGTATGACAGATGTGGCTATTCCCAAGAGGGGGTAAACTTGAATCGAAGATCGACGATAGTCAATACCCCCGGGGCGATAACCCGGGGAAAAGCTGAACAAATGAGACCGGGTCACCGAATGGGGACCCACTATCAACTTGCTGATTTTTTTGGCTTTTACAAAAATCTATCATTGATAGCTTGCGAAGAATCCTCTGTCCGGGTGAATTTGTAATCCACACGGTTATAAGTTGCGTATTTGCCGCTCGGCTCTGCCGCTTTGATAACAAAGAATCCGCTTTATTTGGATTACAAATCCAAGGAAGGTAAACGGAGTGGATTACAAATCCACTCCGACGAAGTGAGACTAAGGCTAAGTGTCATTCTGAGCCTGCGAAGAATCTCTAATAAATCAGTCAGAAGTGTTAACCAGTAGCGACGCACCCTCCAGAAACCAACCCCTAAGAGCTAACAACTACGAGCTAACAGCTAGTATCATTCTGAGCCTGCGAAGAATCCTTGTAAAATTTAAAACAACTAAGCACTAAAACCAATGACCACCAACATCCATACCACCTTCGACAAAATCTACGACCGCAGCAAGAAAGAAGAATTTCTCAATCAGCGATCCAAAGTCATATGGTTCACCGGCTTGTCAGGCTCGGGAAAGACCACCCTTTCCAGCGGTCTGGAGAAGAAGTTCTTTGCCAACGGCTATTTCTGCCAGGTACTCGATGGTGACAATATCCGTTCGGGCATCAACAACAACCTCTCCTTTACTGAGGCCGACCGCAAAGAGAACATCCGTCGCATTGCCGAAGTGTGCAAGTTATACCTCAACAGCGGTGTCATCACCCTGTGTGCTTTTATCAGTCCCACCAACGACATTCGCGATATGGCCCGCAGCATCATCGGAGAGGAAGATTTCATCGAAATACATGTCAGCACCCCCCTGGATATTTGCGAGGAACGAGACGTAAAAGGCCTCTACGCCAAAGCCAGAAACGGCAAGATTCCTAATTTCACAGGAATCAGCTCCCCCTTTGAAGTCCCGGAAGATCCCTTCATGCGCATCGATACCTCCTCGCAACCGGCAGATGAATCAGTGGAGCAGTTATTTGAAAGCATATTGTCGGAAGTGAAGGGGCCCCTCCCCAACCCTCCCCCAAGGAGAGGGAGTAAGCCACTTTCTTCATAAACATTCTTTCTACCATACTGCCGCCCCGCCGGGGCTGGTCCATGGCTTCAGATATTTTCGAACATTACTTTTCAATACCTCTTATTCCCATAAGAAACAGACTGACAGCCTCATGGTGTCTCAAAGTCCCCCTTGGGGGGATTTAAGGGGCCACTCCTCCTGGGGGGATTTAGGGGCCCACTCATGTTCCGGTTTTCTGTCACCCCATCCACTTAGTTACAGGCAACAAAGGCCTCCAAAAATGATCTTCCTATTGATAAAATCATTGCATTTTTGTATTTTTGAATTAAACACAATAAGACAATTATGCAAACTATTAATATACAGCTCAACAGAAGTCAATTTCTTAAATCCATTCGTAAAATGGATGAAAAAGATAAATTGGCGATATATGAAGAATTGAAACACTCCTTGTTTCCAAAGCGATTTGAAAAGCTTCTTAAATCGACACAATCCGATGAAATTTCTTTTGATGAAATAACAAAGGAAGTAGAAGACGTCAGGCAACAAAGATATGAAGAAGGCAAACAAGGCAAGTAGAGTAATTATTGACACCAATGTATGGATTTCATTCTTGATTGGGAAGCACTTAAAAGGCTTACATAAGATCATCTCTTCCGGCACAATACAAATAATTACCTGTAAAGAACAGATTTCTGAACTATCAGAAGTTTTCAAAAAGCCCAAAATCCGCAAGATATTTACGCAGTACCAAATAAATGAGTTTTTTGAATTACTGGATGATTGTGCTAAAGTTATTGATGTAAAATCAAATGTGGATATTTGTAGAGACCCAAAAGACAACTACCTTCTTTCTCTTGCCATAGATGCAAATGCACACTATCTGATTACCGGAGATAACGATCTTCTTATTCTCCAATCTATACATTCTGCAAATATAATCTCCTACAAAGAATTTGAACGTTTACCCTTCAAAGCCCATTAATCCACCTGCGGATTCCCCCTACCCCTCGTTTCCGCACGAGGGGTTCACCATCCCTCGTCTCCTGACGAGAAAAAAAGGCCCTTCCCCGGCCCTCCCCCAAGGAGAGGGAGTAAGCCACTTTTATCATAAACATTCTTTCTACCATACTGTCGCCCCGCCGGGGCTGGTCCATGGCTTCAGATATTTTCGAACATTACTTTTCAATACCTCTTATTCCCTATAAAAAACAGATTACCTGTCTCATAGTATCTCAAAGTCCCCACTGGGGGGATTTAGGGGCCATATTTAGGAGGCCCCATCCCATAAGATTAGCACCTGTCTTTAGGCAGGTGATCCCTTACACCCCGGACATTCCATATCAGCCGGCTTCTAACAACAATAAAAACCTGGCATATTTTGGGAAAAGCCGGCTCGAAGCCGGCTAATCCAATGTATATGGGATATCATTAATCCCCCGGCTAAACCCGGGGGCTAAACTCATTATAAAAATCCATGTATAGGAAAACCATATGGGCTTTTAAACAGCCATATCCCCACAAATAGAAATATCCGAATTTATCTTTCCATAAGCCCCATGCACTGTGCTCCATGCCCGTTTCTCATCTGCGTCCATCTGCGCCATCTGCGGATTTCCCTGTCTAATGGTATCTCAAGTCCCCCTTGGGGGGATTTAGGGGGCCCCCGTAACCTTTTATCAATATTTTTCGTACATTCGTCAAAGTTTTTAATTGTTTCGTCACAGAATAACACCCAGGTAACCAGGTAACAACCATCGGCTCCCAACCGTGTTGTTCCACAAAGCAGTACAATATGAAGAAGATTTACCCTTTACTCATCGGTTTATTGGTATTTTTTGCCAATTCGTTTCATGCTCAGGCACAGGATGAAATTCCTCCTGAAGTTAGCTCCTACTACCCTACTGAGGATGCAACGGGTGTATCCCTGGACGTGGTGCTGGAGTTGACGTTTAATGAGCCAATCCAATACAATTCATCCAGTACTTCCAAGTACATTATAATTGAAGAAACAAACAATCCTTCAAATAGGTTGCTTGATATTTTTATCGCTAATGGCAGAGCAGGTAGTTTCTCAGGTAGCATTGAACTTAACAATAACTCAATAACTCTCACACCCTCTTCAACTCTTGAACCTGAGACCCAATATTCTGTAATAATCGATGCTGGTGCTCTTGAAGATGCAGCAGGAAATTCTTTCTCCGGTATCGACGATACGAATACCCAATGGCGTTTCACCACCGTATCCCGCCCAGCTGTTTCAACGGTTTCGCCCGTCCACAATGCCACAGGCGTCACAGGACTTCAGCAGTTGTCTGTTACCTACAACGAGGAGGTAACCTTAGCGGCTAACAAAAACCTCACCATCAAAAAGTCAGACGGCACTGTATTTCAGACCATCAATACCAACGATGGTACCTTAATATCTGTCAACACCACCGATAACAAAACCGTGGAGATTAACCACAATGCCTTTAACGGAGATCAGGGATTTTACATTGACGCAGATGAAGGGCTTGTTGTTTCAAATACATCAGGAGTGGGTTCTGCTGCCATAGACGGAACATCTTCGTGGGCTTTTACCACCGCCACAGCGCCTATAGTTGCCGAATATGGTCCGGCCAATACCCCGGAAGCAATCGTCCATGCCGATGAGCCATTGACTCTCAGGTATGATAAGCCTGTTACTTTGGCCTCCGATAAAAATGTGACCATCTATTCTGACGGTCAACAGCATTTTCAAACCATCAACACAACAGATAACCCTGCATTTTTTACGTACGATTCCAATACCTACACGCTAACCATCGATCACAATCTTTTTCCGGCATATTCATCCATTTATGTGGTGGTGGACGAAGGTCTTGTTACTGCGGATGATAACAAAATCGCTTCCACCAAGGTTGACGGACTCAACCAGGAATGGGATTTCATGACTGTCGCTGCTCCGGTTCTGCAGGAAGTTGCCCCCAACGGGGTTACTAAGGTGCCGGGAAATCAGGCTTTGACACTCACATATAATGAAGACATCACAACGGGAGACAATAAAAACCTGTACATCTACAATACGGCCAACGAATTGATTGAAACCATCAACACCACCAACAACAGCGCTAATTTCTCCATCACAGATAAAATTCTGACCGTAACGCACTCACCTCTGTCCGGCAATACCGATTACTACATTCTTACGGATAAAGGCCTGGTAAAGTCGGCCAATACTGCAATGGAGGCAGATGCCATCTCCGGCACATCATACTGGACTTTTACCACTAACGGAGGTCCGGTTGCAGAGATTCTGACTCCTGCTGCCGCCGCAACCGGAATATCCATCACAGCACCTTTCAGTATCGATTTCAATGAGAATATTGTCCGGGGAACATCAGGCTCCCTGACCATTCGTGAAAGTGACGAAACAGTAGTGGAGACCATCGCTTTTGACAGTGAACAACTTACTTTTGTCAATGATATCCTAACCATCAGTCACTCAATTCTATCGCCTGAAACCACCTATCACATTCAAGTAGAAAACAGCATGGTGGTATCGGATGCCACAGGGACTCCCTGGGAAGGCATCAGTGACGAAAGCTGGAGTTTCACCACTGCCGGAGCACCAACCATATCAAGTTATGACCCATTAAACGGGGAGACTTCGGCTCCGGTAAACCAACCATTAACGCTCACATTCTCCGAGAACATTAAGCGCGGAAACACAGGTTATCTAAACATCCGCAGAGACGATGGCAGCGAAAACGGAGTTGCCTTTAAGGCTTTCTCTTTCGATGATCCCGATCTGGTTTTCTCAAACAACACGTTGAGCATAAACCATGACTTGCTAACTGCAGAAACAACCTATTTTGTAAAAATTGAACCCGGAGTAATTGTGTCTGAAGGTACTGATGTGACTTTTGGTGGAATAGCTGACAATAACCAGTGGCGCTTTACCACAGCAGCCCCCCCTACGGCCAACTCTTTTGACCCCGTCAGCGGTAATGAGCTAACATCAGCCACCGGCAACCTGACCATTACCTTTTCTGAAAACATTGAATTGGGAACATCAGGGGCAATCCGCATTAAATACGAAACCGATAATACTACTTTTCAGTCCATCACTTTTGAAGATACTGAAAACATCAGCATCACAGACGATGTGCTTACCATCTCTCACCAGGAATTCCCTCCATCCGAAAGCTTTTACGTCCTCATGGATGCAGGGTTTGTAAGGTCAACAGCCAGTGGAGTGGCATTTCCCGGATTAGAAGAAACCACCACCTGGACCTTTACCTCACCTGCAGGGCCGGCCATATCCACCTATGATCCGGCCAACAACAGCTTCGACATACCGGTAGATGCACAACTGATTCTGACTTTTGACCAATCCATTGCCAGAGGTACAGGGAATATGGTCATTCATTATCAGGATGGAGGTGGTGATGCCGTAATTGTAAGTGCCACATCAGAAAACAAACTCACCATCAATGGTAACACATTGACCTTTTACAATCTGAATATGCCACACGAAGAGACCCTCTATGTCACCATGGATGCAGGTTTTGTAAAATCAGCCGATACAGGTTTTGCTTTTGATGGCATTTCTGACAATACCGACTGGGTATTCACGACCCTTCCGGAACCACCATCCTGGATAACCGGATATCCGGTTTTCAGCGACATCACTACCAATAGCATTGATCTGGATTTGCAAACCAATATCGATTCACGTTACTATTTTGTGATTTCTGACAGTGAGGCAGCGCCGACAGTGGAACAAATCGTTGCCGGCAAGTTGTCAGCAGTAGTTGATGCTATGGTCGCCGGGGATGGCCCACTAACAGCCAATACCATTTTTACACATACCGGAATTGACATCTCTGAATCGAATCTGCCTTCAGGTTCCTATTACTACATGCACCTGGTGGCAAAACACACCAACAAAGACCTCTATTCTAAACCAACCACCCTACTGATTGACAAGGTGGCACCGGTCACTACGATTTTTCCGGCCGATGGAACCGATTATTTTCCACAGGATGGAAAAATAAAAATTTCCTTCAATGAGAAAATCTTCGACAACTCAGGAACCGAATATGCTAACACCAACCTGACCGGGCTGATTGGGTTGACCGTTACTGATGGTGGCGCCTCTGTCAACCATTCGGTCAGCATCGCCCCATCAGGAAGAGAAATAACGGTTACTCCTTCGGCTGATTTACAACCCCGAACCGGATACACCATAACTGTCAATCAGGTATATGACGAGATTGGCAACGGACAAACAGTTTCTACAGTTACCACCTTTACCACAGACCAGCTTTACACCTGGACAGGAGCAGGAACAGATGCCACTGTTTGGACAGACCCGGATAACTGGGAAGGCCAGCCTCAGGGAGGCTATACCGATGGCAGTGTTCATATTCCAAATTCCGTGACATCCTATCCGGAAATTTCAGGCGACATTACCATCTACAACCTGAACATTGAACCGGGGGCATCTCTCACACACTCATCAGGCATTCTTTCGGTAAGTGGTGAGTTCAGACTGCAATCGTCCGATCAGGTTAATGCCTCCTATATTTATACCGGAGGCAGTCTCACAGTGACGCCTGACAGTGTAAAAATTGAACAAGCCATTTCGGCCAATAATAGAAACTATAATGTATCATCCCCTACCAATGGAGCAACAAAGGCTGACATGGGGGTTACCAATAAACTCTTTGAATGGAGCAATGGTGACGGAAGCTTTTTAGAACTGGGAGAGACAGAAACGCTTCAACCCGGTCATGGATACCTTCTGAGAAGCGAAGTGGGAACAATCACCTTCTCCGGAGGCATCAATCTTTCCGATATTACCATTCCTGTGCAATGGTCCTCTGCAGGTAAAGGCTGGAATCTGGTAGGCAATCCATTTACGGCATCCATTGACTGGAACAACGTCACCCAAAACAATGTGGCAAACGGTTTCTGGCTTTGGGACAATACTCAGAATCTTTACGGCGTATATAACCAGGAATTGGAAACGGGTGTCAATCTGACCTCATCGGTGATTCCTTCCAATCATGCGTTCTTCGTCAAAGTACCTGCTGAAATGCGTCACCTGGAATCGTCCGTCACCTTTGAAGTGGCTGATGTGCAAAACAACGAGAACTCCTATCTGAAATCGGCCGGTTTTACGCCTGCTTCATTAAAACTAGCAGGAAGCAACGGAGAAGTCAGAGATGAAACTGCCATTGTAATGCACCCCGATGCCATTGACGGTCTGGATCATCTGGATTCGGAAAAATATTTGTCCAGAGCCTCTGCCACCATAGAGTTGTTTGTCCCGGTTGATGGAACCAATATTGCAATCAATGCCATTCCTGACAGCGACTGGAAAGAAAAATCCATTCCTTTGGGATTTTATGCTAACCAGGCAGGGAGTTTCCAAATAGAAGTTTCCGAACAGTCCATTCACGACCTCGACCAGTTAATTTTGACCGATCATGTGGAGAATAAAGACTGGGCACTGAGTGAATACTCCCCATACACTTTTGATGTGAACACCTCAGGGACCAACTCTTCACGATTTACCCTGAAAATGGTCAGAAAGTCAGTGGCCACAGCCATACAAACTCCGGAGAAAAAACAATCCGACAATTGTATCGTTTACACGCATCAGTCACAAATCGTAGTGGAAACACCCAATGTTCAAAACCTAAGGTATCATCTCAACGACCTGAGCGGACGCACCCTGGAAACCGGCAAACTAAATCCGGGTTCCACTCATTACATCGATACGCCCGTCAGCGGTATTTATGTGGTTACCATCCTGTCAGAAAATGGGAAGGAACAGCATAAAGTGGCTGTAGAGTAAAGAGATTGGTTTCCTACTCCGCTGAAGCTTCGTAGGATGAAAGAGAAAAAAATTGAGGTTAAGAATATCCCCCTACCCCTCGTTTCCGAACGAGGGGTTTTTCATCTCTCGTCTCCTGACGAGAATTCTATCCAAAGACCGCCAATCATCATAACAGGGTGTCACCCCTGCCGGGGCTTTTCCATATAATTTAATGCCAATGCTACCATACTGCCGCCCCGCCGGGGCTGATCCATGGCAACCCAAGATCCCAAATATTTCACTAGGAAAAGCCCCAGGAGTAAGGCAACAATCTGGTAGAACATATACAACACAAAAAATAATTTAATCCCCGGCAGGGGTAACACTTTTTCAAACCTGAATCACTCAGAAACAAACCCAAAACACTCAACACAAAACTCCCGCCGGGCGAATTTCTTTTCAGGTAAAAGGACAAATCACCTGGTCCCCACAACTTTTCAAACGAATTCTTCCCCCTGAAAAATTCCATCCCCCTCCTTGGGAGGGGTTAGGGGAGGCTTTCCATCCCTCTCCCTGGAGGGGTTAGGGGAGGCCCCCCTTTTTTTTCTATCTTTGCAAAAAACACCCACATTGAAAAAAGATTCCATCAAACCAAAAGCGCTCGACATCATTGGCACAGCCTGCCGGGATTACCTACAAAAACCCGACAAAAATCTCAGCATTGAAGTCTGGAGCAACATCGCTGAGACCGACATCATTCCGGTTCACTATCTCTTCCGCCCCTATAAAGAAATGCCCTCGTTGGAACAGGAAGCCCTGACTCTGTGCAAGGGTAAAGTGCTGGACATCGGAGCAGGTGCCGGATCACATGCGCTATGGCTACAGGAACAGAACATGGAAGTCACAGCCCTCGAAATTAGTCCGGGCGCCTGTGAAGTAATGCAGCAACGGGGCGTAAAGAACATCCTGTCGGAAGACTTCTTCAACCTGACAGAAGGAGTCCGCTACGATACACTTCTGATGCTTATGAACGGCATCGGAATCGCAGGCACCACCCATCGTTTAAAAGAATTTTTCTCTGTCGCACGAAAACTGCTGAAACCCGGAGGCCAGATATTAGTTGACAGCTCCGATTTGCGCTACCTCTTTCTGGAGGACGACGGCAGCATCCTCATCAATCTCAACGACAGCTACTACGGTGAAGTGGAATACCGCATGAGTTACAAAGGGCGCAAAGGACGACGCTTCCCCTGGCTTTTCATCGACGACCAGCTGCTGCAATACCATGCAGAAAAAAACGGATTCCGGTTTGAACGCATCGCCGAAGGGGAGCATTTCGATTATCTGGCAAGATTAACAATAACCTCCTGAATTTGAGAAAACGGATTAAAACTAATCTGTGCCATCTGTGTATTCTTAAACGTTGCTTAGCAACCCCTGTGATTCCCCCGTTCGGGCGGATTTGTTTTGTAATTGCGTGATAAAAAACTAATTAAAAATTTGAGAACGAATGGAACCGCTTCGCTCTCGCTAAATATTTTTTAGACATATTCTTTTGTGATATTTATGCTTAAAAAATATCATGCTCGTTTCATCATAAAACTCATCTGCGTCCATCAGTACCATCTGCGGATCCTAAAAAGTTGCGAAGCAACCTCTGTGATTCTCTGCGTCATCTGCGGATATTATATTCTTTTACAGCAGTCATTCCCATCCCCGTTTCGTTCGTAAAGATTTTCAAGTTAACCCTGCCTGACAATCACAATAAAATCTCCCAACTCAAAGAATCAATCCCCCTCCTTGGGAGGGGTTAGGGGAGGCCTCCAATTGATCATTGATAATTGATAATTAATCATCGCTTTCCCTCCCTTCATCAACTAAACCCCTCATTCACGTACCCTTTGCTATGTCAATAGCGTACAAACAGTTAAATTTACGCGTTACTTTTAAAACACACGAATACCCGGGTATCTGAAAATAAAAAAATTCAAGGCACAAGAAATTTTAAAACCGGTGTTTACTAAAGTATATGAGGATTTAAAAATTTTGAAGCAACGCAGAAGTTTGCATTTTTTGATGTTACCACAATGAACAAGGCTTTTTGAACATGGTTACACACAGGGTTAAATTGACGATTATGAAAACACTTCTACTTAAAATTGGATTGATTGGGGGAATGTCTCTGTTTATTCTTTCTTTATCGGCTCAAACTCCAAGCATAATTGAAGGGGGGTTCAATCCCGCACCAGGAGAAAACAGTGTTCCTATTAATGAGACATTGACTTTGACATTTGATGAAAACATAAGTTTTGGAACTACCACTTTTTACAATATTGAAATTAAAAATTCTGATGGAAGTCAGTTTGAAAGTTTCCCTATATTTGGAGGCATTAGTTACAATCCAAAACTTCACATCCCTCCAAATTCAAATACGCTAACCATCAACCATTTTGATTTTGAAATAAATTCCACTTACTACGTAATAATACCCGATGGAGCTATCCAGGGCTTTTCAGGAATTTCCAATCCTGACGCATGGAATTTTACCACCGAAGCCGGTCCACCAAACTGGACCGTACAACCATCACTAATTAACGAATCCCCTACCTCGGTGGATCTTACCGGAGGTACTGATCAGGATGGCACCTGCTATTATGTTGTTACCGAATCTTTAACCTCGCCCTCCAACACCTTCATTACAGAGGGTAAAGATGAAAATGGAAATCTGATGGACGTGAGTGGTTCTGCGACACTCACAGCAAACAATACTTTTACCAAAAATATCGACATCTCTGATTTAAATTCAGGAGTAAGTTACTACATCCACATTCTGGCATACAACGGAACTAAATTTGCAGAAGACGTAGTTAAAATTGAAATCGACCTGAAAGCACCATCATTATCCAACAACTATACTCCGGCGGATAATGCAACCGGAGTTCTTTTGGAAACATCCATAACGTTACCTTTCAATGAAAAATTATACAGCACCGACGGAACTGAAATAACTTCAGATAATGCATCCACTTATTTCAGAATCGAAAGCACTTTCGAAATCGTACCTTTTAATGCAGTATTTTCCAACAATGACAAAACCATCACCTTAACCCCCTCTAAAATACTTGAGGGAAACACCACTTATACAGTTTCATTCCTTCAAAAATTTGAGGACATTATCGGTAATGAGCAGTCAACCAAAACCGGCAGTTTCTCCTTTACCACCGAGCTGGCAAATAAATGGACAGGCAATGGTGCTGATAGTGACTGGGAGACCCCCGAAAACTGGGAAGGCAGTTATACATCCGGAAACAGCATTAATATACCGGCTGGATTAGCAAACTATCCTGTTATTGAGACAGGAACAACCGCCACTGTGAACAATCTTTATGTGGAACCGGGGGCTTCTTTAACCCTCAATGGAGGAACTCTTAACATTAACGGCCTTTTTGTCCTTCAATCCAGTTTGGAATCCAACGCTTCGTTCATTCCTGCCGATGGTACTCTAAATGTAGATCCGCAAAATGTTCGGTTCCATCAACACATTGAAGCCAATGACAGGAATTACTATATTGGCACTTCTGTTAGCGGTGCAACCAAGAATTCTGCACAAATCACCAATCGCCTATTTACGTACAACAATGACAACAACACATTCGTAAGAGCAGAAGATGACACAGAATTAATTCCCGGTATTGGTTATTTATGCCGGAGTGACAACTCACTTATATTTAGTGGAATTCCTGTCACTACAAACAAGCAGGTTTCCGTTCAAAGGAACAATACCGGAGGTTTAGGCTGGAATCTGATTAGCAATCCTTTCTCTGCAACGATTGACTTCAATCAATTGCAGTTTGAAAAAACAGAAATAACAAATTCTTTTTGGATTTGGGACAATCTTGAAGAAAAATACAACACTTACAATGCTGAGTCTAATGTAGGTATTGGAATTCCTAACGGACAGTCAGGCATTCCCTCGCATCAGGCATTTTGGGTTAGGGTATCACCGGGAGTAAGTACAGCTAATCTTACCTTCACAATTAGTTCTTTACAAGCCAACAGCTATTCTTATCTGAAATCAGCATCTTCCGGATTGTTGTACCCCACTTTCAAAATGGAAGCTGTATTCAATGGAAAAAAGGATGAGACCGCCATTGTATTTGCAGAAAATGCAAGCAACTCATTAAGTGATCCATATGATACAGAAAAGAAACTGACATCGAATATAGATTATTGTCAGATATTTACCTCTTTCACCAACGAAAGCAACATCACAACCAATCTGGCAATCAACGGACTACAGCCCTCACAGACCGAAATATCCGTTCCATTGATTTTTAAAGTTGCCAAAACAGGAATTGTAACTTTCAACATCAAAGACCTGACCTTACCACCCAATTCACAGGTAATTTTAGAAGACAAGGAAATCAATGATTTTATAACTCTTAATACTGAAAGCTCCTATCAATTTGAAGTCACTGAAACTGGCACCAACTCCTCCAGATTTGTCATACATTTCTCTGGAACCAAGGAGATTGTAACTTCTATCAACGATACCAATGATAATAACAATTCAAAAAAAGCCAGCTTCTACACAAACAATTCTGGAATAATTGCGTATATTGGCCAATTAAACAATCCCTCATACAGATTGTTGGACACCAATGGAAAACTCATTGATAGTGGCAGATTAAATCCCGAATCAGAAAACAGGATTGCAGTCTCAAGAAAAGGTATGGTTATCCTGATTGTGGAATCAGAAAAAGAAAAACTTGAGTTCAAAACTGTTTTCTAAACAACTTGTTGTTTGTTTAGAATGAAAAACCCGTTTAATAAAAAAAAATATATTCGTCCCGAACTCGTTGAAGTGGAGTTAGACAAAATGATTGTTTTGCAAGTTAATTCAGATGGACCTCCTATTCCTGATGATGATATTTGGAACTCTTCTGAAAACCCAACCTCCACTTCCGACTCCACTGATGAGTCCTTCGAAAAAAGCAGTTTCGAAGACAACCCTTTTCAGCGGTAATGATTTGGTGTGCAAAATTTTAATCATAGAAACGACTTCAGATATGAGGTCGTTTTTTTTGTTTGGGAGCGTGCTGGCTGAGGATGAGATTAGCCCCGGTCTTTAGGCCGCGGATTCCAGAATACCACAACACCTTCTTGTCAGCCGGCTTCAAACCGGCTTCTGATAAACACCAATGATTTCTACATTTCCCCAAAAGCCGGCTCTTCTGACCTGTGTGCCGTTTCATTAATCCCCCGGCTAAACCCGGGGGCTAGGCTCATTATAAATTCCATACATAAAAAACATAGATTATATCAATTTGAACGCCTTCTATGAGGTTTCCCCCAAAATACATATATTTGAAAAAAACATTCCCCCATGTCATTGATATCATTCGTTGTCCCAGTATATAACCGCCCTCAGGAAATAGATGAATTGCTGGAGTCATTTACCCACCAGCACAGCAAAGATTTTGAAATCATCATCGTGGAAGACGGCTCCACCCACAATTCCCAGGACATTGTAGAACACTGGTCACAACAACTGCCGGTGCGTTACCTGTGGCAGGAAAATACCGGCCCGGGACCGGCACGCAACACCGGAGCAAAGGAGGCCAACAGCGATTGGGTAATTTTCCTGGACTCAGACTGCCTGTTACCCGAAAAATACATTGAAATAGTGTCATCAGCCCTGAACGAAGCACACTTTGACTGTTTCGGTGGACCTGACCGGGCACACGAAGACTTTAATGCCACACAGAAAGCCATCGGACATGCCATGAATAGTTTCCTTACCACCGGTGGCATCCGGGGCGGCCGGGAGAAAATGGATAAATTTTATCCCCGAAGTTTCAATTTAGGCGTACGAACCAAAATATTTCATTCAATCCGTGGTTTCTCCGGGATGCGCTTTGGCGAAGATCTGGATTTCAGCATGCGGCTGTTAGAAGCCGGATTTACCACTACACTGCTACAAGACGCATGGGTGTGGCACAAACGCAGAAATAATTTCAGCTCTTTCTACAAGCAGGTCTTCAACTCCGGCATAGCCCGTGTCAACCTGGAAGCCAGACACCCGGGAACCACAAAGGCCGTACACCTGCTCCCATCGCTATTCACCATTGGCTATCCGGTGGCAATATTACTCTCGTTTTTTGTTCCTTTTTTCCTGTTTTTTGTGCTGGTTCCCCCCCTGGCATTTTGGGGCGGCGCCATTCTCTCCCTAAAGCAAATAAAACCTGCAATTCTGGCTGTGCCTGCCTCTTTTACACAGCTAACAGGCTACGGTTTGGGGTACATGAACGCCTGGATTAAAAGAAAAGTCTTCAAAAAAGAGGAGTTCAATGCCTTTGGAGATAGTTTCTATGAATAGGGAACCTCTCCCCAGCCCTCCCCCAAGGGGAGGGAGCAAGCCCCATGCTTTTTGCTTTTGCTCCATGCTCCATGCTCTTTTTTTTATTACCTTTACGCCTCGAAAAAAATAAATCCGTCCTTGTAATTATTTAAAAAGGCTGTCGGTCTTGTTGGGGGGGGG
>NZ_AJKI01000013.1 GCF_000259075.1 Marinilabilia salmonicolor JCM 21150
CTTAGTACATGACAAAACAGTTAAATAATTGAAAATCAATAAAATAACAGTCTAAAAATTTGGTTAAAACCTTGATATTCAGTATATTACAAAGGATTTCTCACGTCTAATGTACTATACATGAATACCAAGGTAGATAACAAATATAGCGATTTAATTGACTCATTTAAAACTGTTACTGGATGGCACAAGGCTCGCGTAAAGTGCATAGTATCAATAATATGCGCAATGTGTAAATTGCAAACAGTTTCTTTCGTAAAACTGGCACAAGGCTTTGAAGGTCTAACCCAATATGAATCAAATCATCGGCGGATTCAACGGTTTTTTGCCGAGTTTGTTATTGACCGTTATTTACTGGCCAGGTTGATATTTTCGTTATTGCCCCATAAGCCACCCTATAAGTTGAGCTTGGACAGGACTAATTGGAAATTTGGCAAAACAGATATCAACATATTGATGCTAAGTGTATGTTACAAAGGTGTAGCATTGCCACTTCTATGGAAAATGCTTCCTAAAAGAGGCAATTCCAATGCAGAAGAGCGAAAAGAGCTTCTCAATGAGTATATTGAACTGTTTGGTGTCAGCACTATATCGAGCTTTTTAGCTGATAGAGAATTTATTGGAGAGTCGTGGTTTGATGAGCTCATTAGACATAAGGTGCCATTTTTTATTCGTATTAAAGAGAATATGATAGTGAAGGTGCCTGGCAAAGGAATCAAAAAGACTTTTTGGCTCTTTAATCATTTAAGAACAGGTCAATACCATCATATTCAAGGTCTTGTTTACTTGGGAAAGAATCTTGTTTATT
>NZ_AJKI01000014.1 GCF_000259075.1 Marinilabilia salmonicolor JCM 21150
GCCGACCGATGCAGCTTTTGACGCGTTACCTGCAGGAGTTCTTGATGACTTATTGGCAGATCCCACAGGAGATTTAACCGATATTCTACTTTATCACGTAGTTGCTGCTGAAGCTCTGTCCACAAGTCTTTCCGACGGACAAGTCATCACCACCATGCTGGGTAAAGACATTGAGGTGACAATCACCGGCGGAGATGTATTTATCAACGGTGCGCAGGTTACTGTAGCAGATATTGAAACCGATAACGGAGTGGTACACGTGATTGATGCTGTACTTATTCCTCCCACCACAGTTGTGGATGTTATCAACGACAGTCCGGACCATACAACCCTGGAGACAGCTCTGGAGGCCGCTGAACTGGATATTCCTCTGAATCAGACAGGACCATTTACTGTGTTTGCGCCTACCGATGCAGCTTTTGACGCGTTACCTGCAGGAGTTCTTGATGACTTATTGGCAGATCCCGCAGGAGATTTAACCGATATTCTACTTTATCACGTAGTTGCTGCTGAAGCTCTTTCCACCAGTCTTTCCGACGGACAAGTCATCACCACCATGCTGGGTAAAGACATTGAGGTGACAATCACCGGCGGAGATGTATTTATTAACGGTGCGCAGGTTACTGTAGCAGATATTCAAGCCGACAATGGAGTTGTGCATGTGATTGATGCCGTACTGACACCTCCGGTAATAACCGTCTTCGACATTATTTCCGCCAGCGCTGATCATACAACTCTTGAAACTGCCTTGATTGAAGCTCAGCTGGATGATGACCTGCAAGGTGAAGGACCATTCACTGTATTCGCCCCAACCGACGCTGCATTTGATGCATTGCCAGATGGAGTACTCAGTGATCTTCTCAGTGACCCAACAGGCGCTCTCGCAGATGTATTGTTGTACCATGTGGTTGCAGGAACTGCCATGTCAACCAGTTTGAGTGACGGCCAAAACATCACAACCCTGCTTGATGAGGACGTTGTTGTTACACTCTCCGGCGGCGATGTTTATATTAATGACGCTATGGTCACACTGGCAGATATTGAGTCAGATAACGGAGTGGTACATGTCATAAATGTCGTTCTTATTCCCGGCACCAACACCAATACTTCAAATATGCAGGCAAACATGGAAGGAATAAAAATTTTCCCTAATCCTTCTTCCTCTTATTTCAATATTGCTTTTTCAGCGGACAAAGCATCACCAACCTATATGGAAATATTCAACATTCTCGGCCAGAAAGTATTTGCCAGAGATTTCGGAATTTTGCCTGCCGGACAACACTCTTTTAATCAAACCTTAAACGGTTTTGACAGCGGT
Source organism: Marinilabilia salmonicolor JCM 21150 (assembly GCF_000259075.1). Classification (GTDB taxonomy): domain Bacteria; phylum Bacteroidota; class Bacteroidia; order Bacteroidales; family Marinilabiliaceae; genus Marinilabilia; species Marinilabilia salmonicolor. The sequence continues at coordinate 1,319 of NZ_AJKI01000014.1, forward strand.
GCTTATTTTGTGATCATCACCTCAGATGATAACAGGTATGTATCCAAATTAAAAATCATCAAATAAAAGAAAAAATTTATAACTAAAAGGAGGGGAATGGAAACGTTCACCTCCTTTTTTGCTGCAAAAAAACAAAAGCAAGGCCTGCATGCACTTATTTTTTTTGCAAGATGCAGACCCCATAAGGGCTAGTAGTGCGACAATTACTAAATTCATTCACTAATTTCAGGCGCTTTTTTCCTTTCTGCTTCGTTAGGGCTTTTAACCATAGCTAAGGCTATGCTTAACAAACCCCGCCTTGCATAAAGAAAAAAATCACATAAAATTCAAGTAAACCAATTTAATAAATATCACACTAGATCATAAGACATTGATTCTACTATATCGATATTCATCACAAACTACCCCGTTTTTTATCAGAGCTTTCCGAAATGTACATTCCAGCTGAAACCCGGCTTTTTCAAGGACGCGCTGAGACCCCTTGTTATAGTCAAAGACTCCCGTGAATATTCGAATCAGGTTCAGGTGATTGAAGCCATAATCGACCATACGCTTCACCGCTTCAGTCATAATTCCCTTTCCCCAGAAAGGCTCTCCGAGCCAGTAACCAATCTCAGCCGAAATACGATACACATCCTTTTGCGGCACCAACCCCACAACTCCTGCCAGCTGTCCTTCATACTCTACCACAAAGGTATATTGAGAATCTTCTTTTCGGCAAATTAAAATAAAGTCGCGTGCATCCTGCTCTGAATATGGATGAGGAACAAAATCCCGGATGTTATTCCAGATCTTTTTATTGTTTAGAAGCCGGGCCAGCACTGGGGCATCCTCTTCCCGAAAGGGCCGCAGGCGAATATTTGTTGGGTGGGTATTACCTTTCATGGAATATCATTAAATTCAATAAATTACAAATGCATGATTATTCATAAAAGTAACACTTTTCTCAATTTAATGCGAAAAAAAGAGGTGACCTGCAAGCAAGCCACCTCTTTCCAAAATCAGAGTTGTTATTAATCTGCGGTTTATCTTGGATAACCGGGGTTTTGCGGATAACTGTCTCCAAAGATATCCAACTGTCCCTGAGGAATGGGCCAGCGAACATGATGTGGTTCCCAGTTTTCACGGGCTTCAGTATTATAGGGGGCTTCACCTGCAAATTGAGAAATCTGCGACTCCGATTGTCCGATACGCTTCAGAAATGCCCAGCGGTGTCCTTCCAGTCCCAATTCCCGGGCATGTTCATCCCGGATGTCATCAATGGTTATTGGATCAACGCGTTCAGGATTACCTGCACGCATCCAGGTCTTGTTATACCATTCAAGTGCTTTTGACATATTTCCGTCCATCAGGTATGCCTCTGCAGTATGGATACATGTTTGTGCATAACGATACTGCATAACATCTGAAAAACCTTTACTGTCCCATACCGAGTAGGTAGATACATCCTCATATTTTTTCAGACCAACATGCAAAAAACGAAAATCATCCACCGTCTGACCACTTTGGGGGATAACATCCCCTACTTCCAGTCCTGCATCTGAAGCAGCACCTTCACTGGTATAAACATATTCATGACGATAAAATTGATTGTAACGTGCATCGGATTCCTGATCGTATAAACTCAACAGGTAATTATTGGGGAACAACCACCCACGGCCGTGTCCGCCATTCTCCTCAGCATACACCCATCCATTGCGGCGATGGTATTCAGGAACAAAAAGTGCTTTCAAACGATGACCAGAATACCCCCACTGTCCTGCATAATCAGCTCCGCCAAGTCCTTCATGATAGTACCATACAGCAATTGCTTCAGGGTGTTCACTATAGTCAGTTCCTTCAAATACATTATCAATGCCTACAAGTTCGTATGCACCTGACTGTGCCATAGCTTCTCCCTGGGCAATGGCCTCATCCCAGTCTGCCATCCATAAGGCTGCAAGTAACCGGACATGGCGGGCAGCCCCTTTGGTAATCCGGCCTGGCTCCCCTCGATCAGTAACATCTAAGACGGCAATCGCATCATCCAAATCAGAAGTAATAACCTCAAAGATATCTTCTTTGGATGCAGGACTATAGTTTCTCTCTGAATTGATATTTTCTGGAGTTACAGCCGTGGTATTGAGAAAAATATTCTCGAACCTTTCGTAAAGAAAAAGGTAAGATTGTGCGCGGAAATATTTTGCTTCTGCAATGGCTCTTTGAGCAGCCGGCGCATCTGACTCCAGTTGTTCTCCATAATATATTATCTCATTGGCTTTACCTATGATCCCGTAATAAAGATCCCAATAACGTTGATGATAACGGTAGGTATTAATCTCCTGCGGACGATAAAACGCATAAGCTGCTGAACCGGTAGGCCCTTCCCTACTTGCCTCAATGTCTGTTCCGCGCACGATACCCGCAAACATCTCACTGTCATTATTAAATCCTGCGCGCAACAATTGTCTGTTCAGGTAATACAGGCCAACTGATGCATTCGCAAGACCTTCAGGGGTATTGTAGATGGCATCAACGGTCAGTTTGGTTTCATGTTCTTCCTCAAGCCAGTCTTCACTGCAGGAAGTGGTAAAAACACTTCCAACTAAAAGACCGAGTATCACAAATATATTCGATGGTCTCATAATTCTTCGTTTTTATAATAAATTGGTTTTCTGATCAGGATTTATTAGAAATTAAGGTTTACCCCAAATTGAACAGTCTTGGGCTCCGGATAAGAACCGGCACCATGCTCAGGTCCGTATGACAAATAGTCAGTGACCGTCCAGAAGTTTGTAAGAGAGGTAAACACCCTCAAGTTACTGATTCCAACCCTTTCAAGGATTGTTTGCGGTAATGAATAACCTAATGTTGCATTGCGAAGTCGGAAGTAAGATGCATCCTGATATTGAATGGTCGAAATATTATAGATATACGACAACTGAGGACGCGGCATTGTATTCGAAGGATTCTCCGGTGTCCAGTATCCCACATCCATTGCATTAGATGATCCGCCTCCCAGGCCTCCTCCATAATTGGAGTTGTATCGGTAGCCACCATATCTCCAGAAGAAATCCAGGCTCAAATCAAACCCTTTAAATTCCATCTCCGAGGTAAATGAAGCTATAAACTTAGGATCACGTTCATAGATAATTTTATCATCCGAATCAATCTCACCATTTTCGTCAATATCGGCAACACGGATATCTCCGGGTTTTGCATCAGGCATATAGGAGTTTGCAATATCATCATCTTCCTGCCAGATGCCATCAAACTTGTAGTCGTGATAAACATTTACAGGTTCCCCTATAAACCAATTATTATTGACATCATCTATGGGATTTCCCTCTTCGTCCAACTCACCATTGATTTTGATTATCTCATTGCGGTTTTGAGAATAATTTAAGTTCACATTCCAATTGAACTCCCGATTCCGCAACACATCATAATTGACAGACAACTCAAACCCCTTATTGCGAACTTCTCCCAGGTTATCGTACATTCTTGTATATCCCAACGAGGCGTCAATACTGCGGTTTACAATAAGATCCTTCGTGTTGGTCACATACATCTCAGCATCCAAGGTCAGGCGGTTTTCAAAAACCCCCAACTCCAGACCAAAGTTCTGTGATTCGGAAACCTCCCATTTCAAATTGGGATTGTATAGTTCACCTGATGGAAGGGCCGCATAACTGGGATCATTATTCCCGAATTTATAGAAATACTCATTAACAACCCCTAATGTACGATAAGGAGAGACTGCCTGGTTGCCCACCTGTCCGTAGCTAAAACGAAGTTTGGCATTGGAGAGCCAGGTCAGATCGGCCATGAAATCTTCGCGATGCAAAAGCCACCCTGCAGCAAAAGAGGGCAAGTAAGCCCATTTATTATTTTCTCCAAATACAGATGAACCATCAGCACGCATAGTGAAAGACAACATATATTTGTCCTGAAGATTATAGTTTGCACGTCCCATAAAAGACTGGATCTTCCTGTCGCTGATATTCATCGAAGGTTGTCCCGGTTCCAGCGCTCCACCAATACCATTGGCACCAAACATATCCGTAGGGAAATTGGTGGCTCCCACAGACAGCGTTTCATTCCTAAGCTGATTAGCACTCTGCAAGAGGGTTAGATCCAATTTCCCAAAGCGATCAGTTTCAAGATTGTACTTCAATATATTTTCAACCAAAATGTCAATCCTTCGGGGTTCTGACAGATTCCCTGTTCCATCGGTGTTGGAACCTATCTGATGAAGAGAAGAACGATAGACCTCATTACTTCCAAACCTGCCATTTAAACTGGTATTAAGCCTGTATGTCAGATTTGGCAATATTTTCCAGTCAGCAAAAACATTGACAAGGTATTGGTGCTGTTTTTCATTGTGAAAGTACTCTTTGTTATTCCAAAGCGGATTGTTTTGTCCTCCATCTCCAACAACCTGAACCAGTTCTCCATTCTCATCGTAAGGACTGGAAAGCGGAGACATACCGAGGTATCCCTCAATAAATTCCTCTTCAATATCTCTGTCACTATACGTATAGGAGAAATTTGCTCCCACCGAAAGGTTGTCATACATTTCGTAATCCGCGTTTAACCGGGTATTGAATTGTTGATAAGCTGAATTACTAATCATCCCGTCCTGATCAAAAAAACCAAAACTCAGCAACATCTGAGACTTTTCTGTACCAGTGGTCATACTTACGTCATATCTTTGCAAACGTGCATTGTCAATGGCCAGTTCCTCCCAGTCGGTATAATTCTGATTTGCAAGATTGTCCAGCTCATAAGTAGGAAATATCACATCATCCGAAGGATAAGAACCATCTTCCTGACGATATTTCTCACGTTGCAAAGCCACATATCCTTCAGGAGTGTAAAAGTCAAAATTCCGCTTCAGCATCTGAGTGGTATGGGTTGCAGATACACTGATATTCGTTTTTCCTTCTTTTCCTCTTTTGGTCGTCACCAGCACCACTCCATTGGCAGCACGTGCACCATATATAGCAGTAGAAGAGGCATCTTTCAACACCTCCATAGAAGCAATATCCGCAGGGTTGATAAAATTAATGTCCTCAACCGGCACTCCATCCACCACATACAACGGGTTGTTTCCTCCTGAAAGAGAACGGGTACCACGAATACGAATATCAGAAAATTCACCTGGACGACCGGTGGCAGGTATAACCTCCAGACCGGCAACCCGCCCAACCAACATCTGACCAATATCCGTTGTCGGTATCTTCATCATCTGCTCTTCATTGACTGAAGAAATTGCACCGGTAATATCACTCTTCCGCTGAACTCCGTAACCGACAACCACCACTTCATCAAGTCCTATTTCTTCTTCTTCCATGGTTATATTAATATTGCGTTGCCCGTTCACCGGAATTTCCTGAGTTCGCATTCCGATAAAGGAAACAACCAGTGTTCCCCCGGATGGCACTCCTGAAAGCGTATATCTTCCATCCATATCAGAAACAGTACCATCAGATGTATCTTTCACTACAACAGATGCACCCGGAACCGGTTCTCCCTGATTGTCAGTTATCATCCCACTTATCGTAATGCTTTCACCCTGAAGATTGGCCAAGCCATTCTGTGGAATACTCCAAAACATGATACCTGTGGCAAGTACCATAATGATAGTTTTAAAACTCATCGAAACTCTGCACCTTGAGCGATGCAGACTGAGCAATAAGTTGTGTGGTCTTTTTTTCATAACTTTCGCTTTTTATTAAAAGTTTTCTTAATAATCACTGCAGGATATTTTCATCATCAACCATAAGATTTTTCCCGCTTTAAAATTGTACAAGCAAAACTACCGTCTCTCCTTGTTGTTAACAAGAATTAACACCCGTTGAACTTTCGCCACACTTTATTTTTACCACTTCAATAATACGTCACGCCACATTTCCCACTGATACACTGTATTTTAAAAAACTGGGAAAATATTGATTACGTCAACCTAAAAGAGCTTAAAAAGAACAAATTCCTTATATTTGGTTTCAAAATTACCACCAGGGAGTTATGTCTGCACTTATTTTTTTTTTGCTATTCCAGAATACATATTCATGAACAACAAAAAGTTTAAAACAATATTTACCCTTATTTTTCTGCTTTTATCGATTTCCGTCATTGCCGGAAACTTTAAGGGCAACCATCCTCTCCTTGTCAATTACCAACCACGTCAATACCAGGCAGGACGCCAGATATGGGATATCGCTCAGGGAAAAAACGGACTGATGTACTTCGTTGCAGGAGAAATCCTGGAATACGGAGACCACCACTGGCATAGCATTCCCAATGAATCCGGCCACATTCTACGAAGTGTCCATTCATTGTCAGAAGATACGATTCTGGTAGGAGGAAACTATGAATTGGGATTATTTGTAAAAGATAAAATCCCCGGAGTACACCATTACAAGTCATTAACCGAACTTATTTCACAAGAGAACAGAGACTTTGGAGAAATCTGGCAAATAGAAGAGCACAACAACTCCTATTTTCTGCGCGCCGGAAAAGCTGTATTCCAATATACGGGGAACACAGTTCGCACTCTGTCCTATGGCTCCATCGTAGAACACATAGAATTTATCAATGATACCTTATTTGTTCATCTTCAGGAAAAAGGTATAGGCACTTTAACAGATGGAGACTTCACCCCTATCCCCGGAGGTAAGCTATTACAAAATAAATTCGTAAGAGGGATTAAAAGGCTAAACAACGGAAGGTTATTCGTATTTACCCGAGAAAATGGCCTTTTCATTCAGGAAAAAGACACATTAATCAGCTTTAATGTTCCGGTAAATGAAATCATAAAGAAGGTAGGTATTGAAGAGGTATGTAATCTTTCCAGAGACCGGACTGCTATTGGAACAATTAAAGATGGGATTTTTATTATAAACAATTCCGGACAGATTCTTCAACATATCAATAAGCAAAACGGCCTGACCAACAACACAATCTTATCTCTTACAACAGATTACAAGGGAAATCTTTGGGCAGGAATGGATAAGGGAATCGCCTATATGGAAACCAATTCTCCTTTTTCGGTAATCAACTCACCCGATGATATTGGAACCGGTTACGTTGCAGAAATGTTTGATAACAACCTGTATCTGGGGACCAATCAGGGATTGTTCAAGGCTGATACTTACGATTCAAAAGGAGAACTCTCTATCGGAGATGTAATTACTCCGGTTCCCAATACCACAGGACAAGTTTGGTCCCTGAACAAAATCAACGACCGCCTTTACAGCGGGCAACACAATGGAACATTTCTCATAAGTAACAACATGGGAAAGAAAGTTAATTCACTGGAAGGTGTGTGGACTATAAAAACCCTTCAAAGCATCCCCCATCTTCACCTTGCTTCTACATATCGAGGGTTCTTTCTGCTGGAACAAACAAACAATGGCGGACTGGATGTAGTAAAGAAGCTGGAGGTACCTGGTAATTCCCGGGAATTTATAGAGGATGCCTACGGAAATATCTGGCGAACATCCGGGATCAATGAGATCATCCGATTCAGAATACACAAAACTGAATTAAAAGCAATTGACATCAAGAAATATGAACTTATTCACGAAGGAAAAATCCCGGAAAGAATCAAAATACTTGGAACCTACCAAAGACCTGTTTTTGCCACCGATATAGGGATATTCGAGTATGACCAGTCAACCAATCAATTTGTACCCATTGATTTTTTCAATAACATCTTTAAGCCAAATACATCACTTAATGAAATTCTGGAAGATGATTTCAACAGAGTCTGGTATTCGTCCCGCGACGAAATTGGTTATTACTCAGCTGTATTGGGCCAGGTAAGACGTACATTCAAACTCTTCGAAAAAGTCAAAAGAGGCTACACCCATGGCTTTGGATATATCAAAGTACTCAGCGAAACAGATGTTCTTTTTCCATACGAAGAAGGGTTTATTCATTACAACGGGACTCCCAAAATAACGAACAACAAGGAGGAGTTATTCAAGGCTTATATCTCTGACGTAGAAACCCATTCTGCCCCGGAACGATGGATCGACAACAAAGAAAACTCTATCATTATCATTCCCGCCTATAAGCATGCAGAAAATTCCCTGCAGTTTTCTTTCACCTCCAACTCATTTGAAAATCCGGAGGCCGTCGAATACAGTTATATTCTTGATGGGTTCAATTCATCCTGGTCCGATTTTTCAAAGAACACCATTATTAATTTCACCAATCTTAGGGAAGGAGATTATACCCTAAGAGTAAAAGCCCGGGACTTATATGGTTTTGTAGGAAAACCAGCACATTTTCAGTTCAGTGTCCTACCCCCTTTTTACCGTACGGTAGCGGCTTATATCTTTTACACTGTAATTGTGTTATTGAGTCTTGCAACAATGTATATTCTAAGGAAAAAGCAGCTAGTCCGCGAGCGAAACAAAATGGAGCTCCAAAAAAAGGAAGAACTTAAACTCCGGGAACAGGAATTTCAAAAGGAAAGACTCATTGCAAGGGAACGCATAACTCACCTCGAAAACGAAAAATTACAACAGGACCTTAAATACAAAGCACGGGAGTTGTCTAACTCCACCATCAATGTACTCCACAAAAACGAATTACTCCAAAACATAAAACAGGAAATACAACTAATGTCAAGTGAGAAGGATCTGGCTGCCAGAAATAGTAAAATAAAACAACTGATTAGAAACATTGACATCGAACTGGAAAGCAGCAAAGATCTGGAGGTCTTTGACAGTAATCTGAATGCAGTTCACGAGGAATTTGTGGAACGACTTACCACCAGATTTCCGGGACTCACCTCCAATGATATCCGTTTGAGCATATTCCTGAAAATGAATAAAACCACCAAGGAAATAGCCACGTTAATGAATCTTTCCGTGAGAGGAGTGGAAACAAGTCGTTATCGGTTACGAAAAAAGATGGAACTGGACAGAGACGATAATCTCTCAGATGTCATAATGAGCATCTAACCCTCCACACTTATTCCCTCACAGACACCAACTTAATACACTGACGTGTTTTTGACGTATCCCCCGTAATACCCAGGCGTAAAACCCAAGTGTCTTAAAAATTGCTTTGATTTGTTTGCCATTGTATAATTGCAAAACACTTCTCAAATCAAGACGACACAAAAATGGGGAAAAAAATAAAATTCATTCTGATTTTAACAGCCGGGTTAGTCTCCATGCTTCTTTCCACTGCACAAAACAGTGCGTGGGACAATACCAACAACAAGCAATGGCCACTGAACTTTGAAATAGTTCAGATCCAATCATCTGCTGACGGACAATTTCAGAATGCCCGGATATTTAATTCAACAAAAAAGAGTCCCCAACCATTAATTGTTTCGCTACACACCTGGAGTGGCAATTTCAACCAGAAAGATCCGCTGGCCCAGGAAATCATTTTGCGTGACTGGAATTATATACACCCAGACTTCAGAGGTCCAAACAACACACCTCAGTCATGTGCCAGTCGTTTGGCTCTTCAGGACATTGAAGATGCCATTGATTATGCAACAAGCAACATGAATGTGGACATCTCAGAAATCCACATAATAGGTGTTTCTGGAGGAGGACATGCCACATTGGCTGCTTATATGACACTCAATCGTCAAATCAAAAGCTTTAATGCTTGGGTTCCCATTTCCGATGTGGAAGCATGGTACTGGGAGAGTTTAGGTCGAGACCTGAAATATTCATCTGACATCAAAAACATCACCAGTTCTAATGAGATACTGAATAAAACAGAAGCCCGAAAGCGATCGCCACTCTACATGGATTTCAACAAAAATCTTCGCAAAGGAGCATCTCTTCAGATATTTGCAGGGATACACGATGGATACACAGGTTCTGTTCCAATCAGCCATTCCATCCATTTTTTTAACAAAATACTGTCGCAAACAGCCCCGCAATATAAAAATCTGATAATCAGCGACAGCCTCAGTTTGTCCCTGATTACAAAACGCATGAATCAGGACGAACCTGAATCCTTCTTAGGAAAAAGAAAGATTCATCTCAGCAGACAAGCTCCGGAAATAGGACTAACTATCTTTGAAGGAGGACATGAAATGATTGTTCCCCAGGCATTATCCTTAATGCCTGTTTACGGATCGATTAGAAAGGAAAGATATAATATTCTGACCATAGGGGATTCAAATGGAGCTGCTGAGGATGGATGGCCGCAGCAGCTGTCTAAACTATTGCCTTACAGCAAGATCATTAATAAGTCCGTTGCAGGTAATACCATCGGTTTTGATAATCTGAACCGATCAGAACTGAACACACTCAAAAACATTGATCATTTCATAACTGAAACACTGGATTCATTAAAGCAACAATCTCCTGATTTTATAATCATAGAACTGGGAACCAACGACGCCAAACAGGTATTCGCCAAACGTCAAAATGAGGTACCGAAAAACATGTCTTTACTGATAAAGAAAATCAAATCAAACTTTTCTTCAGCACAAAAGAACATCCCGGAAATTATTCTCCTTTCAGCTCCTCCTATGAATAAAGATAAATACGATAAGGAAAAATACGGAGGAGGCAATCAACGATTAAAGAAAAACAATAAATCATTCGAAAAACTGGCAAAAAAACACCAGATAACTTTTCTTAATAATTTCCCCATGTTAAAATCTCAAAACAATGACATTACCAAGGACGGCGTGCACCTAACAGAAAAGGCGCAGTTCGATATTGCTGTCATGATTCGTAAGGCTGTTCTGAAAAAGGATATTGATTTCAAGACGAAATAAAAGAATAAAAATCAAATAAACCACACACAAAATGAAGACTCCAGTTTATCTTATCATTCTAATCACATCTGTTCTGATGTTCTCCTCATGCACTAATAACAATGAGTGGGAGTTGGCATGGGCCGATGAATTCAATTACAAAGGATTGCCCGACTCCACAAAATGGATGTATGAATACGGTCCTCCTTACAAAAACAGAGAAAAACAGTTTTACGAAAAAGAAAACCTCAAATACAGCCGTGTGGAAAACGGCCATCTCATCATTGAGGCCCATAAAGAAAAGCGAGAAGGAGCAGACTATGTTTCAGCAAGTCTGCGTACCAGCGGGAAAAAAGAATTTCTGTATGGAAGGATTGAAGCGCGCCTAAAAATGCCAAAGGGTCGTGGTACATGGCCCGCTTTCTGGATGTTGGGAACAAACATCAAAGATGCAGGTTGGCCGGGCTGTGGCGAGCTGGACATCATGGAATATGTAGGCTATGATCAGGAGGTAGTACATGCCAATATTCACACCACTGCATTCAATCACATGGCTGGCACCAACAAAGGAGACAGCATAAAAGTCAAAAAGCCGTATGACCAATTTCATATTTATGCAATGGAATGGCATAAGGACAAGATTGATTTCTTTGTGGATAACGAGAAGTATTTCACTTTTGAAAAACCTTCCGACAAAGTTGAAGAATGGCCCTTTAACAAACCTCAGTTTCTGATTATCAACCTGGCAATTGGAGGAAACTGGGGTGGAAAACAGGGAATTGATGACAGCCTATTCCCGCATCGTTACTACATAGATTATATACGCTATTACAAAAAAAACAATTAGAGATCTATTCATCTTAATAAATACGCATCACCATGAAACAAATACTCAAAATATCATTGGCAATTTACTTTTCTCTTTTTATAGCTTGCACACCAGCCAAAGAAGAAGCCACCTTCAAGCATCCTGATCCCGAGACCATGGATGAAAATGTCATACTTCCGCCATCATGGGCTTTCGGAGTTCTTTACGGAGGATACACCAATCAGGAAGAGACCATCGAACGCATCCAGGAAATCCAGGCACACGACTATCCCATTGACGGATACTTTATTGACTCCTGGTTTTGGGATTATGAAAATCATGGCAGCGGCCCTGACAAGTACATTGATTTTGTGGCTGATACCATCTCTTATCCCGACCGAGTAGCCCTTTGGTCGTTCATGGAAGACAACAATATCAAAGGCGGGTTCTGGATTTGGGATTGCATCCAAAAAACAGGCAATGAAGAAGCCTTTGAGGATTTTAAGTCAAAGGGATATTTCAGTGACATACACATCAACACAGGATCCTGGCACAATTCAAATACCACCACTGATATGTACCAAGAAGGAGATGATTCCACCCCGCAAACTCCCACAGGAAACATTGACTTTAAGAACCCTGAAGCTGTGGCCTATTTCAAACAACAAATCAAACATTTTTTTGATGAAGGTGCTGATTTCATCAAACTGGATCGCACTGCCGAAATTTCTGTCTGCAAAGCAATGTTTGAAGCCACGCAGGAATTAGGCAAAGAGACTGAAGGCAGAGGCTTTATCATGTCGCATTCCTCACATGGGACTGATTCGGAAGAATTTAAACGTTACCCTACCAAATGGACAGGCGACAGCCGTGGAGATTGGAGTCTGGATAAGCCTACCAAAGAATTCTTTTCCTGGGTACCCAAACACGCCCTGAAGGAAAACATTGAAGCCTATACTGACCCGGATAACCACAAAAGTGCCATTCCCTTCCTGACAATGGACATGGGTGGGTTTCAAATGGGGAAAAAAGTTGAGGTAAGTGAGGAACTGTTTATCCGATGGATGCAATTCGCTATATTCACCCCCATCACCGAACTCTTTACACAACCCGAAAACCCCACATCTAACTTACCATATAAATACTCGGAACGAGCAGACACCCTTTTCAGAAACTACGCCCACCTGAGAATGCAACTATTTCCCTACATCTATTCTTATGCCCATCAAACCAGGCTGACAGGCAAGAATATGATACAAAAGCTTCCCGAATCCATCCACGAATACACCTTTGGCAAAGAGATGATTGTTGCCCCTATTTTCACCCAAGGAGCAACTACCAGGGAAATAAAACTCCCTGCCGGAAACTGGATTCATTTTCAATCAGGAACAAAATACCAGGGGAACCAATCGCATACCGTAGATGCCCCCCTGGAGGAGATTCCGGTTTTTATTAAAGAAGGTGCGATAGTACCTTCCCGCAAATATGCTCCTTCTATAGAAGCAGGAAACAACAAAACCATTGACCTGCATATATTTCCAGGAAGCAACTCCTCATTTTCTCTCATTGAAGATGATGGCACCAGCAATGATTATCTGGAAGGTATTTACGCAAAAACAGAATTGATGCTCGAAAGCGACAGCACCTCCTCTGTATTGACCATACAACCGGTACAAGGTTCTTACAAGGGAATGCCGGAAAAGAGAACATGGAATATCAACATCCATACATCCTCAACAATAAAATCCATCTCACTCAACGGAGAGAAAAGTTCAGGCACCAACCTTACAAAGAACATTTTCTCTTTCAACAGCGATGTAAACAAACTAAACAAAATACAAATTAAACATTAAGGATGATTTAACCCGGGATACTTTTCATCATCAACCAAAAAGAAACACCCCGGAAATCAATTCCGTATGTTTAATAATTTAAAAGCAAAACAATGAAAAGAATCATTTATACAAGTCTTCTGTTCGTCATGAGCATCCTCCTGAACTGGGGATGCTCTTCCACGGGCGGAGGGCCAGACAGAACTTTTAGGCATCCGGCACCGGCCAATCTGGACAGCAACATCATCATTCCTCCAGCCTGGTCCTTTGGGGTACTTTACGGAGGCTACACCAACCAGGAAGAGACCATCGAACGAATAAAAAAAATCAGAGAACATGATTATCCCATTGATGCCTACTGGATAGATTCCTGGTTTTGGAGCTACGACGATCAGGGAATGGGCCCCCATAAATACATCGACTTTGTGGCCGACACCACTGCATATCCTGACAGAGAAGCCATGTGGAGCTTCATGGAAAAACACAATATTAAAGGCGGTTTCTGGGTTTGGGATTGTATCCAGAAAACCGGAAACGAAGAAGCTTTTGAAGACTTCAAAGAAAGAGGTTTCTTCAGAAACATCTACAACAATACCAATCCATGGCACAACAAGAGCACTAGCACAGCCATGCACATCGAAGGAGAAAACGATCAACAAGGAACGCCCACCGGAAATATCGACTTCGAAAACCCGGAGGCCGCAGCCTATTTCAAAAAACGGATGAAACCATTGATGGATGAAGGGGCTGATTTCATCAAGCTGGACAGGACTTCTGCCATTCCGGTCACCCGCACCATGTTTGAAATCACCCAGGAACTGGGACATGAAACAGAAGGCCGTGGATTTATTCTCGCCCACACCGGAGGAATGGACAGTGAGGAATACAAGCGCTATCCGGCCAAATGGACCGATGACACCAGGATGGACTGGACCGTGGAAGAACCAACCAAAGATTTTCATTCGTGGGTTCCCAGAGTAGCGTTCAAGGAAAATATAGCCATGTTCACTGATCCTGATAGCCGCCATAGTGAGGTTCCTTTTATGACACAGGATTTGGGGGGATTCGATATGGGAATCACTGACGAGCTGGATGAAGAGTTGTATCATCGCTGGATGCAGTTTGCAATATTCAGTCCCATCACTGAAGTTTTCACTCAGCCGGAGAATCCAACGGCCAATATGCCCTATAATTATTCAGAAAAAGCAGACAGTCTTTTTAGGAAATATGCTCATCTTCGAATGAAATTATTCCCTTACATCTATTCCTATGCAAAAAGAATGCGTCTGGAATGCCAACACATCATTGGTAAATTTCCCAACCACATTTATCAATACATGTTCGGTGGTCAACTACTGATTGCACCTGTTTACAAACAGGAAGAAATATCCCGCGAGGTTTTCCTTCCACAAGGTACCTGGACAAACTTTTGGAGCGGCGAACAAATAAAAGGGGGACGTACAGTAGAAACGTATGCCCCGACGAGCCAGATTCCTGTATTTGTAAAACAGGGAGCTATTATCCCCATGCGTGAATACGCCTCTTCCATAGAAACAGGATCCAATGATAAATTACATATACATCTCTATCCGGGGGCTGACGGAACCTTCACATTAATTGAAGATGACGGTATCAGTAACGACTACATGGAAGGTATTTATGCCAAAACGGAAATGCACCTGAAAACTAAAGGAAACCAGGCTATCCTGACAATCGATCCGTTATTGGGATACTACGATAATATGCAGGAACAACGTACCTGGATTTTTCACATCCACCATCCGGAGCCATTGGGAGAGATGCTCATCAACGGAGAAAAAATATCATTTTCTAAAAATGGTGAAACAATAGTTTCATCAGAATTTAGCAACAGCAAGTACGAAGAGACACAGGTGGTAATTAATTACTAAGCCCCCTTTCACACACAAAAAGAAACAGGAGGAAATCAGTTGATATTCTTCCTGTTTCTTTATCATATTCTCCCTCATCACCGGATCGATTAAATCCTATCTTTTCACCTTTTGCAAAAAAAGACCCGAGATACTATTGCTCCCGGGTTTTTAGATAAATGTTCATAAATTCACTCTCCCCCCTCATCCGTCATTTCAATATCCATAAAGAAGCTCGCTTCTTCTTGCCATGGAACCAGAGGAGATTCATAAAAATCAATGCCCATGGCTTTCATACGATCCCGGTGTTGACCAAGACGGACTCTGTACTCATCCCATCTCCTGTCTTCGCGTACCGTCCAGCCGATCTCTGCAATCCCGAGAATCCGCGGGAACATCAGATATTCAATATCATCGAGTGTTTCAATGGTTTCAGCCCATAAAGGAGCTTCTACTCCCAAAACATCCACTTTTTCAATTCCCTCGACTAGTGTAACAGGATCCCAGTTGTACGCATCATCCACTTCTGTAAGTCCTGCCCATGTGAGTCCTAACGGGCTATCCTCATTATATTTAATATCCAGATAAGCATGTTTGGATGGCGACATTATTAACTTGGCTCCCTTTTTTGCTCCTTGTAGAGCATTTTTTTCTTTTGCCCAAAATTGAACAATATCTGTCTCATCAATGCCGGCATGAGCCACTTCAACCCAGCCAATCATCGTTTTTCCGTGAGATTTTACAATTTCACGTGCCCGATTCATAAAATATTCATAATCCTCCTGCTCCGTTGAATGAGATTCATCTCCGCCAATATGAAAATATGGGCCGGGAGTAATTTCTGATATTTCACGAATCACATCATCCACAAACTCATATACGACTTCCTTATCGGTACATAAAGTACTGAAACCTACTTTCGTTCCGGCATATAACTCTGTAGCTTTCCCATCACAATTCAATTCAGGATATGAAGCCAGGGCTGCATTGGTATGTCCCGGCATATCAATCTCAGGTACAATAGTAATATGCTTATCTCCTGCATACGCTACAATTTCCTTGTAATCTTCCTTGGTAAAGAAACCTCCTTCACCACCACCAACTTCTGTGCTGCCACCATGAGTTGTCAGGTTAGGCCACGACTCAATCTCAATGCGCCAGCCCTGATCGTCAGACAGATGAAGGTGCAGGGTATTCATTTTGTAGAGTGCAAGATAATCAATAACCCGTTTTACGGTAGGCACATCAAAAAAATGGCGGGCCACATCCAGCATCATTCCCCTGTATTCATATTGCGGCCAATCCCGGATTGTTCCAGTAGGAATCAACACAGGTAACTGAAGTCCACCTGCCTGTTCCACCTGAGCCGTGAGCAATTGTCTGAGGGTTTGAATTCCGTAAAACAAACCTTCTGATGACGAAGCAGTAAGAGTCAGCAAATTCTCCTTTATATCCAACTCATATCCCGAAGGAGGCAAATTCTGATCTGCCTTTGACTGATTAATCAAAATGGTATTGCCAAACCAGGCAGCTTTGTCTCCCTCTTCTACTTCGAAACCAACTCCTGTCGCATTTTTAAGTATTCCGGCCAATCGAAGTGCCTCTTTTTTAAACGCTTCATGTCCCTCTTCTACACGAATGGAGAGCCCTTCATCAACCACAAAAGTCTGATTGGTTGCCACCACCGATTGAGGCTTAGGAATAATACTATTTCTTGTCATATCAGTAGGGGGGTAAGTTTCCTTGCAGGAACTTGTTGTCAACATAAGCACACCCAACAAGAAGGTTGTCAATACAGAATTTCTTAAATCCATAATCATTTTTCTATTTTTACGGTCTGAATACAAATCAGGCTAAAAATAAGATATTATGGTGGTTTTTCCCAATGCAAAAATAAATCTGGGGCTCTATGTAACAGAAAAACGTACAGACGGTTTTCACAATATCGAAACGGTATTTGTCCCGGTTCAAGGTTTCAACGACATACTGGAAGTTCTGGCAAACAATGAGAGCAAAAATGATATTCTTACAACCTCGGGAATCCCCACCGATGCTGCCGCTGACGACAACCTGGTAATGAAAGCGCTGAAGCTAATTCGGAAAGATTTTTTTATCCCTCCACTGAAAATCCATTTGCACAAAAACATTCCTTCGGGCGCCGGACTGGGAGGAGGCTCCTCTGATGCAGCATTCATGCTTCGATTGCTGAACGACCAGTTTCATCTGAAACTCCGAAGTGACCAACTGGAAGAAAAAGCTGCTACCCTGGGGGCCGATTGTGCTTTTTTTGTGCGTAATCATCCGGTTTTTGCCGAAGGTGTTGGCAATGAATTCAGCCGGACAGAGGTAACCTTAAAGGATTTGTGGATCATGCTGGTGATTCCCCCCATCCACCTTTCCACCCCTGCAGCCTACAAAAATATTACACCCAAACAACCGGAAAAATCTTTGAAAGAGATCCTGAAGATGGAAACAGGTGGCTGGCCGCAAAACCTCATCAATGATTTTGAACAAAATGCCTTTCAAAATCATCCTAAACTGATGGAAATAAAAAAACGTTTGTACGACCAAGGAGCCGTGTATGCAGCCATGTCGGGCAGTGGATCGGCAATGTTCGGATTGTTTGAAGCAAAGCCTGCAATTGAATGGTCAGAGGATTACAAAGTATGGACAGGAGAGATGAGACAGAATGAAGAGAGGAAAGGTTAAGGCTGAGGTTAAGAAATAAACTTAGGCTGAGATTAAGGTTAGGAATGAGGAGAAGTATGAGAAGATATTTACCAATTAAGCCAACAGACCCGGGAATCCGGTTTGTAGAAATAATTCAGTTGAGATTATTCAGAAAAATCCGGCACCAAGCCAAAAGTATTGTTTAAAAATGGGCAAAACCCCGAACAACAGCAGGAAAGTCTCCCATCTCAACGGTAATCTCAGCCTCAGCCTAAACCTCAACCTTCTCCTTCTCTCCTCAATACTTCGCTACCAGCGGCATACGGCGTCCCACGCCAAAGGCCTTCCCGGAAACCCGGAGAACCGGGGCAGTCTGAAAACGCTTGTATTCATTGAAATTGACCAATCGAACAGCCTTACGCACCACTTCCTCATCAAAACCTTCTTCAACAATGCTTTGGGGAGAACGATTCAACTCAATATATCGGAACAACACTTTATCCAGCACATCGTAATCAGGAAGAGAATCTGAATCTTTCTGGTCGGGCCGCAACTCAGCCGAAGGGGGCTTTACAATGGTATTTTCAGGAACCATCTCCCCTTCTTTATTGAGATATCTTGCCAGTTTGAATACATCAGTTTTGTAAACATCTCCAAGCACACTGAGGCCACCGTTCATGTCACCATATAAGGTACCATAGCCCACCGCAGCCTCACTCTTATTTGAGGTATTGAGCAGAATATGCCCAAACTTATTGGAATAGGCCATCAGCAACAATCCCCTGATTCGGGCCTGAATATTCTCTTCGGTAACATCAGCCTCACGCTCATCAAAAACAGGCCCCATAGCATTCTCCACACTTTGGTAAACATCCTTGATAGCTACGGTGTGCGTACCTATTCCCAAATTGGAGGCCAAATCTTTTGCGTCGCTCACACTGTGGCCGGAACTATACTGAGAGGGCAACAAAATACCATGGACATTTTCAGAACCTAGTGCTTTTACGGCCAGTGCTGCCGTCACTGCTGAATCAATTCCCCCCGAAAGACCAATAACCGCTTTTTTCAATCCGGATTTTTGAAAATAGTCACGAATCCCCAAAATAATCCCGTCATGAATCAATTTTATCGGATCGGTCTCAAACAGATTATCCGAAGCTACATCATCAATGCTATCGGTTTCCACATCCACAACACCTTCCTTGAAAGTGGGAATTCTGTGCGTGATGTTTCCTTCACTGTTGACCATCATGGAGCCACCGTCAAATATCAGTTCAGTATTGGCCCCAATCTGATTGACATAGGCCACCGGGACACGGTACTCGGCTGCTTTTTTGCAAACCACCTGCTTTCGAACATTTTCCTGATGATAAGAAAATGGAGATGCCGCAATATTCACCATGAAATCGGGTTTCAGGGCTGCAAGCTTCTGCATCGGAGAAAGCGTATAAAGATTATTTCGTGCAAAAGCAGCCGAAACAGGTTGATCATCCCATAAATCCTCACAAATAGTCAATGCTATCCGTTTACCCTTATAATTTACCACCCTAAAATCCTGATTGGCCTGAAAATAACGATACTCATCAAAAACATCGTAATTGGGCAACAAAGTCTTGTGAATGGTCTCTTTTACAACTCCGTCGGCCAGGAAATAAGCAGAATTGTGCAATTGTTTACCACGAGCCTGTGGGTTGATACTCGGACCTCCCACCACCGCAGCAATTCCCTGACAGTGTCTGGCTATACCGTGAATGGCTGCAATGGCTCCTTCAACAAACTCCTGCCGGGTCAGCAGATCCAGCGGAGGGTATCCACAAACAGCAAGTTCTGAAAAGGCCACCATATCAATGCCCCGCTCTTTAGCTTCCTCAATGTGCGCAATTATTTTGTTACTGTTCTCTTCGTAATTCCCAATGTGATAATTTAACTGTACCAGCGCCAGTTTCATATTATTCAATTTTTAAAATAGATGTGTAATTAGTGTCTGTCCATAAAGTACCATTTACTGCGTTACGCTTGTCCGAAAATTACTCATTTACGAAAAGTAAACTCCGTATTTTCGGACTTCGCAAGCCTTGTAACTGGCACTTTCTGTACAGACACAAGCCTAAAAACAGAATTTGCTTAGTTTATAGACAGGCACTAATCAGGGCCCGCTAAAAAAGTCAAAAGGACATAATTTGCATGCCGACAAATCGAAGATGTATTGGAATACTTCGAGATTTTGTCGGTGAAGTAAATTTTGTTCTTTTGACCAGCAATTTTTCTGTTTTCAAGTGCAAGGTTATTTCTATGTTGCGTCAAAAACCTTGCAACTTAATTGATTTTAATTATTGTGACAAACTGCTAATCATCGACTTGTGCGTTTTTCAGCAGCCCCTACTTGTTGATTTTATCTTAGCTCGCTTTATCCATATAACAGCTAAAATGCAAACAGGGTTAAGACCTGAGAGCAATAGCCCGGGGACAACTCCACCCTCTCATTATTTGGTGGCATCGCGACCAATAATGAGAGGGGAAGGAATTCCTTAAAACGGATCAAAAAATAAACCCGATTTCAAATACCAGTCTGCCAAGGGTAGTTTTATCATCAAAATAAGGTTCGTCGGTAATATCAAGAAACCCATTATGATAGGTCAGTCCAAACATAAACGCATTGGAGCCCCCGATGGAATATTCCACTCCCCCGCCAAGATGGTAACCCAAATCGAATAACCGAACCTGCTCATTGATATTATTATCGTTATCATCTTTTGCTTCTATGTTTATTTGAGGACTTAACCCAAAACGACCATAAATATTAAACCTTCTGAAATCATTGGAGCGAAGTTTCAACCCTAAAGGGATCTCCAGGTAGCGCAACTTATAGTCTTTATCGCCCAGTGCCGGCTCGGGAATATCGGCATTTTCAACATCTGAATATTTCAGCTTACCCCCGGTAGTGTTGATAGTCAGACCGGTGGAAAAGGCATAATTATCTGCAAAAAAACGGTCCAAAACTATTCCGAAATTATAGCCACCCCGACTACCTCTTGACTCTGCTCCATCCACATCGGGTCGAAGCCACGAAAACTGAGGTTCCACAACAAATGATAACCGAATAGTATTGGCATCCTGCCCTTTTACCGAACTCAGCAGGATCAGAATAAGTCCCAGACTAAAAACTATTTTCTTCATAAGATTTTTCTTTTATCGGGTAAAACAGAAATTGAACTCTGTACAACAATTCACGTTAAAATTAATATCTTAGCAACTATTATTCCAATAATCAACCGTAAAGATAAGTCAAATCACCCACTTTTACCGTAAAGAGCAATTTCGCATGAAGATTTTACAGTTTCTGTTTTTTTCAGCACTCATATTTTCAGCCGGTTGTAGCAACCTCTCCCCGGCCCCTGATGTTTCACACATTCAGGTGAATTTTGAATTGATTCCGTTTTATGAAGATCTCTTCTCTATTCACCCCGATAGTGTAGCAGAGAACACATCAGCACTCAAAGAGAAATACGGAAAATACCTGGAAGCATACAGTGAGGGTGTAATAAATGTGGGAAATCCTGACTCAAAAGATTTTGCTCAAAACATGTCCCGATTCCTGGCCTATCCTCCAAATAAGGAGGTTGTTGACACCTGTCGTAAAGTATTCTCAGATAAAAAATCACTCAAAGATGATTTGTCAAAAGCCTTTCAGTATTACCAATACTATTATCCCGAGCGCGAAGTCCCGGATGTCTATCTGCATATTTCAGGATTCAACGAATCTATGGTGGTAGATTCAGGCTGGATATCTGTAAGCGTGGAAAAATACCTCGGCAGTAATTGCCAGTTTTATGAATGGCTGGGCACTCAGCAATATCTACGCAACCGGATGATACCGGAAATGGTGGTTCCCGACGTTATGAAAGCACTGGCAATGACAGAATATGCCTACAACGACTCCATCGATGATCTTATCAGCCAGATGATTTACCATGGCAAAATGCTGCACTTTGTTAAACGTACCATTCCGGAAATTCCGGACACCCTGCTGTTTGGTTATACCACCAGAGAAATGAACTGGAGCAGAAAAAACGAGGCTTTTATGTGGTCCACCATTGTTGAGCAAAAACACCTCTTCTCCACTGATCCCATGTTGATCAGGAAATATGTTGGTGAAGGGCCTTTCACAAGTTTCTTTGGACAGGAATCACCCGGCAGAACAGGCCGTTTTCTTGGATACCAGCTCATGAAATCCTGGCTTGAAGAACACCCTGAAGCATCTTTTCGTGACATGATGTCACAAACCGACCCTCACCGAATACTTGCCAAAGCCGGATATCGTCCGTGATTAAATCATGACCATATGGAAGTGAAATCAACAGTAAAGATTGGAATTCTCCAATTCGATCCCGTTCCCGGGGATATAAAAGCCAACATAAAGAAAATTGACCGGTTATTTGAGACAGTTCAGGATGCCGACATTCTTGTATTGCCGGAACTGGCATCCTCAGGTTATAATTTCAAATCCAAAGAGGAAGCATTTAATTCTTCGGAATCAATCAGCGACAGTCTTTTTATAGATTTTCTTATTCAAAAAGCGAAAGAACTCAACACATGGTTTGTTTCCGGAATTAATGAACGGGAGAACAACAAACTGTACAACAGCGCAGTATTGATAAGCCCTGATGGACTGGAAGGTATTTACCGCAAGATGCACCTCTTCAACAGGGAGAAATTATTTTTTGAACCGGGAAACACGGGATTACCCATTTTCGAAACACCCTTTGGCTTGGTCGGAATTTTAATTTGCTTCGATTGGATGTTTCCGGAACTTTGGCGTGTCCTGGCGCTCAAAGGAGCACAAATCATTTGTCATCCATCCAACCTGGTGCTTCCGTTCTGTCAATCGGCCATTCCCGGATATGCACTGACCAACCGGATCTTTATTGCCACCGCAAACAGAGTGGGAACAGAAAGAGACCTCACCTTTACGGGACAATCAGTATTGGTAAATCCCAATGGCGAGTACCTTCTTCGTGGCGACCATAGAAATGAAGAAGTTCTGACTGCTGACATAAATCCGGAATTGGCAGAAAACAAACAAATGACTCTCCTGAATGATGCTTTTGATGACAGACGAACTGACTTTTACTCAATTGAAGTCAATGAAGACCATGAAACCATGAAAAGAGAAAAGAAAATCCTGAGGAAGAAAATTCAGAAAAGAAAAAAACAATACAACGAAGATCAACTCAAAACCATCGGCCAGGATGCAATGGCACAACTGGAAGACACAAAAGAATTCAAAGAAGCAAAAACCATATTTATTTACTGGTCGCTTCCAGATGAAGTGCCGACACACGAATTAATAGAAAAATACAGAAAAGAAAAAAGATTTATCCTGCCCCGCGTAGTAGGAGATTTCCTGGAACTTCGTGAATTCACCGGCATTGAATCATTGGAACAAGGAAACTCCTTTGGAATTCAGGAACCAACAGGCCCTGTTTTTTCGGACTTTACTTCCATCGACTTGGCCGTCATTCCGGGACTGGCATTTACCCGCAACGGACACAGACTTGGTAGGGGAGGCGGCTATTACGACCGGACACTCCCCTTTCTGGAAAATGCCACAAAAACCGGAGTTGCATTTCCGTTTCAGATGGTTGCCAGAGTTCCTTTTGACACGCACGACATACCTTTAGATAAAGTAATCGCAGCCCATAAAACCCACTAACTAAAAAAGCCTGTTCACTTCTTTGCGAACAGGCTTTTCTTATCCTTTATAAAACCTTATGCAGGATGAATGGCCTCCGTGGGGCAAACATCAGCACAAGAACCACAATCGGTACACAACTCGGGATCAATTTTATAGATCTCACCTTCAGAGATAGCATCAACAGGACACTCATCAATGCAGGTACCGCAAGCAATACAATCGTCGTTAATTACGTATGCCATTTTTCTTTCTTTTTAATGATTAGATGATTTTTCAGAAACAAAATTATCTGCTTTTTTCCTTTAAAAAAAAAGAAACCTGTCTAAATAAGGTTATTTGTACATGTTTTAAATAATATACTCCCTTAACTCCTTGGCTGAATAACAAATACCCTCCAATCCCTATGAGTCTTCAAGGTTTAAAATATCCTCTTTAACCTCACACCTCAAAAACCTCACAATCAACCCTTCACGCAATTCAAAGGCAATTACCTTGTAATCATTAACGAAAGAGTTTATCTCAAAGATATCGTAATACCGAAAATACTGGAACACAATCTACACATTCCCCGAGATGCCAATCTTTCATTTTGTTTACTGTTTTCCTTGCCGGCTTTCCAATATTCTGAAAAACAACCTTTATTGCCTAAAGTTTTCCATTCAGAAAGTGAAGCCTCTGATTCAGAAAGCCATGTGACATTTCAGTGCATTGACATCAAAGTTTTGTTATATTGCTGAAAAATATACGTAATTCTATTGAGGGCCAACAAGATTGTCGTATTGATTTTTTAGAAATAAGTGTTGGTTACTTTTCGATGAATAATCCTTTTATAGATTCCCGTGAGTAACCCCTAATTGCATTAATTATAAAAATCGTACCCGGGAAAAATTATTTTTGAAATTTCTTTAACCCGATGGACTTCTGATTGCTCGTCATAGAGAATTTGTAAAACAAAGATCAATTGTTCAAGTTAGTTAGTATCTTTCCATAATGTACCACTTGCTGCGTTACGCTTGCCGCCAAAATACTCATCCCGATTGTGCTTTTTGTTGGTTTTTTGTTCAAAAAACCATACAAAAGCTACTTCGGGACTCAGTTTTTGGCGGCTTCGCAAGCCCCCGAAGAAAAATCGGGGCAGACTTTGCAACTGGCACATTCTAACCAGACACATGACTTTTTACAAACCTTCCCGACTTTATAAACGGGCACTAACCTGAACCATTCATAAATTATCTATTACAATGTTCAACTACCGGCTAAATACAGGCGTCCTCAATAAAATTGACTTGAAAATAAATTATTATTCCCTTCATCAATTTTCTTTGCGGTTGCCCGTATTTATTGGTATTTAAACATTTCATGACGAAAACTCATGAAACGAAGTTCGACGAAGTCAATAGACCAGGGTAAATAATTGAATCATGAATTATTTACCACAAGTGGATAGCAACGTTACCGTTTGGTTTCCCATGTACGGCACACAAAGAAAAGGCCGGTAACAAATTGCTACCGGCCTCATTATTATAGTGTGAATAGTTGTACTACTCAATCTCAACCATCAAAAAGTTCTTCGAAATCCGTTGTCCTTTCTCCACAAGAATTTTCTTAATCTTTCCGTCGAAAGGCATATGAATTTCATTAATCATTTTCATGGCTTCAAGAAGCAAAATTACGTCACCCTCCTTAAGTTTCTGTCCTTTTTTGGCTTTAATATCAACCACCGTACCGGGAATAACAGACTTCAACTGATTAGGATCAGGCACCTCATATTTCTTGCGTTCCTTAAATTTACGGGTCAACCTGGTTTTATATTTCAGACTCAATATCTGAAAATCGACCAGTTCCTGATTATCGTCCTTCATAATTGCACATTTTTAATTCATACCCACCGGCAAGACCGGCTTTCCTATGATTTCAGAGAGCCCTTTCACTAAAAGCGGAAACAGGCTCCAATGGCGGGAATCCCCTCCACTGTTAAAATGGAGGTATTCCGTGTTTTTTCTCGGGACGATGATCTTCTTTGCTAACGGAAACATCAAGCGCATGAAGGAGCATCTTACGAGTTTCATCAGGCTCAATCACAGAGTCGATGTAACCTTTGGCTGCTGCAACGTAAGGATTGGCAAATTTCTCCTTATATTCCTGCACCTTCAACTGACGCATTTTTTCAGGATCATCCGCTTCCTCAATTTCTTTCTTGAAGATAATATTGGCAGCACCCTCAGGCCCCATCACTGCAATCTCGGCAGTAGGCCATGCAAACATAAAGTCGGCATGCAGGTGACGGGAGTTCATGGCAATATAACCACCTCCATAAGCTTTTCTGAGGATAACTGTAATTTTAGGCACAGTAGCTTCTGAATAAGCATAAAGCACTTTGGCTCCGTGACGAATGACTCCTGCATGTTCCTGGTCGATTCCAGGCAAATACCCAGGCATATCCTCAAGTGTAATAATGGGAATATTAAAGGCGTCGCAGTAGCGAATGAAACGGGCAGCTTTATCTGAACTGTCGGTATCGAGCACACCTGCCAGCACTAATGGCTGGTTGGCTACAAAACCAATAGTTTCACCATTCATCCGACCAAAACCAATAACAATATTGGCGGCAAAAAGCTCCTGAATCTCAAAGAAATCGGAATCATCCACAATGGCTTTGATAACGTCCCGCACATCGTAAGGATTCTTTGGGTTGCTGGGGATAATATCCTCAACCTTGGCCTTACTTTTCGGAGGTTTAGGCGGAAATGCCTTGGCCTTCTGCTTGTTATTCCACGGAATAAACGTGATCAGTTTCTTGATCTGATCAAAGCATTCTGCCTCACTGTTGGCAAAGAAATGAGCATTACCGGTAATCTCGGCATGCACGCGGGCACCACCAAGATCCTCCATGGAAATTTCTTCTCCCAGAACAGTCTTGATAACGTTAGGACCTGTAATAAACATCTTACTGATTTTATCCACAGTGAACACAAAGTCAGTAAGAGCCGGTGAGTAAACAGCACCTCCGGCACATGGCCCGAGAATTACGGAGATCTGAGGAATAACCCCTGAGGCAATGGTATTGCGATAGAAAATTTCACCATACCCGGCCAATGAATTTACACCCTCCTGAATACGGGCACCACCGGAATCATTGATTCCAATAAGAGGCACTCTCATTTTCAGAGCATGATCCATAATCTTTGTGATCTTACGGGCATGCATCAATCCCAAAGATCCACCGGCAACGGTGAAATCCTGAGCAAACACACACACAGGAGCCCCATAAATGGTCCCTGTACCGATAATCACACCATCACCATGTAATTGCTTTTTGTCCATACCGAAGTCACGGGCTTCGTGCTCAACAAAAAGGTCATACTCGGTAAAAGAATCCTGGTCCAACAAGGCCAAAATACGTTCACGGGCCGTCATTTTACCCATGGCGGTTTGTTTCTCAATGGCTTTCTCGCCACCGCCTTGCTGTACTTTTTCTCTCCTTTTCCGAAGGTCAAGGATGTACTTTTTTAATGACATAAACAAAAGTTTTGGTTAATCACCTATCAGTCAAGATTCAATACACAAATCTGCTGAAAAATCAGGGTGCATAATTACAAATTTTACAGGAAAGAGTTGCATGAATATTTGAATATTTTAACAGCCTACACTGCAAGTTGCTGAACTACAATAAGTAAATTTTAGACTAAATAGTGTTTGTCTATAAAGTCCAACTTCTGCGTTTTTGCTCAAAATCTAAATCCTCAAATACATTTAGTATTCTGCGGCTTTAGATTTTTCACACGCCTTGAATTTGAACTTTCTATTTCAAACACACAAAAAACGCTTAGTTTATGGACAGACACTACTTGGGTGCCCGGTAATAAAGTAAAACACCAATACCCGCAAACACAAAATTAGGTAGCCAGGTGGCCACTATGGGTGACAAATTACCATTTATAGCAAACGTTGTTGAAATAGTCATGAATAAAATATACGAAAAACTAAGCGCGATGCCAACCCCAATATGTAATCCCATACCACCTCTGGTTTTTCGAGAGGCCAGTGAAACACCAATCAGCGTAAGTATAAAGGCCGAAAAAGGAGATGCAATTCGCCGGTGCTTTTCAATAAGATAGGGCTCGATATTTCCTACTCCCCGGGCTGTTTGCTCATCAATGTAGTCTTCAAGTTCAGGATTGGTCATGGTCTCGAAAAACTTCCGCTCTTCCTTGAAATCGGCAGGCTTCATATTAACGACCGTATCCATCTCCTCCCCCTTGGAGATGGTCATTCGTCCCTCTTCAGAAAAGTCACGACGAATATAATCTTCAAAAATCCATTTGCCGTTAATACTGTCATACTTCACTTTCTCGGCAGTAATTTTCAATCTCAAATCTTTGTCTTCAATTTTCTCCAGGCTGAAATCATCTCCACGCTCTCTAAAAGAAGAATACCGACGCATATAAATAAACAAACCGGGCTCTATCTGCATATGGATATTACTCATCCCGGTTTCCTTTATCTCTTTTACATAGTAATTTTCAAAATCTATACGAACCTTGTTGGATGGAGGAATTATATACCCTCCCATCACATAAGAAAAAGCGGTTAAAATAGCTGCTCCTATAAAATATGGATACAAAAGACGTTTAAAACTGACTCCACTGGATAAAATAGCAATAATCTCAGTATCGTAAGCCATTTTAGAGGTGAAGAAGATCACTGCAATAAAGACAAACAGCGGAGTAAACAGGTTCGCAAAATAAGGGATGAAGTTGAAATAGTAATCAAAAACAATGGCCTCAAGAGGGGCGTCAGTCTCCAGAAAATCGTCAATTTTCTCCGCCAGATCAAACACCACCGATATACTCAATATCAGCAATATAGCGAAGAAAAAAGTTCCCAGAAACTTTTTCAGTATGTAAACGTCTATTTTTTTTAGAATCATCCTCTTATCAGAATTTTTACTTACAAAGGAACAAAAAACAAAACATTTCTTACAAACGCCTTGCCAGTTGTTTTACCATTTGATCTTTCCATCCGCTGAAAGTACCGTCCTGAATCTGCCTTCGGGCCTCTCCCACCAACCAGAGATAAAAGGACAAATTATGAATGGATGCCACCTGAGGCCCCAGCATTTCACGGGAAATGAACAAATGCCTCAGATATGCTTTTGAATATATAGTATCGAAAGAACAATGACCGTCAGGATCAACCGGAGAAAAATCATTTTTCCACTTTTCATTCCGGATATTAATTATCCCCTCACTGGTAAAAAGCATCCCGTTGCGACCGTTGCGGGTAGGCATCACGCAATCAAACATATCCACTCCCCGGCTTATAGCCTCCAGCAAATTCACAGGAGTGCCCACCCCCATGAGATAACGGGGTTTATCTTTTGGCAGAATCTCATTGACCACCTCTATCATTTCATACATCACATCCTCTGGTTCGCCTACCGCCAAACCACCGATGGCGTTTCCTTCACGATTGAAAGAAGCGATATACTCAGCTGATCTTCTGCGCAAATCGGCATATCCCGCCCCCTGAACAATGGGAAAGAAAGTCTGGCTGTACCCATATTTAGGATCTGTGGAGTCAAAACGATCCAAACCACGCTTCAACCATTTGTGCGTGAGCTCCATCGACTGAAGTGCATACTTATAATCGGCATCTCCCGGCGGGCACTCATCAAAGGCCATAATGATATCTGCACCAATGGTTCGCTGAATATCCACTACATTTTCGGGAGTAAACAAATGTCTGGAACCATCAAGATGGGACTGAAACTCGGCCCCCTCAGCCGTAAGTTTTCGCTTATCACTCAGTGAAAAGACCTGAAATCCGCCACTGTCGGTCAGTATTGGCTTGTCCCAAGCATTGAAACGATGCAACCCACCGGCCTGCTCCAGTACTTCCAGACCGGGACGTAAATATAAATGATAGGTATTTCCCAGTATTATGTGAGCTTTCACTTCATCTTTCAGGTCATTTACATGAATCCCCTTGACGCTGCCCACGGTGCCCACAGGCATAAAAACAGGTGTCGGAATTTTACCGTGATCAGTGATTACCTCTCCGGCTCTGGCGGCTGTTTGATGATCTGTTTTTTCTAAAGTAAATTGCATTCGTTTGGATTCCCTCAAAATGATTAAATAGTGTTTGTCTATAAAGTCCAACTTCTGCGTTGTTGCTCAAAATATAAACCCTCAAATACATTAGTATTCTGCGGTTTAGATTTTTCACACGCCTTGAATTTGAACTTTCTATCTCAAACACGTGAAAAACGCTAAATGAATGTATCTGATTAATCAGGTTTGCAAAGATACAAGTATTGGCCGTTTTTTCGTTCTTAATTGTAAGCTAAGGAAAAAAATCGCACTTTTGCCCGTCAATTTTCAGAAACTATGAACATTCCTCATCCAAACACAATCGAAATCATCCTTCTAACACTGATGCTGATGGTATGGCTCTGGCAGTTTTTCTTTCTGATCAGACGAATTCTTCCCGTTGCCCGCCATAAGGAGACTTCCCCTTCGGACGCTGATTTCCCGCCTGTTTCTGTTGTCATAAGTGCCAAAAACGAAGAAGAGAATCTGGAAACCTTCCTGCCCGAAGTTTTGAATCAGGATTATCCTGAGTTTCAGGTTGTGGTGGTAAATGATGGTTCGGAAGACGACACGGACATGGTTCTGACCCGACTCAAGGCTATACACCCCCACCTTTATATTACCAGGATTGCTCCTGACAAGAAATTCTATCATGGCAAAAAGCTGCCCCTTTCCCTTGGGATAAAAGCGGCCAAACACGACATACTTGTGCTTACAGATGCCGACTGCCGGCCTGCCACCGACCAATGGCTGAAGCACATGGTGACGGCTTTACATAGTCGAAATAAAGAACTGGTTCTGGGCATTGGAAATTACAAAAAAACAAAAGGATTCACCAACCTTTGGTTACGTTACGACACCTTTACCATCGCCATTCAATACCTGGGATTTGCATTGAGCGGAAAGCCATACATGGCCACCGGCCGGAACATGGCCTATTCCAAACAACTGTTTCAAAAAACCGGCGGATTTAAAAATCATATCTATGTGGCATCCGGAGATGATGATTTATTTGTACAGGAAGCTGCCAACAAGACCAATACTGCTGTTTGCATGGCAGCAGAAGCCCACACCATCAGCGCCCCTCCTTCCTCCTTTAAAAAGTGGAGGGAACAAAAGATAAGACATCTTTCCACTGCGTCGCATTACAAAAAATCCATCAAATTTTCCCTGCTGACAGAGCCGGTTACCAGAGAATTATTCTGGGCACTTACCCTTTATTTTATATTTTTTCCTAATTTTGGGCTGCTGATATTGCCTTTTTCATTATTATTGTTTTTATTCAAACTTATTATCTGGAAAAAGGCATCAGATAAAACCGGAATGGGGAAAATTTTCTGGGGGCTGTTACTATTTGATATTATTCAACCTTTAATCATCGCCTTCAGCCATTTCGGAAATCTGACAGGGTCAAAAAAAAGGAAATGGAAATAAATCCGAACTTATCAGATAAGGCAAGGTACGACCTTGAATTGGTTGACAAAGCAGTGGAAGGCGATCAAAAGGCCTATGCAGAGCTTATGGCCCGTTACCGGGATGCCATCTACTTCATGCTGCTCAAAATGATAAACAATAAAACCGATGCAGAGGATCTGACCATTGAAGCATTCGGAAAAGCCTTTAAAAACCTCAGTCAGTATTCGCCTAACTATGCATTCAGCACCTGGCTGTTTAAAATTGCATCCAACAACTGCATAGACTATCTTCGCAAGAAAAGAAACAACCATGTGAGCATCGATGGAGGCTATGCTTCCGACGAAAAAGAAACCGAGCCTCAGATTCATCTCAAAGATGAAACCCCTGACCCGGAAGAATACATGATCAGGGAGCAAAAAGTAGTCTTGATGCGTACCGTAGTCAAGAAACTGAAACCCCGCTATCGCACCCTTATCGAACTCCGCTACTTTAAGGAATATTCTTACGAAGAGATTTCAGAAGAACTGGATCTTCCTCTGGGAACTGTAAAAGCTCAATTGTTCAGGGCCCGCGAACTTCTTTTCAACACCCTGAAAAACTCCGAGGTAAAAAAACATTAATGATACTCTTTTAATTTTCTCAAGCGCTAAAGTGCTATAGTTAATTTTTCATGGACATCCTTTTCAAATATTTCCCTGCTCTGACTTCATTACAAAAAGAACAGTTTGCTCAACTCAAATCCATTTACACCGATTGGAACAGTAAGATCAATGTTATTTCCCGAAAAGATCTGGACAGTTTTTATCTGCACCATGTCCTGCATTCACTGGCAATAGCACAATTCGTCAATTTTATTCCGGGCACCCGAATCATCGATGTGGGAACCGGCGGCGGATTTCCGGGAATCCCACTGAGCATATTTTTTCCGGAGACACAATTTACCCTGCTCGACTCCATCGCGAAGAAAATAAAAGTTGTACAAGCAGTTTCGGATGCATTGGAATTAAAGAACACCTCTGCAGTGCAGTCACGCTCAGAAGATTTTAAAGGCAGATATGACTTTATCGTTAGCAGAGCTGTCACCAACCTGCCCGACTTTGTCAGACAAACCAGGCATCTGATAACATCAAAGTCATCAAACGCCATCGCCAATGGCATTTTATACCTAAAAGGAGGAGATATTTCAGAAGAAACAGCACCCTTCAAAAAGAAGGTTTTTATCGCTTCAATCAGTGACTGGTTTGATGAGCCATTCTTTGAAACAAAGAAACTTGTGCATCTTACTTTGTAAAAATTGACCAACAAAGTTTTGGGAGACAAAAAAAACTTGTATTTTTGCAGTCCGAATTTCAGAAAAAAGGCAAAATAAATTCATAGTCACAACACAAGGACATTACAGGATATTTTGCAATAAGCTAAAATAACCTGAGTTCTTTATTCGGGACTTACTGAAAAGGAGTCTTCGGAGAAGAGTGATTTAAAAACACAGAAAAATGAAAAGGACATTTCAACCATCAAACCGTAAGAGAAGAAACAAGCATGGTTTCAGATCCAGAATGGCCACTGCTAACGGACGCCGTGTGCTTGCATCACGTCGCGCCAAAGGTCGTAAAAGACTTAGCGTAAGCAGCGAAAAGAGACACAAAGCATAAATAATGGACCGGGATTTTACTCCGGAATTAGACCATTAGATATGCCTCATGCAACTGATTTAAATCAAGTGCATGAAAAACCACATTCTTCTGCATTACTGCAGATATATAAAACAACAAGGATTCCTGTAGGATCCTTGTTTTTTTATATCCATACCTCATCGTCTCTCTTTTTATCCTGCTGTTTGTTGATTTTATGTTATTTTTGAGGTCAAAATAAAAACATGAAACCATGTCGTTTTTCAAAACCATTTTTAATAAAACCTTTGCCAGACATCTGGGAATAGTCATCATCAGCGGACTGTTATTAATCCTTCTCACCTTTTTGGGACTAAAACTTTACACCCGCCACGGTAAAGGATTTGAGGCACCCGACTTTAAAGGGCTCACAGAACAACAACTCAAACACCTCATACAGGAAAATGAGTTACGATATGCGATCATTGATTCTGCTCACATTGCTGACCTTCCGCCCGGAGTTGTCATTGAACAAACGCCAAACGCAGGAAGCATGGTCAAAAAGAACCGGAATATATTCTTCACGATCAACTCATGGACTCCCGAAAAAGTACAGGTTCCTGATGTTATAGATTACAGCATCAGAAATGCCCGTGTTATGCTGGAATCCTTCGGACTTGAAGTAGGCGATTTAATTTATGTCCCTTCGGAATACACCAATCTGGTGCTTGGCCAGCACTATAAAGGCAAACCTGTTGAAGCCGGAACTCCACTGGAGCGTGGTGCTGTTATTGACTTGATTGTAGGACAGGGTTTAAGCAACCGGACAACAGCCGTTCCCGACCTTAAGGGGCTCATTTATGGAGAAGCCAAGCAAATAAGTCAGGATCTTTCCCTTAACATTGGTGCCACAATATATGACAGCACTGTTGTATCGAAGGAAGATACACTCAATGCTTTTGTGTGGAAACAGCGCCCGTCAGGCGATGGTGACAGCCGTTTAAGACTTGGTTCATCCATCGACATCTGGCTTTCCGTTGATTCTTCTCTTATCATGCCTGACACCACAAATATTGAAAAAACAGAAGTCCCCATCCGGGAATTTGAGGAAGAAACAATCGAAGAAGAGAACCTGGATGAAGAGGAATTCTTTTAATATATTACAATATATTTGTTATGGAAAAAGCATGAAATTTGATTCTTCGCCCCGTCATAAACCACCTATTAATAAAGAATTAGACCTGTGTCATGTCAAGCATAAAATATCGCACCAAACATCACTGATTTTCGTTTTTTCTTCATGATAAAAAGTTCACGCAGCTATGGCTATGCTCGCTTTTTCTCATTTTGAAAAAATAAAAATCAGTTTTAACTTATACGTCATTTTACACAAGACATGACACCAGAGGCGAACATCTGCATGAAGAATCAAGCGTTCCATCAGACCATTAACATAGATACACTTTTAAGCGAATGAAACGAGCATGGAACTTTGATTTTTCAAAACTGCCACAAAAGAGTATGTATAAAAGAATCGCGAGTTCCATACGACCTTAATAAAGAAATTTTATACGGATGAATAAAGAAAACCGGGAATTTGATGAAACAGACGATCTGGATGAACTCATCGAAAATGGGGAAACAACAGACGCCGGAAAAGAATTGTACGAACATTACAGGTTTGTGGCAGATGCCGGTCAGAACCTGCTAAGGATAGATAAATTTCTGGTCAACCGAATCGAAAACGCATCAAGAAATAAAATACAGGATGCAGCCGCTGCCGGAAGCGTTCTTGCCAATGGACAGCCGGTGAAAGCCAACTACAAAGTAAAACCTGGCGATACTATCACCATTGAAATGAGCTGGCCTCCAAGGGAAATCGAGATTATCCCTGAAGATATCCCCCTCAATATTGTTTATGAAGATGATGCGCTTATCGTGGTCAATAAGCAACCCGGAATGGTCGTCCATCCCGGCTTTGGCAACTATACCGGCACTCTGGTCAATGCATTGGCGTGGCACCTGAAAGATCATCCCTGGTTTCAAAGCAACGATCCCCGCCCGGGGCTGGTTCACAGAATTGATAAAGACACCTCCGGGTTACTGGTTATTGCCAAAACAGAAGAGGCAAAGACCATTCTTGCCCGCCAGTTTTTTTACAAAACTACGGAACGAACCTATCAGGCCATTGCCTGGGGCAGTATGAAAGAGGACGAAGGAACCATTACCGGAAACATTGGGCGCAGTATTCGAGACAGAAAACAAATGACTGTTTTTGAGGATGAATCGATGGGAAAACCCGCAGTAACTCACTACAAGGTACTCGAACGACTAGGCTACGTCACGCTCGTTCAGTGCAATCTTGAGACCGGCCGTACGCACCAGATCAGAGTTCATCTGAAATACATCGGACATACACTATTCAATGACGAGAGATACGGTGGCAACCAGATTTTAAAAGGAACCACCTTTACTAAATACAAACAATTTGTCAAAAACTGTTTTACCTTATTGCCCCGTCAGGCCTTGCATGCCAAAACGCTGGGATTTGAACACCCCGTTACCGGGGAATTTATGAGATTCGATTCAGATTTGCCGGACGACATGGTACAGACCATTGACAAATGGAGAAACTATATTGCAGGAAGAGAAGAAGAGTAAAGGGCCACTAAATCCTCCCCCAAGGGAGACCTAACAATCTCTGCCGGTTCAGTAAAGTGAAACTGAAATAACAGCCAACACCTCTGTTTTCAACCTGCCTCAAACAAGGATAAAACTAACAAGACATTCCAATTAACTGTGATTCTACTTCGACAAAAGCCCGAAAAATGAAAAATATTGGTATTATATACGGTGGTTATTCCTCTGAAATAGTGGTAAGCAAAAAAAGTGCAGATGGGATCAAATCTTTTCTGGATCCCTCGAGATATAACATCATTCCGATTTTGATTACGGAAGATAAATGGGTGGCAGAATACAACAACAGAGAGCTTGACATCGACAAAAACGATTTTTCTTTTGCGGATGACCACAAAAAATACACCTTCGACTGTTTATACATCACTATTCACGGAACTCCAGGGGAAAACGGCCTTCTGCAGGGATACTTAAAGATGCTGAAAATCCCTCACTCCACCTGTGATGTACTGCCATCATCTCTCACCTTTAATAAATTTACCTGCAACACATATCTGAAAGGATTTGGTGTCTCCGTGGCAGACTCTATTCTCATCCGGAAAGGTCGTGAATTTAACCCCTCAGACATTCAGGAAAAATTAGGTATCCCCTGTTTTGTTAAACCCAATGCAGGAGGATCAAGCTTTGGCATCTCAAAAGTTAAAACACCTGATGAATTGCTTCCGGCCATAGAAAAAGCTTTTGAAGAATGCGAGGAAGTGCTTGTCGAGGAATTGATGGAAGGCACCGAAGTGACCTGTGGCATTTATAAAACACAAAATCGCGAAGTTGTATTGCCATTAACGGAAGTCATCAGCAAAAATGAATTCTTCGATTTTGAGGCCAAATACAATGCCGAAAAGGCAATAGAGATAACACCCGCACGCATCTCGGAAGAATTGACAAACAAAATTCAAAAAATTACTTCCTTAATTTATGACATCCTGAATTGCAAGGGAATCGTAAGGGTAGATTTCATCATTACAGAGAAACAAATCTTTTTGATAGAGGTAAATACAACTCCTGGGATGACAGCCACAAGTTTTATTCCGCAGCAGGTGGAAGCCATGGGCATGACCATGCAGGATGTGATGACCGAAGTTATTGAAGATGCTATTAAAAGAGGTAACTAGTGAGCATTGCGGAAAAACCAAAGAAACACAGTATAGGATTTGGAAGTTAGATGTTAGATATTGGAAATTAGATGACAGGGATCTGAGTTGGCAGGAATCGGAATATTAAATTCCGTAAACGGGGGCTCCTCCGAAGGTTCTTGCAATTCCCGAAAGGCGATGCCTCTTTTCGATAATCCTTATAAAAAAAACGGGTGTATCTAAAACAATAGAGATACACCCGGATAAGAACAGCTGATACGCTGCATGAGACTAAAATGGTTCTGATTACTTTTTAATTGCATAGCTACTTGAATTTTTACCTGAAACCAAACTTACATAATACGTACCGGAAGGAAGTGATGATACATCAAATTTACCGGAATAAGTAAGGTCTTTGGGCAAAGCAGATTCAAACAGAACATTACCACTTGCATCTTCCACTTTCATATTGAAAGAGTCGTTGGATTTGTTCAGGTAGCTCACAAAGATAAAGTCATTTTTTGCCCATACTTTGGCAGCCATTTCTTCTGCTTTCTTGCTTGAAACTTCAGAAACAAGTTTTCCTCCTGATACAGTGAACTCATCTTCCAGGAAAGTTTTTCCGCTACCTTTAAGAACGGCAACATACTTACCATCGCTCAGTTTTGAGAAATCAAACAGTTTGTTGAATTGAGTACTTGTACCCACTTTACCGCTTGAGTAAACAAACTCACCTTTGTCGGTTTTAATTTCAACTGAAAAATCAACCATCTCTTCGCTCAATGCAGATACAAGAGCATAGTTAGTGTCCAAATAAGGATACACAGTGATTTTTCCTTTGGCTGATGCAGTGGTTGCAACTGAAACCATAAATGCCGCAAGGGCAACTACAGATAAAAACTTTTTTGCTTTCATAATTGAAAAGTTTTAAGTGAAACATTTAATTTTGTGCCTTTCTGTAAGAACACAGTGCAAACATAATTGCGTTTTCACCACCCACCAAATTTCACGACCCAAAAGTCCTTTATTTTACAAATTCTTAACCATACCCCGTTTTACTAACAATTAATAAACATTTTTCGATGTTTTGTTCACATATAGTTATTTTTTGACAGACTTCTTCAGCCTATGAAAGGTTTTTTGACAATAACCCCCTCTCACCACTTTTTTAGTAACAAAACATTAAAAACAGCATTCAACAAAACATTTCAGGAAAACCTTTTGTTATTAAAGTGCAAGCTACAAAATACGTAAAAGCCCGTTTACAGAGAGGCTCTAAGAACATAGCAAAAAATAGGGCAACCGAACAGGGGAATTTTCGAAGGTTATTCTTTCAACAATCCGTTAACACTTTTTTATTGAAAGAAGACACAAAACACAACGCTGCATCAACAAGGCAAAAATCTATGAATCAGGCATATTTCACCCCTCCTTCTGTGCTTTGCCAAATAATTAAAGGCTTCCGCCCTGTTTTCGTAAGCGAAGAACATCATTTTTACTAAACAAAATATTTGTTAACCCAACTTTCAATACATAAAAAGAAAACACATGGAAAGAAACAATTCAAAAGTAAAATTTGCAGGAAACCAGGTAACCTTACTCGGAAAAGAGCCAAAAATTGGCGAAAGCGCACCTGAGTTCACCGTACTTGGGAACGATCTGAAGCCGGTAAAACTCACTGATTTCGACGGAAAAATTAAGGTAATTGCCATCTATCCATCCATTGACACAAGTGTTTGTGCAGCCCAAAACAGAAGGTTTAACCAGGAAGCTGACAAACTGGATAACGTGGTGGTACTATCCATCTCATGTGACCTTCCGTTTGCTCAAAAGAGATTTTGTGCTGCAGAAGGGCTTAACAACATTGTCACCCTCTCCGATCATAAAGACGTTGACTTCGGAACAAAATATGGCTTCCTGATGGAGGAATTCCGGCTGTTAGCCCGGGGAACCGTCATTATCGGGAAAGACAACAAAGTTAAATATGTGGAATATGTGCCCGAAGTTACTGAAGAGCCAGATTATGAGAAAGCCCTTGAAGTAGTAAAGGAACTTATTTAGTGTTTGTCTACAAAGTCCAACTTCTGCGTTGTTGCTCAAAATATAAACCCTCAAATACATTAGTATTCTGCGGTTTAGTTTTTTCACACGCCTTGAATTTAAACTTTCTATCTCAAACACGTGAAAAACGCTTAGTTTATGGACAGACTCTATTTAAGAAACAATAAACTGAGGGGATGGAGCTTGGGGCATGGAACCCCAAAAAAGAAAACTCCCAAAGAAGAAAACTTAAGGCTGCCCGTTTCGTGGCAGCCTTTTTTATCCCATAAAATCTTTGAAAGCATTATAACTAACACCGCCTGTTGACTGCTGACTTGTTTGCTGATCTTTCCAGTTACGAGCCAATTCTTTAAATACAGGATCTGCATGTTCCATAAACATTATGGTGGATTTACAAAAACGCGGTAACCCGCTGTCTTTGGGATCTTTCACTCTGTCTTTGGTACACCCCCCATAGCAGTGTTGTAACCAGGGACAGGTACGACATTTTCGGGGCAACTGGCTTTTTAGCTGTCCAAACTTCGTTTGTTTAGTAGAATTCAACAAATCCACCAATCTCTGTTCTCTGATATTCCCGAGTTTCCACTTAGGTTCCACAAAAAAATCACACGAATAAACATCCCCGTTATGCTCAACTGTAGGATAAACACCACACTCTTTATTCAATGTACACTCGGGTGCTTCCAGCCCCACGTAAGTATGAAAAATCGATTCGATAAACCTCACATTTGTGGTGGGCTGCCCATTCTCAAAATCCTGCAACCACAGATCGAAAACTTCGATCATAAACTGCCCGTATTGCTCTGCAGTGACTGAAAAATCAGCTGCTTTTTTAGGATTATCTTTATCCCGCTCCACAATTGGAATAAACTGCATCCACTCAAAACCCTGTTCCTTGTAGAATTCATACAACTCCCGGGCATAAGGCGCGGAATCACTGGTAATACAGCACATGGCGTTCACTGCCACATTGTGTTGCTGAAGCAGTTTACCGGTTTGCATTACCCTCTCCCAGGAAGGTTGTTCATTTTTCGTCAGACGATATTTATCATGAATATGTTGCGGTCCGTCAATAGAGAGGCCTACCAGAAAATG
This sequence comes from Marinilabilia salmonicolor JCM 21150, assembly GCF_000259075.1. GTDB lineage: Bacteria > Bacteroidota > Bacteroidia > Bacteroidales > Marinilabiliaceae > Marinilabilia > Marinilabilia salmonicolor. The sequence continues at coordinate 40,986 of NZ_AJKI01000014.1, forward strand.
ATATTCTCCCAGAAAATCGGCCCACTCTTCGTCAATAAGCATCCCGTTTGTTTGCAAGCCATTTCCAACCACTTTACCCCGGCCATACTTTTGCTCCAGCGCCACCACTTTTTTGTAAAACTCCAACCCCATCAGGGTAGGTTCTCCTCCCTGCCAGGTGATGGAAATATTTTCTCCGGATTGCTCCATCGCCTGTTTTATGAAAACCTCCAAGGTTGCATCACTCATTCTGTGCTGCCTGGACTCCGGATATAATGCTGCTTTCTCAAGATAAAAGCAATATCCACATCCCAGATTACAATCTGGCCCGGCCGGTTTTACCAAAATTGAATTGAGCGGTTTAAACTTTTTCTTCATCCTCCGAAAATAATAAAATCAACACACACCATAGATAAACTGCCCGTCATTAACCTAATAGTACGATCAAAAAATACTATTTCATATTTTACATTCCCTTTTCCCTTTCTGCATCGTTAAAATTTTTCACCGTAGCTATGGCTATGCCTCAAAATTTTGCCTTGCAGAAAGGAAAAATAAAAGCAAAATATTTGAAACACTATTTTACGAACGTACTACTAGTTTCAGAGGGCTCATCATAACTTTCCATTGGCTCACAGGTACACACCAGGTTTCTGTCTCCCCAGGCATCATCCACCCGTGCCACAGCCGGCCAGAATTTATTCTCACGAACCCAGGCCAGTGGGAAGGCTGCTTTTTCGCGTCCGTAAGGCCTTTCCCAGGCATCCGTTACCACAACCCTGTCGGGGTGTGGCGCATTCTTCAGCACATTATTGTCTCTGTCGGCAATTCCGGCCTCCACCTCTTTAACTTCAGCATAAATTGCTTTCAATGCATCGACAAACCGGTCAAGTTCCTCCTTCGATTCACTTTCGGTCGGTTCAATCATTAGCGTCCCATGGACAGGAAAAGAGACCGTAGGTGCATGATATCCATAATCCATCAAACGCTTGGCAATGTCTATCTCACTAATCCCGGTTGCCGCCTTCAGCTTCCGGCATTCAAGAATCATTTCATGTCCCACACGACCACTCTCACCAGAGTATAGGATTCCGTAATCATCTTTCAGCTCAACCGCCAGATAATTAGCATTCAGGATGGCCATTTTGGTGGCCCGGGTGAGTCCTTCTGCCCCCATCATCTTAATGTAACCATAGGTAATGGGTAACACACCGGGGCTTCCCCAGGGAGCTGCGGCAACAGCCGAAATGCCATCCCGAAGGTTATCAATGACAGTATGGCCCGGCAAAAAGCCTTTAAGGTGCTCCGCCACGGCAATTGGTCCAACTCCCGGACCGCCGCCACCATGCGGAATGGCAAAAGTCTTGTGCAAATTGAGATGACATACATCGGCCCCAATGATTCCGGGACTGGTAATTCCCACCTGGGCATTCATATTTGCACCATCCATATATACTTGTCCACCGTACTGGTGAATAATGCTGCAAACTTCCAGAATAGAAGATTCAAAAACTCCATGAGTGGATGGATAGGTAACCATAATGCAAGACAGCTCCTCACTGTGCTTTTCTGCTTTTCCTCTCAGATCCTCCACATCTATATTTCCTTTGTCATCGCACTTAACCACCACCACTTTCATGCCTGCCATCACCGCACTGGCAGGATTGGTTCCGTGAGCAGATGACGGTATAAGCGCAACATTTCGATGTCCCTGATTGCGGCTCTCATGATAGGTTCGAATGACCATCAGGCCGGCATACTCCCCTGCAGCACCTGAATTGGGTTGAAGACTCACATCCGCAAGACCTGTAATTTCAGCCAGGTCAGCTCTTAGTTCGTCCATTAACTCATGATATCCCCGTGCCTGCTCTATGGGCACAAACGGATGAATAGAAGTAAAGCCGGACCAGGTAAGGCCAAACAATTCCGACGCGGCATTAAGCTTCATGGTACAGGAGCCCAGAGAAATCATGGAGTGAGCCAGAGAAATATCCTTTCGTTCCAAACGCTTAATGTAACGCATCATTTCTGTTTCGGAACGGTAAATATTAAATACCTCTTGCTCCATAAAGGCACTTTCCCGTATAAATTTTTGCTCCAACGAATTATCTTCAGAAAAATCCTCGACATTCACACTGGTTTCATCCACCATGCCGGTGATGATGTCCACCAATTCCTGAACATCACTCTCAGAGGTGGTTTCATCAAGGCTGATTCCGATAAGCGTCGGGTCATCAAAATATCTGAGATTAATCTTCCTTTTGAGCATTTTTTGCCTTAAATCATCCACCGTCAATTGCCGGGGTAATGCAAACAGTACAGTATCAAAAAAATTACGATTAAAAACCTTGAACCCTTTGCTTTCAAGGGCTCTTTGAAGCTGAACTGTTTGTTTGTGCACACGGCCTGCCATTTCTTTCAGCCCCTCAGATCCGTGCCAAACACCATAAAAGCCGGCCATTGTAGCCAACAGAGCCTGCGCAGTACAAATATTGGAAGTTGCCTTTTCTCTTTTGATATGCTGTTCACGGGTCTGAAGTGCCATTCGCAACGCAGGGTGACCTGTGACATCTTTCGATACACCAATAATGCGGCCCGGCAGTGATCGTTTATACTTTTCCGATGTGGCAAAAAATGCTGCATGTGGACCTCCGTAATAAAGTGGCACACCAAAACGCTGAGAGGAACCGAAAACAATATCCGCACCCCATTCGCCGGGAGGAGTAATCAGCGCTAATGAAAGCAAATCTGCCGCCACTGCCACTCGTCCTCCATTTGCATGAACAGTTTCTGTAAAACCACTAAAATCTCTTATTTCTCCACGGGAATCCGGATATTGCACAATTGCACCAAAGTGACGGGATCCATCATAAACATTGTTGCTAACCTCGACAAACTCCAGTTTTATGCCCAGAGGAACAGCTCTGGTCTCCAGCACCGCCCTGGTCTGCGGCCAGATATGTTCATCCACCAGACAAGAGTCAACGCCTGACTTTACCTGATCTCTGCTTCTGGTATTAAACATCATAATCATTGCCTCGGCCGCCGCGGTAGCTTCATCGAGCAATGAGGCATTTGCCAGAGGAAGTGCTGTCAACTCCGACACCATGGTCTGAAAATTCAGCAAAGCTTCCAGCCGTCCCTGCGAGATTTCAGCCTGATAAGGAGTATAAGAGGTGTACCACACCGGATTTTCCAAAACATTACGGATAATAACAGAAGGCGTAAACGTATTATAATAGCCCATACCGATATAAGTCCTGAAAATTTCATTGCGTGCTGCAATTCCACTTATCCGCTGCAAATACTCCTGCTCGGACAAAGCTGGCGACAAATTCAGCTCTTTATTCATTCGGATACCATCAGGAACTGCCTGATTGATCAGGTCATCCAGAGATGAAGCCCCAACACGCTCAAGCATCAGGTCTGTTTCGCGGGCGTCTGGCCCGATGTGCCGGTCTGCAAATTGACTCATATCGAACTATTTGGATAAAATATTAACTTTCAAAAAATGACTCAGGAATAAGTTTATAAAAGAACTAATAATTTCCAATTCCCACCAATGATTTTTATCAAAAGTCAGTCCGACAGAATCACCCCCCCCAAATTCCTAAAAAATAGTAATTTTAGATTCCCAATTTTATGAAGTTAGTATGAAAAGAGTCCTACCTAGTCGGAAAACCAAAACAGATAAGCCGGTCAATTCAAATTGCATCCGACTGTTAACATATACGCTACACTTAAAAGAAGTCATCAACAACAAGAAATTATTAAGTGTACTGCTAATTTTCCTGCTATTTGGTACACTCGCCCTTTCTCAGGAAAAAAACATTCGGATCATTGTAGAGTCATTGCCCGGAAGCACGCCATCTGCAGACACTATTTTTGTGTGCGGCAATTTCAACAACTGGCGAATTAATGATCCCGACTACCGCCTTCAAAGACAGCCCGACGGAAAACTATTTGTGACAATTCCACAAAACCAGGATACCATTGAGTTTAAATTTTCGAGAGGCGACTGGATGAAAATGGAGACCAATGCCAACAATTCCCATCTTCCCAACCGACAGTTGGCCGGTGAAATAAAAGAACCTGTAATGGTAAGAATTGAGAACTGGCAGGATATTGGAGGCCAAAGATCACTGCCTTTCTATGTTTTAATTTTATCTGCAGCTATCCTCAACGGGATTTTCCTGATCTTTCTGATAAAGAGAAAAGGACAAAAATACGACCGGAAGAAAAGTTCCAGAACAATACTCTGGTCTCTCTTCCTTATTTCGATATTACTGGGTGCTGTCCTTTTTGAATTTGCCAATCCGGTTTGGAAATTCAGGCTGATGCTGGGTTTTGAAACACTTTTATTTGCAGCAGCTCCTCTTGCTCTGATTTTTCTTAAGTCTTTCTATCCCACAGACAACACCCCCCTTGCCTTACCTCACTGGATTCCGGCACTCTTGGTTTTTCTTTTTAACACTCTTCGCTTTTCAGGAATCTGGAGGGCTCAATGGCTGCAATCACAAATAATAAGCGATTATTTTATTCCTGATGTTCTTTTATTATCCCTTGGAACGATTCTCTTTGTCGCATATATTCTTAGCTTCCTTTATAAAATGCCCGGTGGTAAAAAGAAAAAAAACAGGGGGAACGACATTCATAATTCACCAATGTTCTCCCCTGAAATTCCTGATCTAATCATCACTGCCGAAAATAAAACCAGTCAGCATCGGTTGCCGGAATGGTCCTTTTTGAAACTGGGAACTGCCATCAACCTGCTGGCTGTGGCATCAGGAGTAATTCTTTTTATTCTAAATGAATCAAAGGGCTTCATTATTCAGAACTATCAGGACATTCCTTTTTCCATCGCATCTCTGCAATTGTTCGTTATCTTCTATTATGTCTATTTCAATGAATCTCTTTTTCTACCCTCAAAAAACATTCATGAAAATGAACCAGACCTGGAACTGGCCGGAAAAATCCTGAATTTCATGCAAACTAAAAAGCCCTACCTCGATACAGAGCTCACTTTAGCAGGATTTGCTGAGAGACTGGAAATAAAACCTCATAGCATCTCCAAAACAATCAACGATTGCTTCAATAAAAACTTCAGGGATTTTCTGAATGAATTCAGGGTTATTGAGTTCATCCAAAAAATCAATTCAGGAAGTGCCAAAAACCGTACTTTTTTATATCTGGCCCATGAATCAGGATTCAATTCCAAATCTACCTTCAACCTGGCCTTCAAAAAAGTCACGGGTTTGTCTCCCCGGGAATATTTCAATACAAAAAGCTGAAGTTTATGATTACATGTGTCTTTTAAAAAATTGCTTCGTGGCATACCCTTGCATTTTAATTAAAATGGAAAGAATCTTTTATGACCAAACGATATTCCCGGCCATAGCAATAAAAGGCTATAGTTTAAAATAACGTTTTTGCAATCAGAGATTGCTTCGGGCAAGGCCCTCGCAATAAACAAAGTCGGCCAACACATTCCATATAAAAATAAAAAACGTTCATTGCTAGGACTCAGCCCGAAGCATTCTCTAAACATACACACGCAACTATAAATTAAAGCCCAACAAAAACACAACCCGCTTCTAAACAACGCCTTATACCTCCTAAAAGACAAATCAGCACTTACTTAATGGTCCTAAAACCCAAAATCAGTCGATTTTCGCCATCCTTTTTACAATATTGCCCATACTAAAATTTACTTCCCGCCATACAAAATCCCTTCAGTATGCAAAACGGGAATAGTATTAACAATCACAAAATTCCAGGTAAAATGAAAAAAATCTTTACTATGATGGGCATCTGTTTGCTGATGCTTTCCAATGGGTCTCTATTGCAGGCCCAGAATGATGTAATGCTTCAGGCTTTTTACTGGGATGTCCCTGTGGATGCCGCAAACAACAACGGTCATTGGTGGGACAACCTTTACAACAAAGCCGATGATTTCAAAGAAATTGGGATTACCGGCATATGGATTCCCTCTCCGGCCAAAGGAAATTGGGGAATATATGATATGGGGTACGGAATCTACGACCATTACGATCTGGGAGATTACAACCAGAAAGGATCTGTTGAAACAAGATTTGGGAGTCGTCAGGAATTACAGAGCATGATCTCTGCCATGCATGACACCAGCAACGGGAAGCCCAAAGTGGAAGTCTATGCGGATATTATTTTGAATCACATGTATTCATCTGATGAAGATGCAGAAGTCAACCCTGCTGTCAAACAATATGTTTTTGATGAAGCCTACCGCAACGGGCAGCAATATGTACCCTATCCGACCAACGAAATCATATGGACTATTGAAAATGCTCAGGCGGGCGACTATTACATTAAATTCAAAGGTTTTTATCTGGATTATGCTGCTTCTTACCAGGAACGCGCCTACGACATTCAGATAGATTACAACGACACAGGGTTTGGAAGTTCCTACTCCTGGGAAAGTGAGCCCAACAACGGGAACGGTGATACCAATACCTTCCCTGCTTCTGGCGAAACGGTGAGAGCATTTATCAACTCGGAAGGAGACATCGATGAATTTAAGGTCGTTGCCCCAGGAGGAAAAGACATCGTTATAAAACTCACTGCCAGACGACAGGCAGGAGAAGAATGGCTCTGGGCAGATCAGACCCATGGTTTTTATCCTTTTGAAATATGGTACAACGGTCAAAACTTTGCTGTCAATGAGCTTAAAGCCATCACTAACACAGGAATCTCTTATGTAAATCACACCGGCCAGGGAGAAGCCAATCTGGTTTGGGATTATTCCTATTTCCACCCGGTGGATGAGAATGACTGGCTCGGCAACTGGGGATCGGGAGATGAAATTATTTCCAATACCAAAGGGTTTGGTAATGATTTGAATACCTTTGACGCAAGAGTTCAATCCCGAATGAATGACTGGGGAATATGGCTGAGTGATGAAATTAATTTTGACGGATACAGACTCGATTTTGTACGTGGTTTTCAGGAAGCTTATGTGGCCAACTGGATTTCGAACCTGCCTCTTATCAATGATCAGCAAAGATTTATCGTTGGTGAATACTGGGGATCCGCATCAAGTATCCAAAGCTGGGTAAACAATGTGGCTGCCAACGGAGCTGATGCCGATGCTTTCGACTTCCCTTTGAAATCTACATTATCAAATATGTGTAACGGCGATGAAAGCTTCGATATGAACTGGCTCAACCATGCAGGAATGATCAGAAATGCTGATGGTAACAGCCTCCCGGGAACTTCAGTTGTTACCTTTCTCGACAATCACGACACCGGAAAAGAACACGACAAATGGGTGACCAAAGACTGGCATCTCGGATATGCCTATATGCTGACACACGAAGGAAAACCATGTATTTTTTATCCTCACCTATACGGAGTGAACCTTGTGGACAATCATGATGCTTCAGTACAAATTCAGGTTCCGGCTTCTCTGAAAGAGGATCTAAAAAAGCTGATTTTCATAAGAAACACCTATCTCAACGGTGGTTTATCTGTGATGAGTGAATCAGGAAATCCGTATCCCTCTTCCGACACCCACGATGTATATGTGGCAAGAAGAGAGGGAAACAGCAGCAAGAGCGGAGCCATTGTGGTGCTTAACAACAGCAACTCAACCAAAGGTCTTTGGGTGGATGCAACACCGCAGGGATGGACCTCGTGGACGGATAAGACTCTGGTGAATGCATTTGACGAAACACAAACCAGCCAGGTGTTCGGGGATGGCAGAGTATGGGTAGAAGCACCGGCACGTGGTTATGCAGTTTATGTGCTTCAGGAGGATTATGAAATTTACAATGATTTAAAAACTGTAACATCGGACAATGCCTTCCAGAACCAAACACCAGGTAATCAGAAGGATGACAAAATGAGTGTTTTCCCAAATCCTGTAAATGCTGGTCAGTCAATTCAGGTGTCAGGAGCCTTCGAAGGAGCAGTTCAGATTCAGCTTTTCGATAAACAGGGCCGGATGGTCTTTCACCAGAAAGAGGTCAAAACAATAGGTAATGATCTTAGCATCACCTGCCCTGTCATCAACCGGGGCGATTACATCCTCAGCGTAAAAGATTCAGAAAAATCGGAAAGTCGGTTTATCTCAGTACAATAAATCCGTAAACCATTAAATTTTGGAAGAAACAGCCCCACGTATGCAACCGGGGCTGTTTATATCAAAATTATAATCTGCAAAGAAAATATTTAGGCTATAGTTTAAAATAACGTTTTTGGAATTAGAGATTGCTTCGGTCGTTGCCAGAAGCAATCTTTAAACACCCACACGCAACTATAAACTTAAGCCAATATTTATTTGAACTCACTGTAAAAGTTCAGTTTGTATTATTCAAATCATTGGTGTCCGGTTAAAAAATAGAAAAAGGAAAATCCATCGCTACTGCAAAAACGGATTGGATCTTTTCTCTTCTCCAATGGTAGTTTTAGGTCCATGCCCGGAATAAACAGTAACATCATCAGGTAAAATCAATAATTTTTCCCGAATACCATCAATCAATTCATGCTGGTTCCCTCCCGGAAGGTCTGAGCGACCGATGCTTCCCTTAAATAAAACATCTCCGGCAAGAAGAACTTTTTCTTCTGCACAATAAAAGGCAATGCCCCCGGGTGAATGTCCGGGAACATGGATGACTTCAAAAGATACATCACCCAGCTCGATGTGGTCGCCATGATTCAGATATCGGGCCGGATAAGGAGGGTTCTCATTCAAATCCATTCCGAAGCCGGCAGCCATTTCTTTAGTGCGTTCCACTAAAAAAGCATCACCTTCATGCCCTATGGGTTCAAGTCCCCACTTTTTGGTAACAAACCCCGTACCCAGCACATGATCAACATGTAAATGTGTTTGAAGCAACAGTTGCGGACGAAGATTTAGTTCCTCAATTTTTTCAACCAACCGCTCCTCTTCATGTGGGAAAAGCATTCCGGGATCCACGATTGCACAAACTCCACTATCCGTATATACCAAATAAGTATTTTCCTGAAAAGGGTTGAATACTAAACTTTCAACATGTATCATAACAATTAGATCTTTCTGGTTCCTGTTTACACTAAAAAATGCGCTATCTACTTTGCGATTCCTTTGAGCAGGGGCACAAAGGCAAAATCTCCAAAACTCTCCTGTTCGAAGTCATCTTCTGCTAAACGTTTAATTCGGATCATTGTTTGCGACTTCAGCCCCACAGGCAGCACTATTATTCCTCCAACTGCAAGTTGAACCAGCAGCCCGGTCGGGACTGATTCAGCTCCGGCCGTAACAATAATCCGATCAAAAGGTGCTTCATCGGGCAACCCAAGATTCCCGTCACCCAGAAAAAGTCTTATTTCCTTATAACCTGTTTTCCGAAGCAACGTTTGGGTCTTCTCATACAATTTTTTCTGTCGTTCCACCGAATAAACCTCAGCTCCCATCTCGGCAAGCACTGCTGCCTGATAGCCTGATCCGGTACCTATTTCCAGCACCTTACACCCGGGGGAAACCTCAAGCAAACTACTCTGAAAGGCTACAGTATAAGGCTGGGAGATGGTTTGTCCCTGACCTATCGGAAAAGCTTTATCCTGATAGGCCAAATGAACAAAAGAAGGGTCCATAAAAAGATGCCTGGGAACCCGGCCAATGGCTTCAAGTACCATCTTTTGAGTAATCCCCTTTTTTTCAACCTCTTTCACCAGACGATTTCGTAATCCCTGATGCCGAAAAGAATCATTTACATTAAACATGGAACAAAAATAGCCTGATGACCGTAAGAAAACAAAAAAACATCTTCATTCTGATGCCGTTGGTCAAAAAAAAGACCTTTCACGATACAAAAGCATACCAAAATTAGGAACTATACGTACTTCTTATTGTAAATTGTAATTGAGAAACCAACCTTTAACCCGGAACATTGACCTCGTCGAACTTCGTTTAATAAATTTTTGTTAGGATGTTCAACTGCTGGATAGATGCATGCATTGTCAGGAAAATTGATTTAAAAAGTTTTAATTATCCCCCATCAATTTTCTTTACGACTGCCTTTTTCAACCTGACATCTAAAACACTTACATCCAAGACCCATAAACATAAATTAGACATTGTCAATAAAACAGCTTTTATAACCTGAGAAATCCTCCCCATAGATTAAGAAACTGTTTTAGTTTTTATGAAAATCACGGAAGAGATGCATTGCTCTATATTTTGAAAGTATATAATCCCAGACAGACAACGCAGAACATCCGACCAAACATTATCTGTGAATGAAGTTTACCAATAAAAAAACAAAAAAGAGTTCAGCCCGAACTCTTTCAATCTTGTTTTTTCAGGAGACGAAAGAGAGTATACTGAAGAGCCTTCAGGAATACATTGAATGGAATCATTTTACGCAGACTCAATATTTCAACACTCATCCACTACCTTTAAAATTCAAATACTCGGGAGACGTGACCGATTTTCAGCAATCGTTTCCGCAAAAACCTACGCATGAATTATTTGTGGTGGGCACCCCTCCGGACGGACTGGTTTCGCACGAAATATTGCTTACATTAAAACTCTCGGGTGCCATCATAAAACTTATTCCTGCAGAAATAGATCTTCTTACCGGACTTGTAGAAATAAGCCACATCCATGACATTCCGCACATAAAGCTCTTTCCCGATAAAATCGGTACAACTCAAAAATACCTGAAAAAACTTTTGGCCATTTTCATTTCCATTCCGGGAATTATCCTGACCGGACTCATGTTGCCGTTAATTACCCTGCTGATCAAAACGACCTCCCGGGGACCTGTACTTTACAGACAAAAGAGACTGGGTAAAAATGCCCGACCTTTTACGCTTTATAAATTTCGGACCATGCGAGCCGATGCAGAAAAAGATGGCCCTCAGCTGTCAGGAGACCATGACACGAGAATTACCCGGACCGGGAAATTCCTCAGATACTGGCACATTGACGAGTTGCCTCAATTCTGGAACATTCTCAAAGGGGACATGGCATTGGTAGGCCCCCGACCGGAACGCCCTTTCTTTGCACATTTTTTATCTCAGAAAATCCCTTACTACAAAGTCATTTATCAGCAGAAACCGGGACTTACCTCTCTGGGAATGATAAAATATGGTTATGCAAGCAATACAGAAGAGATGACAGATCGCCTGTTCTATGACATTGTCTATCTTAACAATCCATCCCTCGCGATGGATTCCAGAATACTATTGAGCACCATCCGTTACCTGGCACTAAAGATATTTTACAGCCCATCAGAAAAGAGACGAGAGAAAAGACAGGATGAACTGAAAACGCTTACGTCAAGTAATGACCCCATTGTACGATGGTTGTCCTTTCAAAACAAAGTAAATGGTTAGTGTTTAAGCCTTAACCAACAAAAAAGGCCGGAATTTTCCGACCTTTTTTGACTATGAAAAATTGAATCTGCGTGTTATTCTTTAATTATTTTATGCCAGGAAGAACTGTCCTTGCCGGTTGAAATCTCCATAAGGTATAAACCGGTGGCCAGCGATGACAAATCATAAGAGTTCTTTCCTTCTGCTGACTCCTCAAACACAACTCTGCCGGAGAAATCATATACCACAACTCCTGAGACTTGTTGATTCCCCAAAGTTTCAATATAGATTTTATTTTCAACCGGATTTGGGAAAACGCTTGTCCCGTTCGCATTCTCAAAAACGTCGGGCCCGGTGGATGTCACATTCCTGAAACCCGGCAACTTTTCTGACGTGTAAAGAACAAATTCTCCGGGGCGAAGTGAGATCATCATATTCTCATTAGTAACATTAATGCTGTCGCCCTGGAAATGATTGTACCACCATCCAGTGCGACTGAAAAAAGCCTCTTTACTTCCTTTTTCCAGTCCGAAATTTCCAACCAGACGTACATCAACCTCTGTGCCGTTTAAAGCAATTCGTTTTAGAGCTCCGGAGACGTCCATTCCAAAGTCAGCTGTTGAGAAAACTTCATGGGTCTTCCGAAGCTGAATCATTTCAGCATAGAAGTTCCACAACGACTCCCGGGCATAATCCTCCAGGTAATCCCACTTTGGTGGCTTTTGCCCAAGACGCCCTCCATCATCAATACTCACATCATAACCCAGTTCGCCAAATTGCCAGATCATTTTAGGACCGGGAATTGACATCAGGAAGGTAGAAGCCATAGCAGAGCGCAGCAGAGCAGTTTCAAGCTCACGAACATCATAACCATTGGAAGAGTCTCCAAAATTAAGGGCCCTGTACATCACCCGCTCTTCGTCATGACTCTCCATATAAGCCACCACATTGGGAAAATCCCATCCGCGTTGTTGATAGGAAGCCCATGAAAAGTCTGATTTGCCGTCAGAATTATAGCCCATCACCCCTTCGCTAAAGGGATGATTCATATTGCCCCACAAAAGTATTCCATGATCAGCAAGAACACGTTCTTCCGAATTATCTGACAAATGCTCAAATATAACTATGGCATCCGAATTTCTTTCCCAAATCTCATTGGTCATCCTTTTTAAAATCCCAATCCGACTGGCATCATAATCGCTGGCCCATGAATTGGTGCCATAAGGAGTATTGGTAAAACCCTTGGTGAAGTCAAACCGAAAACCGTCAATTCTGAATTCAGACATCCAGTATGAGTTAATGCTGTCAATTAGTTCACGGGTATATGCACTTTCATGGTTAAAATCATACCCCCATTGCGCAGCGGTATTTTCCATATTGTGATCACGGTTGTACCAGGGATTATTCGCGGCGGGTTTTTCTCCATCCCAATACATTCTTACAAGAGGAGACTGGCCAAAACTATGATTCAGAACCATATCCATAATAACAGCAATACCTCTAGCATGACATTCATCCACAAACTCTTTATAATCATTTACAGTACCATAAGCTTTATCCGTAGCAAAATAGAAAGAAGGATTGTATCCCCAGCTGTCATTTCCCTCAAATTCGTTGAATGGCATCAATTCGATGGCATTTACGCCCAATCGTTGCAGATAGTCCAGGGTGTCGGTCACTGTTTTGATGTCCTGTGCTGAAGTAAAATCACGAATCAGCAATTCATAAATCACCAAATCTTCAGAGGCGGGAGCGACAAAGTCAGCTGTTTTCCATACATACTCATCCGGAGTAGTCGTAAAAACAGAAACAATACCATCTGCCCCCTTAGCTGTGGGATAAGGCTTGAGCCCGGGATAAATATCTTCAGGAATATATCGGTCATTCCAGGGATCCAGTACTTTATTGGTATAAGGATCAGCCACTTTCACTTCCCCGTCAATATAATACTGATAGGCGTATTCTTCTCCGGCTGTAAGTCCCGTAGTAGTCAACCAGAAAAACTCCCCATCCTTTTTCATTTGAGCATCAGGACGAGGTTCCCAATTATTGAAATCGCCCAAAACGTACACAAACTCCTTTTCAGGTGCCTGAAGAAGCAAAGTTACTGTGTTCTCGTCGATGATATTGACTCCGTTTTTCAATCCTTCCGGCCGTGGTTCTGCAACCACAGGTTCCTGGATATAAAAATTAACCGTATCGGCATCGGTTTCTGTTCCTGCTGAAGCCACCAATATCAGTTGATGACTGCCCTCATTCGGAGCATTGAAAGAATAAGTCAACTCACCCGAGGTGGAAGTCTCTACGGATGCATCATCGAGATAAAGCTCCAGTGTTTCGGCATCCTGTCCCTGCCCGGTCACATTAATCAAAGCACCCGGACTGAAAAGAGTACCATCGGCAGGTTCGGCCAATAAGGCGGTCAATCCGGAAGAATAAACATCAACCATGATGTCTTTACCGCCTTCATCCTTACCTTCTTTCCAGCTACCATTCACCTCAGCCTCACTTCTGAATACAAAAGCCATTTTCAGGATCTCTTCCCCATCGGGAACCCCATAATAACTCCTGAGATCAGGAGTGATTGCCAACTCATAGGTGTTTTCGGCAACCCTGGTCAGTTTTGCTTTTTCAACATTCACCCCCCAGTCGGCCACCACATATTTCCAATCCGAATCACCAGTACTTTCACTGGTAATAACACCTGTGTGGGCATAAACATCCCCTGTATAATCCTCCAGTCCTCCTGTACCCTGAGTAGCATCAAATGTTACTACAATCTCACTTCCTTCGACAGGGATTGCAGGTTGAGTTGAAACTACCTGAGCCGATACCCAGGTAGTTACAAACCCTATGAACATGAAAAAAAAGAGTCGCTTCATATTTTTTATTTTGTATTTCAAATTTCAGAATCCTATTAAACCTCAAATTCACTTCAGGTAAATCCTTAATTACAACTTCCAATATCAGAACAATCCTCTCAAACAGGATGGATTCATACGATAAAATTTATTTTTAAAGCTTGAAAGTATCTGTCATAATTTTATTTGGTGACACTTAAGTGTCGTATCATTATCATTTTAAAAGAATCAGTCCCAAACACATCTTAATTGTTCAAAATAAAACAAGTAAATAGTGTTTGTCTATAAAGTCCAACTTCTGCGTTGTTACTCAAAATCTAAATCCTCAAACACATTAGTATTCTACGGTTTAAGTTTTTCACACGTTTTGAATTTGAACTTTCTATCTCAACCACATGAAAAACGCTTAGTTAATAGTCAAGTGTCTGGTCAGAAAATGCCAGTTGAAAGGCCAGCGAAGCAAATGGTACTTTATCGACAGACACTAAATAATCCTCAGATCATACAGAAAAACACCTTCATTTTAGTTTTTACGTTCTTTCACTTCAGTGACAATAACTCCCCGCTCGAATCATAACAACTGACAACCTTTTGATTTACAAACAACAAAATATCATTCATTTTCTTGAAAAAATAAAGCTATGCTCGTAAACAAAAAACACGGACCCGGAGAATACTCCGGATCCGTGGTGTAAAACTTGATTTATTGTAATGTAATTGATCCTGTACTATCCTTGAAGTTAAGATCAATTTTATATGTACCTGCTTCCACAGCGACAGGCTCCTGATCTCCACCGGTACCTCTGAATTCAATATTACCACTATATATCATAAATTCAGACTGCCACCAATCCCCAACCTCAAAGTAAGAATGCCCGGCATACATTCTAAGGTTGGCACCAAGCAGAGGCCCTTCATAGGTAATCACCTCATTGGCATTATCAACGGTAAAGAGGTAATCTGTATTTCCTCCATCCCAACTACCAATGGCATCACCAATCAGGTAAATCTCGGGATCTTGCACTGAAATCTTTTCAGCATCCAGGTCAACAACAACCATATAATATCCGCTTTCGGCAGGAGCAACAATATTATCTGACCCCTTGCTGTATTCTCCGTTCCCCAGGTCTTCAGCGGCTCCAAAATCACCTTTCCATTCTCTCTGTGGGGCAAACTTAAAATTACCTCCACCTTCAAGCCAAACAATTTTCCAAAACATGTTTGGATGTGAATTAACAGGAACCATAGGAGCATCTGTCAGATCCCATTGCCATCCGTCGGGTGTTCCATCGCTATCAGAATCATCCATATTCAGAGCATCACCTACCATAAATAAAGTTTCCGGATATTCAGCAACTTCCACATCCGCTGTCTTTTCAGTAGTGAATGAATCAGCTCCACGAGCATTCCACACATACTTAACAGTATATATTCCGTTCTCAGACCAGGAAAAATTGTCTCCACCTGATTCCAATTCATCAACACTACCGCCAAAATTAGTATTCACGGTTACACCTTTGTTTCCTTCACCCAGGTCCAATTCTTCATCAAGAAAAATTTTCCATCCTCCTGAGTAACGCAGTTTAAACGTTCCTTCAAGGAGTTCAACACCTTCTTGACGAAATACCACAGAGTCAAGACTGAAAGTTTCCATGGTTAACTCTGTATCACCAGACCAGCCACCGGGAGTTGCATCACCTATGAGGCCCCATTTAACCTCCGACACAGAAACTTTACCCACTTCCTCATCGAAAACAACATGATATAAACCATCATTAGGCACCGTAAAAGCTGTTGAAGTTTTCACCAAAGAACCTTTTCGCAGTGAAGCCCCTTTGGGCTCATCACCATGTCTTTCTTCATCAGGAATCTCGGCAAAATCATCACCGGGTCCCCACATGTTATTATCAGCACCTTCAACGGTAAGAATATTGAAGCCTTCCTGTCCTTGTTTTACAGCAATATAGATTTCAAAAAGGGATGCACGTTCTTCCTGAAGCACCTCATTCTTAGCCATTCTAAGACGAGCTGCAGATTCCGTTTCCTCAAAAACAATTCCGGAACCAATAATGTACATTCCATCCAAAGAAGGAACATCCTTGGTGCTGTTCAGAATTATTTGCTCATAATCTTTGTCCTCCTCACACGAGGAAAACATCATAACTGCCCCGATAGTCAGGAACAACCACTTCGATATATTTTTTATTTTCATAATATTTCAATTTTATGATTTTAGCAGAAACCTATTTGGGTTCTTCCAATAAGTTTGGATTTGCATCTGAAGCCCATTTGGGAATCGGGAAAGTAGAAACGCCAACTTTAGCCTCTTTTTCCCACCATTGTTTTTCAAACTCCCCAAACCGGATTAAATCCTGACGGCGATGACCTTCCAGCCACAATTCACGTCCACGTTCATCCAATAAATCATCCAATGAAGCACCAATAATATCATCGACTCCTGCTCTGTCTCTTATTTCGTTGATTAAATCATCCCCATCTCCAGGGTTTCCGAGACGAATCTGAGTTTCAGCTTTCATCAGTTTTGCATCAGTAATCCTAAACAATGGAAAATCATTACTCAAACTTTCTTTTGCACCATTGGCAATTTCAAATTTTTTCATGCGTGCTCCACCAAATTTAACATATGCATAACCATCCACATCGGTGGTCATCCATAAATTCTGTAGCTTAGGCAAGATATAAACCTGCTTATCATCGTCCAGTTCACTATAGAATGGTTCATCTCCTGTCCATCCGGGATTATCGTCATCAATGAGTGGTTCTCCACCCTGAGTGTACTGAGGGCCCCAGATCATCCAGGATGTCTTTCGAAGATCATTCTCCTCATACAAGTCAAACTGCATTGGAGTTGCGGCAAAACCATTCCACGGTCCCACTGCCATACCAAAGGTTTTATTATGTAAGTAATGCAACGAACGCATGTGCAATCTGAACCCCTGATAAGTATCCTCGTCAAAGGGAATAGAGAAAATGATTTCAGAGGAATTCTCATTCTGCGTGGCAAAAGGAGACATTAAATCTGTGGCCATTGCATAAGGACCCGCTAAAACTTCATCCAGTGCATCAGAGGCTTCCTGCCACTGAGGTGTACCGGTGTAAACCTCGGCATTCAGGTATAACTTGGCCAACAGCATATAAGCCATATATTGGTTCGCCAGATACTTCTTGTCGGATGCCTCCAGTAATGAAACATTGGCCTCCAACTCTGTAACCAGATTATTAAAAACATCTTCCCTTGATATCTTAAAAGGTTGTTCCGGTGCATCTTTTGCTGATGTCAGGTATGGAATATCCCCATAATTATCCATCAACAAATAGTAATAGAAAGCTCTCATTGTTTCAACCTCGGCAATCACCTTCTTAACATCATCCGTTTGTTCAAACGTTTTGAGCCGATCAATAACCTGATTACTACGAGTTACACCATCATAGAGGTTAGACCACATATTATTAACAGCGTCAACATCATTCGACCATGTATGTTGATGCAATACCCGCCATTTACCGCCATCATCCCAGTCGGTATCACGAGTTGGAGCACAATATCCGTCACCAGTGATAATTTGAGCCAAATACCAATAACCCTGATCATCAATCAGATCTTTCAGTTTAGAGTAAGCGTCCACAGACAAACTGGCTATTTGCCCTTCATTTTCAGGATATTGATCCGCAGGAATCGACTCATAAAGTTCCTCATCCAAATCTGTACACCCAATTCCTGCGAAAAGAGCAAACAGCAGAGGTAATATAATATATTTTTTCATAATTGTTCTTTTTTAAAAAGTTGCAGAAATTCCAAAAGAAAATGAACGTGTTTTTGGATAAACGTTGTACTGATCAATTCCAAAAGCCAATCCATTTACTGATGTTTCAGGATCTAAACCTGAATAACCTGTAAGGGTAAAGAGATTGTTTCCCGTAAGAGAAAACTTCACATTTTCCATCCAATCAACGGTATTGGTTTTCAGGGTGTAGCCAAGAGACAGATAATCGAGACGGATAAAAGAAGCATCCTCCACATATAAGTCACTAACTGCAGGACCTGATTTCCGTCCCATTTTATCCCAGACTAAAGCTTCTGAAACCACATTTCTTGCAGGGAAATCACCCGGATAATCAAACAACATTTGTGTGGCATTAAAGACATCGTTTCCGATCAATGAGCGAAATGAGAAATCTAAAGTCCAGTCTTCATAAAATGTAAAACTGTTAGACCAACCCAGTTCCAAATCAGGAACAGCACTACCGGCAATATACCTGCTTGCTTCACTGATCTCTTCAGTAGCACCACCGGCTTCAGTCTTGTAAACCATATTACCATCTCCACTCAACCCTACAAATTCGGGAAGATAAAAACTACCAATAGACTCGCCTTCCACAATTCCGGTCACCCAGTTTGACTGACCAATAAGTCCACGGCCTTCAACCCAACCCTCTTTGCGAACTCCTGTTTCAGGTGCATATTCACCGAGATCAACTAGTTCCTGTTGGTTATGAGAAGCTGCTAAAGAGGTCTTCCATTTAAAATTAGCTTCATTTATGGCAAAATACTGCACATTAAGCTCTACACCTTTGTTTTCAACCTCTCCGGAATTAGCCCATATTTCCGGGGCCGGATTTGGAGGAACGGGGACAGAGTAACGTCCAAGAAGGTCTGTGGTGGTTTTCTGATACAATTCAATTGAACCACTTATTTTACTACCCAGGAATCCAAAATCCAATCCAAGGTTGATTTCAGTTGTCTCTTCCCACTGAAGATCAGGATTTGCAACTTTTGATGCAGTATATGTTATTACATCCTCTCCAGTCGCAGGATCTACACTAAGTCCGGCAGGCTCATAAAACATCTGGCCATTGTATTCTCCGATCTCCTGGTTTCCGGAAACCCCATAACTGGCTCTAAGTTTCAGGTTTGAAAGCCAGTCAACAGAGGACATAAATTCTTCACGAGAGATAGTCCAACCGGCTGCAACTGTAGGAAAAACACCCCATTTGTTGTTTTCACCAAACTTTGTAGAACCATCACGGCGGATTGATCCGGACAGATAGTACTTATTCTGGTAATTGTATTGTGCACGACCAAAGAAACCAATCAATCGCCACATACCCTTATAAGAACCAACATGTGTACGATTGATATCCAGCATTGACCCCAGATTATTATACTTTATGTAATCAGAACTCGGATCTGAACCTCCAGCATTAAACCCATCATAAACATATTCATGCCATGAGTATCCGCCCAAAAGAGAAAGGTTATGATCTTCATTAAAGGTCTTATCATAGTTGAAATAACCCTCAATCATTTTTTGAGTGTTGTTGGAGTAACTCCTGTTGGCACTACCCTTTTCTTCCGCATTATACACATCATTCGGACGGAAATATGCATTTTCATGGTCATCACGGATATATCCAAGATTGGCTGTTCCAATTAAGCCATCAATAATCTCAAACTGAGCTTTCATATTTCCCATAAAACGTTTCGCATCCCTTGTATTATCAATATTGTTGATGACTGAAAAAGGATTTTCGTAGTTAAAGCCACGGTTTATCTGAAAAAGAGAACCATCTTCTCCATACACGGGATCAGTCGGGTTACGCTGCAAAGCCTGAAAAATTACGTCATCTTTGTTATAGCTATTGTAATTTTCGTAATCATTTTGCTCAAATGCAGACCCTAAACTTCCGCTTAATGTCAAACGATCGTTAATTGCTTTATGCGAAAAATTTAGTTTCAAATTAGTACGCTCCTTACTGGTTCCGGCAACAACTCCATCCCAGTCAGCGTGAGTCACGGAAGCATAGTAATTGGAGGTTTCATTCCCACCTGAGAAGTTCAGATTGTAATTTTGAGTATATCCGGTCTGGAAAAGTTCATCCTGCCAATCGGTGTTAGCTCCGTTATCGGTAAAACCGGAAATATTGTTTTCACTTACATAATTACGAACCTGATCAGCAGTAAGCAAATCCAAGGTATTGGCAACTTCATCGACAGAATAAGAAGCATTAAAATTAACGGTACCTTTCCCTGCTTTCCCTGTCTTGGTAGTAATGATAATCACACCATTGGATCCTCTTGATCCGTAAATAGCAGTAGAAGCTGCATCCTTCAACACATCAAATGTTGCAATATCCTCAGGTGCAACCACCGTTGGATCTGCCCCTGGAATTCCGTCAATAACATATAGAGGCTGTGTATTTGAATCAAAACCGGAAGCCCCACGAATTGTCACCGCAAACCCGGCATTAGGGTCACCACCTTTCTTGGTAATCATCACACCCGAACTCTTGCCCTGCATCGCTTGAATAGGATCAGTCAGTGCACCACGGTTAAGATCCTCTGCAGTCACCTGAGAAACAGCTCCGGTTTTATCAACCTTCTTCTGCACTCCATAACCAATCACAACCACCTCATCTAACCCCAGAATTTGAGGTTCAAGTTCTATATTTATTTGATTCTGGCCCGCTACAGCCACCTCATTGGTCACATAGCCAATAAAAGAAAATGCAAGTGATGCATCTTCAGCAACCTGCACGGAATAAGTTCCATCGACCTGGGTAATGGTTCCCTGCTGAGTACCTTGTATTACTACAGTCACACCCGGCAACGGGTCACCGGTTTCGGCATCCGTTACCGTTCCTGTCACAGTTACTTCCTGAGCTGATGCGCTTATAAAAAAGCCAAGCCCCAAAAAGAGAAACAGGATTTTGTAAAAACTAAACTGTTTTTTCATAAAACTTTGATTTAAAATAAACTTGATTAAACATTTTTTTCAAAAGACCATTCATATGATATATGATCTCATTGTGTACCGGATTTTTTCGTTTTTAATCGACCCCTATTGAAAAGCAAAAAAGGAGAACATCGTTATGACTCAAATTCTGCTTTCCGGGTTGTCATCATTTCTTAACACAACAAAATTAGAAATAAAACACCCTCACGTAAACATTTGTTAACATTGATTTTCTCCTTTTTACACAAAAAACATCGCAAACGATACCGCAAACGTTTGCGGTATCGTTTGCAGTAATATCAGCTGTTGTAAAACATTCACATCAACATTCTTGCAAACGTTTGCGAAAATCACAAAATGAAACACATAATTGATTCGATTAATTATTTTTTAACAAATCCCCTTTCCCGGTATAAAGGACCGAAGGACTTTTAACAGTAGTCAAGAGATAAGAAAGGATGCCAATACCGAAAAACCTGCATTTTCAGTATAAAATTCAACAATTTACCAAATTGCAAATAATGAAGCATGAGGATCGATTATTCAAACCTCAAGATATCGAAATAGCCCCAGACATACTTGATGCGGGAATAAAAGGAAGGTGAGAATTAAAATAATATTTAGTGATTATAATTTGACAATAATCCTAACCTACCATATACATAAAAAAGACAACAATCTTAAATTCAATTAGTTATTTTATGTATATCCTTAAAAGGAAAAAGCTCGCTTTTAGGAGGACTACCTTATACATAAAACAATATAGCAGGGAATGCGGAAACAGGCTGAAAGGCTGAAAGCAATAGCCCAGGGCAACGTCCCAGGCTATTGCTTAAAGACCTTCGGCCTTAAAAAAATACAGCCTAATTTTGTCAAAGTAGCGTAAAAAGTCATGTGCCTGGTCAGAAAGTGTCAGTTGCAAAGCCTGCCCCGATTTTTTTCAGGGGCTTACGACCGCGTGCCGCCTAAAGCTCTAGCGCCGTGCCGTCGGCAAGCCATTGGCGACCGATGGATGGCGCAAGCCGCCAAAAACGGAGTCCCGAAGTAGCTTTTGTAAGGTTTTTTGAACAAAAAACCAACAAAAAGCACAATCGGGATGAGTATTATGGAGGCAAGCATAACGCAGCAAGTGGTACTTTATGAACAAACACTAATCAGAATCTGTCCAAAAACTATGCGTTTTTAACGTGTTTGAGATAGAAAATTCAAGACGTGTGAAAAACCAAAAGCGCAGAAAACTAATGAATTTGAGGATTTAGATTTTGAGCAACAGCGCAGAAGTTGCAAAACACCATAAACTCTTAATGCAAAAGAGTTACAATCCGCATTATTGCATAAGTAAATAGCAAAGATTAAGCCTGTAAAAAAGGTTAACGAAGTCTTACGTTCAGATAGAAGCAAAAAAGGAGGTGTAAATCCAGTTACGGATAAACACCCCCCCGAGAAACTAATCAATTATTCAATTGTTCCGGTTCCGGCATTAAAATCAAGTGTTACCACACTTCCAACACTCACTTGTACCCTCTCTTGATCGGGGCCTTCTCCACGATAAACAATTTCACCATCTAAAACAATAAATTCTCTGGTCCACCAATCGGTAGTGGCTGCAGAAGAACCTGCATACATGCGAAGTTCACCGTCGCCTGTAGTGGTTATGCTCATTTTATCATCAGATATTTCAAAAGGATACTCCCCGGCATCCCAGCCTCCAAAACAATCTCCCATTCCATAAACCTGGGCTGTCTCAATGGTAATTGTTCCGGCAGCCATATCCATATAAACCATATAAATTCCATCAGAAGGAACAAAGGCATTACCGTCAGCAGAAGTATATCCTACTTCCTCATCCAGCATAAAGAAGTCTTCCCCCCAATCTCTTACAGGACTCCATTTAAAACCATTTGCTGAGTTAAAATAACGAACAGACCAAAAAGCTCCATCAACACCATTAACAGGAACCATTTCAACTACACCTTCTGAAGCCCAGTCCCAGGCACCAAAGTCCTGACCAATCATGTACATATTCTCGGGGAATTCAGGAGGTTTAAAATAAGCAGTAAACGTATATTGCATTACATTAGAGTAAATTGCATCAACTGTACTGTCAAATGAAATAGAATTAATAGTGGCCTTTACTCTTACATAAAAGGTTATTTCTGCTGACTCTGAAATAAACTTTGTTGCTGCCGCATTAATTTGATCTGCTGTGATTTTAACGTTATCAGCTCCATCTACAGAGGTCATCTCCACAGCATTTGAAAAGGTCTCAGAGGTATCCACTTCAATTGCATAATTCACTGAGGCAGAATAACCATAATCTGCAGGGCTCCAATACCAGGTACTAACAGAATCTTCAGGACTCATACCCTCTTCCACCACATAATTCTGTCCTTCAAGATTCTCAAGGACAGGAGCAGAAACATCAGTCTTCATTGTTACCTTATCGTCTTCTTCACATCCAAAAAGGACAGAGATAAACAACAAAGGCAATATCATTTTTATCTTTTTCATTGTAAATTCTTTTTATGAGGTTTCCAGATTTCATTTTTAATTGAAACCGGTTCAACCGACCGGCTTCAATTAAATACTACTCCGTAACGTCAGTTAATTAATACCCTTCGTTCTGTACCAGGTTCAGATTCGAACCAATATCATCGGAAGGAATGGGATAAATACTTCTGAAATCATTTACAGAGCGTCCCTCATTAACTCCACCTTTCCATGGCCACACATAGGATGAACCGGTAAATTTTCCAAATCTTACCATATCTGTGCGACGTAAAGCTTCATAGAACAACTCTCTGCCTCTCTCATCAAAAATGAAATCAAGGGTGAGATCTTCTTCAGAAATAGTTGCTAAAGCGCTTTCCTCTCCATAAGCACGTTCTCTAAGCTCATTAACATACTGCAAAGCAGTTGCTTCATCACCACCAGAGCCTCCACGAAGAACGGCTTCAACATAATTCAGGTAAACTTCACCCAATCTAAACAAAGGAAAGTCAGTGTAGGCATTATTGCTCGGTGGATTGGAACCATCACTATTAGCATTGTAAAATTTCACAACCGGGATTCCATTGTCCTTAAACAAAGAAGGAGATTCAATCTCAACATTTTCTGTATAGTCCAACTCCAACATGGCAAAACGATTATCAAACTCGGTATCAGACTCTGCCTCAAAAGTCGCCAGCAATGAAGATCTCGCCCGATTTCCCTGCCAAGCCCCCACGGCATTAACTTCAGTCTGCATATCGGAAGGAATGGTACTACTCAAAAGAAAAGTCATTCCACCCCATGTCTGAGTATCATCCCCTTCATAGCGAATAGGAAAAATCATTTCAGGAGATTTATGATTATCTGCTTTAAAGACATTCCCATAAACATTATCTAATTCATATTGAGCTTCCAATACTTTTTTACTATAAGTAACAGACTCCGTATATTTAGACTCTCCGATGTAGGCCTCTGCGTTGAGGTATAAGCGTGATAATAACGCCCAGTTAGCTGCCTTATGCGCACGACCATAATTATTACTGTCATATCCAACGATAGGGTCCAGCATATCAGACTCACATGCAATCAACTCACTCTCAATGTATTCAAAAACCTCCCTTGCCTGTTTTTGCGGAGGAGCATCCTTGCCCATTGCACTCTCTTCAGTTACAAAAGGAACATTCCTAAACATATCAAGAAGATAATAATATGCCAATGCCCGGTGAAATCTTGCTTCAGCACGATACTCAACGATTGTTGCTTTTGTACTCTCATCTACACCCCGGGAAGAAAGTTTTCCATCTGTGGTCTCTCGAAGAAATGCATTCGCAAGGTTTATTTGATAATACAATCTGTAATAAAACCCTTTAATGAAAACGTTCCCTGCTCCCCAGGTAATATTGTTCAATTCAGGAATACCTGCATCACCCCAGGCACAATGAGTTTCATCTGTCGGAAGCTGTTGCAGGTTCCACAAGCCTCTTAAAAAGGAAGCCTGACTACCTCCATCAACACCTGCAACATCAGGGTCACCGTCACCACCACTGTTACCACTAATAGCAAGACCGGCATATATTTTAGCTAAACTTTCCTGATATGCATCGAGTTCGCTCCCAAAAACAACTTCAGAAACAAGTTCCTCCTCATCCAAAGGGATTGTATCAAGATCATCTGAACAAGCCCCAAACCCTATCATTAGCATTAAAGCAAAAATGCCAACAATGTATTTATATCTAAATTCTTTCATACTATCCACTTTTTAGAAATTAAAACTTAAGCCAAGAATAAAAATTCGTGGGTTGGGATAAATGTTATTATCTATCCCATCATTCCCGAATTCAGGATCAAGTCCGTCATAATCTGTAACCACAAATGGGTTTTCAACAGTAAACGATACTCTGGCTCGCTGATTTTCTTTCCACAAACCAAGATCTTCGAAGGTATAACCAAGAGAAATATTATCCATTTTCAAAAAGGAAGCCTCCTGAATATAATAACTTGAACGATAACGTACATTTTCAAAATCGGTATATAATGCACTATTCAATCTGTTCTTTAGAAATCCTGATGGATCATAAGTCGTGTTATACGATTCTCTGTTTGATTGCACATTATTGTACGCATAATTACCCAAATGAGCCCTCAATGAAAAGTTGAAGTCCCAATTCTTGTAATTAAGTTGGGAAGATAATCCCATCGTAAAATCAGGAGCTGATTTTTCATAAGCAATTCTATCTTTCTCGGTAATAACTCCATCATCATTTTGATCTACATAGGCACCTTCAACAGGCTTTCCTTCCTCATCATAGACCTGCTCAAAAACATAGAATGAGCCAGCAGGATTTCCTACCTGGTGAATCAGGATATTATTACCTGTACCACCATCGATGCCACCATAGATAACACCCTCATAATCGGGGTCATCATTAACGGTCAGTTTTTTAATTTCGTTTTCGTTATAAGCTATATTATAGCTCAAGTTCCAACTTAAATCTTTACCGACAATAGGCCGACCAGTTACAGAAAATTCAAACCCTCTATTGGTCAATTCACCCACATTTGTCAACAATTGATTGCTAAAATTGGTTCCAGCCGGAATTGCTACCGTATTCAATAAGTCCTCTGTTTCCCTATAATAGTAATCCAAAGTACCACTGATTCTGTTATCAAGGAAACCATAATCTAAACCAATGTTATAGGTAGTCGTCTCTTCCCATTTCAGATTTTCATCAAAAGCAACAGGACGCAACAGCCGAACCATGGAATCACCAAAGAAGTAATTTGCTCCTGCGTTGCTATAATTGTATCTACCCATCCAGGGATAATCCCCCTGACCGAGGCTTTGCTGCCCTGTAATACCATAACTTAACCTTAATTTCAGATCAGAAAGTACATCAGAACCATCCAAAAATGATTCATTCGAAATTTTCCAGGCTAATGCTGCAGAAGGGAAAAGTCCCCACTGATTATCAGGGCTAAATCTTGAGGATCCATCATTACGCAAAGTAAATGTGAACAAATACTTTTGCATAAAATTATAGTTCAAACGCCCGAAAAATGAAATAACATAAGCCTCGGTTGAATAATCATCTCCATCCTTATAAAACTCTGCTCCTTCTTGTTGAGCCATCGCTTCAGAATAGGGATATTTATTATTCTCCTCTCTGTAGAATTTTTGCCATGAATAACCACCCATTACATCAAAATGATGATTATTTACCTTTTTATTATAATTCAAATAAAAATCCAACAAATAATTTCGCTTCAACTGATAATAATCTCTGTTTTCTCCCCATCCGGATTTATAAGTCCCCCAAACATAACTCATTGGTGAATTATCCTGAACAACTACATCTCCGTCACTCTCTGAAACATCATATCCAACATTAAGATTAGCCTTTAAGCCATCAAGTGCCAAGAATTCATAATCCAACTGGACATTACCAATACTTCTGTACACAGCTGATTCATCCTCCCGCTGATCCAAAACAGCGACGGGGTTCGCTAAACCAATATCAATAGGAGTTCCATCCTCTTTTAAAGACATATAGTATCCATTCCCAAAAGGAGAATCTGAGTAAACAGGTTGTGTGGGGTCAAATTGGGTCGCTGACCCGATAGCTCCCTGATCAGCAAAACTATTGGCATTGTAAACTCCCTTAACATTTAGTTTAACACTTAACCTGTCATTAAGAAACTTAGGACTCACATTAAGCGAACCTGTTGTACGCTCCATGTTTGATGTCTTCAAAATACCCTCTTCGCTGGTATAACCAACAGACACCCTATATGGTATGTTTTTGAAGTCTCCTGAAAAACTAATATTATGATCGGTACTTAGCGCAGTCTGAAATATTTGGTCCTGCCAGTCAGTGGAGGCATTTCCCAAGGCCTGTGCTTGTTCACTGTCACTCCCGTACAGATTGGTAACATATTGCCTGAAGTTCTCTGCATTCATAACATCGACAGTCCCCTTATCCGTGCTAACAGAAAAATTACCATCATAAGCTATCTTCATTTCTCCTTTACGCCCTTCCTTGGTGGTAATAATAATCACGCCATTAGAGGCTCTGGAACCATATATAGCAGTTGCAGAAGCATCTTTAAGAACAGTAAATGTGGCAATGTCATTCGGATGAATTGAACTTAAAGGATCTGACATACCGCTAACGCCAGAAGCATTATCTACAGGCACTCCATCAATAACAATCAATGGATCGTTTGTCGCAGACATTGACGATCCGCCACGAATCCGAATCATAGACCCAGCACCAGGGGCTCCTCCTGAACTAACTACGCTAACTCCGGCGATTTTCCCAGAAATCAGATCAGATGGCGATGTCGCCAACCCCCTGTTTAACTTTGAAGCATCGACTGCTGTGACAGAACCTGTTAAGTCTTCTTTCTTCACAGAACCATAACCAATTACCACAACCTCATCCAATCCGAGGGTTGCAGGTTCCAAAGCAACATCAATCTGATTTTGCCCTGCAACAGAAATCTCCTGAGAATTATATCCAATAAAAGAAAATGCAAGGATTGCATCTTCAGGTACTGATACATTATAAGTTCCATCTACCTGAGTGATGGTTCCCTGCTGAGTACCTTGTATTACTACAGTTACACCCGGCAACGGGTCACCGGTTTCGGCATCCGTTACCGTTCCTGTCACTGATACTTCCTGGGCAGAAGCGCTTATAAAAAAGCCAAGTCCCAAAAAGAGAAACAGGATTTTGTAAAAACTAAACTGTTTTTTCATAAAACCTTGATTTAAAATAAACTTGATTAAACATTTTTTTTGCAAAAGACCATTCATATAATAATTGGTCTCAATGTGTACCGGATTTTTTCTTAATGAATCAACCTCCTTCGAAAGCAAAAACCGGAGACATCGTTATGACTCAGGACAGGCTTTCGGGTTGTTATCATTTCTTAACAGAACAAATTTAGGAATAAAGCACCCCTTGTTAAACATTTGTTAACATCGATTCTCCCTTTTTACACAAAAATCGTCGAAAACGATACCGCAAACGTTTGCGGTATCGTTTGCAGAAAAACACACTGTTGTAAAACATGTTTTCAAATTTCCTGCAAACGTTTTCGATAAATTAAAACATCCCTCAAATCCATCAACCACAAGCGACAAGAGTAAAAAATGCCCTCCAATCTAATAAAAACTTCAAATTCCGGAGTTTTATTTATCCTAATCACACTAAAAGACCAATGCGTCTTTTTTGTCTATAAATAGCTCTTCATTGAAGAATTATAAATGACCTATAACAGTTGTCTTGCGGCAAAAATTCTATTTTTTTATATATATTTAGACGGATTTAAAAAAGTCAACAGGCAGGAACCATGACATATTATAATATATGAAGTCAAACCACGTTACATTAAAGGACATTGCCAGGATTCTGGAACTTTCGCCTTCAACGGTTTCAAGAGCGCTGAAAGATCATCCGGATATTAATGAAGAAACCAAAAAACTGGTAAAAACTTTTGCAGAAAAGGTCAATTACCGCCCCAATGCTTTGGCTTTAAGCCTCCGGCAACAAAAAACCAACACAATAGGGCTAATTATTCCGGAAATTGTCCACCACTTTTTTTCATCTGTTATCAGTGGAATTGAAGACATTGCTTACGGTGAAGGATACAATGTAATGATTTGTCAATCCAATGAAAATTATCAACGTGAGGTCATTGACACGCAGGCGCTCATTGATCACCGGGTGGATGGAATTCTGGTGTCGGTCAGCAAAACCACAAGAGATTTCAAACACCTCCAGAATGCCTATGACAACGGTATCCCAATGGTATTTTTTGATCGTATTGTAGAAGAAATAAAAACCGACAGAGTTATTACAGACGATTTCCTGGGGGCCAAAATAGCCACCAGTCACCTCATCGAAAAAGGTTGTAAAAACATATTACACCTGGCTGCACCACAGCATCTGGTAATTGGAAGCAGGCGAAAGGAAGGATACCTAAAGGCTTTAGAGGAGCATGGGATTGAAACAGATGAAGAATTAATTGTCAAGTGCGACACCCGCGAGTATGTTTTTAGTCTTCAACAACACTTAATGAAATTGATTGAAGAAAAACACATTGACGGCATCTTTGCGGTCAATGACAGCACAGCCATCGCCACCATGCAGGCCCTCCAGGCAGAA
Organism: Marinilabilia salmonicolor JCM 21150; assembly: GCF_000259075.1. Taxonomy (GTDB): domain Bacteria; phylum Bacteroidota; class Bacteroidia; order Bacteroidales; family Marinilabiliaceae; genus Marinilabilia; species Marinilabilia salmonicolor. Next base: position 70,575 of record NZ_AJKI01000014.1, read on the forward strand.
GGCATTAAAATACCGGAACAAATAAAAGTAATCGGCTTTGGTGATGGTCCAAATGCTGATATTGCCTACCCGCCTCTGAGTACCGTAGAACAAAAAGGGTATGAAACGGGACGTGAAGCCATGCGTCTTTTGCTTCAAAGACTTGAGAACCCAGGCATTGAAATCAATTTTTCAACCAAAGTACTTACGCCAACTTTAAAACAGCGAAATTCAACCTAACGTAACAATATCCACTTTCACCCCCCTACCAGGTTTCCGAAATCGTTTGCAAAAAACAAAAACAGCCCAAACAGAATTCCAGCAAAGCACACCGCAATCGTTTGAAATAAGTCATTTACAGGCATTTTGACTGATCTTTATTTCATCAAAACATAAAAATAATTGCAAATTAGTCCCTGATATTCCTACATTTGCATTGTACCGATTTTTTCTTTTACAAGAGAGGTAACATAACTCCTCTTCAACTTCCTTACGTAAGATAACTAAACAAGCAGGCTGTCTGCCACTGATTCTTGTTGGCTCTACCTGTTAAAAAAATGGTAAACCATCTTACCAATCATGCGTAACAGCAGCCCGTATTTGTAGTTGTTTATATACTTATCTTTTCTTTTCAAACAATCATTTAATGGAATTCTGATCATTCCGCAGAGAGGTTAATCCCCGGTGGGATTATCATTTTATTAATTTCCGGTGGTGGTAAGTACTTAGGCTCTCTATGCACAAAGACCTTTCAACACCACACTTAAGCAGTCTGAGACTGAAAAAACAACTGATAAAAAAGGAAAAAGCGAAACATGAAGAAGTTACCTCGATTATCAAAAGCCCAGATATGGAATATGAGCATTGGCTTTCTGGGGATCCAGTTTGGGTTTGCACTCCAAAATGCCAATGCCAGCCGCATTTTGCAGACCTTTGGTGCTGACATAGAGCACCTGGGATGGTTTTGGCTGGCAGCACCCATCACCGGAATGCTCATCCAACCTATTGTGGGTCATTACAGCGACAAAACCTGGACCAAACTGGGTCGCAGACGCCCCTATTTTCTCTTTGGAGCCATCTTTGCAGCTCTGGCACTGATATTCATGCCCAATGCGGAAATTCTGGCATCCATCATTCCCCCCATGTTTGTGGGAGCAGGAATGTTGATGATCATGGATGCTTCCATTAACATCTCCATGGAACCTTTCAGGGCACTGGTAGCCGACAAGTTACCTCTGGACCAGCGAACCATGGGTTTTTCGGTACAATCAACACTCATCGGTATTGGTGCAGTGGTAGGTTCCTGGATTACCTATGCACTGGCAGAATGGTTTAATATTTCAAAGACCGCTCCGGCCGGTAGTGTACCCGATAACGTTATTTTCTCCTTTTACATTGGAGCTGCCGTATTGATTGTAACCATTATCTGGACAATAGTAACCACCAGGGAATATTCTCCGAAAGAACTGGAGGAATATACCGGGGAGGATGCAGAAATCAACCCTGCAACTGAAGTCATAAAAAAAGAGAATGGCTTTGTGCAGATCATGAAAGATTTTGCTGCAATGCCCCGCACCATGAAACAGCTGGGAGTCGTTCAGTTCTTCTCATGGCTGGCACTTTTCGGGATGTGGGTTTATACCACACCGGCCATTGCCCAACATGTTTACAACCTGCCGGTAAGTGATACCAGCTCAGAGATGTACAACGATGCCGGAAACTGGGTCGGGGTGCTGTTCGGCGTTTACAACGGAGTGGCCGCCCTTTACGCACTTTTATTGCCCTTTATAGCCAAAGCAACCAGCCGTAAAACCACCCATGCCCTTTCACTCTTCATCGGTGCTGCAGCGCTCATCTCCATCTATTTTGTGAAAGACCCTGACATGCTTATAATTCCAATGATTGGTGTTGGAATAGCCTGGGCAAGTATTCTTTCAATGCCCTACGCAATCTTATCCGGAGCTCTACCGGCCAAAAAGATGGGAATATATATGGGCCTTTTTAACTTTTTCATCACCATTCCGCAAATTGTTAACGGATTGGCAAGTGGCCCCATATTGAAAAGCCTGTTCAATTCTCAGGCCATTTACGCATTAATTATTGCCGGTGTCAGCTTATTGATCGCAGCCGGTGCAGTCTATTTTGTTGAAGATAAAGAAAATTAAGCCATGATTAAAGCTTGTTTATTCGATTTGGACGGTGTGATTGTAGATACTGCACGCTATCATTTTATTGCCTGGAAAGCTCTTGCTGAAGAACTGGGATTTGAGTTTACAGAAAAAGACAATGAACGCTTAAAAGGCGTGAGCCGGATGAGATCGCTCGACATTCTTCTGGAGATAGGCAACATCGAGATGGAGCAAGAGAAGAAAGAAGAGCTGGCAACCCGGAAAAATGATCATTACCGCTCTTTTATCACTCAAATGAAACCGGATGAGATTCTGCCGGGAGCTACCGAATTCATCAAAGAACTCAAGGAGAACAATATAAAAATAGCCCTCGGATCAGCCAGTAAAAATGCCATGACCATACTGGATCGGTTGCAACTTACCGACTGGTTTGATGCTGTGGTGGACGGCACCAAAGTAAGCAAAGCCAAACCTGATCCTGAAGTATTTCTCAAAGGAGCTGAAGAGCTGAATGTCCTGCCCGGAGAATGCGTCGTATTTGAAGATGCAGAAGCAGGCGTGGAAGCAGCCCTTGCCGGAGGAATGAAATGTGTGGGCATAGGAACACCCGAAGTATTGGGCAAAGCTCACCTGGTAGTTTCCGGGTTACATGAGATGAACTTTGATAAATTATCAAAGCTCTAATTAGTTTCTGTCCATAAAGTACCACTTGCGTCGTTACGCTTGCCGCCAAAATACTCATTCACGATTAGTAAACTCCGTTTTTGGCGGCTTCGCAAGCCTTGCAATTGGCACTCTCTGACCAGAAACAGCTCTAAAAACAGAATTTGCTTAGTTTATGAACAGGCACTAATTAGCATATAATTGATTACCCCGCAAAAGCGAAAATCAATCAACATAAAGATGGATTTTTAAACAACACCGCTTTTGACAATCACTTAACAATAACGAAAATGAGACAATATTTGAAGCAGGATGAGTGGCGAATAATAGAAGAAGGCTTCAGTCCTGACCACCATAAAGCATCCGAAAGTATTTTCAGCCTTGGAAACGGCCAGATGGGACAGCGTGCAAACTTTGAGGAAGCATGGAGCGGTCCCACTCTTCAGGGCAGCTATGTTGCCGGTGTCTATTATCCGGATAAAACCCGTGTGGGCTGGTGGAAAAACGGATACCCCGAATACTTTGCCAAAGTATTAAACTCCCCCAACTGGATTGGTATTGATGTAAATATCGACGGAGAAACATTAGACTTATTTAAAGCTGCCGATGTAGAGAAATTCCAACGAGTTCTGGATATGAAATCCGGAGTTCTAAGTCGTTCTTTTGATGTCACACTCAATAACGGTAATAAACTCTCTGTAAAAACAGAAAGATTCCTGAGTATGACACGCAATGAAACTGGTGTCATCAGATATTCTGTAACTCCGGAAAAAGATTGTAAAATCATCTTTTCGCCATACATTGACGGAGATGTGGAGAATGAGGACAGCAATTACGACGAAAAATTCTGGAATATCCTGGAAACAGATGTCGATGAAGGCAAGGCGTCTCTTCTTTCACAGACCAAAAAATCTGATTTCCAGGTAGCCTTTGCCATGGAGACGGAAATTTCCGGAACTGACAACTTCGACATTCAGACGGTGAAAAACGAAACCTTCGCAGGTAACCACATCACCATAAAAGCTGACAGAAACCAAACAATTACCCTTATCAAATATGTAGGTGTTTGCAGTTCGCTCAATCACAAACCTGACGAATTGACCGGTGCCGCAAAGAAACAAGCCTCTGAAGCCAGATTGCTTGGATTCAAAACTCTGTTGGAAGAACAAAAACAACACTGGGAAAACATCTGGAACCTGGGAGACATTAAAATCAAAGGGGATGTTGCAGCACAGCAGGGGATTCGTTTCAACATTTTTCATCTGAACCAAACTTACACCGGGGAAGATGAGCGATTAAATGTAGGGCCTAAAGGTTTTACCGGTGAAAAATACGGCGGGACAACTTACTGGGATACGGAAGCTTACGGAATCCCGTTTTTCCTGATGACCGCACCTCAAAAGGTTGTTCGCAACCTTTTGGTTTACCGTTACAAACACCTCCAAAAAGCTATTGAAAATGCGGAGAAACTCGGATTCACAAATGGTGCTGCCCTCTACCCTATGGTTACCATCAACGGGGAAGAGTGCCACAACGAGTGGGAAATCACTTTTGAGGAGATTCACCGCAATGGAGCTATCGCATTTGCCATTTACAACTATATCCGACACACAGGAGATATCAAATACCTGTCAGAATATGGATTGGAAGTATTGGTAGGCATTGCCCGCTTTTGGAGCCAGCGTGCCACCTTCTCGCACGATAAAAAGAAATTTGTAATACTGGGCGTAACCGGGCCCAATGAATACGAAAACAATGTCAATAACAACTGGTTCACCAACAAAATAGCACAGTGGTGTCTCACTTATGCGCGTGAAGCCATTGACATTGTCCGTAAAAACTATCCCGAACGATTTGAAGAAATCGCAGAAAAAGTAAACCTCGATACCTCCACTGAAACCAGTGTGTGGAAATCTGTGGCTACCAACCTGCACCTTCCCTACAGCAAAGATCAGGAGGTTTTTCTTCAGCAGGACGGATATCTGGATAAGGAACAGATTACCGCCGATGAATTAAGTCCTTCTGTTCGCCCGATCAACCAGCATTGGTCATGGGATCGCATCCTTCGCTCCTGCTTTATTAAACAGGCCGATACGCTTCAGGGGATTTATCTGTTCGAGGAAGAATTCGATACTGAAACAATTCGCAGGAACTTTGCGTTCTATGAACCACGTACCGTCCACGAATCATCCCTTTCCCCATGTGTTCATAATATTCTGGCTGCCCGTATCGGCAACCTGGACAAAGCATACGAAATGTACCTGAGAACCAGCCGTCTGGACATCGACGACTACAACAGAGAAGTACATGAAGGCCTGCACATTACCAGTATGGCAGGAACCTGGATGTCCATCGTTGAAGGATTCGGAGGTAAGCGGGTTTACAAAGACGGCAAATTAAGACTCTCGCCAATCATTCCCCATCAATGGAAAGAGTATGCTTTCAATATCCGTTTTCACGAAAAGAATCTTGAGGTGAAAGTAACTCGGGATGAAGTGGAAATTTGCTCGCATGCTGATGAGAAAATTTCACTGATCGTTTACGGAAAAGAGATTTCTCTGGCCCCCGGAAAATCAATCAAAGAACCAATAAATGTAAATTATCATGCTTAATAAAAGTAGAATAACTACCCTTCTTTTCGCCATTCTTATTCTGGCCGGATCCATTCCTGCTATGGCGAAATCAGAAGTTAAAGAACGTCTTGAACCTTCATCCTGGTGGATCGGGTTCAAAAATCCTGTTGTACAGTTGATGGCTTACAGCGAAGATATTGCTCAACTTCGCCCGGAGATTGATTACGAAGGAGTTTCAATTGAACGTATCATCGCAGTAGAAAACCCCAACTATCTGTTTATCGATATGCTGATTGAGGATGATGCAAAACCAGGTAAAGTGGAAATTAATTTCTCCGATGGCAAAAAAATCAGAAAAACAATGGTGCTGGAGTTAAACGAACGGGAAGATGGTTCAGCCCATCGCCAGGGTTTTACCAGTTCCGATGCCGTTTACCTGCTGATGCCCGACCGCTTTGCCAATGGCAACCCTGACAACGATAACATTCCGGGAATGCGAGAAAAAGCGGACCGCGAGGCACCTTATGGTCGTCACGGAGGCGATCTACAGGGAATCATGAATCACCTGGATTACATTGCTGATATGGGCTTTACTGCCATCTGGCTTAATCCTGTGCTGGAAAATGACCAACCCGAATCTTCTTACCATGGATATGCCACTACAAACTATTACAAAATAGACCCGCGGTACGGAACCAATGAGGAATACCGCCAACTGGTTGAAAAGGCCAACGAAAAAGGACTCAAAGTCATCAAAGACATGATTTTCAATCACTGTGGAAGCAAACACTGGTGGATGGAAGATCTGCCATCGGACGACTGGATCAACTACGATAGTTTTGTGAGATCAAACTACAGATTGTCAACCATTTCTGACCCCAATGCCTCGCAAGCCGACATTAAGTTAGCTACAGAAGGATGGTTCGACACCTCCATGCCCGATCTGAATCTGAGAAACGATTTAATGCTTAATTACCTCATTCAAAACAGCATTTGGTGGATTGAATATGCCGGGCTGCAGGGAATCCGTCAGGATACCTATCCTTACCCCGACAAACATGGAATGGCGAAGTGGAACAAACGCATCAACCTGGAATATCCCAATTTCAATATTGTGGGAGAAGCATGGATTGGGGAGGCTGCAAAACTTTGCTACTGGCAAAAAGATTTCCCAAACAGTGATGGTTTTAACTCCCACCTCAAAAGCATCATGGACTTCCCGCTGATGGATGCCATGCATGTGGCCTTCAATGAAAAAGGAGGAGGCTGGAGTGATGGTCTTATGCGACTGTACGATGTATTGGCCAACGATCATCTTTACCCGGACATCAACAATCTGATGGTATTCCCTGAAAACCATGACGTAGGACGCATTTACAATGTTCTAAACAACGATCTCAGAAGTCTCAAGATGGTCACAGCCTTCTTTGCCACCGTTCGGGGAATTCCACAATGGTACTATGGTACCGAGTTGCTTATGGACGGAAACGGATACGAAGGGCACGCACATATTCGCCATGATTTCCCTGGCGGATGGGATGGCGATGACGTGAATGCATTTACCCGAGAAGGACGTACGGATGAGCAAAATGAGATATTCGATTATCTGACCAAAATCCTTAACTATCGTAAAACCAGTGAAGCCATTCAACATGGTAAAACATTGCATTTTGTTCCGGAAAACAATGTATATGTCTATTTCAGGTATCTGGACGATCAGGCGGTAATGGTGTTGCTCAACAATTCCAATGACGAAAACCGCACAGTAAATGGGGAGCGGTTCGACGAAATCCTTTCAAAATATTCTAACGGAAAAGACATCATGACCGGTGAAGCAGTAACTTTTGAGAACTTCGAAGTGCCTTCCAAATCAGCAAGAATTATTGAATTAAATTAGTGTTTGTCTATAAAGTCCAACTTCTGCGTTGTTGCTCAAAATCTAAATATTCATCCCGATTGTGCTTTTTGTTGGTTTTTTGTTTAAAAAACCTTACAAAAGCTACTTCGGGACTGCAGTTTAGATTTTTCACACGCCTTGAATTTGAACTTTCTATCTCAAACACGTGAAAAATGCTTAGTTTATGGACTGGCACGAATTAACCCGGTTTATTCATTAGCCACATTTAATATCTGTTCCGTGAAAGTCTGCAACAGGAAGTCTAATAAGCCTTTCTGTTGCTTTCACAAAACATTTTCCGGTTGTTTTTTCCGGTTTTTTATTAAATCCCTGTAATTATGAATGTGGGGCCTCGCTTTCATCCAAAACGATGCCACCACATTCATAATATTTAACCTGCCTTGTACATAAGACAGGTAAGATGTAAACAAACTGAAAACTGAAAGCCTGAGAGGGGCCGTTGCCCCAGACTATTGCTTAAAGACCTTCGGCCTTTTAAAAACACAACAATTACAAAAATGCGAAATATGCGAAATATGCGAAATTTAAAAACCATCAGCCTTTTATTGGCAGTTCTGTTTCTGATATCTTCCTGCCAGACCGCCTCCCAGAAAGATGCCTCGAAGGAAGCGTCAAGTGAATACACCAGCAACAGTCCCCTGCCTGAGTGGACCAAAGATGCAGTCATTTACGAGGTAAACATTCGTCAATATACCGAAGAAGGAACCTTCAATGCATTTGCAGAACATCTTCCCCGATTGAAAGAACTCGGTGTGGATATTCTCTGGCTGATGCCGGTTCATCCCATCGGAGAAAAAAACAGAAAAGGCACCCTGGGTTCTTATTATTCAATCAAAAACTACAAAGCCATCAATCCGGAATTCGGAACCATGGAAGATTTTAAAGCCCTTGTGGATAAAGCACATGAAATGGACATGCACCTGATTCTCGACTGGGTAGCCAACCATACTGCCTGGGATCATCCGTGGACGGAGACCAACCCTGAGTGGTACCTGCAAAATGAAGAGGGTGAAATCATTGCTCCTGTAGAGGACTGGACAGATGTGGCAGGTTTAAACTACGACAATAAAGAGATGCGCCAGGCCATGACTGATGCCCTCACATTCTGGGTAAAAGAGGCCAATATTGACGGCTATCGTTGCGATGTGGCCGGAATGGTACCGGTAGATTTCTGGGAGGATGCACGAACTGCTATCGAGGCAGTGAAGCCGGTGTGGATGCTTGCCGAAGATGAGGAAGAGATTTCATTACTTGAAAATGCATTCAATGCCAACTACGGATGGTCTTTCCATCACATCATGAATAAAGTGGCCCAAAACGAACAAAATGCCACACACCTAGCTGAATATTTCCAAAAAATTGATTCGCTGTATCCTGAAGGTTCATGGCCTATGCAGTTTACCACAAATCACGACGAGAACAGCTGGAACGGCACGGTTTGGGAACGGATGGGGGATGCCGCCAAAACCATGGCTGCCCTTACGTTTGTAGTGGAAGGAATGCCCCTGATTTATTCAGGCCAGGAAGTCGGTCTCAATAAAAAACTCGAATTTTTTGAAAAAGATCAGATTGACTGGACCGGTGGAGAGGAAATGACTGAATTCTACCAGACCCTTACCCAACTAAAAACCGACAATCCCGCCTTATGGAATGGAGAATTTGGGGGTGATCTGAAAATCATTGAAACCAATGATACCGAATCACTATTCTGTTTCTCCAGACAAAAAGGGGGAAACACTGTCGTAGCACTTTTCAACTTTTCGGAAAGTTCAATCTCTGCATTCGTGGAAAACGGACCCGAAGGAACCTTTACCGAATATTTCAACGGTGAAGAAACAACTCTCCCAATCAACGGACTGTTGCTTCAACCCCGGGAATTCAAAATATTTGTAAAATAACGATTGACCTTAACCGACCAATCATAGACTTTACTGCATTGCATCTGCAATGACGAGATGAATTATTAATTCACACAAAAGGGTTGATCTTCGGCATTACCGTAGATCAGCCCTTTTTTCAAATCAGTAATTTGAATTTATTGAGAACAGAGTATTCAGGCCCATCAGGGGTTAATTCACTTTTGTATAACCCTACCTCATTCACCCGGACCTTGTCCCACAGGGTTTCTCCTTGCCGTTTAACTTCCTCAATCAATCTTACTGGACGCTTAAGCTTTCTTATTCGGGCCAGCGTAAGATGAGGGGAAAATGGTTTTGGACTCTCCGGGATGCCCGTTTCCAGGCAAATATCTTCTGCTATTTTATTCAATTCATCCAGCCAGTCAGACCTTTCTACTCCTGCCCACAAAACTTTGGGTGACTGCAATGAACCAAAGAATCCGGCACCTTTAACGACCAATTGCTCCCCCGCTTTTTGGTTGAAACCATTTCTTAACTTTCCTGCAAGTTCCGGGATGGAGGAAACAGAAAAACTTCCGATAAATTTCAGGGTGATGTGCCATTGATCAGGCCGGGTCCATCTCAACTGATCGTCGTACCCCAACTGCCGAAGAGTAATCATCCATTCGTTTAACAAAGAGATTTTCCCCAATCCGACTCCCAGAAAAATCCTGATTTTTTCCATAACAAATGACTTTGCATATAGAACCAAAAAATTTTAAATTAGTCTTTTCCAATAATCACCAAAATAGAGAAAATAATGTCTGAAAGAAAGAGAATTGCAGTAATACTGTCAGGATGCGGAGTATTTGATGGCGCAGAAATACATGAATCCGTTTTTACGCTTTGGGCCATTGAAAAAGCCGGTGCCGAATATGAGATTTTCGCCCCCGATGTGCAACAACACCATGTGATTAATCATATATCGGGTGACGAAATGGCTGAAAAACGCAATGTATTGATTGAGTCTGCAAGAATTGCACGAGGTAATATTAAGCCGCTGAGTAGGTTCAATGCTGCAGACTTTGATGCGCTTATGTTTCCGGGTGGATTTGGAGCAGCTAAGAACCTGAGTTCTTTTGCTTTTGACGGGCCTGATTGCACCGTAAACAAAGATGTTGAAAAAGCAATCATAGACATCCACAAGGGGGGAAAGCCCATTGGAGCTTTGTGTATTTCCCCGGTGATACTGGCAAAAATATTCGGAAATGCAAAAATGACCATTGGTTCTGAGCAGGGCACTGCTGAAGCGATACAGGCCATGGGAGCCACACATGTAAATACCACACATGGCGAAGTGGTTACTGACGAAAACCTTAAAATTGCCACCACTCCCTGCTATATGCTGGATGCGAAAATCACTCAGATTGCCGAAGGAGCAGAAAATGTGGTAAACGCAGTATTTAAAATGATGGATTAATTAACTTATAAATGAATAGCCGGGTGTTTTACTGCCTTCTTACTTTTAAACTTCAAACGAAATCATAGCATAAAACCACTACAACATCCCGTTGTCAATCATAATTATGATGTGCTCAATCATCCGGTCTTCTCTTTCACCGTCGTATTCGTCCTTCAAGTTTGAACCAAACAGCCGGGCTACCGATTGCCAAAAGAAAGCTGAAAACCCTCCTTTATATTCCTTTATCAGATTGTAACTGGTATCTCCGGTTTCCCGGTCGATCAGTTTAATGAGCATACGTCCCTGAGAAAAAGTAAGTTTCCGCAAGGGTTTTTCAAATTCGTTGAACAACTCTTTCTCGGCTTCTTTCAAAAATTCCTTGCGTTCTTTTTCACGCTCAATCTGCCCCAGTTCCGCATTTATTGAATTCAATTTATGTGCAGCTGCTCTTGCATAAGGAAGAGCAACTTTTATATTTTTCACAAAACGGTTATAGGTCTTGCGCTCACGCTTATTCCTAAATTTCCAGTCGGGAACAACTTTAACTTCTCGCAGTACAATGTGCGGAATGGTATCACCCTGTACAACCTTAGATTCAAGAAGATACACCTCATTACCGGCCATCTCTTCCGTCCGCACATTCTGGGCAGATACGGAAGCAGCAAGCACCAATAAAAGAGCTGTCAAAACCATATATCTTCTCATAACAATCATCTGTTCAATCCTCTTTACACAAAGTATCTGCAAAAAGCTTACCTAACCGGTTTTATTCAGAAAATATTCAATTCAAATGCCGGCCTCCTCCCTGAGCCATTTGATTTCATCGGGCCAGCGCTCTGGGTCCGGAGTTTCCAAGATTATCGGAAGTTCATTAAACCGATCGTCTTTCATCATTCGTTCAAATGTTTTTTTGGTCATATAACCGTCTCCAAGACTCGCATGACGATCCACCTTGCTTCCCACATCCTTTTTGGCATCATTCAGATGCAAACCTTTCAGATATTTTAAACCCACCAACTCGTCAAATGTAGTCCAACTTTCCTCGTAACCATTGTCTGACAAAAAATCATAACCGCCGGCCCAACCATGACAGGTATCAATGCATACCCCAACGCGGGATTTATCATCCACCAACTCAATGATTCGTGCCAGATGCTCAAACCGATAACCCACATTGGAGCCCTGACCTGCAGTATTCTCAATTACTGCCGTCACTCCTTTTGTTTTGTCCAGAGCAATATTTACCGACTCGGCCACCCGCTGAAGACATTCATCCTCCGAAATTTTCTTAAGGTGGCTTCCCGGATGAAAATTCAGCAGTTCCAGTCCCAACTGCTCACATCGTTGCATCTCATCCAGAAAGGCTTCCCGCGACTTTTCAATGCCGGCTTTCTCCGGATGCCCGAGATTAATCAGATAACTGTCATGTGGTAAAATATAACGGGGCGAAAATCCCAGTTCTTTACAATTCTTTTTAAACTTACTGATGTTCTCCTCTGTAAGTGGTTTGGATTTCCACTGACGCTGATTCTTAGTGAACAATGCAAAGGCAGTGGCCCCTATTTCGGCTGCATTAACCGGAGCATTCTCTACTCCTCCGGCTGCACTCACATGAGCTCCGATAAACTTTTTAGTCATTTCAATTCCTTTTAGAAAGTTATAATAATTTACACTTGGTCCGCAATAGATTTATCTTCTCACAAAATAACATAAAAACTCAAAACATTAAAACTGACATTTTGACAACCTCTCAGGATTGGCACCATTTCTGATTTATGTATTTATGTATTTTTGTAGATACTATAATATTTAATTAAGAAATGAAACATACATCTATTACATCACTTCAGGATTTCAAAGAGCGATTGAAATCGCATCCCAACCTGTTTTTGCTGGTATACAAAAAGGGTTCTGAACAAAGCAACTGTGCCCTTTCAAACCTCGACGCCATGAAGTCTGATAATGCGACTCCTGTGTTCTCGGTAAACGTTGCCGAAGTGAAAGATGTTCATCCCGAGTACAATATCAATTCGGCCCCCACGCTGATAGAATTCAAGAAAGAAACTCCTGCACGCTATCTGAAAGGATGCCACCGGGAGGGAGCTCTGGAGGCTTTTTTTAACCCACATGCCATCATCAGCAACGCCAAAGATAATCAGAGACAGAAACAGGTAATTGTCTATTCCACTCCCACTTGTTCGTGGTGCAGAACCTTAAAAGATTACCTAAAAAACAATCAGATTCAGTTCAGGGATATTGATGTAAGTAAGGATGAAAAAGCCGCTGCCGAGATGGTTAATCGAAGTGGTCAGCAAGGAGTGCCCCAAAGCCTGATTGACGGTCAGGTAGTGGTTGGGTTCGACAGAAACAGAATAAACAGCCTCTTAGGCATCAATGCATAATTACTAAAATAAATAAACAATGAAAGAGTTACAACCCATTAATCAAAACGTGCTGCTTGAGCTTCAGGATGACAGTTCAGAGCAGACCACTGCCTCGGGAATTATTATTCCTCACAGTGTAAAAAGCAAGGAAAAAGCCGGAAAAGTTGCAGGAATCAGCAACATAGACAATGCTGAGATTTCTGTTGGAGACTCTGTTCTTTACAAAGAGTTCTCAGGAACCGAACTTGAATTTGAAGGAAAAAACTTCTTGTTGGTTCCCTATTCCGACATCCTTGGAAAAGTAGTTGAGACCGACGCCATTTAAACGCTGACGTTTCGCAGACAAAAACATTTAATTATTCCAATATTCCCAAAAAAGGCCGGACTTCACCGGCCTTTTTTATTTTCTGAATGGGGAAAAATCAGATTTTTTTTTCAAAACATTCACTAAATTGCATTTTAATGAACACCAATCTCCAATAAATCGTTGAATTCTGAGATGGAGGATAACAGCCTGAAAAATCCCGATAAACATTTGAAATTAAAACAAAAGCATTTTTTATATGAGCAGCACCCCGATAGTTCCCCATGTGACTTCCGAGATAGGAAATTTAGAAGCTGTAATTCTGCACACCCCCGGCCCTGAAGTGGAAAATATGACCCCCGGCAATGCAGAGCGCGCACTTTACAGTGACATCCTAAATCTGCCGGTAGCCATAGAAGAGTATCAGCAACTCAACGGAGTACTCAACAAGGTATCAAAAACATACCAGGTAAAAGATCTGCTGACAGAAATCCTTATTGATCCAGATATAAAAGTCTCGCTTGTGGAGCGCATCTGTACTCAGGAGAAAGTGCTCAACATCAAAGAAGATTTGCTTTCGCTCAACAACAAAGAACTGGCCACACAGCTTATTGAAGGTGTCGCTCTGAAACGGGATTCACTCACCACATTTCTTTCTGATGAAAGATACGCACTGCGGCCATTACACAACTTCTTCTTCACCCGTGATGCTTCGGTTACCGTTTACAACCAGGTAATGATTTCCAAAATGGCCAATAAAGTAAGAGAACGGGAGTCTATAATCATGGATGCCATTTTTAACTTTTCACCACATTTCAAAACCACCACCATCAACCCTATGGGCACCTGGCATGTAGGCTCCGAAACTTTTATTGAAGGCGGAGATGTCCTCATCGCCAGAGACGATATCCTTATTGTCGGTAACGGAACCAGAACATCCACTCAGGGCATTGATTTTCTGGCAGAGCAGATAAAAACACAAAAAGGGAAAAAACACATTGTGGTACAACAACTCCCGGAATCCCCTGAGTCTTTCATCCATTTGGATATGATTTTCACTTTACTAGACAAGGATACCTGTATGATATACGAACCATTGTTACGTCAGGAGAATTCATTTGCCACCATCCTTATGACCATAGAAAACGGTGTGGTAAAAGAGATCTCCCGACAAGCAGGTTTACTTCAATGCCTGAAAAGTCTGGGAATGGATCTGAGACCTGTGCCTTGTGGAGGAACAGATTTATGGCAGCAGGAGCGGGAACAATGGCACAGCGGAGCAAATTTCTTTGCTCATGGCCCCGGAAAGCTAATCGGTTATGCCAGAAACGTACACACCCTGGAAGCACTCAACCAGGCAGGCTTTTCCATTATCAAAGCTTCAGATGTAATCAGCAACAAAACAGATCTTTCCGATTACGAAAAATATGTTATCACCATCGAGGGATCAGAACTGCCCCGCGGAGGCGGTGGTGCCCGCTGCATGACAATGCCTGTAAGGAGATCAAAAGTTAACTGGTAGTAAAAAATCCCCGGGAAAAATTCCCCGGGGATTTTTTTAATAAGCAATCTCTATTCTAAAAAAGAGTTTCTCAGGACACTAGTGTCATGTCAAGCATAAAGAATTTATTAAACCACTTCTTTCACAATATCTGCGGCTTCTTTCAACGTAATTGCAGAGCGTACTTTTAACCCTGAGTTATCAATTACTGCTTTTCCCTCTTCAGCATTGGTCCCCTGTAACCTCACAATAACAGGAACTTCAATATCCCCAAGGTTCTTATAGGCTTCAACTACCCCAGAAGCCACTCTATCGCAACGTACAATACCACCAAAGACATTGATCAACACAGCTTTCACAGCGGAATCAGACAAGATAATTTTCAACCCTGCTTCTACTGTTTCAGCATTGGCGCCACCTCCCACATCCAGAAAATTGGCAGGCTCTCCGCCCGACAATTTAATAATGTCCATGGTGGCCATTGCCAATCCGGCTCCATTGACCATACAACCAACATTTCCATCAAGTTTCACAAAATTAAGGTTGTTCTTTCCTGCTTCGGTTTCGGTTGCATCTTCCTCATTCAAATCGCGCATATCAGCCAGATCGGGATGTCTGAACAATGCATTGTCATCCAGATTCACTTTTGCATCTACCGCAAGAATCTTATCGTCGGTCGTCTTTAGTACCGGATTTATCTCAAAAAGTGAAGCATCTACAGCTACATAAGCTCTGTACAGAGCTGCAACAAACCTTGTCATCTCCTTAAATGCCTGACCTTCCAGCCCAAGATTAAAGGCAATCTTACGTGCCTGAAAAGGCAAAACACCTGTACCGGGATCTATCTCTTCCTTAAATATCAGTTCAGGGGTTTTATCCGCCACCTCTTCAATATCCACCCCTCCCTCGGCAGAATACATAATCGTATTCTTTCCGGTTTCTCTGTTAAGCAGAACACTCATATAGTATTCTTTCTTCTCGGAAGGACCGGGATAATAGACATCCTGTGCAATCAGAATCTTTCTGACCTTCTTGCCTTCAGGACCAGTTTGATGGGTAACCAATTGCATACCAATCATGTCTGTGGCGAGATCTCGAACCTCATCAAGACTTTTAGCCAGCTTCACACCGCCACCTTTTCCTCTGCCTCCGGCGTGTATCTGAGCTTTTAGCACCCACCAACCTGTGCCGGTTTGCTCTTGAAGTTGTTTTGCAGCTTCTACTGCTTCATCGGCAGTATCAGCAATTAACCCTTCCTGTATAGAAACACCATTCTGCTTAAGAATTGCCTTTGCCTGGTACTCATGAATATTCATATTGTAGATTTTTTTGTGAAAACTATGATTAAACGTTCATTTTATTCGTTTGACTTAAAGAGAATCTCTAATTTTGTCCCTTAAAAAAATGCGAAAATTAAAACTCAATGAACTTGGCAGAATATCTGTCAAACAATTCAAAGAATCTCCTAAAACCCCTATAATTGTTGTTCTGGACAATGTCAGAAGCCTTCACAATGTGGGCAGCATTTTTCGCACATCCGATGCTTTCCGGCTGGAAGCCGTTTACCTCTGCGGAATTACCTCTGCTCCGCCCCATAAGGAAATTCATAAAACGGCCCTGGGAGCTGAAGATTCGGTAAAATGGCAATACTTTAATGAAACAACAGAGGCCATAGAAAAGTTGAAAAGCAACGGTTATTTACTTCTCGGAATTGAACAAGTGGAGAAAAGTACCCCTTTGGAAGAGTTTCAAACAGATACGCAACAAAAATATGCAGTGATTCTGGGCAACGAAGTAAAAGGAGTTGACCAGAAAGTAATAGACCTGTGTGACAAATGCCTGGAGATTCCACAATTCGGAACAAAGCATTCCTTCAACGTCTCTGTTTCGGCGGGAATCGTTCTTTGGGAGTTGTCTAAAAAATGGGTGCTCACGTCAAAGGAGCCCCAATAATCTAATCAGCAGTAATGTGAAAGGATTGAAAGAAACATATTCTCTCATTCATGAGCCAAAAAAAGAGGCTGCCATACGGCAGCCTCTTCTTTTATCTTAAAGGTATAAACCTATACTTATTGTACAATTTCTTTGAAAGAAGCATCTTCAAAGTAGCGTGCAAATTCCATATCGGTTGCAGCAACTTCTTTCAGAGAAGCATCCAACTCAACGGCTTTGTCAAGATTTTCAAACAACATATCAGTGTCATTCTGACGAGCACCAATAATTGCTTTCAAATAGTACTTGATACCTACTTCAGCGTCATTGGCATTCAAAGTAGCCAAAGCAGCGTCATAGTTTCCGTTAAGAATCTTAGCCAAGGCAGCGTTGCAATTGTTACTGTTACCAAAGTAACGAACAGCCTCGTCGTAGTTGCCATTGTAGATGGCCAACACACCAAGGTTATTGTCCAAAGCAGCACCGGCACCGGCAGCTGAATCAAAATATTCTTTAGCAGCCTCAACATCGTCTTCATGAAGAGCAATAACACCAAGGTTATTCAACACTACAGGCTCATTAGATTTCATGTTGTTGGCTTTCTCGAAGGCAACTTTTGCACCATCAACATCACCTTGCTTCATAAGTACAACACCAATGTTGTTCTGAGCTCTCCAGCAATTAGAATGCTGTTCTAAAGCAGCTTTGTAAATATCAAGTTGCTCTCCCAGATCATCAGTTAAAGTAGCAGCATAAAGAATTTCCTCAAGCTTCAATTCTTCGGGAGAAGAAGAAGCCAGCTCAGAAATCTCATCATCAGATTTTCCGATAACTTCTACGTTAACATTCAACTTGGCACGACGCAACTGAGGAAGAATGTCATCAGCAAGTACCTTATAGGTAGCAGCCATGTTTTTAATTTCTGACTCACGAACTTCAGGATCATTGTGTGTAGAAAGAACTCTCAGAATAACGTCTTTATCCTCAATGTCACTCTTCTCAACCAAAGCTTTAAATCCTTCCCAGTCTTCGGGAGTGTTACGAAGTTCGAAGAAATCCTCAGCAGTAACATCTTCAACTCCGGCTTTATTCAAAGCACCTTCCAGGTATTTTTTTGCTGACGCTTCACGATCTCCGGCTAAACGAGTGTTCAAATCAATTGGTCCGTCGGGAGAAGCATAAGCAGAAATATTGGCACCCTTGAACTCTTTGTTGTCAGCTTCTTTGGCGGCCTTCACAAATTCTGAAAGGGTTTTAATGTCTTCGTTTCTCAATTCTGAGTTACGAACATTTGAACGCTGAATCAGATAATGAATATCAGCTTCGCCAACTTCAGGAGTTACTCGCTGGAAGTTATCTTCTCCAAGAGCAGCCATCGCACCTTTTTTGCCCAGCAATTGAGAAGTTGAAATTACTCCTTCAGCAATTTTTACTGGCTCAAAGTCAATGGATGAACCACCACGAGTAGCAGTAACACGAACAACGAGATCAGAGACTCTCATATTCTCATTGTAGTCCACAGTTCCTTCATAAGTAAACTGACCACCATTGGCATAAGAAATCACCTTAGCGTTACCATCAACGCTTTCTCCTTGTAACTCGTAAGGAGCATAAGCAGTTTCGCCTCCGTCATAAACCAAAACAGGAGTTGCGGTAATTTCTGTTTTCTTATCGAAGTAGCCACCCGGTACTTGTACCTTGATGGTTACAGGCACCTGACCACCATGTGCTTCCAAAACCTCAGGAGTCACAGTATAGTTAATGTCTGGTGCGTTGTCTTTCATCTTATCCAGACCGGAGCAGCTGGCCAGCAAAGCAGCAAGTGCAACAGTCGCAAAAAGATTGATCCTTGTTCTTTTCATAATGTTAACCGAATTATTTGTTCTTGAATAAATCCTATCTTCTATACAAATTTAGGAATGTTTTTAATAAATGAAACACTTCAAACACGATTTAATGCAAATATAGCCAATCATAGAAGTTTTTCAACAAAAAAATAACGTGACACAAAGAAGAATATTCACATTGGACAAAACCCGTTTCATTTTCTCCTGTAAACATCTAACATAAGCCAAACCTTTCAAGGGAAGTAACATAACCGACACCCCTTTAATAGTGAGGGGATCCAATCGATCATCTTCCCTTATTTGCAGTGCCCTTTTTGCAAAGATATTTTTGTTATCAAACAATACAAATTTTCTCTTTTACAAAGACTATTTACAATAATAAGTTTTTTTGCTGACAAAATAAAGTTTTTCACGGTTTTTTAAACCCTGTTTACCAATTATATGGTTCCAATCCCATATTGTAAAAAGTAAATGCATGCGTATCAGCAACCTCTTCAATTTGTTTGGTTACAGGCTTCCCGGCTCCATGTCCGGCTTTGGTCTCAATTCTGATAAGCACAGGATTCTCTCCTTTGTATTTGTCCTGAAGCGTAGCAATATATTTAAACGAATGTGCAGGAACCACACGGTCATCATGGTCAGCTGTAAAAACAAGGGTGGCGGGATAATCTACCCCCGATTTGATATTATGAACGGGTGAGTATCCATATAGATAACGGAACATCTCCTCGCTCTCATCGCTGCGACCGTAATCTCCGGCCCAGGCCCAACCTATGGTAAACTTATGATAACGAAGCATATCCATCACCCCCACTGCCGGCAGAGAAACCTGGAACAGTTCGGGCCTCTGATTAACAACAGCTCCCAACAAAAGACCACCGTTGGAGCCACCACGAATAGCAATTTTATCCGAATTGGTATAACCCATCTCAATTACTTTCTCTGCAGCAAGGATAAAATCATCAAAAACCCTCTGTTTATTCAGCTTAGTACCACCCTGATGCCAGTCTTCTCCGTATTCTCCCCCTCCACGGATGTGCGCATTAACATAAACACCGCCATTTTCAAGCCAGGGTATCAGACGCACATCAAATCCAGGCGAATAAACAACATTAAATCCTCCGTATCCATAAAGCATCAGGGGATTATTGCCGTCGAGTTCAATACCTTTTTTATGAACAATATGCAATGGCACCTGGGCTCCGTCTTCTGCTTCGATGAATACCAGCCTGGTTTCATAGTTGTCTCCGTCAAAATCGACCTCCGGCTCAAAGATTACGTTGCTATCTTTGGTTTCCAGATTAAAGTCAATAACCTGACCGGGGACATTATATGAATCAAAGGAGTAAAACAATTCATCATCATCGCGAATGGTTCGCAAAGCTCCCACAGAACCTCTTCCCGGCAATTCTATTTCAAAAAGCTCTTCTCCTGAAAAATCAAACACGAGAAGTTTGGATTCGGCATCCACCATATAATGTGCCACGGCATACGATTTTGAAAGAGCAACGCCATTAAGCACATCTCCCTTTTCAGCGACCACTTCCTCCCAGTATTCAATTCCGGGGTTGTCAGGAGTCACA
Organism: Marinilabilia salmonicolor JCM 21150; assembly: GCF_000259075.1. Lineage (GTDB taxonomy): Bacteria > Bacteroidota > Bacteroidia > Bacteroidales > Marinilabiliaceae > Marinilabilia > Marinilabilia salmonicolor. The sequence goes on from NZ_AJKI01000014.1 coordinate 90,688, forward strand.
GCCATTATCCGGTAACGGGGGGCATCAAAATCAGTCAGGACCCAATATTTCCCGTTTACCGTTCCCAGATAAGTGGTGTTATTTTCGAATGATGTATCGGCAACCGCCCACTCATCACCGTTCCATTCCCTAATCAGAAATGAATTATTACTGGTCGATTCACTTCCTGATAGAATAATGCTCTTATTGTCATCATCCATTTCTGCAGTGAAATTGCGCAAAGCATTCACAGGATCCTTGTAAATCAACTCATCCTCAGACTGCTTCTCTCCGAGTTTATGATAAAAAACCTGCTGAAACTCGTTCACATTGGTCAACTCCTCCCCTTTGGCGGGTGCATCATAACGACTGTAAACAAAGCCCTCTTCCCCCATCCATGAAATGCCGGAAAACTTCACCCATTCCAGATGATCATCCAATTGCTCTCCGGTAGCCACATCCAGGACATAAATTTCACGCCAGTCAGAGCCGCCACGAGATATAGAGTAAGCCATATAAGTACCATCTTCAGACACTGAATAATCCGAAAGAGCCACGGTTCCGTCTTCAGACAATTTGTTGGGATCAAGCAATACTCTTTCTTCTCCGTCTATTCCCTCTTTCACATACACAACATATTGATTCTGAAGTCCGTTGTTCCGCATAAAAAACCAATATTTCCCTTTACGAACAGGAGTTCCCTGCTTTTCGTAATTCCATACTTCGGTGAGTCTCTCTTTTATTTTATCTCGAAATGGAATCTCACTCAGATACTTATTGGTAACTTTCACCTGACGCTGAACCCAGTCCTTCGTCTCTTCAGACTGGTCATCTTCCAACCATCGATAAGGATCGGCAACCTCGGTCCCGTAATAAACATCAACAGTATCTACTTTTTTGGTTGCCGGATATTCCGGAGTATCAGGACCTTTATCCTTACAGGAAAATAATGTTGCCATAGCAAGCAGTGCCACAATAATAATTCGATAGTTCATTTTTTTAGATTTTATACTGATGTAACCGACTAATACAGACGATTCTGTTTTTTAATTTTTCTTTCTTTGTTTTTACCGGCTATCCAACCCACCATCATACCAATAAAGGCTCCCGTCAGCAAAACACCTCCAATCACCACTCCTGCAACCACCACAATGGTAATCAATGCACCAAGAATCCCAACCAGAATCCCCATCAACACAAACCGGGACAACCACAAGCCTTTAGGGAATACTTTGTGATCGGAACGCAGATGACGGACACTGTCTTCCAATTCGGCCTGAAAATTGACCATCTCCGGGGCATCGGTCTTCATCCATTGCCCCAATTCAAAACTCATCTCATCCAGCGACTCAAAGTGCCGGCGGCAAACTTCACAATCGGTTTTATGAGTTTCCAGGTGGTGCATCAAACGAGGGAAAGCTTCCAGACTGTAAAATCTGATACTCTCACGCGGAGCACCTTTAAGACGACTGCTCAAAATATCGTACCACTGTTGAATCGTTCGGTAGCGGCTCATAATTCTATAATATTGATTATTCAGTAAACAGATCGGGTACAAGTCCCGGAAATTCAACATGGGGTGTTCATAATTAATCTGTTGCAATGTTCAACAAAGACCAAAACACAGGCGTAATCAAAAAAATTGCCTTGAAAATAGTTGATTATTCCCTTCATCAATTTTCTATGTGGTCACCTGCATTTATTAGTACTTGAACACCTTAAAACGAAAACTTTTGACTAATCCAGGCTAAATTGCAGGCTAAAAATACAAAATCCCCGATGGAATAACATATTCCACCGGGGATTTGTTGATATTTTGAGAATTCAAAGCATTTGAAGTCTCAGATTTGTCTAATTATTTCCGTTCAGGACGGGGAAGTAACACTTTACGGGACAGCTTCAGTTTTCCTGAACGCTGATCAACCTCAATCAGTTTTACTTCAACCATATCTCCCTCTTTGAGAACATCCTCCACTTTCTCGAGACGACGCCACTCAATTTCAGAAATATGCAGCAATCCGTCTTTTCCGGGAAGAATCTCCACAAATGCCCCAAAAGGAACAATTGATTTCACTTTTCCGGTATAAACGGTGCCCACCTCGGGAACTGCAACAATTCCCTTGATACGATTCAATGCCTTATCAATAGCATCCTTATCACTGGCAGAAATACCTACAATACCGTTTTTCTCATCTTCGTCGATGGAGATACTGGTATTGGTTTCGGCTTGAATCTCCTGAATAATCTTACCACCTGGTCCGATTACTGCACCAATCATATCTTTAGGAATACGCAAGGTAACAATTCGTGGGGCATGAGGTTTAAGATCTTCTCTTGGCTCACTAATGGTCTCAGAAATCTTATCCAGGATATGAAGCCGTCCGCGACGAGCCTGCTCCAATGCTTTTTCCAGTACTTCGTAAGAGAGACCCTCTACTTTAATATCCATCTGGGTAGCAGTAATTCCATCTGCGGTACCAGTCACTTTGAAGTCCATATCACCCAGATGATCCTCATCTCCAAGGATATCAGAAAGTACTACATACTTATCACTGTCCTTATCTGTAATCAACCCCATGGCAATACCCGAAACTGGTTTCTTCAGCTGAATTCCGGCATCCATCAATGCCATAGTACCAGCACAAACGGTAGCCATAGAAGAAGAACCATTCGATTCCAAAATATCAGAGACAACCCTGATCACATAAGGCATCTCCTCGGGCAACATCCGCTTAAGAGCTCTGTGCGCAAGGTTTCCATGACCAACTTCCCTACGGCCTACACCCCGGTATGGTTTGGCGTCTCCGGTAGAAAACGGAGGGAAATTATAATGCAATAAGAATCGGTCATATCCCTTAAACAACACATCATCCACCAGTTTTTCATCCAGTTTGGATCCCAGGGTAACAGTTGTCAGCGACTGTGTTTCACCGCGTGTAAAAATAGCTGAACCATGAGGTCCGGGAATGCAATCCACTTCGCTCCAGATGGGACGAATTTCATCCATAGCACGACCATCAAGACGTACATTTTCATCCAACATCACTCGACGCACAGCATCTTTCTCCACATCGTGGAAATATTTCTTGATCAGTCCTGTAGGAATTTCGTCCTCTTCTTCGTTGTAATTATTTTCAATAAACTCATCAACAATAGAAGAAAATCCGTCCATACGCTCATGCTTATTCGGGTTCCCCGCACGGGCAACTTCACAAGCCTTATCATAAGTAGCATCCCAAACTTTCTTCCGCAGCTCCTCATCATTAACTTCGTGCGAATATTCACGTTTAGCCACATTGACCATTTCGGCAAGTTCAACTTGAGCTGCACACTGCACCTTGATGGCTTCATGCGCAAATTTCATGGCTTCCAAAAGTTCAGCTTCAGAAACCTCCTCCATCTCACCTTCCACCATCATAATATTATCCATCGAAGCGGCCACCATTATTTCAAGATCCGCTTCTTTCATTTCTGACGCAGAAGGATTAATTTTCAGTTCCCCATTGATACGGGCTACCCTCACTTCGGAAATAGGTCCTGCGAAAGGAATATCGGAAACAGTCAATGCAGCAGAGGCTGCAAGACCGGCAAGAGAGTCAGGAACACTTTCATTATCAGCAGATATAAGACTCACATTCACAAATGTATCGGCATGATAATCTTCCGGGAAAAGTGGTCTCAAAGCTCTGTCAATCAATCTCGACACAAGAATTTCGAAATCAGAAGGACGACCTTCCCGCTTGAGAAAACCTCCGGGGAAACGCCCTATTGCAGAATACTTTTCTCTGTAGTCCACAGAAAGTGGCATAAAATCGACATCAGGTTTCGCATCTTTAGCAGAAACCACGGTAGCGAGCAAATACGTATTGCCCATTCTAACAACGACCGATCCGTCGGCCTGCTTGGCCAACTTTCCAGTTTCAATTACAATTGACCTTCCATCACCGAGGTCAATACTTTTTTCAATCGGCTTAATCATAAATAAATTTCTATTTTTCTTACAATCTCTAAATCAATCCCAAAGATAGATAATATCTGCCACCCACCGTCCAGAAACATCACTTTTTTTCAAAATGTCCGCAAAACCGGGCATGAACAAAAAACAAAAAGGCAATTCCCGGAAGAGAACTGCCTTTCTGATACTATCCTTTTTTGACCTATCTACGAAGCCCAAGGTCTTTAATCAGCTCACGATATTTTTCAATATCTTTTGCTTTCAGATAATCGAGCAAGTTACGACGCTTACCAATCATCTTTTTAAGAGCGTACTGGGTACTGAAGTCTTTCCTATTAGCCTTCAGGTGTTCGGTCAAATGTGCGATACGGTTGGTAAATAATGCTATCTGGCTTTCAGGTGAACCAGTGTCAGTATTCGACTTCCCGTACTTCGCAAAGATCTCTTGTTTTTCTTCTTTTGTCAGATGCATACGATCTAATTAAATATATGGTTTACAAATAGGCCGCAAAGATATGGAATAATTTAAAAACCTGCAAACAGGTCGTTTATAGTTTTTTGTAAATGCCTGGCAAAAGATTAAAATGACTGAGGTTAAGGTTGAGAATGAGGCTAAGACTAAGGTTGAGGCTGAGCATTAACACACATAGATTTCTCTCAAGCTTAACCTCAACCTCAGCCTATCTTCTCAATACCCCCTCTCCTCAGCCATTTGCTCCATCTCTTCTTCGAAAATTTCCTGAAACTTCTGCTTATCGTAATCGAGTTGCAATTTATCATCGTTGGAAATTCTCCGGTCAATTCCATTCAGCACATCATCCCGATGTACCTCTATGGCCACGAAGCCATGATATTTCCCTTCTTCGGTAACACTCGCTTTTTCGCAGGTAACCACAATATTGTTGATGGTTTCATCGGCAACTTCACGCGTCATATTTTCAAACTTTTGTTCAAATTCGGCAGCATCACCTATTTCACGCTCATTAACATACCGGTCGGTCACCGACTTGGTATTGGAGTTTATCAGGGTCACCAGACGTTGCTTGGCCAGCAACAGCGCCTTCTCTTTAGCCAGACTCAGATCGGAACTGGTGGACATGGCACTGGCCCGGAAAAAATTCTTATCCGACTTCCCCTTGTCTTCGCAAGGCAATTCTTCAATGATATCTCCTATTTCACTTTTGGCAGTTACTTTCTTCTTGGATTTACAGGAAGAAAAAGCCCCCATCAGGATCAGAGAAAATGCGGCGATAATCAAAATTCGAGATTTCATAACAAGATGTTTTGAGTTCAACGATACAAAATAAATACTTTTTAACACTTCTAAAAATAACAAAAAACGAACCAACTTTTATTTATGGGTGAATTTTAATGACAAAACACCACGTCCAAGTCTACAGGCCAAGCACTTACGAAGATCGCAATAATTTCTTTTAAGATAAACCAACCCCTGACTTTGGGCAGATGATTTAGCTTTGACACCAATAGACGGTCTTGCCCAACCATCAACCACGCTGTTTTTCTCCGCTGGCAATTCAGAAAGCCAGTCAAGCACCCTTTGTTGCAAATCCGAATTACCTCTTAATCTTCCAAATGCAAACAGCATCGGCACCACGGTGTTAATGATTATCAGATCAATGGTTTGTTTTCCTATTCTCTTGGATTTGGGAGGACTACCAACTCCGGGCCGGTAATGATTGTGCCAATATTCCGACGGCTGCACTGCGAGCAATTTCCGCACTTCAGCAAGGGTCTCACATGACAATAAGTTATCAAACAAAAAAGGGTTTCCGGAAATAAGCGCAGCAAGTTGAACCAAACGAACAGTCGGAAAATTACCTGGTCGCATTCTCAGAAATTTCCATAAATGAGCAGACATTGGCTGAAATCCGTACTTATGTTTCATTATTCGGTATTCCCGAACCATCACCCGGACATATTCATCCTCATGAAGAAGCACTTCCAAAAAGCCGGCATGTCCCAGCATCAGAGCTTCCAATTTTATTGGGGAGTCCGCATTCTTGAGAATATATTGCCAGGGAATTTGTCGGGCAAGTTGCTCAAATGGCTCACCATTGAGACCAAAGCCGAAGTTTCGTGAAAGCACCACAAAAAACACCTGCTTCCAGTCGTTTTGACAGCTTCTCAGAAGCGTCTCAATGCCCGACACCTTCTGCTCCAACTTCTCTATCAACATCCGCTCTATCCATGCATCGATTTCGAAACGCAAAACATTTCCGATTTTATTTTCACAGGCAATCCACCCTTCATGCTTCCTGAGCGCCTGATATTCATTCATCATATTTTCCGGAATCTCCATTTCCCAACAGGGAATTACTCTTCCGGCACTGTTTTTTATCTCTTTATCATTGTTGAGCACCACATGCACTACCACATTGTCATAAAGAGCGTCCAAATGATGTTTGTGGTGGTACCAATCAGAAGCTTTGAGATGTATTTCTACATTCCCGGCCCACAAAATATCGTCCAGTTTAATTTTGGCATTGAAAAAGTCGGGTCCTGAATTGGAATTGGGCAATCCGGGATGAATCACCTCCATTTGCTGATTCCGGTCGGTAAAAAAAATCCCCGGCCTATAATATTTGTATTGCCAGAGAAATTGGAGAAACTCTTCATTCATAAAAACAACAGGCTTTGTGAATTTTCAAAATGGCTTACATACAACCATAAGAAAATCCCGGTCATCAAATATCTTGATGCACCCCAGCCTGAAATGCAAGCTACGAATAATACCGAAATATTACAATTATAAAAGTGACGCTTCTTTGAGAAGATCAGCCATTTCCTGTTGAACTTCGGTGGCTGCAGAACGGGCCTTTTGAGCAAAATCCTCTCCATCACCGGCAAAAATAATTCCCCGGGAAGAGTTGACCAGCAATCCGCATTGTTCATTCATCCCGTTGCGTGCCACTTCCGCAAGACTACCCCCCTGAGCTCCGACACCAGGAACCAAAAGGAAATGTTTGGGCGCAATTTTCCGAATATCCTGCAACATCTCAGCACGGGTAGCCCCAACCACATACATCATATTTTCCTCGTCGCCCCAATTCATGGAAGTATTAATCACCTTTTCAAAAAGGCGTTCATCATTTTCCCTGACATACTGAAAATCTGAAGCTCCTTTATTGGATGTAAGCGCCAACAGAATTACATACTTTCCCACATAAGTAAGAAACGGCTTAACAGAATCTTCGCCCATATAAGGAGCCACGGTAACGGCATCAAAATCCATTGCATCAAAAAAAGCTTTGGCGTAAAGATTAGAGGTATTCCCGATATCCCCACGCTTGGCATCAGCAATAATAAATATATCCGGATAATTGTACCGAATGTAATTTACCGTTTTTTCGAGTGTATTCCAGCCGCTGACACCCATGCTTTCATAAAAAGCCAGATTGGGTTTATAAGCCACCGCCAGATCGTGCGTGGCATCAATAATCTCCTTATTAAAAGCAAAAACAGGATCGGTGGTATCGTAAAGAAACCTGGGTATTTTATTGATATCACTGTCAAGCCCCACACAAAGGAAGCTTTGTTTCTTTTTTATCTGTTCAAAAATTTCCCGGCTGGTCATGGCATTAATTTTTAACTAGTTTCAAATTAAATATGATAAGTGCTGAACTTTCCTATGATTGCAACTGAAGAAACACCTTTACATCTCACTTGCTTTCAACCGCTCTGCATTCTCCTCTATCTGCAATTTATCAATCACGCCCACGATATCGCCATCCATCACTGCAGGTAAATTATAGATGGTATAATTGATGCGGTGATCGGTAACACGTCCCTGCGGATAATTATAGGTCCTGATCTTGGCAGAGCGGTCACCCGTGGAAACCATTGTTTTTCTTTTGGAAGAAATCTCGTCAAGATACTTCTGATACTCCAGGTTATAAATCCGGGTACGCAGTTCAGTCATTGCCTTATCCAGGTTCTTAAGCTGCGACTTCTGATCCTGGCAGGTTACCACTATTCCGGTGGGAATGTGCGTAAGGCGAATGGCGGAATAAGTGGTGTTTACAGACTGACCACCCGGACCGGATGAACAATAAGTATCTTTCCGGATATCCTCTTGTTTCAGGTCAATATCGAACTCCTCGGCCTCCGGAAGAACAGCAACTGAAGCAGCCGATGTATGCACCCGTCCCTGTGTTTCTGTTTGAGGAACCCGTTGGACACGGTGAACACCTGACTCATATTTCAAAATTCCATAAACCCCGTTTCCGGAAACTTTCATTACGACTTCCTTATATCCGCCTGAAGTACCTTCCGAATAGTGAGTTACTTCGGTTTTCCAGCCTTTACTTTCACAGTACTTTGTGTACATACGAAACAAGTCTCCGGCAAAAATACTGGCCTCATCGCCACCGGCTCCGGCACGTATTTCCATTACGGCATTCTTGGAGTCTTCAGGATCGCCCGGCAAGAGCAACATTTTGATTTCCTCCTCCATTTTAGGGCGTTCTTCTTCCAGCCCGTCCAACTCCTCACGTGCCATAGCCCGCATCTCCTCATCGTCTTCTTTCAGCATAGCCCTTGAAGACTCAATATTTTCCAGAAGATTTTTGTAATCTTTTCCAACATTTACAATGTCTTCAAGTTCCCGGTACTCCTTATTCAACTTCACATAACGCTTCTGGTCAGAAATCACCTCCGGATCTGTAATCATTTGACCTATCTCCTCAAACCGCAGGCGCAGGGCCTCAATTTTCTCGAGCAATGAATTATCTTGTGCCATATTACCTCAATATTTCCACACAGCGTTTTACTGTGACAATAAACAATTTCTTAAACTTAATACATAAAAAAACCTGCCTACAGAACGGAAAGTCATTGAAGTCTCCCGGGCATCTGCAACAGGTTATAATTATCCGGCGAACCTAATAATGATAAGTTCCCTTTTCTCCTTTAATGGTCAATTTGTTTCCTTCCGAAGAAGCCTCACAACGCCCGACTATCTGAGCATCAACGCCAAACGAACTGGCAATGTCGACAATACTGGCAGCAGCATCTTCTTTCACATAAAACTCAAAACGATGGCCCATATTAAAAACCTTATACATCTCCTGCCATGGAGTTTGTGATGTCTCCTGAATAATACGGAACAATTCGGGAACCGGAAACAAGTTGTCTTTTACAACATGCATATCATCCACAAAGTTCATCACTTTGGTTTGGGCGCCTCCTGAGCAATGCACCATTCCGTGAATCTGGGGACGTATCTGCTCAAGCACTTTTTTCACCACCGGTGCATATGTGCGGGTGGGTGAAAGCACCATTTTACCGGCATCAATCCCTAATGCGTCAACCATTTCAGAGAGCTGATACTTTCCCTGATAAATAAGGTCATCAGCCACCTCCGGATCAAAACTCTCCGGATATTTCCTGGCAAGATAATGGGCAAACACATCGTGACGTGCCGAAGTAAGCCCGTTGCTGCCCATCCCCGCATTATAAAAATCTTCATAAGTAGCCTGACCTGTGGATGAAAGTCCGACAATAACATCACCGGGCTGAATCAGGTGATTGGAAATTACATCGCTTCGACGCATACGCGCGGTGACCGTAGAATCCACAATGATGGTACGCACCAGGTCGCCCACATCAGCAGTCTCTCCTCCGGTGCTGTAAACTGATATCCCCTGCTCTCTGAGATTCTGCAACAACTCCTCGGTACCATTAATAATGGCAGAAATGACCTCCCCGGGGATTCTGTTTTTATTTCTTCCGATGGTGGATGACAACAAAATATTGTCGGTAGCCCCCACACACAATAAATCGTCAAGATTCATAATCAGGGCATCCTGCGCAATCCCCTTCCAGACAGATAAATCTCCGGTTTCACGCCAATACAGGTAGGCAAGTGAAGACTTGGTACCTGCCCCGTCGGCATGCATAATGTTACACCACTGCGGATCTCCGCTTAAGAAGTCCGGAACAATTTTACAAAATGCTTTGGGAAAAATTCCTTTATCCACATTTTCAATGGCCTTATGCACATCTTCTTTGGAAGCAGAAACGCCCCGCTGATTGTATCTTAAATCTTGCTGCACGAAGAGTTGGTTTTGGATGTTTTTTAATTTCCTGCAAAAATACAGAAACTTTTTGGGGTAGAAAAACAAGATCTTTTACAATCCACTGGAAACTTGAGTGGTTTCACTGTCGGAGTCAACAGACTTAAGTGTTATTTGCTCTTCAAACTCATCACTTTCCTCCATTCCCTCTGTCGAAAACTCCAGCTTGCCGTTATAATAATCGTCTGCAGTAACCATCACAATATAATCAGCATCTGGATCCAACACAAAAGTAAAGGCTCCTTCGGAAGATGTTGATGTGGTAAGATTTATTCCATTATTTCCCACTACACGAACCGTGGCTCCCTCAATAGCGTCGCCCTCCTCATCAACAACTTTTCCCTGTAATATTGCATCAATATCGGGCAATTCAAAATTGAAAATTTGCTCCACTCCCCGATAACTGCCCCGTGAAGAGGAAAGCATTCCCATCTCCCGGATTCCTCTGAAAGCAATACCAAAGTCATGTCCCGGAGAATTCAGTGGTAAACCCAGGTTTTTTATTTCCCATTCTTCATTTTCAGCATCATATACCGCTTCAAAAATATCCAGGCCTCCATATCCGACCAATCCATCAGAAGAAAAATAGAGCTGACCGTCACTGCGAACCGTTGGGAACATCTCATCTGCAGGGGTATTGATATCCACTCCAAGATTCTCCGGAACGCCCCAGTCGCTGCCGGATGAACGGGTTACCTTCCAAAGATCTTTTCCTCCAAAACCACCCGGCATATCAGAAACAAAATACAAGGTGTTCCCATCAGGAGACAGGGCCGGATGAGCAAAAACAAGGCTGTCAGGCCCCAAAGGAAGCTCTTCTGGTTCGCCCCAGCGACCTCCTGCCTTATGTTGAACCATTATCCTGGTTCCCATTGGCTCCTCTTCAGGATACAAAGATCGGGTAAAAAACATCTCTTTACCATCAAAAGAAAAAGCCGCCACACCATCGTCCTGCGCGGGATCTCTTACTCCTACAAACGGGACAGGATCTTCCCATCCTCCATCTCCATCCTGAATAGAACTGTATATCATAGAACTCCCTTGTCCGGTAATCTGATTGATATCTCTTTTTTTATCCCCTCCTCTCATGGAAGAAAAATAAACAGTAGAATAGTCATCTCCGGCAAAAGCTGGCGAGTAATCACTTTCCCTTGACCTGAGATCGCGATTTTCCTCTACAACATAACGGGTTGTTTGGGGATTATTCATAGCCATCTTACACGACTGGATACCATTCAAAGCAGCCCTGTTTCCAACATCATGCTCCAGATAAGTTTCATAAGCCTCAATGGCTTCCTCATAATCTTCCCGCATTCGTAAGGACTGCCCCAGAAAGAAGTGCGCTACCGGATCAGGAAAACCATACCTGATGGCTCGCTGAAAATAAGAAGAAGCTCTGCCGGCCTGACCTATATTGTAATACGACATGGCCAGATAGTAGGAAGCCTGCGCTCTGTAGTAGCGATTATCAAAATCCATTTTTCTAAACTTCTCCACCGACCGGCTATACTCTCCAACCTCATATAGCTTAACTCCGGAAGCCAGTTTGGCCTCGGCACTACATCCGGACAACAACAAAACGGACAGACCTGTCAATAAAAAGAATAAAATGCGGATCACCATGCGAGGCAAAAGGTAAAAAAAGAATTAATACTCGGTTCACAGTACTCAAAGGTAATGCTAACAAAACATAAACGAAAAAAAGAACAATATATTTTGCATTGTAACATTGGTCTTTCAGCTAACCATGCACACTTTATCTAACCCTGGATTATACAAAAAACAATATAGCAGGGAATACGGAAACAGGCTGAAAGCCTGAAAGCAATAGCCTAATCTTGTCAATGTGACATTATGTATTAAATATAACTAATTGAAATTAATAGCGTTAACTGTTTTATATATAAGGTAGGTTAAAAACTTCCGGTTGTTTGCCTGAATTTTTCAGAAAGATTTGTATGCGGACAAATTGAAAATCCTTTGTCCATACAAGACCTTGGCACAGTAATCAACTTTTGTGTCCTTGCCTAACCTGGCTAAAAGATCGTCAGGTATCAATCCTAATACTTTTTGAATGTTTACTTTTTGTCCGGTAAACATATTTTCTTGTTATCTGACAAAGAACATGACAAAGAATCACATTAAAATATTAATTAACAAAAAATTATCAACGCTCAGTCGTTTTTTTGTTGATACAGAAGGGAAATTTAGAAATTGACAATGAAAATCTTTCGACCACCCCTAATTGCAAATCCAAGGGAGGTAAAGGGAGTGGAATACAATTCCACTCCGACGGGGGATAACCCCACACCCAACTCTTCCAATTTCATTCCTTTCAACCATTTCTGAGTTACCTTTACGGCATTATTGGCTCTTGGCCTAATGCCGGATATGGAGTATGGAACTCCCGGCCTCCAAATGGTCGTAAACTGCACGGGTGATTTGGTTGCGATTTTGAGAAGTGTGCGCATTATTGTATTAAACAATTCTGCCTTCTTAATAAACCTGCAACTCTGTTTTGCCTTCGGGAAGATAGAGCATGAAAAAAGTACAAGATTCGATTAAAGAGTCATCGTTTTCAGGAACATATATCATTCTTCTAACAACACCTTTCTTATCAATGACATGGCGTAAAACTGCAATTTTACCGTCTTTATATAAAGCTAATTCATAATTCTCTATTGGAAATACTTTTTCATCAGGATGATTTGGCTTGATAAAAGACAAATCATTCTTAATATCTTCCTTGATAGATGCTAAATTATCTATATAGTGGCAAGTATAATAATTAGTAAGTCTATCAATATCTGCTAAAAGATCCCCTGCCACATCACAATTCACAAAATTTTGTCTTAACTCCTCATATTTTCTAAGAACCCGTTCTTCCAGGTCGGGAAGGGTACGCAGGTCAACGGCATTTTTGAGTCGGTGGCTATGATCCCAGGGCACCTCTGCATGAAAGGTTATTGTGGTATCCCAGTATTGAATTCCTTTATCGAGAATGCTGTCGGGCATGGATATATAATCCGTTAAATATTGAGGCTCATCATCCCCTTTGCGCTTGTCGGGGGCGTAACCTATGCGTACGGTGAGTTTATTAGTTCTACTTCGAAATTGAGAACCTCTGGAAGTAAACACCCTTATTCGAAGATGTTGATCGCCACTTTTTTCTATGTACTGATTCAGAAGATCAACTCTATATTCAGGATATCTGCTTGTGTACGCATAAGAAAAGGGAATGCTATTTATTTCCAGGAGAGCAGGCTGTGTTCCTTGCCTGTCCAGTTCTACCCAATATACCGGTTGCTCGTCAAATTTTTGCACTTTCCGGGCTATTTCACGAACCATCCCGTCGAGTTTGGCAACGCTTTGCCGGTACTGCTTCTTCTTTTCATCGCTGTTGCCCACTATCACAACGTTGGTGTCCAGTATGCCTTCCACGACTTTTAGGGGATAAAGCTCGGTAAAAGCACTGTCGAGTTGTTCGCCTGTGGGATAATACCTGACCGGCTCATCAGATTTCTGTTGTGAACTGCCACAGCTAATCGTTAGAAGCTGGAAAAAAAGAATGGTGTATAGTAGAAAATTTGTTTTAGTATCCATATTGCTTTTCATTTTTTGATGGGTTGTAATTATTGTTTTCAAGGGTTTCTTCTATGACTATATTATGGGATTCTTTGAATTCATCCATGGTCATTACCAATAATGTTTTACGATCCTGATAGTCGTTAAACGCTTTTCGTGAATCCGGAGCATTTAAAAATCTCCCGGTTGTTTGCCTGAATTTTTCAGTAAGATTTGTCGGATACTCAGACTCATTGTACTTTTTAAAGTTGTATGCATCCATCAAAGTTTTT
>NZ_AJKI01000015.1 GCF_000259075.1 Marinilabilia salmonicolor JCM 21150
CTCACCCCTGTTTCCGGCAATTACCCACAATGCAAAAGGGAAATGATTCGATGGGGAGTTTTTCCATGAAAATTTCACTTCATCAAAAAGATATTGGTTCCCGGCAAGAACAAATCTTTTTTTCGATTTATAAAGATCATTCAGCAGATCAACCCTTAAAATCCTGCGCATTTTATTATCATCTATGGCTCTAATTGCACGGACATCCGGAAATGGATAAACTTCTTCGTCTCCGAAAAATCCGTCAATTATATTTATCATAGCCCCGGATGAAATCAATGGATTTTGAAACCCATTCTTCTCTGCTCCTTTTCTGTAATTTTCCTCTTTCGTTGATGGCAAAAGTATCAATGCAATCTTTTCTTCGATAGATAGGCTATCAACGGAGATCTCATGAAAATTCCGGGCAAGTAAAAAATCCACAGAATATTGAGCTTCTGAAAGGTTTGCCACTCCACAAAACAATGATAAAAGAAATATATAGTGCAGTAATTTTGTCTTCATCTTTACAATGCCGGTAACTGGCCCTTTTAACACAGTTTAAGTCACTCAAAAGAACAAAAAAAAGAACGTTTCAGCAATCCTTCATGGTAAAAAAGAAACAGCCGAATATTTTTTGTTAAAAATTCAGGATTATTAAAAAATAAAGTGTTATTTTGGAGAATCCAAAGTGAGATCATTAAATCTATTTTAAGTATAATATGTTATGTCGGATTCGAATTTAAGTGATGCATTAAATCAGGACTGGGGCGACAAGGTAATTTTGGTAGTCGAAGATGTGGATACCAATAAAATATTCTTTGATGCCGCCCTTCGCCGAACCAGTGCAAAAATTCTTTGGGCCAAAGACGGACAACAAGCCATAGACTTGTTTAAGGAAAATAATGTTGATCTGGTTTTAATGGATTTGCAGTTACCCGTAATGGATGGTTACACTGCAACCCGTGAAATCAAAAAAATCAACCCGGATATACCGGTCATTGCCCAGACAGCTCATGTGATGTCCGGCGAAAGAGAGAAGTGCATGGAAGCGGGTTGTGATGATTATCTGGCCAAGCCTATCAGATTACAAATTCTCATTGAAACTTTGTCCAGGTTTCTGAATAGTTGACAATGATTTTTTTCGAATACAAAAGCGGATTTCCCTAAAAAGAAATCCGCTTTTTTTATTCTGTTTTTATTAACGGGATATGGACTTCAAAAACCCCGTTGGAATGGATTATATCAATATCCTGACCGGTAAGATACTGATATCGTCCACGGAGATTTTCAAGTCCGAGCTTTAAAGAATCAGCATCTGAATTTAGTTCATTGCGACTGTTTCTAACCACAAGAAATCCATCTTTTATCATCACATCAATTTTCATAGGATTTTCCGATGAAAACCGGTTATGCTTAAAAGCGTTTTCCATCAATAATTGTACGGAAAGAGGGACAATATTATAGCCATTTAGCCCATGAACCTGCAGATTAAACTGAAAAGAACTGCCAAAACGCATTTCCTGTAAATATAAATAACGAGAGGCCAGTTTTAATTCACGCTCAAGAGAAACAAGATCATTATCCTGCAACTCCAGAATATCGCGGTACATACCTGACAACCTTGATAGAAAGTGTTTGGCCGTATCAGGATTTTTATCAATCAGGGAAGCCGCCACATTTAGACTGTTAAAAAGAAAATGGGGACTTACCTGACTTTTAAGCACATCGTACTTTGCACTCAGGGCCTCTCGCTTCAACATCTCCTGTTGTTTAATCTCTTTTTTCCAGTCCAGAAAAAAAGACCGGGCATAAAACCAAAGTGAAATAAAATAAAGGATGACAAACTCGGTCACCCAGATCCCGGGAAAATCGCGAAGAAAAACACGAAATGGCATTCCCTGAACAGCTGAAAACCATACCCAGTTGGTCACAAAAATGACCAGTCCGGAATATAGGGTGGTCACACCCAGCGAAATAAAAACAGCACGTATGGGCTTATCTATCCAGGAGGTAAATGGTCCGATGGCCCATCCATACAAAAACTTATTGCAAAACAACCCTAACCCCAGCATCAATGAATAGCCCATGTTTTGAAATATCAACTCAGGCTGCGTCATGCAATACGGGCAGTTAATCCATTGAAAAAACAGACCTATTACAATAGAGATGCTTCCATATAAAAGAATTTCAAAAAATATTCCCGGACGTTTGGTCATTTTTTAAGCTTATTTCATCAAATCAGTTAATGTCTGACTATTCTTCGGGAATGGATGCCAACTGATTTTCAACCATCTCTTTTCCCCATTGAGGCCAGATTCCATTCTGTGGCTCAAAGGTATCAAATAAATCTGCTGCTTTCTTATACAATGGTTTGGCCTTTTCGGCTCCACCGCCAAACATTGCCGGAGTATAATAAATATTCTGAGCTTTGCAAAGCCATATACGCGGATTTTCAGGATTCAGGCTTTCTGCTTTTTCGAGTGCTTCGTTCGAGAGGGCAGAATATTTCATACCTCGCATGGGATTGGTAATGCGCATAGAATGGATCAATCCCTGAAGCACATGATTCTCCGATTCATTCGGATTGAGGGCCATTGCCTTCTCCAGCATTTGCTGAGCTTTGTCGAGATATTTATCAATAGTTTCTCCATCTTCAATATGATAGGTAATGCTGACATACGAATAAGCAGCATAATAATACGGAAGCCATTTGTTTTTCTCTGTTTCACCAATCCTGAAAAATTTGGCAGCAATATTTTCCAGTTTATTTGCCTCTTGCGACTGATACATTTCTCCGATGGTTTGTTTCATGACGGATTCATAATCTGCAGCCATCGCTGAATAAGAGGTCAATAATGTTAAAATCAGAATTGCGAATGTTTTCATAATTAGTAAGTTTAAAAGGTTAATTTATGGAGATAAAAACGCCCAGAAAAATGAATTGCTTCACATCCGGTTTAATGGTAATCAATGATGCATTCTCTGAATCTCCGGATAGTGATACTCTGCGATATCCCAGAATATTTTCCCGGCCCAGTACATTTGAGATGCTCAGGTGTACAATGGTAAACTGGCCGAATAAGCTTGTCAGATAACTTATATTTGCTCCCACATCACTGTAATTGGGAGAAGTGTGTGCCATAAAATTGTCATCACCGGGAATATGGTATGGTCGGCCGGAGTTCCACATCCAGGTAAGTCCTACCTGCGACCTGATGGGTGAAACAAATTGTTTGGCCACCAGACTAAAGGTGTGAGGAGCAATAAATTCAGGAGTTACCTTTTTATGGTAATCCATAAATTTTCGTTCAGAATCGATGTATGAATAGGATACCCAGAAATCCAGATTTTCTATCAGCGTTTTATCCCGGTAAAAGAAATCTATTCCTTTGGCATATCCACTTCCCTGATTTGCCATTGGTACAAACTCCCCAAAATCATTGTATTCGCCGGTGATAAGTCCGGAATAATCTTTAAAATAAGCTTCTGTACGGAAAAGCCGGGTAGCAAGACTTCCGCTTTGCAAACCAACAATAAAATGTTCCGATTTTTGCATTTTAATATCCCGGTTATATTTTAGGAAATCGCTCTGTGCAGTCTGAAAAAAGTGTCCCCAGGCAAGAGAAACAGTAGTGTTTTTTCCTGCAGCAAACGCCATGGCCGCACGTGGTGACAAAGCCTTTTCATTCGATTGTGTGGAATACTCGTAGCGCAAGCCGGGCCTAAATGCCAGCCGCGAATTAAGGCGCCATTCGGCTTCTGAAAAGGCAGAGTAGAGATTGTCGGAAAAATTAGCATTAATGGAAAACCCACTTTCTGACTGCTTGTAAGTTTCATCAAAACTTGTTCGTTGCCAGGCTCCGCCATAAGTCAACTTAAATCTGCCATTTATCTGTGATATCAGTTTAACTTTGGCCTCAGACACCCCCTCCCCTGTTTGCTGGTTGTGAATCCCGGCCCGAAAGTCCTGGTCGTCGAAAGTATAGGATGCTCCCAGTTTCATTAACGTTTTATCAGTAATTGACCGATGGTAGGTGCTGTTAGCATATATGTTGCCCCCGTCTTCATCAATCATTAAATCACCTCCAGTCCCATCCGGAACTCTGAACGACTGTCCGCCGTAATCACCTGACGCAAAAAATTTGAACAAACTGCCCTTGTCTCCCTGTTGACGGTAACTAATATTTGCGTTGACAGCCTCTACATGATCTTCCCAGTCCATATGATTTTTCACAAGTGAATTGTAAGGACCGAAATTAAAATAACCTCCAGTCGCCGAAAACGATCGGTTATCTCCCACCCAGGTGTTAGCCAGTTCCCCTCCAATGCTCATCAGGGAGACACTTGTAAGTTCCTCGGTTGCCACATCCTGTGATTCGAGTACCAAAACGGATGAAAGTGCTTGTCCAAACTCAGCTGAATAGCCCCCGGTACTGAAAAAGGTACCTTCAAACAAAGAGGGAGAAAAACGTCCGCGAGTAGGTAAATCAGGGACTTTGGAGTAATAAGGTTTTGCTGCCAGCACACCGTCCATTAAAACCCGTGTTTCAGAAGCATCACCTCCTCTTACCAGCAACCGTCCGTCATCGGCAGCCACCTGAGTCCCGGGCAGGGTTTTAAGAGCAGTGCCTATATCGCCCAGCGAACCGGCGGTTGTATAGATATCCATAGGATCCATCACTGCAGCCCTTTTTTTGTCCCCAGCCTCAAAACTGCCGGCAGTAATGGTAACCGCATTCAGACTCGTAATGCTTTCACTTAACTGAACATCGATGGTGGCATTATCAGTTCCCGATAAACTCTTTTCAACACTCTGATATCCCACAAAACTAAAAATGAGAATTATTTCTCCGGAGTTTTGAATTTCAAGTTTATACAAACCTTTCTCATCTGTAATGGTTCCGTCGTAGCTGTCCTTTACATAAACATTTGCACCGGGAAGACCCTCACCAGTTCGTTTGTCGGTTACATGACCGCTCACCACAATCTGCGAAAGCACCGGCTGCAGGTAAACGAAAAATGAAACTGCAAGAATTAATGATTTAACATTTGAGCTCATAATGCAATAAATTGGTGGTTGAACTTTACTTTGCAAATTATGACATTTCACAGGCATATAACAATATTTAAATGATGAGCGGAAATATGAATCCGATGAACAGGGAAAAGTCGCGATGAACAGGAAACAATCCTGTCAAAAATGTCATATATTCTCGTTTGTTTCCTGAAAAAAGTCCATTTTTGTATGTTGATTGAACAGAAAAGACCCCGGAGCTATGAATTCATGGACATGATGTATAAGAAAACTCTATTTAGTGTTTGTCTATAAAGTCCAACTTCTGCGTTGTTGCTCAAAATCTAAATCCTCAAATACATTAGTATTCTGCGATTTAGATTTTTCACACGCCTTGAATTTGAACTTTCTATCTCAAACACGTGAAAAACATTTAGTTTATGGACAGACTCCATTTAGAGATGGCAACAAACGGTGCTTCGGAGATAAATTTTACTCGTTTAAAATTGGCTGTAGTTTATAGTCGCGTATATATATTCTGAGATTGCTTCGGACTGAGCCCTCGCAATGACGTACTTTCACTTTAAGATGGAAGAGGTTTGCAGAGGGCCTTGCCCGAAGCAATCTCTATTTACAAAATAGCAAATATAAACTATAGCCTTAAAATTTTGTAATCGCCATATATAAAGCTAATTAATAATTTGAGAACGAATGAAACCGCTTCACTCTCACATAATATTTTTTAAACATATTCTTTTGTGATATTTATGCTTAAAAAATATCATGTTCGTTTCATCACTATATTTTAAACAAAATGAAGAATAAAGTAATAATCATCACAGGAGCTTCCTCCGGAATAGGCCTTGCATGTGCAAGAGACTTCGCCGCCCGGGGGGCAAAATTATCTCTGGCGGCACGAAATGGTAATAAACTATCGGAAATAGAAAAAGAGCTTTCCGGGGCAGGACATGATGTGTTGGTAACCCCTACCGACGTCAGTAAAGAAGAAGATTGTAAGATGCTGATAGCCCAAACAGTCAAAAAATTTGGAAAGATAGATGTATTGGTAAACAATGCAGGAATCTCGATGAGGGCACTCTTTAAGGATCTTGAACTCTCTGTGCTGAAGCAGCTGATGGATGTTAACTTCTGGGGCACTGTTTATTGTACCAAATATGCTCTTCCTCATCTTTTGGAAACCAAAGGTTCTGTGGTGGGTGTCTCCTCTATTGCCGGATTTATCGGCTTACCCGGAAGAACCGGATATTCTGCATCTAAATTTGCCATGCACGGATTTTTGCAGACCCTGCGTACCGAAAATCTGAGAACAGGGCTTCATGTGCTTATTGCAGCACCTGGATTTACGGCTTCCAATGTGCGTAAAGCGGCATTAACGGCCGATGGATCCAATCAGGGAGATACTCCGCGCGCAGAAGACAAAATGATGAGTGCAGAAGAGGTTGCCAGCCATCTGGCCAGAGCAATTATTAAGAGAAAAAGAACCCTTATTCTGACTTTTAAAGAAGGAAAGTTAACGGTCTTTTTGAGTAAATGGTGGCCATCGCTTGTTGAGAAATTAGCATACAGTCATATGGCTAAAGAACCTGATTCACCATTCAAATAATTACCATGCTTAAACATACCACCAAAATCCGTGTCCGCTACGGGGAAACAGATCAAATGGGAATTGTAAACAATGCCGTTTATCCGTCTTATTTTGAGGTTGGTCGGACAGAGATGTTTCGTGAATTGGGTGTACCCTACAGCAAAATTGAAGAACAGGGAATTATGCTTCCTCTCTCGGAACTGCACATAAAATACCACCATCCGGCGGTTTACGATGAAGAAATCACCATTGAAACCTATATAGAAGATTTTCCAACAGCCCGCATCCGGTTCAAATACAATATCTTTAATGAATCACAGAAATTGTTGGTATCGGGTGAAACAGTCCTTGCGTTTTTGAATGCACAAACCCGGCGCCCAACCAGGATTCCGAAGTATCTTGGCCATCTGATCGAACCTTATTTTTAGCATAAATATCATACAGGAATTTGTAAGGCATCCTTTCATGCGGGTTTCATCAGACCAATAATTTAAACTAGTTTTATGCTGATCAACAATAAACAATTTTCATTTGTCGTAGAACAATTTTCCGATTTACGAATTCTCCGGTATCCCGTTTCCGGCTTTGAGGAGTTATCTCTGAAACAAAAGGAACTCATCTATTATCTGTCACAAGCAGCGGTGGAAGGACGGGATATCCTGTTCGATCAGAACTACAAACATAATCTGACCATCAGAAGAACTCTTGAAGCTGTTTATGAGCATTACCAGGGTGACAGGACATGCAGTGAATTTGTGAACCTTGAGGTATTTCTAAAAAGAGTTTGGTTTTCCAATGGCATTCATCATCATTACTCTACAGCTAAAATGACTCCCGGTTTTAGCAGGGGTTTTTTTGAAACAACAGTTCAAAGCATTGAAGAAAAGCATCTTCCACTAAAGCATGGTGAACCGAAACAAGATTTAATTAAACGTCTGACGCCCATTTTATTTGATTCTAAAGTTGCATCACGTCGGGTTAACCAGAGTGAAAATGAAGATCTGATTGTCACATCAGCCAATAATTACTACCGGGGTGTTTCTCAACAGGAAGCGGAATCTTTCTATGCCTCTAAAAAGAATCCTGAAGATAAAAGACCTGTGTCGCACGGCATGAACAGCCTTTTGACCAAAGAAAACGGCAAAATAGTTGAGAAAACATGGAAAACAGGTGGCCTCTACTCCAAGGCCATAGAAAAGATTGTTTACTGGCTGAAAAAAGCAATCCTTGTTGCTGAAAACAGTCAACAGAAAAAAGTAATTTCCCTGCTGAGGGAGTTTTATGAAACAGGAGATTTGAACACTTTTGACCAATACAATATTGAATGGTTGCAGGATCAGAACTCACATGTGGATTTCATTAATGGTTTTATCGAAACTTATGGGGATCCTCTTGGGCTAAAAGCCAGCTGGGAAAGTGTGGTAAATTTCAAAAACACAGAAGCCACTCACCGAACTGAAATTATCAGTCAAAATGCGCAATGGTTCGAAGACCATTCTCCCATCAATAAACGATTCAAGAAAGAAGAGGTACGGGGAGTTTCTGCGAAAGTAATCAATGTAGCTATGTTGGGAGGCGATTGTTATCCTCATACTCCTATTGGCATCAACCTCCCCAATGCCGACTGGCTGCGAAAAGAGTATGGATCCAAGTCCGTAACCATCGAAAACATCACCTATGCTTATGAGCAGGCTGCCAAAGGAACCGGTTTTCTTGAGGAATTCTGCTATTCAGACGAGGAAATTGCCCGTCATAAGGAATATGGTTTTCAGGCAGGTAATTTGCACACCGACCTTCATGAATGTTTGGGACACGGATCCGGTCAGTTGCTTGAAGGCATCAGCGGTGATGAACTGAAAGCCTACGGAGCTGTCATAGAAGAAGCAAGAGCCGACCTTTTTGCACTATACTACATCGGAGACGCCAAGCTAATAGAACTGGGATTACTGACTAACGAAGAGGCTTTTAAAGCAGAATACGATAATTATATTCGCAATGGTTTACTGACACAAATCACCCGTATTTCACTGGGCGACAACATTGAGCAGGCACATATGCGCAACCGCCAGTTAATTGCTTCATGGGCTTATGAAAAGGGAAAAGCTCAAAATGTCATTGAAAAAATGATAAACAATGGCAAAACCTATTTTGTTATCAATAATTATGAAGCTTTACGAAAGTTATTTGCTGAATTGCTGGCTGAGATTCAACGCATTAAATCGGAAGGTGATTTTGAATCGGCAAAAAATCTGGTGGAGACATACGCAGTTAAGATTGACAGGAGGTTGCATACTGAAGTACTGGATAGATACAAGAAGTTGAATCTGGCACCTTACAGTGGATTTGTCAATCCGGTTTACAGCCTGCAAAAAGACCAAAATGGGAACATAACAGATGTACTTCCCGATTACACGGAAGGATATGCAGAGCAAATGATGCGTTACAGCAGGGAGCATTCATGGCTGCCTGATTATAATTCCTGAAATTGCTCAGGATAGAAAATTTTATTTAACTTTGTTTGTATAAACTGTTAGGGGTGCTCCTTAGGGGGGCTGAGAATAAACCCTTTCACCTGATATGTATAATAACAGCGTAGGGAAACAGGAACTCAATGACCATTATTTTTTACAATAATACTTTCCATTGAAAAGCTGTTTTGCCTGTGCAGAGCAGCTTTTTTTGTTGTTTTCCCGGCATTAACCGGGGGTGCAGGAATATCAGCTCCCTCAAACTTTAAAAAATCTTGTTGTTCCTTATCAGGTGTTGAAAAATCAACAGTTTGTTTAACCTTACAAAAAACAAACATTATGATTACAGCACAAAATGTAAGCAAAAACCTTCAAGATTTGCGAAAACAGACACCTTTGGTTCACAACATTACCAATTATGTGGTCATGAACAACACTGCCAATGCCCTTTTGTCGATAGGTGCCAGTCCTGTAATGGCTCATGCCCCGGAAGAAATGGAAGCTATGGCCGGAATTGCTTCATCTCTGGTAATTAATATTGGAACCCTGAGCAGTGAATGGATAGAGGGAATGTTGATAGCAGGAAAAACTGCCCGGCAAAGGAAAATCCCGATAGTGCTGGACCCGGTAGGTGCCGGAGCAACAGGTTTCCGGACCCAAACCTGTCATAAAATCATTAAGGAGTGTAAGCCCACTGTCATCCGTGGAAATGCTTCAGAAATCATGGCACTTATCAGGAGTGATGTACAGACCAAAGGCGTGGATAGTACCGAATCATCCGAGAATGCGGTAGAACTGGCTAAAACACTATCCAGAGAAACCGGCGCAGTTGTAAGTGTCAGCGGTCCTGTTGACTTTATTACAAATGGAGAAAACATACTGACCATCAAAAATGACATTCCTATAATGCCCAAAGTTACAGGAATGGGATGTACGGCCAGCGCAATCACCGGTGCTGTGGCGGCTGCATGTCCAAATCCGCTCGAAGCCGCTGCCACTGCCATGGCCATTATGGCAGTAGCAGGAGAAATGACACTGCCATTGGCCAAAGGGCCCGGGACGTTCCAATCTCATTTTCTCGACGCTCTCTATAACATGAGCGATAAAGAAATAGCCGAATATCTGAAATTATGAAACCATCTTTTTCATTAAACCTGTATCTGGTTACCGACAGGGATCTTTCTTTGGGAAGATCACTGACTGAAATTGTTGTAAAAGCTGCAAAAGGCGGTGTTACAATGGTTCAACTCAGGGAAAAAAGTGCTTCCACCCGACAGATTATACAGGAAGCACTTCAAATTAAACCAATCTTAAAAAAATATGGTATTCCTCTGATTATTAATGATCGTGTGGACGTTGCAATGGCCATTGATGCTGATGGAGTTCATTTGGGACAAAGTGATATGAATTGGCAGATGGCACGAACTCTTCTGGGGCCTGAAAAAATCATCGGTCTTTCCATTGAAAATGTGGATCAATTAACGGATGCCAATGAGGCAGATATTGATTACATCGGTATCAGTCCTGTTTTTACCACTCCCACAAAAAAAGAACTATCCAAAGGCCTGGGATTATCGGGAACTGTTGAAATTGCAGCTCTTTCAAAACATTCATCAGTTGCCATTGGAGGTATTAATAAAACCAATGCGGCAGATATCTTAAGCACCGGCACCAATGGCATTTCCGTAGTATCAGCTATTTGTTCGGCTGAAGACCCGGAAGGTGCGGCAAAAGAGCTTACCGGTATTATTAAACAAGTAATAAAACAACCCTGATTATGAAGCAATACAACACGGTTTTGACCATTGCCGGAAGTGATAGTGGCGGAGGTGCGGGTATCCAGGCAGATCTGAAAACTATTTCAGCATGTGGATGCTATGGAATGTCTGTGATTACAGCTATAACCGCACAAAATACCCAGGGAGTTTCTGATATTTTCCCGGTTCAGTTGTCAACCATTGAAAAACAAATTGATGCTGTAATGTCGGATATTGGCGCTAAAGCGGTGAAGATAGGCATGTTACACTCAACGGAAGTCATTGAATTGGTCGCCCGCAAAATACAGGATTACAAGGTCAGAAATCTGGTAATTGACCCGGTAATGGTTGCCACTTCAGGAGACAAATTACTCAGAGATGAAGCCATTCAGGCCTTAAAAGAAATCCTGCTTCCGATGGCAAGGGTAATCACCCCAAACATTCCGGAAGCTGAAATTCTTTTAGGTGAAAAACTGGAAGAGCAATGCAAATTTCCGGACGCAGCCAGGCAACTCTCCTCAAAAAGTGAAGCGTCGGTGTTGCTAAAAGCCGGGCATCTCAGCGACAAAGAGTTGATTGATGTGTTTTACAATGAGGAAAGCAGCGAAATGATTTATCTGAAATCTCATCGTATTAACACCCCAAATACGCATGGAACAGGATGTACCCTTTCATCAGCCATAGCTTCATTCCTGGCTGCTGAGAATTCATTAAACAAAGCGGTAACTAAAGGAAAAGATTATATCGAAGGGGCAATTAAAAAAGGCAGGAACTATAAAATTGGTGAAGGCCACGGGCCGGTTCATCATTTTCATAAATGGTGGAAGTAAATAACATAATGAATGATCATCAATAAGAGGCACTATGAACAACCAATCAGATCTGTCTAATCCGCCGGCAGGTCCTTTTACTAGAGAATTGTGGGAAAACAACAAATTCCTGATTGATGAAATCATTCATCATCCGTTTTGCCGAAGATTGTCGGATGGCACTCTTCCCTACGAGGCTTTCAAAAATTATCTGGAACAAGATATTTTATATATTGAACAGGATGCCCGGGCATTTGCAATTACAGCCGGTTGTGCTTATACCACCGAAGCATTCTCTTTTTTTACAGATATGGCCCGCGACGGGCTGGAAATTGAACGGATACTACACAGAGATTTATTGCCCTACTTTGAGGTTAAACGACCCGATAAAATGTCAAAAACATGTAATGGATATACCTCTTTTTTGTTGAATACAGCATTAAAAGCCTCTTATCCGGAATCTGTGGCTGCTTTATTACCTTGCTTTTGGGTTTACAGGGAAACAGGGCTGAAAATGCGCCAGGAAGCGACAGAGAAAAACCCGTTCTGGAAATGGCTGGACACTTATTCAGACGAAGCCTACGGACTTTATGTTGATCGATTTTTAATCATTACAGAAGCACTTTTATCCGGGGAATCTTGCTCCATCCGTGAAAAAATGCATCAGGCCTTCCGCAGAAGCTGTGAATTTGAGAAATCTTTTTTTACTGAGGCGATGGGATTTTTGTAAAGATAAAGAAAAGAAAACTGGACAGCTGTTTCAAAAATTCCTATTTTTGTTAATCATTAATTGCATCCTGAGGGATGCGTTAACCTTTAAACTGATTTTACCATGAAGAAATTATTTTTTTCGTTGTTTATTAGCATTTCAGTGGTAGCCGGAGCCCAAACCAACACAGAAACCATTACCACTTTTCTGGAAGGCATCATAAATTTTCAGGAAGTTGAAGTAAATGATCACAACCCAATTATCTCCATTAGCGAACTGGCTGCGCAACAATCAGATGAAACAATTATCCTTACCGGAGCAAATGTCAGTGAGACTTTTGATAAGGCGATGGATTACAACCATGCTTTAATTGTGGTTGGTATTCACACAGCAGTTTTGGTTACAGACTGGAAAGATTGCACCCCGTCTGGTGCCTGGGATGCCTGTATGCCCATGGGAGAAGGATATGTCAAGCGAACGGCACTTGAAAAAGAGAGCGGATATATCAACAACATAATTGGTATTCCCGACAATCAGGAAAGAAAAGTTTATCTTTTCAATTAACCTGTTTTATTCATAAATAATCTATTCCAATGCTCAACTATCGGCAAAATACAAGTATCCTCGTCAAATTTGACTTAAAAAAATAGTCCACTATTTCCTGCTTTAAATTTACCTGCGGGTTCGTGTATTTCTTGATATTTGAACATTTCATTACGAAGATTCATGAATAAATCAGACTAAATTAGAAAAAATGCATAAAAAAGGGCTGTCCAAAAGGATTTGGGCAGCCCCTTTTTTATGCATTTTCAGCCCTATATGCTGTCTTAAAAAAACAGGCTCTAACTTGATAAATTTTTATCGACAGAATAAAAACCTCAAGAGCAATAATGCGGAAGAAGTGATTTAAGAAGCCTCAAACCTAAGTTCTTCCTGGGTGGTGATTTTCTCACAGTAATGACACCTGAGGGCAACTTCTTTTTTATTAATAACATTGAAGTGAGTGGTAACAGCCTCGTTATTAGTCACGCACTTTGGATTAAAACACTTAACAATTCCAACAATGGTGTCAGGAATGGTTACATCGCTTTTTTCCACCACTTCAAAATTCTTGATAACATTTAATCTGGCATGAGGAGCGACCAGTGATATTTTGTTAATTTCATGGTCCTGAAAAAACACCTCTGAAACTTTAATAATAGCTTTTCGGCCCTGTTTCTTACTGTCAAGATTAGCGCCAAAAGTTATCTGAGTACTGATTTTATCAAGTCCCAGAATGGTAATTACTTTGAACAGGTTTTCTGACGGAATGTGATCAATCACGGTTCCGTTTTCTATTGCACTAACTTTTAATTCTTTATTACTTGCCATTTTTTTCTGTCTTCAAAAGATTAAACTACGCTTACTTAGTATCTGTCCATAAAGTCCCATTTGCTGCGTTACTCTTGCCTCCAAAATGCTCATTTACATGAGTAAACTCCGCTTTTGGCGGTTTCGCAAGCCCCCGATGAAAAATCGGGGCAGGCTTTGCAACTGGAACTTTTTGACCAGACACATGACTACTCAGTCTCAAATCCGACTTTATAAACGGGCACTACATAAGTCCCATCACGGCAGCTATCAACGCCATCCGGGCATAAACACCGTTTTTTGCCTGATCGAAATAATAGGCCTTGGGACTGCTATCCACATCTGTGTGAATTTCATTTACTCTGGGAAGAGGGTGCAATACCCGCATATTATCTTTTGTTCCCTTAAGCATATTGCGCTTTAGTACATAGGCATTCTTCACCCTTTCGTATTCCATAGGATCAGAAAAACGTTCTTTCTGGACACGGGTCATGTAAATAATATCAGCTTCATCAATAATCTCCGACAATTCTCCATGCTCATAATAAGGAATTCCGTGTTCTTCAAGAAAAAGCTTGTATTCCCTCGGCATTCTCAATTCTTCAGGAGAAACAAAATGAAACGTTGGATTGAAGTTGGATAATGCCATCAGTAGTGAATGAACAGTGCGCCCATATTTTAAGTCACCGACCATGAAAATATTCAAATCATCCAACTTCCCCTGGGTTTGACGAATTGAATACAAATCAAGCATTGTCTGTGTCGGATGTTGATTGGCACCGTCGCCGGCATTGATTACCGGGACCAAAGACTGCTCAGAAGCATATCTGGCACTACCTTCGAGCGGATGCCTCATCACAATAAGATCGGCATAACGGCTTACCATCTGGATAGTATCTTTCAGGCTCTCTCCTTTGGTTGCAGAAGAGGAAGCAGAATCAGAAAACCCCACAACCCGTCCTCCCAGACGGTTAATAGCAGTTTCAAAACTCAATCTTGTACGGGTTGACGGCTCAAAAAAGAGACTTCCAACCACTTTTCCTTCCAGCAACTTTTGATTAGGATTGACTTCGAATTCTTCAGCAAGATCAAGGATGTGCAAAATCTCTTCTTTGCTAAAATCATTGATGGAGACCAGGCTCCGGTTCTTCATCTCAGGCATGTTGTTCTTTATCTTAATGGTTTAAAATATAGTGTTTCAAATATATGGGCAAAAAAAAGACCCGGTCAATAAATAACCAGGTCTTCCGACAAATATTTTAAAGAAAAAATGAAAGAGATGTTGATGAAAAAAAACAACATTCCTGTATTTGAGATGCCTGATTGTCAGGCCACTTTCTATTTTCTTTTGATTCGACATATCAAAAAACAAAGCTATCCATTTTTTCCCAGATAGTAAAGGAAAAATTCTGTTTTGATTAAAGAAAAAACAATTCGAATCATACAACTGTCATTTGTGATAACACTTAAAATATATTCCTTATAAAAAATTACTTTTGTACAGTTTTTTGCCATTCATTGCCCAATTCAAGAGACTGATTTCTCCCCTTATCCGGCAAATCAAAATGTATTAAAAAATAGTGCTATGCAGGGAAAATTATATATGATTCCTAACCATTTGGGAAACGAACAAACCGGTTTTACCATTCCAACCGAAGTGGCGGCTTTATCGTGCAAACTTCGATTTTTCATTGTGGAAAATATCCGGACTGCCCGACGCTATCTCAGGTTATTGGATTCACAAATGGACATCGACAACTCCACCTTTTTTGTGCTCGATAAGCACACAGGGCCCAGAGAATATTCAACTTTTTTAGAACCGATCACACAGGGCCATGACATCGGTGTAATATCAGAAGCCGGTTGTCCCGGCGTGGCAGATCCGGGTGCTGAAATTGTAAAAATAGCCCATCAGAAAAACATTCAGGTTGTTCCGTTGGTTGGTCCCTCCTCCATTCTTATGGCCCTGATGGCTTCCGGGATGAATGGTCAAAGCTTTGCCTTTAACGGTTATCTGCCCATAGATAAATCAGAACGCTCCAAGACTATAAAACAGTTGGAAGCAAGAAGTGCTAAGGAAAAACAAACTCAGTTATTCATTGAAGCTCCCTATCGCAATAATGCTATGGCACAAGATCTTTTAAAAAACTGTCGTCCTGACACACTGCTCTGCATTGCCTGTAATATTTCGATGCCTGACGAATTTGTGGTGACTCGTCCCATATCCGGGTGGAAAGGAAAACTACCCGAATTGCATAAAAAACCTACAATGTTCCTGTTACAGGGAACCTAAGCTCAGACTTTTCGCCGGAACATCGCTTCCGGATATTCGATATGGGTCAGGAAAAGAGCCTGCGGGGGAGCAGAGGTCCCTGCTCCGCCCCTGTCTTTGGCTTCAATAATTTCACAAAAATCATCCACAGATAATTTTTTCCGGCCTACTTCCAATAACGTTCCCACCACGGCACGTACCATATTTCTTAAAAACCGATCTGCAGAAATGGTAAAAACATATCTTTCATCCCTTTTCTCCCAGAAAGCCTCTGTTATTCGGCAGAAATTGGTTTTGTTTCCTCCATGCAACCGGGCAAAACTGGTAAAATCATCATATTCTTTAAGCTTTTCCGCAGCAAGATTCATATAATCAAAATCCGGAATAAACCAGGGACGATGGGTCAACCCATCCAGAAAAGGATTTTTTCGGAGAACAAGGTGATATTCATAAGTTCTGGATATTGCATCGTAACGTGCATGAGCATCATCCGCCACAGGGGTAAAAGAATAAACCGCAATTCCGGAAGGCAACATGCTATTTGTTTTTTTTAGCAATACAGATTCTGTAAAGGGTAAAGGATTTGCCTCAAAATGGGCCACAAAATAGGTAGCATGTACTCCTGTATCGGTTCTGCCGGCTCCTGTAACCTTAATTTCTTCCTGTAACAGAGTTGTAAGAACCTGTTCCAGATCCTGCTGAACAGTTACTGCATTGGGTTGCTTTTGCCAACCGTGAAAATTGGCTCCGTTGTATGCCAACTCTATAAAGTACCTTGCCATTTTGTTGATAATTGTTTGAATTATTCCACAAAGAAAAGATTTTCCTTTGATACCAGACCAATCAGATTAATTCATATACCATCTGAAGTAAAAAAAGCCACTGCTCATTGACAGATTATTCCGCTTTTCGTAACTTTTAAAACCGGGAAGAATTAACCTGCCGGGGCCAAAAAAACCATAAAAACCAATAATTATGGACAATACCAAGCCCGTTGACAGCACCACGAAAACAATTCGGGAAATTGAGAAAATTCTCCAAACTCTTTTACAATCTCAGGAAAAAGGAGATATTGAAAGCTTTTCCAATTGTTTCTTTCACGCTTCTTCTGTCGTTCATATAGGGACAGATGTGGATGAATATTTTACCTCCTGGCGGGACTATCTGCACTGGATTGATGATTTTCTTATCTCCCGTAAGGGGCATGAAATTAACGCTCAGAATACCCGAATCAGGCTCAATGAAGAACAAAATACCGCCTGGTATTCACAACTCATCGATACCTGTTACGAAACAAAGGGTGAAATTACCCGCATTGAAGGCTTCAGGCACACGGGTGTCATAATAAAAACAAATAATGGCTGGAAAATTGTACAAAGTCATGTTTCAGCACCATTGATTACGGAATCCTGAAAATCCATACAGACATTTATTAAAACAAATTTTCAAATAAAGGTCAGAAAGTCCATTGCCTATTCTATGGCTTTTATTTGCAATTCAATCAAACACAACAAAACACAGTAGTATGAAAAAACAAGTTGGAATTTGGATGAACACTGACAAAGCAGTGTTGGTGAGTTTAATGAACGGAAAAGAAGAAAAAATCCAAACCATTGAATCGGACGTTGAGACACGTTCTCACAATCCGCGGGAAATGAAGCCCGGTTCACGTACCGGCTCCATACTCATGGATGTGGATAAAAAAATGACCCAGCGCAAAACCCATCAGTTGCACGATTATTTTGAAAAAGTTATTCATTCAATAGCCTCAGATACAGGTGAAATATTTATATTCGGACCAGCAAATACAAAAAAGCATTTTGAAAAAGAGTTGAAAAAGCATGCTCAGTTTCATTCTATGAAGCTGGAACTGGAATCAGCAGATAAAATGACCCAGCCACAAATGATTGCCAGAATTAAGAATCATTTTGTGAAAAACGGTAATCATAAAAGTTAATTAGTCTATTAAGCTTATGCAAAAGAGATCTTATAATATCATTTTCAATGCCTGCCTGAAAAAGGCAGGCATGCTTTTGTTTTTCCTTCTACTTCCGGCTAATTCTGTTTTTATGCAAAGTAATGAAAATCATCCTTATCAGGAGCAACAGGAAGCGATGGTCCGGAATCAGATAATTGCAAGAGGCATCAAATCCAAAACGGTTACTGACGCCATGCGCAAAGTCCCCAGACATATGTTTGTTCCTTATAATACCAGGACCTTTGCTTATAATGATCAGCCGTTACCCATCGGTCATAACCAAACCATTTCTCAGCCTTACATTGTTGCCTATATGACCGAAGCATTAGACGCTAAAGCTGGGGATAAAGTATTGGAAATAGGAACAGGCTCAGGTTATCAGGCGGCCATATTGGCAGAAATGGGTATTGAGGTTTATACCATTGAGATTATCCCGGAACTTGCGGAAACAGCAAAAAGAAACCTGAAAAGAACCGGTTACAACAATGTTAACACCCGGCTGGGAGATGGCTATGCAGGATGGCCTGATGAGGCGCCGTTTGATGCAATCATCATTACTGCAGCTCCTGAAACCATCCCTCAGGCTCTGGTTGAACAGTTAAAGACAGGAGGAACCATGATTTTGCCCGTGGGTCCCAGAGAGAGTACTCAGTCGTTGAAAAAAGTAGTTAAGAGGTCGAAAGGTATCAGACAAACCACTCTTTTACCGGTTCGTTTTGTACCTATGATACGGTCTTACAATTAATGTATGAACTGGGAAGAAGAACTGAATATTCTGCTTGAGGAACGGAGCATCTCACAAATTGTCGAATACCTGCTCAGGTCACCTGACGAAATATCACGACTTGTAGGGATCACAAAGCACGAGAGTGAAAAAATTGCCTGGCGTGCAGCCTGGGTGTTAGATCATCTGAATATGCAAGCCCCATGTTTAGCAGCACCTTTTTACCCGGAATTCTTGCAAATCCTAAAAAAGACGCATTTTAACGGAGTGCGCAGGTCCTTGCTAAAGGTCATAATAACTGCTCCGACGGTAATTAAAGAAGACGGTGAATTACTGGATCTTTGTTTCAGGTGGATTGTTTCCCCTGTTATCCCAATTGCTGTCAGAGCTCATTCTATACAATATGTCTATGATTTGTTACCCGAATATCCGGAATTGGAAAATGAATTTAGACATAGTCTCCGGTCAGCCCTGGATGCCGGGAGTAAAGGAGTAAAAGCCAAGGCTGGAAAGATTTTATCCAGCCTTGACAAATCGACACTACGTTAAATTCTTCCTAACAACTATTAAAGTGCCATTTACACAATCACAATCACGCAGCTCAACTCTCTGTTTATAAGAGTCTTGCGTTGCTGGATTTCTGCGTTTAGACTTTTTAAACGCCTCATCGACTGTTGGTAGTCCGTCCGCTAAATAGAGTCTGTCCATAAAGTACCACTTGCTGCGTAACGCTTGCCACTGGCACTTTCTGGCCGGACACATGACTTTTTATAAACTTTCCCGACTTTATAGACGGGCACTAAATAGTGTTTGTCTATAAAGTCCAACTTCTGCGTTGTTGCTCAAAATCTAAATCCTCAAATACATTAGTATTCTGTGGTTTAGATTTTTCACACGCCTTGAATTTGAACGTTCTATCTCAAACACTTGAAAAACGCTTAGTTTATGGACAGACTCTAACCTGATTAATTCATAAATTATCTATTGCAATGTTCAACTACCTGCTAAATTCAGGTATCCTCAATAAAATTGACTCGAAAATAGTTCACTATTTCCTTCATCAATTTTCTCTGCGGTTGCCAGAATTTATTGATATTTGAACATCTCATAACGAAGATTCATGAATAAATCAGGCTAAATAGTGTTTCAAATATTTTTCTTTCATTTTTTCTTTCTGCAAGGCAAAATTTTAAAGCATTGCCATAGCTACAGTGCAAAATTTCAACGATGCAGGGAGGAAAAAGGGAGGTGAAATATGAAATAATATTTTGTGATCGCACTACGAGTGCTGCTATTTTAATTTCTGCCGAAATTTCTCCCTGAACTTTTTCAATTTAGGATTAATAACAACCTGGCAATAAGGTTGATTGGAATTATTTTCAAAATAGTTCTGATGGGATTTTTCTGCGATAAAAAAATCACCGGCCGGACTAATTTCCGTTACTACAGGTTTGTCATAAACTTCCTGACGCTTCAGTTCCTCTATAACTTCTTCAGCTTCCTGCTTTTGATGTTCAGAATTGTAAAATATTACCGACCGGTATTGTGTACCAACATCGGCCCCCTGCCTGTTCAGTGTTGTGGGGTCGTGTACTGAAAAAAATACAGAAAGTATTTCTTTGTAAGAAATCACCCCAGGATCAAAAAAGACCCGAACCACTTCTGCATGTCCGGTAAGCCCGGAACAAACCTTCCGATAAGTGGGATTGGCAATTTTTCCGCCGCTGTAGCCTGATTCAACTTTAGTAACTCCTTTTAATTCCTCAAAAACAGCTTCAATACACCAGAAACATCCTCCACCTAAAATGGCGGTCTCCTCTTTATTATTTGCCTGTATCATAATACTTAACTGGATTATCAATGTTAATAAAAATAATTTCTTCATTCGTTTTCAATTTTGGGTTATCACAATCCTGATGATTAAAACGTACCTCACTACTTAGAGTCCGTCTATAAAGTCGGGAAAGTTTACAAAAGTCATGTGTTTTGTCAGAAAGTGACAGTTGCAAGGCTTGCGAAGCCGCCAAAAACGGAGTTTACTTGAGTAAATGAGTGTTTTGGCTGCAAGCGTAACGACGCAAATGGTACTTTACGGACAGACACTACTTAAACTAAAAAAGATAGCAGTTGGTTCAAAGCAATAAACCAGATCAAAACCTATATCTTTGCAAAAAAAGGTTTGCAAAACAAGCACAACATAACAAATTGGTTGCCCACAACGGCGAAAGAAGTGAAAGAACACGGCTGGGATGAGCTGGATGTTATTCTGTTTTCCGGTGATGCCTATGTTGACCATCCCTCTTTTGGAGCTGCGGTAATCGGTCGTGTACTCCTGGATATGGGACTCCGGGTTGCCATAGTTCCTCAACCCAACTGGCGTGATGATCTGAGAGATTTCAAAAAGCTTGGAATTCCACGGTTATTTTTCGGAGTTACAGCAGGCAACATGGATTCCATGGTCAATCATTACACTGCAGGAAAGCGTCTGCGGTCGAATGATGCTTATACTCCCGGCGGAAAATCAGGATTCCGACCCGACTATGCGACTGTTGTCTATACCAATATTCTGAAAGACCTTTATCCCGACATTCCTGTAATTCTGGGAGGGATCGAAGCCTCTTTGAGACGATTCACCCATTATGATTACTGGAAAAACGAATTAAAGCCCAATATTCTCACCTGGAGTAAGGCAGATATGCTGATTTACGGGATGGGTGAACAACCGCTCGAACAAATAGTTAGACTCCTCCGAAAAGGTGTCCCGGTGGAAAGTCTGAATACAATTCCGCAGACTGCTGTTTTGCAGGACAAAGATTCCTCTTTGCCAAAAAACAAAAATTGGGAGGACATCGAACTTTTCTCTCATGAAGAATGTCTGAACGACAAGTCAAGGTTTGCCCAAAACTTTAAACATATTGAAGAAGAATCCAACAGAATGCACCCTGCCCGGTTACATCAGGTCTGTGAAGAGAAAAGAATCGTTGTCAATCCGGCCCTGCCCCCTTTAAAAGAGAAGGAAGTTGACTATTCATTCAACCTTCCCTACACAAGACTTCCGCATCCACGGTATCATAACAAAGGAGCAATTCCTGCTTTTGATATGATAAAATACTCCGTAAATCTTCATCGGGGTTGTTTTGGAGGATGCAGCTTTTGTACCATTTCGGCCCATCAGGGGAAATTTATCAGTTCCAGATCGGAGCAATCAATCCTGAAAGAAGTTCAGCAAATTGCTGAAGAAGAAGATTTCAAAGGAATCATCTCTGATTTGGGAGGGCCCAGTGCCAATATGTATAAGATGCAGGGGATTGATGTGAGTATCTGTGAGAAATGTAAAAGACCCTCCTGTATCTTCCCCTCAGTCTGCAAAAATCTTAATACATCGCATCAGCCACTTATTGAAATATACCGAAAAGCAGATCAAATTCCCGGGATAAGAAAAACCTTTATTGGCAGTGGTGTACGTTATGATATGCTGCTCAATGAGAGTGCATCTGATGAGGAGAAAAAATCTCATCAGGTTTATCTGAAAGAGCTTTTGACAAAACATGTATCCGGACGCCTTAAGGTAGCTCCTGAACATACATCAGACAAAGTACTGAAGACCATGCGTAAGCCATCTTTCGGGCTTTTCAAAAGATTTACGCACAAGTTTCAAAAAATCAATGAGGAATCGGGGCTTAACCAGCAAATCATTCCCTATTTCATCTCCAGCCATCCTGCATGTGAAGAAAGAGATATGGCTTTACTTGCAGCCGAAACAAAATCGCTGAATTTCAATCTGGAACAGGTTCAGGATTTTACCCCTACGCCCATGACTTTGGCTACCGTGATGTACTACACCGGACTGGATCCGTATAATATGAAAAAAGTATATGTTGCACGCAAAAAAGAAGAAAAAACGGGCCAAAGGCAGTATTTCTTCTGGTATAAGCCCCAAATGCGTCAACAATTGGAAAAGAAAATCAGAAACTCAGGATGGTTTGATATATTAAAGATTCTGTTTCCCGATAAACAAACAGATATCTCCTCAGTGAAGAAACAAAACCATTTTAAAAAGAAGAAAACTTCCCGAAAGAGATAGAATTCCTGAAAATCCGATTGCTATACAAACCAGGATCATTACCTGAATACAAGAATCCCTGACGATGACACGGGCATTTTTACTATATTTGTTAGAACAACTTCTAAATCCATTTATATTATGAAACGAATTCTACTCCCTATATTCTTAGTGGTAATCACCAGTTGTGCAGAACTGGCTCAAATTGCCAAAGAAATTGACACCAGCCGGCCACTTACACAAACTGAAGTAATCAGTGGTCTAAAACAAGCATTGACCATAGGCGCCGATTCCGCTGCATCTGAACTTTCTGCAACCAATGGCTACTATCTCGATCAACTGGTAAAAATTACCCTTCCACCTGAAGCATCAGTCGTCACAGAAAATATTTCTAAACTTCCCGGGGGAGATAAATTGGTGGAAGATGTAATTTTACGCATTAACCGTTCTGCGGAAGATGCTGCCCAAGAAGCTGCACCGGTTTTTGCCAGAGCTGTTACAGGCATGACCATCCAGGATGGCTTTAACATCCTCAGAGGTGAA
This sequence comes from Marinilabilia salmonicolor JCM 21150, assembly GCF_000259075.1. GTDB lineage: Bacteria > Bacteroidota > Bacteroidia > Bacteroidales > Marinilabiliaceae > Marinilabilia > Marinilabilia salmonicolor. The sequence goes on from NZ_AJKI01000015.1 coordinate 23,276, forward strand.
AAAGATGCTGCCACACAGTATTTGAAAACACAAACCTACCAGGAACTCTACAATCTTTATCAACCAAAAATCAAGAAGAGTCTGGATAAGGAAATTGTCGGAAACATTTCTACCAATGAGTCATGGAACACTCTTACCGGTCAATGGAACCGGGTTGCCGGTTCTATTGTAGGGAAAATGGCCAACCTTGATGTCATAGAAACTGATTTGGACAGGTATCTGACCGAAAAAGCCCTGAACGGCCTGTTTTTGAAGCTTGCTTTGGAGGAAGAAATAATCAGAGAAGATCCAAAGGCCAGGGTAACTGCATTGCTTAAGAGAGTATTTGGTCAATAAGCATTGAATAACCTTCCCTGCCAGGTATTTCTGGCCAGCATCCGCTTGCGCACAATTTCCACAACCTGAAAGTTTTTTAATCCCCAACGGGGTGCAAGAAGCAAATTATAAGGTGCCTGACTGGCCAGCCGTTCCACCACAATGGAGGGATTCAGCCGCTCCAGAAAATCAATGACAATTTCAATATATTCATCCGGGTCAAGTACCCTGTACCCATCCGGATTGGACTGAAACTTTTTCCCCAAAGCAGATCCTTTTACATATTGAAGTTGATGAAGTTTCAGATAATTCAGTGGGAGTCCGGATAAAACATCTGCATGAGACAACATCACCTCATTGGATTCTCCGGGGAGTCCCATAATTAAATGGCCTCCAATCGGCAATCCAGCTTCATTTAGTTTCAAAATGGCCTCCCGGGTCTCCTCAAAAGTGTGTCCCCTATTTACTATTTTTAAGGTTTCTTCATTGGTCGATTCAATGCCCAGTTCCACCACCACATAATAATCCTTTTGCAATTTCATAAAATACTCTATCAACTCATCAGGGAGACAATCGGGACGTGTGCCCACCACCAAACCGACAATTCCAGGATGCTTCAAAGCTTCTTCATACATTTGCTCCAACTGATCCAATGGTCCGTAAGTATTGGTGTATGCCTGAAAATAAGCAAGATACAATTGCTCCGGGTACCTGTCACGAAAAAAAGAGATTCCCGTATTGAGTTGATTGGTGATGCTCATCCCGGGCTCGCAGTAATCGGGATTAAACGTATTGTTATTACAAAAGGTGCACCCTCCTGTTCCTCTGCTTCCATCCCGATTGGGACAGGTAAAACCCACATTTAAAGAAAGTTTTTGAACGCGGTTGTTGAATTTATTGCGTAAAAAATTACTGTAATCGTTGAATGGATTGTTGTGGCCCCACAAGTATTTTTCAGACATGAAACGCTTTTTGTGGCAAAGATAAAGAAAAAAATTACCTGGTTTTTTATCTACGGTTTAAGTACTAATCAACCAACAAAAAGAAAATATCAGGCGAAACCAGAACCAAAAAGCGTCAATGATTAATATCCAGGGATTTATTAATACAATTGACCAGTTTTTCACGGGAAATTGGTTTACTTACAACATCACGTAGTCCGTTTTCTGCAATTTTTATATTTTTTTCTTGTTCTGTGTGGTTTGTAAGTCCAAGAATGACAACATTCGGATTCATGCTTTTAAGCTGTCTTCCTATCCTTTCTCCTTCATTATCACGTAAATTCAAATCCAGAAGAATTAAGTCAATATTGCCATGCTCACGACAGGTTTTAATTGTCTGAACAGCTGTGGATGCTCTAAAAATACGCATATTATCACCGAACTCCCGAAAAATAATTTCACGGGTAAGAATAAACTCCATTTCATCGACTCCTGCAATTAGCAAACTGTATTGATTTGCAGTTGAGAAACTTCCACCAATATATTTTTTTTCAGATGAATCGGATGAATCATCTTTTCTCATCCATAGGTCAAAATAAAAAACAGAACCCTTCCCCGGGCTAGAATCAACCATTATACGGCTCCCCATTTTATCGATAATTCTTGAAGCAATAGTCAGCCCAAGCCCGTTACCACCAAAGGCTCTTGTTGCTCCACTATCGGTTTGATAAAATGGTTGAAAAATAAGGCTCTGCATTTCAGGAGCAATTCCTACTCCAGAATCTTCAACATAAAACCTGATATTATCATTATTTTTTAAACAGCCAAAATGAATGTTTCCCTCTTTTGTAAATTTAACGGCATTAGACAAAAGATTTTCCATCACCTGTCTCAACCGCGCAGAGTCAAGATAAACGGTTGCATTCTCAAATTCGGGTTCAATCACGGGTTTATTCATTTTAACCCGGCTTCCTGTAGCGTCAGCAAATGATTTATACAGAGACATCAGAAATCCGGGTAAACGAATCGGGCTTTTTTTCAAAACCACATTATTCGTTTCCATTTTACTGATATCCATTATATCATCCACAATCCCTAACAACCGGTGGGTGGACTCTATGACAATCTGAAGATATGAATTACGCTTATCATCAGGCGTATCCGACATCTTTGCCAACTCGGAAAAACCGAGAATGGCATTCATGGGCGTCCGAATTTCATGGGACATGTTTTGCAAAAATGCAGCTTTTAGCACTTCACTTTCCCTGGCTTTCTGCCTGATGTCAATAAGTTCCTGATCGCACTTCTTTTTCTCCGTAATATCTTCTTTTACCGCAATAAAATGAGTGTTTATTCCTTCAGGATCAAAAACCGGAACAATAGATGCTTTTTCAAAAAATAATTCCCCATTACTCCTTTTATTAATAAACTCCCCTTTCCAAACAGCCCCCGTTTTAATAGTTTTCCATAACTTTACATAATCATCAGGTGGAACCAGACCGGATTTGAGTAATCCGGGCTTTTTACCAATCACTTCATCAGCGGTATAACCCGAAAGATCTGTAAAGACATCATTCACATACTCAATAGTCCCATCATCATCTGTAATCATAACAGAAACAGGGCTATGTTTCAGTGCTTCTGAAAATATTCTGAAATCAACTTCACTTCCGGGAGACGCAAAGTTCCCTTCAAAAGTTTTTTCTTCTTTATTTGGATGAACTGATTCTCTGCCCCCCAAAGACGTTACCGTAGTGATTATTATAGAATCATTAAGAATTTTACTTTCAAACTTCAAATTTCTTTGTTGATCAATAAACGTACGAACCCCATCCTCCTGTTTTTGCCATAACTCAGCCAAAAATGAAAAGAAATCAGATTTTTCTGATTTGGACTGATTTTTTTGGAGAAAATCTGATAAATCCGGATACAGACGCCTAAATTCCTTGTTGGCATCAGTTTTATCAAATTTCAAAACCTGATCATCCTCATCAGTTATAACCTTATGGCACACTGATGCAACCGGTAATTTATCAAATATTTCCTGATACAAGTTGTCCATAAATCAACTGTGATACTCTCTTTTTTAGTAATAGCTGTCTATCTAACCTGACTCATTCCTAAATCAGTTAGTTATTCAAACAATAACGGAATTTTGGAACAATTTGTTACTATTTACAAGCAGAAAACTCACTTTTCAAATTCAGTCATCAATCTCAAAAAAATCCCGATCTTTCCATACAGGAAATTTTTCTCTGAAAGCGTTTAATTTTTCTCTGTCCAGGTCTGCATAAAGAATGTTCGCATTCATTGGTGAAACCCTTGAAACAATATCTCCTTTAGGAGAAAACACCACTGAGCCCCCCTGATATTCAATCCCCGGTGCCTTTCCTGTTCTGTTCACACCCAAAACATAACATTGATTCTCAATAGCTCTTGCTTTCAAAAGTGTATTCCAGACATCCTGTCTCACGGCGGGCCAGTTGGCCACATAAATCAGGATATCATAATCATTCTGGCTACGACTCCACACAGGAAACCGAAGATCATAACAAACCTGAGGCATAATATGCCATTTGCCCAAAGGAAATATTCTCCTTTCCCGTCCAGGGAGGTAATGGTTCTGTTCCTCGCTCATCCTAAATAAATGGCGCTTGTTGTAAAATTCCACATCCCTTGCAGGAGAAGCAAAATAAAATCGGTTGTAAAATCCGTTATCTCCCTGAGCAATTGAGCTTCCTGCAATGGCAAATTGAAATTTCTCCGACATCATTTGCATCCACCGGGGAATCTCTTTTAAAGCAGAAACAGAAAATTTTTCCGGATTCATTGTGAACCCGGTTGAAAACATCTCCGGCAAAACGACCAGTGAGAGGTCACTTTCCAGTTTCTCAAAAAGGGTTTCAAACATTCTGAGATTTCTGTCAATATTCTCCCAGTGTAAATCGGGTTGCAATAAGGCTACTATCATAAATCGGAATTTTAACAATTCATAACCACAATTTGTCCCAAACCAAAAGTGTGCTAATCATTTTCCCAAAGATATATCATCCCTTAAACCCTGAATTTCCTGCCAAAGTCAGCCCCTATAAAGCCAGCCATGTTGTTCAAAAGATTTATTCAGCAGATAATTATTCTCAAACTAATTACCTTAAAGATTCAGGAACAAATCGTTCATGTACTGTTCCACCACATCTTTTGCTTCATTGGTTTCGAGACCGTGATGGTTAAGAATTATGGAAAAAGCAAAGGCTTCGGCATCATTGGGAAAATAATATCCGGCATAGCCGAGAATATCTTCCATGGAACCACTCTTGCCATAGATTTTACCATGCAACAGTGGATTTCGCCACATATATTTCAATGTGCCGGAGCAACCATTCCTGGATAAGGATTCCATAAAACAGGGGTATTGCCGGCTTTTCTGATAAATATACTCCAACATCCCAACCAAAAAGGAGGATGACATCTTATTAATCGGGGATAGCCCGCTGCCATCCTTAATTGAAAGATAAGCATTTCCGGTTTTATCTCTCCAGAGCTGGTCTATCTCCAACAAACCTCTGTCCCAAACCGAAGTGAGAGAATCATCTCTTTCAAGACCAATGGAAAGGAGCAGGTGATCGGCAAAGAGATTAATACTTTTTTGGTTGGTTTTTTTAATTATTTCTGACAAGGAGGGAGAGTTTATCACTCCAATTATTCTGCTGTTAGTTCTCCAATTATCCTGTTTAATTGATTCAATCGGGATGCGATTATTATGTCCCAAAAGTTCCAGAACTTCATAGCCAAATGTCATTCCGGGGTTTGGAAGAGCACCTTTTACAGTAAATGATTTACGACCGGCAGGAATGGAACCTCTGATTTGCCACTCTTTTTGACCCGGAACCCCGTAAATATAAGCACTGTCTTTATTGTGTGACGCGGATCTTACGTAGCTTTTGAATGAAATATTGTTTTGAGGAGGACTCACGGCAATGACTTCACAGATTTCTCCCACCTGAGCCGGAGATTGCAGCACCAATTCAAAAGTATTATCCCGCCATGAAAGACCTGATGGAGGTGCCCCGTAATAATTCCCCATATCTTCCCAAAGCCGTTTTGATGGAAATCTGAACGGGTCAAAACAAACATCATCCAAGAAGATCTTCCCTGAGATACCATCAATACCCTCTTTTTTAAAAAAATTTTCTATTTGTTGAAGCACATCATCCGGACTCCTATCCTTAAAATATTTAGATCCAAGAGTGGGATCACCTGAACCTTCAATGATTAAATTACCTTGAAGAATTCCGTTTTGGACAGGTCCCGAAATAAAAAAACGTGTCGAATATTGAAAATCCGGCCCAAACTGCTCAAGTGCGGTTGCTGTGGTTACCAGTTTCATCAGACTGGCAGAAATCATTGCCTTTTCGGCATTCTGCGAGACTAGCGTTTCACCAGTTTTTAAATTTCTTACAAGAATTGAATAAGAAGAATGAATTGGAAGCCTGGTCATCAAATTCTGAGGCACCAAAGGAACTGAGACAAAGATGAGCAATAAAATCAATATTCCGATAAAACGCTTATTCATAGATTCCATATTGTTTGTCAAGCTTCTTCTTTTCCTGAAGTCTTGTTGAAAGCTCAATATAGTAATCTTTTGCCATCTTCTGCTCATAACCGTTCATGCCAAGTCCGCCATCTTCCTGAAAACCCTCCAAAGCTCTGTATGCCCAGGATGTGGCTTCCAAAAAATTTCCTATTATTTCCTGCGACAAAGCCAGATTGTATGCAGCCCGGGCTTTTTGTTTCTTCTTTCCGTTTTCATAAATAAAATACCAGATTCTTCCGGCCTCTTCCCAGTCACCACGATTAACATAGGTCTGAGCATCATAAAACAACGGATGTCCTTTTTTAAAGAAGTACCGGGTTTCACTTTGCCAGGTAGGAGAAATATACTCTGAATATTGGGCACCTGAGTAAAGAGCAGCTTCATTCAAAGCATTTCGTATGGTTGGAAGATTTTCAACAGAATTTCCCAAAGTAAGTCCTGCCCCATCCCAAAAGATTGTATCCCTCTGCAAATGCACGTCAAGAATGTCGTTGGAAAGATTATTGTGGATTTTCCAATAAGCAGTAGTCCTTGCATCTAAGGTAGCATAGTACTGACCTTCAACATCAATCACATTGATAACCGTGCCATATTCATAATGACCAAGTTCAATTACAGCCTGCGCATTGAATTTTGCACAAAGAGAGTCCACAACAAAGGGAGAAAGCTGTGCCATCGGCTCTCCTTTCTCCGGAGAATTCAACGGATGATTTACTATATAAACCGAATCAAAAAAAGCCTTTGACTGTAACGATTCAACAAGTGATTGGTTGATCTGCATTCCAAAATCTTCCACAAAAATAGAATCGATTGTATATTCCATTTTTGGGACCTTAATTTTGTGAATTCCTTTGTCTTCAGGTCTAAAAGGATAAGCATTGTCCACTACTACCACCGAGGCTATCTCAACTGGTATGGCCACCTTGGCAGGCTTAAGCACATCCAGCTCAATGGTTGAATAAGAAATACAGCCCGGCAATAAAAATATCAAACCGGGTAAAATCCATTTTTTGATTCGGTTCATAATAATAGAAGTATTACAAAGCTCTGTTTAGAATGGCAACCACATCATCAGCATTCAATCGTCTGAAAGAGCCAATTTTACCAAATATACAAGCTTTTTTACCCATATCGTCGAAATGATCACCCGGAATTTGTGCATCCGTGAGGGTTGCGGGCATTCCTAAGGAATTGAAAAACGCACGAACTGCATTGATTCCCTTTTCTGCGGCTTTCATATCATCCACTTCTTCTACGTCCCACACATTTCGTGCCATTTGAGCAAACTTAGGCGCGGTTTCTTCATTCAGCACATACTGCATCCAAATAGGATGAATAATGGCCAGTCCGGCACCGTGTGTAAGATCATAAATAGCACTTACTTCGTGTTCAATGCCATGAGTGGCCCAATCGCCCGTCTTTTTTCCGGTTAATGTCAGACCATTCAATGCGAGACTACCTGCCCACAGCAAATTGGCACGTGCTTCATAATTTTCGGGTTCTTCAAGAGCTATTGGCCCGTATTTGATACAAGTTTTCAAGATGGACTCGGCAATCGTATCCTGCACAAAAGTTCCCTCACCCGGAGCAAAATAATTCTCAAAGATATGGCTCATGATGTCCACAGTACCTGCGGCTGTGTGGTACTTATTCACCGAAAACGTATACGTGGGATCCAACACTGAAAATTTTGGAATTAACAGCGGACTTCCCATCCCTCGTTTTTCCTGTGTCTCTTCATTGGTAATTACAGCGTTTCCATTCATTTCTGAACCGGTTGCAGCCAGCGTAAGAACGGTCCCTAGTGGCAGGGGATTTTCAACACGGGCTTTTTGCATGGGAAAATCCCAGGCATCTCCATCATAACTAACTGCTGCAGCAATTGCCTTGGAGGCGTCGATGACACTCCCACCTCCAATCGCCAGAATAAAGTCAATATTGTTCTCGCGGCAAAGTTTTACTCCTTCCCGAACAGAGGTTACACGGGGATTAGGTTGAATACCTGGTAATTCAACGAAAAACAGATCATTTTCCTTCAGTTGTTTTACCACCTGATCATACAAGCCGATTCGTTTCACAGAACCCCCTCCGTAAGTCAGTAAAACTCTTGATCCATAAGCTTTGATCTCTTTGGCTGTTTCGGTTACTTTCTCTTTCCCAAATAATATTTTTGTAGGGACGTGATAATTGAAATTTTGCATATCGTTAAGTTTTTCCATTTCTAAGTTAAACAATAAAAGGCACCTTCAGTTTGAAAGCACCTTTTAAATTTTATGACGGAGAAATAAATCAGGTATTCATTCCACCACAAACATTGATTACCTGTCCTGATACATAAGAAGAGAGGTCAGAACCCAGATATACACATGTATTAGCCACATCTTCGGGAGTTCCTCCACGTTTCAATGGAATTTGGTTTTCCCAAGCTTTTCTAACATCATCAGGCAGTGCACCTGTCATTTCAGTGATGATAAATCCCGGAGCAATGGCATTGCTGCGAATTCCCCGTGATCCAAGTTCCTTTGCAATAGATTTGGTAAACCCAATCAACCCGGCTTTAGAGGCACTGTAATTAGACTGTCCTGCATTTCCGGATACCCCTACAACCGAACTCATATTAATAATAGAGCCGGAACGTTGCTTAAGCATGGTTTTCTGAACAGCCTTTGTAAAGTTAAAGGCAGATTTCAGGTTTACCGTAATAACAGCATCCCACTGATCTTCGGTCATTCTCATCAGCAGCGTATCCTTTGTAATACCGGCATTGTTGACCAGAATATCCACCTGTCCGAAGTCCTTTACAATTTCGTCAACCACCTGTTGAGTCTCCTCAAATTTAGCAGCATTGGAAGCATATCCTTTTGCTTTGACGCCCATTGCCTCAATTTCTTTCTCAGTAGCCTGAGCAGCTTCGTTGTATTCCAAATCGGTAAACGCAACATTGCATCCTTCAGCGGCAAATCGAAGAGCGATGGCCTTACCTATTCCCCGGGCAGCGCCGGTTACAATTGCAGTTTTTCCTTCTAGTAATTTCATCAGTATAAAATTTATCTAAGTTATTGGTCTGATGGAACTCGCATGTAAGAGATTTATACATTGTCTTTTGTGGCATCTTTTGCCATGCTCGTTTCATTTCAAATCTGGTTAAGTTTCTGATTCTAAATTTAACCTGAATAACTGATTCGTCAGGCTAGAAAAACAAACTTAAATTTTTTCGGACTGTAAAGATGTTAAAACTTTTGTAATTAAAGGAGGATTTAAGGCTATTTTAACAGCTGCAGAGCGCCATTAATGCTGTTTATCAGCTGTTTTCATCTTTATTCTCAAGTGTAACTCTGGCTTTGGGCAGATATTGCGGATATTCCCTTTGCATAAAGGCAATCAGTTCTTCTCTCAGCCGAACCCGCAAATCCCAGGCTCTGGGCGAATTGGAGGCGCTTACCAGGGCTCTCAGCTCCATGGTTTTCTCAGTGCAGCTGGTAACCTGTAATACATTTACATTGCCATCCCACTCAGGAATGCGGGGAAGAATCCGGGTCATCTCCTCACGCATCTTTTCAACCGGAAAACCATAATCCACATAAATAAAAACCGTTCCCATAATCTCAGCCGAATGTCTTGTCCAATTCTGAAAGGGCTTCTCTATGAAATAATTGATAGGTACCACCAGACGTCGTTTATCCCATATCCTGACGACTACATAAGTAAGGGTAATTTCTTCTATCCAGCCCCACTCACCTTCAACAATTACAGCATCTTCGAGCCTTATGGGCTGCGTAATGGCAATCTGAAAACCGGCCAGTAGCAGGGACAAACTCTTTTGAGCTGCGAAACCAAGAATCAACCCGGCAATACCTGCTGAGGCTAACAAGCTGAGTCCTATTTCCCGGATTTTCTCGAAACTAAGCAAGGCTACGGCCAGGGAAATAAAAACGATCAGTACAATCATAATTCTTTCAAAAACGCGCATTTGGGTGTGCATTTTCCGGGCTTTCAGGTTGTTTTCATTTTCCATATCATACCCTGCCAGCACAAAATGCTTAATGCTCTTGATGATTGCAATTCCCAACCAGGTAATAATAAACACCAATAAAAGAAATACCAACTGATTGGTTTCCATATTCCAATAATCCTGGAAATAGTAATTTAACACACTTACAGCAATACTTACCAACAATAGTTTCAGGGGCGTCTTCACCAGATTAAACACATTGTCAATGCCTGTTTTCATCTGGCGTCGCATTACGCGCTTCAGGGTACGCGTTATCCATACCCCAACCACCCAAACAGCGATTAACACGATGGCTGAGACAAGAATCGGAACCCACAGCGATTCAGGTTCGGTATTCTTCGAGAAAATTTCTAGCATAACAAAAAATATGAATTACAATCTTTTTTCAAGTGCCAACAACGCTTCAGAGGCCTTTGCCACCAGATGAATATCTGTAAGGGGGCCGGTAAAATTGGTAGGTTTGGGATTAATTTCAATAATGGTGGCCCCGTTTCGTTTAGCTTCCCATGGAACCATTGCTGCAGGCATTACTTCACCCAAACTGCCAATAATCATGCACACATCAGCTTTGCGGGCAGCTTCCAGACTTCCGGAATATGCTTCCGTGGGAATGGACTCTCCGAAGAAAGTAAAATCCGGTTTTACAAGTCCGCGGCATTCAGGACAGGTAACCGGTAATTTCTGAAAATCCACTTCTTTGGAGGGATAATAATGACCGCATTGAGTACAAACCATTCGCTGAGAATTACCATGAAACTCATAAACAACAGAACTACCTCCTTCCTGATGTAAATTGTCAATATTCTGGGTGATGACACATTTTAATAATCCTTTTTGTTCCATTCTCCCCAAAACTTTATGTGCATCATTGGGCCGGGCAACACCAAAGTAATCGTAAAATATTTCCCTGATCACTTTCCACGATTCCTCCGGATTCTCATGAAAAAAGTCGAGATCCAGTACCTGAGAATCATATTTCGCCCAGATTCCATTTTCTCCACGGAAAGGAGGAATACCGCTTTCTACTGATATGCCTGCTCCTGTAAATGCAATGGTATATTTTGATTTACGGATAGCGTTGGCTGCTTTCTCCAGTTGTTGTTCCCTCATAGGTTTATTTAAAAATTTTTCTCAGGCCATTGATGGCAAGAGGGCTTATTCATCTATTATTTTAACAAAAGTAAAAATACAGGTGTTCAAAAACAGTGATTATTAAGTTGAATTTTCATGATATTTAAACAACTAACCTCGAAGATTCATTAGATACCTTATTACGAAGCAATATATGCCATATTAAGAAATTTTTTCCTGGTTATTTTAAAAAAATAGACATTTTTAGGAAAACCCGAAAATATCCACAACCCTTTAACCAAATGCGTTTAAAAGTTAACATTTAAAAATATAGCAATATTTCTCACGTTCCCCTTTGCAAAAAACACCTGTTATTTCGATTTTTTTATATAAAATTGCATTTACCCTAAACACATCAGGGTTAAAATTTAAAAGCACACTTTAAGCCCACTTTCTAAAATCAAAATATTTTCTATTCCACCATATTTCAAAATCGCAACCGAAGCCACTTAAACTCAAAAACCACCCATGAAAAAGACCAAAAACCTAAAAAACAAAGTAATCAGTACAATCCTAGTTCCATTGTTTTTGATTTACATCTCTTCCATTCTTTATTTATCATTCAATCACTACAACGAGAACATTTCCCAAACAAAAAAGAATGCCAAAATCCGTAGTGAGGAGTTTGCCGCTTTAATAACTTCAAGAATTCAACAAGATTTAATTGGCACAAGAACAACAGCTTCAGTATTAGAAACCATGACTGAGATGCCTCCTGAAAGAAAAATTGAAAAAAGCCGGGACATATCGGTAAAATTGGCGAAAGAAAAAGCTGGCTATTTAAGTGTCTGGTTTAGCTGGCAAATGCATACCCTCGATAATACATGGAAAGAAAAATATGGAAGAGTAAGGGTCAATGTAGTCACCAAGCCCTCCACTTTCATTATGCAGGATACGCTTGATTTGAATGGAGAAGTCCCTGGAGGCCTTTATCAGCAGATTCACCAGTCCAATAGAGAAATGATAACAAATCCCTATTACGAAGATTATGAAGGCAATTACTCAGACTCCATTCTGGCTGCAAGTATTTGTGTTCCGATTCAAAAAAACGGACAGTTTCAGGGATTGATGGGCATAGATCTGGATCTATCTTTTTTCCAGGCATTGACAGAAGAATTCACCAGTAATACAGAGGAGGACATTCTGCTTTTTAGTGGTGATGGAAGGATTATCGCATCTTCTGATAAAAAGATTCAGGGAAAACTCCTAAAAGAAGCTGTTCCTGAACTTTTCCGCATTATGGATGCCTCAGTTCTTCTTGAAAATCAAACCATTGAAGCAGAGATAGAAATCAACTCCAACACAAACTATTACACAGTATCCTCGGTACATCCCACGCAATGGCAAAAGGACTGGGGATTGGCTGTTATTACTCCACGCAGCACAATTGTCCGGGAGGGCCAGAAAAGCCTTATTACAACGGCAATCATCGGAATAGCAGGACTCGCTATCATTACTTTTCTGCTTTTAAATATGGTTTTTAACATTGTCTCACCGATTGGAAAAATTGCAACGTTTGCCCGGAAGATTGAAGAAGGAGATTTGGACGCCAACCTGGACATTGAAAGAAACGATGAGATGGGGGAAATGGTCAGGGGACTCAAGAGCATGGCCCTCAGTATCAAAGAGATCATTAGCTCAATTAACAATAATGCTGAAACTGTAGATGAAGCAGCAGAACACATTAACAATCATCTGGTTCATCTGACCGAAAGAACAAATCTTCAGGCATCATCAATGGAAGAGATTAGTACTTCTATGAATGAAATTTTGATCAGCACACGTTCCAATAGTGAGCATGCGAGTACCACAGGCAAGATCAGTACACATTCAAATACAGAATTAACCAACAGTGCAGAGGCATTCTCAAAAGCAGAAAAGAGCATCATTGATTTAAATGAGAAAATCATGATGATTCGGGATATCGCCTTTCAAACAAACATACTAGCCCTGAATGCAGCCGTAGAAGCTGCCAGAGCCGGAGAATCAGGGAAAGGCTTTTCAGTAGTGGCAGGAGAAGTAAGAAAACTTGCTGAGCAAAGTCGCAATACCTCTGAAATAATGGAACAGCTTGTCGGGCAAAGTAAATATTCGGTAGAAGAGGTCTCTCAAAAACTGGATTCTTTAATTCCGGAGATAAAGAAAACGGCTGACCTGGTGAGTGAAATTGTAATGAACAGTCAGGAACAAAGTAGTGCAGTGCAACAAATTTCTTCTGCCATCGATCAGCTCAATGACTCTATTCAAAGCACGGCCCGTGAATCGGATGAAATGACGCAATATCTGAAAGATTTGAAAATTAAAGCTGAAGAGCTGCGAAAAAGTACCAATCGTTTTTCCAAAGCTTAATAAAGCGATGGGAATCATGACTATATCCATGATTCCCATAGGAAAACATTTATTTCAAGGCTTTTTTCATGGTAATTCCAAGATCAGCTGGTGACTCCACTACGTGAATACCACACTCTTTCATCACCTTCATCTTGGCTGCAGCAGTATCGTCTTTTCCTCCGATAATCGCACCTGCATGGCCCATTCGTCGGCCTTTTGGTGCAGTCTGACCAGCAATAAAACCAATCACTGGTTTGGTTCCATGGTCGTTTATCCATCGGGCGGCTTCCGTCTCCATGCTACCCCCGATTTCACCAATAATCACAATGCCTGCTGTATTGTCATCTTCCATGAGCAACTTTACCGCATCCAGCGTTGAAGTCCCGATAACCGGATCACCACCTATACCAATGCAGGTGCTTTGACCCAGCCCCAGCTTTGTAAGCTGATCCACTGCCTCATAAGTCAACGTTCCTGAACGACTGATAACACCAATATTCCCCTCTTTATGGATAAAGCCAGGCATAATTCCAACTTTGGCTTTACCGGGACTAATGATTCCCGGACAGTTGGGACCAATCAGCCGGCTGTTTCTGGATGAAAGATAATCCTTCACTTTGATCATATCAGAAGTGGGGATTCCCTCACTGATGGCAACAATCAATTCTATGCCGGCATCGGCAGCCTCCATTATTGCGTCGGCGGCAAAGGCAGGAGGAACAAAAATCACAGAAGTATCGGCTTCTGTTTCTGCCACGGCATCTGCCACTGTGTTAAATACAGGAAGTCCCAGATGGGTTGTCCCTGCTTTACCGGGGGTCACACCCCCAACAACATTGGTTCCATAATCAATCATTTGTTCAGCATGAAAAGTTCCTTCTTTTCCTGTAAAACCCTGAACAATAACTTTGGAATGCTGATCTATCAATACGCTCATAAACAATATAAATTCACTAGGTTAGCAAAAAATGAGATTTCGCAGATAATCGTCAAAAAAAATTAAAACAATTTCATAATAAGTATTTAACATCCAAAGGGCCAAAGAGTTTATTTTTGATGCAAAACTTACGTCTGAGGCCAACCACATTGAAAATCATCCCAATGAGTTGCAGGATATTTTATCTTTCTACAAAAAGGACAATGATGAAGCATCTAATCTGCCGCAAGTCAATCAGTGGGAATGGGCAGAGCTGCCGACCGATAATAAAAACGGTCAACCGAAAGAAATCAAGAAAACCGTACTAAACTAACAACATTATCTTTGTTAATATCTTTTAATGTGCCAACTTGTTTATTCTTTCAATGAAATCTGACTTGCAGTTAGTATAAGCTTCTCTGTCATGCTTGAATTTCTCTGCAAGACTCAATTTTAGGTTCTGATATTCCTGTGCACTTGTTTTATGTGATATCAGATAATCTCTGAACCGCATTTCATTCCAATCGCCATTGTATCTTATATGAACATGATAGGTTTGTCCCTTGAAACCCTTCTCAGAATATCCTTTTACAAAAGTTAAATGAGGAGGGGGATTATCAGGATGTTGGTTGAGATGATAATTGAGCGATTTAAAAACGGATAATATTTTGGAAATTTCAACCTGCCCGGCTACTTGTAATAGAATATCAACTGTTGGTTTGGCCTTCATCCCTGGAATTGCCGTACTTCCAATATGGTCAATACGCACAATCTCCACGCTATCAAACCTGTCAAGAATTAATTGTTTCTCCGTTTCATATAATTCGCCCCATTCTTCGCTGTAATCCTGAATAACAATTGGAAAAAGTTGCCCCAGTTCATTAACGGTCATTTCATGTAGTTTTTTACTCATATTCTTTATGTCCGGTAAAAAAAATGATAATAAAACAATATTACCTATCGGATAAAGACTACCGAACCAATTCAACGATCGTTTCTACCCAGTCATCATTCAAATTGAGACAGGGAATAGCTGTAAAAGACTCTCCGCCTGCTTCCAGAAAAGTTTCCCTGCCTTCCATTTGTATTTCTTCCAGCGTTTCGAGACAATCGCTCACAAAAGCCGGCGTAATGACCAACAGCTTCTTTATGCCTTGCCTGGGAAGAGTTGCCAACACATCCGCGGTGGCGGGACTCAGCCATTTGTCGCTGCCCAAACGGGATTGAAAAGACACACTGTGCTTTTCTGCAGGCAGTTGCAGGTACTCTGCAACAAGACGGGTAGTTTCAAAAACCTGATGACGATAACATTTTTGATGAGCGGGTGATTCTTTCTGACAGCAATCATTACTTTTCAGACAATGGTTTCCCGTAATATCTCCTTTCAGGATATGCCGCTCAGGGACTCCATGATAACTGAAAAGTAAATGGTCATAATCCTTTTCGATGTGCGACTTGATACTTTGAGCCAACGCCTTTATATACCCCGGATAATTGTAATAGGGAGCAATCACTTTTAGTTGAAATTTCCAGGGGCCTTGTTCCCAACTTTTTTTGACATGTTCCACGGCTGTTTCATAGCTGCTCATGGCATAATGAGGATATAGCGGGAATAAGACCACTTCTTCCACATCCGGATGCTCCTGAGCAATCTGTGAAAGTGCAGCATCCGGTGTAGGATTGCCATAACGCATACACATATAAGCAGGTATGCCTGAATGCTCCTGTACTTTACGGGTCAGTTTTTCCGTCAGCACAATCAATGGAGATCCCTCATCTGTCCAGATGCTTTTATACTTAGCCCCGCTTTTGGGAGCTCTGAAAGGGGCTATAATTCCATTAACCAACAGCCATCGGGGAACCCTGGGAATGTCAATGACCCGTTCATCCATCAGGAATTCTCTTAAATATCTTCGTACATCGGAGGTTTGAGTCGAATCGGGAGATCCCAGATTGGCTAACAGTATGGCTTTTTTGGACATAGATCTAACTTTATAAAATCACTTGCAACAGGTAAAAATTAAGATTGTTTTCTCCCGGCAATCGTGATATATTTTTAATAAACGAAAATAACAATTTAAGGGAGAAACAATCTTTTTAAAGATAGGTTCTAAGAAATAAAAACCCGACTTTTCAAGGAATTCTCTCAATTAATAAGAAAATTGTTTACTTTTAATAATTGAATTCGATCAAAATTTTTAATCAAAAACCGTAAACGAATGAAACACATGATTTATTTGGTGGCAATCACCATGATGATTTCAATGTGGTCATGTTCTGATGGCCCTGCCCACAAAGAAGGAGAAGTCTATTATGGCTTCAAACTAATCGAGAACCGTTTTGTTGAGGAAGTCAACGCAAATTGTCTCTATTTTGAGCACGAAAAAAGCGGTGCGAGACTGATGAAAATTGCAGCAGATGATGCCAACAAGGTATTTGCAGTTTCTTTTAAAACTCTGCCCCAGCACGATTATGGAACCCCTCATATTATTGAGCATTCCGTTCTCAATGGTTCCGAAAATTTTCCGGCCAAAAGTCCATTTGACATTCTCCGGAAAGGATCGCTGAATACTTTTCTGAATGCCATGACATGGCCGGATTATACCGCTTATCCCATTGCCAGTATGAATAACAAAGATTATTTCAACCTGATGCATGTCTATATGGATGCTGTATTCAATCCGCTTCTTCACTCCGATCCACGCATCCTCGAACAGGAAGGCTGGCATTACGAACTTGATGACGTGGATGGAGAGATCACCTATAAAGGGGTTGTTTACAATGAAATGAAAGGTGCTTTTTCTAACCCCGAACGGCAAATGGACTACCACACCTATAAAGTTTTGTTTCCGGACAATACCTATGGTGTTTCCTCGGGCGGATATCCCGATGCAATTCCAGAATTAACCTATGATTATTTTAAAAATTTTCATAAAACCTATTACCATCCTTCCAACAGTTTTATTTTTCTATACGGAGATGCAGACCTGGACAAAGAACTGGAATTCCTGAACAGCGAATATCTCTCCAATTACGAAAAGCAGGAGAAAAAGCTGGAAGTTCCCCTGCAAGAGCCTTTCAGTGAGAAGAAGACACTGGAAGAGACCTACAGTGTTCCTGAAGGAAGTGACACCAATGACAAAACGTTTCTGGGTTACTATTATGTAGCAGGTCTCACTACCGACCATGAACTAACCATGGCACTTGATATTATCTCCGAGGCATTGGTTAACCATGAATCAGCTCCGCTGCGCCTTGCGCTTCAGGAAGCCGGCATCGGAAAAGACATTTATGCTTATGTAGATGATAGTAAGCAAAATATCTTCCAGTTCATTGTTCAGAATGCAAATCCCGAAGACCGGGAGAAATTCCAGGAGGTGGTATCTGAAACACTTCACACTGTTGCTCAGAAAGGTTTTGAAGAAGAGATGATTGAAGGTATCGTCAATCGGATGGAATTCAGGCTCAGAGAGGGAGATAGTCCTTACAAAGGGTTAATCTACCTTTTTTCATTGAAAAACAGTTTTCTTTTCGCTGAAGACATCTACGACGGTATTGAATTTGAAAAGCCACTTGCCGCAGTCAAAGAAGGCATCAAAAACGGTATCCTTCAGCAAATTGTACAAGACTATTTCATCGACAATCCGCATGCCCTGATGATGGTATTCAAACCTGAACCCGGATTGGAAAAGAAGATGTCAGAACAGACAAAAGCAAAGTTGGCTGACTATAAAGCCAGCCTTTCTGATGAAGAGCTGCAAAAACTTGTTGAGAAAACCAAAGCGCTGAAAGAGTATCAGCAGGCGGAAGATTCCCCCGAAGCCGTTGCAACAATTCCAATGTTGTCACGCTCAGACATCAGCAACGATGTCCAGTGGTATGAAGTAGCTGAAAAAAGCATAAGTGACATCCCTGTGTTACATTACGAAGACTTCACCAACGATATTGTCTATGCCAATTTCTTTTTTGATTTGCGACCTTTGCCACAGGAACTTATCCCTTATGCGAACCTGATGAGTCAGCTGCTGGGTAAAATGAATACTGAAAACTATGATTTTGGTGAACTCGACAATGCGTTAAACATCCATACCGGTGGTTTTTACACTTATCTGAGTACATACCTGGAAAATAATTCTGATGAAAATCTCATTCCCAAACTCAGAATTACCACCAAAGCCACTGTGGACAAAACAGACAAATTGTTTGAATTATTGGATGAAATACTAAATCACACAAAATTTGATGACACAGAACGGTTGAAAGAACTTCTGATACGTCATCATTCACAGGTAGAATCGCAGGCCAAGAATTACGGAGTGGGAGTCGCCATGAATCGACTGACCTCCTATTTCAAAAATTCCGGAATGTTCAATGAGATGATCAACGGTCTGACTTATTATGACTTCGTTACTGATCTGACTGAGAATTTTGAGACCAGAAATGAAGAAATCATCACCAATCTGCAAAAAGTGGCCTCATTGCTCATCAAAAAGCAGAATCTTATTGCCGGTATCACTTGTTCGGGAGAAAATTACACTACCTACCAGGAAGCTTTCAATAATTTTGTTCCTGAATTGGCCGAGGGCGAAGTGTCGCTGAATCAGTGGAAATTCAACCTTGAACCTAAGAATGAGGGACTCCTGTCTTCTTCCTTGGTGCAATATGTGACAAAAGGTTATGACTTCAAGAAATTGGGGTATGAATGGGACGGAAAAATGGAAGTTCTTAACCAGATTCTTTCAACCGATTACCTTCAAACCCAAATCCGTGTAATGGGTGGTGCTTATGGTGGTTGGGCACAAATTTCGCCTACAGGAACCTTGATGTTTGCTTCTTACCGGGATCCCAATCTTACCGAAACTCTTGAAAACTATGATGCAGGTGCTGAATACCTGCAGAATTTTGAAGCCGACAGTGCCGAAATGACCCGCTACATTATTGGAACTATTGCCAACATTGATAATCCCACTACGGCATCTCAAAGAGGCTCAATCGCCATGAATAATTATTTTAAGAAAGAGACCAAAGAAAAGATGCAACAGGAACGCAACGCTATTCTTAACACGACTGCTGAGGATATTTCTGGTTACGCACAAATGATTTCAGATGTAATGAATCAGGACATTTATTGTGTATATGGTAACGATCAAAAGATCAATGAGCATGAAGAGTTGTTCGAGGCTGTTCGTCAGGTTGTACAGTAAGTACCGAGGGCGTTGAGCATGGTGCTTAGGGCTCAGGGCCTTTAAAAAAACAGAAAACCCACATTTCAGGAAAATATATTTCTGCAATGTGGGTTGTTTTTTGCCCGGTTTTATTCGCTTAATGGCAGCTATTTATTCAAGTTCCTTTCTTGATTCAGGGTGCTCCTCTAGTTGAATGACGTTTAAAACCCGAATTTGAAATCTCTCCCCCCTTATCTCCGAACCTTCTTATCGAGTGCTTCCAGGCGTTGCAGCAACGGTGGATGCGAATAGTTAAAGAAAACATACCACGGATGTGGTGTGGGATTACTCAAGGCATTGGCTGAAATCTTTTTCAGGGCGGTTTGCAAGGCTTCGGGTCTTGCATATTTTGCGGCAAAAGCATCGGCCTGATACTCATTGCGGCGGGAAAAAATAGTCATTCCCAAACCCGACAAACTGCTCACCGGGCTGTACAAAATACCAAAACCAATCAGACCAATGTGAAATACAGGTTTTGAAGCCCCCAGCGCTTCTGACAGGGCCGGTTCATTGACAAACCACCCTAGCAAAAACAGCATAATGCCAGTTTGTAAAACCCCCAAAACGGTACTCCGTACAATGTGCTTCAAACGAAAGTGACCGATTTCATGGGCCAGTACGGCAACGATCTCATCTGTTTCCAAATCCCTGATAAGGGTATCGAAAAGGACAATCCGTTTGTTTTTCCCAAATCCACTGAAAAATGCGTTGGCTTTGGTCGAACGTTTTGAGCCATCCATCACGAATACATTTTCCAGGGTAAAACCGGCCTTTTGACTCATCTTTTCAATGGCACTGCGCAGTTCGCCCTCCTCCAAAGGGGTCTGCTTATTGAAAAGAGGCAAAATAAGCGTGGTATAAAACTTACTGAAGAAAATCATAAACGCCAAAAGTCCTATCCAGGCATAAAGCCAGAACCAACGACCGGCAAACTCATAAAACCAGATTATCAACCCCAGCAAAATGCCGCCAATAATGGCCCCGATAAAAATGCCTTTTATCTGATCAAGAATAAAAGTTTTGGGAGTTGTTTTGTTAAATCCGAATTTCTCCTCTATCACAAAAGTCTCATAAAGGGAAAACGGGATCCCTATCAGCATGGAAGCAAGTCCGACAACCCCAAAAAAGAACAAAGGGCGCCACAACCAATGCGTTGTCAGCTGTTGCACAAGCTCATCTACCCGGGCAAATCCATGAAACCACAGAAAAATCAACAACACAACCAAACTAAAGGTAGAACTTATCTTCCCGAACCGATGGTTCACTTTCCGGTATTGCTTCTGTTTTTCAAATTTCTCCTGAGGATAGAAGTCTGATAACCGCTCAGGAACTTTATCTGCCCAGCTTTTGCGGTTTAATTCTTCCAAAATCCAGCCCCAGACAGCATCCAGAAGCAGGATGGTAATGATAAAAAAGAATAAGAGTGTATGTGTTTGCATCAATCTATTTTTTTGAACCTGCAAACTTAGTTTATACAAGACTTAAAAACAAACCGGGGAAATTGTTTCAAATGCAAGTATCGAAAACAAGTTTATTCCAAAAATGTTCCTCTCTTTTAAAAAAAGTTTATTATAATAATGCGTATCTCAAAAGTTTATTACGATGTCACGAAAGACAAAAATGGCTTACGCCATTTCTTGTTTATTTGGTCCACGAATTAATCGAATTAAACGAATCTTTCACACCTGTGGTGTGAATTTAAACGGCGTAGCCGCTTAAAAAAGCTGCGGAACTGCGAAAGAAAAAAGACACCATTCTTTTGCAGTTCCGCAGCTAAGGCGATAATTGTTGGTACAATTAATTATCATAAACTGGTATATAGCTCAGTCTTTGAATATCCTCCAGCGATGAGTAATCGTACTGGTACAATCCATCCTCTCCTATCACCAATAAAACTTCGCCCAGGGGTATCACGTCATAGGCATCAATATCTTTGTAATGAGCAATCATATTCTCATCAATGGCATAAGGATCGTTGGCATAATAAATTTTGAGTCCTGCTTTTCCGTCACAAAGAAATAGCACCTCATTTTCAATCCCCAACCCATAAGGTTCTGTCATCGGGTAAGTCTCCAATAACTCCGGATATTCAATGACTGAAATATCGATTACCTCCAGTTGACTTTCGATGGCACCACAGAGGTTTCCTCCTCTGAGGGTAACATAAGCATAATCTCCCTCCACTACTACCGGATCGCAAGCTGACGCATGTCTAAATTGCGAAATAAACTGAGGACTGGAGGGATCCTGTAAACTATAAACAAACATTCCCGAACGGGCGCCTATAAAAAGCATCTGATTGTATGGGAACAGGGTTTCGATTTCCCAGCTTACAGGAATCCGCTTGTTGTATTCAGGGTTGGCGGGTTCTGATACATCAAACAAATTCAAAGAGGCTTTATCGATGGCATATAAATAATCGCCAAAGACCGTAAAACGGGCCATTGAACCTCCCTGACCTGTTCCTGTGTTACTGACATTGTTGGACAAGGCACCATCCATCATAAAAAAAGAAGACTCCCAACGGGGAAATTGTCGATACGCTTCCCCGCCATCTGATACATCTTGGGTTTTCTCGGTTACTTTATACCCTGTAACCACTCCTCTGCTTTGGTCAATTTCTCCAAGAATCCCCAATTCATACTCAGGGATGATGTATGGAAAAACATTGGTATCCCGATCCACCTCCATAATATTGTTCATATCGCTGATATCGATGGTCAGCAGATCAATGTAACTGTCGGCATAGAGTTTATCACCTTTTATAGCCATATCCACATTGCCCGGTATTTCTATAAAAGACAAAACTTCAGGATTGGAGGGATCAGCATTGTTAACCACATGGATTCCTTTCTGATATTCGTTGATAAAGATAAAATCGTCTTTAAAATAAAACTTGCCGGGTTGCCGGATGGCTTCTGCACTTTTTAGGGCAAAAGAAGAGCGCAAATCCTCATAACTAAGATACTCAGGGGTATTCACCGTGTAGGTTTCTTCAATCTGGTCACTACAGGAAGAAAAGCCGGCGATAAGAACCAATGACAATAGAAGAATGGAAACTTTTTTCATGATGTTTAATTTTTGGGTGTTTAGTATAAGAATAGATTTTTCATAAATGCTGTTGTTTATCAGATGCATAAAAAAGAAAAAGGTTGCTTTCAATAATTTTCTCTACGCAACTAAACAGGAAAAAACCCATCTTTACTGAAAACCCAAAGAAATGAGAACAACAATTACCATTTTGCTGCTGATATCGACTTTTTGCAGTCTGGCTCAGGAAAAAGAAAAAACAATTAATGAAGATCAGAAAGAATATACCCTTTTCACCTCTTTCGGTCAGTTTATTGGCTCATCTGCGGATGAAAAAGGAAGTATTAGTTCATTTCGGATTGCACCGGCACTTAGATTGGGTGATCACTGGGCTGTTGGATTAACCACCGGAGTAGAATGGTTTGATGTACCTCTTTTACCCGTAGGCCCTGATATCAAATATTTTTTTCCTTCAAAAGACAATGGCGGGTTTTTCCTGCAGGGCGCATTGGGTCACTCATTTCCTCTTGAAGATGCAAGCCTGGAATACGCAGAAGTTTTGGAGACCAAGGGCGGCTTTTTTACCCAATATCATTTGGGGTATTTAATTCCACTAAAAGGAAAAAACAAACTGTTGTTCTCTGTGGGCTATCATTATCAGGTATCCGGACATGTGCAGGAACATTGGATATACAGAGAGCTGGAGAGAAAAATAAAATACAACCGGTTTTCGGTGAGAATCGGCGTGGCAATTTTCTAAAACAACAATGGCGACTGAAAATCAGCCGCCATTGTTGTTTTTAATGTCCTTTCCCGATTATTGTCTCTGAACAGGACCTCTTTTGATGGCCTTTTGCACATAGTACAAACCGGCAACCACAAAAGGAATACTCAATATTTGCCCCATATTTATGGCCATTCCTGCTTCAAAAGTTTCCTGATCTGCTTTCACAAATTCAATGATAAAGCGTGAAGCAAAAACACCTATCAGAAAAACTCCGAAGAGAAGCCCCTGACGTAGCCTTGCATTGGTTTTCCAATACAAAAACATCAAATAGACAAATGTACCAAGATACGCAAGGGCTTCATATATTTGAGTTGGATGCCTAAGCGTAACTATTTCCTGGCCGTCAACTCGCTGGAACCAAAAAGCCCAGGGTACATCGGTAACCCGACCCACAATTTCGGAATTCATAAGGTTTCCCAGTCTGATAAATACCGCAGCTAAAGCGACCGGCACCACCAGACGGTCAAGAATCCAGAGCATCGGTTTTTTGGAAACTTTTTTGGAATAGTAATAGATAGCTACCAATATTCCGATGGCTCCGCCGTGACTGGCCAGACCGCCATGCCAGATGGCAAGAATCTCTCCCGGATGCTGAGAGTAATAGTCCCATCCGTAAAAAAAGACATGCCCCAGACGTGCTCCGACAACGGTGGCTACCACCACATAAATGAAGAGTTTGTCGAGCCATTTTTCGGGAATATCTTCCCGCTTAAACATTCGCTCAATGATGTAGTAGCCCGACAAAAAAGCCAGGGCAAAAAGCAGTCCGTAATAACGTACGGTCAACGGTCCCATAGAGAAAATCTCAGGATCGGGGTTCCAGCTAATATAATTCAGTAAAAACATAGACCTTTATTTTCCGTGACATTGTTTGTATTTCTTACCACTTCCACAAGGACAGGGATCGTTACGTCCCACCTTCTTTTCCACACGTACCGGCTCTGCCTTGGGCTTTTCTTTCTGCGCTCCTCCAGGCTGTCCACCTCTTGACGCACCCCCGGGTGCTCCCACTCCGGGCATTTCATCTTTCTGCATTTTCAGACGTCCCATATCGCTGCGTTTGCGTTCTTCAGCTTGTTTCACCTGACTGGCATCCCTGATTGGGATGTGTGCCTTGGCAAGAGAAGCCACCACTTTTCGGTTGTTCTCCCCAATCATTGTCTTGAAAAGATTGAACGACTCAAACTTATAAATCAACAGCGGATCTTTTTGTTCATACGAAGCATTCTGTACCGCCTGCTTCAGGTCGTCCAGTTCTCTAAGGTGCTCTTTCCAGGCTTCATCAATGGTAAGCAGCAACATGGCCTTAGAGAATGATTTGGCCAGATCGGCACCCTCTGTTTCGTAGGCTTTTTTGAGATTGGTGGTAATCTGGAAGACACGCTGTCCATCGGAAATGGGAACCACGATGTTTTCGTAAACTTCTCCTTTATTCTCAAAAACATCTTTGATTACAGGATAAGCCTGACGAGCAATGGTTTCCATCTTACGCTGATAATTGTCCCATACTTTTGTATGTAATTTATCTGCCAGCTCTTCCACCTTGGTTTTCATAAACTCCTCCTGTTTAAACGGAGAATCGGTGGAGAAAGTACGTATCAACTCAGTATTGAATCCTTCAAAATCATTGGTTCCCTGATATTCGGTGACCAATTCCTCACAGGTATCCAGCATCATATTGGAGATATCCACCTGAATACGTTCCCCGTACAGAGCATGCTTACGTTTGGTATAAATCACCTCACGCTGTGAGTTCATCACATCATCATATTCCAGCAGACGCTTACGAATACCAAAGTTGTTCTCTTCCACTTTCTTCTGCGCCCGCTCAATACTCTTGGTAATCATACTGTGCTGAATCACCTCTCCGTCCTGGATTCCCATACGGTCCATATATTTCACAATACGATCGGAACCAAACAGACGCATCAGATTGTCTTCGAGCGAGACAAAAAACTGAGAAGAACCCGGGTCACCCTGACGACCGGCACGACCACGTAACTGACGGTCCACACGGCGTGATTCGTGACGCTCAGTACCCACAATGGCCAAACCACCAGATTCTTTCACCTCTTTGGAAAGTTTGATATCGGTACCACGACCGGCCATGTTGGTAGCAATGGTTACTACACCCTCCTTACCTGCATCGGCCACAATTTCGGCCTCCCGTTGGTGCTGTTTGGCGTTCAGGACATTGTGCTTAATGCCACGAATTTTAAGCATCCGGCTAAGTAACTCCGATACCTCCACCGAAGTAGTACCAACGAGTACCGGTCTGCCGGCTTTTACAAGCCCGGAAATTTCCTCGATAACGGCATTGTATTTCTCCCGAGTGGTTTTATACACCAAATCCTCATGATCTTTTCGGGTAATTGGCCGATTGGTGGGAATAACCACAACATCGAGTTCATAAATATCCCAGAATTCACCAGCTTCCGTCTCTGCGGTACCGGTCATACCCGCGAGCTTGTTGTACATCCGGAAATAATTCTGGAGTGTAATGGTGGCATAGGTCTGTGTGGACGCTTCAACTTTAACCCTTTCTTTAGCTTCAATAGCCTGGTGCAAACCGTCGGAGTAGCGACGCCCCTCCATAATACGGCCGGTCTGCTCATCCACAATTTTAACCTTGTTGTCCATCACCACATATTCCACATCCTTCTCGAACATGGCGTATGCTTTAAGCAACTGATTTACGGTATGAACGCGCTCCGATTTGACAGCATAATTCTGAAGCAATTCATCCTTTTTTTCCACCCTGTCCTCTTCTTTCAGAGATTCATCTTTATCCAGGGCAGCCACTTCAGAACCAATATCCGGTAGCACAAAGAAATTGGCATCATCGCTGGTTCCGGTAATCAAATCGATTCCCATATCGGTCATTTCCACCGAATTGGTTTTCTCATCAATTACAAAATAAAGAGGATCGGTCACCACATGCATGTTTTTATTGTTCTCCTGCATGTAGAAGTTCTCAGTCTTAAGCATTCGGGCTTTCATTCCCTGCTCACTCAGAAACTTAATGATGGCCTTATTTTTAGGAAGTCCCTTGTAGGCACGAAGCAACAGCAGGGCGCCCTCGTCCTGCACTTTGGAATCTTCAGATTTGAGTTTCTGCTTAGCCTCAGCCAGTATTTTGGTCACCAAGGCACGCTGTGTCTCGAAAAGTTTTTCCACTTTGGGACGATATTCCATGAAGAGTTCGTCTGTCCCTTTGTTGGGCACGGGACCTGAAATGATCAGGGGAGTACGTGCATCGTCAATCAATACGGAGTCCACCTCATCCACGATGGCATAGTTGTGCTTGCGCTGCACGAGGTCTTTGGGGGAAACAGCCATATTGTCACGAAGGTAATCAAAACCAAACTCATTGTTGGTTCCGTAGGTGACATCTGCTTTGTAAGCAGCTCGGCGTGCTTCCGAGTTGGGCTGATGTTTGTCAATACAATCCACACTCAATCCATGGAACATAAATATGGGCCCCATCCATTCGGAGTCACGCTTGGCCAGGTAATCGTTCACCGTTACCAGATGTACGCCTCTTCCGGTCAGTGCATTCAAAAACACCGGCAGGGTTGCCACCAGGGTTTTTCCCTCACCTGTGGCCATCTCTGCTATTTTACCCTGATGCAAAACAACACCACCAAACAGCTGCACATCGTAATGCACCATATCCCAGGTGATTTCGTTACCACCGGCCTGCCAAGTATTGTGGAAGATGGCATTTTCACCCTCTATCTCCACGAAATCATGTTTGGCAGCAAGGTCGCGGTCGAAGTCGGTTGCCGTTACTGTCACTGTTTCGTTTTCTTTGAATCGCTTTGCGGTTTCTTTTACTACCGCAAAAGCTTCGGGCAGAATTTCATCCAGTGTTCCCTTTAGTTTTTCGGTAATTTCGTCCTCCAGCTTATCAATCTGGTCATAAATATCCTCGCGCTCATTGATGCCCATTTTTTGGGTATCGGCCTTTTCCTTGAGCTCATCAATTTGCTTTTGCTCGTCACTCACTTTTTCATCCAGGCGGGCTTTAAGATCCAGCGTGCGTTGACGCAGTTCATCATTGGAGAGTTTCTCTATTTCCGGAGAAACGCTTTTTATTTGTTCGACAACAGGCATCACCAGTTTCTGGTCACGTGTAAATTTACTGCCAAACAACTTGGTCATTATCTGATTAAATGCAGACATATATTTTTAACAATTAATGTTTTACAAATTGAAATAAAACTTCCGTACTCTGCAGAATTGGTGCCAAATATTTTCAAGCTCCAACTCTGATGGCGGAAGTATCGGGAATAAAGAATCAAGCCACAGAAGGTCCTGCCCGTATCTCAAGAGAAGGAAAAGTTACAGAATTCCGGGTTTCCGGCTTTTGCCTGAGGTATTTTTCATCCTGAAAATCTGTCAGCCACACCTCTGAGCCGCAACGTTGTGGAAGTGTAAATAAAACCGCATCGGGTAAAATCTCCGGAAGAACGGAAATACCTGACAATGCAGAAATATTAACAGTAGAAAAAACGGGCAAAGATTCTTTGTCATCACCTGACAGAACAGAGGACTTGGAAATCTTCAAAAAATAGTGTTTCCCCTTACCCTCCGTGAGGGCTTTAACAACCTCTTCGGCAGAGATGTTCTTCTCCGGACTGTCAGGCCATTCCTCATAAGGCTGACATGCACCTACAGCTACATAAACCGTAAGTGTTACCCCAAGCAGGGTCAAACATCCTATTTCAGAATAGTTTCGCACAAATATCTTTTTCTCCGTTTCGGCCCGTAAAGATGTTAAAAGTTTTGCAATTTTCAGGGATATTCGGGGAATTTTTACATTGGAGGGTTAGGGTTAAACCACAGAAGACACATAAGGATTTGAATCATATGAGGTTTTTATCGGAGTTGAAAGAGAGTGAACAAGGTTTTAAGGCAGAAGGCAGAAGTTGGTGGAATTTACCCGAATCGCGGAGAATTAACAGATTTGTGGAAAATATCGTGAATACACCAGGTATTCGCAGGAGAGCAAAGAAAGGACGGGGCTAAAAGAATCAAAATATGGGCCTCGCCTCCCAGGTATGGAGAACTCCAATCTCCCCATTGACAGGTATAGCGTATTCCGATCCGCCATTAGACCGCAGATCGTCTTTGGCTCTGCCGCTTTGCCCAGCAAAAATTCCCCTGAATTATGAGAACAGCGGATTGGAGCTCAGCTTTGTTGCTTTGCTTGTTAAAGAATCCGCCTCACCCGGAAGCCTTCATTGCTGAAGGCCGGCCAGCAACTCTACCGATCTTTCGCCGCTCTTGGGTTTGGTAAGCTGTTAAAAGACGCAAGACAATTGCCTCACCACAACAGACATAGCTGACTCTAATCCCCCATTGACAGGTATGGCGGATTCCGATCCGCCATCTTGTAAAAAGGATTAGCCTCTGCTCTGCTGTTTTGCTTGTCAAGGAATCCCTTGCATTAAAAAAAACAGCGGATCGGAATCCGCCGCACCTGATTTCCACATATATAATCTCTAACGGATTGGCCCCGGCTCTGCCGCTTTCTTCAGAAAGAATCCACCGCACTTGGGTGACCTTCATTTGACGGTCGGCTCCATGCTCTGCGCTCCATGCGCTTTGCCTCTCTCCACCACCCTTCGGGCCTCTTCAAAACTATTGGTCTCCATTAATTCCTTACGCAACCCGGCTGCCCCACGAAAATCGGAAATATAGATTTTAAAAAACCGCTTTAGAATTGGAAATGGCCGGTTATTACCCCATGCTGCTTCATAAAGTTGAAGATGCCTTAAAAGGGTATCCATTCTTTTTTCAACATCAACGTCCTGAAGTGTGGATTGAAACATCCATGGGTTCCTAAAAATTCCACGACCTATCATCACACCATCGGTTTTAAAAAGGCTACAACGTTCATGGAGGTCGTCAAGCGAAAAAACATCTCCATTGCCAATCAAAGGCACACCAGGGACCAACTCATCTCTTATGACTGAAGCTTTGGCGATTTCGTTCCAGTCGGCTGCACCTTCCGACATCTGCTTTTGTATGCGCCCATGCAGAATGACACCATCCAGAGGCTGACGAAAAAGAAAATTCATCCAGCGTTCCGTATCCACCTTTTTGAGGCCTATACGCGTCTTGACACTTAGCGGAAGAGAGGTGGCTTCACGTGTAGCCTGTATTATTTCTGCTGCCAGAGATTCGTTGTCAATCAAAGCCGAGCAACTGCCGTGGGTAACCACGTTGCGCACGGGGCAACCCATATTGATATCAATCCCGTCAAAATCGTAATTCTCGTCAAGATACTTTACGGCTTCCAGATATTTTTCCGGCTTATTGCCCCATATCTGTGCAACAATCTTCACCCCTTTTTCTTTGAGCAGTTGCCGTTCTGTTTCCGACACCACCAATCGCTGGGCAACATTGTCGCGTCCCTGAGGATGACACAATCCGTCGGTAGAGGTAAACTCAGTAAAAATCACATCCAAATTGCCCGGCTGGGTGTTGTGCAGCACCAGCTCACGAAAGGCTGTATCGGTGACATCCTCCATGGGTGCCAGCATTACCAGTGGGCGTTTGGCTGTTTTCCAGAAATTACTTTTAGTATTGGGCATATTGTTTAATCATAATTCTACCATTGTTTCGCCGCTCTGCAGCTTAATATTAAATGAGTACGCTCGCTTTAATTCTGAACCTTAGCCTTAGTCTCAACCTCATCCTGTCGAACCGAACCACGAACCTCTGAATGCGTAAACTCCTGATAACACTCGTTGCTACAGCAACCTGCATATTTCTCCGCACATTCATCGCACTGAATAACCAGTTTGTGACAGGGATCGTACGCACAATTCACATGTGTATCACATGGTTTGCCACACTGATGACAATGGCTGATGACATCTTCAGTAATCCGTTCTCCCAGTCTGTCGTCAAAGACAAAATTCTTTCCTATAAATTGAGATGGCAATCCTGCCTTTTTAATCTCATGGGTATATGCAATCACCCCGCCATGCAGTTGGTTTACATCCAAAAAACCATGATGGCGCATCCAGGCACTGGCCTTTTCGCAGCGGACCCCACCGGTGCAGTAAAGCAAAATTTTCCTGTCTTTCTGCTCCTGAAGTTGCTCAACCACCAGCTCCACTTCCTCCCGGAAAGTTCTAACTTCAGGACAGATGGCGCTCTCGAAATGTCCAACCTCGCTTTCGTAACTGTTGCGCATATCCACCACAATCACATCGTCCTGTTGGACCAGATTGTGAAACTCCATAGGAGAAAGTCGCGTTCCCACATTGGTCACATCGAATACCTTATCTTTCAATCCGTCAGCCACAATCTTGGGACGCACTTTTATTACCAGCTTCAAAAAAGATTTTCCATCATCTTCCACGGCCCATTTAAGTGGGATTTCTCTCAGCACCGCAACAGAGTCAAGGTGCGCTATAAAATCGTCAATAAAGTGTTCGGGCACACTCATCTGGGCATTAATGCCTTCGTGAGCCACATACACCCGCCCATAGCACTGCAACTGATTCCAGGCAATGTAAAGTTCGTCACGAAACTCCTGTGGGTTTTCAATTTTAAAATATTTGTAAAATGAAACGGTACGACGCTGAAATTTCTCAGCCTGCAATCGTGCTTTCAACTCTGAAGGCCCTAATCGATTATACAATAACATTATCTATCCTTTTTTGAAGCTTAAACAATGGGCAAAGATAAAAACTTTTATTATTTAGGATAAAGTTGTCTTATTTAAAAATCTCTTCTACACTCCTCCAGCAATAACCATTTATCCTCCTGTTTTATTTGAAAAAGATGTTATTTCGTTATTGGAAAAAATTGAAACTAATTCTTAAAAAAACAATATGAAAAAACTATTTCCGCTTTTGATGTTGATTGTTGTATTCGGCAGTTGTCAAACCAAATCAGGAAACTCCACCCCAAAGAATTCAGATAAAGGAGAAATCAAATACAGTGGGAATCCACTCTTTGAGGAACCTTTCACCGCCGATCCATCAGTGCTGGTTCATAACGATACATTGTATCTGTTTACTGGCAGCGATGAGCAAGCCGAAGGAGTTGATGGATTTCTCATGAACAAATGGTACATATTCTCTACTACGGATATGGTGAACTGGACCAATCACGGTTCCAAATTATCGGTAGATGATTTTGAATGGGGTTCACACAATGCGTTTGCCGGAGACATCGTAGAAAACAATGGCAGATTTTGGTGGTATGTTCCCATCGTACATAAAGATCCGGCAACCAGGGTAAACGAGGGTTTTGCTATGGGGGTTGCGGTAGCTGATCATCCCACAGGCCCTTATCACGATCCGGTAGGCGAAGCACTTATTATGGACACCACGACCAATTCCATTCCTCTCAATATAGATCCGATCGTTTTTGTAGATGACGACGGGGAGGTTTACTTCTTTTGGGGCTCCTGGAATGAAGTGCGCATGGTAAAACTTAAAGAAAACATGATGGAACTGGATGGGCTGGTTCAAAACGTAGAAGGATTGACCAACTTCTTTGAAGCGCCTTATGTCCATAAACGTGGTGACACCTATTACATGAGCTATGCTGCAGGTTATCCTTCCCGAACGGAATATGCAACCAGCAAAAGCATCACAGGTCCATGGGACCATCAGGGTGTCATTCACGACACCATCCCCAACTCGCCAACCAACCACCAGGCCATCGTGAACTTTAAAGGAAATGATTATTTCATTTACCACACTGCCGGATTGGAAAACGGAGGTCCCTTTCGTCGTAGCATTTGCATCGACAAACTGGAATATGATGAAAACGGCATGATTAAAAAGGTGGTCAGGACAGAAAAAGGAGTTCCGATGATTGAATAAGTAAAAATTAGCCGGTAGTTTTTAGTGAAGCAGTCAGTAGTTTAGATTTCAGTTCTTACACATAAAAAGATTGTCCAAAAAGTTACTGTATTTTTCGCATGAGCGCTTTGAGCCCTAGAATATCGCTCAAAAGGAGATATTTCAATACGTTGCCAATGACAGATTTATGGTTTAGGCTTCGACACAATTAGAATTTAGCCACAGCAGTAGTGATGCATGAACAAAAATGGCATCACTGCTTCTGTGGCTTTATTTTTATTCTCATAAAAAACAATTCCCTGCAAAGTATGCCATTATTGACATTTGAAAAACAATGGATTTAATTTTTTCTCCTATTTTCGCAATATGAAGAAAAAACGCACCACCATACTCATTTTCCTGGCCATTGCCATGATTCTCTATTTCACCAATTCAGAATCGACGATGACGGTTAATGGCAGACACCTGTTTGATGCCAACGGAGAACAGGTTGTGCTCAGGGGTGTGAATGAGATGTTTATCTGGTCGGATGATCCTACCGGAGATACACTGATGACTGAAATTGCTCAAACGGGTGCCAACTCAGTCCGCATTGTATGGCTTAGCAATGAAGATGATTCCATCGCTACGGCAGAGAATCTTGATAAGGTAATTCAGAATGCCATTAATAATGGAATGTTCCCCATGCCTGAACTCCACGGGGCTACGGGTGATTTTGAAAAATTACAAAGTCAGGTTGATTATTGGCTGAAACCCAAAATTGTCAAAGTTCTCCGGAAACATGAGCCCTATTTGTTATTGAATATTGCCAACGAATGTGGTGGACACGATGTGAAAGCACCTGAATTTCTGGAAGGTTACAAAACAGCAATCTCACGAATCAGGAAAACCGGTCTCCGTTGTCCACTGGTCATCGATGCCTCCGGATGGGGACAGGATATTGACATTCTCATGGAAACCGGTCCGGAACTTCTTAAACACGATCCCGAAACCAATTTGCTTTTCTCTGTCCATATCTGGTGGCCTGCAGATCATGGATCTACAGAAAGAATAAAAACAGGACTGCAAAAAGCGGTGGATATGGATCTCCCATTGATTGTAGGTGAATTTGCTCCTATGGGCGTTGGGTGTAAAGAATGGATTGATTACGAAACCATCATGAAAGAATGTCAAAAGCACCAAATCGGTTGGCTGGCGTGGTCGTGGGGAGATGTCCGCAATGGAGATTGTTCGCTGATGGACATGACCCGCGGCGAAAAACGCGGCACCTATGAAGGATTGACCGACTGGGGGCTTGAAGCAACTGTCACCCTCCCAATGAGTATTCAAAACACCTCGGTAAGGACAGAGTTTTTGAAAGATAAGATGAGTGGAAATTAGTCAGTAGCTTCTAGTCAGTCTTGGAATTTCCGAATCCACATGGCAATAACACCCATTAACCAAAGGAAAAAGACACGGCAATAATGATATTTTTTTAAGTCCCCCCGATGGGGATTCAGAGGGTTTTCCAACTGGCTTTACTTCTTGCAATCAATTTTGTAAATAAACCAAACCGATATCAGCGAAAAAAAGAGAAATATCCCAACAAAAGTGGTGAAGCCCAGTTGGTCAATAATCCATCCTCCCAACAATGGGAAAAGCACCGGCAAAACATTTCCTGCGCCGGTGATGCCCGCATACAGAACCCGGTTTTCTTTTCCTGATACTTCGAGTAACACTCCATTCATAGTAATGTTGAAAAGAGAAAAAACAACTCCGCCAATCAGGAATACAAAATATAGTGAAGACAAATCTTTACTAAGCAGTGTTAGTACTGCCATCAAAACTGATAACACCACATTTCCATAAAGCATGTAATTGTAACGCATCTTCTTGGCCACTGCGGCTACCACGAGACTGACCACCACCATTCCTATTACTTTATACAACAGAAAATCACCCGTGGAGCCACTTCCGGCATTTAGATAATCTTTTCCGTACAGCACAACAAAAGGCAGGAAAGAGACTGAAATACCCTGCGTGTTGATAAATCCCAAAAAATGCACCAGCCTTTTGTTCTCTTTCATCTCCCTACGCATAACCGAAAAGAAGTTGAAAGTTCCTTTGATCCGGAGTCTGGAGGCAATCTCCTCTCTGATTGACCAAAACCCAATGGATGCCAGCAACAGGAAAAATCCACCGGACAAAAACATGTAGGCATAATTTACAGGATAACTTTCAGAAGCAAGTACCTGCCGGGCCACATAGGCCGAAATGAGCACAATAGCTCCGGACAAAACCTGCCGGGCAGAAAAAAAACTCTTTCGCTTCTCTTCCAGCAAAGATTTGCCGATGATATCCATATAACTGACATTGGCAAAGGAGCCCCCCAAAGCAAATACTGAAATAAAGAAGAAAATCAGCCATAAAACCCAATTAGCATCACCGGCCTGCATAAAAAAGATTATCCCTCCCAGAGCTCCGATAGAAAGAATTCTGGAATTAATCCCCAGCAATAAAAACTTCTTCTTAAATGGCTGATTGCTGATGTATGGAGCAAAAAATAACTGGGCAAAACGGGTTCCTCCCAACAAGATAGCAGTCATTATCCCCACATGAAGAGAGGTTCCACCCGACTCAATCAGCATGGCCGGCAAAACCGTATCCACATCCATGAAATTTTTTGCAAAGGCCAGCAGAGATGCATGCCACAAAAAAGCATAAAAGTTTCGTTGTGAAGATGCCGGAGAGATGGTTTCGGACCGGGAAGCGCTCATTGATTCTTTTTTTCGATTTATTACTCTGAGTATTGGTTAACAAAACGTTTGACCGGTTTATTTGTTTTAACGTAATTAAGAAGGTATTTTTAACAGACGATTGTTTAAAAATTAATCATTAAAAGCAACCATTTTAAAATTACAAGTCTTACATTCGTAAACAACCCCTGTTTGCACAAACCATTGTTTTTTTAAAACGCAAAATTATGAAAATCTCAAAACTATTGCTTTTTGCCACTGTTTCCGTATTGACTTATACCAATTGCTCTCATAAAACCTCAGGGAAAATTTCTTCAGATAATCCGACCAGGGATGAAACTAAAGACATCAGCGGAGTCTATGCAGGCCTGCTTCCCTGTGCCGACTGCCCCGGGATAGAAACAACCCTGACCATCAACCCTGATAATTCATTCGAAATTTCACAGGTTTACATTGACCGGGACAGTGTCCCATTTATCTCCTCTGGCCAAATAACAAAAGGAGACAAAGATAACATCTGGGTATTTAAAAACAGGTACAACGAAACTTTTTACCAATTTGAAGACTCTGTAATGATTATGCTCAACAAGGATAAGGAACGCATCAAGGGGCTATTGGAAGAGCATTATATCCTGAAGAAAAAGGAAGATGATCTAAAAAATGATTTGATGGTGACACTTACGGGCAAAAAATGGATCTTAACAAAAATAGAAGGGCTGGATACCCTCCCTGAAATTGAAGCCCGCGAACCACACCTCATTTTCGATGCCGAAGAACAGCGCATTCACGGATTTGCCGGATGCAACTCTTTTTTTGGGCAATTTCAGTTCAACGCAGATGACAAAGTAAGTTTTAAAAACATTGCTTCTACCAAAATGTACTGTGCGCACACAATGGATTTGGAAACAGCTTTTCTCAAAGCCCTTAATGATTGCAAGGAATTATCCATCACCGGCAATAAAATGGAATTACAAAACGTAGAAGGGCAGACCATTGCAGTTTTCGAAGGCTTAGACTTGTAGC
The DNA here is from genome assembly GCF_000259075.1 of Marinilabilia salmonicolor JCM 21150. Taxonomy (GTDB): domain Bacteria; phylum Bacteroidota; class Bacteroidia; order Bacteroidales; family Marinilabiliaceae; genus Marinilabilia; species Marinilabilia salmonicolor. The sequence continues at coordinate 59,150 of NZ_AJKI01000015.1, forward strand.
CATCTGTGCATTTTGGGAGATCACTCGTTATCTTCCAACAAAGCTTCACGGTCGATAATGGTCACAGCCCTGCCATTGGCCTCGATAATCCCCCTATGGTGAAGATCCCTTAAGGTGCGGCTAAGGGAAGGCCGTGCAACTCCAAAGAGTTCTGCCAATTCTTCCTGACTCCTGGGAATATTGATTTTACCGTTTTGTTGCTGATTACGATCCAGTTCCATGAGGTAATGGGCCAGCTTACCCTTGAGGGTCTTAAAAGAAAGGAAACGCAGTTTGCCGGAAATAAACTGAGCCCGGTTGGATACTGCGTTCAGAAAATTGGTCAGAAACACCTCACTGATCTGCATGAGTGTCACTACCGATGGTTTGGGGATTACGATGAGTTCAGTGTATTCGGTTGCACTGACTGTAACAGGATAACGGTTGTTTTGCCCAAACAAAAATGCCACAGCCAATGGCCGTGGTGGGGGAATGTCTTCAATTTTCAACACCCGTCCGGAATAATCAATCATCTCTCCCTTCACATTTCCTTTAAATACAATTTGTAACGAACGGCACTCCTCTCCCGCCGATGCAATCAGTTCACCTTTGGCATAACTGCGAACCTGATATACAATCCGAGAAAAGATTTTTTTTATCTCTTCTTCTGTTAATCCTGAAAAAAGAGGCGATTTGGATAGTAATTGATACATTTATTAGTGAATAGTTTTTAGTTTTTAGAAAATAGTTGATGACTACAAGGGATGGTTAGATTTTTTGAGGTTAGTGACCAACAGTCAGAAGTTTAAGAGGCAGAAGGCAGAAGAATAAATATTGACCCAAAAGCCATCTTCCAACAGTCTAAAGAAAGTTTTGCCTGATAAGCAAAGACCTAACTGCATGCTATAATATTTTGATATAAGACAACTTACAACTCGAGTTATATAATAGAAAAAATCGTATAACATTGACATTCAATTTTTATCAAAACATTCGTTTAAACTTAAAGAATAAATCTCCACAATCTTAAATTAGCAGTATAATCACTTCTTTACCTCGAATACAGATCCTATCTTTTGAAACCCGACTTTTTCGTAATATGCATCCACATCGGACATCACATATACTGTCTGCCCCGGATACTCATCCATCAGGCACCCCATTAGTTTTCTTCCGATTTCATTACCCCGGTAAGCAGGTTTTACCAACAGATCGCACACATAAATATAGAAGCCGCAATCATCCAGCGACCTGGAATAGCCACATAAAACATCGTTTTGATAAGCCACAAAAGTAATTGAGTTACCCAAAGCAAATTTATACCTCTCTGCCATTTTATCATCTGCATAATCCCAACCCTCTTCGTCTTTAATCATTTGCATCAGTTCCGGTTCATCTATATCCTGCTGATATCTTTTTATTTCCAAATCATTCTTTTTCACAAACATACAGAACTTTAATCTCTTAATATTTCGAACAACAATTAAATGCTTGAAAAAAACCTGCCTCCCTGAACAACAAAATGAATCTTCAAAGCCCTGGTATTGAAATCCCAGGCATCAGCAGGTATCATGCCTATGACGTTAAAGCTCCATAGGAGCGACCCATATTATAATCCTGGAATTTATTCCAGGGGATTCCAGTGATAACAAACAAAGCCCCGACAACAAAGCAGACCTCCCTTTGCAAAAAAAACATACAAAAAAACACTCAAATGTAACAAATGTTACAAACAAAGGAGTGAAATGTCCTTTTATTTGCATCAGAAAACAGAAATAACAGACAAAGAATATGATCAGAGAAGTTGTAAAAATAGATGAAGAGTTGTGCGATGGTTGCGGTAATTGCATCCCCAACTGCCACGAGGGAGCATTGCAAATGATTGACGGAAAAGCCCGCCTGGTTAGTGACCTTTTATGCGACGGGCTTGGTGCCTGCATCGGTCATTGTCCGCAGGGAGCTATCACCATTGAAAAGCGTGAGGCTGAACCCTACGACGAAGTGAAAGCCCTTCAGCTTATTATCCCCAAAGGGAAAAATACGGTTGTAGCGCATCTAAAGCACTTAAGAGATCACAACGAAACAAAATACATGAAAGAGGCGGTGGAATATATGAGGGCAAATAAACCCTCACTCCCATTCGACTTGAATGAAGTCATTCGGGAAATGCACCGTCCAAAAATCGGTATGATGCAACAGGCAGCGGCACCGGGATGCCCGGGATCACAATCAAGAACCATTTCAAGAGAACCGGTTCAACCATCTGCCTCCTCTACCGAGCAGACCCCATCGGAATTGCGTCAATGGCCGGTACAAATGCACCTGATCAATCCTGCCGCGGGATATTTTAAGGGAAGCGACATGGTTTTAGCTGCTGATTGCGTGGCCTTTGCAATGGGAAATTTCCATAGTAAATTGCTTAAAGGAAAAACACTGGCAATTGCCTGTCCAAAACTTGATCAGGGGATGGAAATATATATGGAAAAAATTACCAGGCTTATCAATGAGGCAAGGATCAATACACTAACAGTTGTGATGATGGAAGTCCCCTGTTGCGGCGGTTTACTTCAAATTGTGCAACGGGCAGCGACACAGGCTTCACGAAAAGTTCCCATTAAAATGATGGTGATATCTGTGGAAGGAGAAGTTCTGAAAGAAGAGTGGGTGTGAAACAATGATCAGTTATCAAGGATCAATTATCAATGATCAGTTATCAATGATCAATTACCAATGATCAATTATCAATGAACAGTTATCAATGAATAGTTTATCAGTAATCAGTTATTATTTTGTAATTAAACAACTGGCTACTGACTAAAACACTAATCACTATAAACTTACTTATTATGAGCATGTTTTGTTATCAATGTCAGGAGGCAGCCAAGGGAACCGGTTGCGAAATTAAAGGTGTTTGCGGAAAAACTTCCGATGTAGCCAATCTTCAGGATCTCCTTCTTTTTGTAACCAAAGGAGTTGCGTGGTGGAGCCAGAAAGCCGATGAGGCAGGAGTCATTAATCCGGTAGCTGAAAAGTACATCATCGACTCGATGTTCATTACCATCACCAATGCCAATTTCGATCGCAATAAGATTATTGCTCAAATCAAAAAGGGCTTCGAAGTCCAGGATTCATTGGCCGAAAAACTGGGGAAAACCCCTGAAAACACTCCCGAGTGTGCCATCTGGAGAACTGACTCGGAAGAGGCCATGGAAGAAAAAAGCACCAGTGTTGGTGTGCTCAGTCACAAAAACGAGGACATTCGTTCTCTGAAAGAATTGCTCACTTATGGCATGAAAGGTATGGCGGCGTATGCGGAGCATGCTCACAACCTGGGATACCACAATGCCGAGGTAAATGCTTTCATGAAAAAAGGACTCGTTGCCACCGTTGATGAAACACTGGGAGTAGATGAACTGCTACCCCTGGTTCTGGAATGTGGAAAATACGGTGTCGAAGTAATGTCGCTACTAGACAAAGCTAACACAGAGAGCTATGGTCATCCCGAAATCACATCCGTTAACCTGGGCGTTGGCAAAAACCCCGGAATCCTGGTAAGCGGACACGACCTCAAAGACTTCGAGGAATTGTTGAAACAGACTGAAGGAACAGGCATTGACATCTATACGCATAGTGAAATGCTTCCGGCCAATTACTATCCGGCATTTAAGAAATACAAACACTTCATTGGTAACTATGGAAATTCCTGGTGGGCACAAACCAAAGAATTTGAAAGTTTCAACGGTCCGGTATTGCTGACCACCAACTGTTTGGTACCCCCCAAAGAAAGCTACAAAGACCGTGTTTACACAACTGGTGCTGCTGGTTTTGACGGATGCACACATATTCCAGAGCGTAAAGACGATCAGCCCAAAGACTTTTCGGTACTCATTGAGCATGCCAGAAAGTGCGAAGCTCCTATTGAAATTGAAACAGGTGAAATCGTTGGTGGATTTGCCCACAATCAGGTAATGGCCCTGGCCGACAAAGTAGTGGATGCGGTAAAATCCGGAGCCATTAAGAAGTTTGTGGTAATGGCCGGATGCGACGGACGCGTAAGTTCACGCAGCTACTATACCGATTTTGCCCAGGAGCTGCCGGAAGATTCAGTTATTCTCACCGCCGGCTGTGCCAAATACCGTTACAATAAGCTTCAGCTGGGTGATATCGGCGGAATTCCAAGAATTCTGGATGCCGGTCAATGTAATGACTCCTACTCTCTGGCAGTTATTGCACTGAAATTGAAGGAAGTATTCGGTCTTGATGACATCAACGAGTTGCCCATCGTTTACAACATTGCCTGGTATGAGCAAAAAGCCGTAATTGTATTGCTGGCACTGCTCTCTTTGGGCGTGAAAAATATCCACCTGGGACCAACACTGCCTGCATTCCTTTCGCCCAATGTGGCAAAAGTTCTCGTCGAACAATTTGGAATCGGAAGCATCTCCACCGTAGAAAAAGATATGGCAGAAATGATGGCTTAAAATACCAGGAACAGGGTTGATTTCTGACACTAAAACGGGCGGTTTTTCAATCGCCCGTTTTTTTTTGTATAAGGACGTGCGATTTCCAAATCGCACGATAAAGCATTACCAGACAACATCAGGAAACCGTTAGTCACACTCTACATCAACTCGATAGAAATGATGTTTGCAGGAACACAATTATGCCTAGCAATTAAGACTAATTACAAATTACTCAAAAAGTGTAAAAAACATTTAAAACCGGCATGTGTTTTTTGTATTTTTAATACAGAAAAAAAGAGGTAATTCATTGCCTGAATCCTAAAAACAAATAATAACAACCGGACTATGAAGCAATTCAAATTCATTCGATGGTTTATTCCGCCTGACCGATGGAAATTCCCTGTCATTATTATGCTGGGAATATTCGCAGGATTGGGTGCTTTTGTGATACATGTATCCAAAGCTCCCTCCTATCTTTCTGATGAGCCCTCTACATGTGTGAATTGTCACATAATGGCTCCTCAATATGCCACATGGAGCCATAGTTCCCACAGGGAGTGGACCAATTGCAATGATTGTCATGTACCTCACAACAACATTGCCAATCACTATTTCTTTAAAGCCAAAGACGGCTTGCGGCACTCCACCATGTTTACATTCAGGCTCGAGCCCCAGGTTATTTTCATTCAACAGGCAGGTAAGGATGTCGTTGATCAAAACTGCCGGAGATGTCATATAGAACTCATTTCCGACACCAAACTTACCACCATGCAACCTGACATTCACCGCAACATTGAAGACCGGTATTGCACCGATTGCCACCGGGAAACACCCCACGGACGGGTCAATAGTCTTTCCAGCGTCCCGGATGCCAGGGGAGTACCTCTCCCGGACAGTCCCGTACCGGAGTGGCTTCGTCCTAAGAAGGATTAAAACAAAATTCTCATCAAAAGAAACAATCATCATCTGACCAAAAACCTTAAAATCTTATCAAAATGAAACCAATTAGCGACCAGATAAAACAAAAACCATGGCTGGGATGGCTCATCTTTTTTGCCACCATTGTTGTAGTTTTCATTCTTGGCCTCTTTGCCTCTTCTATTGTGGAGCGCCGTGCCGAGGCACAATTCACCTATACACCTCAGGTAGAGCATGGTCAGTATGAACCCAGAAATGAAGTTTGGGGAGAAAATTTCCCCCGTCAGTATCAGACTTATATGCAAACCAGTGATACTACTTTTGAGAGTAAGTACAATGGTGCCAAGAGAATTGATATGCTTGCCAAGTATCCCGAATTGGTTATCCTCTGGGCTGATTATGGATTTGCAAAAGAGTATAATCAAGGCCGTGGCCACTATCATGCCATCGACGACATCCGGGAAATCTTGCGCACGGGGGCACCCATTGAAGAAAAAGAAAGTCCTATGCCAAATACCTGCTGGACCTGTAAAAGTCCTGATGTACCCCGCTTGATGAGCGAAATTGGCCCTGCCGAATTTTATCGGGGTACCTGGGAAGAAAAAGGCCACCAAATTGTTAATCCCATTGGTTGTGCCGATTGTCACGATGCTGAAACAATGAATCTGCGCATATCGCGTCCGGCATTGATTGAAGCCTTCGAGCGGCAGGGAAAAGACATTACCATGGCTTCGCATCAGGAGATGCGATCTCTGGTTTGTGCACAATGTCATGTGGAATATTATTTCAATAAGGAGAACGTTGAAGGAGTACAATATCTCACATTCCCCTGGGACAACGGTTTTTCCATCGAAGACATGGAGAAATATTACGACGATATGGGTTTTTCTGACTGGACACATGGACTGAGTCGTGCTCCCATGATAAAAGCGCAACATCCGGATTACGAAGTCTATTCAACCGGAATTCATGCTTCCAGAGGTGTTTCCTGTGCCGACTGCCACATGCCCTATATGAATGAAGGTGGGCAGAAATTTACCGATCATCACATCCAAAGTCCGTTGAATAATGTGGCCAACTCGTGTCAGGTTTGTCACCGAGATGAGACAGAAGAACTGGTGGCCACGGTTTACAAACGGCAGGATCAGATTGCACATAACCGCGAGAAACTCGAAGAACTGCTGGTTCGGGCACACGTGGAAGCCAAGCATGCCTGGGATTTTGGCGCCACAGAAGAACAAATGGAAGAAATCCTGATGGACATTCGTCATGCACAGTGGCGCTGGGACTTCTCAGCTGCAGGCCATGGAAACTCCTTCCACAACCCTGTTGAACTGGGCCGTATCATTGGCGACGGAATTAGCATTGCGCAGGAATCGCGAATCAAACTGGCCCGCGTACTGGCCAATCTGGGACACAACGAAGCCATAGCATATCCTGATATCAGCACCAAAGCCAAGGCTCAGGCCTATCTTGGAATGGATATGGCCACCATGAATCAGGAAAAAGAAACATTCCTGAATATTGTGGTTCCCCAATGGCTTGAAAAAGCAAAAGAACGGGAAGCAAACTATCCTGTACAGATCAATTAAAACAAAAAAGTCTGACCCCGGTTAAAGGTCAGACTTTTTATGCTGTTTGTTTGAAAACGTATCGTAAATTAATACTAAGTAAGTGGATGAATTATTCTGAAACTACTTCAAAATCAATTTCCACTTTAACATCTCTGTGAAGTTTTACCACAGCTTTGTAGCTGCCCACTTCTTTCACTGCATCTTCGGCAATAGAGATGTTCTTGCGTTCGATGTTGAAACCATCTTTTTCCAGGGCTTCGGCAATCTGAATATTGTTTACAGAACCGAAAATCTTACCTGTAGAGCTGGTTTTAGCACCGATGGTAACTTTCTTACCTTCGAGTTGCTTGGCCAGATCCTGAGCTTCATTGCGGATTTTCTCTTCTTTATGCGCCTGCTGCTTTTTGTTTTCGGCAAAAACTTTCTTGGCCGATTCGGTAGCAAGGATAGCGATTCCGCGTGGAATAAGATAGTTGCGACCATATCCCGGACGCACAGTTACTATATCATTTTTGTGACCCAGATTGGTCACATCTTCTTTCAAAATTACTTCCATCTTGTTTTCCTCCTTGTTTATTTCATCAAATCGGTTACATAAGGCAACAGGGCCAAATGACGGGCTCTCTTAACTGCCTGAGATACTTTTCTCTGAAATTTCAATGAAGTACCGGTGAGACGACGAGGTAAAATTTTCCCCTGCTCATTCAGAAACTTCTTCAAAAACTCAGGATCTTTGTAATCAACATACTTGATCCCGTTCTTTTTGAAACGACAGTACTTTTTCTTTTTGATTTCAACTGACGGAGGAGTCAGATATCTGATTTCGCTTTGATTCTGTGCCATAGTTTAGTTCTCCTTTCCTTCTTTTTTGGTTGCACTTCTTCTTTTCTCGCTGTACTGAATGGCGTACTTGTCCATTTTAAAGGTCAGGAACCGAATGACACGCTCATCACGACGGTACTGCACTTCCAGCTTGTCGATAAAAGTTGGATCGGCTTTGAACTCAAACAACTGGTAAAAACCGGTTGACTTCTTCTGGATGGGGTAAGCCAGCTTTCTAAGGCCCCAGTTCTCCTGGTGTACGATTTCTCCCCCATGCTCAAGAATCATGTTCTTGAACTTTTCCACCGTCTCCTTCATCTGACCATCAGACAAAACGGGAGTTAAAATGAAAACGGTTTCATAATGGTTTTGCATAAACTCTTAAAATTAAATTAAACATCACTTTATGCGAATGCGGCGCAAAAGTAGTATTTTTTTCTCAATTATCCACAAACCAATTGTCAATTATCAATTACCAATTATCAATTACCAATTATCAAATTGTTCACTGATCATTGTTCATTGATCATTGTTCATGTTGTCCGAAGTATTTCATAAACTGAGCACGTTCAAACACCTCCCCATGATTGGGAACAAGCTTACGTCCGAAACGGTGAACTTCCTCAATATTGGTGAGCTGTTTTCTCTCCATCCACTTTTCAACACCAGACAGCAAATCGCGAATATATCCGGGTCCGTTTTTATAAATTGTAGAAACAACCTGAACAGAATCTGCCCCGGCCAGCAGCATTTTAAAGAGCGTATCAGGGGTATGAACGCCTCCGGATGCACTCAAATCACAAGTCACCTGCTCTTTCAACATTGCTATCCAGCGCAATGAATCGGTATAGTCATTAGGTGATGAATAAATCGGGCCTGAAGCAATTCGGTCATTTTCAAGGTCGATATCAGGACTGTAAAACCGATTGAACATAACAATACCATCCACACCCAACAGATCGAATTGGGAAACAATATTGCCCAAATCGGTAAAGTAGGGGCTCAATTTTACCGATACGGGAATCTGAACATGTTCCTTAACCCTTTTGACAATTTCGGAATACCCTCTTAAAATCTCTTCGGCAGTAACATTTATTTTGGATGGGATACGATAAAGGTTTAGTTCCAGAGCATCAGCACCGGCATCTTCCAGTAATTTGGCATACGAAAACCACTCTCCCACCGAATAACAATTGATACTGGTAATAACCGGAACATCGGTCTTTGCCTTGATTTCATCAATCAGTTCACGTTGCTTTTTGAATGTATTTTCCTTCAGTTGATAATCGAAATAATCCAGAAACTCCAGGTTGCTCTCCTGACTACCCAGCTTTTCTTTCATGTTTTTTTCGTGCTCAAGAATGATTTCCTCCTCAAACAAAGATTTGAGAACGACACCACCGGCACCATAATCCACCATCTTAACAATTGAATCAATGGAAGCTGTTAAACCACTACTTCCAACCAGCAATGGATTTTTAAGTTCTAATCCGAGATATTTAGTTTTTAAATCAGCCATATTTTACGATATTTAGGAAAGGTGTGAGTTCAACAATTATTTGTTATCTGCGGCGACCTCTGATTTGGCAACCCCTGATAATTTCTCATCCATAGCTTTGGCAGCTTTACGACCATCGCCCATTGCAAGAATTACAGTTGCTCCGCCTCTCACTATATCACCACCCGCAAACATCAAAGGCACAGACGTCTGCAATGAATCTTCTTCAACCACCAACGTACTCCAGTCTGTTGTTTTCAAGTCCGGGACTGATTGAGGAATAAGCGGATTGGGAGATACACCAACACTCACTACCACGGTATCCACATCAAGCAAATACTCTGATCCTTCCACAGGCACAGGCCGGCGACGACCACTTGCATCCGGTTCTCCAAGCTCCATTCGCTGCACTCTGGCCTGACGAACATATCCTTTGGCATCACCAATATATTCAATGGGATTTTGAAGATTCATAAACTCAACCCCCTCCTCTTTTGCATGTTTGATTTCTTCCACACGTGCAGGCATCTCCTCTTCGGAACGACGATAAATAATCATCGCTTTTTCGGCTCCAAGACGCAATGCTGTACGTACAGAGTCCATAGCAGTGTTTCCTCCACCAATCACAGCAACACGTCTTCCTTTAAGAATGGGAGTATCCGTCTCTTCCTTATTGGCTTCCATAAGGTTTACCCGTGTCAGATATTCATTGGAACTAAGGATTCCCACCAGGTTTTCACCGGGAATTCCCATGAAACGTGGTAATCCGGCACCACTTCCCACAAAAAAAGCTTCAAAACCTTCCTCTTTGAGGTCATCAAAAGTGGCTGTTTTACCAACAATAAAGTTGGTTTCAAATTTCACCCCCATCTTCTTGAGATTTTCAATCTCCACATCAACCACATCATTAGGAAGACGAAATTCGGGAATACCATATTTCAAAACACCTCCAATTTGATGAAGCGCCTCAAATACTGTAACGTCGTAACCCATTTTGGCCATATCACCTGCAAATGAAAGTCCGGCAGGTCCTGAGCCAATACAGGCAATCTTTTTATTCTTGGATTCGGCAACATCAGGCACAGAGACATTACCTGACTCACGCTCATAGTCGGCAGCAAAGCGTTCCAGGTAGCCAATAGCAACTGCAGGCTTCTTCAGCTTTTGTGTATAGAAGCAACTGGCTTCGCACTGTTTTTCCTGCGGACAAACGCGACCGCAAACAGCAGGAAGTGCGCTGGTCTCCTTCAAAACTTTAGCGGATTCAAGAAATTCGCCTCTTTCAATATTCTTAATAAATTTTGGAATATTAATCTCTACCGGACATCCTGTTATACAGGTGGGATTGGCACAGTCCAGACACCGCCTTGCCTCCAGCACTGCTTCTTCAGCCGACAATCCACTATTCACTTCCACATAACTGCGGCTGCGTTCAATGGGATCAGCCTCCGGCATTTCAACCCTTGTAAAACCGGTACGTTCCTTATTTTTTATTTTATCACGAAGTTCTTTTCTCCAGGCAGCATTGCGCTCCTGTTTTAATATATCTTGTTTATCCATGATTTACAGTTTTACTTTTGCTGGTTCAGGTAACGATCATTGGCATCCTTCTCGAAATCTTTGTAGCCGCCAAGGCGCATCAACATTTCATCAAAGTCCACCTTGTGAGCATCAAATTCCGGCCCGTCCACGCATACAAATTTCGTTTTTCCATCTACTGTAACACGGCAGGCACCACACATTCCGGTTCCATCAACCATTATTGTATTCAAACTGGCAATAGAGGGAATTTCATGTTTGCGCGTTACTTCCGAAGCAAATTTCATCATGATGGCAGGTCCGATAATTACGGCTTCATCAATCTTCTCGCGGTTAATTACCTTTTCCATTCCTTCGGTAATCAACCCTTTCGCTCCATAGGAACCGTCATCTGTCATCACAATCACCTCGTCCGAATATTCACGAATCTGTTCTTCCAGAATGATAAGATCTTTACTTCTTGCAGCAATTATGGATATTACCCTGTTACCGGCTTTTTTGTTTGCTTCAACAATAGGCAACAAGGGAGCCACTCCAACACCACCACCACATGCGAGAATTGTTCCCACTTTCTTCACTTCGGTAGCTTGTCCCAATGGCCCCACCAAATCAGAAATTGTATCGCCTGCTTCTAATTCTGCAAGCTTGCGGGAGGTTACCCCCACCCTCTGGATCACAAGTGTTATGGTTCCTTTGGCAACATCGGAACCGGAAATAGTGAGCGGAATACGTTCGCCTTTCTCATCCACACGTACAATCACGAAATGTCCTGCACGCCGTGCTTTTGCAATTCGGGGTGCTTCAATTTCCAAACGAACTACATTCTCAGAAAAAAATTCTTTACTTACAACTTTATTCATTTTGCAATTGGTAAGTTATAAATTAGGTTTTAACTTTATCTTTTACATTACAATCGTGCAAAAAATTGAGTGCAAAAGTAATAATATCCTTTTTCAAGGCCAAGATTGAAGACCTTTAGCCTCCTAATTTACAATGTATAAAAATAAGTATCACATTTTTCTGTTTTTTTTATTTCAATCCCCATCTTATCCCCTATTTTTGTGATGCGAAAAGAGAAAAGAATTATGTGCGCAAAAAAGAAGAAAAACAACAACGGAGGAATGGTTTTCAGTACCAATCCCGATTTTGATCCAAATGATTACATCGAGGATGAAGAGATTCAATCGTTAGAGCCGGGAAAGCAAAATTTACGTGTAATGCTTGATCGAAAGCAACGCAAAGGAAAGGTTGTTACATTGATTACCGGTTTTGAAGGACCTGATGATGAACTTCAGGATTTGGGCAAAAAGATAAAAAGTGCCTGTGGAACCGGAGGATCTGTAAAAACCGGAGAAATAATCATCCAGGGAGACTTTGCCGATCGTATTGTTGACTTCCTGAAGAACAACGGTTTTGCCAAAACGAAAAGATCCGGTGGATGAAAAATGCCAACATTTAGGGATAGGACAATTTAATCGGGGATGTTATTTTTGCACCCGATGAATATTAAATTCACATACTGGAGGTCAGGATACCGTAAGAGCCCCATTAGCGTGTCATTAATACTGGCTCAGCTTTTCATCATTATCTCTTATGGTTTGTTCCTGCACACGCATATTCTGGATGACGGAACACGTGTGGTTCATGCCCATTTCTTTAATAAAGGAGAAATGGCTGACAATACTTCCTCTCAACAAAATGATGCTTCCGAAAATTCCGGTACTCATCACCAACATACCTCTTTTAGTTATTGGTTTTTCTCCAATTTCGACCACTTTATAAAAGAGGGATCCAAAGGATTTGCTTTTTTCCGAACCGGTCAATTTTTGAACTGGTCTTCTCAATGTTTCACATTTGCTTCTGTCAAAAAAGAATTTACTGCACTGCGTGCCCCACCTGTGGTGTAACTTCTTACAATATCACTTCCTGCAATATTTCTCTCTGTCAGTTAATTCTAATTGACCGAAAATCGAAATACTGCACCCCATCACACTGAATAATCGGATTGTTTTCTCCGGACAAAATATTGTCAGGAAAAAATATAATCAAGAAGATTGTTCCATCAGACATTAGCAACTTCACAAAACAAATATACTTTAATGAGAACCCGATATATATTACCAATTATCTCTCTATTTCTTATTATTTCAGGAATCACAACAGCTACGGCATCTGGAGAGCAGCCTATAAAGCCACCTTCCGCCACGCTGGAGGGCCAAATCACAAACAATGGAGAGCCAATTCCCTACGCAACCGTGCAAATCAAATCCACCATGATCGGAACAGCCACAACCGATGAAGGAAATTTTGCAATGAGCGCACCTGAAGGCAGCCACACCATAGTGGTCAGAGCGTTGGGCTACAAACCAGTGGAAAAGGAAGTCCAAATATCAGAAGGACAAACGCATTCACTTCATATGGAAATTGAGGAAGATGTGCTTGGACTTGAACAGATAGTGGTAACCGCAGACCGAAACAGCGAAAAGAGAAAAGAATCTTCAGTGATCGTCAACACGCTAAACAATGCCATGCTGGAAGCTGTGCAGACTGCCAACCTGAGTGAAGGTCTGGCTTACAGTCCGGGATTACGTATCGAAAACAACTGCGGAAATTGTGGTGCCAACTCACTAAGAATGAATGGACTTGATGGCCCCTACTCGCAGATATTAATCAACGGACGGCCCATTTTTAGTGGACTGGCTGCTGTTTACGGACTGGAACTGATGCCTTCTAATATGATTGAGCGCATTGAGGTGGTTCGTGGAGGCGGATCTGCCCTCTATGGCAGCAATGCCATAGCAGGAACAGTAAATGTAATCACCCGCGAACCTGTTACCAATCAATATTCCATTAGTGCACAGACTTCCCAAATTGGTAGCATGGTAGAGGATGCAGATCAAGGGAGTGATCAGCAAATTAATTTCAACGCCACACTTTCAGGAAAAGAGAATAAAAACGGCCTGGCTTTATATGGTTCTTTAAGAAAAAGAACATCCTTTGATGCCAATGACGATGGTTTTTCAGAACTCTCAGAGTTGGACAACACCACCATTGGTGCACAGTGGTCATTGAGAACAGGATACAAGAGTAAACTGGTAACCGATTTTTTCCATATCGATGAAAACCGTCGGGGAGGTGACAGTTTTGATCTTCCCTATCATGAAGCTTTGATTGCAGAAGCTACAGAACACAAAATCAATACAGCGAGTGCATCATGGCATCTCTTTACCGGAGCCAATCAGGAATTAAATGTTTACATGGCCGGACAGGACATCAAACGAGATTCTTATTATGGTGCCGGAAAAGCTCTGGATGCTTATGGAAACACACATGATCTCAGCTACTCCGGAGGTGTACAATATAAAATCCTGAACCCGGGGCTTAATATAATCACGGGTGTTGAGGTAAATGGAGGAAATCTGTTGGACAAAAAACTGGGATACCGTGAATTTATTTGGGACGAAGAAACCATGAACGTTGTAGCCGAAAATGTTCCTTCCCGCACCATTGCAGATCAGGAATCGATGGTCGGAGGTGTTTTTGCCCAGCTTGAGAAAAAAATCAATGAGCTTTCCATATCAGGAGGATTGCGATTGGATCACTACACCATCGAAGACTTCGTTACAGGGAGCGAAAACTCCAACAATGTACTGAGTCCCCGCATTACCATGCTTTACGGCTTGACCAGCCCTTTCCAGGTTCGCGCCAGCTACGCCAAGGGCTATCGTGCTCCTCAGATTTTTGATGAAGACCTGCACATAGAGACTTCCGACAGTCGTCAGGTTATTCATGAAAACGATCCAGACCTGAAACAGGAAACCAGTCACAGTTTTACCGGATCTCTGAGTTATACCATCGAAAGAGCCAATTCCAATCTGGAACTACTTGCTGAATTTTTTCATACCAAATTGCAGGATCCTTTCGCCAATGAAATCGGAACTCCTGACGCTTTTGGGAAAGTAATATACACACGTATTAATGAAGAAGAAGGAGCAACTGTACAAGGGGTTAATCTGGAGGCAAAATGGGCACCATCTGCCTCTTTCGACCTGAATGCAGGTTTTACAATACAGACCAGTGAATATGGAGCTCCACAGGATTTCAATGAAACACGGTTCCTCAGAACTCCTGATAATTACGGTTTTTTCACCATCAACTGGAACCCGATAGATCACTGGGAGTTCGCCACCAACGGAATTTATACCGGAAAAATGCTGGTGCCTTACTTTGGCCCGTTGGCCGATGATCCGGACACAGGATTGCTTAAAGAATCTGACCCGTTTTTTGACTGGGCAGCCAAAGTGACTTATTGTCTGGAAACCAACGTTGGGGATTTTGATTTCTTTGTGGGTGCCAAAAATATTCTGAACAACTACCAAAGTGACTTTGATTCGGGAGCAGAGAGAGATCCGGGATACATCTACGGACCTGTAAACCCGAGAACTATATATGCTGGATTGAAAATTTCGAATATTTTTTAAGCTAATGAAACGAGCATGGATCTTTGATTCCTCTCCCGGCTATGCCACTTTGTTTACAAAGAAACTTGCCACTACCTGCTCCGACACATAGGGGAAAGTGCATGTATAAAAGAATCACGAGTTCCATACAACCTTAATAAACACATTTTATACGGATGAATAGATGGAAAAACCGGGGGCTGAAAGGCCCTCGTTTTTTTATACATTAATTCCAATAAGGCCCAATCGCTCTTTAAGATTGTTCATTTCCACCATACGATTAAAACGATAAGCACCGGACTCCTGTTCCGCTTGCAGATAGGATTTCCACGAGAGCAGGTACAATACCTCTGTAACATCCCTTCTCCCTGCCTCACTTGCAAGTTCTCCGCCGTCCATCAGGAGTTGAGCCAACTCATCGGGATAGTCAGTCAATCCGGATTCCAGTTTTTTCTCCAATAAAGTTATATTTTCCGGATTCAGGTCATCTTCTTCAATATTCAGATGTGCGGAAATAAACTCAAGAAACTCTTCATAAGCCTTTTTATACTCCTTGCTTTTCTTTAATCCGGATAAAACCGTAAGGAAACGACCGATCTCTTCAATCATCCGGAGGATGTAATCTTTTTGGAACATTGTGAGTGGTTGGTTAATAGTAATTAGTCAGTAGTTAATAGATTGTAGTCATAGTTGGCAGATAATTATCAGATTAGCATATTCTCCAGCAAACCAAGCAAACCAGCCTGCCAAATATAAAAACCCGGTTAAGTATAAATAGGCTAAAAAAGCACCTGTTTGTATATAAAAACAGATGCTCTTTAAACAATTTTCAATGTTACTCCATGCTTGCGGGCATCTGACCACGCATTCCCATGATGTCACGATCAAACAGATATAAGTTCTGATCACCCAGCAGTTTCAGTTTGTCAAGAATGGCAGAAACAGAAGCCTCTTCTTCAATCTGCTCATTTACGAACCACTGCAACCAGTTGTGTGTGGTAAAATCCTTCTCATTAAGACAAACCTCCACAATATCGTTGATGGAAGCCGTAACTTTCTGTTCGTGCTCAAAAACCTGCTCGAACATTGCCTTGACATTTTTAAACTCTGTTGGAGGCTTATCAAATCCACTGATAACTGCTTGTCCACCACGCTCATTTACATACTTAACAATCTTAAGCATGTGCATACGCTCCTCATCCGACTGAGCATACATCCAGTTAGCAATACCTTCAAGTCCGTTACACTCGGCCCAACTGGCCATAGCAAGATACAGACTTGATGAATAACCTTCTTTTTCAATTTGCTCTACAAGCTTTTTTTCAACTTTCTTATTCAACATAGCGCTTTATTTTGATTATTGTTCTGGCAATATAAGGCAAACTGCCCTAATTTGGTTTAATGAAAACTACCACAAAGCCTTATTTAAAAAGGGTCTTAATAAATAATCAGTTGTTTTCAATTTAGTTTTATTGAGGAAGGCGGGAATTAGCATATAGTTGAACAGTTCAATAGATAATTTATAAAACAAAGCTCGAAGAAGCCAATGAATACAGGTCAAAAAAGAAAAATACTAATTTCAACAATTTTCAACCTCCCTAAAGCTTGTATGTCTGAATATTACAAAGAAATTCGAAAATAATTATCTGCCCCGGAATGAACCGAATCAAAATCGGGTTGTTAAGAAAGACTAAAAACAGTTCAATCATTACAGAAATCTATCATGATTCGAAAAATTCTTGTGGCCAATCGCGGTGAGATAGCAGTACGTATTATTCGTTCCTGCCGCGAGTCAGGCATCAAAAGTGTTGCAATTTATTCCCAACCTGATCGCACATCAATGCATGTTCGGTATGCTGATGAGGCATGGCCTGTAGGCCCGGCTCCATCAGGTCAGAGTTATCTTAACATACCCAAAATACTGGAAGTTGCTAAAGAAAGTGGCGCCGATGCCATCCATCCAGGATATGGTTTTCTGTCGGAAAATGCCGATTTTGCAAAACAGGTAAGAGACGCCGGACTTATTTTTATCGGTCCCGAAGCCGAAGCCATCAATGCAATGGGCGATAAAATGAGAGCCCGGGAGCTAATGATAAAAGCAGGAGTACCGGTAGTTCCGGGTTCAGGAAAGCTCTCCGACGATGAAACTGAAAATCTGAAAACAGCCAATGAAATAGGTTTTCCGGTAATGATAAAAGCCTCTGCCGGAGGTGGTGGTAAGGGGATGCGCCTGGTAGAAAAGCCTGAGGAACTTAATTCATCCATCAGGAGAGCAAAATCGGAGGCAAAAAATGCTTTTGGCGATGATTCTGTATATATGGAAAAGTACCTGAAATCACCCCACCACATTGAAGTCCAGATACTGGGTGATGAACATGGCAACATTGTGCATCTTTATGAAAGAGAATGCTCAGTTCAACGACGCCACCAAAAGATTGTGGAAGAGACCCCCTCACCTTTCATCTCCGAAGAAATCCGTAAGAAAATGACTGACAGAGCTGTTGCAGCCGCTGCCTCGGTGAACTATACCGGCGCTGGAACAGTCGAGTTTTTGGTGGATGCAGACTTGAACTTTTACTTTCTGGAAATGAACACCCGGCTGCAGGTGGAACATCCCATCACCGAACGAACAACCGGAATAGACCTGGTAAAGGCACAAATCAAAATTGCCAATGGGGAACCACTTCCCTGGAAACAGGAAGACATCCGAAAGTCAGGTCATTCCATCGAGTGTCGGATTTACGCCGAAGACCCGGAGCGTAACTTTATGCCTGGTGCCGGCACTGTGCTTCACATCACCGAACCACTGGGACTAGGCGTACGCACCGACGGTTACATTTACGAAGGTTATGAAATCACAGTTTTTTATGACCCACTGATATCCAAGCTGATTGTTTGGGCACAAAACCGCGAAGAAGCTGTTCAGCGGATGAAAAGAGCCCTGTACGAATACAAAATAACCGGGGTAAAAAACAATATCCAGTTTTTGGAAAGAATTATGAATACACCTGACTTTGTGCAGGGAAAATATGACACTCACTTTATTGCTAAAAATGAAAAGTCGCTTTTGGCTGGTGAAAATTGCAATAACACCTGCGAAGATCTGGCGATGGTAATGGCCTATGTGGAGCATCAGTCGCATGTGGATAAACGTCTGGTATTTAACAATGCTCAAAACAGCAAATCAAATTGGAAAGAATACGGGCGACTGCACCGGTTCAATCCATTTTAGGTCATAAGCAAAAACCCTTTTTTCAGGGAAATCAAACCACTCCACCCCTCTAAACCCTGAAATGCGCTGTCATTGAGAACGTAGTGAAGCTATCTCAATACTTTAACCGGGAATCAATAATTAAAAAACAAAACGCTCACGCCTGTTTGTTCATTTTCAGACAATTACAAAATCTTAAACAAATGAAGTTAGTTGCTAAAAACGGTAATCATCAGGAAGAAATTAAGGTGATCAAAAGAGATGGCTCTCTTTTACAGGTTGCCATCGGAGGCCGGGAATATACACTGGACGTGGAAAAGGTTGAAGACGGAGTATATTCCGTAATTCACAATGGCTCCAGTCACAATATGGAAATTATAAAAAGTGAGAAAAAACATTTTTATGCCGTAAACACCCAATATCAGTCATTTGATATCGAAATCGCACCTGCGGGATCGTTGAAGGGGGCCGGGAAACGTCAGGGGAATAAAAGTGAAAAAATTACAGCTCCCATACCTGGCCGGATCATTGCCATTAAAGCTACACAGGGCGATGTCGTGAAAGAAGGACAAACAGTTGTGGTGCTTTCGGCAATGAAAATGGAAAATGAACTAAAGGCCACAGCCAATGGCGTCATTTCAAAGATACACACCAAAGAGAATGATGTGGTAAAAGAAAATTCTGTACTGGTTGAAATTAAAGAAGAAAGCTGATTTATAGAAAATAAACCAGGGCCGACTTGCGCAAAAAATCATACATTTGCTGCCCTAACAAATATTATTGCAAAATTTATGAACGAATACCTGACGGGCAGAAAACTATACGGAAATAACCTGGAGATTGATTTGATCAAGAAGTGGTACGAAGAAGAATCTGAGGCCTATGCAAACATCGACCATAAAGGAAAAACACCCTCCGAATACTCCTATCACAACCTGAATATCGTTCATGGATTTTCAAAATTACCGGCAAAAAGATTCAACAAAGTATTGGGTTTTGGTGCTGCCCGGGGATATGAAATTGAACCCATTATTGAATCAATTGAACACCTGATCATTGTAGAACCATCTGAACAACTGATTAGTAAAGCGATCAAACACATCATCCCTGAATATGTAAAGCCCACACCGGAAGGCAAACTAAATTTTGAAGACAGAACTTTTGATTTAATTACCTGTTTTGGAACCTTGCATCACATTCCGAATGTCGGTTTTGTTTTGAGTGAAATGATCCGGGTCTTAAAACCAGATGGATTCCTTTTGCTACGGGAGCCAGTTCAGTCGATGGGTGACTGGAGAGCCCCGAGACCGGGACTGACAAAAAACGAAAGGGGAATTCCTCTAAATTTCTTCGAAACTTTGTTTAGTTCTCAACCGGTGGAAGTTATTTCACGATCATTTTGTTTTAGTCTTACCACACATATCAAGAAGGTATTTGGCCGTTTATTTCAAAAGCCACTTCAATTTTACAAGCCCTATGTTCTATTTGATAAATTCATCTCCGGAATTCTGAAATTTAACCTAAAATACCATCCCACAAAACGAATTGACAGAATAGCCCCAAATTCAGTGTTTTATGTACTGAAGAAAAAATAAAATTCAACAGTCATCCCCCTGTTAATTAACGAGTAATCATATACACACAGGAACCTTCGTGCATGTTAAAATATTAATTATCAATCACATATGGCTAATAAAGGTTGTAGTTTATAGTCGCGTATATATATATTCTGAGATTGCTTCGGGCTGAGCCCTCGCAATGAACGTACTTTCACTTTAAGATGGAAGAGGTTGGCAGAGGGCAGGGCGGCGACGCCGCCCTGCCCTCTGCCAACCTCTTATCAAAAAATAGTTACTCCGGACGCCAGTGATAGAATACATTTTATACTTCAACCTATCTCAGCACCAACTCTTTCACCACCGAACTCCCTATATTTTCATTCATATTGCGAATAATAGCATCGCGTTGCAGCATTAATTCATTCCGGATAACACTGCTGTGAAGAGTCACATAAACCACTCCGTTACGAAACCACACATTTTTGGTAACCCTTGAAGCTGATGGTCCTACAGCCTCATTCCATGCTCCGGGGATGCGTGAATTGTATATCCCTTTTGAAATGGAAGGTTCTTTTCCAATTATTTCACGTAAAATATCCTGCAGTGGTTGAACAGAATTCTTTCGTATATCCCGGTTTTTATAGCTCATGGTATTGTTAAATTTGAACGTTTCCGTTAGTAACCTCAAAAAAACGATTCTCCTTACCTGTTTTCTCCACAATTTCGGTCAGCCTTTGCTTTTGAGTATCTGTAATAAATATTTGTCTGAACCGGTCTTGCGAAACCAGTTGAATTAAATTGTTACCCCGCTCCTGATCCAGTTTGTCAAATACATCGTCGAGCAATAATATGGGGCCAAACCCATTGTGGCGTGAGAGAAATTCATATTGGGCAAGTTTCAGGGCAATCAGAAACGATTTTTTCTGGCCCTGTGACCCTTCCTTTTTAACAGGTTGTCCACTTAGCAAAAGGTTAAGGTCATCCTTATGAATCCCTTTGGTTGTATATCCAAGTATCAGATCTCGTTTTCGGTTTTCCCGAAGCTTTTCGAGCACACTCCCCGACTGGTGGTGTGATTTATATTCGATATCCACCTCCTCATTTCCCCCGCTTATTTGCTGATAAAACTCCCTGAACACCGGCACAAGCTGCTCAATAAATCCGGTTCTTTGTTCAAAAATTTGTTGTCCCAAAAGAGCTATTTGCTCATCCCAGACATCAAACTGAGCATTTAAAGCACCTGTCAGCTGGTCACTCTTCTTAAGCAAGGTATTGCGCTGCATCAAAGCCCTGTTATACCTGATTACTTTTTCAAGATAGGGCTTGTCATACTGAGAGACTACACTGTCGATGTATTTTCTTCTCTGCTCACTACCCTCAAGAATCAGTCGCTCATCCGAGGGAGAAATCATTACCAGAGGAAGAAGGCCTATATGCTCTGAGAGTCTTGAATACTCTTTTTTATTACGCTTAAACTGCTTTTTCTGATTTCTTTTCAGAGCCACATATATCTGTTCCTCCAAATCGTTTCGCTCAAAAGCTCCCTGAATAACAAAAAAATCTTCCTCGTGGCAAATATTCTGACTGTCGATGGAATTAAAATAACTCTTACAAAAAGAAAGGTAATAAACAGCATCCAGCAAATTGGTTTTGCCGGCACCATTAGGACCAACCAAACAGTTAATTCCGTCGCAAAACTCCAACTCAGTCTGCAAAACATTCTTGTAATTAAGTATATTCAGATGCTTAAGATACACAATCAGTATGATTTAAAAATAATTACCGGAAACACCCGGACTTAACATGCATTATTAAAAATTAATCTAACCCGATGTCCAGATATCTGAAAACTACCATCATCCTCAATAAAATAGATTTGAAAACAATCTATTATTTCCTGCATCCTTTTTATTTGCGGTTGATTGACTATTTTGATAATTGAACAACTCAAAAGGATAATTCATCAATAAAGCAGTCCTCCAAAAGCGATGCTTTTTCCTTTTAAAGGAATACATAATTTTGTTGTGTTTTTTTAGCCGAAGGTCTTTAAGCAATAGCCCGGGGCAACGCCCCTGGAGAATTGTAATTAAATACTCCCCCCTCTCATTATTGGTCGCGTTGCGACCAATAATGAGAGGGACGTAAGGGATACCTTTAAACCCAGGGCATTACTCTGGGCTATTGCTCTCAGGCTTTCAGCATGTTTACACCAGACCTGTCTTATGTCCAAGGGCGGTTAGGAAAAGGAAAAAATACTTATTCTAAACAACAAAAATAAGCAAAGAAAAATGAGGAAAAGCCTGGTTGGACTATTTTTTTTGCTGTTCTCTGTTTTGAATAATAGTGAAAAGAATTACATTTGCCTACGGAAAAAAAATTAAAATCAGATATGGCAAAAAACCAACAACACGAAGACAGCTTTGAAAATGTAGAATCGGCATTGACAAAAACCGAACAATTCATTGAAGACAATCAAAAGCTGATAAGTTTTGCAGCCATTGCATTAATTGTTATTGTAGGTGGCTACTGGGCTTTTAAGAAATTATATATGGAGCCTTTACAAAAAGAAGCTCAGGAAATTGTGTTTCAGGCTCAGCAATACTTTCAGACCGATAGTTTTAACCTTGCTCTGAATGGGGATGGCATGAATCCGGGATTTCTGGAGATTATCGATCAGTACGGAGCCACCGATGTGGGTGAACTTGCTGAATATTATGCAGGGACATGCTACCTGAACCTTGGTGAATATGAAAATGCTATAGAGTACCTGAAAGGCTTTTCTACCGATGAACCCATCGTAATGGCAACATCACAGGGCGCTATTGGTGATGCTTACCTCGAAATGGGCAATAATGATGAAGCAATTAAATGGTACAACAAAGCCTCAAAGATGAATAATGAAATCATTGCCCCGACTTATCTCTTCAAACTGGGACTTCTGTATGAAGAATCAGGAGATAAAGAGAAGGCCATTGAGGTCTATACCAAAATCAAGGATGATTACAAAAACAGCTCTGAAGCGCGTCAAATTGACAAGTACATTACCAGAGCCAAAATAAACGGATAATTTGTTACTTTTTACGTAAACAAATTTCCCTGAAAATGATTATATTAAAGGTTGTCTGTTTTATCAGGGCAACCTTTTTTAGTTGAAAAAAGCACTAAACGCAAAGTCATGGCAACAAATCTTAAAAACCTTTCAGATTACGATCCCACGCAAGTACCTTCAGCCGAAAAAATGAAATTCGGAATCATTGTTTCCGAATGGAACCCGGTGATTACCGATGCATTGATGCAGGGAGCCCGTGACACATTAATTAAAGAAGGTGCAAGCCCTGAAAATATTATTGTGGCTCATGTTCCCGGAAGTTTTGAATTAACCCACGGAGCCCGTCAGTTCATAAAAAAAACAGATGTGGATGCCGTCATCTGCCTGGGTTGTGTAGTCAAAGGAGACACTCCTCATTTTGATTTTGTGTGCCAGGGGGTAACCCAGGGCATTACACATTTGAATGTAAAATACGGAAAACCTGTTATATTTGGGGTTCTGACCACCGATAATCAGCAACAGGCCATTGACCGGGCAGGAGGAAAACATGGAAACAAAGGAGATGAAGCTGCAATTACTGCCATAAAAATGGTATCTTTAAACAACGAGTTGAAAGAAAAATAACCAGATTTAATGTCCAGATTTCGTCTTCAGAGGAAAACAATTGAACCGGGCATCCAGTTTGTGGGACAGCAGTTCCTGGACTCTCCGGCCGTTCAGCTATTTCGGTTTTCGGAACAAACCTTTGCTGAGTTTAGTTCCGAAGCCGATTTTGATTTAATACAAACCAATATTGGTGACACCGATAACGAAGTTCACTGGATTAACCTGCATGGCATACACGACATGCCTCTGGTCCATAAAATTGCTGAACAGTTTGGCATTGACCGCCTGATCATTCAGGATATTGTGGACACCAATCAACGCCCCAAGGTTGAGGTTTACCCAGAATACCTTTTTGTTTCTGTTAAATCCTTACTTCCATCCAATCAACACAATATTGACTCAGAGCAAATAAGTTTCATCCTCATGGGAAATGTCATTCTCTCATTTCAGGAAAAACAGGGAGATCATTTTGAACACATCAGAACCCGGATTAGAGAAGGAAAAGGAAGAGTTCGTAAAGGCGGAGCCGACTACCTGTTATATCTTTTACTGGATGCAATTACAGGTAATTGCTACACTACCCTGAACAATATCGAAATGCATCTCGACACTCTGCCGGGAAAAATCATGCAGGAAGCCAGTCCCGAGTACATCGTTTCACTGGAGGCTATTAAAAGAAACCTCTTTGCTCTCAGAAAAGCTGTAGTGCCTATTAAAGAAGCCATCCTTTTTACAGAAAAAGGGCAGACCAATCAAATTACACTCCATACACTCCCTTATTTTTCTGATTTAAAGGACCAGCTGATGCAGCTTATTGATGAGGCAGATATTAACATGACCCGCGCCGAAGGTTCTACCAACTTGTTCTTCTCATATCAGGGACACCGGATGAATGAGGTAATGAAGGTGCTAACCATTGTGGCCACCATCTTTATTCCCATCACCTTTATTGCCGGCATTTACGGAATGAATTTCGAACACATACCCGAATTAAGTTGGAAATTCGGATATCCGGCATTCTGGGGTGTTATTGTCCTTTCAGTCATTGGTATGTTCATCTATTTCCGACGTAAAAAGTGGTTATAAACCGGACAAAACATCAAATGTAACCGTAAAACGGGAACCCTTCCCTGGTTCACTGAATACTGAAATCTTTCCCTTATTCAGGTCAACCATCTGTTTCGACAACATTAATCCCAAACCGGTACCTGCTTCTTCACTGGTTCCTGAGGTGGATAAATTGGCAGAAAGCGAGAAAATTTCCTTTTGTTTAACCTCCTGAATACCTATTCCGGTATCTTCCACATGCAGTAAAGCCTTCGAACCATCAAGTGCTGACCAACAACGAACCTGTCCGCCGTTTCTGGTAAATTTGATGCCGTTATGAACCAAATTTCGTACAATAAACTCCAGCATATCCTTATCGGCTCTGATATATAAATCATCAGAAACATCACAGTTCAACCTGATGCTTTTTTTATCAGCAACCAGACTTAACTGATTGTAACATCTCTCCACCAGGTGCTTCAGATTCAGTGGTACCGGAACAGGTTTAAGTTGCCCAAGCTGAGAGCGTGACCAGGTAAGCAAATCATCAAGAAGTTTATAAGTTTGTTCAGACATATTGCTGATTTGTCTGGCCATATTTTTAATTTCGGGTATCGATTGTTCTTCAATACCATCGTTTAGCAAAGAGGCAAAACCGATAATCGCCTGAAAGGGGCTCCTCAAATCATGCGCAATAATACTGAATATCTTATCTTTCGTGTCGTTCAAATCTCGCAGATGTGCTTCGCTCTCTTTCAGTCGGTTTTCCATTTTTACTTTGGCACTCACATCCGTAACCAGCAAACAATATTGCATTCCACCAAGACCGAACAACTTAAATTCCAGAATCTTCCCATTGTATAAATCTTCCCATTCAAAAACATCCTCCCCATGTTGTTTTGTGTGAGAATCTCTTAGAAGAGAAGGAATATCAACGTTTTTCAGAATTCCGGAAAGATATTGTCCAATAAAAGAAATGCGGTTAAATATACTAGATGACTTCAAATTGGCCTGATCAATCAGGAAATCGACCACCTCTCCGTCCTGTTTCAGTGCCTGTAGCATAAAAATGCCAACAGGCGAATTTTCAAACAATTTTTCAAACAAATGCTCTTTAGCCTCTAGTTGAGCCTTAAGCTTCTTTCTCTCTGAGGTATTATATTTTACAGCAATATAACCGGTTATTTTGGTATTATCATCAGAAAAAATAGGAGAAATGGAAGCTCTTTCTGCTATAATCTCCCCGGATTTACTTCTGTTCACCAAATCTCCGCTCCAGTTATTCCCGTTGGCAATGCTCTGCCACAACTCATCATAAAACTTTTTGGAATGGAACCCACTTTTCAAAACTGAAGGCTTTTTTCCGAGCACTTCTTCTCTGGTATATCCATACACCTTCTCGAATGTCTTATTGGCAAACACTATGGTTCCATCCGGTTCAGTAATCAGAATAATTCCTTCCGAATTGTCAAGGGCTTTTACAAGTTGTTGTTCTTTTATCATTAAGTTTAAATTTAGGCGTGATTAGTTACTATACGGCAAAACAAACGTAAGGATTAGAACAAACACCTTGTTTTTGACGATTAAACACAATGAATGCCATAACCGTCCAGAAAAGGATGATGGATGTCGTTGCAGGCATGACAAATTCGTCTCCCTTTAAGACATATACCCCGCGAACTCATAAAAACTTCTCCACACTCATCACAAATGGAGCTTTCTTCAATCGGTGCATAATCAGGAATTTTCAATTTCACCTCCTGAAGGTCAAACATTTCATCAAAAGGAATTTCCAGCATTCCAAAAGAAACATCTTTTGAAACCTCTTTAAAACTCTGCTTTAAAGACCCTTCATGATTTTTCTCCACCACAACTTTTTCAAACAACGGGTTAAAGTCCGGGAATAAACTTCCAATAACCTGTCTGATATCATTTTTTGCCCTTGCCCGATATCCACGACCATCACGGCTGACAATGCTTACTGCATTTTTTCCATAATCCTGAAAAATTAAGGCATTATTCCCAAAAGTGCAACCACTGATATATTGCACACCATCAGAGAAGCAGTTATTTGTCTCTACAAAAGCCAGAAGTTCCTCCATCCCATCAGATGCCTGACGTAACAGATCCATCGCATTCATGGTGGCCAACACCCCCATGGCTAAACCGGGACAATAATGACCATGAAGCTGGCCTGCCTGTTGTAACAATGCCCTGCTCTCTCCTCGTGAAATATGCTTTTCAATATTTATCCGTGGACGCGAAAGCATGAGGTCATCCCTGCTTTGAAGGTTTCTATAAAATGAAAAATCACTTGGTTTAAGATCATAAACCGGAGAATCATTCAATGCATCCAGGCCGGACACAAATAGTTTGTTCCCCTTCCGCTCAATCAATCGAACAGTAGTCACGCCAATTCCGTTAGGCCGGTTTGGGCTCCGGGAAGCAAAAACACCGCGGGTTTCTCCGTTAAAAACCGGTGTTATTAACTGATAACCATCGGACTGATGGAATTCAAAAAGAACATCAATATATTTCTGTTCCTCAATTTTATACAGACCATCAAGAAAATGATCATTAATTAATATTTCAGAAACAATACTTTCTGCATTTTTAATAAACCGCTTCTCTGTCAGTTCGTTTTTTACACGGCCGATTGGTTCAAAAGTCATCATATATCAAAAATTTAAAAACAGATCATTACTTTTCTTTAGCCTAGCCTGAATAATTCATAAATAATCCAGGTTAGGGCTAAATGGAAATAGTTTATCTAACATACCTTATACATAAAACAGGTAAGGTGTAAACAGGCTGAAAGTCTGATAACAATAGTCCAGGGGTTAGTGGTATCCCTCACTCCCCCTCTCTTATTGGCCCCGTTGCAACCAATAAAAGAAGGGGAGTGTATTTATTGTAATTCTCCTGGGTCGTTTGCCCCAGGCTATTGCTTAAAGACCTCCAGCCTTAAAAAACACAGCAACATTATCTATTCCTTTAATAGGAAAAAGCCTTGCTTTTTGGAGAACTAAACTATTCATAAATTATCTATTTAAAGCAATCGTTGCCATACGCGTTTCATTGCAAACCTGTTAGTCCAGCAACGGAAGGATATAACTTTGTCCTTCAACATCTACTTTCTGCACCTCCACATCGTAAAGAGCCTGGAGATTCTGTTCCGAAATAACCCGTTCATCTCCCATTGCAATAATACGTCCCTCCTTCAGTAGCAAGAATTGATCTGCATAGCGCAATGCAAGATTCAAATCATGAATAGCTACGATAACAGTAATGCCTTTTGTTGAAACCTTCTTCAGCATCTTCATTACATCAATCTGGTGACTTAAGTCCAGACTTGAGGTAGGTTCATCCAGTATAAGCACATCAGGCTCCTGCACCAGGGCCCGGGCTATGTGCACCCGTTGCAATTCGCCGCCGCTAAGTTCTCCGGTAAGTCTTAGTGCCAAATGGTCCAGTGAAAAATCATGGATAATACTTTCTGTTTTTTGAAAGTCAGATTTTCCCGGAGCCCATTTAATATGAGGTTTTCGGCCCAACAAAATTGTATCAAAAACAGTGGCGTTGTCCGAACTGCCTCCCGATTGTGGAACATAACCTATGTGTTGGGCCAAAAACCGCCTGGGAAAATCCTTCACAGAACGGCCGTTTAATTGAATACTTCCACTGTCAGGAATCAGCAATCTATTCAGAAGCCGGATCAATGTACTCTTTCCACTTCCGTTGGGACCAATAACCGCATAAAACTCACCACCATCAAAGGTACAATCAAGCCCGTGGAGTATCTTTTTATCCGAATAACCAAACGATACGTTTTCTACTTCTATAACCATAATCTTATCTGCCTTTTCGGACTTTCCGGATGATTAAAAACAAAAAGAAAGGAGCTCCCACAAAGGAAGTTACTATACCAACAGGAATTACCACAGGAGCAACTACGGTTCTGGAAATTATATCGGCAAGCAACAGAAATATCGCACCCATAATTACAGAACTTATCAACACAACACGATCGTTATATCCCACCAGCCAACGAGTGACATGAGGGACAACAAGGCCCACAAATGCAATAATGCCGAAAAACGCAGTTGCTACAGCAGCACACAAAGAAGCTACTACAACTGCCCATAGACGTAAACGATCAACATTTACACCTAAACTGGAAGCAACTTCATCGCCTGCATTCAAAGCATTAAAACTAAATGCATTAAAAACAAAGAATAATATTGCCGGAATCAGAACAATAAACTGAATGGTGACTTTATCCCAGGTAGCTTTAGCCATATCTCCAAACATCCAACTGATTACCGATGCCAACTCCACATCGGTAGAAATGTATTGAAGCAAAGAGGTGCCCGATTGAAAAAGAGAGGTGAGAATAATTCCGGCCATTACGAGTATCTCAGGTGTTGCTCCGCGCCATCGCGCAAAGCCTGTAATCAATAAGGCACAAATAAGACCAAAAAGAAAAGCTGAGAGCGTGACAATCCATGGAAATTGAGCCAGACTTCCGAATTGAAGTGACACGCCGCCTGCAGCACCCAGGACAACTATTGCAAAAGCAGCACCAAATGCTGATGCAGCGCTCAATCCTAAAGTAAACGGAGATCCAAGCGGATTTCGTATCACCGTTTGAATGACTGCTCCGGAAACCGACAAAGCAGCACCTGTGGCAATCGCTGCCAAAATTCTGGGCAGACGGATCTGAAAAACCACCTGGCGGGAGATCTCATTGCCCCCACCGATCAGGACTTCAGCAACGTCAGAAAAACTCAGCAAAGAGCTTCCCATGGAAATACCCAGAAAAAACAAAACAAACAAGAGTAATACCGACAACAGGATAAAATAAAGCCTCCGTTTTTGTTGGTTTCTTATCAGCGCCCCTGTTTCAGAACTGTTGCCATCCTTCATACATCTCTTTCATTTGATCATAAACATCTCTGCCCAACATAAACCTATATATTTCCCGGGCTTTATCTTCAAAACTGACACTTTTAAAGGCATCGGGAAAAACCACATTGCCTGCAAACCAACTGTTAATCAAAACTGTCTCAAAATTTGTTGCATAAAAATTGTGCGGCATCAATGTGTAAACCCGGTTCTGGTCAAAAGCCCTGATGGTTTTTCGAAGTGGACTTCCGGATACGATGGTTGGTAAAACCTGCTCATAACCTGCAGCATCCAGAAATAGATAATCCGGATTCCAGCCAATAATCTCTTCAACATCCACATATATGCCGGTAGGTTGGACCGGTTCTCTTCCTTCAATATTTTTTGCAACGTTGGATATGCTTGTCAATACAAACGGAGTAAACCAACTCTGAGTGGAAGCAATTCCCTGAGCTCCCCGGTAGGAAACTCCCCCGATATAAGCTGTTGCATTATCAGATTTTTTCCTTGCCAATTGTTTGAGCATATCAATTTCCTGCTCAATAAAACTGACCAAGGAATCTGCACGCACTTCCTTCCCGGTAATCTCAGCAATCAGAGACAAGGCTTGATAAAATGTTTGACGAGCATTCCGGAGGTTTCCGCTGTTTAACCCTATAACAGGAATCCCTGTCTTGGCCTGCAGTTCGTCAGCATCACTTACTGATGAAAAGGCCATAAAAATAACATCAGGCTTATTTATGGCTATGAGTTCGCTGTCTCCTCCCATATAGGGACCTATAACGGGTTTTTCTTTTAATGAAGGATGGGCAAAGGCATAGGGTCTGCCGGGCCTGAATTCGATGTCTTCAATTCCTGAAACCATATCAACCAGATCCATATATACCAGCAACCGTAACGCCCCTGGACCTACACCAACTATACGGTTTATTTTTTCAGGAACCATAACGGTGCGGCCATACATATCGGTAGTTTCAATGCTGTTATCAGATGTATTGTCGCTCTTAAAATTACATCCGAAAACAGCAAACAGCAGCAACAAAACACTCAATTTTAAAGCTCTTAACCCCCAGTTTGATTGCATATTAAAATGTTTCTTAGAAATCATATTAAAAACCAGTTATCCTGCTGATGTCATTGCCAGTTTCCCCCTGTTAATCCCCTTCATGGCTCTGATTTTGTCGGCCAGTTCGGTTAACTTTTTTGACTCTCCCCTGACAGCAATTATCTCGAATGATTCATCGGTTGATAAATAGAAATGTTGTGATGACAAAATGACATCACGATACTCAAATTGAATATCTGCCAGTTTTGCTGTCAAATCATTCTTATGCAGATTGTAAACCAGTGTTATGGAACCGGCAACAACATTATTGCACTGCCACTTTTTCTCAAACAGATAGTTCTTTATCAATCGCCTGATTCCCTGCGACCGGTTGGCCAAAGTATTATCCTTTACAAATAAATCCAGTTCATCCAGCAAATCCTGCTCAAGAGAAACTCCAAAACGAACTACCGACATAGTGTTATGTTTTTACAAATTGGTGTTACCACAAATGTAAGAATTTCTTTTTGTCGGAACAGGGACTCAGGAATTCACATCCTGAAATATTCATCAAGCATTTGATTATTAAGTAAGAGCCCTTCTTAAATCCATTCTTTAACCGGTTATCAAAAGATTGCCATTTCCCCTTTCATTGCATTTTCACTAACTTAGCACCTTAATGACTTTGAAAAACAGACAGAAAAAAAGAGCTTTATAATTCATTAAAAACGCACAATCATCAAAACATTTCGTACCTATTATCGTAAATATATAACAATGCAAAATCTATCACTCATAACCATGGGCCTGGCGATTATGCTGGGAAGCACAGCACTGAAAGCTCAGGAGCAGGATAATCTGCATTCATATACCAGGGATGAAGAAAACATCCATATGGCTGACGATTTTAAAGGAGTTGAAATACACAATCAGCATGGAGAAATAGAGATTAAAGCATGGTTAAAAGATACCATCCTCATAAAAATCGAAACCATTGTGATGGCCGAATATCGGGATATGGCCGACGAGGTCTTCGACCGTTTGAATATCAATAAAACCACATTGGCAGGAATGGCATTTATGCGAACTGCGTTCGATGAAGAATTTCACTCATCTCATCCTTTCCGGATTAATTACGAGGTTTTTATGCCTGCCAATAAAAAGATCAAGATAATCAACCGCTTCGGAAACGTTACCATCACGGATATTACCGGTAAGATGGATATTAAACTGGAGTATGGAAACATAATACAAAGCGGCTTACAAAAGGCAGATACAATTATTACCGACCTCTCGTTTGGCGAAGCTCAATTGAGCAAAATCAATTATTCAAAAGCAGAACTTCACAATTCGGGTGTGAAAATTGACAATGTTAATTCGGCAGTAATTTCCGGGAAATATTGTCAAGTCGATATCGAAGAAGCAGGAAGCCTGGACTTTTCAAATCACACAGCCCGCATTAACATAGGCAAAGTGAAGGAACTAAACCTCAATGGTCAGTTCTGCTTTGTCTCCGTTGATGAATTGATGAAACGGGGTAAAATTGAAATATCTGATGGTCTTTTAATTACATCTTTATCGGAACAAACTACAGAATTTTCCGTTTTTAATGAAAATGCTCCGGCAAACATCAATATTTCACCAAAACTATCCTATACCCTGCATGGGGAAGTTTCTGACGGAAATTTCAGACATGACAATCAGCGCCTGTTTAAAACCATCAGAGAACCGAATAAAATCTCCTTTTCGGGAGAATACGTTGCTGAAAATAAAAAATTGGCGACCCTCATTCTCTTCAACAGGAATGCAGGTATCAATATAAAAACAAAGAAATAGATACAATATGTCAGACTATTCAGATCGAATTCAGAACCTGCGTACCAAGATGGCCGCAAACGGAATTGATGTATGCATTATACCGGGAAGTGACGCTCATATCAGTGAATATCTTGCCGACCACTGGAAGGTAAGAGACTACCTGTGCGGGTTTACCGGCTCAGCAGGCACCCTTGTTGTAGGAGCCGATTGTGCTTGCCTATGGACAGATTCCAGGTACTATCTGCAAGCTGACGTGGAACTGGCCGGTACAGGGGTAAAACTTGTCAAGGAAGGCCTCCCGGATGTACCCGACTACATTGAGTGGATCTCTGCCAACCTTTCGCCCGGCAGCAAGGTTGCTATCAATGCCACCTGTTTCCCGGTGGAGAAAGTAAGAGCCATGGGAAAAGCCCTGCAAAAGAAACAGATACTTCTGGAAACAAAACATACACTTGCCGAAGACGTCTGGGAAACACGACCTGCCATTCCTGACACCCCCGTAAAGGAGCATGCGGACAAATACAGTGGTCTCATGCGAAAAGAAAAAATTGAACAGGTACGTCAGCAACTGAAAGAAAAGGGAGGAACCCACTATGTTACAGGAGCGCTGGATGAGATTGCATGGCTAATGAATATGAGAGGTGACGATATCTCATACAACCCTGTGTTTCATGCTTTTTTAATGATTTCACAGGATTATGTTTCCCTTTTTATCAACCCCAACAAACTGACCTCGGCCATTGGGAAAAAATTATCCAACGAAAACATACGGATTAACCTTTATCAGCATATCTACAGTCACCTGAGCGACCTGCCTGAACACGCGGTGGTTTGCATTGACCCCAACCGAAATAACTGGGCTCTTTTCGAAGCCATTCCCAAATCCATTCCCCGGATTGAAGGGACAGGTATCATTACACAACTCAAAGCCATTAAAACAGAGACTGAGATACAAAACATCCGTCAAACGATGGTGCAGGATGGTGTAGCAATGGTAAAATTCCTTAAATGGCTGGAAGAGGAAGTTCCCGGGGGCAACATCACTGAACTATCAGCATCTAAGCAACTCACCCGGTTTCGGGCTGAAAATCCGGAGTTTCAGGGGGAGTCATTCAGCACTATTTCAGGTTATGGAGCTCATGGTGCCATCGTACATTATCATGTTTCTCCGGAATTTGATACCAAACTGGAATCAAAAGGTGTTTATTTGGTGGATTCAGGTGGTCAATATCCTACCGGAACCACAGATATTACGCGTACCATAGCATTGGGGCCGGTTCAGGAACAGGTAAAAACAGATTACACGCTGGTCCTTAAAGGACACATTGCACTTGCCAAAGCAGTCTTTCCCAAAGGCACCCGGGGAGTCCATCTGGACGCTTTGGCACGTCGACCATTATGGGAAGCCAGATTGAATTACGGACACGGCACAGGGCATGGAATCGGGTTTTTCCTCAATGTTCATGAAGGACCTCAGAGCATTCGGTCGCAGGACAATGGAATTGAAATCGAACCCGGAATGATATCCTCCAACGAACCGGGGGTTTACAGAGCCATGGAGTATGGTATCAGAATAGAAAATTTGATTCTTACCAAAGAAGCCGGAGAATCAGATTTCGGCACATTTTTTGATTTTGAAACGCTTACCCTCTGCCCCATTGATTTATCGTTGGTTTCAGCAGAAATGCTCAGCCCCGGTGAAAAAGAGTGGGTAAACAATTACCACCAAAGAGTGTTTGAAAAACTATCTCCTCTTTTGAATAAGGAAGAGCAAACCTGGTTAAAGAAAAAAACTACTCCGGTAAATTAACTGAGTAGCGATTAAATATTATTTCTGCGGCATGGGTGATTCATCCATGCCGTGTTGTTATGAATTTGAATTCAGAATTGCCACAAAACTAAAAATCAACCATTATGAAGAACCTCACCGTTCTTATCCTCCTTTTTATTTCAGTCACCGGGATGGCACAACAATCCGGCAACAATGGTCACAGAATTAAAGTTAACATTCCGGCTTTTAATGATACGACGCTTATACTTGGATACTATTACAACCAGAGTATTCACGTGCAGGACACCAGTTATTTTGACAATAAAGGAACAGCCGTTTTTGAAGGGGAAGAGTCTTTGCCACAGGGTCTATATGTTGTTTATCTGCCCAATCAGAAGTATTTTGATCTTATGATTGATGCAGATCAACATTTTAGTCTGACTGCCGACACCGCTGAAATGGTTCAATCACTTGACATTAACGGGGCCGAAGTCAGCAAAAAATTCAATGATTATCAACGGTTTATTCTTGCCCGTCAGGAAGAAGCAAACACGTTGCAACACCAACTTCAAAATGCAGCACAGGGTTCTGATGAGGCGACTCAAATAAGGAATCAACTTACTGCTGTGAATGAAAAAGTTCAAAATAAATGGGAGCAACTTCAAAATGAGAGTCAGGGTTCCATGCTGGGTGTTTTCATAAAAGGAATGCAGGAAATTGAAGTTCCGCAATTTGACATAGATGAAACTGTGCAAAACAAAGACTCTGTTCAGCGCATCAAACGGTTTTACTATTACAAAAATCATTATTTCGACAACATGCCGTTGGATGACGAAAGATTGCTCAGAACTCCCTTTTTTGCTAAAAAGGTGGAACAATACTTCTCTTCAGTAATTCCGCAGGTACCCGACACCCTGCTTAAGGAGAGTATTAAAGTAATTGAACAGGCACGGCCGGCTTCCAAAATGTTCAATTTTCTGGTATCTTACCTTTTTAACTATGCCAACGAAAGTGAATATATGGGCATGGACAAAATGATGGTCGGACTAGCAGAAAAATATTACCTCTCGGGCGACGCAACCTGGGCTGATGAGGAATTCCTCTCCAAACTTGAAACGAGAGTCAGGGAACTTAAACCTACCCTTATCGGCAATAAGTCTCATGACCTGAAAATGCAGGCATACACCGGTGAATACCATCGACTTCACGAAATTGTTGCACCGGCAACCATTCTTGTATTTTGGGAAACTGATTGCGGCCATTGCAAAAAGGCAATTCCTCAACTACATAACCTTTTCCAGGAGCAACTCCGTGAAAAAGGAGTTAAGGTATTTGCCGTTTACACTCAGGGAGACCAGCCTGAATGGACAGAATTTATTGAAGAACACGAGTTATACGATTTTATCAATGTTTGGGATCCATACAGACAATCAGGATTCCGCGAAAACTATGATATTCGCAGTACTCCAACCGTTTATGTTTTAGGCGAGGATAAGAAAATCATTGGAAAACGAATTTCCATTGAAGACCTGCCCGGATTTATTGACCGATATATGAATAGCAAAAAGTAGAGAGGCACAATCGTACGTCTCTACTCTAATTAGTGCCCGTCTATAAAGTCGGGAAAGTTTGTAAAAAGTTATGTGTCTGGTCAGAAAGTGCCAGTTGCAAGGCTTGCGAAGCCGCCAAAAACGGAGTTTACTTGAGTAAATGAGTATTTTGGCGGCAAGCGTAACGCAGCAAGTGGTACTTTGTGGACAGACTCTAATTACAATAACAGAAAAAACAACAAATGTATAAGCTGATAAACTCTTCCATAATCATTGTCGCCTTTTTTGCATCTTCAATGGTTTTTTTTGCCTGCGAGGAGGCCCCCAAGGCAATTCCATCTCCGGAGATATATCTGGCCAATC
Organism: Marinilabilia salmonicolor JCM 21150; assembly: GCF_000259075.1. Classification (GTDB taxonomy): domain Bacteria; phylum Bacteroidota; class Bacteroidia; order Bacteroidales; family Marinilabiliaceae; genus Marinilabilia; species Marinilabilia salmonicolor. The sequence continues at coordinate 95,327 of NZ_AJKI01000015.1, forward strand.
AGGACGCGGAAATTGAAAAAAGCGTTGGAGATTCCATAATTCTGGAACCTAAGATCACTTATGACATTGATGCCAGTTATCAATGGAAGAAAAACAATCAGTTGATACAAAACAATACCCGTATCTTAAAAGATATTGCTACCCAACTGGGCCGGCTGGAATATTTTTTCAGCGTAGAGACCCCTTATGGTGCAGACTCAGTATCAATTCCCGTTGATGTAATTGTTTTGGCATCCTTTACAGAATTGTTTCCTGAAAACTTTAATAATGACAGTTCCTGGACAGGAACCATTGGTGAACCGAACTTCATCTACAAGGATTTGTTGTTCTCATCGCAGCTAAACACAGATAGTACATGGCACGGATTTGGACTGAGTAACATTCACAGCACCAAACAAACAGAAGAAGAGATTCCTGAAAACAGTGTTTACAACAACAATTCATCAGAAAATGTATTTGCTGTGGCAAAGCATCTCAATGGTGCGGATCAGGAAGTGCCTGTCATAAAATTCAACGATAACAGCAACCATGATCTGAAATCCATTGAAATAAACAATACCACTAAGGGGGTTTTTCTGCTAAAATATGGCAACAATGACTTCCCAAGAATGGGATTTCCGGTAAGTACCGACCCGGACTGGTTTAAAGTGACCATTACAGGAATCAGTGCTTCAGGGGAAGTTACTGGCAGTAAGGATTTTTATCTGGCCGATTACAGATCTGATAATCCGAAGCGTGACTACATTGTTGAGCAATGGACCACCGTAGATCTTTCGGAAATTGGCGAAGTAAATCAATTGCATTTTTCACTTTCGTCCAACAAAACAAATGATTCGGGAGAAATGATAACGCCTCAGGAATTCTGCATTGATAATCTCAAAATATTGAACTAACAAATTTTACTTCACCATAAGCTTCCTGATCAAACTCCTACCATTCATCTGAAATTGAACGAGATAAACCCCTTCAGGGAGTTTGTTACCAAGTCCGGGGACCTCACATTGGTTGTTGTATAAAAGCACATTGCGTTCATAGACAGGCTGTCCTTTCAGATTATAAATGGTAATCACCCCGGCCCCATCCTCCGGATAGAAAATAAAAAGATTCTGTTTCACCGGATTGGGCACAAGACTGAGATTTTCGGGAGGTGGTTCAACAAAGGTAGTATCGGTATATATAATATTACCTGCCAACACATCAATCCAGGCTGCGGAGGACACATCCCCAGAGACCAAATTGTAAAGATTCCAGCCTGTGGTTGATTTTAGCATCATCGTATTCTTCCCATTAACTGATTCGCCCTGATAAACAGCCCATTTATCTACGGTAGGTGTATAATCCAGATCGTATCCTGCAAAGAAAGGACCTGAAACCTCCACCGGTTCATCAAAAAGCACCAAAAATTCCTTATTGATATTGCTATCGATAGAAACGATCTTCTCAGCCACAACAAAAGCAGGCTTGTCAATTCCGGACCAAATTTTAACTGTCAATTTGCCATCACCAAGCTGTTCATTCATCCCGGGCATCAGAAATACTCCGTATATCTCGGCCGATGCAACTTCTCCGAATTGTTCTGCCACAGCCTGAATCGTCTCACTATTATGACCCGTCCATGGGCCAGTGCCATCATTAACTGATTTTAGCTGGGGATTCATGGCGGTTTCAAAGTGGCTCAACCGTAAAACAGCACCTCCCATGGGATCAAAAGCCTCCAGTTGTGTTCGACCGTCTCCCAAAGGATTCAGCCATTTATCCACACGGGCGGTGTCTTCTGTATAGTGATTCCATATTCGGTTTAATCGCGCGAAATAATCATTTACCGGATTTCCGCAAACCGCTTGTCCACCCGACAAAAGTCCGATAAATTTTCCGTCTTCAAGAAATAAGCCGGCACCCGATGAACCTGCCTCCGTAGTTCCTTCATCCCATTCTGTTATCTTCCAGTGGGCATCTGAAAGGAACGAATTACCTAATACTGAAGATGCATTAAAAGTCACCGGAGTTGGAGGCTCATTGTCAACAGCAACTTTTTTTACATCTCCCATGGGATGATGAACCGTATGTGTTCCTGTCCCCGGCGATTCATTCAAATCCCACCCCGCATAAACCGGACGATAAGATGCCGGAGGTGTTTCAGTCATTTCGATTAAAGCAAAATCAAGTCTGTCGGCATAGGCGCGCAACTGAGAACCTGCCAGACTCTGCATCTGACTTCCCTGAATTTGTTCCTGACAAGCAGGAACTTCATAATTCATAATAAATACAATATCCTCCGACTCCACTGAATTACCAAGGCAGTGACCAGCTGTAAGTACATAGGGTGTTCCGTCATTGTTGCTGTTATTCATCAGTGTACCGGTGCAATACTCTGTACCACCCACAATCACCTGCCCTGTAGATCGTCCGTTTTCAGCAATTACTGCATCTTCAAAACAGGTAAAATCGGTATGGCAACTTCCACTGGAACCAAAATCACCGGCACCTTTCAGGATTTTAAAAATATTGAGAAAATCATGATTAACAGCCCCGATCTCAATGGAACTGCCCCCCTCCCTGGAAAGTCCGTAACCACGCCATTCAACCACAATTTCATCTCCCGGAACAGGAGCTGTGGCAAGTCCACCCCATTTTTTATTCGTTTCAGCTGTGAATGCCCCCAACACATATCCTCCGGAAGCATCATAAATAAAAAGTGAATCCCCTTCGGCCATTCTGAATTTATCAAATACAAGATTTAAAGAGTAGGCCCCCGGTGAACTGATTTGTAATTGCCAGATCAATCGGCCATCGTCCAAAACCGCCATTACACCTGAATTGTCGGGAGAAAGTTTTACAAAATGAGGATAAGCAAAGGTAAATGATTGTCCTTTTTGCTGTGATTCCATATCCATCCTAATCTCTTCATAAGCGGGAGGTGTCAGAAGAATTTTCTCTTCTTCCGAGTTTTTCATAACTGCTCCGGCACTTTTCAATTGTCCTTCGCTCTTAAACAAAGGTTTTCCTCCATGCCCCACCTGAGCAAATACAGAAATGTGAAATATCAGAAAAATAATAAACAGAGTATGCCTCAGCATTTGATTTGTTTTATGAATTACAATAAGATTCTCCAATAATACGAAAAAAATGCAACAGGGTTCACTGCAAGTGAATTTTCTTGCCTTTCATCCATTTTAAATTGACTATAATTTAAAATAGCGTTTTTCTCAATAGAGATTGCTTCGGACATGACCCTACCAATGACATATTAAAAAAAAACAATTAAAAATTTAAGAATGGACGGAACCGCATCGCTCTCGCATAATATTTTCAGACATATTATTGTGCCTCCCATCGGCCGCCAAAGGCTTGACGACTTTCTTATCAAAGATTGAAAATATCGAAGTTTTCTTGTTAGCACTATATAGTGCCCGTCTATAAAGTCGGGAAAGCATCTTAGTAATCATGTGTCTGATCAGAAAGTGCCAATTGCAAAGCCTGCCCCGATTTTTCATCGGGGGCTTGCATAGCCGCTAAAAGCGCAGTTTACTTACGTAAATGAGTATTTTGGCGGCAAGCGTAAGGCAGCAAGTGATACTTTATGGACAGACACTATATAGCTCTGTTTTCCACAAAAAGCACAATCAGGAAAACTATCTCAATAAATTTTGGCTTCCCGCTCACCGCGCAAAACTTCCAGCGCATTCATAGCGAGTGCTGACATTTCATCTTCTCCGGGATAGATTTTAACATTCCCTATCCAGTCGATATATTTCCTAATGAATCCCACAACTATATCATTTTGAGCCATTCCCCCCGTAATCAGAACAGCATCAACCTGCCCCTGCAGAACGCTCACACAGCCACCAATAGCTTTAGCCACCTGATAAGCCATAGCATGAATTACCAATTCGGCCTGTTTGTCGCCTTCCTGTACCCGTCGGCTTGCTTCATGCGCCTGATTGGTTCCCAGATGAGCCATAAGTCCTCCATTTCCAGTAACTTTTTTGCGCATCTCATCATGCGAATATCTGCCGCTAAAACACATATCCACCAATGCTCCCGAGGGGAGAGTTCCTGCTCTTTCGGGCGAAAAGGGCCCGTATCCGTCCAATGCATTGTTTACATCAACAATCTGCCCTTTAAGATGAGCCCCCACTGAGATCCCACCACCCAGGTGAGCCACAATGAGGTTCAAATCTTCGTATTTCTTTTCTGCCGACCGTGCATAATTTCTGGCAACAGCTTTTTGGTTCAGGGCATGAAACACAGAAGTTCTGGGCAATTCGGGCAATCCGGTAATACGAGCAACTTCATGAAGTTCATCCACCACCACCGGATCAGCAATAAAAGCCCTGGCCCCGGGAATGCTTTTGGCAATATCATCTGCAATCAAACCTCCCAGGTTACTGGCATGTTGTTGCTTTCCGCTCCTGTTCTTCAGATCACTTTTCATGGTTTCATTTACCTCATAAACACCCGAAGGTATCGGACGCAAGAGGCCTCCCCGACCCACGACAGCATTGATTTCCTCCACCTCGATTCCGGCAGTTTTCAGCTCATCCAGAACCGCTTTTTTTCGGAATTCATACTGACTCGGAATGTCATTGAACGGAGACAACTCTTCAGAAGAGTGACGTAAAGTCTTCAGAAGGACAGATTTAATGTTCTCGTAAACTGCAATTTTTGTAGATGTAGAACCCGGATTTACAACGAGTATCTTAAATTTTTCCATGCTTAGATATTGGTTACAGGTATTTGTAAATAGTGTTTGTCTATAAAGTCCAACTTCTGCGTTGTTGCTCAAAAACTAAATCCTCAAATACATTAGTATTCTGCGGTTTAGATTTTTCACACGCCTTGAATTTGAACTTTCTATTTCAAACAAGTGAAAAACGCTTAGTTTATGAACAGGAACTAAATAGTATTTTTATTTTGCCAGCGCAGCCAGCAAAATACTGTTAAACTTGCTTTCTTCTGAATCACTGCGTGAAGTAAGAACAATGGGGGCCGAGGCTCCCAAAATTACAGATGCCACCTTCGCTTTGGCAAAAAATACCAGACTCTTATACAAAACATTCCCCACTTCAATATCCGGCATCAAAAGCAAATCGGTATCTCCCGCAACTTCACTCTTAATATTCTTATGATGAGCACTCTCAAAGCTCACGGCATTATCAAATGCAAGCGGCCCATCAATCAAACAATTTTTTATCTGATCACGCTGATTCATTTTACTCAACAAAGCCGCGTCTGTAGTCGCCTGCATACTTTCATTAACCATCTCTATGGCACCCAAAACCGCCACTTTGGGCTTTTGGATACCTAAATCATTGAGATACTTTACAGAATTTTCAATAATGGCAATTTTATCCTTCAAAGAAGGTGCGATATTCATTGCAACATCAGCGACAGCAATCAGCTTATGATAAGTAGGAACTTCAAAATATGCCAGGTGTGACAACAAACTTCCTGATCTTAATCCCCATTCCTTATTCAAAACTCCTTTCAACAAAACAGGAGTAGGAACTTTCCCCTTCATCAGGATATTTGCCTCACCACTATTTACCTTACGCACGGCAATTTCCACGCACTTTTCAGGATTGGCTTCATCGATAAATTCCACTCCTTCAAAGTCATATTCCTTTTCCCTGATAATATGAAAAGTCTCTTCCCGGTCGCCAACCAGAATGGGAATAATTAATCCTGCATGATATGCCTCATGAAGTGCATTGAGAGAGAAACTATCCTGCGACACAGCAAGGACAAGCTTTTTGGGAGAAGCAGCACGAGCTACTAAATCCCTGAGATCAGAGAGATGTTTAAACATAGACCCGGATTAATTAGTGCAAAAAAAACAGAAGCCTGCATAAACCAGACTTCTGTTCTTAAAAATCATTTATTTATTGGAAAGCTCTTCCACAATTGTTTTTGTATCCTGAGCAATAACGAGCTCTTCATTGGTCGGAACTACCATTACACGTACTTTACTTTCGGAGGTACTAATGTCCATCTCCTTTCCTCTCAAACCTTTATTTTTGGACTCATTAATTTCTACCCCCATAAACTCTAAACCTTTACAAACTCCGGAACGGGTAATATCTCCATTTTCTCCAATACCACCGGTAAAAAGAAGGATATCCACACCCCCCATTGCAGCAACGTATGACCCGATGTACTTTTTGATACGGTAATCATACATTTCCATGGCAAGACGGGCATTTTCATCACCCTTTTCGGAAGCCTCCTCGACCTCTCTCATATCTGAAGAGATACCTGTAATCCCCAGTAATCCGCTATGTTTGTTAAACAACGTGGACGCTGAACGGGTACCAATAGTTTCCTTATCCATAATGTAGGTAACCGCACCAACATCCAAATCACCACAACGTGTCCCCATCATCAATCCCTCAATAGGCGTAAAACCCATTGAAGTATCAACAGACTTTCCATTCTGAATGGCAGCAATGGAGGCCCCGTTACCCAGGTGACAGGAAATGATGCGCTGGCTCTTATAATCAACATCTAAAATCTCACAGGCACGGGCACTCACATAGCGGTGACTGGTTCCGTGAAAACCATAACGTCTGATTCCGTACTTTTTATAAAGTGCTTGCGGCAATGCATACATATATGCGTGCTTGGGCATAGTCTGGTGAAAGGCAGTGTCAAAAACACCAACCTGAGGTACATCAGGCAATAAAGACGAAATCGCGCCTATACCTTTAAGGTTTGGCGGGTTATGCAACGGAGCCAGCTCAATACAATCTTCCATTTTATGAATGACCTCGTCGGTGATAAAAACACTGGAATTAAACATCTCTCCCCCGTGTACCACACGGTGTCCCACTGCATCAATTTCATTCAGGTCGCTGATACATCCGTGTCTTTCGCTGTTCAGCACACCGAGTATATAATCTATTCCGGTCTGATGGTCCAGAATTTCTCCTTCGAGTAAAACTTTTTCACCGGTATCTTTTTCGTGTTTCAGGAAAGAGCCCTTGAGGCCTACCTTCTCCACTCCTCCTTTGGCCATTACCTCCCAGGAGGAATCGTTCATATTAAACAACTGATATTTGATGGAAGAACTTTCACAGTTGAGAACCAGTATCTTCATTGGTATAACTTTTTATTTTACGTTTTCCCGGTTTAAGCGAAAACGAATATTCTGTTAATTATCTTATCAGGATTGTTGCTAAAACAAATAAATGCAATCCCTAATCAAACCATTAAGGCTTCTCCAACGGTAAGACAAACTATTCATCCGAATATAATTTACTTTTCAAGGTCGGATAGAACTCGCATGCAAGAACTTATACATTTTCTCTTGAGGCAATCGTTGCCATGCTCGTTTCATCAATCTTATTCCCGTCCACATCGTACCGGAAAAATCCATATCCGGTTTGCACACCAAGACGTTTGGCACGAACCAGTCGTTTAATAAGCGGAGATGGCTTGTATTTGGGGCCTCCAAACTCTTCATACAGATTTTCCATCCACTTCTCAACCTTGTTGAGCCCGACAATATCAGCCATCTGGAATGGTCCAAAACGCATTCCCATTCCGATAATCATTGTCTTATCGATATTTTCAGCACTGGCAACACCTTCCATCAGTGCCTCACAAGCCTCATTGAGCAAAGTAACAAACAGACGTATGCTCACCAAACCGGCAGATTCTTCCACCGGAATAACCTCTCTGTTAATCAGTTTTACAAAAGTACAAACCTTGTTGTAAACTTCTTCTGTGGTGTAAAGTCCTTTTACCACCTCGATAATGCGCGCTTCAGGTGAGGTAACAAAAAAGTGAAGACTCACACAACGATCGGGAAATTCCAGTTCGCTGGCAAGCTCTGTGATGATAATGGTCGTGGCATTGGTAGCAATAATCGCATCCCGGTCAACCACCTGCTCAATCTTATGAAACACATCCTTTCGGGCATCAATGCTTCGAAGGCCTGTTTTCTCATCAGCCCGAACAGCTTCGATAACAAAATCGCAACCTGCAAGATCCTGAAATTCCATAGAACCTTTAATTCGTCCCATTATGGCACGTTTTTCTCCGGAAGTCAATCCCCAGGTCTCAATGCGATTATCCAATTCTTTACTGATGTTGTTAAGAGAACTCTGAATTTTCTCCTCACTTAACTCAATAAAGACCACTTCGATTCCGTGCCATGCAGCAATTCGGACAATGTTTTGTCCTTCTTTACCACAACCTACAACGCCAATCTTGGAAAAAAGAGTTTTTACGCGTCTTTTAGCGCTTAATGCATACCTCTCAATAGGTTCTACAACAATTTCTGCCATTTCTTTTTTTAGTTTTACCCGGCCTGATTAACCTGAATAATGTGCAGGTTAAAAAACCAAACGAAAAAAGCCGGATTCCGGCTTTCAAAAAATTATATTATTCAGCAATAGCCTGATTGGCTGTAATTGCTGCAAGACTCACGATATCACTAACCGAACAACCGCGGGAAAGATCATTGATAGGCGCTGCCATTCCCTGCAACACCGGACCGATAGCTTCGGCATGAGCCAGGCGCTGGACCAGTTTGTAAGCAATATTCCCAGTCTCCAGCGATGGGAAAATAAATACATTGGCATGACCCGCAATCTCGCTGTCCGGAGCTTTCTTTTTGGCAATTTCCGGAATAATAGCCGCATCCACCTGCAATTCGCCGTCAATTTTTAACGTAGGATCTTTCTCTCTGGCAATTTCTGTAGCTTTCACAACCTTATCCACCATTTCATGTTTTGCACTTCCTTTGGTAGAGAAACTCAACATCGCCACACGGGGTTCAATACCCAGCAGACTTTTGGTAGTTTCCCCGGTGGAAACAGCAATTTCGGCCAGTTCTTCTGCGGTAGGAAAAGGATGTACAGCACCATCGGCAAAAACAATAACACCATCTTCACCAAACTCTTTATCTTTCAGCACCATAATAAATGCTCCGGAAACAACGCTAATTCCAGGCTTGGTCTTTACAATCTGAAAAGCAGGACGCAAAACATCCCCTGTCGCATTGTCTGCTCCGGCAACTTCACCATCCGCATCTCCGTTCTTAATCATCAAAACCGACAAGTAAAGAGGATTCTCAACCAATTCTGAAGCCTGCTCTCTGGAAAGTCCTTTTTTCTTTCTCAAATCATAAAGAAGATCGGTATATTCCTCTTTCTTTTCATGATTCTTGGGATCAACAATGGTGGCTTTGGAAATATTTTTCAAAACGTGCCTGCGGGTTTCTTCTGCAATGGCATCAGGATTCCCGATAAGAATCACATCAGCAAACCCTTCTTCAAGTATTACATCGGCAGCCTTCAGGGTTCTTTCCTCCAAACCTTCGGGCAAAACGATTCGTTTTTTATTTTTAGCGGCACGCTCTTTTAGTAGATTAACAAAATCCATAGTTATTAAGTATTTTTTATTTATGCAAAATTAGTGGATTTGCACCGATTTCTCCTGCTTTTTATCATTATTTAAGATGTTTCACAACAGACTGCAAACAACTGGATGTGAAACAACCATCTGAACTATCCTATTGGAAGTTACACTTTTTTTGATTATAAAACAACTGCCTTCTAAAGAGTAAACCTCCTTACCGAAAAAACCAATATATCCACCATTGTTTGTTAACTTTGCAAAAAAAGATACACAGTCTATGAGCGGTTATCCTCCCCTGGCAGAACGAATGCGGCCACAAAGTCTGGAACACTATATCGGGCAAAAGCACCTTGTTGGTGAAGGAGCAGTTCTTTACCAGATGGTTTCGTCCGGGCGCATTTCCAGTATAATACTGTGGGGACCTCCGGGAGTGGGTAAAACTACTCTGGCAAGGATCATTGCCAATCAACTGGAACGCCCCTTTTATACCCTTTCTGCGGTCAACTCCGGCGTTAAAGATGTGAGGGAGGCCATTGAAAAAGCCAGGAAAGCAAGATTTTTCAACTCTGCCTCTCCCATCCTATTTATTGATGAAATTCACCGGTTCAGCAAATCGCAACAAGACAGCTTATTGGGGGCAGTGGAAGAAGGGGTGGTCACTCTGGTGGGAGCAACGACCGAAAACCCATCTTTCGAAGTCATCTCTCCTCTTTTGTCCCGATGTCAGGTTTATGTTTTGAAGCCGCTGGAGAACGAGGATCTGATGGTGCTTTTCAACCGGATTTTTTCGGAAGACATAGTACTGAAACATCGCCCGGTAAAACTAAAAGAAGAAGAGGCCTTATTCCGGTTCGCAGGAGGTGATGCACGGAAATTCCTGAATATCATAGAGCTCATCACCAACGCTTTTAAAGAAGACGAAGAAATTGTTATCACTAATGAGAATGTGACCAGGCAACTTCAGCAAAACCCTGCCCAATATGATAAAAATGGAGAAATGCATTACGACATCATCTCTGCGTTTATCAAGTCCATTCGCGGAAGCGACCCCGATGCCGCGGTTTACTGGTTAGCCAGAATGGTTGAAGGAGGTGAAGACCCCAAATTCATAGCGCGCCGACTCATCATTTCTGCATCGGAGGATGTTGGTTTGGCCAATCCCAATGCATTGTTACTGGCCACAAACGCTTTTGAAGCCATAAAAATGGTGGGCTGGCCCGAAGCACGAATCATTCTTAGTGAGGTAACCATTTACCTGGCTACCAGCCCCAAAAGTAACTCAGCATATATGGCCATCAATCAGGCACAGGAAGTCGTTCGGAACACCGGCAACCTTCCTGTCCCTTTACACCTGAGAAATGCACCAACCAAACTCATGAAAAAGATGGATTACGGCAAACAATACAAATATCCGCACAGTTATGAAAACAATTTCATTGCCCAGGATTATTTACCTGATGAATTAAAAAACACCAACCTGTTTACCCCGCAAAACAATCCTCAGGAAAGCAAAATAGGAGAACGGATGAATAAGTTGTGGGGGAAATAGCTCATGGTTGTTAGCTGGTAGTGGTCTGCTGGTAGCTGGTAGATTCCACATGATCACAATGACGCTGATTAAAGTCTTTTAGCAAAGACCCGTTCATTGCGAGTGAGCACCTCAATTAAATTTTGAGGTATAATGGGAATATGACAGATCTGGGAGGTCCCTGGAAGGGGCCAATTATTTATCATCTGATTTTATGCTTATTGCATAAATCTATCATTGGTAACGTAGTGAAGCAATCTCAATTTATTAACCGGACACCAATGATTCATAAATCAGGGTAAACATATTAACGATTTTAGTTGGATGTAGTATCTTTACGAGCTAAATCAGATTGATAAAAGAAACATCATGAACATAAAAGAGATTCCCGGTATTAAACATACCGACAGCGGACAGTTTTTCCTTCTGGCAGGCCCATGTGCCATTGAGAGTGAAGAGATGGCCTTGAAAATTGCAGAGAAAGTGGTAAGGATTACAGATGACCTAAAAATCCCTTATGTATTTAAGGGATCATACCGGAAAGCCAATCGCTCACGGATAGATTCATTTACAGGCATTGGAGACAAAAAAGCATTAAAAATTCTCAGAAAGGTTTCCGAAACATTCGATATCCCCACCATTACTGACTTTCATTCTGCGGCAGAAGCTGAAATGACAGCTGAGTATGTGGATATTCTTCAGGTGCCTGCTTTTTTATGTCGGCAAACAGACATTCTGGTCGCCGCGGCCCAAACGGGCAAAGTGGTTAGTATCAAAAAAGGACAGTTTCTGGCACCTGAAGCAATGATATTTGCCATCGACAAAGTCAGAGATAGTGGAAACAAACTAGTGATGGTTACGGATCGCGGAACAACTTTCGGATACCAGGATCTCATCGTGGATTACCGGGGCATTCCCACCATGAAAAAAATGGACGTTCCGGTGGTTCTTGATATTACACATTCTCTTCAGCAACCAAACCAGTCATCGGGTGTTACCGGAGGTAAACCGGAATTGATTGAGACGATAGCCAAAGCAGGAATTGCCGTTGGAGCTGATGGTCTCTTTCTGGAAACACACTTCGATCCGGCCAATGCCAAAAGCGACGGCGCCAACATGCTCCATTTGGATCATCTGAGCTCATTACTTGAAAAACTGACAGCTATAAGATCGGTGGTTAAAGATTTTTGAATTGAGTGATCGATAAAAGAAAACTCAATGTGCATAATACATTAGGTGCGGCGGATTGGAATCCGTCACACCTGGAATCGCATGTATGCATTTGGAAATCCACGTGGCAATCAGGCAAAAGAACAGGCATCCGTCTCTACTGCCTACTAACTAGTTTCTGTCCATAAAGTACCACTTGCGTCGTTTTGCTTGCCGCCAAAATACTCATTTACGATTAGTAAACTCCGTTTTTGGCGGCTTCGCAAGCCTAGCAATTGGCACTTTCTGACCAGAAACAGCTCTAAAAACAGAATTTGCTTAGTTTATGGACAGCCACTAACTATTCTCTACGAACTAATTTTTCTTGTAATATTTCTTTGCTTCAGGTAAAAACTCCCTCAGTTTACGAATCCGGGTCTCATCCGAGGGGTGGGTACTCAGAAACTCAGGCGGTTTTTGTCCTCCCTGAGCCGACATTCGTTGCCAAAAATCAACTGCCTCCTCCGGATTGTAACCTGCCATAGCCATAAAAATAAGCCCCAACTGATCGGCCTCCGACTCATGGAGCCTGGAATAAGGCAATGAAAATGCAACCTGACTTCCTACCCCGTAGGCTGCCATAAAAATACTCTTGGTCTGTTCAGGCTTTTCATCAATTGCAATGGAGAGAACGGTTCCTCCCAGTTGAATACCCATTTGCTGACTCATTCGCTCGTTTCCGTGACGAGCAACAGCATGAGCAATTTCATGCCCCATGACCACCGCCAGACCGGTTTCGGTTTTGGTGATTGGCAAAATGCCGGAATAAACCACAACCTTACCGCCCGGCATACACCAGGCATTTGGTGTTTCATCCTCTACGAGATTAAATTCCCAGGCAAAATCTTCAATTCTGTCTTTCATGCCATGGTCAGAAAAATATTCTTCCACAGCTGCTGCAATTCTGCCTCCTACCCTTTTAACCAACTCTGTTTGGGATTTATCTTCCGAAACCCTATTGGTCTTTAAAAATTCCTCATATTGAGTTAAACTCATTGCCAGCATTTCTGATTCAGGAAGCGCATTAATCTGTTTCCTTCCGGTAATTGGGACAGTGGAACAAGAATAACCGAAAAAGGTCAAAAACACAGCAAATACGGTTATTTTGAATGTATTTTTCATTGCTAAAAAATTTAATTATTGAGGCCCAGGGGAATTCGCAGCAAAAAATTAACATATAAAGTCTTATGGTCCGGCATCCATGCTCGTTTCATCATGACTGATATGTTTTAAGGTTAAAAGTAATCTAATATAGGTCTGGCGGATTCCAATCGGCCATTTATTACAAATATTGTGCTTTCTGGTTTAAAACACAATAGGAAAAACATCTTAAACCTAACTTAGGGTTGGTAAGGAAATGAATTGACTGTTTTAACCAAGTTATTTTTTTCTTTACTGACTTGAAAATACTACGAATAGCGAGCTAATTAATGGATTTTCAAGGAAGATAAAGGGCAAAAGAACATGTTTAAGGCGTCAGGTCATTTCGGCACAATCCCTTAGTTCAGATCTTTAAGAAGAAGATTCTGAGGAGATTGTTTAAGCATCTGATCGAAAGTATCCACTTTCTCCTTGATAATGCCAACCGATTCAGAACGACCAATAATAGTTTCGGAATAACCAGTGTTCTCCAATCGTTGAAGTACGCCAACCAGATCCATCTTATTGATGTCATAAGCTGGTAAAAGAACTGTATCGTCCTTGCTGTCTCCTTCTACTTCAACCAAAATACCGGCTTCAAAAAGCTTATATACAAGATCTTTAACGAGTCGGACCGGCAAACGCAAATGCTCAGCAAGATGGCTGACAGAATGCAATTTTTCACCTCTGTCGAAAGCCTTAACTACTGTTTGAACAATTAAAAGGGAAACCAACTTATGGGTATAGTTGCTCATGTTTCGGGTATCCACCTCAAATTCAAAACTTTTTTCATTCTGAAAGGCAAAAGATAGTTCTGCACCAAAAAGGACAATCATCCAACTGGTCTGCATCCAAACAAGGAACAATGGAAGGGCGGCGAAGCTACCATAAATGGCATTGTATTTTGAAACCCCGACCTGAAAGTAGATATATCCATACTGAACACCCAGAAACAAAGAACCTGCAATGATTCCACCAAAAATTGCAGATCCCGCTGTTACCTTAGTATTGGGCATAATCATAAACAACAGCGAAAAAACCAGCCAGATCATAAGATAGGGGGCCACCCACAGCAAAAAGTTACTGGCATAACTGACCATCTCAATATCACGAAGACTGTTAGCAACAAAAACCACCAACCCGCTGGAAGTACCCAATAGCAAAATAGCAATCATCATCAACGACACATAATCACTAAACTTACGAATGAAGGCCCGTGACTTTTTTACATCCCAGATATCGTTGAAAGATTCCTCAATGCCATTCATCAATCGCATTACTGCAAAAAGAACAACCACCAAGCTGATTCCGGCAATCATTCCTCCTTTGGTATTATCCAGATACTCGAGGGCAAAATCCTGAATCCATTTCACTACCTCTTCATGGCCCACCAATCTCTTTTGTAATTCTTCTTCAAGAGCTTCTCTGAATCCAAACCCTTTGGCAATACCAAAGGCCATGGCGGCAATCGGGACAACTGAGAGTAAAGAGAAGAAAGTAAGGGCAGATGCTTTTATCTGGCATTGATCAATTATAAATCGTCGCACAGCCAGCGAAAAAATCCGCAACCCTCTGATAAACCAAAATTGACGTTTGGAAGTGTCATCTCGCTGAATACGCCAGATTTCTTCGAATAAAAAGAACTTTATTTTATTGATGAGTCCAGCCATGACCAGAAGAAAATAGAAGTTAGAGAATAGAAATTAGAGCCTAAATAAAAAGAAAAAACAGCAAGCCTGTAAGCCGGATTCTGTACCCCAAAAGGGGTCCTGTCATTGATCTAAGACAACAGTTGCCTGAAGTCTTTAGCAACCTACCCTTCGCGGCATCCACAAAGGGAACCGGAGCGAGCAGCCCCGTACCGAAGGTACCGCGATATACATGGTCTTGCAACCCACGGAGTGTACGGCTTCCAATGTTACCACCGAAACCGGTGGGCTCTTACCCCACCTTTTCACCCTTACCCTGAGGCGGTTATTTTCTGTTACACCTGCATGACCTTACGGCCATCTTCCCGTTAAGAAGCGCGGTGCTCTGTGTTGTCCGGACTTTCCTCCTGTCCGGGGACAGGCGACAGGCCGGCTTGCTGTGTTTGCAAAGGTATAAATATTATTCTATTTGATAAGGTCTGTACTTCTCAACAGGAACCAAATGTGCCTGAGGATATCCCTGAGCCTTAAGACGCGCAAGCTCCCTTGAAGCCTCCTCTCCTACATATTCTCCAACTGTATATCTGTAAATCCGATCCTTAAGATAAAATTCCATCACATTGTCAACTCCTTCAAATTCGGAAACATATACAGGATATCGGTAAGCAGCCAACTGAATAGTATAAACAGTATTGGCATCGGTTTTAACAGATGCACCACTATCTTTTCCATGAAGATTATAGTTTCTGATATCTACCACAAAACATTCTGAATAACCTGCTGCTTTCACCTTTGATATATGTGAACGCGCCTCAGCAGCAGAAGCAAAAGCCCCTACAGTATATCTGACATACCCGTCGGCACACTCATATTCCCTGGCTCTTTCTATATTTTTAAAATAAGAAGGGTCTTGAGGCGCTTTCTTAAGCGCAAGAATCTGTACCGCAAAATAGGGTGCCGAAATCTCCTCTACCGGAACAATCTTTTTGGTTGTTCTAAGCTTTGCCAATTTATCAGCACCGGCTTCAAACATCAGCGATTGCATTAAAATAATCGCACCTACAAGAGAATATCTTAGTATTTTCATCATCGCTATCAAATCTATTAATTCAGTTCAGGGTTACGCTACTATTCTAACATTTTCCATACAACAACCTCTATCCTTCTATTGGCCAGGTGCTCACTTTCGTCGCACAATTTACCGCGTTTACACTTATTTATCAAATAACGTTCTCCGTAACCGCGTGGAATTAAATTCCGGTCATCAATGCCTTTCTTCATCATTATTTGTTCAGCTTTTTCAGCCACTTTTTGCGAAGTAAGAAGGTTATTGTATTTGTTTCCACGAGCATCGGTATGAGCATTGAGCTTTACGACAGCGCGCGGATTGTTTTTCAAATAAACTGCCAACTGATCTAATACTTTCTGTCCTTCCGGGGTGATATTTTCTCCACGGTAAGGGATAACCATCGTTCCTATTTCATCCAATTCAACATCATCAAAAATCGGTGTCAATTCTATCCCGTTCCTTGCAATATCTTCCAATTCCATAATATCAACAAGCATATTACGACTGTTGTATTCATCACCTTTGGAGACAGTAATATCAAACGCTTGATTTTCCTTTCGGAATTCATCAGGAATAATCAGATGAATTTTCCCGTTTCTATCGGTTGTTCCCTTTACAACAATAGCATCAGATGCATTGTCCTTGACAACTACGAGTGCGTCAGGAATTTCAGTGCCGTTGAATGTACTGTTCACCGAGGTGCTTAAAGCATCAGGGAAAGCGGACAAATCAATTTCAGGTTCAGAAATCACCTCGACAACAGGTTCAGGTTCCGGTTCCGGTTCAGAGACCGTTTCAGCCTGATCAACAATCAATTCCGCCTCATCATAAATGATTCCACCCATAGGGACCATCTCTTCCTCAGTATCTTTACTTTCCTCTTCCTCTCCCCTGGGTTCCACATAAAAAATCGCATCTGTACCTCCATTTCCAAGTCGATTGGAAGAAAGAAATCCCTGTTGCGGATCATTAGGATCAATTACATAACCAAAATCATCTTTATTCGAGTTAAAAGGCTTCATCTGGTTCACAGGATTGGCCCAGGTTGTTCCACCCTGATGTTCGGCCTCAAATATATCTAATCCACCAAAACCAAGGTGACCGTTGCTGGCAAAATACATTTTGTAATCTTTACTCACAAAAGGAAACCGTTCATCACCAAAAGTGTTAATGGTAGCACCAAGATTTCGCACCTGTCCAAATCGACCATTGCCACGTCGTTCAGCGATATATAAATCAGTTCCACCATGTCCGCCACTCATATTAGAGGCAAAAATCAAATACTTATCATCAGGAGTAACAGCCGGATAAGCACAATCATACTTATCACTATTAATACTCAATTCCTCCTCGTTACCCCATTCACCGTTTTCAAAAGTAACCCGGAAAATCTTAATCCTACTGTCACCACCCCTGACCCGAACGCTCTTTGTATAGTACATAGTTTTTTCGTCGGAAGTAAAAGCTATGGCACCTACATGGTAGTCAAAAACAAGATTCTCGGAAAACAAACCGGCTTCCTGAATTTCTCCATCTTCAATGGGTGAATAATAGAGATTCAAAAAAGCACGACCATAGCGGTCAAGTTCATCAGCATCACCTGACGAGGAGGAATAAACAACTCCATCTTTGTAATATTGAATTCCAAAAGACTGCCCATAAGTAGCCAAATCAGACGGGTTTACATAGTAGTCTGTCCGCAAAGCTTCATTTTCAATAGCAAATTCACAAGACCGAATAAATTCCTGAATCTGAGCTGAGTTGCCAATTCCCTGATCCAAACAACGATTGTAAAGATCGATAGCCCCCTGGTAAAACCCAAAACGGTGGGTGGTTTTGGCATAGGTAAACAAATCCTGTCCCTTCAGTTGCGGTTCAAGCTCCATAAAAAGGTTAAAAGCATCATCGATGTTATTGAGCTCGAAATAGCAATTGGCAATACGGATCTGGGTCTGAACACTTAAATCTTCACCGGCATCACGCGCCTCTTCGAACAACTCAAGGGCCTTAAACCATTCACCATCTTCATAAAAACTATTACCACGCCTTACCTCACGGCTCTGGCCCTGAACTAATGCGGTCGTCAGGATAAAAAGGAATAGCAGTGAAAAAACTTTATTTAGTTTCATATGACAAAGATTTCAGTAGAGAAGGACTCATTAAAAATATCTGATGGAACGCATTCCGGGTCTTTTACTGAATGAAAAATCAAACTGAAGACTGATTTCGTGCGTACCGTAATTGTTAAACTGATTCAATTTACTGATTGGATAATCAAATGAATACCGTACAGTAAACTGGTCATTAATGATGTATTCACCTAAAAACACAACATCCGAAATAGTCCGGTAGGACAATCCCAACCATAAACGATCCATAAACATAACATTGGCAGAAATATCAAATTGCATAGGAGCACCGTACACCTGTTTCATCAATAAAGTAGGTTTTACCCTGACATCCTCCAATTCAAAGACATACCCGCCATACAAATAAGTATGCATGTTTTTGGGGTCCAACTGATTTTTAAACTTTTCGGCATCATTGTCGAACTGATTGCTGAAGAATTTGGGAATGGAAAACCCGATAAAATAGGTATCCGAATAGAAATAGGCACCGAAACCAAAATTCAGGGCAAATTTACTCTCCTTACTGTAAAAAACAGGATCGCCATATTCTTCTACGACTGCCTTGGTTCCGTCGTACACAAGAGAGCTTACTCCGGCCTGCAATCCAAAGGAAATAAACCGGTCGCGACTGTCGAGCTGAAGCTTATAAGAAACAGCTCCAAAAGCATCAAATGTGTTGCTGAAACCAATATTGTCATTTACCAATACAAGTCCTACACCTAAGTCAGTATCCTCAATAGGACCATGCACATTCAAAGCCTGGTTCATGGGGGCTCCTTCAAATCCTAACCATTGATTACGATGAATGAGCAAACCACTGATAATATCACGGGTACCATTATATGCAGGATTCAAAATCCCCTGGTTGGCAATATAATGGTTGAATTGGTATTGATCCTGTGCCCGAACGGTCAACACCGTTAACACAAGAAAAGCCAATATAAGTATTTTCTTTATCATAAGAGTCGGGTTTTGTTAAGGGATGCTCTCCTCTTACAAAAGAGCATCCCAAAATCAAATTATCGTCTTAATTCTATAAATCCGTTGTATTCTTTTTTCTTAGGTCCATCATCGGTTGAAACTGTAATGGAATAGATGTAAAAATACACTCCATTTGGCAAATCCTGACCAATTGATACCATATTACTCACATTGGCCTTTCCATCCCACCAGTCACTGTCAACACCATCATATTTTTCACCTTCTGATTCATATACCAAATTACCCCATCTGTTAAACACCATTAGTTTGGATTGTTGGCTTTCGATGTATTTATCCTCCTTACTTACCCCTCTTATGATGAAGTATTCGTTCATATTATCACCGTTAGGTGAGAAGGCATTTGGTATAAGAATATCAAGGTCGTCAGGTAATTGTTCATTACCTACAATAACAGTAACTTTACCACTACTTGGCTCCACATCACCTTTACACCGATGTTGGTCTATTGTATAAATTACAGAATCAATACCAACAAAATCAATTGGGCGCTTATACATTAAAAATGGAGAGCCTTCTGTTTGATAATTCTCCTCACCAATAAAACTAAATCTGGAATCGAAATACTTTGATTGTTCGTCAAAAGTAAACTCATAATCAGTAGTATCAAGCCTTGGATCTAAATTGATACCTCCTAATAAATCAATTTCAGCGGAAAAATCATTTTCAGACATTCGAACTACGTAATCATTGGCATCAATATCTTCATAAGGATATACATGTATTTCTTTAGGTTCACTTAAACTGCTGCTCTCAGAACATCCATCATTAGAAACTTTTATCTGATAATAACCACGAGAACGCAATTCAAATTCTAGGACACCCCCTCCAATGTTACTATCCATAAAGCTAGGCATCTTATCCTGACTATCAATCTCGTCCTCTTCATAACGCCAAAGTACATAAAGTGCATTATTCTCAGAATCCTTCACTGTAAGGGTTAATGGTTCATCTTCATAGCATTGACCACCTGAGTTTGGTTCCCCATCCTGAGAGGTTAAGATCCATTCCTTAGAATTGTCAGGGTGATTCCAGATTTTAATTGACGAACAATCCCCTTGAACAAAATTCATTATTTCAAAATCAGAGGGATCATCATTTTTGGTCGCTATTAGTCTATATTCAACCACAAACGAGGAAACACTAAGGCTGGTATCAATAACAGAACTATAATAATCTTCTTGATCGGCTAAAAACAAAACTCCCCCTCCAGGTTGCGACTCACCCACTTGATTCCATTCTCCACCTTCTAATCTACGCTCCAATTGATAAAAAACGCTGCCTTGAGATGCTTCAATTATAAAGTTTATTTTCTCCCCATAACAATAATTACATTTCTCATCATTTAAACGATAATCAATAATACTAATACTGGGTTTAAGTAATGTTACTTTGTTTTCCATCTCAATCCAGTCACATGGAGAATCTTCAAACTTTGCAAATACACTATATGTACCGTAATCATTACTAAACTGACCATCAAACGTTATGGCATCTCCATCACCGGAAATAATAGTTCTGGCATTTTCCTCATTTTCGAAATAAAGAGCATACAAAACATCTTCTTCAGAATTATCAACACTAATGGAAACAGATTCTTGTTCCAGATCCACGGTATTTTCAGGAACGGAAATAGTAAATATTTCCGGCACAGGATATTTTTCAACTGTAACAAAATCATCTATCCGAATGGAACAAGCACCTTCTTTGGCTGTAAGTGCATATACACCTGTTTCGATATTATGGAAAGTATGATCTGCATCATCAGACACTACAGCACCATGAGCAGTACCATCAGCATCAATCAGGCGATATAGTATAACCCTGTCCTGAGTGTCGGGTAATTCAATTGAAACATCTTTACCTACTTCACCCTCACAATATTGCTGAACATCATTGATAACAGGTGCAACAGGTATTTGCGGAGCGATTTCTATATCTATTCTACTAGAATAATCAGTATCACAACCCTCAACAGCAACATAATAAGAACCTGCATCCTCTATTGTCCATGTAATGGTATCCCCATCTTCAGAAAATTCAAATTCTGCTTCATAAAGTTCTTCATCACCATCCACAATATAATAGTCAAAACTAAACCCGGCCTCAATATCCGATCCAATATAATATGAGATAGTAGCAGAAGCGCCTTCTGTCGGACAAACAAGAGATGTATATTCCACATCACCTACTATGGGTTCCACACCGGCTTCAACATTCACAGTAACCGATTCACTCATACAGCCACCATTCCAGGAAGCTGAAACAGTGTATTCTTCAGTATCAAAAATATAAAGCGGAGTAACCAACTGACCACCATCAACTTCTGATTCACTTACCAATTCGTTGGTAGCATCATAAAGATGATAAGTTGCATCAGCTTCTGGAGAATTAACAACAACTTCTACAAAGGGCTCTCCACATAAAGAAAGTGTCGTTTCAGAAATATCAGGTACTTCCGGCCCTACAGGAGAATAAGATACGTCAACACTATCCTTCATACTGGAAGTACAACCTTTGTCGCTTATAGCCATAACAGAATAAGTTGTTCCAATATTGTCAACAGAATCAAAATACATGGGCTCTCCATCACCTGTACCAACCTTTTCTTCCTCCAAATGGATTCCAAATTCTGTATGCTTCTGAAGTCGGTAGATAATACCCTCCTGAGAATTTTCAATTCCAAGAACAGCACCTTCCTCATCCCCACAATACACCCCTGAACCAACCATGTTGTAGGCAATGGGAAGCGGATTGACAATCAATTCGACCCTATTAGCCATCTCAATATCACATGCCCCATCTGTACCAGAAAATGCATAAACATAATATTCTCCTTCATCAGACTCAAGATCAAAAGTAATAACACCGCCATCACCACTTCTGGTTTGCTTAATCTCATCAGCTACATCCAAGCCCTGCTCCAGGCACAATGCATATTCAACTCCTAACTCTGAATCAAGTAGTCGAAATTCAATTCCGGCTTCACCATTACAAATGTCTCCTGATGTAGGATCCAGTATTTGCGGTTTAATGGCTCCTGAAATATTCACAATAATTTCATCGGACAACCTACTTTCACAACCGGTTATCTGGTTAGTAGCAATCACCACAAATGTGGTATTACTGGCTATAATTGGATCAAATTCAATAGGATCACCTCCCGAATGAAGAGGACCACCACTATGATATTCTATTAGATTTCCACCTTCTTCAATATATAACTGATATTCTACATTTTCTTGTGGATAGTCTATAATAATAATAGCAGGTTCACTGCAATCGCTTTCGCCACCTTCTAATCTGACATCTACATCATCAGGCAACGGTTGTTCTATAACCTCAACTGAATTATCTAATTGAACAGAACATCCTGTTTCAATAATATTGGCATGAAAAACATATACTCCCTCATCCAAAACATTAAAGGTTAACTCTCCTCCATTACCAGTTTGAACTTCAGTACCAACCTCTGACGTAGTGGTATTTTCCCAATAATATTGAACTCCACTTTGAGAACTTACAATACCAATAGTGGCAATACCGTCTGTACCACATTTTTCTCCAAACAAATCAACATCAAGGCTTTGGTCAGGTAATGCATCTTCCACAACTTCAACAACATCGGTTTCAGAACTACAACCAATTCCTTCAGCAGCAGTAACCCGAACAAAGTATTCGCCAGGAACAATAATATTCTCATAAGTAATACCCGTCCCACTATTGTCACCTGTATGAGTGGAAACAACACCTTCGGGTCCGATCAATTCATACGTATAATTTTCGACCTGAACCACATCCTGGTAAATATCAACCCCTTCACCTCCTTCACAGAAATGGAAATTATTGGTATTTACATCAGTCAGGGTACCGGCATCCGGAGCTGCAACCATACCAACAGTGACATCATTGTTCATAAGATAAACACAACCACCTGCACTGGTAACAGAGACTCTGTAAACACCCTCTTCTGTGAAGTTTCCAAAAGAAATAGAATTGTCATCTCCAGTAAAAGTACCTAGTGAAAGACCATCTCTGAAAAGTTCGTATTCTATTCCGGCTTCTGATCCTGATAAGGTTAATTCCACTCCATCAGCATCCCCCTCACAATATTGTCCGTTGTTTTCTCCATTCAGATCAAAAATGGCAACTTCATCTCCTTCAATTATAAAAGAACCCAATATATCTGTGGTACATCCAAACTCATTCTGAGCAACAATGGTATATTCCCCTACATAGGAATAGGTATCATCAAATATAAACTCACTAACAACACCACTTCCACTCTTCACCTCAAGAACCTGGGTACCATTCAATATCAGGTAGTAGTCAACCGATTGCCAACCATCATATAAGCCAATGGTATAACCTGTTCCGGCATTACAATCTGTTTCAGTAAGACCTCCGGCAGCAGAATTTCCATCTACCGACATGGTAAACTGATTGGGAACAGGGTTTTCGGTAATATCAAATGGGTCACTCAACTGGTCGCCATCAGGGGTAAGAGCTGCCCAAAATGCTTTAACCCTAAATGTTGTGGGAGTACTACTTCCTCCATTATCATCCAAAACATTACTCCAGGAAACAGGATTGGTTCCATCATAAACAATCTGTGCATAGCCTGAAACGGGAGTGCCGTCATCGTACACCAACTCATAAGTAACATCCTGTTGGGGATTTGTAACATTTACGGTAGCACCGGCAGCTCCGGCACAATACTCTTCGTCTGTAACAGATACAACGGGTTCTTCAACACTGTCAAAAACAGTCATCGTTACAGTTGAACTGTTGGTACATTGGATCGCACCATGATCTTCAGTAACAAAAACTGTTACCTCGTCACCATCCTGAAGGGTTGCATCCTGGTAAACATAATCAACGTCCGGTCCCTGAACTGTAGTTCCATTTACCTGGAACTCGTACGAAGTATAACCATCAACAGCAGTAAATGTCACCTCCGTACCTTCAATAAAGAAGGCAGGATCAACATCCAACGTGGCATCAGGCAACTCATAAACAGTAACACTCATCGAGGCAACCGGACTGGTACAACCATTACCGTTGTCGTCAATGGCAACTACCTCATAAAGACCATCGTTAACCCCGTTATCACCGGTAAACTGATAGGTTGCTGTAGAGACTCCATTTATTAAGGTACCTTCGTGATACCACACATATTCATAGTCGTCTGTATTATTTCCACTCACGACACCACCGTTTCCGAATGCAGTCAAAGTAACCTGACTGCCGTCACAAACTTCAGTCACAGAGGAGGCATCAAAAGCAACACCTGGTGCAGGATCAACAGTAAGATATACGTTTTCCTGTACACTCACGCAACCATTGGCATCGGTAACAGTAACTGTATAAGTACCTTCATTGGAAGCATCAACTGTCCCAATTGTATATGTGATTTCATCCTCACCACTAAGAATTGTGGTGGCTCCACTTCCATCGTCAAACTCCCACACCACATTATAAGGTGCCAACCCATTGGTAATGTTAGCAGTAATTTCATGATTTTCCACACCTTCACAAACACTATAATCAGCTGGTAATGAAACCACAGGAAGTTCATTTACTACTACATCTGTAGTAGCAGTCGCCTGGCAACCATTGGCATTGGTAACGCGAAGGGTGTAAATACCTGCGTCGGTAGAAGCAATATCTACAAGGTCATGATCAGCATCAGGACCTGATACAATCGGTGCATCCGTACTGAGGTCAGCACCTGGCGCAAACCACTCATAAGTATCGAGACCTGCATCACCACCTTGTAAAGTAATTGTTTCACCAACACACTCAGGACCAGTATTGGCCGCAGAAGCATTAGGTAACGCATGGACAACAACGCTCTCATGAGCAGACTCTCCGGAACATCCCGCTCCGGAACTGGCCACTACATAAAATTCATCTCCATCGTTAAAACTATCTGAAGAATAGGTAAACGCTTCAGATGTATATCCATCAGGAGAAACTTTTATATGATCGGTTCCATCAAAAATGTAAAAATCATAATTGGCATACCCGGCAGGATCTGCCACAACTGAAAGATCATCTCCGGCACAAACTTCATTGTCTTCACCCGCTGGATAATCAATCGCAACTGTTGGATTGTCTATCACAGTCATGGTAATAGGATCAGAGTCATCTGAACATCCCAGCGCATTGGTTGCGGTAACATAAACCTGGTCCCCATCTTCCAAAGTACTGGTGGTCCACTCGTTACCGGCATCATGTACCATAGTGGTTGTACCCGCACTTGCATCTATAAAATAGAATTCATAACTGTCACCACCTCCGGCTTCAAAAGTGACTGAAGTGTTTTCACAAATTGTAGTAGCACCGGCAACTGGTGCAGTTACTGCGATGGTAGCGGTTACTTCTACAACGGTAACATCAATAGTCTGAGTACCAATACAATTTCCATCATCAACAGTAACTGTATAAACACCACCATCAGCTAACGCTATGGGATCAACCACCACCTGTGCTCCTGTCGGCGTATTTCCACCAGGAAGCTCCCAGGTATAGGTGTAAGTTCCAGTACCGCCACTACCCTGGGCATCTAATGTCATGGAACTGCCAAGACATACCTCAATGGCAGTTTCGGGATTGCTATTGTAAAGAATTTCAACCGATGGGTTCTCATTGACTGTCAGGGTCATGTCATCAGCTGCACTGATACACCCGTTGTCATCTTCAACAGTTACACTATAAGTGGCACCATTGTTGGCCAGTTCCACATCGGTACCTGATAAAGTTAATTGATCAGAAGCACTACTCTGGATTTGTGTGCCTCCACCATCATACCAAGTGTAGTTAACATAATTACCACTTCCTCCAGACGGTGTAGCGGTTAATGTTGCATCTTGCCCGTCACAAGTGGAAACATCGGGAAGATTAACAACCGGGAGACTATTAACAGTAAGATTTGCAATCACTTCAGTATCACAACCTGTTCCATCATTGGTTACAACAACAGAAACAGGATAAGTAGATCCTGCAGTTGGAAGTTCTGTGTCACTTAAAGTTAGAGAAATTCCATTTTCTCCGGTAAGAGGTGTACCATCCAGACTCCACTGGTAAGAATAGCCGACACCAAGATCATCAGCAGTAAATGTAACACTACCTCCTGCACATACTTCCTGATCTGCAATGGGAGAGACAACCGGATTTTCATTTACCGTAAGTTGGACAGTTTCCGTACTGCTACAATTTGTAGGGTTTGAAATATCGACAACTTCCAAAGAAACTGTATGAAGTCCAATGCCTGGAAGTGTGGTAGCATCTAAACTCAACGTGGCATTGGTCTCGCCAGTCAGAGCGGTGCCATCCACAGACCATTGATATGAGTATGTGCCTGTTCCGGTAACATTTGTGGAAAATGTTACAGCTCCATCTTCGCAGACTTCCTGATCTCCTTCAGGTATAGTTATTTCAGGTGTATCAAAAACTTCCATGGAAGTACTGACAGTTGCACTACAGTTTGTCGTATTAGCAACATCAGTCACAAGCACTGAAATGGTATGATTACC
>NZ_AJKI01000016.1 GCF_000259075.1 Marinilabilia salmonicolor JCM 21150
CTCTGATGCAATCTACCTCAATGAATGCTTACACCCGCCATGAAACGAGCATCGAACTTTGATTCTTCCCTCGGCTCTGCCGCTTTGTTTACAAAGAAACTTGCCACAAAAGTGCATGTTTAAAAGGATGGCGAGCCCCATCCGACCTTAAGAAGTAAATTTTAAACGAATGAAAAGCCAAAAAAAGGGTGTTGATTTTCAAAAATAATGAAAACCAACACCCTTTAATAAGTTGGATACTCTTAATCCTCCTCTGCTTCAAGAGCTGCCTCCTCTGCATCTTGAGCAGCTT
The DNA here is from genome assembly GCF_000259075.1 of Marinilabilia salmonicolor JCM 21150. Taxonomy (GTDB): domain Bacteria; phylum Bacteroidota; class Bacteroidia; order Bacteroidales; family Marinilabiliaceae; genus Marinilabilia; species Marinilabilia salmonicolor. The sequence continues at coordinate 293 of NZ_AJKI01000016.1, forward strand.
CGCGAGCCGCCTCTTCAGCGTCACTGGCTGTTTCTTTCGCCTCTTGAGCAGCCTCACGAGCTTTCTCTTCTGCTTCGCGGGCTGCTTCCTCTGCTTCCCTCATCTTTTCCTCTTTGGCCTCCTCTACTTTCTGCTCCAGTTCATCCACTTTTACATGCGCCTCCTCAATCTTCTCTTTTCTCTCCTCATACTCTCCTTCAGAGATCTCACCCGCTTCAAAAGCCTCTTCAGTTCTCTTTTCGGCATCACGGATTCTTTCTCTTGCCTCCTCAGATTTGTCCTTTCCTTTTTTTATGGATTCATCCAGCATTTTACGATTTTGCTCCCTGGCTTCGTGGGCACGCTGCTGTCCGAATTCACGACCTGACATTCCCTGCTTGTCTTTACCGAACCCATTACCCTTTGCTTTATCAGATGCCTCTCTGCCTGCATCCATCCCTTTGTCCATTTCTTTTCGTCCCTTATCCTTCCTATTTCCTTCATTACGATTACGTTCAAAATCCTTTTCCGCCTCCTCTTGATTATTACGAAGAGAATCAACGGTTTGCTCAACATTCTCTTTGGCTTCTTTGGCTTTTTGTCTGCCCTTGTTGCGCGCATTCTGACTGTTTCCCTGACCATAAGCCAATGAACCAGAAAAAGCCAGCATTACCAAAATCAATAAATAATAAAATCTTTTCATAATTATAGTTTTAAAAGTTAATCTGATTTATTCACAAATAATAGATTCCGATGTCCAACTAACTGCGAATTACAAGAAACCGCGGGCAAATTTGAAGAAGGAAACAGCGAACTACATTTAAATCACTATTGTCCGGAAATAACTATTATTAAAAAAGAAGATTGCTTCCAGCTTGGCTCCTCGCGGTCGCAATAACATTGTCTTAAAGATTCTTAGGAGGGTTGGCAGGGGGTGATTTTTGGCTTTGCGGAAAATCACCCCCTACCAACCCTCAATATATTGCAAATGTCCGTCATTGCAAACGTAGTGAAGCAATCTCATTTTTTTAACAGGACAACAAGACTTTCAAATCAAGTTTGTCGAGGACGCTTGTATTTTACCGGTAGTTGAGCATCGTAATAGATCGTTTATGAATTAACCAGGCCAAAAAGTCGCTTCAACAAAAAATATCACAAACTACTCAAGTTCATTGAGTGCGGCATCAACCTCCTCCATTTTTTGTTCCAACTCTGTGCGGGCTTTTTCAATTTCCACAGAAACGGAATCTGCTACCTCTTCACCGATTGCCTCCACATCAGAGGTTCCCTGTGTTGAGTCGGACTTATCTCCTCCCTGAGTTCCACAGGAGGCAAAAAACAATGAGACAATGATTCCCAAAAGGAATAAAGCTTTCTTCATAATTTTAATTTTTAAAGGTTAGACAACATAAAATATATATCTAAATTAATAAAACCCCAGCAAAGACAAATAACCTGAACAAATAATTTGTTATATTCGGGTTTTCCAAGATCCGGATAATTGAAGAGCCATTAAAAAAGGATACCATTAGGAATTCTTTATCCGGCAAACCATCAAAACCTAAGCCTTCAAAATAGAAGACGAACAACAAATCAAAAGGTTGAAAAAACTGAAGATTTAATGGAGAAAAATAAGAAATATGCCCTGATAACAGGAGGAAGTCAGGGATTTGGAAAGCTATTGGCACTCGAATTAAGCAGATATGGTTATAACGTCATACTGGTGGCGTTGCCGGGCGAAAACATCGAAGAAACAGCCACTGAGTGCCGACAACTGGGCATAAAGGCCGAAACATGGGAAGCCGACCTGACGAACCGTGACGAACTGCTGAAAATGACCGAGTGGGCCAACAATAACTTCAACATCAACATACTGATTAACAACGCAGGAGCCGGTGGAACCCAAACTTTTCATAAAAGTGATTTGACCTACATTGAGAATTTAATTCAAATTAATGTAACGGCCACTTCCATCATTACCCACCAGTTACTTCCCAACCTGCTCCGGCAGGATGAATCCTACATCCTGAATGTATCCAGCATGGCGTCCTTCAGCCCCATCGGATTTAAGACTGTTTACTCCGCCACCAAACGATACATTCAACATTTTTCCAGAGCTTTATGTCATGAATTAAAGGGAACCTCTGTTTTTGTGAGTGTGGTGCTTCCGGGGCCCATGAAAACCAATGCCGAAATAACCGGCCGCATTGAAAAGCAAGGTTTTCTAGGCAAAATAGGACTCGTAACCCCCGAAAAAGCTGCCAGGGTAAGTATTCGGAAAATGCTGAAAAAAAAGCCCTACATTATTACCGGCAAACGCAATTACATTAATAAATTCCTGCTTTCTCTGCTACCTCCTAAAATAAAAATGAATTTAATGACCAGAGCGGCCAGAAGGGAGATTGAGGAGGTTTAGGGATAAAGCGTTGAGCGTTGAGGAATGAGAAAACATCTAATTCCGGAAAGCAGAACAAAACAGAATTATGCCAAAAGTTTTAGTTACAGGAGCCAACGGACTGCTTGCAACAAACGTTATCCGTTACCTGTTGATATCAGGGTATGAAGTATGCGGTTTACTCAGAAACCCGTCCAAATACAATGGACCCCGTCATCAAAAATTGTCATTAATTACCGGAGACATTACAAATCCCATTCAGATAGAGGAAATACTGAGTGATTGCAACTATGTAATACACGTGGCTGCACTTACATCCCAAAGTTTTCCCGATTACAAAAAGTATGAAGAGGTTAATGTAACCGCGACAAGGAACCTGCTAAAGCTCTCTGTCAGGAACAAAGTTGAAAAATTTGTGTTTGTTAGTTCTGCAAATGCTTTTGGTTATGGCACCAGAAAAATTCCGGGCACTGAAGAAACGCCCATTAAACCTCCGTTTTCAAAATCCTTTTATGCTCGCAGCAAAGCGGAAGCTCAGGAAGAGGTTTTGAAATTTCAGAATCAAATAGCCATTTCAGTAGTAAACCCCACATTCATAATTGGTCCTTACGATGCAAAACCCGGCTCCGGTCAGATCATCCTGATGGGACACCGCAAAAAAATAATTTTTGCGCCACCCGGAGGTAAAAACTTTGTAAATGCCACCGATGCCGCCAAAGGTGTTGTTGCCGCCATGGAAAGAGGTAAAAACGGACAAGCCTATCTGCTCGCAGGAGAAAATCTTACATTTCGCGGGTTTTTCAGAAAATTAGCACAAATCGAAAAAAGACATCCCCTGATTATTACCATCCCTCCCTTTTTTCTAAATACAGCAGGCCTGTTCGGGGAACTTCTGCGTTTTCTAAAAATTAATACCCAGCTATCAATAACCAACACAAAAATGCTCTGTGTCAACAATTTCTACACCTCAACCAAAGTAAAAAAAGAACTCGAAATAAGCTTTAACGGCATTGAAAAGGGAATAAAAGAGTGCCTGGCATGGTTTAGGGAAGCCGGGGTAATTGACAAATGACCAACTGAAGAAGCGTTTTTCGGTCAAAAAAGCTAAATTTGCTCAGGACATAAAAACCGCAAATTACAAAATGGAACAGGAAACTGCCAAAACGAAGATAGAACAACTTAGGGATGAACTGAACCTGCATAACCATAAATATTATGTGGAGAACAATCCCGTTATTAGCGACCGGGAGTTTGACCTTAAGATGCGGGAGCTGATGAATCTGGAAAAAGAGTTTCCGGAATTTGAGGATCCCGACAGTCCCTCCATGCGGGTAGGCAGCGACCTGAACAAAGAATTTGAACAAGTTAGTCATAAGTACCCAATGCTGTCTCTTGGCAACACATACTCCGAAGAGGAGTTACAGGATTTTCATAACCGGGTAGTAAAACAGGTAGGCACTGACTTTGAATATACCTGTGAATTAAAATATGACGGAACGGCTATCGGTCTGACCTATAAGGACGGAAAACTTTTGCGGGCAGTGACCCGCGGCGATGGAACCATGGGGGATGATGTAACCCAAAATGTTCGGACCATTCGTTCCATCCCTCTGAAACTGAAAGGTGATTATCCTGAGGAATTTGAGATAAGAGGAGAAATTTTTCTACCCTTAAAAGGATTTGAATGGCTCAATGCCGAAAAAGAAAAAGCAGGAGAAACACCGTTTGCAAATCCGCGCAATGCAGCTGCAGGATCCTTAAAACTCCAGAACAGTTCATTGGTAGCCAGACGACCACTCGATACCTACCTATACTATATGCTCGCTGAGCAATTACCTACCCAAAGCCACTACAAAAACCTTATAAAGGCCCGTGCCTGGGGTTTAAAAATATCTCCACACACACAAAGATGCAAAACAATCAATGAGGTTTTTAAATTCATAGAACACTGGGAGACTGCACGTCATGAACTCCCATTTGAAATTGACGGTGCGGTCATAAAAGTGGATGACATCAACCTTCAGAAACAACTCGGATTTACAGCCAAAAGTCCACGCTGGGCCATTGCCTACAAATTCAAGGCAGAAGAAGCCAGGACACGGCTAATCTCTGTAGATTACCAGGTTGGTCGCACAGGTGCGGTAACCCCTGTGGCCAATCTTGAGCCGGTTCAACTGGCAGGAACTACAGTAAAACGAGCATCCCTGCACAATGCAGATATTATTTCCGGTTTAGGACTTTACCTCAACGACGTGGTTAGCGTAGAAAAAGGAGGTGAAATAATCCCCAAAATTACCGGTGTGGTCATTGAAGAACGTAACGACGACAGTGCTCCTGTGGAATTTATAAAAAACTGTCCGGAATGTGGAACTCCTCTGATGCGCATTGAAGGAGAAGCAGCACATTACTGTCCGAATACAGCCAGTTGCCCTCCACAAATTAAAGGAAAACTTGAACATTTCATTTCGCGACGGGCCATGAATATCGACGGACTGGGTACGGAAACCATAAACCTGTTGTACAGCAAAGGACTGGTGACAACACTCCCCGACTTATACAGAATAAAAGCCTCACAGTTAATAACACTGGAACGTCTGGGAGATAAATCGGCCAGGAATATTGTTTCCAGCATCAGAAAGTCATTAGAAGTGCCTTGGCCCAGAGTTTTATTCGCTTTGGGTATAAGATTTGTGGGAGAAACTGTGGCCAAAAAGCTTGCCCGAACCTTCACTTCAATTGATCAGCTGGCCAATGCATCAGAAGAAGAACTTATTTCTGTGGATGAAATTGGCAAAAAAATTGCTGGAAGTATTCTGGCCTTTTTTAATTCGGAAGCCAACCGTGAAATGATTAAGGAGCTGAAAACCTTCGAACTTCAACTGGCAGGATCAGAAGAACAGGGTTCGTCCGAATCCGCTTCCAATGTTCTGGAAGGCAAAACCATTGTGATAAGTGGTAAATTTACAAAATATTCCAGGGACCAGTTAAAAGAAATGATCGAAGGCCATGGAGGAAAAAATACCGGCTCGGTTACCGGAAATACAGATTATCTGGTTGCCGGAGAAAACATGGGCCCCAGCAAACTGGAAAAAGCCGAAAAACAAGGCGTTACCATATTATCAGAAAATCAATTTCTTGAACTAATCGGAGAAGAGTAAATTTTCGACCCTGCTCCGTCACTGAAAACAAAAAACGCGTGATACTTCTAAAAAAACAACGAGAAAATTTCGGCAGATGGATGCTGCGCAACACGCTTAAAAAGAGTTCGCGCAGCGTTGAGATGAAAAAACTAACCGATTTGAAAAATGTCGGCATATTTTTTGATTCCTCATCAGAAAAGTGCCGAAAGGAAGTTAAAGCATTCATAAAAGATCTGAATAGCCAAAATATAAATTCCAGGGCAATTGGATTTTTTAATGCGCAAGAGGCCGAGGATAATCTCATTAGTGACCAAAAACTATATTATGCCACTTTGAGAGATTTTTCTTTCTTCTTTCTTCCGAAAAGTGAAGAGCTGAAAGAGTTTATCCAGAACGAGATGGATGCCTTATTTGTTTATTCGGCCAATGATGTTTTTCCTGCCACAGCCACGATAAAACTGTCGAAAGCCAAGTTGAAAATCGGTTTGTCAGGAAAATTTGAAGATGCACTTGACCTGACTTTTGAGCTTTCGGACAATGCACCTGAGCATCTGACAGAACAAATCAAAAGATATCTGTAACACACCATTGATTTAAAATTTGCTTAAAACATTTCACCCTCTAATACAATTACTTATGAAAACTACAGCTTATATTCTTGTTCTCTTCACATTCGTAGCTTTCCTTCAAAGTTGCGGTACCCGTAAAGTTGAGCGCATAGATACCGAAGAGATTATCGACCTAAGTGGTCGTTGGAACGACACCGACTCCCGCATAGTGGCAGAGGCCATGGTAGAGCAGGTGCTGGAAGCCCATTGGTTAAAAAACTTCCAGGAGAAACACAACGGACAAAAACCTGTGGTAATTGTTGGGCTGGTTTACAACAAATCGCATGAGCACATTGAAGCCGAAACCTTTATCAAAGACGTTGAAAGAGCATTTATTAACAGTGGCAAAGTAAGACTCGTTCAGGCAGGCGATAAGCGGGAAGAACTGCGCCGGGAACGTGCCGCACAGCAGGAGTTTGCTTCGCCGGAAACTGTAAAAGCCTGGGGACGTGAACTTGGCGCCGATTTTATGATGAATGGTGACATCAATTCCACCGTTGATACCTATAAAAAAGAACGTGTCAATTATTATCAGGTGAATCTGGAACTCACAGATATTGAAACCAGTGAAATTGTCTGGATTGGTGATAAGAAAATCAGGAAATACATAAAAAATTAATCTTCAATTTTCAATAAACAATTACCAATGACCTAATTAATTGATAATTGATAACTGGTAATTGGTAACTGATAATTGGTAATTGGTAATTGGTAATTGGTAACTGATAATTGATAACTGATAACTGATAATTGATTTATGGCCCGGATTCCCAAGGCAATAGTAGTTTGTTTGTTGGCGATACTGATCGCTGCCTGTGCAACTTTTTATCAAAAGACCTATCAGGTACAATCCAATATTGCATCAGGAAATTTTGAAAAAGCAGAAAAGCTTCTTGCCAATGATACCAAATGGGCAGAAAACAATCACCGGGTTCTGTACTACATGAATCGGGGTGTGGTATCATTTATGATGAATGATTACCGCGAAAGTATCAATTTCCTTAATCAGGCGGACTATTACATTGAAGATTACTCCAAAAACTATGGTTGGGAAGCCCTTGCGATGATCTCCAATCCGATGGTAAAACCCTACCGACCGGAAGATTTTGAATCTGTAATGCTTCATTTTTACAAATCGCTTGCATTTTTGGCACTCAACGATTACGAAGGTGCTTTGGTTGAAGCCAGACGGGTAAACATAAGGCTTCAACAACTCAACGACAAATACAAAGACCACAAAAACAAGTATCAACGCGATGCATTTGCCCACAACCTGATGGGATTGATCTATGAGGCTGCAGGCGACTATAACGATGCTTTTATTGCCTACCGAAATGCATTGGAAATTTACGAAACGGATTACAAGGAATTATTTGACCTGGAACCTCCACAACAACTGAAGCAGGACTTGCTAAGAGCGGCAAAAAAGACAGGCTTTGAAGATAAGGTCAGTTTTTATGAAAACAAATTCAATGTTCAGTCTCCCCCAACGCTGAAGAGTAATCAGGGGGAATTGGTTGTTTTCTGGCTTAATGGCATGGGGCCCGTCAAGGAGGAATGGCAAATTACCATATCTAATTATGGAATGTCCAACGGCGTTGTTGCTCTGGGCAACCAGGAGATGGGATTGCACTACACCTATTCGGCCAACAGCCTGTCGTCACGCGAAAAAGCTGCCTTTAAGGATCTTTCCTTTTTACGTGTAACCTTTCCACGATACCGGGAACGCTTTCCGGTTTTTTCCAACGGACGCATTACCGCCAACGGGGAAACCATTTCTTTTGAACAGGCACAAGACATCAATAAAATAGCTTTTCAAAGTCTGAAAGACAGAATAGTACGAGAGTTAGGCAACACTCTTTTGCGACTGGCTACTAAAAGAGCTATGGAAGAACTGGCTGCCAACGAAAACGAAAATCTGGGCACCATTGTAAGTATTGTTAATGCAATGACCGAAAAGGCGGATACCCGCAACTGGCAGTCGCTTCCCTATTCTGTTTCATACGCCAGAATTCCATTGCCGGCAGGACAGCAAACCATCGATTTGAGTTTTTCAGGTCGTAATTCGGTAAATGATCAGATCACGGTTGATATCCAACCCGGGAAAACCTCTTTCTTCACCTATCACACAATGACCAGCACCGCTTTTTAATTCCCTGATTAAAAAACAAAACCCCGGCATGTGACACTACCGGGGCTTTTTGTCCTGCGATTTTATCTCTATGGCTATGAAAAAAAAAGAGGACCATTTTGTATAGAAATCAGCTATTTCTGTCCCAAAGCTGACACATAAAATTTTCCGTTGATAACACCATCTTTATGATTAACCTGCAAGAAATAGAGTCCCTCGGAGAAATCTCTCACATCAAGCTCAATTTTCTGAATTCCCTTTCTTGTCCAGGTCTTAATTAAATTACCCGATACATTGTAGGCAGACAACCGGCATGATCCGTCTGGATTGAACGGTAAATTAACAATCAACAAAGAATCGACTGGATTGGGATACAAAACCAATCTGTTCAAATATACATTTTCTTGAGCAGAAGCCCCAACAGAAAGGTTAATTCTGTTCAAATTATATTCAGAATAAAGAGTCATCAGGCGGATTTTACTTCTCCCCTGCTTTAGAGAAACTTTCCCTGTCTGAGTCTGCCATTTTTGCCATCCGCCGGTTGATTGAAAAGTCATGGTATCCAATGGCACCCATTCATGGTTTTGTTCCTGTAAAAAGACAAGTTGCGGAGCAGTTCGTTCGGTGGCAACGCGGTATTCGACCTGAAAAGTCTCATCCTGCTTTACCTCCACATAATATTCCACATAATCCCCGGGATTGGCATAAGCGGTATTCATTCCTCCCCCTGTATCCTGACAACCTTCCAGTTCAAAACCATTATTCACCACAAAATCTTCGGCTTCGATGCTTCCCGGAATTTCAAATACTTCGGGGATAAGATTTTGAACTTCTAACTCAAAGGAAGAAAGTTCCTGACCATTGCTAACAACGGAATTTCCGATATAAGACACTACGATATTGTCACTGATCCTGAAATACTCCGGCAATAAAAGCATTAGTTTCCGTGGAGTCCCTTCATTCCATAGTATCTCAGAAACTTCCACTTCGTTACCGGCCACCTCAATATTAAAATCATTGACTAAAATGGAGTTGGTCTCTCCCGAGAAAGGCTTATTCAAAAAAAGCTGAACCACATCACCGGGGTATTCGGTTTTTGCAAGTATTGCCGAAAAATCGACAGATGAAACCGGAGAGGGAGCATCAAAAGAAAAATAATTCAGATTGACTCCCCCCTGTTCAATGATGCATTTGATCTGAACTGTTCCAGCCGGTAAAACAATGTCTTCAACAACCAGGGTTGCCCAGGTTTGATACCCTCCTGTAGCAGGAAGCGAAATGACCGGTGTCAAAGGCATACCGTCTGCCTCGAAACGAATTCGGCTACCGGAAGCGGCAGCATACCGGATGGCTAACTTCCAGGCAGCATCTTCTTCAACTTCAATGGTGTATTGCATCCACTCTCCATCTTCCGTCCACCCTACATTGTAACCGTTGGACTCATCAGCAGCATCGGAACAAGCTTCAATATCCACCCCATCATTGCGGTAAGCCCATCCCTGATTCCAATTGGTATATTCCCCATTCTGATCCAGGTGATAATTGGCAGTATCATTATCAAAATAAGCGTAATGCACGCGTCCCAAATCATAATCGGTGAAGAAAACAGGATTGTCGGTTGTGTGTTTTGTAAACGGCTTCGTCTTGATGGTATGAGGTTGTCTGATTTTGGCATCGATCACATCATTTTGAACGATACAGTTTTCTATCTTATGATTTTCGGCAAACTGTAAGACTGCCTGAAAGGCTTCCTCCTCTGTCATCTCTGTCCCTTCTCCCTTCCAATATTCCAGCAACCGCTCGTACTCCTTATTTACTTCTACTCTAAGTGGATTGTTTATTCCGGCCTTTTTTACCGGCCACCACGACCAACCAATCTGATTCGACTCGCACAAATGCACCAGATTGGTGAACCAGGTATTGGAATTCTCGCCGGTTTCGCCCAGCCAGATAGGGATATCATAAGTATCTCGCAAATCCAGTACCCAACCAATGGATGCCCGGGTATTGTAGTTCCAATATTTGTGAAAACTATACACCATATTATCGTCCCAAGGTGGCGTGAGATCAGAAAAATCGTTGGCAAAACCATTTCCTTCAATAAATATGATATGATTTTGATCCGTAGATCTGATGGCCTCAGTGATACGACCATATAAATCACGCATTTGGGAATTGTTCCCTTCCGGAAATGTCCAGTTAGTCTCATTAATAAGATCATAACCCCCAATCCACGGTTCATTGGCATAACGCTCTGCAAGTTTTCCCCAAAGTGCTACCGTCTTGTCTTTATTTAAATCACTCTCCCACAACGACGGTTTATTCGGATCGTAATCCGAAATGTTGGCATCTTTGCCTTGTCCCCCGGGTGCTCCATGCAAGTCTAGAATAAGATACATCTGATTACCACCACACCAGTCCAACAGAGAATCAAGCATCTCAAATCCTTTATTTCGCCACGTAATTTCTCCCTCCACAGGTTCTTCCTCAACAGGGGGGGTAAACCACTTGTAATGCATAGCTACCCGAACGGTGTTGTATCCCCACGATTTCATAGAATCCACATCAGCACGCGTAAAATGATACTGCAACCAGGCATTGTAAAAGCTGTCTGTTTTTGCTGCCCCGATGGTCTCTTCCAGACGGGCTCTGAATTCATGTTGTGTACCTCCCAGGCCGGCAGTTTTCATCATATACCCTTCCTGCAACATCCAATTTCCGGTTCCCAAACCGCGGATTATATATTCCTCTCCATTGCCGTCATAAATATATTTACCATTGGTATGCAAAAATCCCTGACCTGAAGCAGATATAAGTGCTAAAAGAAAAAATAAAAAAAGTAGTAGATTGGTTTTCATAAGAGACAGATAAAAAGGGTATTTCATGCATATATAACACACGAAACACCCCGGATTAATGAAAAAGCAAAGACCATTATTGATAGATTCTTACATAATCGACTCTCATAGTTGCCGGAAAGATTGAATCATCAACACCGTGAAGTCCACCCCAATTTCCGCCAACAGCAACATTCAATATCAGATAAAAGCGCTTGTCAAAAGGCCACTCAGGCGCCCCTCCTTTGGTATTATTGAAAGTAAAGACCAATTTATCATCGATAAAAAAGTCAATTTTTTCTTCATTCCACTCAATGGCATACACATAAAAAGCCTCTTCACAGTCAGGGACATAAGTGGCTTTTCCTTTCTGGGTCCCTATACCATGGTTAAAAGCTCCTGTATGCACGGTTGTATGAATAGAATCGGGGTCATACCCTACATGCTCCATAATATCAATCTCTCCACTTTCGGGCCACCCTCCATACTCCCAATCTGTAGGAAGCATCCAGATAGCAGGCCAGATTCCGCGGCCACCAGGCACTTGTGCCCTGATTTCCATCCTACCGTAGAGCCAGTCACCCTTTTCCTTAGTTGTGAGACGTGCCGAGGTATAGTTAAAGTCATCCAGTTTCTCACGAACGGCAGAAATATGTAAATATTCGCCATCTACCCAGGCATTTTTTTTATCCCGTACAGTATAATACTGCAATTCATTATTTCCCCATCCATAAGAATTACCAACGGTATCATAATTCCATTTGGTCTCATCAGGAAGGCCTTCATAATCAAACTCATCACTCCAAACCAAATCAAAATTGCCCTTATCTCTTGCAGAACACCCCCAATTAAAAAAGGAGGCGCCAAACAAAGCAAGGAGAAGAATAAATTTCCAGGAACTCATAAAATTCGAATTTAAAAGATTAAATGAAGCGTGACAAAGAAAATATCCCAATCACCGCCTGTAACATATTAGTTTATTAGTACATTAAATAAGTGACCCGTTTACTGTTAAAGCAAGTCCTTCAAATCGGCAAACATTGGTCACCAGTCCCTTATTCACCATTATCCGGCGCCCGTCTTTTCTCCAGGTCAGCCTGCATTTGAAGACTTGTTTTCTTATCAATGGTATAGAAGTACAACAATGCAGCACACGACATATATAAAATACCGGGAATCACGGAAACCATGAGTTTTATGCCATTTATGGCAGTTTCGGTTTGAACGGCGTTGGCTTCAAAATTAAACAATACCAGAAGCCACCCTGCCAAAGCTCCACCTATTCCCCATCCTGCCTTTTGACCAAAGGTTGCAGCTGAAAACACAAGCCCGGTGGCTCGTTGACCGGTTTTCCACTCTGAGTAATCAGCGGTATCGGCCAACATCGTCCATAACAACACCACCGCCGGAGCATAAGTAAACTTGGCCAAAATATTGAAGATATAGATTAAGGTATAATCACCCGGCCCTGGAATATATAGCAGTCCAAAGAAAATACCCGATAAAATTGTACTTCCCATAAACACATTGCGGTTTCCAAAGCGTTTTGCCAAAGGTTTGGCAATCGGCAATCCAACGATCAGGGCGATACTGCTCACTACATTAAACAACTGTACATTTTCCTCAGTTCCTATATAGTACTTAAAGTAATAAGCGATGGAAAGATTCTGCAGGGCAAACATGATAAATGACACAATCCCCACAAGAGCCAAAATAACCCAGGGCCTGTTTTTTACCAGGTCTTTAAAGTCAGACTTTATGGATTGCTGAGCAGAAACTTGTGGCAATACGCGCTCTTTGGTTGAGAAAAAAGTTATCAGGAAAAATACAACACTTAAAAAGCCTAGTATCATAAGTGTATATTGATAACCTTTTGCCTTATCCACAATATTGTCATTGGCACGCACGTCAATAATCGATTCAAGCACAGAGGTGTCAATGTAATGAACATCTTCACGGGCCAGAGGATAAGGGATAACACCTGCGACGTTCATTTTCGCCTTGATAGCTGTTGAGTCAAAGGCCATAACACTGCCCCCATAATCCAACGTATCATTCCCGGATGGTGTTACCACAATATAAGCCACACCATCAGCCACCTTTTCGTCTTCATCTTCTATAGAATAACGCAAAGTATCAATTCCTGCAAAACCGGGATTCAATTTATACAAAATACTATCAGCATTAATTACCTCTGCCACACCACCTTTTGATTGATGCTCAACAATTTGCGTTTTAAAATCGCCTTTTCCGAAATAGATGGCCATCGACAAAGCCAAACCGGTTACAATCAACTGTCCCGAAAAGGCACTGACAAAACGAAAGGTATTAATGCCGGCTCTTTCGGTTGAATCCGAAGTCATTACGGCCATCAGCGATGAATACGGTAAATTAATAGCCGTATAAGCCGTCATCAGGAGAAAGTATGTGACAGCTGCCCAAATGACCTTTCCGGTCTGATCTAAATCAGGCGTGGTAAATGTCAACACTGCCAATATAGCATAGGGAACAGCAGTAAATAAGATATATGGACGGAACTTCCCCCATCTTGAGGTGGTTCTGTCCGAAATGACGCCCATCAGCGGGTCATTAACCATATCCCAAACACGGGCAATCAGCATAATCGTTCCAGCGGCAGCTGCCGAAATACCAAAAGTATCTGTATAAAAAATAAGGATCCAAAAGCCCACCATATCCCATACAAAATGGGACGCGGTATCGCCCAGGCCATAGCCCAGTTTCTCTTTGAAAGACAATTTTGTTACTGTTTTTGACATTTTGTATAAATTAAGATGGTCTTACTACTAATTTTCTTCATCCTGATGATGCACTTTACCACGCCGTGCAATTAGTGCTTCACGTATCTCATTGGCCTTTTTCTCAGTAATGTCGTAAGGGAAAATTACCAGAATCGCCATTAAGGCAGTAAAAATTGGAATTGCGATATCCGCTATCCGAAGATTGACGATGGTGTCGGCTGTTTGGACATCCACATTTTCATTGAAACCCACATAATGCAATACAATCCCACTCAATAAAATGGCCAATGCATTTCCAAGTTTAACCATCCACCAATACACTGCACCAAACATAGCTTCCCGGCGCTCACCATTTTTCAATTCATCCAGATCGCAGACATCCGCTGTCATTGACATCATCAGAGTAAACAGACCTCCAATACCGAATGACAAAAAAGGAATGGGCATAAACATAAGCCACGGATTTTCCGGGTTGAAGCCCCACCATTTGAGTGAATATCCGATAACAGAAATTAGAGTAGCTATGATAAAGGCATTTTTCTTTCCTACCTTTTCTGAAATTTTGGTGACAACAGGAATCACTAAAAAGGCCGTGGCAAGAGCGCTAATAGTTCCAAACCATGCAGGCCAGTTACCGGCTGCCGCTTTATCACCACTGAACAGGTAGTAAACAATGATAAAAAACGCAAATTGGGCAATGGTCTGAAAACCATTAAAGATCAAAAAGGTGGCCCCACACAGGCGAATAAACGGTTTGTTTTTTAAGGTTTTCTTTATACCGGACAGAAAGTGCTTAAAGTTAGCGGCCATCTCACTCATGGATAACCTTTTCATCTTGTCCTTTTCGGGGACAATCATCTCCTTATTGAACAAAGCCGGCATGATGCCCAGAATCATACATAGACCACCAACCCATATCGCAAGAATACGGGCACCTTCAGGTGCCGAATCGAACAATGACTGGTTGTAAATAATAACCCAAAACCAGGGGGCAATCATCCATGCAATTTGTCCCATAAACTGAGATACCGCCATCAAGCGTGTACGCTCATTATAGTCGGGGGTCATCTCATAGCCCAGACCAATAAGCGGGGTAGCAAAAATGGTGTAGCCAATGTAGAAGAACAGAGACACAATCAGGAAGTAAAAGAAATTATACAGCTCCGAATTTTCCGGATTCAACTGCCACATAATCATAAATGCAACACCGGCAATGACACTTCCCAGCAAAATATAAGGTTTCCGCCGTCCCCATCTGGATTTGGTGTTATCCGATATAAATCCCATAACAGGGTCTGTAAGGGCATCAATCAGCCGGGGTAAGGCGCCTAATAAACCGGCTAATATCGGATTCATGCCCAAAGACATGACCAAAACAACCATGAATACGCCCAATGCTGCTGGGAATAACTGATTGGCCAAATGGCCTGAACCAAAAGCTATTTTCTGAAAAAAAGGTACCTTATCTTCTTTGGCGATCCTAATAGCATTCATAATGCGGTGCTTTAAAAAATGGATTAATTGAAAAGAGATCAGAGCATTGTTTCCAGCCGGGATTATTCATAAATTATCTATTACGATGTTCAACTACCTGCTAAATTCAGGCGTCCTCAATAAAATTGACTTGAAAATAGTTCACTATTTTCTTCATCAATTTTCTCTGCGGTTGCCTGGATTCATTGGTATTTAAGCATCTCATAACCAAGACTCATGAAACGAAGTTCGACGAAGTCAATAAACCAGGCTAATGGTTCTGTATCAAAACCTTTTTGGGACTCCGGTCTATATTATACAAGCCCCAGTGTTTCTCGGCCCCTAAAGGGTTATTCGGATCTCCTTTCCAATCCTCGTCAAAGGCTTCAAAAAAGAAGGTAGTGATATTCATTTTTTTGGCCCATGTCATCAGCTCATTGTAGTACCTCAACTGCTTTTCCTCGCTGGCACGTTCTCCAAATTCAGATCCTTCACTGGCCTAACCGGCTTCACTAATAACTATGGTGCTGTTGGGCAATGCGTCCCGTACTTTTTGAACATTTTCTATGGAGTAACTTAAGCCTTCATCAATGTCTTTTCCTTCCCACACCGGATAGATGTGAATGGCAATAAAATCCAGTTCCCCAGCCAGCTTCTCTCCATGAGCAGCCCACCATTCATAATTCTCGGCAACAGTAACAGGTTGGTCAATAGCCATTTTCACCTTTCTGCAGTAGGCAATTACCGAATCAGTTTCCACCAAATGGTCATTCCAATCCACCAGGGCTTCATTCCCCACATTTACAGCGGCAACAATATCAGCATACTGATTCGCCAGATTGATTCCACGCTGAATTTCTGCCTGATTGTCAACATTATTCTGATCAAGCACCTCCTGAGGAATCGGGTCATTGAGCCAGGCACAGCCTTCATGGTTACTTAATTCTGCTTTGAGCCAGATGCCGAGCATCACCTTAATTGGAAGATCATGTTCATCAATAATTCGCAATACGGAAGCCGAATTATGCTGAGAATCATACAACCTGATCAGATTAAAAAGGGAGTCCTGACTGATAATCTGCAAGTCCTCAAGTATCTCTTCATCGCTGGGCAATACCGCACCATCACCCCTGTCGGGATGCTGTCCGCTGCGGAAACCAGAATAACAAACGGCACGGTGCGTACCGGCCAGCAAATCCTCCTCATTTTGTTGAATAGATGCTGATTTTTTTTCGTTATCAGCAGACTTATTTTGCTGCTTTTTGCCTGACTGACAGCCGGAAACGCCGGCGACAAGGGTCAGAGCTATTATTGTTGACAAGATTATGGACCTGGACATACTCATTTCATTTTATTTTGTTTTTAACTCAATGGATTTAACCACTCCAATGCGCTTAAATATTTTACCTGAAGTATCAGCATCAATAACATTGTCAGAGAAGGTTATCTTTTCACCATCAGACATTGTCACAACTACCTCACTTTTATCAGATTTAGAATAAACCACCGGTACCTTACAAATAGTATATGCCAGTTGTCCGGGTTTGAGATTCAACACCTGTTTGTTATCCTCAACATCATAATAGGTAAACGCTGCCTCCTGCCTGAGTAATTCTTCAGGATTCATTAACGAAGTATTCAACACAATCTCCCCATTATTAACCTCTACACCAAGTTCTCCCATACGTGTGATAACATCTTCCTTTACCTGACCGGTCATTCCCGGTTGCTTCACCCCGGCACCACCCGGAGTATGGGAATATGCATCCGTGGGAAAAGCCCCATATAAATCGGGTGATTTATACAATCCGATACCAGCCTTAACTTCGTAATAATGATCTTTTAAACGTCCGATAACTGTCGGATCAACATTGTTTTTCTCTGCCACAAAATAGTTCTCCTGAACAGCAAGCAAAAGCTTGGACACCATGTGCCAGTATATGCTTCCGAGTCCCTCATAACCATAGAAAGTACCTGACCGACCGGTAAATGACTGATGATCAAACATTGATTCGTAAATGGCCAATATCCTTTCTTTGTCTTCATCAACCAGTTTACCATATTTCTCATCCGGTAATGCATCCAGTGCTTTAACCAATTCATCAGCATTGCGCATAACCCCGTTGAAATGATAGTTGCCAAGATTGTCACGTGATAGAATTGTGGTGTTGTTATCTGCCACCAATTTTGCAAGCAAGGCTGAATCTTCCACTTTCTCTGCAGGTATATTGTTCTTCTCTGCAAACAGCGGCAATTGACGATCAGGATATAAAATGTAACTGTACTGATCTTCACGGAACAAGGCACTGTCTTTTAAAGCATCCATTACGCTGAGGCTCTCATTGGCATCCAGATACCCGGAACTCAATACAGCCACCTGACCTTCAAGCATTTCATAAAGATATCGAATGGATATTCCCTCAGAATCAAAAGCAATAAGGTTATAGGCATGATACAAGCCATCTTCGCGCTTGTTGGCACGGATGGATTGATCCATATATTCCAATGCCACATCCAGAAACTGCTTCAGTTCATCCGTTTCAATACGAACACGTTCTCCTTTAAAAGATTCCTGATAAATAGTGTTACGATATGCTTCTCCGGCTTTACCCAATGTATCGGCAAAGCGTTTTCTATCAGCTTTACTGAATCCCTTTTCAAGCAGTCCGGTATTGTTGGCAAATAAGTTATGAACCACATCCAGCAACTGCTTCACCTCAATTGAAAGGGTTATTTCATGGCCTGACAAGTTTTCCAGATGATCGGCCCAGAACTTGATGAAGCGACGCATGTAATACAGTGTAACCATGGAGACACCGTTGCCCACCAATGCATTATTAGCATCGTTCCACTCCGGGCGTTGTGTATTGAGCCAGATTCCTGCCTCGGGAATGAAGTTGCTTAACTTGGCCAGTAGCGTCACCAAAATCTTTTCAGTAAGATTAACCCTGTAAAGCTCTCCGTTGGAGTCGGCCAACATCCGGGCATCAGCACCTGATTCAGCAACTTTTTCGTTAATGCAGGCATTTAATGCAGCATCAAATTCAATGGTATCCTGGGGATTGGAAACAATATCCTTGTAAGACTTGATACGGTACGGCACATTGGCATAAACAAAAATATCTTTCGAAAGAAGTGTTTCCAACTGTCCGGGATGGTATTTGTCTGATAACTCAAGTAGTTTCTGCAGGTAAATAATCTGATGGTCACCCCAATAACCAATATACGCCCATGGATCATTAGGATCGGGACACTCCCAGTCTATCCCTTCACGGGTAATTCGGTAGGGATTATAGCCGTCAGGTGTTGAAGCATTCAGGAATTTTGCCATCATGCCTTCCACAAATTCAGGAAATGAAAGTCCCAGCGCTTCCCAATTTTGGAAAATATCACGCCAGTTACCCTCGTAACTCAACTTGGGACTGCCGTCTTCATTTTTCGTTTCAATGGAGAATTTATTCCAGGGACGACTTGGATCACCATGACGACGGCTAAATGTTAATGGCAAATACTCATAGCAGATGCGAATTAAATCGGCATTCCCTTCTGCTTCAGCTTTATCAATCAGTTCTTTATTTGACAGTTGGGCGGGCAGTTCAGCCAACCAGGTTGAAAAGGCAGCTTCAACCTTTTTATTAACCTTATTAACAAACAATTTGAAATCAGCAGCATCAATCTGGTAGCCATCATTAAAAATACCTCCCCGCATGACATTAAACAGGGTATTAGAGAAATGACGCGCGCAACTTAAATCGTCACTGCCAAGCTGTAAACCATCAGCATCTGCTACTATTTCAATCAAGTTTCTGGTGCCATTTTCTATATCAGCGGAAATAACACCCTCAATATCCATTTCAGTTTGAATAAAATGGTTAAGTTCAGCTACGGCACCACCATCCTGGTTAATTTCAGCAACAAGACCCCAGTATTTCGATTCATTGGCTTTTAACTCAAAAGCATTGTTAATAAGATAGGCACCGCGAGCAGCTCTTACATCTTCTTCGGTAACTAAACTTTGTCCCGACTTGAAACTGTTAATCTGATTGTCAGACAAAAGAATGATGTTGTTATCAAGGCCCCACGACCATACAGTAGTAGCTTTGAGCGATTCACTGGGCTCGGCACGGTCAACCGGGATAGAGCTTAACGAAAAAACAGCCAATCCACTTTTTGCCAAAAGTTCGTTTTTCTTGTAGGCATTAAGCAAATTGCTGAATTCATTTTGAAAAGCATAATCTACACCATACGGCAAAATATTGCGGATACCATCTAAAACCTCTACCTTGATATTATCATCTCCATTATTCTTTATCGAGGATTTTCTAATGAAACCAAACTTTTCGCTGTTGGCCCATGAATATTGAAAACTTACTCCAAGATCCGGATTCTCTTCCTCAAAAATGATTTTATTACCGTAAATACTTTTATATACGTTACGTGCGATTTTGTAAACCTGAGAAGTCTCCTTTGCAAAAGGCTCCCATAACCAGGTTTTATTATCTTTTTCAACCAATAAACTGGTAAAACTTCCTGTCATTCGCTGATAATCGTGGATCTTATCATCGGTATAATATGGAAAGAGAGCATTATCACGATCTTTTCTTCCTGCAGATAATGAGCCATTACTGGACAAAAACATCCAATGATCAGAGTCACTAACGATGCTCATAAAAAAGTCATCCATCACATCGTAATGACTTATTTTGTAATATTTCTCATTGTCAAAAACGACAAATTCGCCATCCACACGATTCATGTTGTCGTTCAAATTCGTATCTCCTAAATAGATCTCTCTTCTTGTCATCATGTAATATTTAGTTTGTTTCGCTTTCTACCTGGTTAATTTCGAAGACCCTTTGCCAACGGTCGGTTTCACCCGGTTGCAGTGAAATGCTCTTAAACAGTTCGGGACTTACTACATGAGCTCGCCCCCAGAGGTTTATCTTTGCCGGCATAAAATCCACTGTTTCGGAAATGGACACATTCAGATGCCTGTCTATCAGTTTCCAATTGAAGCCTTCTTCCTTTGGTTCTGATATTTTCTCAAAGAAAAAGTCAGAATCCGGGGTATTTTTCCAGGATATTTTGTTTCCTGAATATGACAGACAGTTATTGGGGTTTAAGCCTTGGGAAAATTCCTTCTCATCAATTTCCTCTCCAACAACAAGTTGATGTTCAGTTGATAGCACTCGCTTACCAGGTGAAAGGAAATTGTGAACGTACTCCGAAGTATTGAATGTTTCTTTCCCCCGGTTCTCAAGCTGGTATTCAATAACAAACCCTTTATCGGTAAGCTTTATCGTTTTTTCAAGAACAAAGGCAAATTGATCAAAACTGTTGGTACATTTAAATTTCACATTAACATCATCATCTTCAGCGGCAAATTCAAAAGGAAGACACTCATAGTTATTAAAAAAGTCATATTCCTTGTTGTCTTCTTTCCGAAGCATTCCGACGCCAACTTTAGGAAAGAATTTCCCTGGTTTCATTTCATCGTACCCATTGGGTTGATCAATGCCAAATTCATTAAAAAACCCCTTACCCTGCTGGTCTGAATGACTGTCAAACAGCTCAGAAGTACAAAATGGAATACCTTTCCACCAAAGCTGAATTACTTTCCCAGTCCAGTCGAAACGTGAACCGATGTAACCTTGCTGTGGTTTCTCTATATTCAATTTTATGTGACCTCTGGTTAATCCAATCATTGCAATATTTTTGAACTGGTGGCCGGTAATCAGCCACCAGCTTATTATATTTTAGTATACATTGATATATAATTAGATTACTCTAATTCACAGTACTCCGGATTTGTGACAGTAGGACAACCCTTCAGATGCCTGTCACAATCATTACCGGACTACAAAACCGGTTGTGAGATGGGCATTAGAATCGCCTCCCACCCAAAGTTGGAATTCGCCCGGCTCAACCACCTGCTTCATATCAATATTCGTAAATGCCAGCTCTTGAACGGGAATAGTTAATGTTACTGTTTTCGATTCGCCTTTTTGAAGATCAATTCTTTCAAATGCTTTTAGCTCCTTCACAGGCCGGGTAACGTTACCAACGAGATCGCGTACATAAACCTGTGCTACTTCCTCTCCTGCGAATTCTCCGGTATTACTCAGGGTAAAACGAACTTCAATGGTTTCATCGCGGGCATAAACCTCCTTATCCAAACTCAAATCACTGTATTCGAAGGATGTATAAGACAATCCGTAACCAAAAGGATACAAGGGTATGAAGCCCGCATCAATGTAATGCGACTCATTGCCCAATGACGTCTGAGGAGCTTTTACAGGAATATCATACATCTGAGTCCAGGAATCGGGATTAGCCGGGCGTCCTGTATTTTTGTGATTGTAATAGATGGGGATCTGACCTACAACTTTTGGAAAGGTAACAGGCAATTTACCGGAAGGATTTGCCTTTCCTGAGACGATATCAGCCAGGGCGGCTCCTCCCATAGTTCCCGGATGCCAGGCATAAACAACCGCATCGGCATGTTCACTGATTTCACCAATGGTCAACGGACGTCCGGCCATAACCACCAAAACAAGAGGTTTGCCGGTTTTCTTCAATTCTTTAATCAGTTCATTTTGTACACCAGGCAAATCAATATTCGCACGTGAGTGTGCCTCACCTGATAAAATGGATTCCTCACCTCCGCAAAAAACGATCACATCTGAATTTTTGGCCTGCTCAATCGCTTTTCTAAAGCCTTTTTGGTGACGTGTCCGGCTAATGGGCATTCCTTCGGCAAATAAAACATTCTCCTGACCAAAAGTCTTATTAAAAGCCTGAAGTGGTGTTACTGTTAAAGTAGTATCCCCGTCAAAAATCCAGGTACCTAATTGTTCATAGGGCTGATCGGCCATCGGTCCGATAAGAGCAATTTTTGAAGAAGAATTGATTGGTAATGTTTTCTGTTCATTTTTAAGCAATACCATACTCTGTGTGGCAGCTAAGTTTGCAGCTTCAAGATATTCGGGCCTGGCAAACTGGTTTTGTTTTTCTTCAGCGATATAGGGGTTATCGAATAAACCAAGTTCAAATTTCACACGCAGTATATTGCGAACAGCCTGATTAATATCTTCAATATTTAAAGCTCCTTCTTTCAGCAACGCAGCTATATTATCTCTATAGGTGGTGGTGGCCATTTCCATATCGACACCGACCTTAATGGCACGGTGGGCAGCTTCTTTCTCATCAGCTGCAAAACCATGATTGATCATTTCCCAGGTGGATGCCCAGTCACTCACCACGAAACCATCGAATTGCCACTCGTTGCGCAATACATCTGTAAGAAGATATTTATTGGCTGTTGCCGGCACACCGTCAACTTCATTAAAACCGGACATAAAAGTACGAACACCGGCATCAACTGCAGCTTTGAAAGGAGGTAGATAAATATCGCGCAGTTCACGGGGAGGAATAGAAGTAGTATTGTAATCACGCCCACCTTCGGCGGCACCATAACCCGCAAAATGCTTTGCGCAGGCCGCTATGCTTGTTTCACCGTTAAGACTGTCACCCTGAAAACCCGTGACCATGGCAGCACCTAAAACGGAAGTCAGGTAAGGATCTTCACCAAGACTTTCAGCAATACGGCCCCAGCGGGCATCTCTGCTGATGTCAATCATTGGAGCAAAAGTCCATCTTACACCTGTGGAAGCAGCCTCCGATGCAGCAATACGTGAGCCTTTCTGAACCAACTCCGGGTTCCAGGTTGCTGCTTGTCCCAATGGAATAGGAAAAACTGTTTTAAAGCCATGAATAACATCACGGGCAACAATAATCGGAATACCTAAACGACTTTCTTCAACTGCAATTTTCTGCAGTCGGTTAATATTTTCCGGATCCACCTCATTCAGGATTGATCCAATCATGCCCTGTCGAATGCTCTCTTCGTTACCCTGACCACCACTCACCTGGCACATCTGTCCGATTTTTTCATCAAGAGTCATTTCTCCCAACAGCTGTTCAACCCTCTCTTCAACACCTGAAATCTTATCACTGCTATCACTCATCTGGCATGCCAGGCTGACAAGCATCATGATGATTATTACTGGTAAATGTTTTAAGCTTTTCATTTTATATCTTCATTTATTTTTTCCGATAACCCTATCAGCAGGCATCATTCCATTCACTAAATCTCCTACATACAGGTATTCACATTTTTCTGATTCAACAATCCCTGCGTACCTACCTGTTTTAATCCAATTCATAAACCCTTACGTAATCAACTTCCATCGATTGCGGGAAAATGCTGTTATCAATACCTTGTGCCCCTCCCCAGGTTCCACCTACTGCAAGATTCAGAATAAAAAAGTGAGGTTTATTAAATGGCCAGTTAGCATCATTCTTAGAAGCAGGAGCATAGACATGCACGATATTATCAGGTGAGTCAACATAGAAAGTAAGAGATTCTTCAGTCCATAATACCCCATAAATATGGAAATCCTCTTCTGCAGTAGGTAAAGACATGCTACTACCACTGCCATTGCCACCTGACCCTGCTGTTGTGTGCACTGTAGAATGAACAATATCAGGCTGATACCCCACATATTCCATGATATCGATTTCGCCACATGCCGGCCATCCAACTTGTCCTAAATTGCTGCCAAGCATCCAAATTGCCGGCCAGACACCGGTTCCGGAAGGCAGTTTTGCACGAATTTCAATCCGTCCGTAAGTAAGTTCCTGCTTGTTCATTGTGACCATACGGGTTGAGGTATAAGAGCCTCGTTCTTTATTGTCATTCTCTTTTCTGGCTGTGATGACCAACTTACCATCAGTAATTTCAACATTATCACCATCGGTGTAGTACTGCAGTTCATCATTACCCCATCCCCAGTCACCGGTTCCGATCTCAAAAGTCCAATTTGACTTGTTCACAGATGAACTGTTAAATTCATCGGACCAGATTAATCCTCCGGGAACAGTATAATCAGGGTCATCAGCGTCAATAATGACGGTTTTTGTCATCGTTTTTGTATCGGCGATACTATTTAGGGAGCCCCAAATAGTTAAAGTGACTTCATATTCACCTTTCAAAGGATAATAGACCGTTTGTTTCTGATCCTTGTCTGCATTTTTACCGGTGGACTGGCCATTACCGAAGTCCCATTCCACATATAAATAATCGCCGGATGACAAATTGGTAAGAATAATATTATTCGGATTTTGTGAATCAACTTCAATGGAGAAATCAGCAGTATAACCTTCCTGATTGTCTTCTTTACTGCACGATAAACATGCAGGGATAATAATTGCAATAATTAATAATTTAACACCTAACAGTAACCTATCCATCTCAAAGAAATTAGTTGCGTATGAAAGAAAAAGCAGGGAAAAATGGAAAGTGGAGAATAAACTCCACTTTCCAAAAAATATTAGTTCTGATTTGTATGTGATAATTATCTACTTATTCATGAAATTCGAAATCATCAAAGAAGAAAATACCTCCTCCATCATGACCTTCGGTACCGAATTGGATCACGATCTTGTTGTAATCCTCGCGGTCGGCAACATGACTAAAGTCAAAGGTCAATTCGATCCATTTTCCTGTTTCCAGACCTGTTTCCAAAATTTCTGTCTGAGTCTCCCAGGCACTTCCTCCCAAATCATTGTTTTGGAGCTTCACAGCAATGGAAGCTTGAAGTTGGTTGTTGGCAATCCATTCGCCTGCAACATTATTCTCAGTAGTATAATCGTTATAGGACGGAATGAATACCTGCAATGAAATCTTATTCTGAGTAGTAAGATCAAATTTGTAATCCTGGGCTACATACGAAATATTAGAATAAAACTCACCGGCTTTCTTCTCATAAAGATATACATAGTCAGACTGATTGCCATTGAAAGGAGCAGGATTCTGATAGTGTGCATTGGTGCGATCGCCCATGGCTTCAGTAGCAAATACTACAGATGGGGTTTCACTTTCAAAATCTTCGCTCAACGGATTGGCTTCCAGAGGCAATTCCGGTTCCTCGGGCTCCACATTCAACTCTTCAGGAATCAAGCGGTAATACCACGCATTGACAGGCTCTACAGTACTTTGAGCACGCAAATACATCTCATTCTCTGAAATCGAAAGAATCTTGTAGGTAGAAGTACCTGCATAATGTCCAAAAAATGCTCCGTCACTCAAAATCAAAGTAGAGTCAGAAGTAACCAGACTAAAATTATAGCTTGCATTGGGAGAATATTCAACATCCAGGTCTCCTGCAGGTGGCACAACAGCATTGGTATATCCCATATCGGCAAGAGCAGCAGCACCAGCACCATTGGTATAAACAAAACCATTGTTTTCCCAGATCATTTCCACACCAACCTGCTTAAAGGTAAACTTATTGGTATAAAGTGAACACTCCAGTTTGTCATTCGCACCTGCATTCCACCAATCAGCAGTCATAGTCGGTCCATCAGCAAAAGCTTCACCAGGTCCAACACCAAAGTGGCCACCATTATACTGGTCAAACACCCATGTTTTACCTTCAGCATTGTCGGCACCACCGGTCAATGCAGTATAAAGGGGATTCTGTAACAATGAAAGGTCGTCTTCTGCTACTTCAATGGTTTTGGTAAAAGTAGCAGCACCACCATCAGTAACCAAAGTCATGGTCACATCATACGATCCTGCGAAGGGATACTCACTGGTGGCCGACTGGCCTTTTCCACTGGCACCATTGCCAAATGTCCAGGTTGCAATACCGGGACGATCAGTAGTATTACTAAATGCAATAACATTAGGTTGATCGGCCTTTGGATTAACTGAGAAACTCAATTGCTCTGACTGAGGTGCAGACCCCAGATCATAGTCATCAAATTCCTGAGGTTCACAGGCCACAAACAGCAACGAAGCCATTGCCATCATGATTCCTGTTTTCAATATATTTTTCATATCTGTTTTTCTTTTATGATCCATAAATTAGATACAATAATCAGGGATTAATAACCTGCATTTTGCTCCAGTTTAAACTCACCTGAAGTACGATCGATTTCTGACTGAGGAATAGGCAGATATTTCTTATAATCTTCCCATGTTCTGACAGAAGAGTACTCGTCGATATTTTCAGTCAGCTGATTGGCATCTCCCCAGCGTACCAGATCCCAGAAGCGCATTCCTTCACCGATAAATTCACGGCGACGTTCCAGTTTGATATTTTCTTCGTTAGCAGGAACAGATACAAAATTGTCATTCATGGCACGCTTGCGCACTTCGTCCAGGCACCACTGAGCAGTAAGCCCTTCAACAGGGGCCACACCATGCATACCCATCAATTCGGCAGCATTCAGCAGCGTTTCGGCATAACGGAAAATCCGGAGGTTATTCTCATAGTTCAAATCCACGGTGTAAGGGGCATCGTTATACTCTTCACGAGCTGCATACTTTGCCATAAACAAACCGGTATTCTGAAAACGAGCGGTATAAGTACCATCCTCGAATTGATTTACAGATGCAGCAAGACGCTCATCTCCCTCTTCAAAAATGGAAGGTATTTCCGGACGAATCGGTCCAAATCCCCAGCCACCAACAAAGGTAGTATCGCCACTCAATAAGTCATCCCCTTTCAACTCGTTAGGAGCGATAAAAGCAGGAAGGTTGGTCCCGTAGCCCTGCCATGCAGCACCCCAGTCTTTTCCTTCGGGAAGGTGATTTACTTCAAAGATTGACTCACCACAGAATTCTCCGTCACGAGGCCAGATAGAAGCGTAATCGGGCATCAGCTCATAAGCACCACTGTTAATAATTTCTGCCATATCGGCCAAAACCTCAGGGTAACGAGTTTCATCCTGCTGATACATTACCACACGTGCTTTGAGCATCATTACTGCAGCCCGTGTTGCTCTACCATCCTCAGAAGCGCTTACACTCATTGGCAACTTGTTCCCCTCAATGGCATAATCAAGATCTTCAATTAATTCGTTGTAAATCTGATCAGCAGTATATTGCGGAGCCATATAAGGTTCTGCGAGGTCTTCCTCAAAGTAAGGAATGTTACCCCAGAATTTCCAAAGCCAATGAACAAAATAAGCTCTCAGGTAACGTCCCTCGGCACTCAAACGAGCTACATCAGCTTCGCTCACGTCAACAGCATTCTCAGCAGCAATAATGGCATTATTGGCACGGCTGAGGCCACTGTAATATATATTCCAAAGTCCACCTGGAAGTTCACGAGGTGAAGGATCCAATTGGGAAAGTCGATAAAGTTGTGCCTGGTCACCGGCATCACCTCCACCTTTAAAAATATCATCAGAACGTAAATCTGACATCAGCACAATGCTATTGTAATTATAATCTGCATAGCTGTCAAAAAGAAGAATCTGATAAGCCGAAGCAAGGTTTGCTTCAATGGCTCCTTTTGTTGCCTCTCCCCCGGCTTCTTGAGAAGCAGTAGGATAAGCAGTCAAAAAGTCTTCACCGCAGGAAGATAAACCCACTAATGCGGCAAGAGCAACTGTTTTAATATATTTTATCATAACTGATTCAATTTTTATGTTAGAAAGTAATGTTCGCTCCAACTGAAATAGTACGGGCCTGAGGATAGATACCCCGGTCAACACCAATAGTGGTATAACCTCCGGAAGCAATCTCGGGATCAAATCCATCATACTCGGTCAGAGTTAACAGGTTCTCGGCAGAGACAAAAAATCTCAAACGTTCGATGGCTAAAGATTGAAGAAGCTGACTGGGCAGAGAATATCCTAATTGAATGTTCTTCAGGCGCACATAAGAACCATCTTTAATATAAAGTTCAGAAGAACGCCAGTTCCCATTTGCATTTTCGCGGGTCATTCGGGGAAGCCAGTTGGAAGTTCCTTCACCTGTCCAACGATCCAAAATCCATGAGGGACGGTTCATTGCCGGGACATCACCACGTACAGAATAATCAAAAATATCGTTTCCGTAAGCTCCCTGGAAGAACATACTGAGGTCAAAGTTTTTCCAGTCAGCATTAATGTTCAGACCGAAAGTCCAATCAGGCATTCCTTTACCAATTTTGGTCCGGTCGGCATCATTAATTTTACCATCGGGGCCACCATCTTCTGCACCGGCAATATCCATAAAGCGAACATCACCCGGAAGGGCATTTTGTCCATAAGTTGAATTGTAGGCAGCAGCTTCTTCTGCATTTTGAATAATACCATCAACTCTATATCCATAGAAATAAGGGAATACCTCTCCGTTTTCACCTTTCACATAAGCTCCGACACCGGTTGCTCCTGCATCCTCATAAATCTGCTCACCAGACTCATTACCCATATCGATGAGTTTATTCTGTAGATAGGAAGCATTCAGCCCTACATTGTAATTCAATTCGCCAAAATTACCTTTGTGATTCAATTCGAATTCGAGACCACTATTTTCCATATCACCAGCGTTAGCCAATGGTGCACCTTTTCCAACATAAGCAGGGATAGGTTGTTCCATCAACATACCGTTGGTAGTTTTCTTAAAGTAATCGAATCCAAATACGATGGCGCTATTGAAAAAACGAGCATCGAAACCAATGTCAATTTGCTCAGACTCTTCCCAAATCAAATCGGGATTAGCGATACGAGCAGGACTGGCACCATACTGCATAGTAGAGTAGTCACCGGAACCAAAATAATAGTTCTGATTACCATCCATCAAGGAGGTGTAAGCAAAGTTACCAATGCTCTGGTTACCATTTTGTCCCCAGCTGGCACGAATTTTCAGATAATCAAACCAATCGGGACGTCCATCAAGAAAACCTTCATTGGTAACGTTCCATCCAAGAGAAACAGACGGGAAAATAGCCCATTTGTTTTCGGATCCGAAGCGGGAAGAACCATCACGACGAACGGTAGCCTGAATCATATACTTCTCATCAAAGTTGTAGTCTATTCGACCGAAGTAGGAAGCCAATGACTCCACAGAAAATCCACCGGTTCCACCTGCAACTCGCTCATCATCGCGATCAGCAATGGCATAATCAATAACCGCTTTATCAGGATTATTTTCCAACAAATCGTAATCATCTCCATACAAATTACGATAAGTATATTCCTGAGCAGATTGTCCTAACAGCAAAGTAAAGTTATGCCGATCATTAATAGACTTATTGTAAGTCAATGTATTTTCAACCTGCCAGGTAAAACCTCTGTGCATATTAGAATATACATGACTACGAGTCAACTCTTTCCCCTGAGTAGCCAGAAAATGCTCAAATTCATATCCGTCACCTCCCCAGAAAGCGAGATCAACACCATAGCTGGACTTAAATTTTAAACCTTCAACCACATCCAGTTCGGCCCAGAATGAAGAAACAATCTTGTCTGAATTGTCCTCACTTCCTGTAGGTGCATCCAACATGGCAACAGGGTTGGCAATTTCCTGGAATCCTGAAGGAGGAACAGAATATACACGTCCTTCGGAATCAGTCACTGCTGTGGGATGATCTGCAAGTACCTGATCCGGATCTGTTGCATAAACAGGAACTAACGGATTAAAAGTAATAGCACTTCCCAAAACTGAGCCATACTCTGAGTTGGTTTCAATGCCGGAAGAAACAATACGTGAATAACCAGCATTCACCCCAACCTTCAGGTTGTTCAGGAATAAACGATCTGCACTAAAAACGTCATAAGTATTATTGGCACGTACACTGTAACGATCATAATTGGAACGACCATAGTTGCCTCCAACAATACCATCCTGGCTGAAATATCCGAAAGAAACAAAATAAGTACTCTTGTCATTTCCACCACTAATACTCACCTGATGGTTTTGTACTGGTGCATCATAATAGAAAGTCTCATCCTGCCAGTCGGTACCTTCACCGGCATTGGCAATCTCATCCTGACTATAACGAGGAGCGTTTCCATCATTCAGCAACGATTCATTCATAATAACCATGTACTCTTTGGCATTCAGGACAGATTTCTTTTTCCATGGATTTTGCCATCCGTAAGAGAAATCATAATTGATTTTAGCATCTCCGGCTTTTCCCGACTTGGTAGTAACAAGGATAACTCCGTTGGCAGCACGTGCTCCATATACAGCAGCTGAGGCAGCATCCTTCAAAACCTCCACTGATTCAATATCAGTAGGGTTCAGATAGTTAATTCCACCACCAACAGCCATTCCGTCAACAATATAAAGTGGATCACTATTGTTAATGGTACCTACACCACGGATACGCACTTTAGAGTCAGAACCAGGCTGACCAGAGCTTTGCGTAATCTGAACACCCGAAACTTTTCCCTTCAAAACATCCTCGATTCGTGAGGGTTTCGAAGATTCCAGGTCCTCCGAGGACACACTACTAATCGCAGCGGTCACAACACTTTTTTTCTGCACACCGTATCCCACAACCACAACTTCATCAAGGTCAGTAAAGGCCTCTTTTAAAGCAATATTAATAGTGGTTTGGTCGGCAATCACTTCAACAGTCTCCATACCTATAAATGAAAAAGCTATTGTTTCTCCTTCCGGAAGGGTCAACGAATAGTTTCCATCCACATCGGTAATGGTACCATTGGTGGTTCCTTTTTGTACGACGCTTACACCCGGTATCGGGTCGCCGTCTGATTGGGAAGTTACCTTACCTGTAACGGTAACCTCCTGAGCAAACAACAATGTTGTCCACATCATTAAAAACAAAATTCCTAATGTTTTTCTCATAACAAAACTGATTTGTGAATTTTAGTAAAACATGATGCAAACGTAACCCCAAGTGTTAATCATTCCTAATTTTCCAACTCACAAAAAACTCACTCTTATACATTTTTTAACTCATCAAAAACTCACCCCGTTATTTTTAAAACCCTATTTTTTAAGTTTTTATATATTACACTAATTATTCACTTACAATAAAGATACAACTCACTTTTATCAATTTACTATTTTTTCTTAATGTGATTTTTTGTTAAAATAAAGATTCTAAAATCTACTCCACACATTATTATTTTTACACATCCCCCCTATTATAGAAATCACATGATTTGCTTTACATATTGAAAAGTCAAACTAAAATTCTTAAAATTGAATAAAAAACATCATGGCACTAAGATTAATGCAGGTGGTGGTACCCGCAGATCAAAAGGAAGATCTCCACAGTCTTATCCGGGGGGAGTCGCGCATAGAAAGCTGGGATCAGACCATTGATGAAAAACGCTACAAACTATCCATTCTTTTACCGGTAGATGACAGTGAACACCTGATTACCAAACTAGAACATCATTTTTCAAACACAGGCACCTTCCGGATTATACTTTATCCGGTGGAAGCTACCATTCCGCGTCCCGACGACCCTGATCTGGAAAGAGAACGGGGTACGGCAAAGGAAAATGCAGCGAAGCAAGGTAAAGGCAGGATCAGTCGTGAAGAACTGTATCACGATCTGGTAGATTCCACCCGCTTATCGTGGGTATTTATTATACTGATGCTTGCTTCAACAGTTGTAGCAGCCACAGGACTTTTGCGTAACAGCGAAGCCATCATCATAGGCTCCATGGTCATAGCGCCATTATTGGGCCCCAACGTAGCACTGTCACTGGCAACGACCCTGGCTGATTTTCATCTGGCAAAAAATGCACTAAAAGTAACGTTTGCCGGCATAGCCATTTCTCTTGTATTTGCCATAGCGCTGGGCTTAATACTCGAAATAGATCCCACAGCTCACCAAATATCCACCCGGACAAAGCCAAATCTGGGTGATATTGGTCTTTCACTTGCCTCAGGTATTGCCGGAGCTCTTGCATTTACTACGGGAGTGGCATCCGCTTTGGTTGGGGTAATGGTAGCAGTCGCATTATTACCCCCATTGGTCGTATTAGGAATGCTTCTGGGAGCAGGTCATTGGGAAGCAGCCACAGGAGCGCTTCTTCTGTTGTTCATAAATATTATATGTATAAATCTGTCTGGAGTTCTTACTTTTGTGATACAAGGCATTAAACCTGCAAATTGGGATCAGGAAGGAACTGCCAGGAACACCTCCAGAGTAGCCATCTCCGTATGGATTTTTTTATTACTAATCTTAATTTTCATTTTGTATTATAGTCACTTAAATTTTGATTTTCTGTAAAATAAAGGGTAATTTGAACATAATCTTGTCCATATCCCTTAAAACATTGAAATTGGAAAACAAATGGACTAATTTTACAAAAATTTAATTGCATTTATTACTAAACTCAAAAAACATGGAACAATTTAAAGAATGGTTCAGCAATCCTGAACAAATCCTTGACATTGCCCTCAAGTATGGCGGACAACTATTACTGGCCATACTTACCCTTGTTATTGGGCTTTGGGTAATTAGTAAGATTGTAAAAGGCATGAAAAAGATGTTTGAAGCCAAAGGCTTCGATGCCAGCTTACAATCCTTTCTTATAAGTCTGACCGGCATCGTACTAAAAATCATGCTGGTAATCAGTGTAGTTACCATGCTTGGAGTGGAGATGACCTCTTTTGTGGCAATTCTGGCTGCTGCCGGTCTGGCCATTGGCATGGCATTGAGCGGCACCCTGCAAAACTTCGCCGGAGGGGTAATGATTCTGATTTTCAGACCATTCAAAGTAGGAGACTACATTACTTCTGAAGGACATTCCGGTACGGTAAAGGAGATTCAGATTTTTCATACCATCCTCAATACCCCCGACAAAAAAACGATCATTTTACCCAACGGCCCGGTTTCTAATGGCAGCACCGTCAATTATTCCACAGAGCCTGTTCGCCGGGTTGACTTCACCTTTGGCATCGGTTACAACGATGATATAGACAAAGCAAAAGAAGTAATAATGAGTGTCATCGAAAAGGATGAACGCATCTTAAAAGATCCGGAACCCTTTATCGGAGTCATCAATCTTGGCGAAAGTTCTGTGGATCTGGTCACCAGAGTTTGGGCCAATGCAGCAGATTACTGGGGCATTTTCTTCGATATGCAGGAAACCGTCAAAAAGGAGTTCGACCGTCAGGGAGTTTCTATTCCTTTCCCGCAAAGAGATGTACACTTATTTCAGGCAAAATAATGCATTGTAATTCACTGGTGTCCGGTTAAAAATTTTTGATTGCTTCACTCCCTTTGCAATGACAGGCACTGAAAGGAGGTTTGGCGGAGGATGGAGTTGGTTTCAGGCTAAGCCGAAAACCAACTCCATCCTCCTTACATAAATCCATTAAAGACAAATCATTGCAAGGAAACCGAAGCAATCTAAACAGGTAAAACAAAATTTCTCCGGACAATAGAGATTGTAATTAACAAAATATTTATCTGTAGAGGCCCATAATATTGTGCCTCTACTATCCAAAAACAATATATCAATGACAACAAAAACCAAAATTCTAATCTTATTACTATGGTATCCTGTGTTGGCTTTTGGGCAGCAAGAACCAGACACCGTTAAACACTGGAAAGCAGGAGGAAACGGTGCTTTTAATTTCTCTCAGGTATCGCTGAGCAACTGGTCGGGAGGAGGTAAAAACTCTGTTTCCGGGACATTTCTGTTCAATGCTTTTTTAAATTACAAAAAAGCCAAAAGTGCCTGGGAAAACACACTGGATATAGGGTATGGACTGACTCAGCAGGGCGATGAAAACCTGGTAAAAACAGAAGACCGCATTCAGGTTGTTTCCAAATACGGACTACAGGCTTCGGAGCATTGGTTTTATACCGTTTTAGCTGATTTTAAAACACAAATGGATCTGGGATATAAAGATCCGCCGGAGAACACAATCATGACCTCAAAATTCATGTCACCGGCCTATTTGCTATTATCGCTCGGTATGGATTACAAACCCAATGATAATTTTTCTTTGTACCTCTCTCCCCTGACCAGCAAGATGACCATTGTTCATGACGAACAACTTTCTTCACAGGGTGCATACGGTGTAGATCCGGGCGAAAACCTCAGATCAGAGTTTGGTGCATCAATCAAAAGTATTTACAAAAAAGAGAACCTGATTGAAAATGTGGACTTTAAGACCCGACTGGATTTGTTTTCCAACTTAGCAGATAACCCCGAAAGAATTGATGTGGAATGGGAAACCAAATTTGATTTTAAAGTCAATAGTTTTCTTTCTGCAAGTCTGGGAACAACCCTGCTGTACGATCACGACATCAAGTATGTGGATGCCGACGGAGTGGAACATGGCCCACGAATCCAGTTTAAGCAGTTGTTTGGATTTGGCGTTAATTACAAGTTCTAGGAATGAGGAATGAGGAATGAAGGTTGAGGATTGAGCGCTGAGGGTTGAAAGTTGAGAGTTGAGGGTTGAGGAATGAGCGATGAGGGGTTGAGGGAATGGCAAAATTCAAAATGGACAAATATTCCTCTTATCATCAGTAAAATCCCCCACATAAACAGAGTATTTAGTCTGCCCCAAAAATAAGCAAAATTTGTTTCTGGTCATGTGTTTGTCAAGAAAGTGCCAGTTACAAGGCTTGCGAAGCCCGAAAATACGCAGTTTACTTGAGTAAATGAGTAATTTTCGGGCAAGCGTAACGCAGTAAATGGTACTTTATGGACAAACACTATTTAGTCAATAGTAAAAATATTTGATATTTTTCCCAAATTTGGAGTCCGGTAAATCCTGCTTTTACCGGACTTTTTTGGCAAAACCTATGATGCAAACAAAACGAATATTGCCGGGAGAATGGGCACCACAGGATGCGGTGTTGTTGGCCTGGCCACACTTCGGCACCGACTGGGCAGAAATGCTTGATGAAGTCAGAGAGTGCTTTGTCAACATTATCGAAGCTGTGACCACCTTCGAGAAAGTAATGGTGCTGGTAAGCGATGAAAACAACTTCCCCATACACCAATTCAGCTATCCGGAAAAGATTAAAACCGTTAGTTGTCCTACCAATGACACGTGGGCCAGAGATTTTGGGCCAATATTCGTCAAAGAAGGAAACAAAATGGTCGGTCTTGATTACAAATTCGACGGATGGGGTTTAAAGTTTGCTGCAAACGAAGACAACCTGATTACCTCAAGACTTTTTGAGAAGAAGGTTTTTTCACCCGTTGTAAAGCGGGAGAACCATCTCAACTTTGTTTTGGAAGGTGGAAGCATCGAATCTGACGGACAGGGAACCATTCTCACCACCACCGAATGTTTGATGTCGGCAAACCGCAACGGAGCCTTATCCCAAAATCGTATTGAAGAGGAATTTAAAGCCTCATTGGGGGCAGAAAGAATACTTTGGATAGATCATGGTTTCCTTACCGGAGACGATACCGACAGCCATGTGGACACCCTGGCGCGTTTTTGCAATTCTAAAACAATTGCCTATGTTAAATGCGAGGACTCGGAAGACGAGCATTTCTCTGCACTAAAAAAAATGGAACAACAGTTGCAGGAATTCAGAACCAGGGAAGATAAAACATATGACCTTGTCCCCCTTCCCATGGCAGATCCAGTATTTGAAGAAGGACATAGATTGCCGGCCACCTATGCCAACTTTCTAATCATTAATGAGGCTGTATTGTTACCCTTTTACAACAGTCCCAAAGACCAGGAAGCAAAAGCAATTCTGGCAGGTGTTTTCCCGGACAGAGAGATTATTGGTATCAATTGCCTTCCCCTGATTAAACAGCATGGCTCATTACATTGCGTTACCATGCAATTGCCGGAAGGGACGGTGGGGGAAAAGGATTGAGAGATAAGGGTTGAGAGATGAGAGAGGGGAATTAAGAGTTGAATGCTAAATAAAAGATACATCAAATGGATACAGATGACATATCAAGAGAGGCCTACGATGGTATCATATTAGAAGCCGAAAGATTAACCCATGATCTGACGTTGCATTATGGTGTTTTATCCGGTGATTGTAAAAATGAGGCTGAATACCTCAAAAGAGCCGAAAAAATGACCAGAGAGATAATGAAAGCAGATGATTGGGAAATAGATGATTTGTTTTGGGGCAATCCGCCGGAAAGGGAAAAACTGGAATCTGACTGCAAGAGAATATTAGAAAATATTGAGCAAGTCAGATCCATACCCTTTGAGCAACGCCATTTTGATTTTTGAAAATATTAGAAGATATGCTTACCACAGGACTCATACAACAAAGCAACAGCGGAAACAATGCTGGAAATGTGCAGCGACTGGAAAAAAACATTCGGAATGTTGCGGCTAAGGGAGCCCAACTAATTGTTTTGCAAGAGCTCCATAACAGTCTCTATTTTTGCCAAACCGAAGAAACTGATATTTTCGACCTGGCAGAAACAATTCCGGGACCATCCACAGAACGATTTGGACAGCTGGCCAAAGAGCTTGGTGTTGTAATAGTAACCTCTTTGTTTGAGAAACGCGCCCCCGGACTTTATCACAATACTGCAGTAGTGTTGGAAAAAGACGGAACCATTGCCGGAAAATATCGCAAAATGCATATCCCGGATGATCCCGCCTATTACGAAAAGTTTTATTTCACCCCCGGAGATATGGGATTTGAACCCATCGATACCAGTGTAGGACGGTTAGGCGTTTTGGTCTGCTGGGATCAATGGTACCCCGAAGCTGCCCGCCTGATGGCCATGCGGGGAGCTGATCTGCTCATTTACCCCACTGCCATAGGCTGGGAATCCACAGATACGCCTGAGGAACAAAAGCGACAAAAAGATGCCTGGACAATTTCACAAAGAGGCCATGCCGTGGCCAACGGACTGCCCGTTGTATCTGTCAACAGGGTGGGTTATGAACCGGATCCCTCAAAAGTAACAGGAGGCATACAATTCTGGGGAAACAGTTTTGCCGCAGGTCCACAGGGAGAAATTCTGATCGAAGCCCCCACCGATATGGAGAGCAATATGATTGTGGAAATAGACTTGCAGCGCTCGGAAAGCGTTCGCCGGATATGGCCATTTTTCCGGGATCGCCGAATTGAAGCTTATGGCGGGCTCACAAAGCGCTTTTTGGACGATAAATATTAAAATTTCCACCATTTTCCACAAAATGAAGTGGTAAGATCTTGATTTTTTCTCCAATTTTATGCTGAAAAATAAAACATCAATCCACTTTAACATGAAAAAAAGAAAAAATAGAAATGTCCATGAAACAATTATCCGGAATAGCTACAGGGTAATGTCTAATTTTTTATTTATCGCAGGCATTGTTACCACCTTATTTGTCTTTTCGGGATGCCACCAGGCAGAAACCAACCAACATTGGGTTGGCACCTGGACCACAGCTCCCCAATTGGTTGAGCCACACAATATGCCCCCAGAGCCGGGACTCAGCGAAAACACGCTCCGCCAAAAAATCAGAGTTTCCATTGGCGGAGAAAAACTCAGAATGAGATTCTCCAATGAATTCAGCACAAGCCCGGTAACCATGAAATCGGTAACAATTGCTGTTTCTGACGGCGAAAGTACCATTGATCCGTCAACACTTAAAACGCTAACTTTCAACAATCAGGAAGAAGTAACCATGCCCGCCGGTGAAGGGGTCATCTCCGACGAGGTAAAATTTAACCTTCAGCCCCGGATGGATCTGGCCATCACCATTCATTACGGAGAAACCTCCCCCGACGTAACGGGTCATCCCGGCTCCCGGACTACCTCCTACATTTTAACCGGAGATCACACTAATGATCAGGAGTTTGAGGGGGCTGTTAAAACTGATCATTGGTACACCATCAACAACATTGAGGTTAAAGCCCCTAAAGAAGCTGCCTCCATTGCCATTTTAGGAAATTCAATTACCGATGGCCGAGGATCGGGAACCAATAAGCAAAATCGCTGGCCGGATATTCTTTCAGAGAGATTGGTGCAAAACCCGCAAACAGAAGATGTAGCAGTACTCAACCAGGGTATTGGCGGAAATTGCGTTCTGAAGCAGTGTCTGGGGCCCTCTGCCATCGACCGGTTTGAAAGGGATGTTCTTAATCAGAGCGGTGTGAAATGGTTAATCATTCTGGAAGGAATCAATGACATCGGACAAACACCCGATAGTGCTGCTGCAGCCAAAGTCGCAGAAAATCTAATCAATGCTTATGACCAAATGATTGAAAAGGCCCATGAACACGGAATTTTGGTCTATGGTGCCACCATCCTCCCATTTGATAAGTCATTTTATCACAAAGATTACCGTCAGTCAGCCAGAACAACTGTAAATGACTGGATTCGCAAAAGTGGCCGCTTCGATGCGGTAATTGACTTCGACAAAACCATGCGTAACCCTGAAGATCCCCTCACCATTAAATCTGATTTGCATGATGGTGACTTCCTGCACCCTAATGAAAAAGGTTATGTTACAATGGGAGAATCTATTGACTTGAAGCTGTTTCAGTAGATTTTAAACATATTAAAAGGATGAAGAGAAAGTGTCGCATCGCCGGTGCTTTCTAATTTAATTTTCTAAGTACATGACAAAATATTTATACAATCATTAAACTCCTTGATATTTAAGGCATTCAT
>NZ_AJKI01000017.1 GCF_000259075.1 Marinilabilia salmonicolor JCM 21150
CTGACATAACGAAGAGTTGAGTTAGAATTTAAGGATTGCAGCCGGGGCCCTTTCCGGCTAACAGTGATGCAAATTATGAATGATTTATGAAAAAGTCAATAACCAGTTTAAGACATCGCTCTGTTACCGCAAATATTTTTACTTTTGCAAAAAAAAGACAAATTCATGATACAAAGAATTCAAAGTGTTTACCTGCTGATTGCAGCAGTGCTGACAGGGAGCCTTTTCTTTTTCCCCATGGCCGAAATGGCTGATATGAAAGATCTTTATCGCCTCAACTGGCAGGGGATTTTTCAGGTTGAAGCCGATGGATCCATGCAAATGATGATTCCCGGGTGGGCATTAACCATACTGACAGTTTTGACTACAGCAGTCTCATTGATAACCATTTTTCTCTATAAGAAACGGATGATACAAATTCGTTTGTGCGCTGTAAATATGGGACTTCAGTTAGGATTGTCAGGTATGATTTATTATCTGGCCCAAAGTGGTGCCAAGGAGTTGGGGGCTGCAGAAGTATCTTTCAACTGGCCGTTGGTAATGCCGCTGATAGCCATTGTGTTTACCTATCTGGCTCTGCGGGGAATTGGGAAAGATGAAGCATTGGTGAGATCACTGAACCGGATTCGATAAAGAAGATGAGATTATAGACAGTAGTTTGTAGCCGGTAGTCAGTAGTTAGTAGTTTGTTGTCAGGCAATATGAAGAGTGCGAATGGAGTCAATTATACAATGAATAAATTAAGGATTAGAAACAATGGAAACCTTAAGTCTGATATATTATTCACCAACAAAAACGACACAAAAAATTGTCAGGGAAATTGGTCAAAATATAGGATTAAAACTCATATCAGAAAATAATATTGCCGAAAACAAGACCAAATCAATTCCCAAAACAACTAAAAATTGCCTCACTATAATTGGGCTCCCTGTATATGGAGGACGCTTGCCAGTAACAGCTATTGAGACACTAAAAAAGGTTAAGTCGAATCAATCGCCGGTAGTAATTGTGGTTGTATACGGCAATCGAGATTATGATGATTCACTTTTAGAACTTAAAGAAATTGCAAGTAATTGTGGATTTAAGATAATCGCCGGCGCTGCATTTATCGGAGAACATTCATTTTCAACGAATGAAAAACCAATAGCCAAGAACAGACCTGATAAACAAGATTTAGAAAAGTGTAGAGATTTTGCCAGGATGATAACCGAAAAATTGAAAGATATAAACTCGCTCTCAGAACTAAATATACCGGGTAATTATCCCCATAAAGAACGTAAACAATTACCTGCAACTATACATCCAAGAACAGATGATGATCGATGCAATCAATGCGGAATTTGTGTCGACTCATGCCCTACAAATGCTATAACCATTCAAGAAACAGTTATAACAAACGGTGAATTATGCACGTTATGTTGTGCTTGTGTAAAATATTGTCCTGATGAAGCGAGAATATTGGATAACCCCATAGTAAATACAATTAGAGAGAACCTATTTCTCAATTGTTCAATAAGAAAAGAACCTATATATTTTGTTAACCACATTGTCTAACCCTTTGTATTAGTATTGGCAGAAAATATGGCAAATATCAAAGTTTGTAGCCCGCTCAATCTGCGTAGCGGTTTAACAGGAAAGTACCACGCAATCTGCCACTACTCATTCAATTTACCGTTAGTAGGCAGTAGTTTAAAAAAAATCCCCAAAGACCGTGGAGCTCATATCACTAAAAAGCGCCTGGTCTTTGGGGGTATATTTTTTAAAGCTCCAGCACCGCTTTCAAGGGATCATTTCCTCCGGAAAGGAATGCTTCAGGTTTTTCAAGCATTTTCTTAACGTCCATCAGGAACCCAACCGAATCTTTCCCATCGATGAGTCGGTGGTCATAACTCAAGGCAATATACATTACCGGTCTCACTTCAACATTTCCATCAACCGCAACAGGGCGCTCCACAATATTATGCATTCCCAGGATAGCCGATTGAGGCGGATTAATTAATGGGGTGGACAGCATCGAGCCAAAAACTCCACCATTGGTAATGGTAAAAGTCCCTCCACTCATCTCTTCAAGGGAAATCTTTCCGGACCGGGCCTTTTCGGCAAGCTTTTTCAACTCTATTTCTATATCAGCAAGCGAAAGTTTATCAACATTTCTGATAACCGGAACCATCAGTCCTTTGGGTGTTTGCACAGCCACCGAGATATCCACATACTGAGGAGTCACAATCTCCTCCTTATCGATCATACTATTGACCTTAGGCCTCATCTTCAGAGCCAGAGCCGAAGCTTTCATGAAAAAAGACATGAATCCCAATTTCACCCCATGCTTATCCACAAACTGACTCTGGTATTGTTTCCGGGTTTTCATTACGGCTGACATATCCACCTCATTAAAAGTGGTCAGCATGGCAGTTTCATTTTTCACACTTACCAGTCGCTGACTCAGTTTCCGACGCAACTGACTCATCTTCTCACGATGTTCGCTCCTGTCGATTTCCTGCGATGATGAATTATCCCGAGTTGCCGACATCCCCTCTATTACTGCATCAACATCAGAAACCGATAGCTTTTTAAGCCCGGCAACAATGTCATCCACTGACAGACCGGCCGCTTTCATTTTCTCCCGTGCAAGAGGAGTCGATCGGACCTTGTCATTTTGCTGTGTCTTATCACCCGACTGCTTCTCAGGTTGTTTCTGCGAAGTATCCTCTTTCTTTTCGGATGC
Source organism: Marinilabilia salmonicolor JCM 21150 (assembly GCF_000259075.1). Lineage (GTDB taxonomy): Bacteria > Bacteroidota > Bacteroidia > Bacteroidales > Marinilabiliaceae > Marinilabilia > Marinilabilia salmonicolor. The sequence continues at coordinate 2,726 of NZ_AJKI01000017.1, forward strand.
TTCAGCCTTCTCTTTCTCAGTCTCAACCTCATCGCCGGCAGAATCATCCACCTCATCCTCATCCACTTGTTCAGGTTCATCAGGCACTTCCACGGAGGTATCAATTCGACAAGCCACCTCTCCTACCGAAACGGTAGTTCCGGCTTCCACTTCAATAGAGATCTTTCCACTTTCAGTGGCATTGAGCATCAGGGTGGCTTTGTCAGATTCAATTTCAGCCAAATCCTGATCTTTGTGTACCAAATCTCCATCCGAAACGAGCCAGGTCGCCAGTTCCACTTCAGTAATAGATTCTCCGGGACTCGGTATTTTTATGTCAATCATAACATTATTGATTAGTGGTTTCTTCCTTCATTTTTCGCTAAGGTTATATGGAAAAGCGCTGAGGTGATTCAAAATATTTGTGCTGCTTAAGAATTTCGGCACGCGATTTTCCTTCGACACACTGCAGGCCGCAATAATCATTTTTCAATTCACAATGGCATTTTTTAAACACTTTACCGATGATTTCTTTCTGGCCCACTACATGCAAACCGTTAAGTCCGGTAGCAGGGCTGGCGCTTGCCAACCGAGCAACAGGCACCAGCTTCAACTCTGGAATCTGGTTTTCCACATAATACCAGGGGCCCATATTTTCAGGTTCTTCCTGCACCCACAAATTAAGCAACGCATTGGGATATTGCATAACCAGCTCCAGAATTTGTTTTTTAGGAAACGGATGCAGTTGTTCCACTCTGATAATGGCTACGTCGCGGGCATTCAGTTCTTCTTTTCTGGCCAGCAAATCATAATATATCTTCCCGGAACAGAAAACAATACGTTTTACAAAATCACGGTCGGTATTTTCATCATCAATAATCTCCTTAAAACCTCCGGTTGCCAGATCATCCAATTTAGAAACACACTTTGGATGCCTCAGCAGACTTTTAGGTGTAAACACCACCATGGGGATGCGGAAATCACGTTTAAGCTGACGCCTCAAAGCATGGAAAAGGTTTGCCGGAGTGGTGCAGTTAAGCACTTGCATATTGTTGTTGGCAGCCTGATTCAGGAATCGTTCGATGCGAGCACTGGAGTGCTCAGGCCCCTGCCCTTCAAACCCATGAGGGAGAAGCATTACAAGTCCGTTCATCAACCCCCATTTTTCCTCTGCTGAGCTCACAAACTGGTCCATCACCACCTGCCCCACATTAAAGAAGTCGCCAAACTGGGCTTCCCAGATGGTTAATCCGTTGGGAACCCCTAATGAAAAGCCGTATTCAAATCCCAACACGCCATATTCGTTAAGCGGTGAGTTATAAATGTTAAAGGGTGGCTGATTATCAGAAAGGTGTTGTAGAGGGAAATAGGATTCTGCCATATCCTCCACCGTAAAACCGGCATGACGATGAGCAAAAGTACCCCTGACAGAATCCTGACCACTGACCCTTACAGGATGGCCTTCGTGAAGCAACGTTGCATAAGCCAGAAGTTCACCCAGTGCCCAGTCGAGCCGGTCTTCTTTTACCATTTGTTTTCGATCGGCTACCAGTTTTTCAAGTTTCCTGAAAAACTTAACATCTTCGGGCAAATGATTGATTTTTTCAGCAAGTTTCAGCAGAACATCCTTCTCAACCCCGGTATCCGTTGATTGCTCAAAATCTTTTTTCTCAGCGTATCGAAACTCTTTCCATAAATCTTTCAGAAAATGGCGAATATGTACCACATCTGTTTTTTGCGATTCAGCCAATTCTGATTCCAGAGCATCGCTATACTCTTTTTGGAGATTATTAATATCCTTTTTACTCAGCACCTTCTCTTTTTGCAATTTCTGAGCATAAATATCATGGGGATTGGAATGAGAAGCAATAGCTTTATAAAGCGTTGGCTGCGTAAAACGTGGCTCATCACCTTCATTGTGCCCGTGCTTACGATAGGAAAGGATATCCAAAAACACATCGGCATGAAAAGTCTGACGGTACTCCACTGCCAGTTCCAATGCATATACGATAGCTTCGGCATCATCTCCGTTTACGTGAAATACCGGACTTCGGGTTACTTTTCCAACGTCTGTACTATAGGTACTGGAACGGGCATCCAGATAATTGGTGGTAAAACCCACCTGGTTATTAATGACAATGTGTATAGAGCCACCGGTAGAATACCCGTTCAAGCGTGCCATCTGAACCACCTCATAAACCACTCCCTGTCCGGCAATAGCGGAGTCGCCATGAATTACGACAGGAATCACCTTACTAAAATCTTTATTGTAGGCATGTTCGGCTCTCGACCGAGTAAGACCTTCCACTACAGGAGTAACAGCCTCCAGGTGAGAAGGATTTGGCAGAAGATTTACCTTCACCGGGTTCCCTGAGAGAGTATCCACTTCGCTATCGTACCCCAAGTGGTATTTCACATCACCCAGCGAAATACTTTCATCGTATTGATCACCATTAAACTCATTAAAAATGTCCCGTACGGGTTTCTTAAGAATATTGCTCAGCACATTTAAACGTCCACGGTGAGCCATCCCAATCATTACTTCACGAATTCCCAGTTCTGCACCCTTTTCAACCAGAGCATCAAGCCCGGGAATCAGCACCTCCCCTCCTTCGAGAGAAAATCTTTTTTGGCCAACAAATTTTCGATGAATAAAATTCTCAAAGCCGACAGCTTCTTTCAGCCGGTTGTAAATCCTCAGTTTCTTTTCCTTTGTGAATGAGGGGGTATTGCGCACCTCTTCCATCCTCGTTTTTAACCATGACACCATTTCGGGATGACGAATATAGAGGTACTCAACCCCCACAGATCCACAATAGGTTTGTTTTAAATGCTCAATAATAATTTTTAACGGAACAGCCCCAAGTCCGATATCATTCCCTGCCTGAAAAACTGTTCCCAGATCTTCTTCCACAAGTCCGAAGTTCTCCACATCCAGCGTAGGAAAATATTTTCGACGGGAACGCACCGGATTGGTTGCCGTAAACAGATGGCCCCGCTGTCGGTATCCGTGAATGAGATTAATGACATTAAATTCTTTGCTTACCTGACCCGGGACGGCTTCTTCATACCTCATCCGGGCAAAATCAAAACCTCTGAAAAAATCACGCATTCCTGCGTCCACAGAGTCCGGGTTTTGTTGATAATCTTTGTAGAGTTTCTCTATCGCTTCAATGTCGCTGTTTCCGACAAACGAAAATGAGTCCATAGTTCCTGTTTGTATGGCGTTTTACTGTTAATCTTCCGATTAAGATTTAATGCTTAATAGAAGTGTCTGTCCATAAAGTCCCGTTTGCTTCGTTACGCCATTCCCGAAAAGTACTCATTTACTCAGGTAAACTCCGCATTTTCGGAAATGCCAGGCCTTGCAAACGCAACTTTCTGAACCGACACAGCTCCAATTACAATTTTTCCCGACTTTATTGACGGGAACTAATAGCTAAAATCAGCCAATAATCATTTATCTTTGATGATAATAAACCCAACCTTTCTATCAGGCCTGCCCTGATTATTACACATAAATAATAAAAAGACTTCATTAAATATGCGATTTTTTCTGGAACAACTGGCCGATTATCATCTTCAAAAATATTTAACAGATATATCTGAGTTTTGTTTTGTTTTCCCCAGCCGCCGGGCGGGCGTTTTTTTTCGTCAATACCTGAACGACAAGACTCCAAAGCCGGTTTTTTCGCCTGAAATATTAACCATCAACGATCTTTTCGGAAAGCTGGAACCTCGCCCGGTAAGCGATAACATCAGTCTCATCTTTAAACTATACGATTCGTACCGGGAAGTAATGGACAAGGATATAACGCTGGATGATTTCATCCCCTGGGGAGAAATGTGTCTGGCGGATTTTGATGACATCGATAAATACCTTGCCGATCCTGAACAACTATTCAGGAATCTGGCGGATCAAAAAGCGTTGGATGACGATTTTAGTCACCTGGATGACGATCAGGTGGAAGCCATCCGAACATTTTGGAGTTCATTTGACCCGGAAAAGTTATCCCGTCTCCAAAAATCATTTCTGGAAGTCTGGGAAAAAATGCCTGAACTTTACCGTCATTTCAACGAACGACTCGACCGCGACAACGAAGCCTATGAAGGAAAAATGTTCCGATTGACTGCACAAAAAATACAGGACAAAACTGTTGGGGAGGTTCCGTATAAGCACATTGTTTTTGCCGGACTGAATGCACTTAACAATTGTGAGAAAAGACTACTCAATTACCTCAAAATAAAAGGCATTGCCACATTCTTTTGGGATTACCCTCAATGGATTATGGAAGCCCCTGTACAGTCATCGGACCAGGGATTAATCAGAGGCGAACACGAAGCTGCGCGGTTTATTAAAAGCAACATTCTGGATTTCCCCATGCCTGCTGACTGGGATAATCCACAGCATGACGGACCGGAAAAAATTACCATCGCGACGGCAGCCAACGATCTGGGGCAAACTCAGATCGCCGCAGAGTTTTTAAATCAGATACCCCCTCAAAATAATGCAGGTCCGGACAAGGAAGATGCCCCACATGCAAAAACGGCCCTTGTATTGGCCGATGAGGCACTGATGCTGCCTGCAATACATGCCATTCCGGAAGCCTGGGATAAGATCAATGTAACATTGGGATATCCTCTGAAAAACACTCCGGCCTACGGTCTGGTAGAAACCCTAATGACGCTACAGCAGTCCATGCGAACCACCAGGCAAGGCAAAACCTGGTTTTATCACCGCCACTTGCTTGGATTGCTCCGTCACCAATATATCACCACCATCATGGGCAAGGAAGGCCGGCAACTGGTCAACAAATTAATCGCTGCCAATCAGGTCTTTATCGAAAAAAGCAATATCCCTGCGCATGACTTGACAGACAGATTGTTGAAAAAAACCAACACCACTGAGGACCTTACCGAATATCTGAAAAATGTCCTTCAAATGGTTTATCAGCATCTGAAAAAGAATCCTGAAGCCAACCTGGAACGGGAATTTGTTTATCATTTATATCTTACCATCAAACGACTGGGGGAAATCTTGTCGGCTCAAACTGAGAAGATAACCCCCGAAACCTGGCACCGACTGTTTAGAAAACTGGCAGACTTCCAGACTGTCCCCTTTCGGGGAGAGCCACTTAGCGGCCTTCAGGTAATGGGAATTCTGGAGACAAGAGTACTCGACTTTGACAATCTGGTGATTCTGAGCATGAACGAAGGGGTATTTCCACACACAGCTCCACCGAACAGTTTTATCCCATATAATCTGCGTAAGGGATTTGGATTACCGACCATCGACAATCAGGATTCTATTTTTGCTTATTATTTTTATCGTCTGATACACCGGGCAAAAAATGTAACCCTGGCCTGGGCATCTTCCGACGCCAAAGGACAGGCGGGCGAAATGAGCCGTTTTCTGCATCAGCTCTATTATGAATATCCCGGTGTTGTGCAGAATGACACCTATATTCAGAGTGTTGGAACCAAAATGGCTCCGGAAATTTTCTCAGAAAAAAATGAAGAGGTAAAAAAACAGCTTTCCGAATACTTTAAAGATGGCGCCAGAGCTCTTTCACCAAGTGCCCTGAGCACTTATATAGAATGCCCCCTGCGATTCTATTTTAAATACCTGGCCGGAGCCAAAGAGGCAGAGGATATTTCAGAAGAACTGGATCCGCGCATTTTCGGAAATCTGTTTCATCAAACAGTGGAAGCCCTCTATCAGCCTCTCCTGAATCAGGTTGTTACCCCGGAAATAATCAATGAGATTGCCAAGCCTGACAAGATTGCCACTACCCTGGAAAAAATATTTGCAAAGAATGTCCCTTTCATCAGACAAGACAAAAGTGTTTTTGTGGACTTACAAGGAAAGAACAGTTTGGTTTTTGAAGTGTTGATGCGCTATTTAACCGGTTTCTTCAAAAGTGAAAAACAAAATGCACCTTTCACCCTTAAGGGACTGGAAAGCAACATACACATGGATTTCATCACCCCGGCAGGCAAGACCATCAGGTTGGGAGGAAATATTGACCGATTGGACGAAAAAAAGGGCATCACCAGGGTGATTGACTATAAAACCGGCCAGGGTGATAATAAGATTTCAAAATTTGAAGACCTTTTTGATACTTCCAAGCACTCTAAAATTAAAGCAACCTTCCAAACCCTTCTTTATTCACTGATGGTGGAAAATCGGGGCACTCCGCCTGAAAAAATTCAACCGGGAGTGGTTTGGATGCGCAAACTTTTTACGGACACAGACACATCGCTCTGGTTACAGCAGGGAAGACAACAAAAATCACCGATAACTCTGGCGTTGGCCAAAGATGAATACCAGGATGGACTGGGGCAGTTGCTGGATGAGTTGTTTGATGAAAAAATTCCGTTTCGTCAGACAACCCATGAGAAAAATTGTGAGTATTGTGTGTATCGGGAGATTTGTCTGAAATAGGACTAAAAAAGGCAGACGTTTGTCAGGCAGAAGGCAGAAGTGGTTATGTCGATGAAAAAGGCAAACCAATAGTAATCAGCCTTGCCCCGTACTAAATTTTGTTTACAGATTAATACATGGTCATGACAGAAATCCAGCTTCAGCGTATAAGGCACCCTCAACCCTCATAGCTCACCTCTCATGCCTAATCTTCCTGCTCTCTGCTCCATGCCCCAATTTCGCTACTCCTTTCGATTTCAATCGTCCAGCAAATCGGGGCGCAATTTTCGGGTACGCTCAAAGGCTTGTTGTTCGCGCCATTCATCAATCAGCTTGTCATTTCCTGACAATAATACTTCCGGAACTTTCCATCCATTGTAATCAGAAGGACGTGTATAAACAGGTGGAGCCAGCAGATTGTCCTGAAAGGAGTCGGTAAGCGCAGACGTTTCATCGCCAATAACGCCGGGAAGCACACGCACTATGGCATCTACCACCACTGCAGCAGCCAGTTCTCCCCCGCTAAGGACAAAATCGCCCACGGAAATCTCGCCGGTAACAAAATGCTCACGTACCCTGTGATCCACCCCTTTGTAATGTCCGCAAAGAATAATGACATTACCACTCAGAGAGAGTCTGTTGGCTTCCTGCTGATCAAAACGACGCCCGTCAGGAGTCATAAAAAGAATATGATCATAGGACCGTTCATCCTTAAGTTTATTGATTGCACGGGCAATGGGGTCAATCTGCATAACCATCCCGGCACCACCGCCGAACGGATAGTCATCCACCTTTTTGTGCTTATCGGTACTGTAGTCACGTATGTCGTGCAAAAAAATCTCCACAGCCCTTTTTTCAACAGCCCGTTTAATGATAGATTCACTGAATGGTCCCTGAAACATAGCAGGAAACAGCGTAAGTATATCGATGCGCATGAATTTTCTTTTTTGCAAAGATAGCAAAAGCAATAGATTGTTTAGTAGGTTATAGTCAGTAGTTGATAGCTCTTAGGGGATAAACTGGCAAGTAGAAGTTTGCCAGGAAGAAGGCAGAAGAAAATCAATTAACTTTTTCGGTTGTGAGGAACTTGTTCTTTAGGATGTTTATTGGGCAAGACACTTATATAAATTAGACCGGACAGTGTAAAAAGCTCATTTTGATGTAAAAATATTTGAGGTTTGCAGTATATTTGATAGATTCGTAGAAACATTTTAGTGATAAGAGCCAACAAGCTTTGTCGCATCTTTAAAACAAAAAAAGATGGAAGCCAACGACCTAAACAAATCATCTGAAGAACAGATGAATTTGAATTCAGAGTTACAATCTGAAAATATGGAGAAAAAGGACAACAATCCCGAACAACCCGAAGAACAAAAAGAGCAGTTACCGCAAGAGTCAAATCCGGTTTCCGAAGAGGCAGACTCCAAAGAGGAAAATTCTTTACCGGAACAGGAAAGCTCAGAATCTATTGAGACCTCAGCCAGCAACCGGGAGGAGAAAGAAGTCGCCGAACACTCCTCCGGGGAGGAGGAGAAGGTAGCTGAAACCAGGGATTCAGATAAATCCAAACATCCGGAAGACATGGATTATGGAGCACTCACACGCGAAGAGTTGCTCAAACGATACCATGAATTACTCAATAATTTCCCGACAGGCACTATCAAAGATCACGTCGAAACCATTCGCAAGGAGTTTGAACGTAAAAGTGCGGCCGAACTGGCTAAACTAAAAACAGATTTTGTGGCGTCCGGCGAACCGGCCGATGCATTTACCCCTCCGCACGACAATCTTTCGGACGAAATGCAAAATGCCATTCAGCAATACCGCAAAAAACGTGACGAAGAAAGGACAAAAAAAGAAGAAGAGAAAAAGCAAAACCTTGTCGCCAAATATGAGGTGATAGAAGGCATTAAGGAACTTGCCAATCGTCAGGAATCGTTACACGAAACCTTTGACGAGTTCAGGGCACTGCAACAACGGTGGCGGGAAATAGGTTCCGTGCCTCAGGGAGAAGTCCACGATATGTGGGAAAATTATCATCTTCAGGTGGAGAATTTCTACAACTACATTAAAATAAACAAAGAGCTCCGCGATCTGGATTTGAAAAAGAATTATGAAGCCAAACTGGAACTTTGTGAAAAAGCAGAAAAGCTTCTTTTGGAACCATCCATCGTCAAAGCGTTTAAGATACTTCAGAAATACCACAATCAATGGCGTGAAACAGGTCCGGTACCCCGAGAGAAAAAGGAGGAACTCTGGGAACGTTTTCACGAAACTACCGTTAAGCTAAACCAAAAACACCAGGAGCACTATGAAAACCTGAAGGAACAGCTTCAAAAGAATCTGGAAGCCAAGCAGGAATTGTGCGAAAAAGTGGAAGCCTTGTTGGAACAGGACCTTAAGTCTCCCAAAGAATGGGAGAAAAACAGCAAAGCCATCATCGAAATCCAAAAAATATGGAAAACCATTGGTTTCGCCCCCAAAAAAGACAATCAGGAGATTTACCTGCGGTTCCGTACTGCCTGTGACAAATTCTTCGACAACAAACGTGATTTTTTCAAACAGTACAAAGACGAACAACAAAACAACCTTCAGATAAAGAATGAACTTGTGGAACAAGCCGAATCCCTGAAGGATAGTACCGATTGGAAAAACACCACGGATGAACTGATCCGCATTCAGAAAAAGTGGAAAGAGACAGGACCGGTTCCGCGAAAACACTCAGATATTATCTGGAAGAAATTTCGAGGTGCCTGCGATCATTTCTTTAACCGAAAATCGGAATTCTTCAGCAAAAAGGATGAAGCTCAGGAAGAAAACCTGAAGCTGAAGGAGGAACTGATTGAAGAACTAAAACAATACGAGCCGGGTGAAAACAATGAGAAAAGTTTTACCACCCTTCAGGAGTTTCAACGCCGTTGGTCAGAGATTGGCTTCGTCCCCATCAAAGAAAAAGATCGCATAAACCAAGAATTCCGTAACCTGATTAATGCACGTTTCGACCACCTGAATATGGACGAAAGCAACAAGGCTCTCCAAAAATTCAGAAACAAACTGGAAAACTGGCAGAATGAAGGTCAGTTCGATGATCGGATTAACCAGGAGCGCAACAAAATCATAGGCAAGCTTAAGCAACTGGAAAGCGACATCATCCTGTGGGAAAACAACATCGGCTTTTTTGCAAAATCTAAAAGCTCTGAAGCCCTGGTGCGCGATTTCCTCAACAAAATAGAAAACGGCAAACGCACCATCAAAATGCTCAACGAAAAACTGGATCTGATTGAAGAGATCGAGAAGTGAGAGTTTGGAGTTTTGAGTTGAGGGTTTGAAGTTCGGGGTTGGGGATTTTGAGTTTCAAAAACAAATGAGCACCATTCAATTTAATGGATTAAAATCAAAAAAGGAAGAGTGGATGATTTACTGCTGTACCTCATTTTATAATTTATCCACACAGATTCCGGGTACTTTTTGCTAACTTTGTGCTTTAATTTTTGAAAAAGTTCGATCGTTGAATCTTAAAATAGTGGAATTGTGCCCGATACACGTTATGTTTTTGTAACCGGAGGTGTTGCATCCTCATTAGGAAAAGGAATTATCTCGGCGTCCCTGGCCAAACTTCTTCAGGCCCGTGGTTACCGGGTAACCATTCAAAAGCTGGATCCATATCTGAATGTAGATCCGGGAACGCTTAACCCTTACGAACACGGAGAATGTTATGTTACCGAAGATGGTGCCGAAACAGATCTTGACCTCGGTCATTACGAGCGATTTCTGAATGTTCCCACCTCGCAGGCCAACAATGTTACCACCGGACGCATCTATCAAAATGTCATAAATAAAGAACGAAGAGGTGACTATCTGGGGAAAACGGTTCAGATTATTCCTCATATCACTGACGAAATAAAGCGTAACATCAAGCTTTTGGGCAGTAAACACAAATTTGATGTAGTCATCACAGAAATTGGTGGTACGGTAGGCGATATTGAATCATTGCCCTATATTGAAGCTGTACGCCAGTTGAAGTGGGAACTGGGACACCGCGCATCGGTCATTCACCTCACACTGGTTCCATATCTGGCAGCAAGTGGCGAACTAAAAACAAAACCTACACAACACTCTGTGAAGTCGCTGCTGGAAATCGGGGTTCAACCCGAAGTACTGGTACTCCGTACAGAACATGATTTGTCTGCCGATATTCGCAAAAAGGTAGCTTTATTCTGTAATGTGGACAGCCGTGCGGTCATCCAATCCATAGATGTATCCTCCATCTACGAAGTTCCTGTAAAAATGCAGGAAGAAGGATTGGATGAGATCATACTGGAAAAATTGCAACTCCCCATTGAAGGTAAGCCTGAACTTAAGGAATGGAAAAACTTCCTGAGCAAGCTAAAGGCAGCAAAGAAAACAATCAGAATCGGGCTGGTTGGAAAATATGTGGAATTGGCTGATGCCTACAAATCAATCATAGAAGCCCTGAACCATGCGGGAACGTACAACGACCGCAAAGTCGAACTCAGGCTGATTCATTCGGAAAACATCAATCAGGAAAACGTTGAAAACACATTAAAAGATCTTCACGGTATATTAGTAGCTCCCGGTTTCGGACATCGGGGCATCGAAGGAAAACTCCTTGCCGTTCGTTATGCCCGGGAAAAAGATGTGCCATTCTTTGGTATCTGTCTGGGTATGCAATGTGCCGTTATTGAGTTTTCTCAAAACGTATTGAAACTGGAGAAACCCAACTCCCGGGAGATGGATCACAATACACCCAACCCGGTGATTGACCTCATGGAAGACCAGAAAAACATAACTGATAAAGGCGGAACAATGCGTTTGGGAGCGTATGAGTGTGAATTGAAAAGCAATACCAATTCGGCCAAGGCTTATCAGAAAGATTTGATCCATGAACGTCACCGTCACCGCTACGAATTCAACAATGAATATCTGCAACAATTTGAAGATGCAGGCATGATAAGTGCCGGAATAAACCCCGACACCGGCTTGGTTGAAATCGTGGAAATACCAAAAAACAAATGGTTCGTGGGCGTTCAGTTCCACCCCGAGTATAGCAGTACGGTCATTAAGCCTCACCCCATGTTTCTGGCATTTGTAAAAGCTGCCATAGAGCATGAGGCGGAAGAGAAAAAGGATTGAGAGTTCTGGGTTCTGGATTCTGAGTTTGGGAACAGGTTTTATTACCAACTAAACCAGATAATTTACAATCAATTAATAAAAAATCTATGACAACAGTTCAATAAACTTTTGTCAGAAGAGAAAATTAAAATAAAAACAATTTCAAATAATGGATAAAAATTCGATAACAGGACTTCTACTTATCACTGCAATTCTGGGTTTGTTTTGGTGGATGAATAAGCCATCGGAAGAAGATCTGGCAGATCGGAAGCGCCAGCTGGATTCCATCAATCGGGTTGAGCAACTCAGAGCTGTGGAGGCAGAAAAAAATGTTCAGACTGAATCAGAAGATATTTCGGGAGAAGCCGTAGCCCAACAAAGCAAAAAAGACAGTGCCCGAATACAGGCTGCCGGCATTTTGGCTCCCTACATCAAAGGAGAACAGCAATTTACCACAATCGAGAATGAAAAGATAAAGGTAACCTTATCAAATCTTGGTGGTCGCATTTATTCGGTAGAACTCAAAGAATATGAAACACACGATGGTCGCCCGTTGGTTTTGTTTGAAGGAAATGACAACCGTTATGGTTTCAATTTCACTTATAACACCAATATCTATCATACCAACGACATCTATTTTGATGTAAAAAAGCAAGGCCAGAACTCAGTAAGTTTTGAGATTTCGGGTCCGGCCAGAGAAAACCTGTCACTGACCTACAGTTTGTCGGATGATGCCAACATGGTTGAACACAGCATATCTGCAGAGAATCTTGGAAACAAATTTGATGTCCCACGCAATGCTCTTGACCTGGAATGGTATCAGAAAATGCCTGCCCAGGAAAAAGGAAGACAGTTTGAAACCCAGTATTCAGGAATTTATTACAAATTTTTCCAGAACGATGTAGATGATATTTCCGGCAACAGCAGCAGTAGTGAAGATTTGCGGACACCGGTAAAATGGATTGCGTTTAAAGACCAGTTTTTCAGTTCCGTCTTAATTGCTGATGAAAGTCTGGCCAGTGGATTTGTGGAAACTACGGTTATTGAAGACGAAACCAATCCAATGTTGCGTATAAACCAGGCCGAAGTTGCAGTTCCTTTTGATTTTTCGCAAAACGACGAAGCGCAGATGCGTTTCTTTTTCGGCCCCAACCATTTTTACACGCTCAAAGCATACGGCGATTTAGATCTTCATCAGATTCTTCCTCTTGGATGGGGAATTTTTGGCTGGATCAACCGGTATGCCGTAATTCCCGTTTTCAACTTCCTCGAAGGATTTATCGGAAGCTATGGTATCATTATCCTTATTCTGACTCTCCTTATCAAGCTGGTTCTGTTTCCCCTCACCTACAAGTCGTATATGTCAACGGCCAAGATGAGGGTATTGAAACCACAGATTGATGAGATTAATGAGCGCATTCCAAAGGACAAAGCCATGGAACGTCAGCAGGCCACCATGGCACTGTATCGAAAAGCCGGAGTAAATCCCATGGGTGGATGTTTACCCATGCTCTTGCAGATGCCGATCTTGATTGCGATGTTCCGGTTCTTTCCCAGCTCCATTGAGTTGCGTCAGGAAAGTTTTTTGTGGGCCACTGATTTATCAACCTACGACAGTATTTGGGATTTACCGTTTGAAATTCCGTTTTATGGAGACCATGTGAGTTTGTTTACCCTTCTGATGGCAGCAACCAACATATTCTATACCCGCATCAATCAGGAAATGACCCAATCATCGGCCCAAATGCCGGGAATGAAAGGTATGATGTATATGATGCCCATCATGTTCCTTTTCTTCTTCAACCAATATGCTTCCGGCCTGAGTTATTACTATTTCGTCTCCACCCTGATCACAGTAGGACAAACCCTCCTGATTCGTCAGTTTGTTGATGAAAAAGCCATTTTGGCAAAATTGAAAGCGAATCAGAAAAAACCAGCCAAAAAATCGAAATTCCAGTCACGTCTTGAAGCCATGCAAAAGCAACAGCAACAAGTTCAAAAAGCAAAGGGTAAGAAGCCTGGTAAAAAATAAGAATAAACGATAAGGCCTTGAAAGCCTGTCGCAAATTTAAACCCAAAAAAGAGGAGCATCGAAACGATGCTCCTCTTTTTTTTTTGCAAAACAAACTGGCTATCAAACTTCTATTTCCTTAGCTTTAGTTCAACAAATAACTCTTTTGCAAACCCGAAAAACGCTAAAATCATGCAAACTGAAAAATGTTGTCCAAAATTTGACACGGAACCCTGGCAGGAAAAAAGTTTTCAGTGGAACGACAAACTCTTTGTCAAAGACAAAGTTTTCACTTTTTTCTATATGCCGGTCAATTTCGGACGAACCATAAAACGACTTTTCAAGAAACTTCAAGAATCCGATGCCACATGTGAGGACAATATGATCTTATCAGATCACACCTCCAAATGGAATATGGATCTGTATATGGCAGTGGATAAACCTTTAAAAAACGCTGAGAATGTTAAACTAAATGGTCATATCCTCAGTAAAGTTTATGAAGGCCCCTACAAAGACACTGCGGTGTGGTGCAAGGATTTTGAATCATTTGCAGCCACCAAAAGTCTGACGGTGAATAAATGGTTTATGTGGTACACCACATGCCCAAAATGTGCTAAAAAATATGGAAAAAATTATGTAGCAATACTTGGCATGACAAATTACTTATTATAAGCTGAACTATTCATAAATAATCTATTACGATGTTCAACTACCGCCTAAATTCAGGCATCCTCAAAATTAATTTGAGAAAAATCAAATACGGGCTGCTGAAAAAGTCAGCAGCCCCCAATTATTCCCTTCATCATTTTTATTTGCGGTTTCCAGTATTTATTGGCAAATGAACAACTCATAACCAAAAACTTACAAATAGACCTGGCTGATTGACATTAAAAAAGTCTTTTCGTAAATTTTAATTTTTATCCTGGAAACCCATGAAAAGATTCCTATTTTTTTCATTAATTCTTTCTCTGTCTGTTTTCAATGCTTTTTCTTAAGACACACAGGAAAAGAACGATTGGATCATGACCGGTAAAGTACAATATGTTACTCAACATTACTGGCGTGGTTTGGGCCAGGGTCCCCTCTTTGGAAATGCACCCGCATTTGAACCCTCCATTTCTTTTACTGGTGGAAAGTGGAATATCGGAATATTTTCCGGCGCATCATTTGACAACATCTACAAATGTATAATGCCCTGGGTACAGTACTCCCCGACAAAGGGCTTAACTGTAGGCATTTGGGATATATACTCTCCGGGGACCGATTTCTGGGATACGGATATTACAGATTTTAATTTACACACCTCCGATCATTATGTCGATGCCATTCTATCTTATAAATTTCCCTGGAATTTACAATTAAAAGTCGCCACATTGGTACTAGGGGGCGATCCCAACGAGGAAGGGAAACGGAATTACACCACCTATCTGGAAGCAAACTATGCCTACAAGAAGGATCAATTATCTCTATATGCCGCCATCGGAGCAACACCCAAGAAAGGATTATATGCCAAAGAAGCAGGCATTATCAATCTGGAAGCAAAAATTCAATATACCATCCTGCCTTATGAAAACAGCATACAACTACCGGTTTTCATGCGAGTTGGATATAATCCGGTGGATGATTATTTCCAGTTTGTCGCAGGAGCAATAATTCTATTACCTTTTAACCTTTAATTCTTCAATATGGATGTACAATACAAAGGACATGACAGGATTTTGTATGGTTTTATACTTTCCGTTCTGACATTTTGGCTTTTTGCCAACTCGATGCTGAATGTATCCTCTGTAATGACAGCAGAGCTAAGCATTGAAGCCAATACTATGAATATTGCCGTATCGTTGGCCGCATTGTTTTCAGGAATTTTCATCGTGGTAATTGGAGGACTTGCAGACAGCATCGGGCGTACAAGAGTCTTTCGATGGGGCTTAGGGCTTGCCATTGCTGGATCATTATTAATTTACCTCACCCCTTCCGGCGATTCAGCGCCCGCATTTTTATTATTCGGACGTGCTTTACAAGGCCTGTCTGCAGCATTTGTTATGCCCACAAGTTTGGGCATGATAAAGATATTCTGGCAGGGTGCGGAGCGTCAGCGGGCAATCAGTTTATGGTCCATTGGCACCTTTGGCGGCTCAGGCTTAAGCTCCCTTACCGGAGGCATTATCGCATCTACGTTAGGTTGGCGATACATTTTTCTTCTGGCAGTCATTATAGCCCTGGTAGCGCTATGGCTTACCAAAGATTTGCCTGAAAACAAACGGGAAAACGCAGGCAAATATAAAACTGACTGGAAAGGCATTATCATTTTTGTGATTGCCATGATTACCCTTCAAGTCTTTATAACTAAAGGAAACCAATTTGGTTGGACAAACTGGCTTACCATTGTATTAGCCGCCATAGCCATAATCTTTGCTTACCTGTTTATTAAATTTGAATTAAAATACCCATTTGCTTTTGTCGATCTCCACTTATTCAACAACAACATCTTTACCGGAGCGGTATTGTCCAATTTTTTCATAAACGGAACTGCAGGATTACTCATTGTATCGCTGACCTTAATGCAAAAAGGGGCGGATTATACGCCTATGCAGGCAGGCTTACTCACCTTAGGCTTCGCACTTGCTGTCATTCTGTTCATGCGGGTTGGTGAAAAACTATTGCAACATTTCGGTGCCAAAAAGCCCATCATCTGGGGAGCCCTGATTATTGCGGCATCCCTTATAATATTAATGCAGACCCAATTGATGGCTTACCAGTATCAGATACTGGCAATTCTGGCTTACACCCTTTTTGGAGTAGGTCTGGCTTTTTTTGCCACACCAGCTACGGATGCCGCACTGTCAAACCTACCGGAAAATCAGGCAGGATCAGGTGCCGGAATATTTAAGATGGCTTCCTCCTTAGGAGCCAGCTTTGGCGTGGCCATTTCTGCAGGTATTTATACGGCCCTCGCCAACAGAGAAGAACCCATCGAATGGCTTTCCAATTTAGTGATTTTTGTTGGTCGTCAGGATAACGTAAGCATTCGCCAGGGCGCAATGCTGGCATTGGCTTTTTGTTTACTGCTGGTTGTGTTGGTCATTATAACAGTAATAATCAAAATTCCAAACGATACGGGAAAACAAATCAAATAATCCAATTCAGTATTAACTGGTAAAAATTCTATTCCATGGCAAACTCTATTCATTACAAAGGAAATGACAAACTGTTATTTGGCATTATTCTGGGCGTTTTAGCCTTTTGGTTGTTTGCTCAAACTACATTAAACATAAATGTAGATATGGCAAAAGATTTAGACATTCCCCCTTCCATGATGAACATTGCGGTATCGATAACAGCATTATTTTCGGGGATTTTTATCGTTGTCTTTGGGGGACTCGCCGATAAGATAGGACGGGTGAGAATAATAAGAATCGGTTTTTATTTCAGTATTATCGGCTCATTACTGGTAGGAATTACCCCCTCGGGAAGTCTTGCCTCGCCGGTATTAACCTTAGGACGTATTTTTCAGGGATTATCCGGAGCAGCAATAATGCCTGCCAGTCTGGCACTGGTAAAAGCTTACTGGGACGGAGCCGGCCGACAACGGGCCATTAGTCTTTGGTCCATGGGCTCCTGGGGAGGATCAGGATTTGCAGCCTTATTCGGTGGATTAATGTTAAACGTTGGCTGGCGTTATATTTTCTTTGCCGCCGCAGCAATCTCCGTGATCGGTCTTTTAATGATTAAAGGAACCCCTGAAAACAAGGCAGAAGACAAAATTCATCATAAAACAGATTTGGCAGGTATCATCACCTTCATGATTACAATGATTGCCTTACAGATTTTGATTACCAAAGGGTCAGAATTTGGATGGAAAAGCTTAACCGGACTAATACTGATCGGACTAACAGTTTTGTTTTCGCTACTATTCTACAGCATTGAAAGAAATAAAAAAGAAGCATTCATCGATTTTAAGTTATTCAATAATATGATTTATACCGGTGCCACCATCTCCAATTTTTTGCTAAATGCAACCGCAGGAATGCTAATTGTCTCACTGGCATTATTACAAATAGGGGGAAGAGTATCTGCGCAGGAAGCAGGATTTCTCACACTTGGCTATGCAATTTCTATCGTACTATTTATCAGAGTCGGAGAAAAACTATTGCAACGGTTCGGCCCTCGTAAACCAATGATATGGGGCTCCCTGATAGTGGGAACCGCCATATTTCTTTTAATGTTTACCAACACTATGGTAGGAACCTATAAAATACTGGCCATCATCGCATATTCTCTGTTTGGTTTAGGACTTGCCTTTTATGCCACCCCTTCAACCGATGCGGCCATATCTAATTTACCCTCAGAGAAAGCAGGTGCCGGCTCCGGTATTTACAAAATGGCATCTTCTTTAGGAGCCGCTTTTGGAGTAGCCATTTCAGCGGGTGTTTTCTCGGCACTGAATGTAGGTGACCACATTTATTGGTTAGAAGGGGTAATCACCTTTGTTGGACGACAAGATAATGTGGTAATACGACAAGCCGCCACAATTGCCCTGGGCATTAATTTATTAATGATCCTGATGGCGATCATAAGCATAATGATCACAATTCCGAAACAATCCAAGACATCCAAAGATTAATAAAAACATCTCCTATGAAAAACCAGCTGACAGAAAACCTGAAAAATCTTTCGCCCAACATGAAAGAGTGGATGGAGCACCTGCACCAAACACCGGAACTTTCGATGCAGGAGTCCGAAACAGCCAAATATATTGCCAAAATCCTCAAATCGTTTGGAGAATATGAAGTCGTAGAAGGAATTGGAAAATATGGTATCGTTGCATCCCTCAAAGTCGGAAATGGGGGAAAAGCCATTGGTTTCCGTGCCGATTTTGATGCCCTCCCCATCCAGGAAGAGAATGATTTGCCCTATAAAAGCAAAAACGAAGGCATATCCCACCTTTGCGGACACGACGGACACTCTGCAATGTTATTGGGAGCCGCAAAATATCTTGCCGAAACAAAAAACTTTAATGGCACAATTCGTCTGATTTTTCAACCTGGTGAAGAAACCATGCAAGGCAGTCCGGCCATGATCAAGGATGGATTGTTTGATCGCTTCCCGCTGGATGCTGTTTATGCCATGCACAACATCCCGGGATTGGAATTTGGAAAGTTCCATTATTGCGAAGGCGCCACCATGTCGGCTGTAGATAACTGGGAAATTGAACTCTCCGGAAAAGGCAGTCATGGATCCATGCCCGAATTAGGGATAGATCCAATTGTTTGCGGCGCATCATTGGTAATGGCTCTGCAAACAATTGTTAGCCGTAATGTTTCACCATGGAAAAACACCGTTGTAAATATTGGTTCTTTTCAATCGGAAAATACCGGGAATGTTGTACCACAAACAGCTCTGCTCAAACTAAGTATCCGCAATATGGACAATGATGTTCGAAAAATGGTTCTTCAAAGAATCAGAACCATTGTCAAAGCACAAGCAGAAGCGTTTAATTGCAAGTGGGAAATCCGGGAAGGAGTACCCGGTACAGTATTAATGAATACACCGGAAAACACAAAATGGGCATCCTCGGTTGCCAAAAAAACATTCGGAGAAGAAAATGTAAAAGACCATGTGAGTCCAATGATGAGTAGCGAAGATTTTGCCTTTATGCTCGAACAAAGGCCGGGAAACTATGTCCTTTTTGGTAGTGGAGACGGTTTTATGGTGCATAATCCCGGATATGTATTTAATCAGGAATTATTGCCTATTGGGGCTGCTTACTGGGTCGCCCTGGCTGAAGATTACTTGAAATAAATAAAACGAAACAGTTACTATCCCAAAGAACAGGGCTTGAATTTGAAAAAAAAGTATTCTATATTTGAACACACCTGATTTTCAGACACCTTAAACCAAATTAATGTCCCGGCTTAATATATACCCGATAGAACACCGACAGGAAAAGCGTGTAGCACTCGATTTTGACGCTTTTCCTTGCAAAGAACTGGATGAAATTGCCAGAAATTTGCCGGGACGCAGGTTTAGTTCATCCAGAAAACTCTGGCACATCCCTTTAGAAGATGGCTATCAAGCTAAACTGACTAAGGCATTCGAAAAAGTTCCTCATTTGGTTGACCTTGTCTTTCAAGAATCTCCTACATCTGTCATATCCCCGAAATTTGAACCGACCTCTTCGACAAAAGTAAAAGACAAATCGCATAGAGTAAAAATCAGCATAGACCAAGCCCGAAAAAAATTCTATGTGGATCACGGATATTGCCCAAGATTGTTTAATATATTCAGTCATTTAGAGGAGGGATTTTGGGAGAAAAAGTATAGAAACTGGGTATTTACCGGAGACAATCTTCTTTACCGAAAAGTAAAGAACATCATTGAAAAAAATAGTTTTTTGTGGGAAAAACAGGTACTTAACAGTATCCCCAAAAATCAGGACAAACCTCAGCCAAAAAATGATCAGGTAAAAACAACCCTCCTCCCCCCCACTGAGCAGGAAATACTGAATTTGTACAATACCACCTTGTCTCTAAAGCGGATGAGCGCTCGTACCTGTGAGATTTACAAAAGCTTTTTTATTCGTTTTCTGATAGACCATAAAAACAAAGAAATACCGAAATTGTCTTATGAGGAAATATTCAATTACATAAAAACCCAGTCGGCAAAATTAAGTGAAACAGGCCTACAACAGAGTATTGCTGCAATCAAGTTTTATTATGAGCGGGCATTGGGAAGAGATAAAATGTTTTTCTATCTAAAGGAGAAAAAAAACATCAAAAAGAGTTGGTTGTATTTGCCATTTCTGGAGTTGAGACCAATCATGGAAGGTATTGAATCCCCGGGAGACCGCCTTTTACTCTTCCTGATTTATCATGCCAACATGAGGCTACCTGACATTTGCTCGCTGCCACGCAACGCTGAACCATTGTATGGCACAAACTTCAGATTACCAGGCAATGATGCGGATGCATATTCCTACCTCCGCCAACTAATTAATGAATGTGACTCCCGACATACAAATCATGCCAGACTGTTTGAATTTAGAGGGAAGGCTCATTCCATTGAAACCCTAAAAGGTAAGCTATACAGAATTCTGCAAAGATACAGGCTCAAAGAAATTTACGAAAAACAATATGAGTTGATACTAAACAATACCGGTTACAGTCATAAAACCAAAAGAATGTACCTCGGGGCATTCATGAAATTCCTGGCTCATTTTAACTATAAGCATCCATCCCTTATTTCCGAAGAAGAAATCAAAGAGTATATGATTCTGCACCGGCAAAGATCCACTGCCCATCAGGACAATCTGGTCAATTCTTTCAAATTCTTTTTTGAAAAGGTTCACAATCATACGCTTTCCAATAAATATGTAATGCGCCCGCGGCGGGGCTTTCACCTCCCGGATTATTTCACCCCCCAGGAAATTGGGGCAATGCTACAGACAACAGAAAACCTAAAACACAAACTGGTAATTTCCATTGGATACAGTGCAGGATTGAGACGTCAGGAAATTCAGAACCTTAAACGGTCTGACATCGACCTGAAGAACAACCGGTTGTTTATCAAAAACTCTAAAGGCAAAAAAGATCGTTATTCCCTTTTTTCGAAACATCTGCACTCCTTACTGTATGCATATTTAAAAAAAGAACAGCCAAAAGTATATCTTTTTGAAGGCACCAAACCAGGGGTACAGTACAGTGCAACCAGCATGGCTTCTGTACTCAAAAAAATGGCTAAAGCTGCCGGCATAAAACGCAAGGTTAACCTGCATATGTTAAGACACTCCTTTGCCACACACTTGCTTGAAGACGGAAAAGATATTAGATACGTTCAGGAATTACTGGGCCATAAAAACATCAAAACAACCGAAAGGTACACCCACATAATCAGCGATGCCTTACTGAATGTCACCAGCCCATTCGACCGCATGATTTCAGAAACTGGGTTTCAAGGGCCTGGCAACCGCCCTCCTCCATAAAAAACAGGTTTTAGGTTTGTTACTAATTTCACATTATCGCCTTCTTAAGGAAGGGAACTGGTAAAATATTGGCTATAATCTAATTTCATCGAAGAATTGAATAAAATCATAAAAAATATCAATATATTTGAATAGAAATAACCCAATAATACACAAAAACCCACTGAATATGCTTTTAAAAACATCTTACCATCTTCCAATAAGGCCAAATAGCTTTTTACGCCATAACATGGTTAAATCAGCCACTTACATAAAAAAACCACAAATGACATAATAGCTATAAACACAATGTCGCTATAGGGACGTTGGGCACCATGGAATGGGAACGACAGAAAATTGGCAGTGATAAATAATCTTTATATTTAAGGACAAATTTGAAAATAAGCATTGAAAATGTCCCTAGAAAAAAATGAATATCCGGATTTATTAGCAGAACTTGTTGACTTAGTCGAAAAAACAAAATATCAAGTTGTTTCTCAAGCGAATAGTTCACTAACAATTCTATTTTGGCATATTGGAAACAAAATCCTGAACCAAAATTTGCAAAATGAAAGAGCTGAATATGGAAAACAAATTGTCGTTACAGTATCACGAGAATTAACGAAACGATTTGGCCGAAATTATGAAGAGAAAAATCTTCGAAGAATGATTCAATTTGCAAAGCAATTTCCTGAAATTGAAAATGTCGTTACACTGTCACGACATTTAACATGGTCGCATTTCATAACATTGATTCCATTGAAAAACGAGGCTGCAAGAGATTTTTACGGAAAATTGGCTATTGAAAATTCTTATGGAGTGCGAGAACTTCGAAAGCAAATTGAAAAGAAAGCATTTGAACGTACTGAAAAAGCAGACATACAGCTCTATGACAGTAAAAGAATTAGAAAAGGAATATTCAAAGACCCTTACCTATTAGACTTTTTAGAATTAAAGGAAGGATACTTAGAGTATGACTTGGAATCAGCAATCCTCAAAGAACTTGAGTTATTCATTCTGGAACTTGGTAATGGATTTACCTTCGTTGAGAGACAAAAACGAATGGTTATTGATGGCGATGATTTCAATCTAGATTTGCTCTTTTATCATCGTAAATTGAAAAGACTCATTGCGATTGAGTTGAAGATTGACAGATTCAAAGCTAAATACAAAGGGCAAATGGAACTGTATTTAAAGTGGCTCAATAAATACGAAAAACAGGATGGAGAAGAAACTCCTATTGGATTAATATTATGTGCAGAAGCAAGTGAAGAACAAATAGAGTTATTAGAAATGCAAAAGGATGGTATTATGGTAGCAGAATATTGGACAGAATTACCACCAAAAGAAATACTTGAAGCCAAACTACATAACGCATTAATTGAAGCTAGAGAAAGATTAGAAAGAAAAAAATTAAGAGAATAGTAACCACGGTGCCCAACAAAGCTATTATACGCCAGCCGTGGCATCCACAGCATATTGAGGGTTTTGCATTTCCCAAAACCAGGCGTTCAAGCTGATAAAGCCACAGCGGGTTGAAAGCCACGCCCAGGCGCATATAGCCGGGACGTTATGCGCAATATTAACAGGACGCTATGAGCAAGATTATTAAATTCGCAAAAGACGGATTTATTGACCCGGAAAAAGTTAAATCAGCAGTTTATAATCGGATAGATTTTGATTTATCCGAAAATATATGGGATAATATTGATTTTGCATTCGGAGAATGTTGGAACAACGAAATAGGATTAAGAGGTTGGATTCATGAGGGGCAAATTGAAAAATATATCTTTAAATATCTTCAAACTCAAAAAATACTTTTTGAATATTCTAAGGTTGAAAGAATAGTTAAAATTATTTTTGATTATATTTCTATTAGTGGAGGTTATTTAGATGATTGATTCCTCTAAAAATGAATGTACTATGAAATTTTCAAGAAATAAATTATTTACTGCGATTAGAAAACAAGATATTCCGTTTTTGATGGACTATCTTGAACAGGGTGTTGATGTTAATTTAACCGAAAAAGTAGATAGTGGACTTACACCAATTGAGTTTGCTGCATATAAGAATGAAACTGAAATTTGTAAATTGTTTTTGCAATATAATCCAGACTTATCATTAACGAAAAGGTTAATATTTTGGACGGTTTATTATTCTAACAATGATTTATTTATAATATTTCTTGAAAATAACGCACCCATTCATCAGATTGACGAGTGTCTATTTGAGGCTTGCACGCGAGATAATGCTTTTCAAATCGGTATTTTAATAAAAAAAGGAGCCAATGTAAATTATCGTTTTCAAGATTTAACGCCTTTGCATAGAATTGCTAGATATGGTAGTTTATCCTCTGTTGACTTGCTAGTAGTAAACAATGCAGAAATAAATGCAAAAGACAAAAATGGCAAAACACCCTTCAATTATGCTGTTTTGTATAATAAATTCGAAATTACAGAATATCTCTTTAATCAAGGTTGTGAAACAGATGGTGTTATTGAAAAGGATAAATTCTATTTAGTTGGTTCTCATGAAATGCTGGAATTTTATAGGGTTTTGCTTGAACGTGACACAAAGAAACTAATTGAGTTCAAGAAAAAATTATCAATTAGATTAGAGTTTTTGAAGGGAGGTAAAATAGAAGAAGAATTAAAGGAAAGTATTATCAATTCTGACTTTCAAACTTTTAAAGAAATAATATATAAGAATAAAGATAAGATAAATCTAAACGTTGGCTATTCATATGAAAATATGGAGAAAGTGACCCCATTACATCTTGCAATTATTTATCGAAATTATGAAATGGTTAAACTTTTGCTGGAAAATAATGTCGAAACGAATTGTACAACTGCTAATCGACTAGATATTTACTACTTTCTGGAATGTGATGAACAAGATGAGATAACTCTTTCGATTCTTAACCTTATCAAAAAGCATGAAAAGGAAATTGAAGATGAGAAAAGAAAAAGATTTGAATATAAATCTGATGCACCTAAAAGAGTGAAAACTATAGTTGAAAAAAAAGATGGTATTATACATGCTACAGTATATCCGATAAACAAAGTTCCAAAACAATATAATAATATCGCTTCTGACCCTACTGAAATTGACAATAAAGAAGGTTTTATAATCAAAATCAAAAAACTTTTCAGAAAATGACGAACTCTATTTATTGCCTAAGGCATAGAGCGAATATTAATACTTTTCTTACAAAAAGCAAAACAGTTGTTGTATATGAAGACCATAGATATATTTTAAATATTTTAAGATATGCTTTTGAACATAAAATTCTTGAAAAACCTATAAATGTAATTTCATTTGATTATCATTCTGATTCATATGACAATCCAAGCCTTCTGACACTTGAGAATATAAATAAAGTCAAGAGTTTAGGATTAAAAGAATTTTGGAATTTCATAGAGTTTGAACATAGTATTCAAGATGATGATTGGCTTGTTTCTGGGATGGAATATGGTTTAATAAATGATGTCGCATTAATGTTTGTTAAAGAAATATTTAGTGGAATTGATTTTAACAAACCATATTTTGATACAGAGCAAAATGTTCATAATCCAATTTTAATTGACACTAAATCAAATTCTATGGAGATTAATACTTTCAAAAAAATAATGGAAAACAAGTTTATTTTAGATATTGATTTAGACTTTGCATCAAAAGTAATTGAAGATAAAATTTATCCATATAGCAGCGATGAATTGGACGTTTTTTTTAATCAAAAATTAATGTTTAGCACAAACGAAACTTTAACCGTGAGCGAGTTATTTAAAGAATTAATCGAAAAGTCAAGTTTTATTACAATATGCAAGGAAAGTGAATTTTGTGGAGGTTATTCTGCATCAAATAAAGTTTTGGAGTATCTTGATGAAAAGTATTTTGATAATGAGATAATGAAATAAAGCGCATAACATCGTATATAAAACATTTGGCACTCAGTGGGTTATCGAGCATTTCAGCCCGTATCAAAAGTACTTGTAACTTGACAGGAAAGTGCTTCGAAATGCCAAACGTTTCATATACGTAACCGTTATGCACAAGGCTAACCAAAAACAATGATAACCATCGAAAATGGCAGACAAAAAAATAACTACCTTAATTAAGTGTCAAAATATTGCACCAATTGAAAACTTGAACCGAGAAATCAAATCAAGTTCATTGAAAATGGGTGTTTTTGCAAATAATGGAAGTGGTAAAACTTTTCTCAGCAGACTTTTCAGACTAACGGAAAACAAAGGTAAAATAGCTTTAGACGAGAACAACCAAAGCCCAACAGACAAGCTTCTTACCTTTGGGAAACAAAATGGAGATTTTTCATTTAAGGTTATCGATAAAAATAATAATATAAAAGACGATTTCAATATATCCATAAAAAAAGGCCAAGCTACGACTATTCCAGAAACGAAATATTTGTACCATACATTCAATCAAGACTACGTTGAACAAAATATTCAAGTTTTAGGCTACGAAAAAGATAGTGAGATTGAAGGCTTCATTTTAGGAAAAGTCAACATTGACCTGAAAGACGATGAAGATAATCTTGCTAAAATCGAAAAAGAAGGTAAAGAATTATCCGAACAAGTCGAAAAAGAGATTGACTCTTATGTAAAGAAAAATTTAAGTAACATACAAAACATAAAAAGACTTAGAGAATTTGCTTATTTAAGGCCCAAAGAGATATTCCAAGGAATTGAGAAAAATTTATTCCCTGTTTCAAAAGGCCTTGATGAATTATTTTCGGATTATAACAAAATTAAATCCGTCCCAGAAAATTTATTAGATATTGGGGCTATTGAAAGAATTAATATTGATTTCAATATTCTAAATGGAATCAAGGAAAATCTAAACAAAGAGTTCTCTTTAAGTTCATTAGCAGAAAACTTTAAACAAAAAATAAAAAGCAAGCAAACGTTCATTGAAAAAGGAATGTCCTTGCTTTCAGAAACAGAAAGCAATACTTGTCCATTCTGTGAACAAAAACTTCAAGAAAACGCAATTAATTTAATTAGCAATTACACTAAATACCTTAATGACACGGAAGCAAAAACAATAAAACAATTCAATGAAAATACAGAGTGGCTTTCAAATCTTATCGCCTCATTAAAAAGTATTGAAAACACTAATTCTTATCGAATAAATTCGTATAACGAATATAAAACCAAATATATACCATCAAGTGCAAAAGAAGAATTAGGCATACTAAAGGTTAAAGCGGCACAACAAGCAATCCAGTCTTATATTGATATTATTGAAGAAAAACTCAAAGACATTAGCAAGCCAATCTTAGTTGAAAATTCAATAATTGAGAATATTGAAAAACACCAAACCCTTCTAAATAAAACAATTGATTCAAACAATAAGAAAATTAAGTCATTAAACGCCAAAAAAAATCAGATAGGCGAGGAAAACAAAACTGTTAGAAAGGAGATTTGTAAATGTGCTTATAACTACTTAGTTGAAACACATAAAACGAACATTAAAACCATTTCTCATTTAAGAGAACAATGGAAAACTCTGGACTTACAAATAAAGAAAAAGAAAGAGCAACAGAAAGTAAGTAAAAGAGAAAAAGTAGCTTCAACAATAAAAACTGTCTTGAATTATTTCTTTTCAGACAAATATACACTTGACGAAGAAACTTTCAGATTAGTATTTTATAAAACTGCACTTGAAAAGGACCAAGCAAGAGATGTTTTAAGTGAGGGCGAAAAAAACATTGTAGCATTTGCTTACTATATGGGCGACACTCACTTAAAAATAGAAAGAGAAGATGATTATGAGAAGTTATTTTTCATAATTGACGACCCCATTTCAAGTATGGATTTCACGCATGTCTATACTCTTTGTGGAGTCATTAGAGACATTTCTCAAATAATTGACAAACTGAAGAATACAAGATTATTTATCTTCACCCACAATAATGACTTTATGCGTGTTTTGACGGCAAATAATATTGTAGACAAAAAGTTGCTTTTGAAAAAAGGAGAATTAAAAGACTTTAATAACAATCTAACCGTTCCTTACATTAACCACCTTATGGATGTATACAATGTCGCAC
Organism: Marinilabilia salmonicolor JCM 21150; assembly: GCF_000259075.1. Taxonomy (GTDB): domain Bacteria; phylum Bacteroidota; class Bacteroidia; order Bacteroidales; family Marinilabiliaceae; genus Marinilabilia; species Marinilabilia salmonicolor. The sequence continues at coordinate 30,306 of NZ_AJKI01000017.1, forward strand.
GTAAGGATGAAAACGCAAGCCATACGACTGCAAATTCAATAAGGCACATAATAGAAACTCTGACAAAATTTCAAAAGATTGATATTTCGAAAGACGGAATAGCAGAATACATAAAAAGCAATATTCCAAATGATTCGAAATCATTTACCCTTATTAACGACCTTTCTCATGGAGGTTGGAGAAGTGAGCAATCGCCAATAACTGAAGACGACTATAAAGAAGTATGTGAAACAATTATTAAACACATTGAAAAGGACTTTTGTGGACAAATCGAATATTGTAAAAAAATCATTGAACAATGAAAGCCCAGTGCATAACAAAGCTATGATACGCCAGCCGTGGCATCCACAGCATATTGAGGGTTTTGTATTTCCCAAAACCATGCGTTCAA
>NZ_AJKI01000018.1 GCF_000259075.1 Marinilabilia salmonicolor JCM 21150
ATAACGATTGCCAACTCTATTTGGGCTTGAAATTTGATTAACATTTTTTAATAGACACTAGTGATAATAAAACATGACTTAATTGATAGATAACCAGTAATTCACATATATATATATGCTATTGGGGTGATGAGCCGATATCCAATAATATAGTAAAAGAGCATTCACCTAAAAACGTTGAATTGATATGGAACTGCAAAGTAATATAGGAAAAATAATCTTAGTTCAAGGTAAGCAGGCTATCTTGGACAATGATGTCGCTGAACTTTATAGTGCTGAAACTAAACGTATCAACAAAACGGGAAAGAATAATCCTTACAAATTTACTGAAAGATCTATTTTGCTCTAGATGAAAATGATTTGGAAATTTTGCGATCGAAAATTTCGACCGCAAAATTAAAAGTAATTATCTAGTTCGCCTAAGTAACTGTTTAAATTATATTCTGTTAAACATAATTTTGAACATTGCCAACTTCATCATAGATTCCTGTAAGATTCAAACTAGGAGAGTGTTCTTTCCTCGATCCCCTTTTGGGTAAGACTTCAAATGTTTTAGAATCTTCTTTCATTACAGCCTCCAATAATATTTCTAGGTTCTCTAATTCTTGTAATTGCTTTATTTCTGATACCTCGTTCGGCTTTACAATATGAGATCAATTACTGTTTACAAGCAAGTAGACAAGTAGGTGCTACCAAATTGATTTTACGGAATAAACTGTTAATTCCTCTACAGTTAAATCTTGCAATCCCCAAAAACTAATACCTTTCTCTGCACCTTCGCCCTTACGTTCTATAATAAAAGAATAAAGACCGTCGTCAATGAAACCTTCAATGGAAGTGCGATCTATGTATAAATCAAAATCCAATTCCATGCTTGTAAAATTCTGGGGTGAATAGAAGGTTCCATTTATGCGATTAAAATTCATATCGTAATCAAGTATCTTCTGACCGTCCAATATCATGCCGGCATTAGTGGGATGTGAAAGACGTATTTTCCCTTTTACACGAAGACAATCTACGGAAGGCAGCAATATATTCAATTTTTCGTTAGCTTCCTGCATCGTGAGTAACTGTTCATTCAGTAATGGTGTGAACAGCTCCTTTGTTTCGTTGACTGGTATACAAACCATACGAACACCATCCTTTGTTGTACGAAGCGATAACTCTACAGGTAATAACATATGTCCAGTAAAAGGCATGTTCTCATGTCGGATAGATGCCCAAGAAACCTGAATTCGACGACCGTCTTCTGCTGGTATATTATTAAATGTCTGTGGTGCATACAAATAGCCAGATGCATAGTAATGTTTTCCAGTCTCTGGCGTGAACGTTTTGCCATCGAACGAACCAATCATGTAAGTACCCGAAGCTCCACTCATCACCCATTTTGTATTGTCCTTGTTGCCGTCAATAGGTAGTTCAAACAATTCTGGACATTCCCAAAAGCCTGAAGTATGACTTTGGTACTCCCAATTCAACATATTGTCTGAAGTATAAATGGAATGACCATCTTTTTCATGCAACACCATAACCCAATGTTTATCTGCCTCATACCAAAATACTTTGGGATCACGATTGTGCCATGTACCACCTTTCATTTTGGTGTCCAATATTGGATTGTTCTTATATTTTGTCCATGTTCTACCTTTATCCAAGCTATATGCCATACATTGTGTCTGTCCATCACTACATTGTACAGTGTAAAATGCAAGCATCGCTGGTTTATCCTTCTTGCCAAGCCCCGAAGTATTATCATAATCAACAACTGCTGAACCTGAATACATCTCGCCTAATTCATCAATTTGCAAAGCCGTAGGCAATTCCTCCCAGTTCACTAAATCTCTACTGACAGCATGCCCCCAATTCAAATTTCCCCAATCTACATCATAGGGATTATGTTGATAAAAAAGGTGATATTCGCCATCATAATAAACCAATCCATTTGGATCATTTATCCAGCCACGCATAGTTGAAAAGTGAAACTGAGGTCGAAATTCCTCCTGATAAATCTTGTCCTGTCCCACAAATTTATCATCTTGATATATTTTATTTAGGCTCTCTACATCACCTTCGTATGAAAGAGTAATAGTTTTACCTAAAAAATTAGAGACATCGTAATGCATCCAATAATTGGGTTCTTCTTTCGCTAGTTTAATTTTAAACCAAGTAAGCATTTTACCATCCAAACTTAATGTCATCTTATCAGATTGGCTTGTTTCTGAGATGGGTAAATTAAGATAACGTTTCTCTATTTTAATAGTGAGTTCTCCAGATTCTTTGGTGTGTTCTCCAGCAACCACATTGTTGAAACTGAAGGGGAGAAAATGCAGAAGAAATATTGAAATACAAAATTTCAGTTTAATAATATGAGTTTGTTTTTTCATTTGGCTATTAAATTTATTGTTTAACTATTAATTCATGATTACTTTGGTTGAATGTCATTATTCATGAGGATATTTCCCTTATCAGCAAAAGCCTTGAAATCATCTGCCGCAGAATGCCCTTTGTATGGAGTATAATTTTTTTCAATACCAATATCAACAGAGGCTGGAATATTATTGATATCAATCCAACTCCAATTCTTTGGCCAAATATGCATTGTTAAATAATCAACGTTAGGGTCAGCATGCATTTGCTCAAACAAATCCATATCCATTTCTGTGCCCCACAAACCTTCCGAACCAATAGAGATTAAATGATTGGGAGCTAAAGAGCGCATCAGTGCTGTTGTTTCTTTTACCCATGCTGCCATTAGAGGTTTTCCCTCATCGCTGAAGGCGCGTGGCTCGTTTCCAACCTGCCACGACATGATAGCAGTATCATCACTATATTTTTTTTCTGTATATCTATTTGTTCGTTGCATTACATGTTTCACATGGTTTAGGAATAGAGTTTTGCATTCGTCACATCCTGCATATTTGGCCACATGCTCTACAAATACAGGCCAGTCATCTACCCCTTTCTCTGGCACATTTCCTTTGTCTGCCCATTCTAGATATTGTCCATATCCGCCACTCCACTCCCAACTATTGTTAAGATATAGGACAGCGTACATGTCTCTTTTACCCATTTCGGACAGTAGATAGTCAAGACCATCAAAAATAGTGTCGTTATATATTCCTGGGGCTTGTTGCAAAGTGGGCATCACTTTCACGACTTGTCCAGCAAGACCATCTGCACCTACTAATATACGGAGATTGTTGATGCCATTTTTTTTCATAAAATTGAGTTCCTTATGCAAACGACTACGATTTCCCCCTTGTCCTTCGGAGCCGAGTATAGCACCATACCAAAAATTTGTGCCAATAAAATAATAGGGTTGTTCTCCTATGAAGAATTGACCTTCTCTTTGTGTTACGTAATTGTTGGATTTACTCACTTCTTGTTTCCCACAGGCTATGAGGAATAGATTAATAAGGATAAATAATAATACTTTTTTCATGATATAGGCTTAGATAATATTTATCGTATTATTTAAGCAAAGATATTTATGATGTGCAATCATAACAAATACTATTTTATCAATCAGTAGTACTCTATATTATTATTTAGGAGTGTTATTATAAATTAGGAATATACAGTAGATTATGATACTATAATATACTTAGCTGTCGCTAGTTTTTTGTCTAGTGCTAAAGATGAAGGTGTATGCTGAGTATAGAGTTGTATTATACAATTTTTTTATTTTTCTGATAATATCCTCTAAATTCTTTAGGTGAACACTCCTTCTTTTTTTTAAATATCCGATTGAAATTGGAGAGATTATTAAAGCCACAATCATAACAGATTTCGGCTATAGACATAGTTGTATCCACCAAAAGTTTAGATGCAAAGCCAAGCCTAATATCTATAATATAATCGGAAAGATTTTTACCTGTTCGAATTTTAAAGAAGCGACTAAAAGCAGCAGGTGTCATAGTTATCAAGTCCGCAAGCATATTTAGTCGAATTTCTTCTTTATAATGATTACTAATATATTGTTGCACCTTTAACACTCTCCTGCTATCAGACTGCATATTGATTTTTGCAAAGGAAGTGCTTGAGAGTGTATATGCTTGTTCGCATAAAGACAGTTCGTACAAAATAGACAAAAACTTGATGAAAGAATAGAAGCCATCTTTTTCAGAAGTCAGACCATCTAGCATAGAGTATACCTTCATTATACCAGACATTGGAAAGCATAAGCCTTTCTGTGCTTGATCTAGCATTCTACGAATACTTTTGGTTTGATTCTTATTTAAAAACCCTTTGTGGAATAAGTCGGAGGAGAACTGAATTGTTATTTCACGAATTTCTTTAGATGTGTTTGAAAATAGAGTTTAATTTATTTTATCCAATGCGAATCTTTCAGCACTTAAGTCAAATTGTTCAGAAGCCCACTTAAATTTCTTATAAGCACTTGACACTTCGGGTAGTTCAAGTCCTTTTGTTATGATTTCTCTCAGTTTTTGATAGTGAATTGAAGCAGTTCCTTCTCCACCACCTACTAAGTCGTCATAGTCTGTGAAATAGTCTAGATAATACTCGTCATCATTTAATTTTTTACAATTCTTTTTTATAAAATCGATTTCCCAATCTTCATAACCTTTATTAGCTGGTCCTGGAAATAGCTTAACGACATCAAATAACTCTTTTTCAAATTTCACTACAGGTAGTTTCTCCTCTGATTCTGATTGATAAGCTCTAATAAAGGCTTCTCCAAACATTGTCGTTTCTGTATGGTGCAAGTAACCTGCTTTAATTGAGCCTCTACATAAAAAACCATTCGCTATCAATAAATGGATTGCAAAAGCACAGTCTGATAACATATAATGAATTCCACCTTGCTCTTGTATTAAACGAGAAATAACCAAGCTATCCGAAACTTGAATAATTTGCGTATCAGCATTCAAAGCTCTATCAGCTTCGATTTGGTATTTATTTTTTGGTGTTATAAAGAATTCGTTAAGGTCAGTCAGTGCTGTTTTAATACGATTAAACTCATTATCATCTTTTAAACTCTTATCTACTGCATTTTTGAAACCTAAAATATCTATGAATGCAACAACTCTAATATCATATTTCATTGTTCTGTTTTTTAATGTTTGCCAACCCGGCTATATGCGCCTGGCCCGTGGCTTTCAGACCCGCTGTGACTTTATCAGCTTGAACGCATGGTTTTGGAAAATACAAAACCCTCAATATGCTGTGGATGCCACGGCTGGCGTATATAGCTCCGTTGAACTAAACCCGTTTTCAACGGGAGCTTATCATCATAAAACTAAGAAATCTTCTTAAATAAACCGATTTTTCGGCCTCAAACAATTAAAAACAATTTAGTTATGAGTCGAAAATCGTATTTAGAACAGGCCTGCGAAGCAGTACCTGAGTTTGAAACAGTGAGTACCCAGTTTCTTCGAAAGTACACCATTTCGGGAAAGTCTGAATCATGTACCAGTAATTATCTGATGCAAATTTCCAAGTTGGTATTGCACTTTCATTGTTCTCCATTAGATCTGTCTCAGGATCAACTGGAGGAGTATTTATTTTACCTGCGTCAAAATGAACCGCCCAGCATGAGTTCTTTTAAACATCTGGTGTATGGTCTTCGCTCTATGTTCAGCATGTTTAAAAATGAGGACTTGTACCTGAGTCTGCCGACCATAGCGCAGAGCAGAGCGCTTCCGGAAGTGTTCTCACAGCAGGAGATCAAACGAATAATGAAAGCCTCAAAATTATTAAAACACCGTGTGCTTTTCGCCCTTATTTATGACTGTGGTCTGCGTATCAGCGAAGCTATAAACCTGAAGATTAGCGATGTTGATTTTGACCGGCATCAGGTTCATATTCGTGAAAGTAAATTTAAGAAAGACCGCTATGTGCCTGTTTCAGGACTGGTTTTAAAAGGGTTGAAATCCTATTTGGAGACATCACGCCCCAGAGAATGGCTGTTTAATGGCAAGATACGAGGCGAAAAGATCAGCAGAAGTGGCATACGCCACGCATTTCGGTCAGCCATAAATAAAACTGAAATTTCTAAAAAGGTTTGTATTCACACCTTACGACACAGCTATGCTACCCACTTATTGGAAATGGGCCTGGATATTCTGAGTATCCAATACCAAATGGGACATGCTGAATTACGTACAACACTGATGTATTTGCATATCGCCAAGTCCGTTCCCCAGAGAGGATTTAGTCCTATGGAAAAACTGTATTAGTATGAGCCATAATGAGGATCTGGGTGGTGCCATAGATCAGTTCCTGCCTTCCTTGTTGCAAAAAAGAGGGCTTACTTCTCATCAATTAAAGGTATTGCAGGCATTATCAGTGTGTCGCACCTCTAAATTGGGTGGTTCGGCTCTGGCCTGTGGTGATTGTGGTAGTATACATTACGTGTTGCACAGCTGTAGGAACCGTCATTGTCCGCGTTGTCAGGGCATCGATAAGGAACTTTGGATAGAAGACCGTAAACAGGAATTACTTCCGGTCAAATATTACCATGTGGTATTTACGGTGCCACATGATTTGCTGGAGTTGTTTCGCTTCAACCGGAAAGTGATGTATAACCTGCTGTTCGAGAAGTCGTGGGAAACCCTCTGTGTTTTTGCCAGGGATCCAAAACTGCTGGGAGCAAGGCCGGGAGCCATTGCTGTTTTGCATACCTGGGATCAACAACTGGGTTTCCATCCACATGTGCATATGATTGTTCCGGCCGGAGGCATAGACAAACAAGGAGAGTGGAAAACTACCAAACAAGACGGTGACTTTTTGTTTGATGTGAAGCAACTCTCCCCGGTATTCAGTGCCCGGTTTGTCAGCAAGCTTCGCCGCCTGAAAAGGGAAGGGAAAATAAAAAAACATGTTCCCCGCGACCTGATAAAGGAGCCCTGGGTAGTCTATGCCAAGCAGGCTTTTGGCAGTCCGGAAAGTGTGGTTGAATACCTGGGAAGATACAGCCACCGGGTAGCCATTTCTAATCACCGTATCCTGAAAGTAACCGATACTCATGTTACCTTTAGCTGGCTTAACCGCAAAGCTGGCTATCGAAAGGAAATAATAACGCTTACCGGTGTAGAATTTCTGGAACTTTTCCTGGAGCATATTGTACCGCCTCACTTTCGACGCATTCGCCACCTGGGCTTTCTTAGCAATCGTAATAAACAGGAAGCAATTGAAAAGATCAGAGAGCAATTGCTGGCGGTTTATGATATAAGGCCGAGGTTGTCCCGTGCCGAGGTGCTGGCGTTGCGCTTTGGAGAGCGTTCGGTATTGCAATGCCGCGAATGTGGCGGAGAGCTATTGCTGCTGGAGAGCTTTCCAAAAGAACGGGCACCACCAGAAAATCGGTGCGCTTAAATGTATTTCGTATGCCAATAATGAATGCACTCCGGTAGTGCAAATGGGAAAGGTATGCCCTGGCTTATCACTATGCCCCGAAAAATACTAAAGTGGCAAGGTTAAAACAGGACGGTAGACTTAAAACAGCATCGAAAGTGTGGTTAATTGCAAAAATATATGTCAAAGAACGAGATAAAAGGAGTCAGATTATCATTAAACACCTCCCCGGAGACCGATTGAAAACACTATAGGTAAATCATTGTTTTATAGTTTTTATTGTGAGGCATTCTGAAGATTGTTTAGTTCAACAATAGCCTCCAATATCAAGCGTATGCAAGCAACGCTTGGTCGGAGGCTAAGTGTTGTGCTTAGTATTTTTTATCAATTGTAAATTTTTTATTCTTAATGTTCGTTTTTCTTAGAAATCTCTTTCTACTAATTTCCTTGTTTTGACTGTCCCAAGTATAGATTTTCTTGCCATTCCAACGCATATTTAAATCAGTCAGAAAGTCTGTATAATAGAAATATCCATTGGCTAAACTTATTGTAATGGAATCTGATTCCGTTTGAGGTTGTTTAAATGTGTTCAAAATGAGTGTATCATTCGATAAGACCCAAGAACCAGTCCATATTTTCCAACCTCCCACATCATAAAAAATACCGTATTCAAAAGTTGAGTCTGATTTTATTTCAAGCTGTTCACATGCAAAATATCCAGATTGACATTTACCGTATAATCCTATAATTTTCAATTTTTCTTGACCTAAAGCACTAAATGCGTTTAAACTTAAAATCAATATTAACACTGAATATTTTATAGAAAGGTACCTTTTCATATTCATTCTCCAAGTCTAGTTATAATTCTCCAAAATGATTTTTTATTGGGTAATCTAAACTCTACGTATCTGGTTCCATATAGTCCGTTCACACGTTTAATTTTCATTTTCTTGGTTACTAATTCTTGATTTTTCTTTTCAATTATCATTACTTTTCCGTCATGGATTAAATCACCTCCTATATAAATCAGCTCTCCAAGTGGTTTCTTGTCTGGATTTAAATAATTTATTCTTCCAAACATTTTCTTTCTGTCTTCATCACTATAATCAAACCAGTAGTCAGTTAATTTTATTTTCTGTTTATTAGATTGAAGAAGTTTCAATAAGTTATCATACTTTTCAAAATACCTAAAAGAGCCTATTTCAGATGAATCATCTGTGTTTTTGATGATTGAATATAAATCACTTTGCTTAAAAATGATAATTGCATATTTCATCTCCACAAACAGGACTTTTTCATTTGTAGTATCAATCTGTGTTGAATAAAAGTCTTTGCTTTTTATCTTGTCAAAATTAATCTGAGCTATTAATTGAATCGGAATTAAAAATATTATAATATGAATCAGTTTATTCATAGTCTGTTGGTTCTCTCTTGTAATATTAAGCACAACGGTTTATGGTATGGTGTCGTGCGGGAGTTCGAAGCGAAAACGTATCAGTTTACACCGGCTTTTTTAACGAGCCACGAACCTTCGCAACCCGATGAAACCCGCATGCACTATACCATGTGTGTGTGCCCTGCATGAGCAGCAGTGCACCCACCTCGAAGTTCCAGAAAAAGTTTAAAAATACAAATCTTTTTCAAGGAGCCATAGAGTGTGGAGGTAATTTTATCCAGGGGGTGTAAGTCCCTTATGCGCGAGGGTGACGCCTTGAAGCATTAGCAAGTGGCAAGCTGGTTTACCGCGAGGTATGCAGTGAAGGAAGCCAACCGGCAAAAGTCTGTACTGACGGACAGGTATTACAGGATTAGCATATTCTGTAAGGCGCATATGAGGCATGACTGTTCGGGTGAGCAAGCACATCATTGTAAAGCCCAAAGAACACCAAAAGAACAATTGTGTAGATGCGACAGGAATAGACTAAAGGATAAAGCTCTTACCAGGGGATAGCTCCACGTCCACGAGCTGGACATGTGGAGCAGTCAGCAGAAGTCATAGTAGGTGAGGATGCTACCGTTTCACAGTATTAACCGGAAGGAAAATTGCGGCCTGCGAGTGAACTGTATTAGCTGGGTTTCCCGACACAAGAAGTGAACACCGAAGGACGGAACTTTAAACCGTTACAAATTTGTCCGGGAGGTCTAAGTTAAAAGCTTTCCAGCCCGTCGAAAACGTAACAGGAAACAGCAAAGAGAATGGAAGAAAAACTGATTGAGAAAATCCTGCAAGCGGCCAATCTGTCGATGGCCTGCAAGGAAGTAGTACGTAACAAAGGAGCCGGAGGAGTGGACGGTATGAAGGTAAGCGAATTGGAAGCCTATCTTCACAAGCATCGTTCCACCCTGACCGAACAGATTCGCACTGGCAACTATCATGCACAACCGATCAGAGGTAAAGAGATACCCAAGGGAGGGGGCAAGATGCGCCTTCTGGGCATCCCCACAGCCGTTGACCGGATGTTGCAGCAGGCAGTGCTACGTGTAATTATGCCTCGCTACGAACAAGCGTTTTCGACCTACAGCTATGGTTTCCGCCCTTTGCGGAACACACAACAGGCCGTAAGTAAATCGCTGCACTACATCAATTCCGACTATCAATATATCGTCGAAATTGACCTCAAACAGTTTTTCGACAAGGTAGATCATGTGCTGTTGTTGCAGTTGCTTTATCGAAAGATAAAATGCAAAGCCACGATGCGCCTTATCCGGCGATGGTTGAGGGCCCCTCTTGAGAAAGATGGTAAACTCATCAAACGTCGGATAGGTGTACCACAAGGAAGCCCGATAAGCCCGCTGCTGTCCAATATCATGTTGCATGAATTGGACACAGAAATGGAGCGTTTGGGACTTCGCTTTGTCCGCTATGCGGACGATTTCAGCATCTATTGCAAAACGAAATCAGAAGCAAGAGACGCGGGCAACCGGATTTACATCTATCTTCGGGACAAGCTGAAACTCCCCATTAACCGGGAGAAAAGCGGCATACGGCGACCTGTCCATTTTCAGATTTTGGGGTATGGCTTTGTCCCTGTTTTTCAAAAAGGAGTCAAAGGCAAATACCAATTAGTCGTAACCCGTAAAAGGTGGAAGACTTTCAAAGCAAAGTTGAAGGAAATAACCCGTAAAACCACGCCAATGAGCTTTGATGAACGCATAAAGAAACTGCATGAGGTTCAGCGAGGTTGGCTAAATGCATTCAAATATGCCAATATCAAAGGAAAATTGGCGGAATTGGACGGCTGGTTGCGCAACCGACTGAGGTACTGTATTTGGCATCACTGGAAAAAGCTTGAACGGAAAAGGAAAAACCTAATCCGTTTAGGTGTTCCCCAGCGCGATGCCTATGCCTGGAGCCGCAGTCGGATGGGAGGGTGGGCTATTGCCCAGAGCCCGATATTGGGCACCACCATCACCAAAGCTCGTCTAATTAAACGGGGATACATTTCTTTGGCTACAATGTTTAAGACAATTTCCAAAAATACGGAATTGAATCAACTGTTTCCCATGGTTTAAAGAACCGCCGTATACGAGACCCGTACGTATGGTGGTGTGAGAGGCTCTCCGCTAGGTCATTGACCTAGCGGCAGTCTACTCGATTGGCAAACGTTTGATTTTTAGTCTTTATAACGAAATGTTGTCTTACGATTTATCCAGCCATTAACCATAACTACTTCTCCTTCCACATTCCCAATGAATATTTCTTCTTTAGATAATAGATAGGAAGAGAATATCTTAATTTCACGGTTCGCTTGAGGGGTGCAGTCCTCATTAGTAGCAATAGCTTTTTCAAACATATCAATCGCTAAACAGTATATCAAGTTTCTTTCAACAGTATTATGTCTAAGAGTTGAATCGGTTGCATAGTTTGCGTAAGTAATTCCAAGTAAAACGTAACCAAAACAGAAGGTGCTATCATTTTTAAGGATGTCTTCTGAAATATCACGACTCCTCTCATAATCTCCTTGTTGCATTAATGAAAACGCTTGCTCAATCCTTGAATTTGCTTTCTTTGAGTCTTTATTCTGTCCAAGTACAAGGAAACTACATGCCAGCAAAGGTATTATTAGTAATTTTCTTAATTCTTTCTTCTTATCCATTTAATAGTCGTTTATAAAATCAAAATGACAAAAACTTTCGGTCTATATCGAAAGACTGTCTCTGCCAAATGTCACTAGTGTCTATTAATATTTGTTAAAATGCATTGTATCTATTTAATTGATAGCGGTTTATTCTCTAAAAACCTTGTCGCCCTTTTAAAATTTGTTCCTTTATATTTAGGGACAAATTGGAACAGGTATGAACATAGGCAAGTATGTTTTCGCACAGATTGTGCAGTTTCTTCCGAAACGCTACTTCGAACGACTGGTAATAAAACATAAAGACAGAACTGCCGGAATGTCACCATCCTACTGGAGTCACATGCTGGTCATAATGTACGGTCAGCTCATTGGTTGTCAAAGTCTTAGAGAACTCACAGATGTCACTATCGCTCATGCTAAAAGATCTTTTCACTTGGGTTTTGGAAAGGTTCCAATCAATAGAAGTGTTCTTTCCAAAGTTAACAGCCTCAGAGACTCTGGGATCTTTGAGAAGTATGCTTTTTACATTGCCTCTATTGCCCAAGCTAAACGTACCACCAAAGAATTTGAACTCCACGGTAGGTTCTATGCCATTGATTCTACCACCATTGACTTGTGCATGTCGGTCTTTAGATGGGCAAAGTTCAGAAGCACAAAGTCCGGTATCAAGATTCATACACAGATTGATATTGCCACTGAAATACCGGTCTTCTACAGAATCAGTCATGCGAATGCGCATGATACCAAGTCCATGGACTGGTTCATTTACGAGCAACAGGTTTGCTATGTGTTTGATAGAGGATACTTTGACCTTTCCAGACTTTACGCAATTGAGCAGGCTGGAGCTTTCTTCATCATAAGGGAGAAGTCCCGACCTGACTATGAAATCACGGAAGGAGAAGACATGCTTGGAGGAACTGACAATGTCTTGCGAGACCAAACGGTTAGATTCACAGGTAAGCGAAATAGTGGAAATTATCCGGTTTCGCTCAGGCGCATCGTATTTTATGCCCCTGACCTTGGAAGATCCTTCACCTACTACACCAACAACTTCTATCTCAAAGCAAATGAAATTGCCCTTCTTTACCGCTACAGATGGCAGGTCGAACTTTTCTTCAAATGGATCAAGCAGCATCTTCGGGTCAAATCCTTTTGGGGGGAATCTGAAAATGCAGTCCGGATACAGATACATGTCGCCATCATCACGTACTGCCTCGTCGCTATTATTGAACACGACCTCAAACTGGACAGACCTGTTGTTGAGGTCATGCGTATCCTTGGCAATTCCCTTCTGGTAAAGGATCCCATCCAAGACCTCTTGGCTCCTATGGTAAATATGACCAATGATGATAACGATTGCCAACTCTATTTGGGCTTGAAATTTGATTAACATTTTTTAATAGACACTAGTGAAAGTAATTAATGATTTAAAAAACATTGGGGTAATTTTTTATTCCAAAAAGACAAATACTGTTTATGTTGCACAAGAAGTTGTCAAACTTTTAAGAGAAATTAGAGGTAAGTCAATCGCAGACAAGCACTTTAGAAGAATATTAAAGCAACTGAGAGAGCCACAAATCAATCTGGTATGCAAAAAGCACAATATTGATTGGAGACAGCCCCTTAATACAAAAATTGATTCAATAATTAATAAAGGAATCTCCCTTACTAATATTCTTGAAAATGAAATACATAAGGAAGGAACATATTTAAATGATATCAAGAAGTTCATAAATGAGTTAAATGAGAAAAGTTTCAATATCCCAAATCCAACAAAAGGAGTTACAGTAGAGGAAAAAATTGAAAATTTGATTGATTATTTCAACGAAATGGAGAAAGAAGAAAAGGTTTCAATTTCCATGGATGGTTATGAAAATCTACTCGTTGATTTGAAAAAAAATGTTCCTAAATCAAATGACGTAATTCGGTCTCATTTTGAGCTTCAAGATGAAAATGTAATGGATATTTCCTATTTATTGGAATACAATTTAAAGCCAAGAGATATTCTTGAAATTTTCCAGGAGGACATGCTCAAAGATTTCTGCGAAAGAAGAGAGATAAAGCAAAGAGGGGATTTGATAAGCAATATTTTAGATTCATATATGGATACTGAGAACCTGTATTTAGAAAACTATGAGAATATTGCATTTCGGAGATTAAATGAGCTTAAAGAAAACGGCATTCAAATATCTGACGCAGAAATAGGTGTTAAATTTGAAGATTTAACAAAAACTATTCTCCAAAAACTAGGCCTAAATGTTGACGAAAGTCTCAGAAAACAAATGAACACCAAAAATGACAAAGCAGATATAATCATTAATATTGGAAAAAATGAAGTTATAATTGTTGAGTGCAAGTCCGTTAAAGAAAATGGATATAATAAATTTAGTTCAGTCAAACGGCAACTTAAAGCATATTTCGATATGGCAGAAAAGAATGGAATGAAAGTCGTTAAATCATTATTGATTGCACCGGAATTCTCCGATGAATTTATCAATGAATGTGAGCTTGAATATGAACTTAATTTATCTCTGATACAGGCATCTTCGCTTTATAATATTCTGGAGGGGTTTAAAAGCTCAAACAAGGAACAGTTTCCATACAAATTGTTAATGCGTGACGTATTGATAAAAGAAGATAGGATTTTAAAAGCAATTAAGTAATTTATGTTTAAGCGTTTTTTCCTTAATGAAAACTTCATTCTTGGAGTTATAATCTTAAACTCCATCACCATACTATTGGGTGCGTTTGATAATTTATCACCGGCCCAAACTAAATTTATCACAACCATTGATAATGTGATTACAGTCATCTTCGTGATTGAGATGGTTGTTAAGATAATGGAGTTTAAAATAGGTGGTTATTTTTCTTCAAACTGGAACAAGCTTGATTGTTTACTGGTGTTACTTTCAATTCCAGCTCTGATTTCTTGGATTTTCGACCTGTCACTGTCAAGCCTCAGTTTCTTTTTGATTTTTAGGGTGCTCAGGGTATTTAAGTCATTTAGATTCTTGAAGTTTGTACCAGGAATTACAGACTTGATAAAAGGTGTTCAAAGAGCTTTAAAAACCTCAGTTGTCATAATCTTAGGTTTTTGTATTTATATTTTTATTATTGGGATTTTTTCAACCTATTTATTTCAAAACATAGCTCCAGAGCATTTCTCAAATCCTTTGACTTCGTTCTATTCAATTTTTAAAATATTTACAGTAGAGGGATGGTATGAAATACCCGAACAAATAACAGCAAATACTGATGGTACTGTTTCATTCTTTTCAAAATTATATTTCGTTTTCATTTTGGTAACTGGTGGAATATTTGGACTATCGCTTGTCAACTCGATTTTTGTTGAGGCCATGTTGAGTGATAATACGGATGATATTTCTCAAAAGATTGATAAACTGGAAGATAAATTGGATAATTATTTGAGGAATAAGGGATAATTAATCTATTGTGGATGCTCTTATGTGTTACTGAACTGGCTGGACGATACTTATTTATGAGTCGGATTATAGCAGTGTAGCCTATCCCAAGATGCCGGAATTAATTTTCTGCTTCAATCTGTTGGTCGTTTGATTTAATTCGAGGTGGAAATAGGAAAAACTGAAGCGATTTTGCGTTTTTGTAAAATATTACTTTTGTTTGTTAATATAATTTAATTTTAAAACAGAGAGTAATTATGAGAAAATTAATTCTAGCTCTCGTTATTTCCACTTTTTTGGTGAGTGGTTGTAGCGATGATGAGACCACAAGGGTTAACATTGAAATTTCAGAAGATGTAGTTGCGTCCAATGGCTTTACCATAAATTGGGAACCATTGGAAGATGCACTTTATTATGACGTTATGATTACTCCTGATGTATGGGAGCAAAGTACTATGGTCAGTAATGAAACGAGTATAACTTTTGATAATTTGTTGGCCGATACAGAATACACCGTTCTGATTGAAGCCGGATCTTCTCTGGAACAAGAGACAATCATCGGAGAAGGAAGTATAAATATCACAACAGAGGCTGTGCGTCAGGAATTTGTTGGAACCTGGGAGTATAATTATAGTACCCTTGTTGAGTCTTATGTGTTGAATGGTGATGGAACCGGAAAGTATATTTACGACGGTGATGAAAGTGATATTATTTGGAGTGCGGGTGCTTCTGAATTTGCATTTAAACTTTTAAATGAAAATGGAGGTGGCTTTTATTATTATTACGAGTATTCCTTTAACTCTGATAATACCATTTTAACATTGGATGGTACAAATTATTTTTTGCAGGAATAGAATAGGATGATTTTTATTTTCAGGCCATCTTCATTTCTATTGGAGATGGCTTTTTTGTAGTGCTGATCAGCTTGAGATGCCGGCAGATGGTTCAATAATTTAATATTAAGTCAGGAAACCGGATAATAAAATTCGATTATCAAAGTTTGTCTATTGTTCGCGAGAAGTTATTTTGGAAATATCATACAACATAAGGATGACTGGCAACATGGCGATTACCCGCTGAAGGCTGATATATTTAAAATTGCACCCTCAAATAATTATCTGGTTACTTCTTCATCCGGCGCAGTATATAGTGCTGATGTTTCGATGAATTATATTGGTTCTCTTCCTTGTGGATCTGATTCTTTTTCTGATGTTGAATTTAGTTCAGGTGGAAATATAATCTATGCTGGTGTGAAAACGATGAGAGCGATTTACATGTTTGATTACGAGAGTCTTAATTAGATTGGGGACATAGAGACCAAAGGCAAGTCCGTTTTATTTATTTTTAAATGATTAATTGGTTTTTTTCAATCCTTAATTCACATTAATTACTGCGATTCCAAAAGGAGTATTTGTTGAATACCCTTTCGTGTGAACATTGTACTCAGCCTCATCGTAATTGGTGTTTTTATCTGAGAATAATACAATGAGTTTATTTTCATCTGAAAATACATATATGGGATACCCAGGGGTATCGATATGGCGTTGCTTATCATAAGCATCGTACTCAATGATATATTGGGCATTAAAAGGGGCTAAGTACTTATAGTTTTGATTGTCCTTGAACGCAATGTCTTGCGCAGCAGGAAGATTAACATTCCATGCTGTCATCGAATGTGATATAAGGGCCTTGGGTTCCGGAAGAATATAGACAATGCCGGAGAATGACTCCGGAATAGAAGCAGGATACGAGTACCCCGAATAATAATAGCTATTTGAAGTAGCAGCATAATCACCATTATCATTTATTTGATAGGAATAGATGCGGGAATAACTCTCATCTTCTTTATGAATAAGTCGCTTGCTGTGAGGGCTTAAGCTCATGTGAAAGTTCTCATAGCCATATTTTTCAATGAAAAAGGTGGAAATGCCAGTTGCCCGATCTACCTTGTAGATATCACCTTCTCCGCGGCAATTCACATAAAGTCGGCCTTCATTGTCAGGCACAATACAATAGATATACTGGTAATTGTTGATTTGAATTGTTTCCTTCAAAGTCATGGAAGGAGCATCATATATGCGAATCATCCCGTTTGGCGCAGGAATGTATAACTCCCAATTGTTACCAAATTTACCGAATGCCGGATAACAGTCATTGTACGATACGTCGATTTTACCAATAATTTTTTTTAGTGTATAGTTATATAATGTAAATTGCCCTGAATCGTCGATGAAACCCAGGAGATCCTCATCGCTATTGTGTATAACACTTCTCGGAAAGCTGTTAAACGCCGTATAGTTCCCAATATTTATGGAGTCGATATTGCTTTTGACAACTTGCTCATATCCACAAGGATGAGAGCATCTGGCTTCAACCCAGTAATAATTCATTCCAAGCTTGCTGGCTTGCATATCGATGTGTTGATGGTCATAAAAGTTGTTTGATGTGTACACAACTTGGGAAGACTGGTAATAACCACCACTATTCTTGTAATCATTTTTATCCAATGAACGAATTAAACGGTATTCTGTAAATTGTGGAAGTTTCGCTAAACTCCAACGGGCCTCAACGTTCTCATTGTTATTTATTAAGCTAAGCTTAATGTTTTCACTTAAGGCAATGAAGTCTTTGTCCTCCTCACAGCTGAATAAAGAGAGTAGTGTTAAGGCCATACTCACTAATATTAACTTGGGCAGTTTACAATTCATAAATTTGTCCATATTTAAGATAAAAAAGAATATCTTTTGTAAAATTAACAAAAATATTCTGATATTCGTACTCAAATTTAAAAGCTTAAAATTAAATTCTAACAGATGATGAAAAGAATTTTTATTCTTGGTATGCTGATTGTAGTTGTAGGATCATCAGTTTATTCACAAACTGATTCAACTCGTTTCAATCTATATTCAAAAAGGGGATTTTACTATTTTCCAGAAAAAGGAGACTGGTCTGTCAGTATTAGTGCAACACCTTTTTTAAATTATTTTGGCGGTTTATTTGGGGATAATATCTATCGTTATGAAAATTACAATAGTTCTGGTTCATTTTATATAGATGAAGAAGCCCCAGGGTTTGCCTTTACAGCTCAAAATCCGGGAACGATTTTCTTTAAATATTACAACAAAGATAATAGTGCATACCGTATTAAGTTATTATTTGGTTTTACCTCAGAAAAAGATAAGTTAGGCTCTGGGACTGAAATGCGGCAAGATAATTATATTAAGCAGTCTGCTTTGTCTATTGGCCTTTCTGTTGGGCAGGAATTTTATCGTCCGATTAAAAGTCGCTTAAGAGGTTATTACGGTTATGAAGCGGGTATCTTTTCAAGGCCATATTATGGCTTATTATACCAGTATGATAATGGGTTTTTTACGGGGAAAGTGGAATATGTGGATGAGTCAATGGCTGAAGACAATTTTACTGAAAAAGGGGGGAATACATTTGGCTTAAATGGTTCTGGCTTTATTGGAGTGGAGTGGTTTTTTGCCCCTAAAATGTCCTTAGGTGGGGAGTTTGGATTAGGACTTAACTATTCGAAAATGACTGAGCGCAAGCATGAGAGTGAATCTGATAACGTTATTGTTGATTCAGGAGCGAATGGTTTCACATTTGAACCTTATGCCAGTGGAGATTTAATCATTCACCTTTATTTTTAGCAGGTGGGGAAGAATACAATCTTATTAGTCGAAAAGTCTGATATTAAAATATCATGGATGAAGTGGCTGCCCAATATTTTTGAGGCAGCCACAAAATGGTAATCAGGGATTGGATGACCTGATATACCCTAAAAGGCTCTAAAATCAATTTAGTCTTCTGCTTTTGTTCCGATTTATAAACGGATCTAAAAACCCAAAATCCCCTCCCAAAAAAAATCAACCTTTTTGGCTATCTTTGTGTTTCTTTTCAAAAACCAGGAATTGAGAGAAACAGATCACATAGTAAGTGCCCGGAAGATGTTGGGAGAGTACCTGACATCAGGAAAGTCTTTTGTGGCTTACAGATTGCCGGGAGATAAACAGGCGTATAGCTTTCAGGTGGGTAAAGTGCAGTCTTTCAGCGTTTCAGAATTTACTCCGGAGGCGTTTGAAGATGCATTTATAATTGCTCCTTTTAAGATGTCCAAAAGTGCTTTTGCGCTTTGGCCGGTATCCGGGATATCGAGGGTTGAGGTAGAGTCAGAGAATTTTGAACGGGAGATTCGGGAAGAT
This sequence comes from Marinilabilia salmonicolor JCM 21150, assembly GCF_000259075.1. GTDB lineage: Bacteria > Bacteroidota > Bacteroidia > Bacteroidales > Marinilabiliaceae > Marinilabilia > Marinilabilia salmonicolor. The sequence goes on from NZ_AJKI01000018.1 coordinate 19,027, forward strand.
AAATCTTTTCGATTGCCCCAGGAGCGTGAGGAAATTCGCCAGGCCTATGGCCAGTCTTTTTCTGTCATCAGGGAAGCCCTGAATGCTCATGTGGTCGATAAAGTAGTTTTGGCACGTCAGCTTGAGGTATCTGAGGTTCCTGAACATATATTGCCTCAGGTATTTAGTCAGCTTTGCCGGTCTTATCCCAACGCTTTTGTTTATTTCTTCGATCATCCTCTGGTGGGACGATGGATGGGGGCAAGCCCGGAGACTTTTCTGGAAAAAGAAAACCATCAATTGAAAACTGTGGCATTGGCGGCTACACGCAAAAGTGAACTTCACAGTGAAGACTGGAATATGAAAGAACTGGAAGAGCAGGGATTGGTTTCGGTTTTTGTGGATGAGGTACTAAAAAAATACGGCATTTCCACCTATCAAAAAAACGGTCCTGAGCCGGTAAGAGCCGGTTCCATGATTCATCTGAAGACTTCTTACGAATTTGAAGCCTGTAAACTGGAAGATGCTGTTGGTCTTTTTTTGCAATCCTTGCATCCTACTCCGGCTGTTGGAGGTTACCCCAAAGATATTGCCATCAGGCTTATTGAAGAGGCCGAGAAGTTTGATCGCGGCTTTTACAGCGGTTTTCTGGGGCCTGTCGGAAAAGGAGATTTCAGGTTTTTTGTAAACATTCGTTCCATGAAATTGGGTGAAAACAAAGCTGTTTTGTACCTTGGAGGTGGGATTACAAGGGATTCGAAAGAAGCCAACGAATGGGAAGAAACAAGGTTAAAGGCCCGCACACTTCTGTCGGTGCTGCATTCAGTCAAACAAAATTATAGTAATGAGTCAATCCATCTCCGATAAAACGGTGGTTCATCATATTATTGAGCATTGTTACACTCATGGTGTCCGGCATGTCATCATTTCTCCGGGATCGCGCAATGCTCCTTTTATTATTTCTTTTCCTGCCAGTAAAAAATTCAACTGTCTAACCATTGTTGACGAGCGCTCGGCAGCCTATTTTGCTTTGGGACTGGCTCGGGAAACCAAGCAACCGGTAGCGTTGATCTGTACCAGTGGAACGGCAGCATTGAATTATACTCCGGCCATTTCGGAAGCATATTATCAGCAAATTCCGCTCATCGCTATTACGGCGGACAGGCCTCCGGAATATGTAGATCAGGCAGATGGACAGACCATTCGTCAGCAGGGGATTTTTAGCAATTTTGTGCATTACGAATGCCAAATGCCTGTGGGGGATTTGTCGTCGGATGACCGATGGCTGGTAGATCGCAGACTTAATGAGGCTTTCAAAAATGCCCTCGGTGCAGTGAGAGGATCGGTGCACATCAATGTCCCATTTCGTGAACCCCTTTATGAATCCATTGATGCCGGAACTTTACCTCAACCATCCATTGTTCCTGTTACCTTAGAATTGTCTGTAAATGAAGCATTGTTGGATGATCTGTATCATGAGTTGTCTCAATATCGGAAAGTCATGCTCCTGTTGGGGGCTATTGTCCCTGGCGATGATTTAAGGAGATTGGTTGCCGGCCTCGTTGAAAAAGGTGTTGTGGTGGTTACAGAAAGCCTCTCTAATGTACCGGAATCTGGAACTTTCGGAAATACGGATCGCATTCTCGAAGGTTTTAATCCGGAAGACCCCGCATTTACGCCCGATATGCTGATTACGCTTGATATTCCGGTTCTTTCCAAGAAGCTGAAGCAACGGCTGAGGAAATATCCTCCCAAAGCCCATTGGCACTTCTCTAATCAGGATATTTTAATCGATACCTATCAATGTCTGAGCCGTCAGATTCCCGGTGATGCCGTTGAGACGCTTGGGAAACTGGTTACCCGGATGCAATCGTTGTCATCAGATTATGCAGATATTTTTAAAGATGCTGAGCAACGTGTGAAGGTCAGACATCATGAGTATCTGGAAAGTCTCCCGTGGTGTGATTTGAAGGTATTCGATCAGATCTCCCGAAAGATGCCGGGCCACCAGCAGATACATTTGTCTAACAGCACTCCTGTGCGTTACGGACAGTTGTTTGAATGGGACAGAACCTGTACCTTTTTTAGCAACCGGGGTACCAGTGGTATTGACGGATGTGTGAGTACTGCTGCAGGGGCCGCCTATGGAGCCGATCAGTCAGTGACCCTGATTTCGGGCGATCTGGGATTTATATACGATACCAATGGTTTGTGGCATCAGTATTTGCCTTCTTCCTTCCGAGTAATTGTGGTCAATAATGGGGGTGGAGGCATTTTTCGTTTTATTCCCGGCCCGTCTAAAACAGAAGAGCTGGAACCGTATTTTGAAGCCCGTTCCAATCATCAATGTCGTGGCATCGCAGAAACTTTTGGTTTGCAATATTATGCTGCAGGTAACAGTAACGAACTGGATCAAATTTTAGATCACTTTTGGAGCGATAAGGGCGAGCCGGCTTTGTTGGAGATCTTTACGCCGGGACAAGAGAATGGGGAAATATTGAGAAAGTATTTCAGTCATTTGACGGGGAGGTGATTTGGTAAGGCAGAAGAGTTGGAGGCAGAAGGCAGAAGTTGAATGTGTTGTATATCTGAATCTTAAGTGTTCTGATATACTTAATCCTGAAGAGTGCGGGACAAGTTGTGGTTCAAATTCTTAAGTCTAAATAGTGCCTGTTCATAAACTAAGCAAATTCTGTTTTTAGAGCTGTTTCTGGTTAGAAAGTGCCAATTGCTAGGCTTGCGAAGCCGACAAAAACGGAGTTTACTAATCGTAAATGAGTATTTTGGCGGCAAGCGTAACGACGCAAGTGGTACTTTATGGACAGAAACTAAATAACTAAAATATAACAATCTAAAGATAATACCATGAAGTATAACTGGACAACCATTAAAGAATACGAAGACATCAGGTTTGAGTTTTGCGACGGTGTGGGAAAGGTGACCATCAACCGTCCCCGTGTTTACAACGCTTTTCGTCCTCAGACGGTGAAAGAGATGATTGATGCTTTCGATATTTGCCGTGAACGTCAGGATATTGGTGTAGTGGTGCTCACAGGAGAGGGAGACAAGGCTTTTTGTTCGGGTGGTGACCAAAATGTGAAAGGGCATGGCGGATATATGGATGAGGACGGAGTTCCACGTCTGAATGTGCTGGATCTACACAAGCGGATTCGCTCCTTACCCAAGCCGGTAGTGGCTATGGTCAATGGTTATGCAATTGGTGGGGGCCATGTTTTGCACGTGGTTTGTGACTTGACTGTAGCTAGTGATAAAGCTATTTTCGGACAAAGCGGGCCTAAGGTTGGCAGTTTTGATGCCGGTTTTGGTTCTTCCTATCTGGCTCGTCATGTGGGACAAAAGAAAGCGCGGGAAATCTGGTTCCTGTGTAAGCAATATTCTGCCGAAGAGGCTGAGAAAATGGGACTTGTCAATAAAGTTGTTTCACATGAATGGCTGGAAGAGGAGACCATGGAATGGTGCAAAATAATGTTACAACGCAGTCCTATGGCATTGCGAATGATCAAACGCGGACTGAACGCCGAGCTTGACGGACAGACAGGCATCATGGAAATGGCAGGTGATGCTACACTGATGTTCTACCTTATGGAGGAAGCTCAGGAGGGACGTAAAGCATTTTTGGAGAAACGTGATCCTGATTTTAAGCAGTTTCCTAAGTTTCCTTAAGAATATACAATTCCAATTTTGATAACCATTTAAGGCATATAAGGTTGTGTGCTATGATTTGTTAAGATTTTTCAGATTACCACTGATTGTAAGGTGTTGTCAATGAATTGAATGTAGATGATCTGATTTCTTGTATGTCTGAGTTGGTTTAAATTTATTCTAATTATCCAATTAACGATTAACTATGTCAGAAAAGAAAAAAGAAGGTTTCTTCAAAAGACTACTTGATAAGGTTGAAGTTGCCGGAAACAAACTACCTCAACCCGTTACTTTGTTTGCCATGCTCATGGGATTAGTGCTGCTGCTCTCATGGATTTTTGGCTCTTTGGGGGTGAGTGCTACACATCCGGCCAGCGGAGAGGAAGTAAAAGCAGTGAACCTTCTGAGTGCCGATGGTGTGAGGCGAATTATGACTTCCATGGTGGATGTCTTTGCCGAATTTCCGCCGCTCGGATTGGTTCTGGTGGTGATGCTGGGAATTGGTGTTGCAGAGCGCAGCGGTTTGATATCCGTTGGACTCCGGATGTTTGTGAGTAAGGTACCCAAATCGCTCATCACTTTCTCCATTGTGGTGGCCGGTATGATCAGTTCCATTGCTGCAGATGCCGGTTATGTGGTATTGATTCCTTTGGGAGCGGCCATTTTTCACAGTATGGGCCGCCATCCGATTGCTGGTCTGGCCGCCGCGTTTGCCGGTGTTTCCGGTGGGTTTGGCGCCAATTTCCTGCCCACGGGACTGGATCCTTTGATTGCCTCATTTACCCAGCCGGCAGCTCAGATTATAGAATCGGGCTATACGGTTAATCCGCTGTCCAATTACTTCCTGATGGCTGCTTCTGTTCCTTTTGTGGGACTGGCCGGAACCTGGGTGACCGAGCGTATTATCATTCCACGCCTTGGGAAATATACCGAAGATACCGATGAGGTAGTAAATAATGAAATATCCCCCATAGAAAGAAAGGGGCTGAAGTGGACATTGCTTACGATGGTGGTGTTTCTTGGCCTCCTGGTTTGGGGAATTGTTCCTGAAAATGCATTGTTTCGTGCTGAGGATGGTGGTTTGGAACCGTTTTACAACTCCATTGTGCCCCTGATGTTTATCCTTTTCTTTATTGCCGGATTGGTTTATGGATTGATAACCAAATCTATAAAAGGAGACAAGGATGTGGCCAATATGACGGCCGAATCCATGTCCACCATGGGCGGATATATTGTGCTGGCGTTTGTGGCAGCCCAGTTTGTGGCTTTCTTCAACTGGTCAAATCTGGGACTGATAGTGGCCATTACCGGGGCTGATGGATTGCAGGATATTGGTTTTACGGGAACTCCCTTACTGGTGGCCTTTATTCTTGTTTCCTCTCTGGTTAACCTTATGATAGGAAGTGCATCGGCCAAGTGGGCGATTCTGGCCCCTATTTTTGTACCTATGCTGATGCTGATGGGGTACAGTCCCGAAACAACCCAGGCGGCCTACCGTATTGGAGACTCTTATTCAAATATTCTTACTCCGTTACTTCCATATTTCCCTCTGGTGATTACATTTGCGCAGAAATATGTGAAGAACATCGGTCTGGGAACCATTATTTCAACGATGCTTCCTTTTGCAATTGTTTTTGCCGTGGTAAGGATAGTAACGTTTATAATTTGGATTTGGCTCGATATTCCTTTGGGTATTGAGGGACCTATCTATTATGGTGGATAGAGCCCGGAGGTCAACCCCTGCCAACCTCAACACCCGGCAAAGGCCCGTCATCGCGACCGCGGGGAACGAGGCGGGAAGCAATCTCAATTAATAACCGGACATCAATGAAACGAGCATGGCAAGGAAACCACAAAAGATCATGTATAATATTCTGACATGTGAGTTCCATCAGGCCAATAACTTAAAACAAATTTTATACTGATGAAAAGGTATATAAGAACATTGCTATAACTGATAAGGGTGTTAAAGAAATGGTGCAATTGGTTGAAACTTCAAGCCTCTTGCACCTTTTTTATGACAATGGCTGTACTTCACCTTCGGCGTCGGGTTAAGGAAAATGTTATCTTGTTATAGACATGGGAGCTCTTCAGGCTCCGTTTTTACTCATGATTGACGGTGACTATTACGCTTTATTAATCAGGAAAAAGTAAAAAAGAACCCCGGATTCTGGTAACCGGGGGAGGCCCGTAGGTGATATTTTTGGATAAACTTCAGGAATTCTTGTTTTCCGATTTTTTTGCTGAACGAATCGACTGAATTATAGAAACTAAAGTTGCGGTCATCGCAATAAAAATAAGATAATTGAGCCAGTTCCCGGATGAACTGAGGTTGTTGAAATTAACCGAGGCCACATCGGCAATCAGAATAATGGTACCGAAAATCAATAATGAATAACGGACTTTTTGCATTTCTTTCTCAGGATATTAGAAAATTGTTTTACTTCTGCCTTCTGCCTCTCCAACTGCTGCCTGATAAACTACAATAGCTTCTTAAATAACTCTGCGACTTCATCCACATCATTCAGGGTATAGGAAGCGTGTGTTGGATTACCATTGTGCTCAACCATAATGCCGATGCCAATCCCATCAGTTTCCAGGGCTTCGAAAGCATCTTCATCAGTGTCATCGTCACCTATGTAAATCGGAATAACGGAATCGTCTGCCGCCAGACCCAGTTCTTGTAAAATCCACAACACTGCTTTTCCTTTGTGCCAGTCCAAATCAGGCTTTATTTCCACTATTTTTTTGCCGGTTCCTTTCTTGTATCCGGGGTTTTTGGTCAATACCTCTTCGAAATCTGTAAGAATATCCTCAATTTCTTCATCTTTGGCATTTCGGTAATGAACACCGATGGCATAACGTTTCCGGTCAATCTGAACTCCCTTGTATTTCTTCTGAAGCTCCATCAATTCTTTTTCTATGATGTTCAGTTCAGGAAGTAAAACGGAAGATTTTTCATGCTCTTTGTAAAGTCCGTCGGGTCCGGAAATTCTGAATCCGTGACTTCCGGCATAAACCAGATTGTTAAGCCCTACGAGTTTTTTTACATCATCCATATCGCGGCCGGTAATCACAGCAACAGTGTATTTTTCTGCCAGTTGAGACAGCAGCTCTTTCATTTCACCGCTAATTTGGGCATCTTCCGGGCGACTGACAATTGGGGTCAGTGTTCCGTCATAGTCTAAAAACAGGGCAGGTTTTCTGCTTTTTACTTCTTCGAAAAAATCATTTTGGTCGCCAAAAACCGGCTTTGGATTTGTCTGTGTCATGGTATTTTATTGTTTCAGTTTTATGATTCTCTCAAATATAAAAAATTTATGCAAAAAACAACCAAAGGTTGCCGGCCAGATAAAATACAATAATAAGAAGGCTTTCCCAGCCAATTTTTCCGATTCCCTGCTTTTCGCGGTGAAGTAAACCCAGGATTAGAGTCGCAGTCAGTAGCATTGTCAATGAAATAATGAATATCTGATTTTGAGATACTGCATGTAGAATGCTGCCGTCGTTGTAAGCTATGTCGGCAAATGCTACAAAGAGAATGTCGAAGCTGTTGCCCCCGATAATATTACCCACTGCAAGGGTTAGGGCTTTCTGCCGTACTGCAGCAATGGATACCACCAGTTCGGGTAATGAGGTGGCAATGGCCGTAAGTAACATGCCAACAAACCCTTCGGAAAGATTTGTTTTATCGGAAATTACCATACCTGTGCGTGCTACAAAATATCCGGCAACCGTCACGATTGCAGCCAGGACAATAAACTTAATGTAAATAAGATATGGATATCTGGGTTGAATGTTTTCTTTGTCGGGAACGTCCTCAACTGTCTGCCTTGTCATTCTGGGAAGCCACATCGGGTAATCTTTGGCTTTACTAATCATTTTGGTGCCCAGAATATAAAAAAGAATCAATAGAAAAGAGATGGGATGGATATGAAAAAAAGTAGTGTCAGGCCCTGAAATCCCTAAAAGGATAAGTGCAAGTAGTCCCAACAGTAAAACGCCCTGCATGAGATTGGCAAATGATGCTGCAGCGTGTTCCAGGTTTATTTTTCGATAAGAGATGTCTGCAATCGACAGAAACAGGGTTTGAGCAGCAATTCCGCCTATGGCATTGCTGATGGCGAGCTGAGGATGCCCGTTGTAAGCCGCTACAACGGATGTGATAATTCCGGGAAGAGAGGTTATGCCTCCCAGAAAAACAGCTCCAAATAAGGCTTCTCCTAATCCTGTAATATCTGCCAGACGGTCAGCCTCTTTTGCAAGCATAGTTCCTGCTATTCCAATGATGATGGTGGAAACAATAAAGAGAACAATGGAAGTCTGTAATTCCATGGAACAAGTAATTTTTAGCCTGGTCTATTCATAAGTTTTCGTCATGAGATGTTCAAATGCCAATAAATTCGGACAACCGCAACGAAAATTGATGAAGGGAATAAAAATTTATTTTCAAGTCAATTTTATTGAGGACGCCTGTATTTAGCCGGTAGTTGGACATTGTAATAGATAATTTATGAATAGTTCAGGTTAGGTGCTTAAAAAAATTAAGTTTTCACAAAGAAATGATTTTCCTGGTGGTTGTAAATAATATTGATGGCCGAGGGGAGTGCTTCAACTTCCAACTGTTTGAGTTCTCCTACCGGTTCACCATCTACCTGAAGATCCTGAGCAGGTTGTATTTTTATTTTTGCGTGTCGGCACGAGATCGTTCGGATGTGTCTGAGGCGATGAATGTTACCTGTGAAAAAAGCCAAAAACATATGGAATATATAGTACCAGGGGTATGGTTTAATTACTACTATTTCAAATTTTCCGTCGTCAATTTTACCTGTTGGATTTACCACCGCTCCGGTTCCAAAGAAGTGAGTATTGGTCATGACCAGCATTACCGCTTTGTATTTTCGTCTTTTTTTTCCTTCGCAATCAACAATGCATTTAAAATGTGACGGTGATTTTAATTCCTTAAAAAATTGGCGTGCATACCCATAAAGACCTCTTATTTTCTCCTGATCGAAACGTTTGATAATTCGTGCATTCATGCCCAAGTCGCTTAAATGAATTGCCAAATGCTTTTTATTGATTTTCAGGAGATCTATGATACGGGAGGCATCCCGCGCAATGACAGACAAAGCCTGATCGAAATTGGTGGGGATATTTAGTTCAAATGCCATTCCGTTGGCGGAACCAGTGGGAATGATACCCAATTTTATTTTGGTATTTAAAAGGACTGATGCCACCAGATTTACGGTCCCATCTCCTCCTACGGCCACAACTGTCTCCGGAGATTTTTTGTCAATGGCTTCAGTTATTCTTTCCTCATCATTCTTTCCTGTTGTTTCCAAAAAGGAGGCTGGAAGGGAATGATTTTTACAAAACCGGGTAATTCCTCCTTGTACATCATTCTTTTGATTGCTTCCTGAAATTGGGTTGATGATGAATAGAATATTTCGATTTTCAGAACTGCTCATGTCGTTTCATTGAAGGTAATAGTTAACTTTGAGTAAACAATTATCTCTTACTATTCTTTAAATATAAAAAAACAAATCTTCATATGCCCATAATAACCAAAACTTTCCGTTACATCCTTAGAAAGGCCGGTAGCCCTTTCAGACGTGCCCGCTTGTTGATAAAAAAGCGTCTTTGCTGGTTAGGCATTCCCACTATTGAACCTTATATGGGGTTTAGCAATGGCCGGGATGTTTTTATTTCCGGCAACGTGATGGAGGATAAAGGACTCGAAAAACCCAGACCGGGACAATCGTTAAGGAGTAATATGCTGGCCATGTTTAAGCGTTATGTGAGTGATGAAATTGGCGGAGTGAGGGTTAAAGTAAGTTTTCTTGGAAAGTATGAAATTGTAGAGACCAATGAATTGGGAATCTTTCATTGTTCTTTCAGGTTCGATGAGCCGATTTCACCGGATAATCATTTTGAGGAGGTACACTTTGAATTGTTGGATGAGGTGGTTGAGGACCAGGGTGAAATAAATGCCGAAGGACAGGTATTGGTGGTGTCGGAGAAGCTCTCATTTGGTGTTGTTTCTGATATCGATGATACTGTTATGGTATCGCATTCTACCAAAACATTAAAGAAACTGAAACTCATGCTTTTTAAGAATGCCCGTACGCGTGTTCCGTTTGAAGGCGTGGGCGCTTTTTACAGAGCGCTTCGTAAAGGTATCGATGGACAGCGGCATTTTAATCCGGTTTTTTATGTTTCCAGTAGTGAATGGAATCTATATGATTTGCTTGTTGACTTTTTTGAATTTCGGAACATTCCTGCTGGTCCCTTAATGTTGCAGGAGCTTGAACACAGTATTTTTCAATTTTGGAAATCAGGAGGCGGAAATCATGAACACAAACTGGAAAAAATACGCTTTTTATTTTCTTTTTTTTCTAAGTTGGATTTTGTTTTGATTGGCGACAGTGGCCAGAGGGATCCTTCGCTTTATCTGCAAGCTGCCAGAGAATGCCCGGGAAGGGTAAAAGCAGTCTATATTCGCTGCATCGGGAAGGCCCATAAAAACAGGCAAACATTAGAAATCGCACGTGAAATGGAAAAATTAAATATCCCCATGTTGCTGATTGATAATACCGAAGACGCGGCCCGTCATGCCCTGATGAATGGTTTTATTGCACCCTCATCCATGCCCGACATTGCCAGGCAGTTGGAGGAGGACCACAATTTTTCTTTTACCGATTCTTTTTATAGTGGGAATGAACAGGTAATTGCTGATAATTAATTAATTAATTATATGAACTTTTTGATTGCGGGAGGGTTTGTATAAGGATAATTAATATTACATTTTAACCTTAAAAACTAACGTTATGACTAAAAAATTGTTCCTTTTTGCCGTTGTTGCAACAATGGGGTTGGGATTCCTGTCATGTAATTCAACCCAAAAGAAACAGGATGAGAAGAAGGTATCCGATGCCGTTGAAGAGAATTATGAGGACCTCCAAGAGGAGTTAAACGAAGTGGGTGCTGCCATTTCAGATTTGTTTAAAGCTGAAAAGGACGACTTTAGATCTTCGGCCAACGAGGTTTTGGATGACATAAATCGGAAAGCCGAAGACCTCAAGCAGAAAATTGCAGGAAGTGCGGACGAAAATACCCTGAAAAACAAACTGCATGACCTTGAGCAGGAAGCCGATAATCTGGAAAACAAACTGCAGGAACTGGATGATAAAACCGAAGAAGAATGGAAAAAAGCCAGGGCAAAAATTGAAGAGAATTTTAAAGCTGTTCAGAAGGAAATTGAGACTTTCTTTGAATAGTTTATTTGGGAATTAAGCAGTCCTCCTAAAAGCAGCGCTTTTTCCTTTTTAAGGAATATATAATGTTGTTTTGACAAAGTGATGTTGTTGTGTTTTTAAAAGGCCGAAGGTCTTTAAGCAATAGGCTGGGGCAACGCCCCAGTAAAATTGTAATAAAACAATCTTCCCCTCTCTTTATTGGTCGCATTGCGGCCAATAAAGAGAGGGGAAGGGGATGACTCTATTCCCAGGTTTATTGCACTCAGGTTTTCAGCTTTCAGCCTGTTTGTGCTTAACCTGTTTTATGTATAAGGCAGGTTTAGATCAGACATCTCACTTTTAGAGGATTTTTATCTCTAAGGATGAGATGCATATTTATAAGCAAAGGGTTGCAGGAAATGTGAAGGGCGATATTGTTTTTTGTAAATTTCAATATTCAGATTGTGAGTAAGTTACTCCTGCAATGATTCCACAAAAGCCATGGCTTCTCTCAGTTTTTTATTGGGAAAAAGACGAAGCAAAATTACCAGTACCGCAGCAGCAACGATGCTTCCGATAAAAAAGCCAATCATCCAGTCGGTGCCGTATTGGTAAAGGTTCCAGTTGACAAGCCCTTTGGCCAGCACGATAATCATTGGCAATGAAAATACCGGAATGATGGCCAGCAGACTGTAAGTGTCAAATATTTCCAGCTTTTTTATGCGTGTCAGTTTTTTTTGGGTGTCAAGCAAGGGCAGTTCGTTGCGAATGCTGTAATAGAGATGCAGCCGGTAAGATTCGAATACCAGGTTGAAGATCATGAGGCCGAACAGCATGGCTGTCGGAATAAAAAAGGCAGGCATAGTGAGATGGTTCACATAAAAAGCGACCAGGAAGAAAGAAAAGATCAATTCTATCACGATCTCGGTTACCGATGTCCACTTTATTTCTCCCAGATTCGATCTGATTTTTCTGAACCCGACTTCCCTGATAAGCTGATGGTTGATTTGTATGGCATTGTCTTGTTGGGTGTCGGCATTTTGCCATATCTGACTAAGTTCTTTGAATTCCATTTTAGTGTGTTTTTTCCTTTTCAAAATAGGTTCTGAGTGTCTCTTTAATTCTCAGTTTGCGTGTGGAAATGTTGCTGACAGAAAGCCCGGTTATTCTGGCGATCTCCTTGTTTGCGTACTCTTCCAAGTAAAGCATGATGATGGCTTTGTCCATAGGTTTCAACAGATCGATGAAATGGTAAAGTTTCTCCAGTCTTTCATCATGGGGAGGGGGGGCAAAATCGAGCCATTCCATCTCGTTTTTGTAAGCTTCCCGAATTCTGCTTCGAGAGGTTCTTTTCCTTAAGTGTGAGATGCTTACATTGAAGGCGATGCGATAGGTCCAGGTAGCCGGAGAGAATTTTTTGTCATATTTGGGATAAGCTCTCCACAGTTGAATGATGATTTCCTGAATCAGGTCTTTGCGTTCCTCCGGATTGTGACAATAAATTCCTGATACTTTTGATATCAGCCTTTTGTATTTTTCCAGAAAGGAAGCAAATTCTTTTTCCTGTCTTTGTGATGTTTTCAAGGCGACAATGTTTTTTGTTTACCTATATATTCGCAAGTAAAACAAAAATGTCACATCAGGAATTATTTTTTTGGGAATAAGGAGTCACAGATAAATAATGCCTTGAATATCCGCCAGGTAAACAAGCAGTAAAGAAATGAAAAAAGAGATTAGCGGAGCGATCAGCCACATGATGAAAAAACGGTTGACTTCAGTTTTTCTAAAGATATTTTTAAATCCCAGTTTGGCCACGCCAATGCCAAGAATGGCTCCCACATTTAGTTGAACTAAAGAAGTGGGAATGCCTTTGACTACTGATGCTAAAAGAAGCAGCGTTGCAGAAATAAACGCAATAAAGACGGCTTCAATGCGTCCAAACAGTACAATCTCCTTTCCTGTGTTTCGGAGGATCTTATGACCAAAAACAGAACTTCCTATTCCAAAACTGGGGGCGATAATAAGAGTGGCCAGAATCAGAACCTGCAGAAAGTGAGCGTCGCTGATGTTTAATTCATTAACTGACATGATAGCTATGGGACCGGCTGCATTGGCTACATTGTTGGTGCCGATGGAGAAGGCCACATACATCGACATGAATACGATAAGCCCCTTTAACAGGAAATTGTCATTAACCTTTTTGGATATGGTATAGCCTTTTCGGCGAATGGGTTTGTAGATATATTTACCGATCAACAATGCCAGAAAGAAAGCGATGAATGGCATGATGAGCCAGGTGGGAATGATTTCGAAAAACAATTTGTTGGTGTTGAGGGAGTCGAAATAGACTGCAGGGGCTACAACAGCAAGCACAGTTGCCTGACTTGTGGATTGTGGAATGCCGAACAGGTTAGCAATGAGCAGGGCAATGGCTACTGATGCAAGGATGATTGACACTATTGTAAAGGTCATCATTTCTTCGGCCAACAGTCCCTTTCCCATGGTTTTAGCGGTCTCCTGGCCACCGATGATAGCTCCCAGAAAAACCATGATGCCAAACAAGCCGGGAACTGCGGCTTTGCGGATGAGGTTAGCTCCATATGCTGCCGAGAAAGAAGGAGCAGTGCCACTGCCGCCCATGTTGATGGCCAGAAACATAGCTATAACAAATGGAATCAAAAAAGGAATAAGCATAGTTTTTGAATTTAGTTGTGTCTGTTGATGTAACCGGATTTCTCCGGCATGCTCCATACTTTGAGGTCAATGATTTCAATGCGAACATTTCCGTTTTCGAGATTCACCACCACGCCGCTATGTACTTTTTGCATCATGCAGTGATGAGGCAGAAAACGGATGGTTTCACCCACTTTCAGCGATCTTCCTTCATAAGTTCCCTGAAAAGCCAGTACCATACAAATTCCCAGATCTAAAATTTCTGTGGCATCGGTACTTCTGGTGGTTTGGGGTCCGATTATTACAATGGTAATCAGATTGTGTTCTGTGTCTATAACTCTGGCGATGTGTGTTATGGGGCATCCCAGGGGGCGGTAACGAATTACATCGTCCGGTTCTACTTTGACAGATGAGAATGGAAGCAGCGTTTCACGGCAGCTTTTCTCATTCTTTAGAGGATGCAGTATTATGTCTGCAAGGTAGTGATCAATAACACCGGAAATTATTTTTACCGGATGAAATGCCGGTTCTTTACTGAGCATCTCTTCTATGGCCTTTTTGTCAGCGGAATAGCTTGGTCTTAACAGAACCGGACATTGCGAAGGATTTTCGGTTTTATTGATAAGGGATCTGGCAAAATCATCGCATTGGGTGTAGCCACAATTTCCGCAATTGAATCCCGGGAGCAGGTTTTTGATTCTCTCCAACATGATATCTGATTTATTCTCCAACATACTGTTCACAACCGTTCATGTTTCTTAACAGACCGCGATGGAATTTTTTATCAACTCGTTGTTCTCCGATACAAAGGGTACAAACCGCAAAGGGAGCATTGTGTCGAAGCTTGTCCTCTCCGGAAGAACCTGCTTTGAAGGACTGGAATTTCTGAGCCAGCTCTGCAGCTCCCTGCCCGTTGAGTCCATTCACGTCAACAATATAACACCTGGGGTTGGCTTCCAGAATTCTTTCGCGGAATATCTCCCGTTCGGCCTGCGAAATCATGTCGCCCTTGGTAACTACCACAATATCGGCGCAGCTGAGGAACGGACCTGCTTTGCCTGGATTATTGGGCCCGCTGGTGGAATCAATGACACATACTCCCAGACAGTTTTCGGTGTATGGAGCACACCGGTGACACAAACCGGCGGTTTCCATAATCAGTGAGTCCGCATGATTTTTTTGTGCAAATTCCTTCATTTCGTCCAAATTGTAAATCGAGTAATGGTCGGGACACATATCGCGCGACAAACCTACCAGCACAGGTAGACCCAATTTTGCAAAGCGAATGTCGTCGTCCGTGGCAAGACAATCGATTTTAACCAGTGCCGGACGTCTGTTGGCTGATTTTAAAATTCTGATGGTGTGTACCAGTATAGAAGTTTTCCCTGCCCCGGGAGTTCCGGCGATGATTATCAATGGCAGAGAGTTGATATTTTGTTGATTGCTCATTTGATCTGTTCAGTAATTATAAGGTGAGGGATGCATTTTCTTCTTTGCACAACAGGCTTTGCGGTAAGTTATGGAGGTCAGTTTCCCTGATGTGTTTTCCATTACGCAGCAATTCTCGTAACTGAAGAATGGTTGCATCAATACCGGTGAGCTGCTCTGAAACTATGTTTTCTTCAGGTGTTGCTTCCAAAAGGGTGCTCATGCCTCCGTTTTTCATAATGATTCGTTTTTTTGCGCTGAGAGCCATCACCGGGTCATGGGTTACAATCATTATCAGTTTGTTATGTCCGGAGAGCAATTCCAGGGCCTCATGCTTTTTTATCCCCGCGTTTTCTATCTCATCGATGAGTACGATGGGAGACTCACTGATGACCGCTACATCGGCCACCATGAGTGCACGTGTTTGGCCGCCACTCAGGATCGTCAGGTTGTCGTTAGGTTTGATCGGCTCTCCGGTGAGCTGGTTGGCTTTTTGTATAATCTCATCTGTAGAAATCTGGTCTTTCCCTCTGCATCGGGCATGAAGACGCAGAAAATCCCTGACTTCCATGTCTGCAAGAAAATTCATGTTTTGCGACAACTGAGCTACCATTTTTTGCCGGGGATCGTTCCGCAGGGCAGGGGAGGGAACCTTCCCGTTGACCAGAATCTGACGTCGGGTAGAACTGTCTTTTTGGGATAATTGCTCAATATCTGCGATCAGCTGACTTTTTCCACTCCCTGTTGGGCCAACGATGCCAATGATTTCACCCTTTCGGATGTCCAGAGAGGTGATGTTTTCCGGATTTCCGGATTTATCAATTCCGCCGATCAGGGAGATGCACTCAATTTTGACCATAATTATTGTGAATAAAAATTACAGAACAAAATTGCGGCCTTTGTTGAAGTTGTAAAACAGTCCTAAGTCGTAATTCTCAGATACGTCTTAAAACGTATCGAGAAGAAATCAAATTTCGAAAAGCTTGTTTTTTATGGCATATACCACCATTTGAGCGGTATTTCCCGATTGAGTTTTCAGCAGAATGTTTTCACGGTGTTTGTCCACTGTTCGCTTGCTGAGATTGAGATTGTTTGCAATTTCCTGATTCGACAGACCTTTGCATATATTGTACAATACTTCAATCTCGCGTGATGTAAGTTCACTGTTTTTTGGGTCGTTCTTTCTTTTGTTGAGGTTGCGAACAATGCCATTAAGTATCTCGGGCGAGAAATAGTTATTGCCGCTGATTACCTCTGTTATGGCGCGTTGCACATCTTCAAAACGGGAGTTTTTTAGCAAAAAACCTTTGGCTCCGGCATCAATCATTCCGGTGTAATAATTCTCATTGCCATACATGGATAGGGCAATGACTTTCATATCGGGATATTTTTCGAGACACGCAGCGGTTGCATCAATGCCATTAGCTCCTGGCATCTCAATATCCATCAAAATTACATCTGGTTGGCAAGAATCAAGGTCTTTTAGAAAACGGTCTCCGTCTTCTGCTTCAAAAATGTCTTCCACCAAATCCCAACCCGAGAGCAGAAATTTTAGTCCTTCACGAAAAAGCTGATGGTCGTCAACGATAAAAATTTTCATAACGGAATGTTGGTTTTGAGGAAGAATCCCCGGTTACTTTTGGTGTGAATTTCCATTTTCCCCCCCAGGGACTTGATTCTTGAGTGAATATTAGACAAGCCGGTGCCCTTTTTATTTTGGATCGCGGATGGCTCATAACCTTTTCCGTCATCGGAATAATGCAAATCCAATTGTCCGGAATAGATGAAAAGGGATATTTCAATGTTGTACGCTTTTGCATGTTTCAGCGTGTTGTTGATAAGCTCACTGATGATGCGGTAGAGTATGACTTCAATATTGTAAGGGATTTCTATATGGTCGGGATCGGAAAAGAATTTTATTATGGGTTTTTCCGGCTGAGAGATGGCTTCATAAAAGGTCTGGATGGCTTTTTTCAGGCCAAATTTCTCGAGCAGGTGAGGACTCAGATGATTGGATATTTCCCTGACTGTAAGAATGGCATGATCAACAGAAAATTCCGTTTTTTCAATGATTTGCCGGTTTTTTGCTCCTGTTGCTTTGAGGTCGATAGCCGAGAATGCCATTTTTACGGACGACAATACTGGGCCCAGTCCGTCGTGTAATTCCCGGGCGAACGACTTACGCTCTTTTTCTTCGGTAGCAATGATGGCTGATAGTACGCGCGCTTCATTTTCTTTGCGCATATTGTCTATTTGTGATTGCAGATTGAAAATACGGCGAATGTAGAAGGATGCCACAAACATCAAAAGGGAGATGAGAACTGCCATCCAGCTGTCGAAGTAATCTGTAGTCGCGGGCGAGTCATTGTTCGCAAACATGGCAAATTCGCTTAGCCGTCTGACGGCCATCAGGAAAAAGGCAATGGAGATGGTGATCCAGGAAACATTGAATTTGGTACGCCGAATTAATTTC
Organism: Marinilabilia salmonicolor JCM 21150; assembly: GCF_000259075.1. Classification (GTDB taxonomy): domain Bacteria; phylum Bacteroidota; class Bacteroidia; order Bacteroidales; family Marinilabiliaceae; genus Marinilabilia; species Marinilabilia salmonicolor. The sequence goes on from NZ_AJKI01000018.1 coordinate 36,478, forward strand.
AGCGTATTGAAAAAGGCGCCAAACTGAAGGATGACTGAGGAGATCAGGGCTATCTGAATAATCATAACAATGCGTTTTCTATTGCAATATTATGGATTTTTCCGGATTTTATGTCCCCTTTATTCTATCTATATAGTTTGACAAGACATTTTCTTCAATGGACCCGGGCTCTCTTGATTGTTGTATTTTCAGGTTTCCACTCTTGTTTTTCAGATAGAATTTAAATACAAATTGGCTGTCTTCATTTATGCCCATTTTTCCAAAGCGAAGGTCTGCCAACCAGAGTCCGTTATGGTCTCTGTTTACATGGTAATAGCCTTTGGTAAATTGAATTAACTGGTTTAATTCCTCGTTGCCTGAATATTCATCCAGCAACGCTCTGTTGCGGGGAACAAAAATAAAATCATCAGGTATGTGATCATCAAAATTTGAATACAGTGCGATGTGAAACCCCGAATCATTTTCTGCAAGTCCCATCCAGAGAAAGTTGGTTAACGGCAACGGAGACGTTCTATATCGGTCATAAGATATTTGATTTTGGGAAAAAGCTTTTTCAAATACATTATTTACATGTTGTTTGTTCACAACGGTTCCTGCCAAATAGAGTGAAGTGATTGAAAACATACCCAATATGAGCTTTCTCCTGATTAGAGCAGTCCGATTGAGGAACGGAATGACCAGAAGCACCAATACAAATGGCAAAGTATAGAAAATATCTACAATGGCAATGGTAGAGAATTCAACTCTGTAGTTGTGAAAAGGAAGTAAAGCACCTGTACCATAAGTGGTGAAATAGTCTAATAGAGGATGCGTAAAGACAGCCCAGAATATCAACCCGGTCCATTCCCGCCAACTGATGTTCATTTTCTTTTGATGGATACGATGGATCAGCCATCCCAGCAGGGGCGCTATAAGAAAAGCAAAAATTAAGCTATGGCTGAAACCTCGATGGACAAATAGTCCGTCTACTTCACTGAAGAAAGGTGAGACCAATACATCCAAATCGGGAATTAGCCCTCCAACCGCACCCCACATGATGGCTTTATTTCCTGCTTTTCTACCCAGAACAACTTCTCCTACCGCAGCTCCAAGGGCCGTTTGAGTGACTAAATCCATAGTGTATGTTTTTATTTCAATAGTCCGTGAAATTATTTCAAAATATTGGAAGTTAAATCTTTAAATTGAAATGAGGGTTTTTGTAAAATTCATATTGTCAATGTTATACGATTTGTTCAACCTCTAATTTCTAATAATCTAACGATCTATTATTATTTGCTTCATCAAATAAACCTTTACATTGCGGTGTTTGTTTAATGACTGACAGATAAATATTAGACAATCTGTTTTTTTGTTAATTGCACTGATGTTTTTCTAGCAGATGTAACAACGAAGCGACTGGTGAGAATGCGGTGTTTTGTATGTGTTAACGGAATAATAACTTTTTTAAACTCCATACTATGTTTAATTTGTTCAAGAGAAAATCAAAAATTGAAGTATTGAATAAGAAATACCAGCGGTTGCTAAATGAAGCCTATAAATTATCGACGATTAACCGTAAAGCCAGTGATGAGAAGACCGCTGAAGCGAATCTAGTTTTGAGGGATATTGAGCTACTGAAAGCCGACCAATGTGGATGATATGAAAATTTTACTTGTAGTAATTATGGGACTTATATTGACAAATGGAGAGACTACATTATTCGACTTCGATTCACCTGAAAACTCAGGGAATTGGCAGATTGTTAATGATGGCGTAATGGGCGGCTTATCAGAGAGCCAAATCCATCACAACCCTGGAGGTTTTATGACCTTTAAGGGAAAGGTTTCTTTGGCCAATAATGGTGGTTTTGCTTCGGCTCGAACTTCTATAGAATTTTCTGATTTGAAATACAATTTTAAGGGTGTTGTTGTTCGGGCTAAAGGAGACGGGAAAGTGTATGGAATCCGTTTCAGAACGCATGAAGAAGGTGATGGGTATGCATATCAATTCAAAATTAAGACTTCAGATGAGGAGTGGGAAGAATTTAAAATACCATTTGAGGACTTTGAAGCCACTTTCAGAGGGAATACGCTTAAAAACAAGCCTGCACTGAAATCAAATGATATTACCCAAATGGGGGTTTTAATTTCAGATAAACAAGTGGGAGAGTTTGTGCTTGTTTTGGATTGGATTAAGTTTTATCGGTAATTGTTATTATTATTTGGTGTTTGGTTAAAATATTGAGATTGCTTTACTACGTTTCCAATGACAGCGCATTGCAGGTTTCAGAGGGCTGACTTCCGGTAATCGATGAGGCAATTCTATAGCAATTGTTGACCATTCCTCCGAAAAGAAAGAGAACATGTTCATTTTCTTTTGGAATGCAATTTACCGATAGGTGAATTGCTTTCTTTTGAAGTATCTCATTGGCCTCTATGGTTCCTGTCTTATCCTGAAGCAGGGCTGTTGCAATTTCTTCGATTGTCTCTTCATGTCTGGCAAGGAGCAGTTTCTCTTTTTGTGAATGGATGCTCCACATGAACGGAAGCAGAAGGAGGTAGAGGATGACGGTCAGTAAAGGAAAAATAAATTTGGTTTTGGAGCGGGGATATACTAAATAAAAATAAGCGTTTCAATCAGTGCGGGGATATCTCCATACATTACCATAAAAACAATCATAAACGGATTGATCTCACCCAATGGGGCGGAGATTTCCTCCCACAAAATAAATCCCAGGGGGAAAATGAACAGGGCTAAACCGGCCAAAGAAATGGTTGTTGGCATTAAGGATCTATGATTTGGGATAAAAATAATTCGTTATATTTGGATAAACAAAAAATCAGAAGCTATGACCAAATTGACCACAACAAACAATAGCCGCCTGCCCTCCATGCTCCGGAATTTTTTGATTGTAACTCTTTTGAGTTCTTTTTTTATAAACACCAGGGCAGAACAGAACAATATGGAATTGAATGATTCTGCCTACTACGAAATGCCGGGAGTCAATGTGCTGATGTTTACCAACTGGTACAATGAGAATTTCAGTGATTCCAAAATGAGTGGCATTGAAATTATTCACCATGGCAAACGAACTGTTACCAATGGGGATGTACGGTTGAATCGTACCCCCGAACAGTGGGATCCCATTCCCAAATTTAACCGAAAAGAGGTTGACCTGGTCAATAACATAGTGAAAGCCTGGCTTGAGTATCCTGATTTTGGTTATATGATTCAAACAGAACCTTCGGGCGATGACATCATTATCAGTGTTCACCTTGACAAACCTTTGCCTGAGTATCTGGAAGGAAAAGCGGGATTCAACCTGGAGTTTCTGCCTTCAGCCTATTTCGAAAAGACTTATCTGATGGATGGGACGCCGGGGATTATTCCTCATTATCCTTCAGGGCCTACCATAAAAAATGACTTGGGACAAATAGAGCCGGAAGCACTTGCTACAGGGCATAAAATGGTATTTGCCCCTGAAGATGACTTTCGCAGAATTGCCATTGAATCGGAGAATGAACTGATGTTTTTTGATGGCCGGAACAAAGCCCAGAATGGCTGGTTGGTGTTGCGAAGCATCATCCCTTCAGGAAAAACCGGGAGAGTAATTGAATGGAAAATGGATGTTTCGGGAGTGGAAAACTGGATGCGTGACCCGGTAATCAGTTTTTCGCAGGTAGGATATCATCCGTCTCAACAGAAAAAGGCTGTGATAGAACTTGACAAGAATGCTGATTTTCTTACCGAAGCTTCATTGTACAAGATTGATGAAAATGGAAGGAAAACCAGCGTTTATAACGGGGAGGTGGCCCGCTGGGGCTTTTATCAGCGCTATAAGTACGGGACTTTTGATTTTTCAGAGGTTAAAGAGCCTGGCATTTATACAGTCAGGTATGGGGAGTGGGAGAGTCGCCCGTTGCGAATAGGGGAAAATGTTTATGATAACATCTGGCATCCGACTCTGGATGTTTTTATTCCCGTACAAATGGATCATGTGCTGGTGAATGAGGCTTATCGTGTATGGCATGGGGCTTCGCATCTGGATGATGCCCTTCAGGCTCCCGTCAACCATGAGCATTTCGATTTGTATGCCCAGGGGCCAACAACCAATACTCAGTATCAACCGGGGGAGCATATTCCCGGATTAAATGTGGGGGGCTGGTATGATGCAGGTGATTATGATATTCGGACACAGTCGCAATATTATACTGTTTTGCACCTTGTTAGTGCCTGGGAAGATTTTCAGATATACCGCGATGAAACGCTCGTCGAACAGGAAAACCGCTATGTGGACTTGCATCATTCGGATGGTAAAAATGACATTCTTCAGCAGATTGAACATGGTGCCATCGGACTGCTGGCCCAACATCGGGCTGTGGGACACGCCATTCCCGGGATTATTGTTTCCGATTTGTCGCAATATACTCATTTGGGCGATGGTCTTACAATGACCGATAATCTTATTTTCAACCCTGCCCTGGACAGCATGGAATTAGATTATCCTTACAGTGGAACCTTTGATGACCGCTGGGCATTTACCAGCAAGTCCACTCCACTTAATTATGGTAGTGCTGCGGCTCTGGCTGCATCTTCAAGGGCCTTGAAAACGTATAATCCCGAATTTGCTCAGGAGTGTCTCGAAACTGCCATCGGGGTTTGGAATCTTGAACAGTCCAAAGAACCGGATATTTTCTATGTGGGAAATACAACCGGTGGCCCTATGATTCTTGAAGAACTTCGCGCAGCAACCCAACTTTTGATTGCTACAGGCAATGATAAATATGCTCAAAGAATAGAGGAGCTGTGGCCCGAAGTGAGTAAAGGTTTTGCTTTTCTTGCTTCTACGCTTTTGCCGGCACTCGACTATATGGATGATGCTTTTGTTGCTAAAGTGAGACAGAGAACTGAAACTTACGTTAAGGAACTGCAGGTTCTTCAGCAACAAAATCCATTTGGCGTGCCAATCACCGAAGGCGGATGGGCCGGAAACGGAACTATTGTTGGCTTTGGAATTACCAATTATATGCTTTACAAAGCATTTCCTGATGTTATGGATAGAGAATATGTTTTCAAGGCGTTGAATTATATATTGGGCTGTCACCCCGATTCTGATATTTCTTTTGTGTCAGGTGTTGGACTCCATACAAAAAAGGTGGCTTATGGAATGAACCGGGCCGATTTTTCCTACATTCCCGGGGGTATTGTACCTGGGGTATTGATTCTTGATCCCGATTTCCCGGAAAACAAAGAAGACTGGCCATTCTTGTGGGGGGAGAATGAATATGTTATTACTGTTGGCGGGGCGTATATTTATCTGGCCAATGCAGTGCAGGAGTTGTTGCAAGAGTAATTCTGTAAGGATGTTAAGCTCCCCCGTCAAGGCCTCTTGTTTTGACGGGGTTTTGTTTTTTTACCGGTTTATTTACGTCTGTCTAAAAAAGAACGTATTTCATAAAATATTTTCTTCCTCATGCAGCCAGGATTGTCGTACATCGGTTAAAAATGTTATTTTTGCGTATTGTTCTGTTCTGGTAGTGGTGAGCGATTCTACACCTGTTTTTGGGTCTGCTCAGGATACTTCCCGTTATTACAATGCCTGGCCCAATCCTGTGGGAGATGAGCTGCAAATATCAGAGATAGCTGAATTTGAAGGTTCTGAAACAACTTACAGGGTTTATGATACCAACGGAAATAGAGAAGCCGGTGGAAGCTTCAGAGATTATTCACGGGTGTCCTTTGATGCTCTGCCCTCAGGGATATACTTTATTCAACTGGCCAATGGTACTATAGTTGGACAGGTAAAAAAATTAAGAAAGTAAGAAGTTTTTTGATTGTGTGTGAATAAAAGGGCTGCACCGGTTTGAACCGGGCGGCCCTTTTTTAGTTTTTATTCGTCCAATGCATTTTTCCATATTTCAAAATCTTCCCGGCCAAACAGGACTATCCGAACAGTTTTCAAATATTTGAGTCCCGGAATGGTATTGATAATCGTTTCGAGCGCCACCCTGGCTGCATCTTTGGTGGGGTAACCAAAAATACCGGTCGAAATAGCCGGAAATGCGATGGATTCAATTTCTTTTTTATCCGCCAGCTGCAATGCATTTCTGTAACAATCAGCCAGCAATTTATCCTCAGGTTTGTCCTTTCCGTAAACGGGGCCCAGGCAGTGAATAACGTATTTATTCGGAAGATTGTGTCCCCCCGAAATTACCGCTTCTCCCGGTTGAATGGGGCCCATGGGTTTGCACTCTTTTTCCAGTCCGGGACCGGCAGCCCGGTGAATGGCTCCTGCCACACCTCCTCCATTCAATAACTGTGCGTTTGCTGCATTGACAATGGCTTGCATATCCGGTTGGGAGGCGATGTCTCCCCGGCCGATTTCGATCGTTGTGTTGGCAATTGTCTTTTTCATTGTCTTGTGCTTTTAGTTCTTAGAAATCTTTTATTTTGCTATAATATTTTCTTCAAATAGACCATATCAATAAGCTGTACCTCGTCTTCAAACATTGGATGGTCATAATTATCAGTAAAAAAATTTACAATAATGTGAGACTTTTCAAATCCGCAACTTTCATAAAACGACAGGATTGCCGGAGTATCCCCTGTTCCGACAAGCATCGTTTCAAAGCTGTCTTTGTAGTAATGTGAGATGAAGTTTATCAACGCTTTTGCATATCCTTTCCTCTGATACTTTTCATAGGTTGCTATATTTTTCAGTTCGCAGGTTGCTTCGTCAATTGCTGCAACAACACAAACTGTCTTTAAATCCTGGTCGTATAATGCAAACATATCGCCCCTTTCCAGATATCGGTCTATCATATCTTCAGACTCGTCTGCTAAGAGCAGTAAGTCAATGTGTTGCTTCTTGTTGCTGGGGATTTTTTCTATTTTCATTATTGTATGTTTTTTATTCAAATCAAACACCAACCAACAGCAGATTATTCGTAATGGAGGAATTGGGAATCTTCCTTCTATGTTCTAAAACCACAATTAAAGATAAGGAAACACTCCTAATTTATCGTTTTTCTTTAATTTTGGCTAATTGAATGATAAAATGAATCGTATTTATATGCCATCCCATATAGTTTAATTTGGGAACAGCATTATCAAAAAATATTTTTATGGAATCTATTATCCCCGCTTCAGAGCTCAATCGGCGACTTGTTCGTTTTCGTGAAATAATGAATGCCCAAAATCCGGAATGGGAGATGGGAATTATCTTTAGTAAAATCAATCTTTTGTATTTCACAGGATCAATGCCCGACGGGATGTTGATTATTCCCCGGGACGGGGAGGCTACTTTATGGGTTAGAAAGAGTTTTGAGCGGACATCCAAAGAATCAGAATTTCCTGATATCCGCCTCATGGGTAGCTACAGGGATGCTGCTGCTGTTTACCCTCAGACTCCCAAAGAGGTATATCTGGAGGCAGAATTTGTGCCTCTGGCAATGTTTAACCGCATTCGCAAACATTTTCCTTTTGAACGGTTTCAGTCCCTCGATTTGCAGGTGTCAATGACCAGAGCTGTGAAGAGTGATTTGGAATTGAGTTTTATGGAAAAAGCGGGAGCCATTCACCAGCGGGTGCTTGAAAATCTGGTTCCCAATATTCTGAAAGAAGGAATGACTGAGGCTGATCTCTCCGGTGAACTTTACCGGCTGATGGTCCTGGAAGGGCATCAGGGGACCGCCCGTTTTTCCATGTTTGATACAGAAATTGTGGTTGCCCAACTGGGGTTTGGGGAGAGTTCGTTGTATCCCACCAATTTCGACGGCCCAGGAGGAAATCGCGGATTGAATGCCGCTGTTCCGGGCCTGGGCAGCAGAAAGCGAAAACTTCAGAAGGGTGATCTGGTATTTGTGGATATGGGAATGGGGGTGAATGGTTATCACTCGGATAAAACCATGACCTATATGTTTGGGAAGCCGCTCCCGGAAGATGTTCAGAACATTCATAAACAGTGTGTAGATATTCAACACCAGGTGGCTTCGATGTTGAAACCCGGCAATATTCCGGAAAATATCTATGAAACCATAATGGATGGTCTCAGCCCGGATTTCAAAGAGAATTTTATGGGTTTTGGCGATCGTTACGTGAAGTTTCTGGGGCACGGCATTGGCCTCACTGTGGACGAACTTCCTGTGCTGGCCAAAGGGTTCAAAGATCCGCTGGAAGAAAATATGGTATTTGCCGTGGAGCCCAAAAAAGGAATCGAAGGTGTGGGGATGGTAGGGATAGAAAATACTTTTGTTGTTACACCCGATGGGGGGCGTTGCATCACAGGAGATCATCCGGGGTTGATCATGGTTGAGTAAGAAAATATCAGAGATTGATTGATTTGTAGAGGCTTTTGAAGTATTTAAAGAGACTGTAATTTTCAAATTTTTGCTTGTTTTGAAGGTTTATTTTTGATACTACAGCTATGAAAACTTACAGTTTTGATTCTTTGATATTGGTTTTAACGTTGGTGTTGGTTGCTCCCATCCTGGGAAGTTGTTCCCATTCTCAAGCAAAATTCTTTTCAGCAGACCATCCCCATTTTCAATATACGGGGCGGATCGATTTTTCCAATCCTGAGTTTCCCCGATTCTGGGCCCCCGGAGTTTATATACAGGCCCGTTTCGAAGGAGATTCCTGCCTGATAGAACTCAATGATGAGGTGTTGTCTGGAAGTAATCATAATTATGTTTCCCTGCAAGTCGATAATCAGCCGGTTCGGCGGATAAAGTTAACGGGGAAAAACAATGTGATAAAGATAGATGCTATGGGAGAGGGGCTGCATCATCTTGTCATCAGTAAGAGTACAGAATCAGGGATTGGATATCTGGAATTTGTTGGACTCCATTGTGAAAAGTTGATAGAGCCGGAAGCTCTACCTGAACGAAAAATTGAATTTTATGGCAATTCCATTACCTGCGGAACAGGAAGCGATGTTTCTGAGATTCCATGTGGTGAAGGTGAATGGCATGACCAGCATAATGCTTATATGAGCTATGGCCCCGTCACTGCACGGATGCTCGATACTCAGTGGATGTTGTCATCAGTTTCCGGAATCGGATTGATGCACAGTTGCTGTGATATGGATATTGTGATGCCCGATGTTTATGATAAGTTGAATATGCGCGATAACAAATACCAGTGGGACTTCTCGCGTTACCAGCCTGATGTGGTGACGGTGGCTTTGGGCCAGAATGATGGTATTCAGGATTCCACGGCGTTTTGTTCCCGTTATGTGGAATTTGTTCAAACTCTCAGGATGCACTATCCTGATGCTGAAATAGTATTGCTTACAAGTCCTATGGGCAATGAGGAACTGACCGCTGTATTAAAGAACTATCTCACTTCTGTTCGCAACTCTTTGCATGATCAGGGGGATTCAAATGTTCATACTTTTTTCTTTTCCAGAAGTTACAACAATGGTTGCGATGATCATCCCGATTTAACCCAACATACTGAAATTGCTCAGGAACTATCAGTTTATCTAAGAGACCTTATGAAGTGGTAAGTTTTGGGGTTTTACAATGGAAATAGGTTATTCAGATTTAGTGGCATGAAAAAGATTCCTTTATGTTTTTGTCTGAATTATTTACCTTTGTAGATGTAATCTGATATGTATGTTTAAAACAAAAATGGATTTGGTGAAGTAAATAACCTGTAGCCTTGACTATAGGTTATTCCTCTGAAAACTCAGGCATTTTCCTGTCGGAGTTATTGTTATGTATTTACTTTTTCAGTTATTTTCTTATCTGGAAATAACGGGAACCAGGTTGAAACCATTTTTTATTTAAACATCATGAATAATCTGCAATATTATGGATGGACTCCGGCTTTGCAAGAACAAAAGGAGGCTTCTGAATTTAAAAACTTTCTTCACGGACGTATTTCTGTCACGCATAAAACCCGCTATGAAGTAGTTTCAGAGCGGGGATTTTTTTCCTGCGAATTAACGGGGAATATGCTGTTTGGGCGAGATTCTTCAGAATACCCATGCACCGGCGACTGGGTGTTGTTTCAGCCAGTTGATGAAGGAAAGGGGTTGATTATGGATCTCTTACCCCGGGCAAAAACACTTTTTCGGCTGAAAAGCGGAGCTGTTTCGGAAAAACAGCCTATTGCCGCATATGTTGATAAAGCCTTTATTGTTCAGAGTCTTGATGATAATTTCAACGTGAGAAGAATTGAACGTTTTATGCTTCAGCTTACCGGTGAGAAGGTTCAGCCGGCGTTGATCCTTACCAAATCCGATTTGGCATTTGACAAGGAAAAGGTTGAAAAGGGGCTGACACATATTGCAGGTAAAGTGCCTGTGCTTTACACCAGCATTCATGATTCTGATAGTATTGAAGCCCTTCGTGCAAATATTCAGTCCGGAGAAACAGTTGTATTTACCGGGTCCAGCGGGGTTGGGAAAAGTACCCTCATAAATGCTTTATGCGGGAAGGAGGTGTTCAAAACTGCCACAATTAGTTCATCTACCGGCAAGGGGCGCCACACTTCCACACGTCGCGAAATGGTGCTGATGGAAGGCGGTGGGATTTTGATCGATACTCCTGGAATTAAAGTTTTTGGGGTAACCAATGATGATACCGCTTCACTGAATGAAGTGATGGATTTCTCCCGTTTCGAAGGGAAATGCAGATTTAAAGACTGTCAGCATCTTTACGAAGAAGGTTGTGCCGTAATTGAAGCAGTGGAGCAGGGGCTGCTCGACAGAGGTGTTTATGAAAATTACCTCAAATTGCGGAAGGAAGCCCGACATTTTACTACTTCGGTGTATGAAAAAAGAAGGCAGGGAAAAACATTTGCTAAAATGGTGAAGGAAGTGAAAAAGAAATCATCAAAGTATTGATGATGACTGATTTTTTGGCAGTAGCGGGATTTGATGTTCGCTGCTGCCAGAATTGTATTATATTCTATCATTGAATGTAAAGGAGTGAGATTGATAATGTATTGTCTTTTATTCTCCGACGTTTGTTTTATAGCTTTTTTTGATAAAGATTGTAGGTTGAAAGGGGTAAAGACTTTATTCCCACTTTTTCGAAGCCTTGTTTTTCGTAGTAATAACAAAGTTTTGGGTTTTTTGAATCCGAGTCGAGTCTCAGATATTTGTATCCTGTTTGCCGTGCATCCGCTTCAATGGGTTGAAGTATTTTCTTTCCAATGCCTCTCCCTGTGTACTTTTCAGAAACTACTAATGAATGAATATAAAGGGCTTTATCATTCAGTTTTCCCCAGGGAGGGGCGTCGCCGAGCCTGGCAATGTTATTGATCGCATCTTTTGCCGTTTCGGCGAGGATAAGTGTGCTGAATAAATGCTCGTCATCTTCGCAACCAATGGTTCCGGTAACCATATTAAGCGTATGAGAGAAAGTAACCTCTTGCCAGCCGGCATGATTAGCAAGTGTCTGAACATAGTCCGTAATCAGGGCACTGAATACATCATCTTCATATTGTTCTTCGAAATACAAGAGCGCCAGAGCACCCGCCAAGCTTTTGGTGACAGAATACAAACCGTGACGCATATCGTCGGGATAAGGATAGAGACCATGCCGGGTCTGAGGTGGGTGGAAATAGAGTGTATTATTCATCCAGACTGCCCCCAGACTTGTAAGAGCATTCGTGTATTTCATTTATTAATTTGAAACAGCTTTCAAACCCACTAATGACAGAATCAGCGTTGTTAAAAAAAACAATCGTAAAAAGGTTGTGGGTTCTTTAAATACAAAAATTCCGACCAAAACGGTTCCAACTGCACCAATTCCTGTCCATACGGCATAGGCTGTTCCGATTGGCAACGTCTGGGTTGCTTTTATTAGTAGTCCCATACTCAAGCTCAGGGCTACAAAAAATCCTGCATACCATAAATACATCTCATTGCCGGTGGATTCTTTGGCTTTTCCCAAACAGAATGCAAAGGCTACTTCGAAAAATCCTGCTATAGTAAGTATTACCCAATTCATTTTCAGGGGGGATATTTGTTGTTGTATCTGGCCTTAATTTCGCTTGATGGCCGGTGTTTTAATGAAATCCATTAATTCACGATCGTGGTTATTGACAATTCTGCATTCATTGTCAAAATACATTGTAGCACCATTTTTCGGGGTATAAGGATCCCAGGTTGGCAGCACACCTTTCACATTGGGATTGCCTGTTTTTGCAAAGTTAAGCCAGGCAGAACTCATTTTGTCAGCTAACTCCCATGCTTCTTCTGAATTTCCGGTCCAGTCAGGCCTCAGATCAACATTGTTGAATGCCAGTGGAATATCCAACCCGTGAAATGAGCCCTTGGTTGCATTGTCAACAGGACTTTTCCATGCCAAAAAGTAAGTATAAACCGGTGCGTTTGCATGGTTTGCTCTTGCATCAGCAGTTATTATGGTATATGGTCTGAAAACAGTATCAAGAGAAAGAAGATCCTGTGGTGTATATTCCGGATATGTTTTTGCAAACAATTCGATGAAATGTTCGGTTTTGTTACCATATTTTTCAGCTAATCGTTCTTTTGCCTGTTCCATTGTCAGGTCCTTTTCAGCATAAGCTACAGGTATCAGTTCATTCAATGTTGTACCCATCATTAAAGGAATGTTTTTTGAAATATCTGCAAATCCCGGACTGAAAGGCTGTTGGAGTAACACGTCTCCATCAACAGAGGGGGCAAAACCAAACATTGTTGGTGATCCTGGTTTTCTCGGTCCGGATATTTTTTTGATTGCTTCATTTCCTGCTTTTACCAGGCTTGTATAACTGATGGTATCCAGATTGTTAATATTATCTGCAGTAATTCCTAAATTTTCCAGAACTTCACTACCCAGTATTTGTGACTTTTCTTTTGTCATTGTATTGAGCAGGGTTCCACTTTGAATAATTGCTTTGTGAAATAACCCTTTTGCAGCCGGCATACACATGAGAGTGCCAACTTTACCACCGCCTCCTGACTCTCCCACGATGGTTACATCGGAAGGATTTCCACCAAAGTTCTCTATATTATTTTTCACCCATTCAAGGGCTTTTACAATATCCAACATGCCTGCATTCGCTGATTGAGCATACTTATTACCATAAACCGACAAATCAAGAAAGCCAAGGATATTTAATCTGTGATTTACAGATACCATAACAACATCCCCTTTTTTTGCTAAAGCTTGTCCGTAGGTCATGGGGTCGTTGCTGCTGCCTACATGGAATCCTCCGCCGTGTAACCATATCATTACCGGACGTTTTTCGTTATCATTTATTCCTTGTGTCCAGACATTGACGTTAAATAATTTTTTTTCGTCCATCGTCGAGTCGGGAATCCAGGCCACTTTTTGTTTGGCTACGGGACCAAAATCTTCACATTTAAGAACTTCATCCCAGGAGTCAGGATTTTGTGGTGGCATAAATCTTTCGGCTTTGGCATAGGGTATTCCCTTAAAAGAAAAAACACTATCACTAAACGTGCCGGATACATCCCCAAACGAGGTTCTGGCAATTGGTTCACGGCTTTGGTCTGTTTTCTGGTTACAACCTGAAAAGGAAAGTCCTAATACTATTAAGCAGCAGGAAAAAAGGGTTTTTAGTTGTTTCATAGACTGTAATAATATTTAATTCATATTTGTTTATCAGGTTTCTGAAGAATAAATAATGGTGTTATTTGAGATGTAAGGTTGCACTATCGCTTTATCACCTTGAGCGTATAAGAGAGGTATAGCGAAATACTCAGTGTGCTCTGGATATCATGGTTGTAATATTATTGCTCCGTTTATTTTTTTATCAATCATGAGGTTTTCGTTATTCTATAAATATTCTTTTCAACAGAATAAGCTTGGTTTATTAAATATCTCTTACTAACCTCACATAATTATATATGCGTACAGCATCACCCTGAGGGCCGTGTCCTTTGGGGTAGTCGGCTGGGTCGCCTATCATAACATCTGATTTTTGTGATCCGGCTCCATGAACATCTTGCCAAACACCATCCATTTTTGCCATGGCTCTGCCAAATGGGATATAACATGCTTCTCTGGTTGGTCCACCAGCAACTAAAACTGTTCCTGTCCAGTAATAAGGATAATCTTCCTGATTTGCTTCATTTATTATTGTACTACACTTAAAATAATCTGTATGTATTGCTGCAGAAGATGTTTTCTCAGGTGAACAGGTATAATCTACTATGCTGTGCAATTCTTTTATGTTTGGAAGTCGCCAGTTGTTATGGCCGAGGAAATTTTCAGAATTTTTTTCTTGAACCCAAGCCAACGCTTCTTTCCAATTCATGCCTTTTTTACTGTCCTCTTCTGACCACATTAGTCCTGTTGCCAAATCGGAAATGGTGCCATCGTTGTTGTTCATAAAATTGTTCTTGCCATATTCAGCATTGCCACGGACATAGCGAACATAAAGGGCATCGTTCAGTTCAGTCCAGGTAGGTGGAAGGTATTTTTTGTAGCCTTTGCTACGTCCGTCGGCAAAGTTAACACCAAATACGGTTGGCTGATTGTGTTGCGTTGTACTCACGTATTCCGTTCCCGACCAGTCCTGACATTCCATTACCCTTTCTCTGCCAATACCACTGCCATATTCGAATTCAAAAAAAGCAGTGTCAATATACGGAGTATAGCCCTCTGTTGAATAAACGCTGGAGCCATTTTGGCCGCTAAACAGAAACAGGGAATACAATTCCTGAATGCTTGGCATACGCCAGTCGTCATAACCGGCAGTGTTGTTTTTGCTTGCACCTGCTACCGCTTCGTCCCACGTCATTTTTGAACCACGTGCTTTAACCCACATCAATCCAGTAATGTTATCAGTAATTGTTCCGTCACCATTATCGGTATAACTTGTGCCGGAATCGGCGTATGTTGCATCCTGACCGTAAAATGGATCATTAGGACCTGGCGCTTCAATTTCCACTCGATTGTTATAAAACTTCGTTTGGTTTGTACCCACAATAGGAAAAGTTAAGGTTTGAGCGTAAGCCCTCGGCCTCCCACGTAATGTAAAAGTAAGAAATTTTCCCAGCCCGGGGGTACCGGC